>NZ_JASKLT010000096.1:0-392 GCF_030124405.1 Sinorhizobium sp. 7-81 | reverse complement strand
AACCCGTGTTTCCGCCGTGAAAGGGCGGCGTCCTAGACCGCTAGACGATGGGCGCCCAAGACGAGGTGGCTTATAGAGAGCGCTTCGGATTCCCGCAAGTGAGCGAGAGCCATTAAATCAACTTTTTTGCGGGAAAATTTGAACTGCCGCATCCGAAGTGGGATTTGGTACGCCCAACGGGACTCGAACCCGTGTTACCGCCGTGAGAGGGCGGCGTCCTGACCGCTAGACGATGGGCGCCTGCTGCGGAAGCACCGGCACCATACTACGAAAAAGATCGGATAGGAAAGAGGAGGAATGGCACGCCCAACGGGACTCGAACCCGTGTTTCCGCCGTGAAAGGGCGGCGTCCTAGACCGCTAGACGATGGGCGCCCAAGACGAGGTGGCTTA
>NZ_JASKLT010000095.1:0-400 GCF_030124405.1 Sinorhizobium sp. 7-81 | reverse complement strand
CGGCTCGAACAGGCTCGCCAGCTTCTCGCCAGCCGGCACCGCCTCGCCGGCCAGGACCCGCCGCTCGGTCTGGGCAATGATCCGCTCGATTAGCGGCTTATAGCGGCAGACTTGCGCCTACCAGAGTTCGACCGCCGGACCCGCCGCCAGCGGCAAATGTGCCGCCGCCTGCTGCAGATAATCCAGGGTGTTCCGGGCGATCCTAAGCAGCGCGCGGTAGTGCTGAACCCGTTTGGGGCGACCGCGGGTATACTCGATCGCCCGAGCCCGCTTCTTCGCCGCGCGGCAGTGATCGTGCCACGGGATGGCGTGACCCAGTGCATCAGCCTGCTGCAACAGTCGCACCATCACCCGGACAGCGTCCCATAACAGGCTGCTGTCGCTCGGCTCATGGATCGAT
>NZ_JASKLT010000094.1:0-417 GCF_030124405.1 Sinorhizobium sp. 7-81 | reverse complement strand
GCGCAACGGTGAGGCTGACGCCGGTGATCGTGAGCAGCCGCTTGACGGCGGGATCAACCATCGTGCCTTCGGCGATCTGCCGATCGAGGATCACGAGGTCCTCGCGCAGCCGATCAAGTTCACGCACATGCCGCTCGATGGCAATACGTTCATCCTCAGGCACAGGCTGGCGTTTAAGCCAGTCTCGGCCACGACCGTTGAACAGATCGGCATGCGGGCATTTCGGGAGCAGGTGGGCGTGAAGAATGGAATGGACCTCGTTCTTGATCCGGGTCCGATGCCGCACGACCTGGTAGCGCCGCGCCACCAGCCGCCGCATCCGCTCGGTTGCGGCATCCGGCGTCCAGATCTCCGGCAGATAGCCCGCGGCGTGCAAGCTGGCCAGTGTGCCCGCGTCGATTTTGTCGGTCTTCACGT
>NZ_JASKLT010000093.1:0-433 GCF_030124405.1 Sinorhizobium sp. 7-81 | reverse complement strand
CTACTCCTTGATCGGGAAGGTCAGTTCCTTCTCGCTGCTGTCGACGACGAAAACAGCCAGCAGTTTCGCCGGTTCGGTCTCGCTGGCATTCTCGCTGACACCGTGGCGGTCTCCCGGCATTTCAGAGAAGCTCTCGCCCGCCTTGTAGGTCTTGACGGGACCGTCGTTGACCTGACTGCGGATGGCGCCCTCCAGCACAGTCGCATAGATGAAGGCCGACTCCGGATGCGTGTGGGCCGAGGAGAAGCCGCCGGGACCATATTCAACGAGAACACCTTTCATGCTCTTGCCCGGAACATTCGGCAGTTCGTGCTCGTAAACCAGCGTGACCGTTGCATCCTTATCGCCGACGTCGTGAGCAGCGGCGGCAGCGGACAAGAGAGCCGTCATGGCAACGGCGGCAAAGATTGACTTGATCATGTCGAAACTCCTT
>NZ_JASKLT010000092.1:0-461 GCF_030124405.1 Sinorhizobium sp. 7-81 | reverse complement strand
GGACCCCGCCCGATTGCAACAGGTTGGCTGAATCCGGTTGATGGTCACAACTGCTGACGTATATCCGGCTTCTTCATGCGGCTCGATGTTCAGCGCCGCGAGCCTCGATGGGTTTTCGCCCGCTTCCACCTCAACGGCCCCCAGACATCGGCCGAAGCCGTGCCGGTCCACACACCAGGTTCGGGAAGCGACGGGGTGACCGTTTCGCCATCTCCTGCCATTTTGCTGCAATTGCCGAGGTGGGACCTCCTTCTCGCTCTCGACGGGACCGTCAGGCTGCTTTCACCGACAGGTCCGGTTGATAGGCCGCATTACCCGAGAGCATCGACCAGACGATCCTCGCATTCTTGTTGGCGAGCGCGACCGCAACCAGTTTCGGTTTTTTCCGTTGGAGGAGTTCGGTGAGCCATCGAGAAGCATGTCTGCTTCGACCTGCTCTGACGTGCTGAAGAATAGCAGTT
>NZ_JASKLT010000091.1:0-470 GCF_030124405.1 Sinorhizobium sp. 7-81 | reverse complement strand
GGCGCAAGGCCAGCGGCACGTGGTAATTGGTGCCGGCCGCATCCAGCTGCGCCAGGAACCACAGCCGCTGCTGCGCGAACGACAGCACAAGCGGCTCGTTCCGGCTGACCTGTGGTATCAACGTGGCTGCTTCGTTCCGCTTCGCAGCTTTCTCTTTTGCAAGTAGGAAAAGCTGAGCCAAGCTTTCGTCGTCTAGGTTTTCCAAGCCAATCCTAACCACATTTGTCATTATCTAGACTCCTACTGAGAGCAGCTTTGCGAGCTCATCACCATCGAATTCCTGTTTAACCAACGCGATAGAAGTTTCACGGGCCAGGTTCGCGAGGACCGGCTTGGCGAACAGCATCGACAGCGGCAGTTCCACACCAACAGCCCGCGACAGCCGGCTCACGAGCCTGACGGCGAGCAGCGAGTGGCCGCCGAGCTCGAAGAAGTTGTCATGGCGGCCGACCCGCTCGACGCCGAGCAGC
>NZ_JASKLT010000090.1:0-494 GCF_030124405.1 Sinorhizobium sp. 7-81 | reverse complement strand
TCGGACAAGTGCATCCACGAGCTGTTCGAGGCGCAGGTCCGGCGCGCCCCCGAAGCCGTCGCCCTCGTCCACGAGGACGAAGAGCTGAGCTATGGTGCGCTCAACGCGCGCGCCAACCGGCTCGCCCATCATCTGATCGCCCTCGGCGTGAAGCCGGACCAGCCGGTGGCGATCTGCCTCGAGCGCAGCCCGGCCATGGTCGTCGGGCTCTTGGCGATCCTCAAGGCGGGCGGCGCCTACGTGCCGCTCGACCCGGCCTATCCGTCTCAGCGCCTGCGCCAGCTGCTCGACGACGCAGCACCGAAGCTGCTGCTTTGCGATGCGGCCGGTCGCCAGGCCCTCGGCGCCAGCGCGATCGCCGGTCTGACCGCGGTCGACCTCGATGCCGCAACACCGGCCTGGGCGAACCGGCCGGCATCCGATCCCGACCCCCGCGCCCTCGGCCTCACTTCCCGCCATCTCGCCTACATCATCTACACCTCCGGATCCACCGG
>NZ_JASKLT010000010.1:0-162163 GCF_030124405.1 Sinorhizobium sp. 7-81 | reverse complement strand
CGTGGCTAGCCGGAAACAGATTTCTGCGAACTGCCTCGAAATCGGAGATCATCTCGCAGCGCCCCTCATTGCTGTCGAGCAAGGTGATGTTTCTCTCGATGGACTTGGCTCTGCCGTGCAGGCATCTGAGATGAGGGCGCGTTAGGTGACACTCGGCTTTTCCACCAGCTTCTCGACCAATCGCCTGAGTTCCGACGGCGTCGTTTGGCGAGCCACGACCTCATGGTAGCCGATCCCAGCGCGGCGCAGCGCTTCCTTCTTTACCGCGTCGCGCGCGGCCGCGGCCCTTTGATGGTGCGCTCCGCCCTGATATTCGATAACGTGCCGCGGTTGGCAATTGCCATCCACCAGTAGCAAGTCGACACGTTTGGAGTTGATGCAACGGTAGGCGTCCGCGTCGGTGCTTCGGAGGATCTCGCCCAGTGAAACCTGAGCCATTACTTGCCAGGAAGAATTGCAGCCGATCACCATGCTGTCGAGTTCCCGAAACACGCGGGCTTCGCTCTTGTTCAGCAACGGCTGGATGGTGAAATCCGAGCGCATGACGACACGTAGTTGATCCGTGGCGTCGACCGGTCTCAATGGCTCCGCAGCTGGTATCTGGGGCCAAGGCCCCAATACGATGCGCTCGTGGCTGCGCCTTTCTTCCCAGCGTGACCTGTTTCTCTCCCGCCACGCCTGTTTTCTCATAGCGCCTAGGAACTGTTCAATGGCCATGCCGATGAGGAGGCCGATAAACAGCGCGGCGATCAGCAGTTCAGGCTTTTCGAAGTCTGCAACGGTTATACCGCCCGAAACGCCTACTGCGGCAACTCCGATGATCAGCCAAGGTGCTGCGAACAGCACCGACCTTTGCCGATAGTGCATGCCCCTCTCCAGATTTCCCGCCTGGATAGTAGAACGCGTGGACGACCCGCGAAAAGTCACCCAAAGGCATTAGATCTCGCACGAGGCCGGACTCGAATTCCAATGTCACTCGCGCGACGGTGGTTTACGGCGCCGCTACACGGCGTGTTGCTAGGTTGTTCACGTTCTGGGCCAAAATGATCGCATAATGTATCGACTGGAACGCTGCCTTCGACCTGCCCGTCTTGGGTTACTAGCCCACCTTGTAGCGGGCCGTCTGGCCATCTTGAGGTGGGTCACCGAACCCGACAGCCGAAATATGCACGAATGCGACCGCGTACACATGCTCGTGCCGAAGCGGTTCGTGACTGGAACCACCTGAACTTACAATTCTGGCAACCGCGTGCATCGGGGCGCTTTTTTGGTCGCACAGATCTGCTTAACCTAAGATTGAAAAAAGTCTTCGGGCCCGTATGGTGAGGCGGTCGCTCGAATCGAATTCATTGCCCGAGGTTTTCAGTGCCAGCCGACTCATACGAAGATACTCCAGCCGCCTTAAGAAGCCCGCGGCTTCAGAAAGTGGGAGGAAAAAACGGGATAGCAGGCGAGTTTTTCGTTCCGGCCTATCAACGCGGTTATCGTTGGGGACGACATGAAGTAGATGCGCTTCTGAACGACGTCTATGCCGACGGAAACCGCTCGCCGTCAGACAACTATTGCCTTCAGCCCGTTGTGGTGAAACGGCGTGCCGCGGACAACGCCTACGAGCTCATCGATGGCCAACAGCGTCTCACCACTCTGTACTTGATCTATCGTTATCTAAACCTGGAAGTGGGCGTTGAGCCGGGCCATCGGTTCTCGCTGACATACGAGACACGGCCAGCTAGCCAGGAATATCTGCGATCCCTCGATGCGGAGCGGATGAACGATAACGTCGATTTCTACCATATGCATGAGGCCTATGAGTGCATCGAAGACTGGTTCACGGCGACAGCGGCCCGTCTAGGCATTCCGTCGAAGCTCATCGCATTCAAGGTTTTGGATTATCTCGAAAATCTGGTTTACGTTATCTGGTACGAGCCCGATAACATCGACGCGACTACTCTTTTCATACGGCTTAACGTGGGGCGCATTCCGTTGACGAATGCCGAACTAGTAAAGGCGGTGCTTCTTTCCAAGGACCTCGACGCTCAAGACTACCAGCGACGTATCGAAATCGGATCGCAGTGGGACGCAATCGAGCAGGACCTACAACAACCGGAATTCTGGGCGTTTCTCAGCAATCTCGGCGGTGCGGATTATCCAACCCGTATCGAACTCCTGTTCGATCTGATGGCCAAACGCCGTCCGGATGAAAAAGACCGGTTCTTCACGTTCCTGCACTTCAAGAACACACTCGACGCACGAGCGAAAACCAACTCATCGAGCGTCTGGGCTGTAATCGTACAGTGCTACCAAGTCCTTCGGGAGTGGTACGAGGACCGCGATCTATACCACAAACTGGGCTACCTTATAGCGGCGGGCACGCCGTTGCGGCAGCTGCTGGATCTGTCGGAGCTGGAGCAAACGAAGTCGGCGTTCAGCCGCGCAGTCGATCAGTTGATAGTTCGTTCCATCGGCCTCCCTCAGGCAGGCATCATGGAGCTGAACTACGAAACCAGTTATCGGAAATGCGAGGACGTGTTGCTGCTGTTTAACGTTGAGACCGTACGGCGGCTCAAACATTCGACTGAGCGATATCCTTTCCATGCCCATAAGAGCGAGAAGTGGTCTCTGGAACATATACACGCCCAGAACGCGGAATTGCTGACGACGGTTGAGGAATGGCGCCATTGGTTGGCCGACGGTAAGGCAGCTCTGGGAAAGGTGCGCCTCAACGAACCGGACCTCGATACCGAAAGAATGGCCGTGATCTCGGAAGTGGAAAAAGCGCTGTCTACCCACCTAACCGAGAGCCGATTTACAAAGCTTTCTAGGAGGATAACCGCTCTCCTGAGCCCGGACGGAGATGACGACTCGATCCACAGCATCGCAAACCTGGCGCTTCTATCCCAGCCTATCAATAGCAGTCTCGGGAATCAGACATTTGCCGTGAAAAGATTGAAAGTTGTCGATCATGACCGGAAGGGAGCGTTCATTCCGATCTGCACCAGACAGGTGTTCCTGAAGTATTATGCCGACGCGGGAAGCGAGCAAATGCACTTGTGGAGCCGTAAGGATCGCGAAAGCTATTTGGAGGCGTTGATCTCCGCGGATCGTGGCGTGGGACAGTATCTGCTTGGTGCACAATGATGAAAACTTCATTCCGCAATATGTTTCGTTCTTCGGATATCAAGACTATTGAGATCCCTATAATTCAACGAGATTTCGCACAGGGACGACCGAACCCGGAGGTCAAGCGTATACGCCGGTCTTTCCTAGATGTCCTCAAGCAGGCACTGACGGGTAACGACGAAATAAGCCTGGACTTCGTGTACGGCGATACCAAAGACGGTCGATTCATTCCGCTCGACGGGCAACAACGACTTACGTCGTTGTACCTTCTGCACTGGTACATGGCCGTCCGCTGCGGCGTCGCCGATGCGGAGCGGGATTTCATCACAAGGTTTACCTATCACACACGCTTTTCGTCCCGCGATTTTTGCACGAAACTCGCAACGATCAGCCCGGAACTTGACGGACGTCCAATTTCCGCATGGCTTCAGGACCAGCATTGGTTTGCCGGTTCCTGGAGGAAGGACCCCACGATACAGTCCATGTTAGTCGTTCTCGACGACATTCAGGCGCTGTTCACCGACGTCGATATCGAAGCCTGCAGGGTCGCGTGGGGGCGTCTCACGTCGGAGGCGAGCCCTAATATCACGTTCGAGATCCTTTCGCTCGAAGAGATGGGGCTCACCGACGAGCTTTACATCAAAATGAACTCCCGCGGAAAGCCGCTCACGGAATTCGAACACTTCAAGGCGCAGTTCGAGCAGATCTTGAAGGAGTTCGAGGAAGCGTTGCCGGAGGATGCAAACCGAAGTAGCCGCTATGCCGAGTTCTCGAGGAAAGTCGACCAAGAATGGGCGGACCTAATCTGGCCCTTCCGGGGAACAAGCGACAACGCGGATGAGCAGTTTCTCCGACTTTTCAGTTTCATTACAGACATCACGATCTGGCGACACGGCTTGGAAACTCGGCCTGCAGACGAAGACTTGGAGGCCACTGCCAAGGCGATCTATGGAAGTTCCCATGCGGATGCCGCGTTGGCCGCACAAAAGTACTTGTTCTCGGTGCTCGATGGCCTCCGAGCAGAATTTGCTTCTGCAACCAAGATGGCGGAGATCGACCATTGGTTCGGAGCGCTGTTCGCGAACCACGAGCACAGCCCGGGCACCGTCACCATCTTCGACGACACCAATCTCCTCGATGATTGCTGCAGAAGCTACGGACTAAGCCACGGTCGCAACCGCGCGTTCAGCTTGCCGAGAGTACTCCTGCTCCATTCGGTTATCGAGTACATTGTTGCGAAGTCGAGGCCCTCGCGTGACGAGGTAAACGTAAGGATGCGTTGCCTGCGGAACGTGATCTTTGCGTCCCAGAACGAAATCCGCGTGGAAATTTTCCGGGCTCTTCTCGACGAAGTCTCTGCCTACGTCGTCAGCGGAGATCTGGCGGTGCTCAAGAGTTTCAACCGGGCACAGGTCGAGGAAGAGGTCGCAAAAGCGTCGTTTCTGTCGGCCCACCGATCGGCGGAACTTCGCGAGGCGTTGTACCGTCTCGAGGATCACGATCTTCTTCGCGGCAATCTCGCGATGTTCGACTTGAATGTAGACGAGCGGGTTTTCATTCGACGCGCCCGCGCGTTCGACGCTCTTTTCGGCGGAATAGCGTCGCACCAGGAAATATCGCAAGCGCTTCTGGCGTGCGGTGACTACTCGCAGAAGATCGCTGGCGACCGTTTCCAATTCGGAAGTCCATCGCTTCCGAGCGTCTGGCGCGACCTCTTCGTCGCGCGAAGCAGACCGGGGGTCGATAACACTAGGGCCACGCTTACGAAGCTGCTCGACGCACTTCAAGGCGAAGGCCTCGTCGACATCGAAGCGACCCTTCGCAGGATCTCGGAAGATTATCTGCGGGAGGCGGTGGCGTCGAAGAAATATGACTGGCGATACTACATGACCAAATACCCGGCCATGCGCTCGGGGAAGAGCGGCATCTTCATCTCGTCGAGCTACGAGATGGGCTTCGATCTCTGCATGATGGAGCAAACGCGGCTGAGCAGTTACTACTCCGATCCCTATGTCCGCGCAGTGCTGGAACTGGCTGGAGTGCCGCGAGACGAATACTTTTCAGTCTGGCACTACGGGTATGCCGGATACGAACCGGCTAGTCGCTGGAGTTTTTACTCGTCCAACACTCGGCACTTCGTGCGGGTTACACAAGAGGGCTTCGAGTTCAAATCCGGCCGTAAGTCGAGGATTCAGTCGATATTGGACGAACACTGCGCTGACGGCGATGGAAGACTGAATGTTCGTCAATCCACCATCGCTGGCACTGTGTTCGACAGAAAGGACCGCATCGTGGTGGCGGCCGATCTAGTCAGGGAAATAATCGAATGCGAAGACTAGGGCCTGTACTACGGGGCTTGAAGGAACCATGAGGTAGTGATTTTGATCCCAGTATTAACGGCGGCTGCGTAGAGGATACCAATTGAATAGTTTGGATTATCTCGTCTGAGGATTTTTGGGTTCGATTCCTTCAAGGCAAAGGATCTGAGATGGCGCCTTATGGCTGCGTTTCTGCTTTTCCGATGATGTGAACTGCCCCCCAATTTCGATTGGCAGTTGGCCCAAGCCTAAGTAGAAAGGCTCAAGCACAGGCTTTAGGTCAAGCTTATGTCCAACGAGTATCGACGTATTGAAGATGAGACTGCCGATTGTGACATGAATGGGGGTTATACTACGATTGGCACTGCAGAGGATAGGCACAGCGGCACCGGAAGGCGGGCAGCCAGGGCCCATCCGTTGATGACGCTTCTGAATTACCGTCCCCAATAAGGTGCACGCCAGCCGGCTTTAAGCGCCTGCGCTTCGTCGCAGAACCACCGTTCTCCTTGCTTGACGTCAATTTTGGTCTTCTTGTACCAGGGCGACCAAGGCGTATGGTATATCAGCCCGTTTTCAGAAATGTTACCCTTAATCGGGCATCCGTCAGGAGCTTCTTGCTGCCCGAGTTTCCAAAGTTCGGCGCGATAATCCCATGGAGCCGTTACTTTGTCGGTGATCCAAACTCCGATGTTATTTTGGTGGGCCCGATCTTCGAGATCGACATAGTCATTGGAATATTTGCGAAACGCCCAAGCATAACCGCTTGCAACCATCATTGCATTGATGTCTTTGCCGGCAACCTTGCAGACGGCGATTGTTCTCCCGTAGCCATCTTGACCACGGTCATCGCAGTCAACCGTTTGACCAAGGACGAGCCCTTCGAGAGCGGAGATGGCGGCCTTGCCGCAATCCCATGATGATTTGCCGTCCGGCTTCCTGCATTTTTGACCAGCCTCGGGCGCGTCGATCCCATGCAGCCGATAAACAATGCCATTCAGCGCTATTGTATCGCCGTCAATTACTCGCGTCGGAGATTTCGCCCAAGCATGGCCTCCAAAGACGATCGTGATTAGGCAAAGAAGGATTCGCACCACGGTTTCAAATTGTTGTTGAAGGAATCTAAAACTAAGCAATCAAAAAATCCCCGTTGGCTCCGCCAATTCTCGGTATAGGCCCGACACAAGCGTGTGTACCATTTGGCTGACATCTCCCGATCGCGCACTGTAGGATTTTTTAGCCAGCATACAGTCTCACCCAGTTTCGGTGAACCCAGCCAGATTTGCACGGTCCGGTATAAGGCTGTGTCGTAATCCACGGTGTGGTGACGTTGCAGTCTTGGCGCTGCTTGGAGTAAACGACACCAAGCCACTTGCCCTTTGTCTGACAGAGATACACCTGTTCGCCGTTGTAAAGGCGGTCGAGTTCAGCATACTTGGCTCCTGGCCCGCTTCTCACGGCAAGAAACCCGTCGCCTGATGGGTCGAGTCCCTCAATCACACCGTTCGCGCCGCATGCGTCGAAGTCGGGGTTGGCTACGATCACAATGGGAACCTCTGGCTTTCGGCGTGGTCCTTCGCTTGGGGAGGTTGCCGTTTCGACCGCCCCTTCTCGAGCCGGTTCCCGTTCGACATCCAATTTTCCGGTTTGAACCTTTTCCTGACCCGGTGGCGGAGTTGGGGGCCGATACCCGGCGATTGGGTTGCGGCTTCCCGCGTTCGAGGCGGAGTCCTGACGTGCGTTGCCTAGCGCAGCGAAGAGGCGGCATTGGTTCGTGGATGTTTGATGGTCGAAGCCAAGGCAGCCCTTCCTCTCGGTGCACACTTTGCGGCATTCATCGAGCGACATCAAAGTTTCCGCCGACGTCAGGCCGCCGAGTGAAGTTCCAGGATAGTTGAGGAGTTCACCAGTTGTAGCCTGTTGGGCAAGGAGCGAATGGACTGGGATAGTAAACAACAGGATGCAACAAAGAAACGCTGTGGCGACAATTGCCGCTGGGCGCACCTTGAAGTTTCCAGACAGGCGCATGCTCCCTCCAATTCTAAAACCAACACTTTGATGGGGGCTCCACCAGCGCGAGGCGTACTGCACAGATCAGCAACCGTCGAGAGCCTTGATCTGGGAAATGAGCGTCTTCCCAAAGATATAGACGGTAGTTACGTCTGCCCTGCCACGGCAGCGCCTGCCTTGATCCGTGACGTAGTCGTAGCTGACCCGAACGTTGTCGCGATCGTGGAGAGCCGTGCCGGTTAGGGTCAGCGGCTGCGACATCGCTCCGAAAAAGGACTGAATCGATACCACGCTAAACGGCCCTCTGCCACGTTTCTCTGGAACAACATGAGCCGAAGCGCTTTCGCCATCGGCCGCGGCAAGCGCGGAGTAGAAGGCGGTGACAGTTCCCATCGGGTCGTAAGGCGCTGCCGGCTCTTGAGCCCCGGGCGCGGTCCTCTCGACCGCTTTTCCTCGATCTACCGCCCGTTCAACATCTAATGTGCTGGTTTGAATACCTTCCCGGTCCGGTGGCGGAGTCGTGGCCCGATACCCCGCGATTCGACTACGAGTTCCCGCATTCGAGGATGGATCGGGAGTCGCGGACCCTACGCTCGCAAAAAGCCGACACTGGTTCGTGGCGGCCTGATGGTCAAACCCGACACAGCCCTGCCTGTCGACGCACAGCCTGCTGCAGGCACCGAGCGACGAACGGGTTTCCGCTGAGGTCAGCCCCCGGAGCGAAGTTCCAGGGTAGCGGAGGAGCTCACCGCCGGCAGCGGAGTCCTGGGCATGGACCGCCTGGGACAGGATTGACAGCGACAGGACGCCGCAAAGGGCGGCGACCGTTGCCGCTTCACGAACCTTGAAGCGCGCAGTCTGGCGCATGCTTACTCCATCATTCAAATCGATCATGGTCGGGGCTGAATTTTCGCGCCGCTTTCCATTCCGCCCCTCGGGAACCGATTGTCGGCGTGGTCGAACAAGTGACACTCCCGCTGCCGTATCGAGAAGCTGAAAGCAATGCACTGCTCTCGACCCCAGCACAAGTTCTCGCATTCGTCCCGTGAATTCGCAACGCGCGAATTGCCGATGCGGCTGCCGCTGATGATGTAGTCGCGATAGTATTCCATGACGACCGATGCGTCCCGGTAGCCGGGATGAGCCGTTCCGGTCAAGACGCCCGTAGTCGCCCTCGGCTCGAGCCTGAGTTCGGCAGTCCCGCTCTTCAGGAAGCACTTTTGGTTCCACTCGTTGAAGGTGAAGGCCCGGCATTGCTCGTTGCCCCGGCAGAAATTCTCGCATTGGGTCAGCGATGTCGCGGTCCCCTGGTCGAGATCGAATCCATACAGGTCATAGTTCGCGTAGTGGTCGAAGGTGCGGGGTGGTCCTGCGACCGGCGTCGGTTCCCTGTATCCGGTTATCGGGTAACGTGTCCCCGCGGTCGATGCCGTATCCTCGCGGGCGGACGCTATGCCTCCGAACAGCCGGCATTGGTTGATCGATGAAGAATGATCGAAGCCCGCGCAACCGGACCTGTCGGTGCATAGCTTTCGGCATTTGTCGGGCGTCATCGTGACTTCTGCGGTCACCAGGCCGTTCAACAGAGTTCCAGGATAGTTAAGGAGTTCTCCCGGGGACCCAGTTTCCTGGGCGAAGAGCATCTGGGCCGATACGACAGTCATTACCGCGGCGACCACGGCGCGCACGGTTTTCGTCCAATCGGAGAAGGCTACTTTGTACTGGTTCATGCTCTTCACTTTCGCAAGGACCGACGTAACGCAGAAAGAATTGAGAAACTCTCTCGATGGTTGAGGTGCTTCCGGTCGGGCGGTTTCTATCTCCGTGGCCTACTGTGGGTCGAAGCGCAGGTTGGCGTTCTCACCGGTGGTACTCCAGCTTTCGACAGTGCAGTCCCTGGCTCTTTTGGGCGCTGGTCCCCGGAGGAAGAACGGAACCGACGACGAGGGGTCGAACGTCCCCTGCACCTCATACTGAATGATGCCGCATCGGCTGTTGGTCAGCCGCGCATTGCCGACGAGACTGCCGCCCTCGTCGAGAGTACCCTTGAACAGAGTCGACCCGGAGCGGATGCCGACTTTCAGCAGTTTGCTCTTGGGGACGTCGTAGACGATCTCGATCTCGCTACTGCCGTTCTCCTTGGGCGTCTGGTGCAGGACCATGACGCTGCCATTGTGCAGCCAGGCCGATTGGCTCGGTTGGGGAAGGGGAGACGGCGGCAGATTTACGGGGTCGTGGTACCCGGAGACCGCCTGGCGCGTCGATGCGAACGAACCCCGTAACACCCTCGCAGACGTGATGTTAGTGAACATCCGGCAGGTATTGGTGGCGGAGGTATGGTCGAAGCCGGCGCAGCCCGAACGCTGATCGCAAAGCTGCCTACATCTTTCGAGCGGGTTGGGAACCTCAGCCGAGACGTTTCCACTCAGCATCGTGTCGGGATACTCCAGCAGCTGCTGGGCAGACGCCGGACCCCATATCCCAAATGAGGCTCCCGCCAAGAACAGCCACATCGCGCCGCGCGACATAGTGCGAAGACCGGCCCCGCATCTCTGCCCCGTAACAGCTGACTTCCGCGTAGCGACGCTGTCTCCTGTCATCTGCGGCCCCCTAAGTTGGATGCGGCTACGGCGTCCAAACCCCTCGGCTCCTACTCGACTTTGGCTGACGAAGAACTTGGGTACAGGCTGTTTTTCAGGCGCATCACTCTCCCGTAGGATTCCTTGATGCGGGCGAGGATCGTCGGATTGGCCCGCGCCTCCGTCAGGAGGAGATCGGAGATACGATCTGGAATTGTCGGATCGGGATGCTTGTCGTTGGCGAACACGAGCACGTCGTTGCCGGCGAGAACAGCCTGCCTGACCGTTTCTTCGAAACTTCGGGTTTTGATGATCGCTCCCATTTGCAGATCGTCACTGATGATGACGCCCTTGAATTTCAACTTCTTGCGCAGAAGTCCGACAAGGGTCGCCGGAGACATCGAAGCGGGAGTACCCTCGGCACCCGGGATGTTCCTGTTGATGACATGGGACGACATGATCATTTGGGCGTCGCCGCTGGTGATCAAGTCTCGATACGGAGCCAACTCCGCCTCGCTCCATGACTGGGTGACGTCGACGATTCCCTTGTGGGTGTCTCCGGCGCTCGATCCGTGTCCAGGAAAATGTTTAAGGGAGGTCAGCATGCCGTTCCGGCGGTGGCCGTCGACGAATGCCTTCGCAAAGGCTGAAACCTTCTGCTCATCCGACGAATAGCTGCGGCCGAGCCTGCCTATGATGGGGTTTTCGGGATTGGTGTTCAGATCGACGACGGGACCGAGATTGAGGTTGAAGCCCCACGATGCGAGTCCGGCCGCCATCTTCCCGTATTCCACCTCGGCCGCAGCCGGTTCCATCGTGTGCGCGACCGAAGCCGCGCTGGGGCTTTCCCTGAAGCCTACCGCCTTGGTCAGGCGTTCGATCCTGCCGCCTTCTTGGTCGACGGCCACCAGCAGGGGAGTGGGCGATTTGCTTTGGAGGCGCTCGTTCAGGTCCTTGACCGCCTTAAGGCCCCGGATGTTCCGCCCAAGATAGAGGACACCTGTTATCCGCCCCTGCGCGGCTTGGCCGAGTACGATCTTGTAGCCCTCGTCATCCGGTTTGTTGCCGACGAATCCCACCAGCACCATCTGTCCGATCATCTGCCGAAGGATGATGTCACCCGCGGCCGCTCCGGTTTTCGCTTCCCCTGCGTACGCGCCTCCGCTTGCGAACAGCGTGATCGCAGCGAAGATCGCGATGTTGACCCGTGATGTCCGTTTCGCCATGATTTCCACCTCAATCCCTGGCCGCGACGGGCCGGACGAATTGAGGCATCACCGTCCGGGTGATCTTGCGGGCGGACACCATGCCCTTGTTGCTGCGCACCGGATACAGACTGAAACCCTGTTTCAGGAAACAACGGTCCGGGCGGGTGAAGGTGACCCAGGTGAAGCCGCTGCAAAGGTTCGAGGCTTCGCAGTTCTGCTTGCATTGGTTGTATGATTGCGCGAAAGACTCGCCGAGATCGTTGCCCGGAAGATCGCTGAGGAGGAACAGTTCCCAATTCGCGTTCAATTCCAACGTGGCCTGAGATGGCTTCGCCCGGAAATACATCCCCGAAGTGACGCCCGCCACCGATTGGACGTACTCATAGCCGGTCTTCAGGAAGCATCGGTTCTGTTCGCTGTTGAAAGTGAAGGCACGGCACGAATTGTCCATCTCGCACCTGCTGGCGCACATGGACACGTCGTGAATCTCGAGTCCTTTCGGGACGAGGTCGCCTCCGTAGAGGTCAACGCCGACGAATTGCGCGAAATGCCAGCTCTCCAACTCTTGAGGCGGTGGCAGGTTCGCCGGATCGCGGTAGCCGGGAATTCTCGCGCGCGTGCCTGCGGTGTAGGTGAAATCAGCCTGGCCCGACGAGACGGCTGCGAAAAGTCGACACATGTTGGTGGTCGACAGGTAGTCGAAACCGACGCATCCGGAACGTTCCTCGCATATCCTGCGGCAATCCAGGCCGCCGCGTTTGAACTCCGCGCTGACAAAACCTTTGAGCATCGTCTGCGGGTACTCGAGAATGGCCGGGTCGGCCTGCTGCGCCGCGGCGGGCGCAAGCATGCCTGCCAGTGAAAGAACGGCGGCGAATGCAAAATTACGAAATCTCATTCTTCGAAATGTCCTCTGCCCATGCCTCCCTGGGCCATATCAAATGCTTTTTGTGCTACGGGTTGAGCGACCCCTCGCAGTACGTGCTTCCCAGAAAGCTGTCGAACGCGTTCGCGTGGGCCGACCCCGTGTTGCTTGCCTCGCGGCAGAGGGACGTCAGCAGGGTCACTGCCTTCTCGTTACCTTCCAGGGCAAGCTCGAAATAGGACCTGGCCGCCTTGTTCGCGTCGACGGCGGCGACACGGTCTGAGGCGAAGGTGCGCGGGTCGTACCACTGGGCGATCTCCAGCTTTGCGTCCGCGTTGCCGCGCTGCATGGAGAGCTGGATCGCCTGATTGCCGATATCCCGGTTTCCCTGCTTGAAAGCGTCATGGCTGAGAGCCAGCAATTCGTCCCCGTCGACGTCGGTTTGCTTCAGCTTTTCGAACCGTCCCGCGAGCGGCGGATTGGTTGGTTCGCCATATCCCGATATCAGACTGCGGGTTTCGGCGAGCGAGCCATCTGACGATCTGGCCGAGCCGATGCTGGAGAAGATGCGGCACAGGCCTTTCTCCGAGTGATCGAAGCCTGCGCATCCGGGGCGTTCAACGCATATCTTGCGGCATTCATCGACGGGCCTGGGAAACTGCGCGCTCGTATCGCCCCTGATCGCCGTGTTGGGATAGTTGAACAACTGGTTGGCTGCGTCTTGCGCATGGGCGGACGGAGCCGAGAGCGCAGCCAGGAGCAAGAGACTGGTCGTCGACAGTCGTCCCGAAGACGGCCCCAGCAGGCCGAACGATCTCGGAAACGTGTGCTTATTTATCATTGCTCTCTCCGATAGGGCTTTCGTCTCGCCAAGGTCATCTGTCATCCAGCATATCCAGCTTCCAGCCCGGCACTCACCGTCCCGCTGACGAGAGTGTCGGGATATTTGAACAGCTGGTTGTCAGCGAGACTTTCTTGGGCATGGGCGGAGGAAATCTCGAGAGCGAGAAGTATGAGGGTCGCTGATGATGCTTCGAGAAAACAACGGAGGAGGAGGATGGATTCCCCCCACGCATCCGATGGAGCCTCCCTCCCCAGAGCTTCGCGCGGCTGGTCACAGATCGAGGCTCCCCTGGCAATAAGTGCTGTCAAAGAAATCACGGTAGTTTTGTCCACCGGTCCGACTGTCCTCACAGATCGACGTCAGCAGTTGGCGCGCCTCGGCGTTGCCGCCGATTGCCAGTTCGAAATACGCGCGCGCGGCCCGGTTCGCGTCGATCGCCTGAGCGCGCTCCGAATTGAAGGTCCTCGGATCGTACCACTTGGCCTGCCTGAGTTTCGCGGCCACGTTTCCTCGCTGGACGGCCAGCTCGATCGCCTGCCACCCGATGCCGCGGTCATTCGCCTGGAACGCCTCCTCGCTCAGGGCCAGCAACTCGTCTCCGGCGTTGTCGGACTGTTTGAGGCGTTCGAACTTCGCCGCCAGCGACTCCGCCGGAGGCGTGGCGGGTTCCTGTTCAGTGGTAGTGGACTGGGGAGGCGTCGGAGCGGACTTCGGCCAGTACAAGTAGCCAAGTCCACCGCCGCCGACCAGCAACAACAGCAACAGGAAATAGACCCAGGCAAAGCTCCGCTTGGAAGGGGGAGGCGGCTCCTCCTTGACTGTCTCCAGTTTTGGAACGGGCGGAGGCTCGAAGACCGGAGGGGGTTCGAACGGAGGAGGTTCCGGCGGCTCCGGGGGGTCCTCTGGCTTCGTCAGCGTGACTTCAGGCCGGGATTTGACGCCCTCAAGTGTCCCGGAATATCCCTTTGGACTCTGCATTATCTCGGGCCAGAACGCCTGGCCATAGGCCTCCGCGCCGTCCAATTGCAAGCGGACATTCAGACTATAGGGAATTCGGTCGCAGATTTTCGGACCCGCCCGCAGCACGATCCGATCGTCGGATCGCGAAACGAGTTCCGCCTCCATCGCGGCTGGACCTGCCTGCCAACCGTCCGCCCCGAGATAGGGGGTGTCCGTCGATCTTCGCGAGACGACAAGCCGGACGGAGCCGTCCGCAACGGAGACATTGTGGAACGTTATGAGCGCGTGACCGAAATAACGCTCATCATCCTCGACTACGTCGACGCGGACCTCTCTCATCGAACGGCCTTCCCGAGTTTGACGGGTGATGCGGAGGGATCGCTCAGTCCGGCGATAATCGTCCTCAGGCGTTCGTTTTGCTCTACGTTGACCGTGAAGCCCTCTCCCGACATCACGTTGTCGATCACCAGTTGATGGAAGGCATACATCCATTCCGACAAGGCGAGGTAGGCGAAGTTGCGCCGTTCATGGGGAAGCTGATCGCAGTTTGTGTGCGACGGACGCTTGGCGAAAACGGTGAAGGTACCTTCGTCGCTGCCGTCCGGTGCCTTTGGCCGCTTGTCTTCCGGTACCGAGTCGAACCCGAGCGTGCTCGCGAAGCGGTTGATGTGGCTTGTCGCGAAGAAACCGGCCTTCTCGAGCAGGATGTCGGGGCGCTCGATCGCGTTGCCGGTGAGTTTCCCGAGATCGATGGCGATGCGGCTCTCAAGGTCGCAGCGACGCGCGCCGGCGACCAGTTCGGAAACCATTTCGCCCGCGGTCTCTGGGTCCAGGCCCATGGTTTGCAGGGCCTCGTCATTCCTGGTCAGGGCGAAAAGGTTCTCTGTCCAGTGTCCGACAGCGGCCCGCGCAAGGTAGGTCTCCTTTGCCATCGCCTTTGGCGTGGTGATGGTGGTGGAAACCACCGTTTGGGAAGTGTTCTCAGCCGCCGCCGCGAGTTTCTTCGCGCTACCGGGCAACGGCGGCCCGCCCTTTGTCGGCAGGGGAGGCGCTGGCGGGCGCTTGCCGTTCGGCTCGACAACGGCCCCCCGATTCTCGTCCGACAATGACAGGCCCCTCAGACGGCTTCCGTATGCTATGTGCAAGTGTTCGGCTATCCCGTTCTGGGATATCTGCAACATCCTGATGGCGCTGCCGAACTGGTTGCGGTTCCAGGATTCAGACAGGCCGGAAAGTATTCTTCCCGAAACTTCCTGGCGTTCCTCGAGGCGCTTGTTGATGTCGCTGTCCACGAAGTAGGGCGACACCACCCGGCGAATATCCTGGGCGATGGCGGCGATGCGTTCCCGAATCTGGTTGTACTTGATCTCCGGCCGGCATATCGGGGCGAGATTCTGCGCGAGGTAGGTGACCCCCCCGTCGTTGAGCTTCATCGCCTCGTCGAACGCGCGGGCGGGATTCAGGAAATGTTCTTGGACTTCCTCGACCTCGAGGTAAGCCTGCCTGAGTATCGCGACCTTCTCGACTTTTTCCGGCAGTATCTCCACTTCCTCGTTGCCGTCGTACCTGATCATGAACTCGGCTTTGAAATTCGGGTTCCGTAACCAGAAAGTGTTCTTGAAAGGGGTCCCTGGCGTCCATTCGAACGGCCACCTGTGCGCCTTGCCGAAATAGCTGGTCAACGACGCGCCCATGCGCGCCTTGAACCGGTCGGACGGATTTTGGCCTTCCTCGCCTGCCTTCTCGGTGAAGTGCTGGTCCATCATCGTCAGGATGAGGAAAAGCGCCGTCTCGGCTCGGGCGCGGTCGGCGGGTGTGGCTCCGTGCGTCGTCTGTATCCATCTGTCCATCATGTCGGGAAGTTCGACGACTTCCTGGTTCGACGGTTTGATACAGAGTAAGATGCTGGAAATCTCCTGCTCCGCGACGTAGCGGTCGAACAGGAAGGCGACCTTTCCTCGCCGGAACAAATCCTGGAGCGCGTCGGGCTTGTCCTCGAAAAAGGTTTCGAAATCGACCTTCTGTCTGCTTCTGGCACCGGGGAAATCGAGGAGATCGGTGTGTTCGAAGAACGGCCACGGCCGCTCGGCGATGGCTATCCTGAGTTCGGCCGCAAGCGCCGTGACTACCGACCTCGCCAGCATGACCGGGGGACCGTTCATCGAACGGATCGAAAGGTCCTCCTTCTGTTTATGGCTTCCAAGACCGCTCAGCGTGGCTACGTCGATGATGCTCTTTTCCCTCGGGATGAGCGCGTCGATCTGGCAGTAGGCGTCCGTCGGGAACCCCAGCCTCTCGAGCGCCGACACAAGCTCCACATAGACAGCCGTGAATTGGGGAATGCCGCCCCAGAGGACCGAAAGGAGTTCGGCGCGGTCGCGGACGGAAAGGCGCGGAGCGAGTTCCGCCGCTGTCTCCCAGTATGCGGAAAGGGTCTCGATATAGGAAAGCCCCGAGAACTGCTTCTCGAAGTAATCCTGCAAGTCCCAGACATCCTCCTCGCTCAGCCCGAGCGCTGGTTTCGACGCGGCGCGCCTTGCCGCCTCCAGCACGGAAAGCGCGGTTTCCGGCTTCAGCGGTGCCCTTTTCTTCGGTTCGCCGTCGAGGAAGAAGCTGTTGCCGAGGATTTTGGCGATGTCTGTCTCGCTCAGCATACGAAGTACGACCGGCGATCCTGCGGGGCTAGGTTCCTGCCGGATCGAAAAACGCGTGACCAGGCCCGTCGACTCGCGGTCGCCGCCCGGGTTGATCTCGCGGATGAAGTCGACGTCACGGCCAAGGTCGCCGAAGCGGGCCATGAGCGGATTGTCCTTGTCCCTTGCGAGGACCGAGACGAGGTAGGATTTTCCGGCCTGGCTGGGGCCGAACACGCCGACGCACATCGGGCGGTCGATGGCGGCGTTCACCTTTCTCGCTGCGATGATCGACTTCCTGATCTGCTGCTCGGCGATCTTTCGGCTCGCGCCCACGCGCTCGGCATTCGCGATATCGGAAACCCAGGTGAGGCTCTCCTGGGCCAGTTCGAGGGCGTTGCCGCAGATTTTCTTCAACTCAGCTTGCATGATGATCGTCCGAATTCATTGAATCGACAGTATCCCGGTGTCGAGCCAGTAGCCGTCGCCCGTGTCTATCGCCAGGGTGTCTAGCTTCAGTTCCATGAGCCGCTTGACCGGAGCGCCGGCCGCATCCTCCGCGTCCTCGATCACGAACTCCTCCCGCGTGAGCTCGCTGGACAGCAGGATGGCCTCGTTGGTTTCTTCCTCGTCCGCGTTCTGGGCGTTCCTCGCGATCGTGACTTTGATCGGCTTGGGGATGTTGCGGGTCGTCCGGGACTGGGCGACCGTGAGCTTGTACAGCGGTGTAGCCACCCAACGCTGCAACGGCAGCTGCCTGAAACCGATGCGTACGGGATTGTGATAGTCGAACGTGGCTTCCTCGACCTCCCCGACGCTGTCGAGATCGATGTCGTTGAACAGCAGTTTCTCGTCGGTCAACGTGGTTCCGCCCTCGAGGCGGCCGATGTAGCGCGCCGTCGAACGCATCCTCAGGTACTGGGAATAAAGCGTGAAATTGGTGATCGAGGATTCGGAGAGAGCGCAGAGCATCGCCCCCACGACCGCCGTCGTCTTGGGATCGTCGATATGTGTGTTGCTGACGCCGCGGAACGGATACCAGGTCCCGACCCTGTAATCCCTGATGGGAATAACGGCGTCGGTCCTCACCGCCATCTTGTTCGTGAACAGGCTGATCATCTGCGGGAGACGCATCGGACGTCCCGTCAGCAACACGACATCGGCGTTGAGGTGATTGATGGCCTCGCCGATATTGTCGAACACGCTGTCGAACGTCGCCAGAACGCATTCCTCAACGGCGACCGGGTCAATAAGAATCTCGCAGTCGGCGATGCGGAATTCTTCCGCTCCGAGGGCGTACGCCTTTCCCTTGAGGTATTCGAGTATTCTCTCCTCGATCGGGATTTCGGCTTCTTCGTCATCGTCGCCGCGCATGTCGAAAAAGTCGGCGGCCTTCCGTATCGTGGTATGTCGCTCGTTAGGCGACATCGCTTCGCATTCGGAGAGAACGCCGATGGCGATCGGCTGCAGGACCTCGAGCACGAACTGCCGTCTGAGGTGCTTTTCCTGCTCCGACATCGTCGGATTGTCGCCTGCGAAACGGTCCTTCAGGAAGTTGCGTGCGCTTCCGAGGCCCGCCGCAGCGAGTTGCTCCTCGAAACGGGGAATGATGAGGCTCTCGATGATCGTCTTCAGCAGATCGTCGCCGGCGATGCGGAACCCCTCGCGAAAGTTCTGATCCGGGTATAGGGCCACATTGTCGGTCTGGTAGTACGTCGTCACCATCAGGTCCGTGGTGCCGCCGCCGACGTCGACGCTGGCGATGCGCAGGCTCCGCTCTTCCTGTTTTGCCTTCGCCTTGTTCGACGGGAGGGATGCGGGCCTCTCCCTGTCCTTCCCGAGCAGGTCGAACAGCGCGCGTATCGAACCCAGTTTCTGCACCGCCTCGCCGTAGAGGTAGACGAGATGGACCGAACTCGCCTCGTCCCAAGAGCAGTGAACCTCGGGGCGCTTGCTGTTGATCCCGTTTTGCGTGTCGCTCCAGCCTGCCAATGACCACACGAGTTTGACCGCCGCCTCGGCCCGTGACTTGAGGATGCGCTGTTCCTGCACGGGGGTCGCCGACGGGATCGTCATGATGATTCGCCGCAGCCGCCTGGGCACGTCCTTGAGGCGACGTTGCCGCCTGACGCCCGGGTTGTTCATCATCGACATCGCCTGCGCGATCACCTCGGCGAGCATGAACGTGAAGAAGGATGATTTCGAGAAGGAGAACCGGCTAGCCGTCTGGAGTTCCTGCTCCATGACCTTCAGTTTGTATTTCTGTCGGTCATCCTCCAGTTGTTCCAGCACGTCGCCCCTGTCGTTGACGAACCTGTAGATCGTCCGCTCGACGAGGGGCTGCACAGTGCCGTCCTCGTCCGGCGTGGCGGACCGGAACTTCCACGGCTGCAGGACCGGATCGGAACTCCAGAGGTACCGTTTGGGAGACGACATGCCCGTCGCCGCTTCCGTGCCCTCGGATTCGCCGCGCAGCCTCGACGCTTCCGGGCCGATACGCAAAAGGCTCGGCCAAAAGAACGCTCTCGACCTGCCGGAACGCCGGGCCTTGTCCTCGGTGCCGAATTCGGCCGCGACAAGCTCGCACTGGCTCTCGAAAGGCTCGCGATAGATCAGCTCCGGCTTCGAAAGGTCGCGCAACTCCATCACCAGCGAATTGTTCAGGTCGACGTTCATGTCGTCGGGGAACGACTGGATGAGCAGACCGCATGAACGGGAGTTCCCGATGTCGAGCACGAGGTCGACGTCGATCGGTTGGACCGCCTTCGTTTCGCTCACGGTGTCGATCAGCGTCACCCTGCCGAGCTTGATGACGCTGGCGATGAACTGGACGAAGGTGATGTAGCGGGCGAGGTGTTCGAACTTGCCCGGGAAGTCCTCGGCCCGCAGCTCCCGTCCTCTCTTCTCCGCTTTCTTGTAACTGTAGAAAATGTCCCGAAGCCAGTCGTCCACCCATTGTTGGGCGTCCACGTCGCCCCTCTCGGGGACGTTGATCTTGTGGGACAGGAACGAAATGATGTCAGGAAGCCGGGTCATAAACCGGAACGACTCCGTTCGCGTGGCATCTTCCGGGGAAGGCGCGAGGTAGGGTCTGTTCGGTTTTCTCGGGGCAAGCGACGTGTCGAAGGCGAAGATGATGCGGTGGGTCGCGTCCTGGTCCTGGTAGGTCTTGCGCGTCTCCGTTACGCGCGCGCGGACCCAGTCGGTCGGCCCCTGCGCGTATATCTCGTTGCCGTAGTCGTCACGTCCCGGCTCGATCTTGAAGAACGGCATCGGCACCCATCGGTTCATGAAGGTGTTCAATGCAAGGGACTTGTTGACCTCGTAACTCGCCACATCGTCGGCATGCGACGAGTACGGGAAGGGCGCGCTCGGATCGTCTTCTTTCCAGTTCGTCAGCAACCGGACGAGCGTCTTGCCGTCAGCATCGACCTGGCCTGGCGATTTCCGTTCGACGAACGAGCGGGCCAGTCGCGGGGACTGGTCGAAATCGAACCCGAACTCGACAAACTGGATGCCGCTGTCTGGAACCAATGTGAATCCTTCGCTGAAATCCGCTAGGTTGGTCAGCATTTCTTCACCCTGGCGCAAGCTGTTTCGTAGATAGCCGTCACGGGACAGTGAACTCCAATAGTTTGGTATCGTTTATGGACTGGACGCTGCCAGATTGGACTATCGGCTCTTTCCCTTTCTGTTGTACAACCACTTTGAATGGCGTTGTTCCAGGGGCTTGTCCGCCGTTTACACCGTAGTACTTCACCTCGATGCCATATCGCCCCGGCATCAATGACCTCTCGCCAAAGCGAACGTGTTCTATGGGTTCTTGGCTGTATGTTTGATAGTTCTTGTCGATCTCCAGTTCCCCGCCGCATGCCTTCTTGTTGCCGTGGAAAATCCTCTCGCCGTTCGGACAAACGACGATAAGGTCGAGATCGTTTGTGTTGTTCCAGACGAGGCTTACCGTTGTCTCGTTCGGATTGAGATCGACCCCTTCCACACGGGTCCGTTCTCTCACCTCGTTTACCGGGTCGGGCGGGGGCGCTGGAATGCAGGTAGCGATCTTGACCTTCACCTGCTCGGCGAGACTTCCGAGTTCGGCCGTCAGCACATCGCTTTGTCTCCTGCTCGCCTCCATCTGCGGATTTGGAAGCTGCCTGCAAAACGCCCCGTCTCCCCAGCCGTAGAGGTACCGATCGGTGAAAGGCACCCGTATCCCGCAAGCGGGCAGCAGGAACCAGCCGATGACAAAAGACAGAACGAGCGCGACCGCCCAAAGTCCCGACGACAGGATGCCGAGCCAGTTTCTCGCAGCCGGTTTCCCCCCAACATCCTGGGGAGTGGGTTCGTCGTCGTTCTGGCTTATGAGAACCTGTCCGGGTTCGGGCAAAACCTTTACCGGTCTTTTGATGGCGTCACCGCGCCCGCCGGCAAGTTCCGAAGTTTGTGGTTCATAGCCCCAGGCGGTCAGGACAATGGCCGCCTTTCCGGAAGACACGTCTCCCAGAAGCCAGATGTTGTCGTCGCCGGGGAACTGTATCGCGTTGCGCAGCGCCGACGCAGTGTTTTGGGCGGCTTGGCCGCTCCGCGACTCGTAACCCGCCGCCGCGCTCGCGATTACCGACACGTCCGCCTGGAGGCGTCTCCTATAGTAATCCGCGAGTTCTGGCGGGATGGTGGTCAGCTGGGTAACAGCGTCGTCGCTGTCGACGTACCAGTCAACACCGGTTCTGTCGTTCCTTTCCACGGGTTCGGCAAGCCGGAGCGAAAGGCGTCCCTTGAACTCCCTCTCGAGTATCCCCTCCATTCGAGGCAAAGAGCGATCGGCGGCGGAACCGACGGGACGCATGTTAAGGAGGGATGTCGTCGTGATGAACTGGCTCATTGCGCATCACCCTGCTGGCCCGCTGGCGGATTTTGCGTCTGCGCTGCCTCTCGAGGCGGAAGCCCCACCAACCTCGGGTCGATCGCGCATGCGTCCTTGACGAACTCGGCTTTCAAATCGGTGATGTTCTGAGCGAGTTTTTCGTTGTCTGTCGCCAATTGGGAGAGAACGCCCTGGTCTGCCGGGCTCGCTGTTTCGTAGACCAGATTGCCCGGCCACGCCGTGTAGACGAGGATCGCTCCGAAGAATGCGACCAGTGCTGCCGGGACCCACCATCGGACCGGTCGTGGCGCTAGGGCAACGGGGGGCGGCGGCGACAGCATCGGACCCCGATGCGCCGATGGTGGGATGTCGCGCCTGCCGGGTGGCTGGTCTCTTGGCTCGATGTTACCGGAATTCGCCCACGGCTTTCCTGGCAGGCGCGCGGCCATATCAGTCTTCAAGAAGCGACCTATTGTGCCGTCGGTATGCTTCGCGTACGCGGCCTCGGAGCTTGTGGCCTCCAGTGGCAGCGCGCCCCAGTTGGTGAGTATCGCATGCTCTCCGACGGCCATGATGGAATTGTCGCCGTAGACGTTCAGCATGGCGGCGACCGTGTCCCCGATCTCTGGATCGCGCAGCGCCGGCCTGAGCGCTTCCAGCCGTTGGATCAGGTCTTCCTCGATACGGGACAGTTTCGCCCGGTCTATCGCACCCATTTCCTTCGGATCATCGTCATAGCTTCCGAACCAGGCGACGTTCAGAAGGTCTCCTCCATCCTCCCTCTTGACGTTCGGTTCCGCGAACACCCGAGACGCGCCCTCGCCACAAAGCGCGTCGATCCTAGAAAACGTGGCCGCGCAGGAGTTCCAAATAGAACCGCCCTTCGAGGACAGAACTTCTGAGGCTTTGACTTTCGTCGAGCGTACAAAATGAAAATTGCCCGCCTTTGCCATAAAGCACCCATGCCCAAACCGGTGTCCCCATGAGTATTTGCAACCGATGATCGATAGGTGTCAAGCTAGTGGAGTGGTGGTAAAATTCGGGTGTCTGAGTGACTACGATTCGGGTGAGGGGCAGTGGCCGAGTTTGAGAAGGACTTCGCCTCAGCGGCTACTTGCGGCGCGGGCGCGGATTATGATCGGAAAGAGCCGCGGACGTTCCGGCCGCGGTTCGGCGGCTCCGCCAGTAAGTCCGGATGAGAAGCGGTGCGGTACCTCGTTTGAAGCCGCAGCCCACTGCCCAGCTGCGGCAGGGTCGGGTTCCCACCCGGAGCGAGTGGAGTAAAGGCAAGACCGCCGCTTTGCGCCCCGGAGAGCAGAAACAACTGCCGTTTCTTCGTTGCCGTGACTGCCCCTCAAAGGCAAGGCACCCAGGTTGCAAACTACGGCCGCTGGCAATCAGAAAATCAGACTGAGATCAGGCCTTTTGAATAACCCAGGTTTGTTGGCGACTTTGTTAGGGCTGGTGCCTGCACAGAAGCCTAAATATCCGGCTTGTTAGCATTCACTTGTAGAAATGTGCAATGTGGGGTTTTATGTTGCAATAACATGCGGCAGCTTTTCGCGCTTGCCGCTCCGTGGCCAAGTAACATGCGTGAAACTCTGCGCTATCGGGCTTTCATCTCCTACAGTCACTCTGACGAGGCCTTTGTGCGCTGGCTGCATCGGCGGATTGAGACCTGGTCTATCCCGCGCGAGCTAATCGGGAGGGAATGCAGCTTCGGCAGGGTGCCCTCAACGCTCCGGCCGATATTTCGCGATCGGGATGACTTTTCGGGGGGTAGTTCGCTCAGGGTGGCCACGGCTGCGGCGCTGGAGGACAGCGAGGCCCTGATTGTCGTCTGTTCGCGCAGCGCAGCGAAAAGCCCGCACGTGGATTCGGAGATCCGCCACTTTAAGCAAATCGGTCGCGCGACACGTGTGATCCCTATCATCCTTGATGGCGAGCCGGGTGATCGGGAACATAACTGCTTTCCACCGGCACTCCTGGTCGATCCCGATCCGGACTACGCCGGACGAACGGTGCCGACGGAGCCGATCGCCGCGGATGCGCGCGATCAAGGTGATGGTCGTCAGCGTGCTACCGCCAAGGTGGTGGCCGGCCTGCTCGGTCTTCCCTTCGACGAAATCATACGACGGGATGAGAAGAACCGCCAAGCCCGTATTGCGGGCTGGAGCGGAACCGCGGCCGGTGCCATCCTGTTCGCCACCGCTCTCTCCTCCTTCGCGCTCTACAATGCCTACCAAGTGTCGTTGACCATCGAAAAGGGTGTCTTCGCGATCGGCGGCATGATCCAGGAGACCAGTCGGTCGCGCCTGGATCCGGCCGAACGCGACGCAATCATCGCCACCCAATGCGACCTGATGGACAGCCTAGCCGGCGAAAGGCGCGATCTTACCGGACCCGAGGAACGGGCAATCTGCTTCCATCGACGGGTATTAGCGGCCGACGACACCCAGCGCCCTGCAACGACCACGCGCGTAATCTGCGACTGGCGTGACGGCATGCTTCGGGAGATCAAGCAACAGTCAGACGGCGTTAAGGCGCTACAGATCAGGGCCGCGGCATATGCGCTGCAACAGGCCTTTGCGCGGCTTGTAGACAATCCCGAAACCATCGGGGAGTGCGATCCAAAGACTGCAGTCGATATCGACGCCCATGGCGACTACCTACTCGACCGGATCACTGAGTTGGTCAAGCTGAGGCCCGATCTAGACGATCTCAGGTCGACGCACGAGTACGTCACATGGGACGTAATCGCCCGCCACGAGGCCCGAAAGGACTGGCAGGGATCGGAAAGGATCATGCGCGATGCAGCAGATGTCCGGCTGCTGCAGGCTAACGGCGCGCTGGAAAACGACTATGTCCCGCAGTCGCTGATTGATCGTGCCGTTTATTTGAGGCGGTTGGCCTGGCTCAAACAGAGCTGGCTAGCCGACACTCCCGAGGCTGTGCGCCTGGCCGAAGAGGCGGTTACTCTATGGGACCGTATGGCAACTGTGCAGTCATCCGACGTCAAGCGCAACGCCGACCAAGTCGTGATCGCCCATTCCGTCCATTGCGAGGCCCTCGCCGCGGACGGGCAGAAGACTAAGGCTCTCATGATCTGCGAGGCTGCGCGGGCAATGGCCAACCGCTATCTCACGTCGTCCGAAGGCATCTCGAATGACATGCGAAAGTCTCTGGAGGCGATACGCGCCGAAATTTCGGCGCATATCTCCAACCTACGCCAGACAGGCACACCATGAGCCGCGTGCTCCTCCATCCACGCTTTTATGTTGCAATGGTCCTGACCTCGGGCCTGCTGCTGCTTGTTGGTTCCGGCCTAGCCTTTTTGGCCATAAGGGCGCCGCCGCGGTATTTTCGTACGACCTTCTTCGAATGGCCGATTCCGGTGGGATGGGAGTGCGACATCGAGGGTACGGAAACGGTCTGCAGCCCTGACGAGGACGGGCCAAAAGGTACCATTATCATCACCACCGCGAAGCTTCGCGGCCCTATGGATACGTTGGATGCTTACAAGGAACATCTGAAGATGCCGCTACCAGTAAAGACGAAAGATGGACATGAAGTTTTGTCGAAGCCCCTCTACGTTCGCGAGATTGAGCTCGGCGGGAGAACTTGGATTGACGGTCGCCACCATGGTAGCGAGATTCCAAACTACGACACCCGGTACCTGGCGACCGTAACCTCGCGGCTCGCCGTTTTGGCAACCTATGCCATTCATGCCGACCAATTTTACAAGTACGAAAAAGTCCTCAACAGCTCTTTCGAGCAAATGCAAATGTATGAACCCGCGACACTAGAACCGCTACCTTCAACTCGTTGAGCCGCCGTTCCTACCGCGCTCGGGTTCACGATGTGGGTTCACGAAGGCAGTCCAGGCGATCGGAATTGATGTCGAGACCCGCTCAACTGAAATGCCGAATTTGGACATGGCGAGCGTGGCGCTTACTGCCCGCCTGTTCCACGAACTACTGGCCTGGCGCCCGACGGGTGTGGCTCGCCAACTCGCAGACACGTCCGACCTGAGGCGCCGGAGGTAATGCCCGACGATGGGCCGCCGAGAGCCCCTCCGATACCGCGATCGTCGCCGATCGACAAACGGCGGGTTGCCCCAAATTCATGGTTGAGCGTGGCGCCGCATCTTAAATTCTAGGGTAGATTCGGCGCGGGAGCGAGCAGTCGAGATACGGTCCATATTATCCGAACTCGGAAGCCACCCTGCGCGCGGCGGCGATGTGGTTGGACCGGTGCCTTAGGACGGACTGCTCGCTGTTCGACGGCGAGCAGCTTTGGACTCCCGCGCTCCTCACCGAGGTTGACGCTTGGTTCAATGGACGACCCGTCAGGGATGGCTTCCATGTCAAAGCTTGAGCGGCAGATCGGTGAGGCATCGCCGAGCGCCTGCAAGCTGGTCGCCGAAATGCTCTGGACCCTCAATCTCTTCCCGCTAAACATGGGCCCGGACGACAAGCGGAGCGCCGTCGTCACCGCTTGGGGTTGGTCGGGGGACACGAGGGCCCCGCGCCACTCAACTCATGACCGACGAGGTGCTGGGTGGGCATTTTCGGTGAGTCCCACGAACGAACAAATCTCCTTCGCTCTCAACGGAGGCTATTGGGGTGTGACGCCCACCGTCACGGTCGGGCAGCCTGGGATTTTTTCTCGCCTAGGTGGAGGGCAGGGTGGTATAGTCAGGTCTATCTTGCGGCACGAGCACCAAGGGGGCTGAACGTGCGTGCGGCGCGGACCCTTTTTGGGATGAAATCCGAAGGCGCAATCCCGATCCGGGAGGGTGGTGCGGGCTATAGGTTTCGGGCATTTATTAGTTACTCCTCTTCGGATCGCTCGGCGGCAGAAAAACTCCAAAGGTCGCTGGAGTCATACCGGATACCTAAGCCACTCCGCAGGCCAGGGCTATATAGGAACGAGCGGGTCTCGCCAATCTTTCGGGATCGATCTGACCTAAAGGCCTCTGCAGACCTCGGTCAAACGATCCGCGAAGCCCTGGAGAACTCGGAATATTTGTTAGTGCTCTGCAGTCCCGCAGCCGCCAACTCACAGTGGGTAGACAAGGAGATTTCCTTTTTTAAGGAGCTCGGGCGGTCTGGCAACATTATCGCGGTGATCGTGCGCGGTGTGCCTACCGTTAACGATCCCGGCCGAGAGCCGCAGGGAGCTTTTCCAAAGGCTTTGGTCGGCCTACGCAGCGGTGATGGCTCCTTCACCGAGCCTTTGGCTGCAGACATCCAGGAGCCGACTGCGGACGGACGAGGCGGCGACGGGTTTAATCTAGCGAAGCTAAAAATCATCGCGACCCTACTTGGTGTTTCCCTTGCCGAACTCACGCAGAGACAGGCTGAGGTGGATCGACGGCGACGTCGCGTCGCGCAAGCCATTGCTGTCGGGATGCTTTTCCTTGCCGTTGTTGCGGGTGTAGGGGCATGGATAGCGTTGGCGCAAAGTAGGGCGGCCGAGCGACGCCTGCAAGGCGCCGTCGATAGCGCCGCCAGGCAAATAGGGGCCACTATCAAATATAGAGATCGATATGGGGTGCCGTCAGACGTGATCCATGAGCTGCTGAGATCTGCGGAGGTGGATTTCGGCAAACTGATCTCGGACGACGACACTTCGCCGATGCTCGTGTTTCAACGGGCGCGCCTTAATCTAGAATTCGCCGAATTGTTTAACCTTGTTGGCGATGAGCAATCGCAACAGAAGGTCGCGCCTCTCATCGCGGAGACGACAACAGCATTAGGTCGGCTGGAGCCACGGTTCCCATCGGCTTTGGAATGGATCGGCCTGTCTGCAACACCCGATCCCGCGGCGCTTGCGATGTTGCGATTGAAACTACTCGACGTGGTAGGGCGGGAAAAAAACTATGCAGGGAGGTTCAATGAAGCAATCGCGTCAGGGGAATCAAGGATTGCCTTGTCGCAGGCATGGTTCGTCAAGACAGGTGGCCTGTTATGGCTTCGGGAATTGGCCCAAGGACATTGCCGGCTGGGAGGATACAATTATCAATGGGGGAAGCTGATGGCTTCCGCGGCCTCATACGAAAAATGCCTGGAGACAACTAGGTCGCTCATGCAAAAGAGGAACCAGCCATCAGACCGCGGAGATCTGATGGCTGCGCTTTCCTCTCTGGCGACGACACTCGTGGAGATGGACCGTCGTCCCGATGCACTGTCGCGACAGCAGGAAGCTGCGAACACTGCGAAGGCTTTAGTTTCCGCCGAACCTCAAAACACCGAGTACCAGCGAACTGAGCTGGTCACGTTGACGAGGCTCGGCGATATGGTTCTTTCGGTGGAAATGGATGTTGCCAAGTCCCTAAGGGCCTATGAGCAGGCTTTGTTCATCTCTGATAAGCTCACAAGATCCGATTCCTCGCGACGCGACTGGCAACGGGACCGCTCTCTTCTGCTGGAGCGACTGGCGAGCGCCCACCTCCGTCTAGCAGATAAGGCGGATATCACGAGATCCTTGGAGAACTTGCGCCAGGCGGAACAATACGCTCGAGATGCTTTCGAGATCGCCGAGCGTATTCTGAATAACGATCCTCTTAATCAGGAATGGTTAAGAGATCGGAGCGTGCTCGAGGAAAGGCAAGGTCAAATAGCTTTCGCGACCTACAAGCGTGGGGGCGATACGAGAAAATTGGAGGACTCTGCGCGGTGGTACGCCAAAGCGATCGCCGATCGCCGCGTTATTCTAAAAGTGGATGCGGAGCGCTCGTTCTACAAGCTCGACTTGGCTGTTGCATTGGTTCAATTCGGCGAAGTTGCGATGGAAAGGCGGGAGAGCGATAGCGCGGAACGTTCACTACGAGAAGCGTTGTTGCTTTTGGAGGAGCTGACAAGCCGCAATGAAGCGCAGCCAATATGGTTGCGTGAGATTGCTAAGGTCCATTCTGCGCTTGCGAACCTCTTCCAACAACGGGGAAACATAGGGGGCGCCCAGGAGGAAATTCAGCTTGCTATAGCGCTAATCCGCGATTTGCGTGCAAAGTTCCCGGATATTGTTCAGTATCAACAGGATGAAGAGTACCTACTCGCCAAACGGGATGAACTTACGAGTTTGCAAAAATGACAGCTCGAGGCGTGGCCTCTGGGCATGTCTTTAGAATGCAACTCGCAACCCCCCTTTGACGCCATAATTCTCGACAAGGTCGTGTCCTAGGATGGCACGCCCGTCGATGTACGCCACCCCCCCATTAAAGATTTCGGCGACCATGCCGCTGCGTATCTCAAAGAAATCGCGGTCCGGTGGGTTTGATTTGAAAGTGAAGGAGAAGGGATCCGGACGCCCATCCTCGACAAAACTCACTCTAAGGGTACGTTGATCATTCGCGAACTCATGGATGTAATCCAGTTGAATGAATGGAACGATGGTTAGCGCGTTGACAACGAATGGCTTCGATACAGCCAGGCCGATTCGTGTCTGGACCGAGGAAATATCCTGCTCTTCATAACGAAGGCTGGCCCCGGTGATCGGAACGTTGAGACTGCCGGCGGCCTCCGATTCAGCGTACGCGTCAATGCTCTTCCACCATGTATTCAATGAAAACCGAGGACCAATGGCAATACCACCGAGATCCCAGTCGTATCCCGTGTGAATGTCTGCGGAAAAGCCAATATAGTCAGGATCGCCACTGATAATGCCCGCAGATGTATTTCGAGGGCCTAGGTTGAATGGGGGGTTTGTCTCACCTGCGACGTCGATTGTACAAAAGCCGTTACGGTATTTTTGACGGCCCTTGCTGAAGCCGACCTCGGCGTTGAAGAATCCATTGTCTAGGAAATGAGTCTGGTAAAATGCTGACCCACCGAATTCATCAGAATCCACGGCCCCCTCATTCGAGACGCCACATTCATTTTCGTAGTCGACGGGTAACACCCCAGAACCAACCCCCGGCGCCCTGAGAAAGACGGTTTCTGGCCCCGAATATCCACCACTACCCATCGAGTAAGTTCCTTTGAAACCTACGATGCTGTCACTCGAGATGTTCCAAGTTGCGCCAAGGTCCGCGCTGAAGGTGTCAATGTCCCAGGCAGGCTCATAGATCGTGGTCGACTGCTGATAATTTTGATATTCGAGCTCACCGAAAACGCTGAAACCATCGAACGGAATAAGTGCATTCGCGTTCAAAACCCCTCCACCATTGGCGAGTACACTAGAAAAAACGCTGCCCGATACGCTTCCCTGATAAAAATAATTCGAAACGGTATCGCTTGCGGGCCTTCTACATTCCGGGTCTTTAGTAGGATCGCATTCTTCGGATCTCCGCCGGCTCACATCAAACTGTGACACGGTTCGAGTTGACTGCAGGGAGGATAAGCTGCCCCCAATAACCGACCCGCCCGACAAGTTCGTCTCCTGATCGAGCGTTCTGCAATGCCGCAAAAGATTGGGCCCGATAAGTCCAGGTCCAGGGATGATGGGGTTACCAGTTGCAGTCTGAGGGATAAAGTTGCAAGTACCGCGCCCCGCCCCAAGGAGAAATCCCAAAGCCTGGCTGTAAGTCTCGAAATTATGCCTAAGGGGAGCACTCTGCGCATGTGCCCCATTCGAAAACAGAAGATTTGTGCAAGTTGCTGCGATGACCAGTTTTGCTCGCATCACGTCCCCCTCGACGCGTTGACGCCCCGCAGACCTGGCTCGCGGGGAGATGAAAAGCATTCTGCCGTCCGTATCGCCCTCTCACTGATTCCGATAATCGCGATTTCTCAAGTAAAGGCAATATAATGGACCCACTCTTTTTCTAATTCCGAGCAGGGATGCGTAAAGACAACAATCGCTAAAACAGAACCTCTTGGTATACTCTGCGTCGCGGCCCTCAACGGCGCGAGAGACGAAACAATGCAAGGGTGGCAAGCCGTCATAACACCGCCGCCTTACGGTGCGGCGGTTTCCAACTCTGGAACCCGGCTCGTTGTCTCGGTTTTCTGACCTCCTAGTCCCATTCATCAACTGCCCACGGCCGCGCAGAGATCGACAAGCGTTACTTCGGCGCCACCGGCGTACTCGATCATCGGAAACGGTTTGCTGGATATCCCCCGCGGGCAAAGCGTTTCGTCTGCGGTAACGCGATCTTGCGCTGCTCAAGATGTGATTGTCGGCGCCAAATGATCACTTCACAGAGCTAATACGCGATTTGTTAGAAGTTCCCGGACATTGTCCACATCGAGACGACGAAGAATAACTGATCGCCAGGCACGATGAACTTACTAGTTTTGCAGCAGTAACAGCTTGAGGCCCAGTCTCTGGGCGCACCTTAAAACGCAATTCTTAATCCACCTTTGACGCCATAATTGTCGACCCAGTCATGGCCTACGATGGCCCGTCCGTCGATGTAGGCTACCCCTCCATTGAAGATTTCGGCGACCACGCCGCTGCGTATCTCAAAGAAGTCACGGTCCGGCGGATTGGATTTGAAAGTGAAGGCGAAGGGATTGGGCCGACGATCCTCGACAAAACTCGCGTGTATAGTTCGTTGGTCATTCGCGAATTCATGAATGTAATCGAACTGCAAGAATGGAAGGACGGTTAGCGCATCAAAAACGAACGGCGTGGATACAGCAAAGCCGATTCGTGTTTGAACAGATGAAATATCCTGCTCTTCATAACGAAGGCTGGCGCCGGTGATCGGAACACCTTGTCGACCGCCGGCCTTTTCCGTTTCTGAGTACGCATCAATGCTCTTCCACCAAGTATTCAATGAGAACCGAGGGCCGATAGTGATGCCACTGAGATCCCAATCATACCCCGTGTGAATGTCCGCAGAAAATCCAACATAGTCAGGATCTCCACTGATGATGCCGGCGGTGACATTGGCGGGGCCTAGCTCACCTGGCTGCGTGTCGTCAATCGCTGCGTCGATTGTACATAAGCTGTTGCGGTATTTTTGACGGCCTCTACTGACGCCGACTTCGGCGGTAAGGAAGCCATTCTCTAGGATCTCAGTCTGGTAGAACGCAGATCCTCCGAATTCGTCAGTGTCGACATCACCTTCATTAGGGATGCCACAAACGTCTTCAAAGTTCGCAGACAGAAATCTTCCCGTACCCTGCTCCCTGATCAACACGGTGTTTGGCCCCGAATATGAGCCGTTTCCCGTCGAGTAGGTTCCCTTCAAACCTACGATGCTTTCGTATGAGATGTTCCAAGTTGCGCCGAATTCCGCGCTGAAGGTGTCGACGTCCCACGCAGGCTCGTAGACGGTAGGCGCCTGTTGATAGTTTCCATATTCGAGTTGACCAAAAACGCTGAAACCATCGAACGGGATAAGTGCATTCGCATTCCGCACCCCATCCCCACCATCGAGCATACTGGAAAAAACGCTGCCGGATACGTTTCCCTGATAAAAGTAACTCGAAGTGGTATCGCTTGCGGGTCTTCTACATTCCGGGTCTTTAGTAGGATCGCACTCTTCGGATCTCCGCCGGCTCACATCAAACTGTGACACGGTTCGAGTGGACTGAAGGGAGGATAAGCTGCCCCCAATAACCGATCCGCCCGACAAGTTAGTCTCCTCTGGTCTGCAATGGCGCGCAAGATTAGGTCCGATAAGATTGGGAACGGCGGCCGGGTTGTTCACGAATTTGCAAGGCTCCTCCCCCTGTCCGAGAAGAATTCTCAGCGCCTGGCTGTAAGTCTCGAAATTATGCCTAAGAGGAGTGGGAGCGCTTTGGGCATAGCCACCGCTAGAATACAGAACGCAGGCGCAAGTCGTCGCTGTTACCAGTTTTGTTCGCATCACGTCCCCCTCGACGCGTTGACGTCCCGTAATCTGGTTCCGGGAAGAAAGTGATGATCCGACGGCGGGTCAAGCTTTCACCGGATCGATGATCACATCATTTTTAAGGAAGACAACATATTATTCGGCTGCTCCTCTAGATTGCAGCCGAAGGATGCACAAAAACAACAGCCGCCAATTTAGTGGGAGCGCCCGGCGTGGATCGGTACTACAGCCCGCTGGTTTGCGACTGAAACCTTCCAGTGTGTAGATGGCGCCCAGACTCCGAGGCAGGAACCGATCCGAAAGGTGCAAGGATGGAGTAAGGGGACAACCGGGCAGTGAGCAAGCGGGTCTGCGTCAAGGAGTACGTGTCTCAATTTGCGACGGCGTTGCCTTCAGCTGAAGCGTAGGACCCGCGAAGAACCCAGGGCCTGTGAACGCGCGATGCAATTGCTGGGGTCGCGCAAGCTGAAATTTGTTATCCTTCGTGTACACTGCGGCGTTTTGAATATTCTGTTGGTCTCGTGCAGATCCCGGATCGGAGCGGCGATGGCGGTTTCTATTCTTTTCACCGGCCATATGATTGACCAACCGGCCCGGCCGAAGGCGCGTTTTCCCTCTGAACTGGAGACGGCGGCTGCAGCACGCATTGCTACTGCAATTGCACCCTACGCAACCTCAGAGAAGGGCTCTGTTATGGGGTTTGCGAGCAGCGCTCAGGGCGGGGACATATTGTTCCACGAACAATGCAGGGCCGTTCAAATCCCGACGACGATCGTGCTACCATTCGCTCCGGAGATCTTTGTCCAGACGTCGGTGAGCGGGATTCCCGGGAGCGATTGGGAGCGACGCTTCTGGGACCTGTGGAACACGACATCCGAGGCGCGGCGCGAGATCATGAACTTGCCGCAGTCGGAGGACGCATACAGCGCCTGCAATGTCCACCTGCTTGAGCGCGCTCAGCAGCATGGCGCGGTTCATTTGATCGCTCTCTGGGACGGCCAACAGGGCGATGGGCCCGGCGGGACGGCCGATCTCGTCGACCGTGCAAGTGTCTCGAACACGCCGGACATTTTTACGCCGGCGGATCTAGCGTCAGACCAGTAGCCGCTCGCTTCCAACCTCGTCTCGATCAGGGTGGGGCAGACAATCTCCCGACGAGAATTGATGTTCCGCCATGGTCATTGGCGAATTTAGGAATGCTATGTTACGATTAAGATTATCTGGCGTGAATCTTAGGAAATTAGTGACCTCCGCAAGTAAGCGCAAACATCTGCTAGACCAACGATTTGCCTGCAGGGATCGCGATGTCGTCGGGAAGGTTGACCCAGAAGTTGAAAGCAGCTGTAGCCGATAAGCGGCCCTTCTGCATTATCGCATGTACGTGCGCGTCGCCGTGAATACATACGGCAATGAGCGTCAGCCTTCTTATGGAGGATTAACGAATTTGGTTCCGGATGGGTGGCCGAACACCGCAAGTGATCGCAGCATTGCCGGGTGGTCCCGGAAATGCTTTGGCGTTTGTCGGAGCGGCTCCGTGATCGCGAGCTTCGGGCCGGATCAGGGTTCAGCTGTAATTTTCAGCGCCGTTGGAGCTACGCTTGCCCCCGTGCAGTGCGCCGTGAACGGCTGAGGCTAGATGCCACTTGCTCGAGCAATACCGCGGGCTGAAGGTACAACTGAGCTGAGGCCGTCCTTCGTGAACTACGAGCAACTGCGGGGAGGGACCAAAGCAGGTGAGATCAGTGCGGGGCCAAAGAGGCTGTAATTTGGTTCGCGTTGGCTTGCTCCGGCTTTCGATTGTGGGGAGGATCTGCATGGCCAGGGAAAATCTGCCAGATTCGATGCGTTTCATCATGAAGTGGGAGGGCGGCTTCGTTGACGATCCCGATGACCGCGGCGGTCGCACCAATAGAGGAATCACGCAGAAGGTCTACAACGATTGGCGGAGGGGCATCGGTCAGCCTTCGCGGGACGTCAAGCAGATCGGCGATGAGGAGGTTCAGGCCATATACGATGGCAACTACTGGATTCCTGCGGGATGTGATTTGCTGAGGCGTAACCTCGACTTGGCGCAGTTCGACACAGCGGTGAACATGGGAACCGGCCGCGCGATTCGGATTCTTCAGGAGGCTGTTGGCACGCGGGTTGATGGGCAGTTCGGACCCACGACGAAACGTGCCTGCGATGCCTGCGATCTCGGTACGACGCTGACTCATTACACTCAAATACGGGAAGGTCTGTACAGGAGATTTTCCGAGGCACCAGGACAATCTAAGTTTCTAAGGGGTTGGATGAACCGGTTGAACGATCTTCGCCGTGAGATCGGATTGCCGGGTTTCGAACACATTCCACAAAAACCAGACTTCGGGGATATGCCCTACATCGCTCGAATTCCCGATTTGCCGGAAAGCGCGCCATTGGAACACTGGGATTAGCGGAGGCGGCCCCTAGAGAAGAGAGGCGGACGCATGGCACATGTTACGATGATCCATGGCATCGGTCAGAAGCCGGAGGAGTCCGCGCTCCTGAGACTCTGGCGACGAGCGTTGGCGGGTGGTCCACAGGGGACAGGGATCGACCTCGGCGCGAAGGGCGTGAGCAGCTCGATGGTCTACTGGGCCGATGTGCTCTATCCGGCACCCGATCCAAATGTCGCGGCTCACGAAAGTGCAGATGAGCTGGAGGCGTTGAAGAGCGACGTCGACCACGTTGGGCAAGCGATAACAGTGGATGGGGCGGCAGACCCCGAGTGGCTCGCCAGACTGGCAGGACGGCTGCTTCTTGAGGATCCGGCGTTGAACGAGCCAGAATATCGGGCTGGTCTCGCCTCACGCGTGGAGGAGCGCTTTCCTCTCCCTTGGGCGCTTAAGCAACGCTTCCTTGCTGCTTTTCTGCGCGACGTGCATCACTATCTTTTCAACGTGGCCTGGACACCCCGACCAGGTGAGACCTACCAGGTTCAGCGCGAGATTCGGCGGCGCTTCATTGAAAAGATCGCAGCTGGCGCCGAAAAGGGGCGGCCCCATGTGGTCGTCAGCCATAGCATGGGCACCGTGATCGCTTATGACTGTCTAATGCGGGTACCGGAGTGCCCTGCCGTCGACGCCCTGATGACGCTCGGCAGTCCGCTCGGCATCGATGAGGTACAGGACAAGCTCACGCCAGAATGGACGCGATCGGATGGGTTCCCCAGCGAAAAAATTAAAGGTGACTGGATAAACATCTTCGATCGCCTCGATGTCGTCGCAGCACTCGATCCGGAACTGGCTAATGATTTTCGTCGCGGAGGACTTGATGTGGTCAGGGACATCCATGCGCCTAATAGCGGTCTGTGGCGTCACAGCCTGAGAAAGTATTTCGAAGGGCAACTGTTCAGGTCGGAGCTCCGGAGATTGCTGAAGCTATAGGGAACGCCGATGAACTGCTCGGCAGAGGCAATGAAGGTTCTCGTAGCGGCCGCGAGCCTTGAGGAAAATCAGGTTGAATCGGCATGCAGCGCCTGGATCGAGCGCCTGAGGGACGGGAGCGTAGTTCCGGAACCAGAGATCGCTCGACAGGTGCTGGGTGGACTTCGAAAGCACCGGCACATGGGCGCGCTAAAGCGGCTGGCCGACAATCTATTGCGCCTCGGATCGCGAGAGGACGTTGTCTACCGGCATTACAGCCAGGCCCTGATCGAGAGCGGCGAACTCATTGCAGCAATCGCGATGCTTCAGGACCTGGTAAAGAGAGCGCCCCCTGGAGCGAGGGAGTGGAACGAAGCTCAGGGGCTGCTCGGACGCGCCTACAAACAGATTTACATTGATGCCTGCGGCTCCAAGTTGGGAATGGCAGAGGATGCGTTGGAGGCTGCAATTGCTGCCTATCGTCAGGTATTTGACCGTGACCCAACGCAGATCTGGCACGGGGTCAATCTGGTCGCCTTGTTGGCCCGGGCTGAACGCGACGGTGTTAAGATTTCAGATTTCCCGCGAAAAGACAGCCTTATTGAGGGTTTGCGTCGCGAAGTCGAGCAGCGCTGGTCGGCAGGCACACTTGAGGCGTGGGACTATGCTTCTGCCGCTGAACTGTCACTCGCGCGTGGTGATCTGGCCGGGGTGCAGCGCTGGCTGAAAGAGTACCTGAGTGCGGCCGATGTCGACGCTTTCAAGATCGCCGGGACCCTGCGCCAGTTCACCGAGGTATGGAGGCTTCGCGCGGATGCGGGCGAAACGGGAGCTGTGATTGCCGTTCTTAGAGCCGCATTGCTTCGAAACAGGTCCGGCATGCTCAGCCTTACACCGCAGCAGGTCCAACGCACAGCTGCAGCGGACGTGGCGTCCTTCGAGCAGGTAATCGGGTCAAGTTTGGGTGAGACGTACTGGTGGGTGCGGACGGCGATGGACCGGGCACGCTCGGTTGCGCTGATCCGTCAGCCGGATGGGCGAGGCGTCGGAACCGGATTTCTGGTCCGCGGTCGCGACCTCCACGAACCGCTCGGCGACGAACTCTTTCTGCTGACCAATGCTCACGTGGTGAGCGATTCCCCAGAGCAGAGGGGAGTGCTCCGAAGCGACAAGGCATCCGCAGCCTTCGAAGCAACAGCCGATTTAGACCGGACTGCGCGGCGACATCGAGTGCGTGAGATTGCATGGAACTCGCCACCTGAACTCCTGGACGCCAGTCTGCTGCGTTTTGTGGAACCGCCGGTCGGGATAGAGCCTTGTCCCGTGTCGCAATCGCTTCCCGTGACAGATGAGGATCAGCGGGTCTACGTGATCGGCCATCCGCTTGGGGGCGAGCTCAGCTTCTCGCTTCAGGACAATCGACTGCTGGACCATGAAGGTCCGACCACCGGCAAGCCGACGATCGCCGGGCGAGTTCTCTTGCATTACCGAGCTCCGACCGAACCGGGAAGCTCCGGCAGTCCGGTTTTCTCGGCGAATTGGGACGTGATCGGTCTCCACCATGCAGGGGCGGACTTCATGCCAAAGTTGAACGGTAAGCAGGGAACCTACGCGGCTAATGAGGGGATATGGATCCATTCGATCAAGGAGGCGATTGCGCGCAGCTCCACAGGGGAAGGTACTCAGTCGACGGAACGCTAAGTGCCTCAGTCTAGTCATCCGGAGAACGACGCCGCGCATGCGCCCAGCAATGGCCCAGGAGAGGCAGAAGAACGGTGCCCGCGATGTCGTGCATGTCACAACCTGCTGCGCCGCGCGCGAGCGACCTGCTTCCCGTTTTCTGGACCGGGCTGAGCTGGAAAATACCAGATTAGGATGGGCTTGGAGGACGGGAAGCAGGTCGACACGGTGCCCTCGCCGCTCTCGGACTTCACCGGCGGTGGGACGAGATTGCGGCGTTGGTCGGGGTGCTGGAGGGGGCGACGCCCGAGCGATGATCAGCCTGCTTGCCGCACTAACGCGCCGCAGCTGGCACAACGACATTCAGCGAGGACTTGACCACCTCCGCATAAGACAACAGCATCACCCGTTTGCCCGCTGCCTGGAGTCGTTTAGCGCACGAAGCCGCCGTGGTTGAAAAAGTCCTTCCAGCGCGCACCGTCCCACCACTTCTGATAAACGGCACCGTCCGTTCCCCTCACGAACATGTCCAGTGGGTTGCGGCCCAGGAAGTCACCGAGAGCTCGCCGGTACCACAGTATGTGGACTGGAACCGCGTGGAAGGAAACTGGAAGCAGGTTAAAGGCAAGATCAAAGAGCAGTGGGGCAAGCTCACTGACGACGACCTCGACCGGATCGCCGGCAACCGCGACCAGCTTGAAGGCAAGATCCAGGAGCGCTACGGCATCGAAAAGGACCGTGCGCGGCGCGACATCGACGATTGGTATAATCGCCAGACCTGGGATTGGTAACGCCTAACGCACTCGCAATCCCCGTTACCTTGATTTTCTGGGCTTGGAACTTCTTCGGCCACTCTTGAGGGGCCCGATCTCCGTTGTGCCCGCCGGCAACTCTGCGAACAGCTCGGAAATATGACATTGCAGAGCCATTGCAAGCTTATCCAGCGTAGCAATGGTGGGGTTCTTGCTGCCGCGTTCCAAATGACCGGCGTAAGATCGCTCTATCCCGGCAGCAAGTGCCAAGTCGTCTTGCGATATCTCCTTCGCGACCCTCAAGCGCCGAAGATTCAATGCAACCAACTGCCGTACGTCCATGCGAACAAAACAGCATTTGACATTTTATGAAACCACGTATTATAGAACTATGAAAGCGATCAAGGCGTGCATCGGCTTGGACAAATGCTCGCCAGGGACGTCGGTAACATGGAACTGCGCCAGCTGAACTATTTCGTTGCGGTCGCCGAGGAGCTGCATTTCGGCCGGGCGGCGGCGCGGGTGCACATTGCCCAGCCGGCACTCAGCAACCAGGTGCAAGCGCTGGAGAAGGAACTTGGCGTCCAGCTGTTCACCCGGACGACCAGGCGCGTGGCGCTGACCCGGGCAGGGGAGGTGTTCTACGACCGCTGTATCCGGATCCTGAGCGAGGTCGATCTCTCCGCCGAAGTGGCGCGATCCGTTGCCGGCAAGCGGGTGAAGACGATCAAGATCGGAACCGTCTATCCGGCCACTATCGGCGTGCTGCCGGCGTTCCTTGCCCGCATTGCCAGAAAGTATCCGGAGATCCAGCTGCATATCGCAAGCGGCAGCACCAGCGACATCGTCCGTAACCTCGAGAACGGCCAGATCAATCTCGGTTTCATAAGGCCGGTCGAGAACATTGGCTCGCTGCGCTTTTTCTCGATCGCGCATGAGCGCTATCTCTTAGCGGTGGAAAAGACGAGCCCGCTTGCCGTCCAAAGCGAGATCGGCATCGAGGATCTTCGGGACCAGAAGATCATTTCTTTTTCCCGGTCGAATCTCTCCTACACCGAGCGTTATTTTGCTTCAGTGTTCGAGGAGCACGATCTGACGAAGAACATCGTCTATACCTGCGACGACACCTTCTCGCTCGTCTCGCTGGTCTCCGCCGGCCTCGGCATCGGCTTTGCGCCGGAATGGACGGAAGGCATGCCGAACCGCAATTTCGAACTGAGGAAGGTGACGGGCGTCGACTTTCGGATCGAGCTCGGGGTCGCCTGGAACAAGGAGGATCCGACCGCCGGCCGTGACGACATCATCGACATTGTCCGCTCACTGGCGCGGCCAGGAAGGTGAGGGGGCAGTGTGCCTCGATCGGAACAGGTGATTTCTCCTGATCGAGCGGAGCGGTTTACCGGCGGTCCCGGTTCCCGGCTGATACCGCCAGCGGGCTGAGCCGGCCGTTGGTGCCTGAGCGGCGATACGAGCCGGCGAGGCGACCGAAGGCCGGTGTCCCAGACTACGGTATCGCCGTTCTCGGCGATACCGTAGTACCTGGCACTTCTCGCTGAAGCGGACCGTCGGCGTGACACCCGTGCCGGGTCTCGCAGTGGGTCTGCGATCAGTGGGTTGCGCCCGAACCACCGGCTGCGACGATGGCGAAGGGTTGGCCCTCCACGGCAATCGTGCGCGTCTCCTTCAGCGTTTCACCATTCACGAGGCGCACAAGGCTGTGACGCGGGTCGGTGATGGCGACATGATCGCCCGGCACCGCCAGCCGCGGCCGTGGTCGCGCCAATGACCGTCCTTGCTGTACGGTTCGGTGACGGTTTCCGCCTTGGTGATCTTGCCGCTGACGATATCGAGCAGGTGGAGCTTGCCGTCTTCGGTCAGGACATAGGCATTGCGCGGCTGCGCCGGATCGAGCACGAAATCGACGCGGCGTGTCGGTAGCTCGACCAACCGGTAGTGCTCATCCTTGCTGTCCGGGTCGATTAGCACGATCTTGTCCTCGCCGTAGTTGCCGAGGAAGAACTGCATGGATGTGCCGCCCAGCAGCGTCGAGACCTTTCCCTCCGGCAGCGACGACGGGTAGGTCAGCATTTCGAGCTTCGGACCATCGATGCCGCCGGGCCGGACGACGAGCACCCCTTCCGCGCATCCGAAGGCCACGAGGCGCGCTGACGTCGCTTCGCCGTGAAGCCCTGTGCAGGTCGCGACGTCTCCGACCTGTTTGCCGTCATTACCGAGAACCCTTAGGCCAAGTCGCGGCGGCAGGTCGCCTTCTTTCACGGTCACTCTCATGTCCGGAACGGAGACGAGGAGATACCGACCCATCGAGACGGCGACGCCGTGATGTGCGGCAGTCGTGTCGAAGGATTTAATCTCCACGTTGCCGGTGCTGAGGGCGCTCTCCTTGAGGAGGTCGAACTTTCCGCCGCGATCGTAGAAGACGGCGATATCGTCGCCATGGGGAACGACGTGTCCGGGCTTCTCGCCCTTGATCGTCGTCGCGAGCAGCTTGGGATCGGAGAGCTCGATGTCGCGATGCTCGCCGTGGTCGGAGAGCGAGACGCCGGTGTCAATTGCATGGACGACGTTCCCTTCCCCTTGGACGGCGAAGACCGTTTTTCCTGATTGGCTCAGCGAAAGAGCGGCGTAACCGTCGCTGTCGAAGCGCCCGATTTCCCTCCCGGTCTCGACGTCGACGGCTCGGACGACAGGCAGAGTGTGATCGGCGATGAACAACCTCCAGGTGTCCTCGTCATCGGCGAGGGAAGGAAGGGCAAACAGCGAGACGGACGAAAGGATGGCGGCCGCGCCGAGGGTTGCGAGAGCAGATTCGGACATAATTACTCCTTTAATGTAATAACATTACAGGCGTACAGTGACCGGACGTGTACTATCTATTCCTGGAACGATGAACAGCAGATAACCCCTTCTGACGAGCGCCTACAACTCATCCGTTTCGGGCGAGGCGTCCGTTCTCGCGTAATTCTACACCTGCAGGGCGACGCCTAAGACGCCGGACTATTCAGCTGCTGCCGGCCACGATCAGCCGCTGAACTAGATCAAAAGATTCGATTTTCCTACGACGTAGCGTGCGTTGTTTCGCTTCGCTGCTGGACACGTGAAATTTGGCCGCATAGCGTGGGCGAATTGTCGAAATCTTACAACCAAATGAGATCATATGAACAACGCAGTTGTTAGTCGCGAGGCCGATTGGTCCGCGTTCTTGGATCGTTGGCCACTGGAAAGTTTGGCCAATATGAATTTGGAAGAGTACAGTGCTGCCGGTGATCAGGACTGTTTTGTGTATTGGCTAGAAACACGAACGGAAAGTGTAGGATCCATTTGGGGAGGATCTGCATTTAAGTTCGGAATCTAATGAAAGCCGTTACTATGGGTCAGACTATGCTTGGTATGCAAAGTACGGAAAAACTGCCAGAGAAGCCTTCGAGAGGGTCAGAGCTATAATAGTTGAGATTGCGACCGCCGCGCGGGGTGGCGAGCTTCGGTTAGTGGACCGAGCCGATCTAGGGCAAGCAGTGAAGTGGAAACTGGCATTTCTTTATCAAAACCGCCAGGCTCCGTGTGTGCTTCCCATTTTCAAAGCCGAGTACCTGCGCGCCTATCTCGGAAGCGGTGAAAAGCGCGCTTCGGAACTGCAAAAGCAGGTGTTGGCTAATCGCGTGCAGGCGGACGCTCCGCGCGACACTTGGTCGGGCCTGTTTGACTATGCGGATCAAGTTTGGAACGTAGCCCAACAAATTGTGCGTACAGAGCTTTCTCCTGCTGATGCCAAGGCATTTTTCGATAACCATGAACGCTTTGCGCCGATCAAGCCTCCAACTCAGAAGATTGCCGGATATCAAGCGTCCGACGGCGGCCAATTGGCGCTCGAATTGGAACGGCAGAAGACGACAATTTACCTGAGCGCTGGTGACTGGTTGAATAATGTCCCCGGACTTCGCGACATTGAGGAATATGAGGCGGACAGATCCCGCAGCAGCAATTTGCAGGCAAACGCACCACAGCTCGCTCTCGGCGAAGCAATCGTGAAGGTCGTGGTCCCCGATATGGCCACCCTGATCGCGCTGTGCGATGCCTATGAGACCGCTGACGCAAACATTGGAATATCGGGATCGAACACAGTGGAATTTCAACAGCAGTCCAATCAGCCGCTAAACCAGATTCTGTATGGCCCGCCCGGAACGGGAAAGACCTTCTCTGCGATTGACGCCACCCTGGAGATCCTTGATCCTTTGTTTCTGGCCGACCACCGCAAGGATCGACATCGAAGTCGATGTGCCAGACGTCGGATCGCTGGTCGTGGACATTGCCTATGGCGGCAACTTCTATGCGGTGGTCGAGCCGCAAGCGAATTGGGCAGGTCTTGACGGCATGACCGCATCCGAGATCGTCGGCCTCAGCCAGAAGCTCCGCACGGCGCTTGCGGAGGTCTGCGATCCCGTGCACCCCGACGATGAGAGGATTCGCGGCGTCCACCACGCGATCTGGTGCGATCGCCCAAGCAGCGAAAACGCCGACGGCCGCGGCGCGGTCTTCTATGGCGACAAGGCGATCGACCGGTCGCCTGGCGGAACCGGAACGTCCGCCCGCATGGCGCAGTTGCAAGGAAAAGGGCGGCTGAAGGTCGGCGACACATATCGGAATGAAAGTCTGATCGGCACGATATTCGAAGGACGGGTCGAAGCGGCCGCTAACGTCGGAACCCACGGAGGCATCATGCCGAGCATCGGCGCATGGGCGCGGATCACCGGACACAATACGGTCTTCGTCGACGACCGCGATCCTTTGGCCCACGGATTTCAGATCAGATGATCGTGGTGGCTAACGCTGAGAGGCCGCCTACACGCAGTTTCGTTCGGACGCAACGAGAGGAGCCAGAGTAACATGGGACATTCCGTTCACTCCTCGGCGCCGGGAGGCGCACCGCAGGCGCACCGCCTGAAAATCGGCTTCGTCCTCGCGCGATCGTTCACGCTGTCGGCCTTTGCGCTGTTCGTCGACACCCTCCGGCTCGCGAGCGACCAGCTCGACCGATCGGGCCGAGTGCTCGCGGATTGGCAGGTCCTCGGCAGCACGAGGCACCTGATCACCTCGAGCTGCGGTGTTCAGGTCGCTCCCACTTCGGACTTCGTCGATCCCGGCCAGTTCGACTATATTGTTGTCGTCGGCGGCCTTCTTACTGTTGAACAGCCGGTCGACCATGAAACCATCCGGTTTCTCAAGCTCACCGCTTCCAAAAGGGTCCCCCTGATCGGCCTTTGCACCGGTTCCTTCATTCTCGCGGAAGCGGGCCTGATGAAAGGACACGCCATATGTGTGAGTTGGCTCCACTATCATGAATTCCGCGAACGTTTTTCCGACCTTGAAGTTCGATCGGACCGGCTTTTCAACCTGGACCGCAAGCGCGGCTCTTGTGCAGGCGGAAGCAGTGCCGCGGATCTGGCGGCTGCCCTTGTGCGACGGCACATCAGTCGGGATGCCGAGCGGAATGCGCTTGAAGTGCTGCAGATCGAAAAGGCCCGTTCGCAGTTCGACATTCAGACGCGACAGCCGCTCTGCGAGTACGTCAACGATTCCCGCGTCGCGGCCGTTCTGATAAATATGGAACAGCATCTTGAAGGTGGCATGACCATCGAGCAGCTCGCGACCTCGGTCGGGCTCTCGAGGCGCCAACTCGAGCGGCTGTTCACCGAAAAGATCAAGATGTCTCCCGCTCTTTGTTTCCGACGCCTGCGGTTGGACCGGGCGAGGCAGATTCTGCTGACGAGTAAGAAACCGATCATCGAGGTCGCGCTCGACGTCGGGTTCGTGAACACCTCGCATTTTACGAAAGAGTTTCGGCGCACCTATGGGCGAACGCCCGCAGAAATCAGAGATTCCGCAGCACGCATTCAGGAGGCGCCTCAAGAAGCCGCTCTTCTAAGCTAACTTCCCTGCGGTTGCTGCGCTGAGCCTCCGGGATCCCTCCATCTACGTCTGCTTTGACCGAAGTTTAGGCGGCGCCTGCTCATCCAGCACGGATGACTGCAATGGGTCGAAGGGAGCCGTTCCTCAGGAGCCCTGTGCACGGCTTGTTGCGAGGATGTTCACGTTCTGGGCTAGAAGATCGCATAACGTATCAACGGGAACTGCTGCACGCCCGGACCGTTTGCCGTTGCCATTGGCGGCTTGAATTCAGTGCACCTTGACATCGCGGCACCGTTCGCGCGCGGTTATTCGAAGCTAAGATCCGTTGTTGCGTGGATCACGCAGGGCAGCGAGCGGATCAGGCGGAAGATCTCAATTGGAGCGTCGGTCGTGATTTGCCGCACTCTCGATCCTATTAGCCTACGTAGGACAGCGTCGCTGATCTGCCGGCCGGGATTGACTGTCCAGGCGTCAGTCTCGATGCCGAGCTCCAACAGACGCGCGACGAGAGGGAAGCCTCCCTGTTTCTCCGAGGCAACGATAGCATCGAATTGGAGGTAGGCGAGGCTCACGCCGGTCCTGCGCCGCTCGATGTGGCGCAGCAGCCGCTCCGGGTCGCGCAGACTTCTCTGGCGGGATACCGCCAGCATCGGATCGTAGCCTAGCCTGGCCCCGGGCATGGCGTCGACGAGACGGCGTGCAGCATCAAGGTGGTGCGATCCGACGACAATCGCGTCCTCTAGCCCGGCGACGGCCGCTGCCGCATCGGCGATTGCGGAATCCGGAAGCGCGTGTCCCTCGAGCAGCTTGAGGTCCAACTGAAGGTTGGCGGACGGCGCTCTCGACAGATTTCGAAGCGGCGCTACCAGCTCGGCAAGCGACAGAACCGGCGCATCGGGGTCTGGACTGCCGCCGGCGTCCCGGTGGAAAAGTCCGCTCATCGATGCGATCGGCATGCGCGAAATGCGGCCGTGGCCGGTCGTCGAGGGGCCGAGCCTCGGATCGTGGAGAACCGCAAAGCAGCCATCGGCGGTCGCGAGTATGTCCACCTCGAGGCTGGCGCCGAGCTGCCAGCCGAGGGCGAGGTTCGAGGGCTTGAACGGCGCCTCGGCGAGATGCGTGCGCAGCTTATGCCACTTGAGCCGGACAGGCCCGTAGGGACCCTCGACTGCTACTGGCGGATTTGCCGTATGCTTCATCGTCTCGGTCGCCATACGCGCGCTCCTCTCCGCTTTGGGAAATGACGCAGCTGTCGCTCGACCCGTCAAGCCGGTGCTTGGACATGTGCGCAGGCAATGAGCTTCTGTCGCTCCGTCTCGAACACAAGCGAATTCGCGGGCAGGAAACCGATCCTCACCTGCTCGCCTATCGCGTGCCCGGCGGAGGAGCCCTGTTCAAGCACGCGAACGGCGCCCATTGCGGTTTCGACGACATAGAGGATCTCGCGGCCCATCGGCTCGATCTGCGAAACCCGGCCGGCGAAGCCGGTATCCCCGAATCTGAGGTGCTCCGGCCTCAGCCCGATGGTCAGCGACCCCGACGCGCCCTCGACCGGAAATCTGACGCCGTTCACCGTTACCGTGCCGACCTCGGCTTCGCCGGCAATGAGATTGATGGGCGGCGAGCCGATGAAGCCGGCGACAAACAGACTCGAAGGTCTGAGATAGAGGTCGTCCGGTGTCCCGACCTGCTCGATCCGGCCGGCGCGCATGCAGATGATACGGTCGGCCATCGTCGTCGCCTCGATCTGGTCATGCGTGACGAGGACGGTGGTCACGCCGAGCTGCTGCTGCAGCGACTTGATCTCGGTTCGCATCGAAAGGCGAAGCGAAGCGTCGAGGTTGGAGAGCGGCTCGTCGAGGAGCAGCAGTTGCGGCTTCTTCACGAGCGCGCGTGCAAGGGCGACGCGCTGCTGCTGGCCGCCGGAAAGCTCGTTGGGGCGACGCTCCAACAGCTCCTCGATCCGGACAAGTTCCGCGGCGGTCTTCACGCGGGCGAGAGCTTCGTCCCGCGGCGTTTTCTTGAAGCGCAGCGGAAACAGGATGTTGTCGCGCACGCTCATGTGCGGATAGAGCGCGTAGGATTGAAACACGATGCCGACATTGCGGTCGCGTGCCTCCACCTCGTTGACGAGATGGCCGTCAAAGAGAAGCTCGCCGCCGCTCGGAAGATAGATGCCGGCGAGCATGAACAGGCTGGTCGACTTGCCGCAGCCGGAGGGGCCGAGAAGCGCGACGAATTCGCCATCCTCGATGACGAGGTTCATGTCGGGGATCACTTCGACGGCGCCGAAGCGTTTGACCACGTTGCGGAATTCGATCTTCGCCATCCCGTCAGCCCTTCACGCCGCCGATCGACATCTGCATGAGATAGCGCTGCGCCGCGATATAGAGGATGAGGCTCGGAACGAGGTAGAAGACGCCGACCGCAGAGACAACGCCGTAGTCGACGCCCATGACATCATCGCGCACCCAGTACATGTAAAGGCTCATCGTCCAGTTGCTGTTTCTGATCAGGAAGGTGAACACGAAGATGTATTCTTCCCAGCCGCGGATGAAGGTGAAGACGGCGATGGCGAGAATGCCGTTCCGCACCTGCGGCAGTACCACGCTCACGAATGCCTGCCGCCTTGACGCGCCGTCGGTGAGCGCGCTCATCTCGATGTCCCACGGCACGGCGTCGAAGAAACCCTTCATGATGAAGATCGCGAACGGCAGCTCGAACGCGACAAGCACAAGTATCACGCCGGAAAGCGTATCGAGGAGCCCGATCCAGTAGAGCATCAGGAACATCGGCACGATCAGCGTCAGCACGGGGAAGGCGTGGAGCACCAGGAGCCAGCGCAGCATCGAGGAGCGGCCGGGGAACTGAAAGCGCGACAGGTAGTAGGCTGCCAATGAGGCGACGGTGACGACGATGGCGGTTTGCGCGCCGGCGATCAGGATCGAGTTGCCGAAAGCATGCCAGACGTTCGGGAACTGGACCGCGCCTTTGACTTCCCCGATCCGCGACCGCACCACCGAGGCGAAGTCCGGCTCCCACAGGAAGATAAAGTTGCCGACGTGCAGGTCGGGGCTGACCAGCAGGGCGAAGGCAAGCCCGGCGATCGCTGCCACTGCTGCAATGCCAGTCCACAACTGGCGCCGGTTTTGCGCGAGCAGGGCCGTGAGCCAGAAAGCGATGACGGCCGGCACGGCGACAGCCATGGAGCGCCACAGAACCGCAGTCTCGGCAACGCCGGTTCTGGCCGAGAAGGCGATCGTGACGAGCCAGAAATAGGGTAGGATGATCGGCAGCGACACGGCGATCAGGAAGGCGTAGAGGACGACCGCCCTGGTGCGCCGGGCGGCACGCGCCCGCGCTGCCAATGCGTCCCAGTCGACCGCTGGTTCGGATGCCGTGGAAGCCATGGGGATTGCCTGCACGGCCATCTCAGTGCACCTCAATTCGCGGGCGCTGCAGCAGGCGCTCCATATCGAAGAACCGCCAGCCGATCAGCGCCACAACCACGCCGATGACGATGAGGAAAAGCGCCAGCGCCGCCCCGTAGGCGTATTGGCCACTCTCGAAGGCGCGGCGGTACACGTAAAGCGCATAGACGGTCGTGTCGTAGAACGGGCCGCCCTTGGTGAGGAGCAGGATGTATTCGAAGCTGACCAGCAGCGAGAGCGTCTGGTAGATCGTAACGAAGCTGATCGGCCAACGCAGCGCCGGCAGGGTGATGAAGCGGACCTTTGCCAAGGTTCCGGCGCCGTCCACCGCAGCCGCGTGGAACAGGTGCTCGGGGATCCCGCGGATCGCGGCGGTGAAGATGATCATGCCCATCGAAGCACCGATGAAGCCATTCGAGATGATGATGAGCGCAATCGGAGCCGAAGTCAGGAGGTCGAGCGGCGCGTCAAGGCCGAACGCCTGCATGAGCACCTGGTTTACGAGGCCGGCTTCCGTTGGGCTCACCGCCCACAGCCAGAGCAGGATGTAAAGGACCGACGGGCTCATCCGCGGCAGCAGCCACACACCCCGGAAGAAACTGCCGGAAACATTTCTGATCGCAGTGGTGGTGATGGCGAGGATCAGGCCAAAGGTCACATTGAAGATCGCCAGCGTGCCGAAGACGTAGATGAAGGTCAGTCCGATGACCTGCGACAAGCGGCGATCGGTTCTAAAGACCTTCTCGTACTGCTCTGTGGTGAACTCGCTGATGCGGAGCGAGCGGCTGAGGTCGGTGAACGACACTGTGATATCGATGATCACCGGGACGACGAAGAAGAGGACCGTGAGGACGATCGCGGGACCGAGAAAGATCACGAAGTTCGTGCGCCTGCGGGCGGCCGACCCCGCACGGCCGCGTCGTTCGATCGTGAGTTCATCTGTTATCGTCGTCATCGTTTGGCTCGCACGGAGGGCGTCTCGCAACCGTCGACCCCCGCGCCGTGCCGACGGTCGCAAGACCCCTTGGACCTATTTGACGGTCACGTCTTCGAGGGTGGCTGACGCCTCTTCGATGACGAAATCGGCTGCTTGCTGCGCTGACAGCCGTCCCGATTCTATGCCTTGAATTCCGGCAAAGATGATGCCGTTGAGCTCGCCGAACTGCGAGTTGTTGGGCAGGAACTTGGTGATCTTGAGCAGTTCCGTTGCCCTGGCGAGCGGCCAGGCCTTGGCATAGCGCGGATCTTCGAGTTGCTCGGGTTTGATGCCGAGATGTGTCGTTGTGACCGCGTGATCGGTGTTGAGATCAACCGCCGAAGCGTGGCCGAGCAGGCGGACGGCGAGTTCCGGCTCCTTCGTGTCGGCCGCGATCGCATAGACGATCGGATGGGTCAGACTGACCGGCGCGCCGCCCTTCTGGGGTGCCGGCCCGGTGATCCAGCCCCAATCCGCGAAGAAAGCCTTCTCGTCCTGCGGCAGCCCGTAGGTCGGGAACGCGACGCTGCCGAGGTCCCAGATGCCATACATCCAGAATGCGGCGTTGCCGGTGTAGAATTCCTTGCGCAGCGCATCGAATTCCATCGCTGTATTGTTGGCCGGGATGACCTTCTCCTTCACCCCGCGCTCGAACCAACCGAAGGCGGCAGCGAGCTTGTCGCGCTCGAGAAGCAGCTTGCCGGTTGCCGGATCGACGAAGTCGCTGCCGTAGGCCTGGAAGACCATGATGTAGTCCGGACCCTTGTTCGGCCGGTGAAGCACACCGTATTGCGCCTTGGTCTTGTCGACGACCTGCTTGGCGATCTCCAGCACCTCATCCATCGTCAGGTCGCCGGACAACGCCCGCTCCGGCATGGCGTCGACGAAAGCCGCGTCGTAGCCGGCCTCGCGCAGGAGCTTTTTGTTGTAGAAGAACATCCTCGCCTCGGCGTCCTGCGGAATAGCATAGGTGCCGTCGGGACATTTCGCCGATGACCAGAGTGACGGAAAGATCGTGCCGAAGTGCTGAGGGTATTTTGCGATATAATCATCGAGCTTGAGAACGAAGCCATCCTCCTGGAAGGCGCAGATCCATTCATGCGCGGCGATGAAGATATCGGGACCTTCGCCGATGCCGAATACCTTGAGAAGCTGTAGTGCATCGTCGTCGAAGCCCTTGGCGGGGCTCTCGCGCACCGCAACCTCGACGCGCTTGGGCGAGCCCTCGGCCTCGAGCTCCTTGTTCAGCCGCTCGGCAGCCTTGACCACGTTGCCCGGGCGCAGCGGCCCTGATGGATCCTGACGCGACCAGAGCTCGAGCTTCACGGTTTCTTGAGCCGACAGGGGCGTTGCTGCAAGGAAGGCCGCACTGCCGGCCGCCAATGCCGCGCTCAGAAACGCAGCAGTTCCGATTTTCCAGTGAATCATCTGATTTCCTCCCAGCCGCGACACGCGTGCATCGTGTCGTCATTGATTGTTGCAATGCTGTGCAACACGATTATGAATGCGCTTTGGGGAATGTCCAGCGGAGTCGAGCGGTGTCGGATACCAGAGAAAGAAACCCGGGCCGCTTCGTGAGCGCCCACGCAGTCGCTGAGCTTGCCGGTGTGTCACGGTCGGCGGTTTCGCGGGCCTTCACTCCTGGCGCAAGCATCGCGCCAGCAACACTGGCGCGGGTGCACGCGGCAGCTGCGGCGCTCGGATACCAGGTCAACGATCTCGCGCGCGGGCTCCTCGCCAACCGGAGCCGGCTGGTCGGACTTGTGACCTCCGACGCCGATACGCCATTCCGGGCCCAGATGATCGCGGCCCTCTCACAGGCCTTGATCGCACGCTCCAACGTGCCGGCGATCATCAATATCGGCCCCACTGCGGACGACGTCGCAAATGCAACCCGACAGTTGCTCCGCTATCGAGCGGAGGCGACCGTCTTCCTCTCGGGTTCGCCCCCGACCAGTCTTGTCGAGCTCACCCGGCGAAATGGGCAACCTCTGATCCTGATCAATCGGGCCGAGACCGGCCTCGACAGCGTCCATTGTGACGACAGGGACGGAGCCCAGCAGGCCTTTGAGGCGCTGCGCCTGACAGGAGCGTCCCGTTTCGCCGTGATCAACAGGGAGAACCCGAGTCCATGCCTTTCCGACCGCGAGCACGCCTTCACTCATATTGCCACGGCGTCCGGGTTCGAGGCGAAGATCGTTCGGGCGGGTCTTGCCGACTATGATGGCGGACAGGAGGCGGCACGACAGCTGCTGGCGAGCGGGCCGGCGCCCGACGCGGTCTTCTGTGTGAACGATCTCATGGCGTTCGGAACACTCGACCACTTTCGTGGCGCGGGCTTGCGCGTGCCCGACGATGTTTCAGTCATCGGCTTTGACGATGTGCCCATCGCCGCATGGTCTTCCTACCGTCTCACCACTTTGCGGCAGGATCCCCGACGGATCGCCCGGGATGTCGTATCGATACTCGACCGGCGCCTTGCCGATCCCGACTCGCCGCCGATGTCGGTCTACGTGCCGGTAGAGCTCATTGTTCGCGAAACAGTCAGAACGCGCGGTCGAGACGTAGCGCTATCACGGTAGAGGATCAGATCGAATATGGCTTTCAGCTTCCTTGTCCGCGAAGCGGGACGTGTCCATGTCTGTGGCCACCGCGGCCACAGCCTCCATTACCCGGAGAACACGTTGCCGGCGTTCGAAGCGGCAAAAGCCGCAGGGGCGACCACGGTCGAGATCGACGTGGTACTGACCGCCGACGGTGAGCCGATCATCCTGCACGACCTGACTGTCGACAGGACGACCAACGGACACGGCTTTGCGGCCGACCTCAGCCTCGAGCAGATCCGCGGACTGGATGCGGGGACCTTGTTCCCTTCCGCATTCGCCGGAACGAAGATACCGACCGTGGCGGAGGCGCTCGATTGGGCGAAGGCGGATAACATGGGTGTTGTGCTTGAGATCAAGGAGGCGGAGCGCCCGGACATGGCCGTTGATCAGGTGACAGCCTTGCTGCGATCGACGGGTACTCTCGACCGGGTCATTGTCATCGGCTTCGACCATGTGATGCTGAAGCGTGCGGTCGAGCGCCATCCGGATCTCAGGACCGAAGCGATCACCCACGCTCGACACGCCGACCTCGTTGGTGTTTTGAAGGCGTGCAGGGCGAGTTCGGTTTCGATCGAGCTCGACATGTTCCACCCTGACGATGCGAAGGCATTGCATGAAGCGGGCTTCAGCAACCGCGTCCACGTGCCTCGCCCTGACGTGCTCGCCGAGTACTGGCGGGGCGGACGCGATCCCCTGCCGGACCTCGTGCAATGGATCGCCGACGGCCTCATCGACACGATCTCAGGCGACGACGTGCCGTTCATCGCCATGCTCGTCAAGCGCGCCGGCCGCGCTGGCTGAGGCTTTTTCGAAGCGAGCCGACCACAGCCGATAACCCTCGCTGATCCTGCAGATGGCGCGCTGGTGCCCGGGACCATCTACAATCCAGTTGCGGCTGAGCTCTTTTCGGCGAGAATAGGAGGCCGTGACGTTCGGACGACATGCTGCATTCGGCAGCTCTGAATGAGGGACAGCCGAGACACGATGAAGGCCGTCTTCGTACTCTTTGACTCGCTCAACCGCCACGTGCTCGCCCCGTACGGGGGGAAGCGGCTCCCGACGCCCAATTTTTCGAGACTGGCCGAGCGTGCCGCAACATTCGAGCGCCACTACGTCGGCAGCCTGCCCTGCATGCCGGCGCGCCGCGACCTGCAGACTGGGCGGCTCAGCTTCCTTCACCGGAGCTGGGGGCCGCTCGAGCCGTTCGACAATTCCTTTCCGGAGCTGTTGCGCCAGGCCCACTGTTACAGCCATCTCGTCACCGACCACTTCCACTATTTCGAGGACGGTGGCGCCACCTATCACACCCGGTATGACAGCTACGACTTCATCCGCGGGCAGGAGGGCGATCCATGGAAGGCGATGGTGCAGCCACCATGGGAGCGCCTGCGCCAGAAGTATCATGAGCGGCAATTCAGCCAGTCGGCACGCGACAAGTTTCGCCGCAACATCGTGAACCGCGAGTTCATCCAGGACGAGAGCGAGTTCCCGTCGGTGCGCTGCTTCGCCGCCGGACTGGAGTTTCTCGAACGAAACAGGACAGCGGACAACTGGCTCCTGCAGATCGAGACGTTCGACCCGCATGAACCTTTCACTGCGCCGGAGCGGTTTCGCGAGGCATTCACGACGGGCTGGAACGGCCCGATTCGCGACTGGCCGCGCTACGGCCGTGTCGACGAACTGCCGGAAGAGTGCGAGGAACTGCGCGCCAACTACTACGCCCTCGTTGCGCTTTGCGATTTCCTCATCGGACAGCTACTCGATTATTTTGATCAGCACGACCTTTGGCGCGATACCGCACTTGTCGTCACGACCGATCACGGCTTTCTGCTCGGAGAGCACGATTTCTGGGCCAAGAACCGGATGAACATGTACGAGGAGATCGTGCATATCCCGCTCTTCGTCCACGATCCGCGCCGACTGGGAAGCGCCGGCATTCGACGTTCGGCTCTGACCCAGACCATCGATCTCGCGCCGACATTCCTCGATCTGTTCGGCGTTCCGGCCGTTGCCGAGATGGAGGGGTATTCCCTGCTGCAGTTGTTCGACGCCGATCGCTCGCTGCGGGGCGGGGCGCTGTTCGGCTATTTCGGCGGCGCAATCAACGTGACGGACGGACGCTACACCTACCACCGCTTTCCGCCCGACCCTCGCTCCCAGGAGCTCTACCAATACACACTGATGCCGACGCACATCTGGGAGCCGTTCACCCCAGAAGAACTCGCCGGAGCGTCGCTTCAACAGCCGTTGCCGTTCACGAAGGGAGCGCCCGTCCTCAAGGTACCGGTGATCGAGCGGTCGCCGATGTTCGACAATTACGGTCCCGGCGCGCTTCTTGAGAGTGAAGCCCGACTCTACGATCTTGCCGGTGATCCAGGTCAAAATACGCCCCTCGCTTCCCCGGAGATCGAGGAGGCAATGATCCGAATCATGCGGGATCTCATGCGTGCCAATGATGCTCCGCCTGAAGCTTACGCCCGTATTGCGATTGAAGCTACGTGAGTTGCCGTTCGGAAATATTGCACCGAGCGCTGCAATCCATCACTGCCGTTGTGGGGTCCGCGTTGTCTTCTCTCTTTATGAAGAGGAAAAACCATGAGCATGCAGGAGGAGGGTCTCGATCGGCGCTTTGCGTTAGCAAAGTCAATTGCCGAGGCGGCGGGGGCGCTCGCGCTCGACTACTTCAACAAGCGCTGCACCCTAGTGATCGAGACCAAGCGCGACATGCAGGACGTTGTCTCGATCGCAGACCAGAATGTCGAGACGCTGATCCGGGAGCGCGTCGCCGCAGAGCTTCCAGAGGACGGGTTCCTCGGCGAGGAGTTCAGCTACGTGGAGGGCGCCTCCGGCTATACCTGGGTTGTGGACCCCATCGACGGTACCGCGCCGTTCGTCAACGGCATGCCGACGTGGTGCGTGTCGATCGCCGTGCTACATGGCGGCCTGCCGGTGATCGGCGTGATCCATGTGCCCTGCGACGGTGAACTCTATGCTGCGGCCGCTGGCAAGGGTGCGACCCTCAACGGGATAAAACTGAGCCTCGATCCGTCGCGTACCATCCAGAACGCGATCACCGGCATTGGTTGCAATACCTATGTCGAGCCGGAGCGGGTGGGCCAGATCATCGCCGCTCTGCTCGCTATAGGCGGCAACTTCATCCGCAATGGCTCTGGAGCGCTGATGCTCGCCTATGTCGCGGCCGGCCGTCTGGTCGGCTATTACGAGCCGCACATGCATGCATGGGACTGCATGGCCGGTTACTGCCTCGTCAAGGAAGCCGGTGGCGACTATCTGTCCTTTCCAACAGAGGGCGAAGCCTTGTTTAAGGGCCACCCAGTGTTAGCCAGCAATCCGACGGCCTATGCTGACTTGTTAGCGATCCACCGCCATTGAGGAGGCAAGGCGTACAGCCATTTGTGTGGTAGGTGGGGAAGTGATTTTCAAAGCCTTTTCAGTGCGAATGCCGGCCCTGAGCTATTCATGAGTTTTGCGGCGATCCGTCCGGTTCCGTACAGAGCGGATCCAATGGGTGGAGCTATTGGCGTTCGCGGCCTATTCTTCAACCCCGCACTCCAATGGCTTGCATTTAGAACTGGCCCTCGGGCAAACGCTCGGAGGGCCTTTTTCGACTCCCTGCGGCTCGCGACGGCAGCATCATTTGCAGCAGGGCGGGCTGGATGCGTACTTTCGCGGGCTCAGAAGAGCGCAGTCATAAGTCGACGGTATTCTGCCTCCGGCTTACCATAGGCATCCCGGGCGAACTCTTCGAGGGCTTGCCTGTTCCGGATAATGATGTTGCCCCTGTTCGAGCGAATGAAACCGTTGCCTTCAAGGACGTGGAGCGACGTTGTGACGCTTGGACGGCGAACCGCGAGCATCAGCGAAATGAACTCGTGCGTCAGAGGAATCTCGTCGCCTGATACACGGTCGTGACACATCAACAGCCATCTGGCCAATCTCTCGTCCACCCCGTGCAACGCGTTCGAAATCGCAGTGTAGGTAAGCTGAATCGAGAAGGCCTCGATGCATCGGATCATCACCCTGGCGAAGTTCCGGTTATGATCCATCCACGTCCGGAATGCGCTGAACTCCATCCGGTAGGCGTCTCCTTCGATCTGCATGATGATGTCGTGCACACTGAGCTCTACACCCATAGCGGCAGAAGTCGGGATGTAACCTTCACTCCCGAAGATACCCGCCTCCGCTTTGTTACCCTCAGGCGTCGAGGCGACCAAGGAGCCAATCCCGGACGTGAGATAATAAACATGGTCTATGGGGGCGCCGGCCGTAGCAATCAGAGCGCCTCTAGTCACTTTGACATAGTCGAGTTCAGGCGCAATCTGGTTATAGTCAGGCTCCGGAAGCAGGGCCAGCAACCGGTTGTTAACCGAAGCTTGAGGAGGAATTGCCATTGCCTTCCCCTCAATGGGGAGCCGGCGCACCGCGGCTCTGTGGACCGCTTTCTGCCAAGAAACGCGGATCGGTATCACATTAGCATGCCGGCTGCCCATCGGCTATGTGCAAGCGAGTATCATTCTGAAGTCCAGTCTTCTCCAATCTCGCGGTGTCCGTACGGTTCCAGACCCTTTGTCCTTGGGGCGCAGTATTGACTCGCCATGTCGATCAAGACGCGTAGACTTTCCCCCGGCGACCGAGGCGATCGCCGGGCCAGGAGGAAGAGCTAATGAGACCCCAACGAGTATGCACCCTTGACCCACTAGGGCCTGACGAGCTCGAGATGATTGAGAGCATTTTCCGTCGCGAACTGCAATTGCGGGCATTGCCACTGAAGTCCGAGGAGGCTGAAATACTCGCGGCGAGGCTGATCGGTGCCTATCAGTCAGGAACACGCGATGCTGCAGGCCTGACTGCCGCGGCGGAACGTATGTGATGGGCTGCACCTACCGAGCACCTTGAAGCCCACCCGCGCCTGCTTTCTCACAAGCGTTGCAGGTTACCTGTTCCTCGATAAAATCCGTGTAACTGCTTTTAGCGTCCGTTTTCAACGCCAGCACAGGACATTCCGATCACTATTGGCCGATGCCTGCAACGGGTCGATTGTTTCGGTTCCTATCCGTCGCAGTCGGGTGGCGAGCGGAAGTCCAATGCGAAGAGCCGGACAGCAGCTTTGCGGGACTTAGCTGCCATTCACTAGCGGACTCGACCGGACACACAGGCCCGGAAGCTTGGTATTGCCCAGACCACTGGCCTTGTTAGCGGGGAAGATCACTTTCGCGCCGAAAGTCCAATTTGATTGTTCTCATTTCCATCGCTTCGAGCCTGGACGTATATAATGGCCAGGCAAAGCTTCTTTCTACAGATCGTCCTCGTCACCACGCTTCGGCACGGGGACTATTATTCTAGGTACGCCCCTTCTGAACGGCAAAGAGGATCGGTTTGGGCATCTATGGGAGCTGGTATTGAGCGCTAAGCCACGTCGGAAGATCGTCGCGATAGAACCGGATAGCGCAGCCGCTGCGGGAGAGCAGCCGAAGCGCCGGCGATTGCCGTCCGACGAACGTCGCGTCGCCATCCTTGCTGAGGCGGCGGCATTGTTCGCGGAAGAGGGCTTCGGAGCCTCGACGCGGAGGTTGGCCTCGCGCCTCGGTATCACGCAAGCCGCACTCTACAAGCATTTCAGGAGCAAGGATGAGATCGTCGCCGCGCTGTTCCAAGAGCGTGCCATGCGTTGGCGCAACGAGGACTGGCGTGCGGCGCTAAACTCGAACGAAGCGCCGCTTGCCGAGCGGCTCGGTCGTCTTTATGCTGGCTACCTCGGTGCCATCACCGGCCGGTCGATGCGCCTGTTCGTTCGTGCCGGTTTGGACGGCTATGGCCAGCCCGGTCGGCGCGGCGCCGTGCTGACCGCCTCGATCCTCGAGCCGGTCATCGGCGCGCTGAGACGCGAGGCCGGGCTGGCCGACCTTCCGACCCGCCCGATGCAGCACGAGGAGCGCGAAATCGCCATGACGCTGCACGGTTCCCTCATGTTCCTTGCGATCCGCAAGCACGTTTATCGGATGCCGTTGCCGGAGGATCTCACGGAGCATGCCATGCGCCAGGTGCGCCTTTGGCTGCCTGGTGCGATTGCCGAGATGCGGCAGCTCCACGCCAGTCCTCCGGAAGAGATTGTGCCGCAACTTGCCCCTCGGCGGTGAATCGGCGAACGGGCTCGCTCGATCAGATCCACGTTCGCCGGGGGAGCTACTTCCCCTCGCGATCCATGAGATACTTCGTGTAGGTGAAGTTGAAATCGCGGCCGGAGCGGTTCCGATGGCAGGAGAAGCATCCGTCGAATGTTGCATCCGCCTTGGGCGCGCCACCGGGCAGGTAGTGCGCATAGTCCCAGTCGCCATTGCGCACCTCTGGCGGATAGGCATCGCCCCAGCCCGTGCGCTTCTCCATGACGAAGATGTTGGTTATCTGGTCGGTAGGCACGAGGCGACCGTCCGGCCCAAATTCAACACTGCCCGAGGCGTCCAGCTTCGCCCGATGATCCTCCATGATGAGGATGGTTCCGTCAGGGGCCGGCTCGCCGGCCTTCGCTTTGGGATGGGTCTCGGGGCTTACGTACATGAAACGAATGGTCTTGCGATCCGGACGGTCCACGGTGTTGTAAAGCACGAAGCGTTCCGCATAGCCACTCGGGAAGGCGACCCTGTCCGGCCCAGCAAGGCTATAACCCACCAGGCCCGTGGCGAAGACGGCGGCCAGGCTGATGGCGACGATCTTGCGCATGGTTCCTCCTTCACGGCCTTACGACGACGCGGGCGTGCATGCCCTCGTGGATGGCGCATTCGACATCAAACGTTCCTGACTTGCGGACCGTAAGCGTTGTCTGGCTGCCCGGATCCTGCTTGCCAAGGTCGGTCGAAAAGCCGACCGTCGCTATCAGCACGTTGTGCGCCTGAGTATCGCCATTCACGAAAACGAGGGTGTCGCCCACCTTCGCCTCGATCATCGCGGGCGCGTAAGCCATGCCCGCCATGCCTATGCGGTGTTCGCCGGCATGACACACGGATGCCAAAACAGTGCCAGCCAGGGTGAGAAGAATTACTGCGCGCATGTCTCCTCCCACAGGTTCATGCGTGTTGCAGGTCAAGTAGCCTTGTCCCGATAGGCTAAGTTGTCAACCGACAACTTAGCCTATCGGTGAGGATCACGGATCTTTGAAAGGTCTCGGGCGGGCTTTCTTGCGAGCCCCGGACCTCGTGCGCTTGGCACCTCCTTGTTTGCGACCGGGTGACCGTCACGGGGCTCACGCATAGTTGAATCGCCGATGGTCGCCACTCCTTGCAAGAGCTTCGACAACCGCCGCTTGTTAACCCAATCTTTTCAGCCGTAGCCTTGCTCCTCCGGCGCCTTACTCGGTTGCCGTTCCTTCAGGTCCGCCGCGGTTCGTGAAAGCGGCACCAGCCATTGGGGCTGATCTCGCCGGCAACGATCTCGCAAGCGTTCGGCTCGAGGAAATGGGTGCATCCCGCACAGCGGCGTCCCCGGTCGGGAGAATTCTGGTAAGCCGTCTCACGCTTCGGGGTAGTTCCCGCGCCACGCGCCACGGGCGCCATGCGCGGACTTGTCATGCAAGAGGTGAGTCCGACGGCTCCGGCAACTGCAGCCCCAGTCCCTGAAACCTTCAAAAAGTTCCGGCGGGACAGCTTTCCTCGATCAGCGGCGCTCGGATCAACCTGACGATCGACTTCGGCTTTGGCGATGCGCTCGAGCCCGGGGCGGAGATGTTGGACTATCTTCCATGCTGGATTTCCCGGCGCCTCGCCTCCGAGCCTATGCGCGAGAGACGGTCATTGCGGAGAAGTTCCAGGCGATGGTCATGCTGGGGCGTGCAAATAGCTGGATGAAGGATTTCTACGACCTTTGGGTTCTCAGCAGGTCCTTTGATTTCAGCGGTGATCGGCTGGCGCGCGCAATCGCCGCTACCTTGAGCGGCGCGAGACGCCGATTCCCTACGGCCTACCGGATGCGTTGACGGACGCCTTTGCACGGGACGAGCAAAAGCAGCGACAATGGCGTGCTTTCGTTGAAGGCGTTGCACACAATCCGGGGAATCTGACGGAGATTGTTCCGCAGATTGCTACATTCCTGATGCCGCATGCGGTTGCGGCTGCGAGGCTGAGCTAAGAGGCAGTTCGAAGTGCGGCGCTGTGTCAAAGATCATATCGAGAGGCATAAAGCCCATGATCTCAAAGAGATGAATCAGGCGCGGGATCGACATTCGAGCTTCTGAGCCTCGCTCGTACCTCCCGTTAACAGATACCGACAGGCCTAGCAAAATGCGCTAACTCGGCGCGGGAGATGCCTTTGGCCTCGCGCGTTTTCTTGAGCAGGCCGAGATCTTTTCATCCATCTCCCTTGCGGTAAGGATGCCGTCGAAACCCGACTGCCGGAAGACCGGCCTGTCAAATCGGTTATTTCAACCAAACCTCGTGCGCTCATTAAGCTGATTGCATCAGTCACCGACCTTGCCCTTTTTCTTGGTTTCCGCCCCTCAGCGGTTACTATGCACCGAAGTGAAGCATTTTGGAGCGGCTGCTCTGCCGCCCCCTGGCCACATTAGTTCGGGCAATCCGGTTCGCCGAGTTCGCAGACACGTCGCTGCGGCCTGCGGCGGCCATTGTCACCACCCCTGCGGTCACGATTGTCGTCGCCGCGACGGATGACGCGATCGCCATCATCGCCCCTACGTTCGAAGTTCCGGCGGTTGCGATCGCCGCCGCCGCGCAGATCACGGTCAAAGTCCGGCCGACTACCGACATTGGGCCTGCGGTTGGGCGCGCGATCGAAATCCGGAAGGCGATCCGGGCGATCGTCAAGGTCCCGGCGTCTTTCAGGGGGACGGCGAAAATCGGGCCTCCGCTCCAATCTCCCGTCGAATTCCGGGGGCGGAGCTGGTCTCGGCTCGAATTCAGGTCTGCGGCTAGGCGCCGCACGGCGATCCGGGCCGCGATAGAAGTCCGGTCCGCGGCGCCAGCGATCGCGGTCGCGATAAAAGTCACGGTCGCGGTAGTGACGATCCCAATAGCTGCCGAAGCTAAAGACAACGACGGGAATACCAAGCCGGCGATAATATTGAGGACCGACATAAACGCGGCGCTGTTGATAAAGTGCCTGGATATATCGGCCGTGCACCCAGCCGCGGCCGTCGTAGAACTCCACGTCGCACCATGGCACGTCGGCAAGACAGCCGTAGATTTCGATCGATTCGCCAGCTGGAATCACGGTGATCGCCGGATATGCTGTGCTTGGGCCGGCGCGCATATTGACGTTTGCCGTCGCGAAGCCTTCTGCCGCCTGAGCGATCGTCGGAGCCAGCAAGAGCATACCTGTCGCGGCAATTTTCAAAAGGGTGCGTTTCACGTTTTCAACTCCCTGGGAGGCAGGGCGTCATGCCACATCCGGTATTTGATTTTACTCCGGTTTTTTCCGGTTCCCGGGCATAGTTGGAGCGCCTGCCAGCTCTTATTAGGCGGCTACCATCGTCTTGTCTTTCAATGGTTTATAGCGTGCTTTGCATGAACGCAGCTTGAACGCTTTGGCGGGATTTTCTTCATGTTCCTGCCTATGAGATCCGTTCGGTCGTGCGCATTAACGCCTCAATCTCCTGCACCTTCAACGAGTCGGCTATGGACTTGGCAAGGGAAACGTCCATCGCCCCGGCCTGGACCGCGTCGCCGTCTGAGCGCGCTCGTCGGCCCTAAATATGCGCGGAACCCTTCGCACATTACTCTCATAAAAAGACGTTTTAAGACACGTTTCGTCGCTCGACGGTGAAATGTACGGAATTGGTGATGTTACTGTTCGGATCGTCGCTGGATGGTGCGTGTCACCGCATAGGACGCAGGGAGGCACATGTCGCAGGAGGTCGGAGGCCGGGTTTTGATTGCGGAGCGCAACCCACTGGTGATTGCCGCTCTTCGCGGACTTTTTTCCGAAAATGCCAGGTTTTCCATCATCGATACGGCGCGGACATCGGCCGAACTTTGCGAGAAGCTTGCCTCCATCAAGACGGATTGCGTACTGCTCAGTTGGCAGCTCGACGATGCAGAGGCACCCGAGGTGCTAGCGGAACTCAGCCGGCTGGGGTTCGACCCACGGATTGTTCTCTTCGCCGATACCAGCAATCCTTCGATCCTCAACGAGACCATCCGGCTTGGTGTCAACGGTCTCTGCTACCAATTCGAAGATCCTGAAATCCTGTTCGCGACGCTCACCGCCGTAATGCAGGGTCGGATCTGCATTCCCTACACGGTGCTCTCGAAAATTTCGAACACGCCGTTCCAACAGCTCACCTCTCGCGAGACAGAACTGCTCGGCATGCTGGCCAACGGTTGGACCAATATCCAAATCGCCGCACGAACAGGCATTTCCGAGAATACCGTGAAATACCACCTCAAAAATCTTTACGACAAGCTCGAGGTGCGCAACCGCGCCATGGCGGTCGCCCTTTACGCCAAGGAACGTCGGCGCAGTCCAGAGTGACTACCTGCGGGTAGTCTTTTCCCTACCCATCCCTTGCAAGTGACCACCCGTTAGGGCCGCTCCTGCGCTGCTCGTCGGGCATTCTTTTCTGCCTGAGCGAGTGTTGTGCGGACATGGTCCGGAAGGCAGCTTTGGTGCCGACGAAACGCCGTCCGCGGACGCAGCCATTGGAGGAACGATGTCAGGCTACAATCATCTCTTCATTCCCGGCCCCACCAACATTCCCGAACAGGTTCGCCAGGCGATGAACCTGCCGATGGAAGACATGCGCTCCCCTCGATTTCCCGAGTTGACATTGCCGCTCTTCGCCGACGTCAAGAAGGTCTTCAAGAACCAGAACGGCCGCGTTTTCATCTATCCGTCCTCGGGCACCGGCGCCTGGGAAGCGGCGATGACCAACGTGCTTTCACCCGGCGACAAGGTTCTCATGAGTCGTTTCGGCCAGTTCTCGCATCTCTGGGTCGACATGGCAGAGCGGCTGGGCTTCGAGGTCGATTGCCTCGACATGGAATGGGGCACCGGCGTGCCGGTCGACCTCTATGCCGAACGTCTTGCCGCCGATAAAGCGCACCAGATCAAGGCCGTCTTCGTCACGCATAACGAGACCGCGACGGGCGTGACCTCTGATGTCGCGGCCGTGCGCGCGGCGCTCGACGCCGTCGGTCATCCGGCATTGCTTTTCGTCGATGGGGTCTCCTCAATCGGCTCGATCGATTTCCGCCAGGACGAATGGGGCGTGGACTGCGCCGTTTCCGGTTCGCAGAAAGGCTTCATGCTGCCAGCCGGCCTCGGCTTCCTCTCGGTCAGCCAGAAGGCGCTCGACGCGTCCAAGACCGCGCGCCACATGCGCTGCTACTTCTCCTTCGAGGACATGGTCAAGACCAATGACACGGGTTACTTCCCCTATACACCGCCGACGCAGCTCCTGCGCGGTCTGCGTGCCTCGCTCGACCTGATCTTCGAGGAAGGCCTCGAAGCCATCTTCGCCCGCCATCATCACCTCGCGAACGGCGTCCGTGCCGCGGTCTCTGCCTGGAGCCTGAAACTCTGCGCGACCGAGCCGAAGTGGCATTCCGATACCGTCTCGGCGATCCGCCTGCCCGCCGGCATCGATGGCGTCCAGGTCATCAAGCATGCCTACAGCACTTACAAGACCTCGCTCGGCAGCGGCCTCTCCAAGGTGGCAGGCAAGGTCTTCCGCATCGGCCACCTCGGCTCGCTGAACGAAGTCATGGTTCTGGGTGCGCTTTCGGCCGCTGAACTCACGCTGCTCGATTGCGGCTTGAAGATCGAGCCGGGCTCGGGCGTGGGCGCAGCGATCAAGCAGTTTCGCTCTGCCGCCACGGCGTCGACCGCCAAGGCAGCCTGAAGAGACCGGAAGGGGAAAACTCCGTGAGCCACACGATACATCATCTCAGCCGGCTGCGCCTGCAGCGAAGCGAACTCGCCGTCCCGGGCTCTAACCCCGAGATGATCGAGAAGGCCGCCAATTCCGAGGCCGACTACATCTTCCTCGACATCGAGGATGCGGTGGCGCCGGCGGACAAGGAGCGCGCTCGTGCCAACATCGTCGCTGCCCTCAATCAGATCGACTGGCGCGGCCGCGGCAAGACGATCTCGGTCCGCATCAACGGGCTCGACACCCACTACATGTATCGTGACGTCGTCGATCTTATGGAACAGGCGGGCGACCGGATCGACACGCTGCTGGTGCCGAAGGTCGGCGTGCCGGCCGATCTCTACATGGTCGAGGCCATGGTCAACCAGATCGAGATCGCCAAGGGCTACAAGACCCGCGTCGGCCTCGAGGCGCTGATCGAGACCGCGCTCGGCATGGCCAATGTCGAGGCCATTGCATCCTTCGGCGGCCGGCTCGAAGCGCTGCATTTCGGCGTTGCCGACTATGCCGCGAGCCTGAAGGCCCGCACCGTCAATATCGGCGGTCTCAACCCTGATTATCCCGGTGATCAGTGGCACTTCGGCCTGTCGCGGATGACGGTTGCCTGCCGCGCTTACGGTCTGCGTGCCATCGACGGCCCCTTCGGAGATTTCTCCGATCCCGACGGCTACAAGGCCGCTGCCCGCCGTGCCGCGGCCCTCGGCATCGAAGGCAAGTGGGCGATCCATCCGAGCCAAATCGCGTTGGCCAACGATATCTTCTCTCCGCCGGAGAAGGAGGTCGACCGCGCTCGCCGCATCATCGATGCGCTGAAGCTTGCCGAGAGCCAGGGCAAGGGCGCGGCATCGCTCGACGGCAAGATGATCGATGCCGCCTCGGAACGCATGGCGCGCAACGTGCTCGCCACCCATGACGCAATCACCGCCGGCCGCCGGTGACAGGAGGGGACCTATGGACATTCACGAATATCAGGCTAAGGAACTACTCTCCCGCTACCACATCCATATCCCGCGCGGCGGCCTTGCCTATAGTCCGGAGCAGGCGGCTTATCGCGCCAGGGAGATCGGCGGCGACCGGTGGGTGGTGAAGGCGCAGGTCCACTCCGGTGCGCGCGGCAAGGCGGGCGGTATCAAGCTCTGCTCGTCCGACCACGAGATCGTCGAGGCCGCCGATTCCATGCTCGGCCGCACGCTTGTGACGCACCAGACCGGGCCGCAGGGAAAACTGGTCAGCCGCCTCTATGTCGAAGAGGCGATGGATATTGCGCGCGAGATTTACATCGGCTTCGTGCTCGACCGAAAATCAGAGCGCATCATGATCGTTGCCTCGTCTTCGGGCGGCATAGAGATCGAGGAAATCGCCGAGGCCGAGCCGGACTCGATCATCCGCGCGACCGTCGATCCCGGCGTTGGAATGCAGGACTTCCAAGCCCGCGAGATTGCCTTTGGGCTCGGCATCGACAATGCCCTGATCGGCCGCGCCACGCAGACGCTCATCGGCTGCTACCGCGCCTTCGTCGACTATGACGCTTCAATGCTGGAGATCAACCCGCTTGTGGTCACTCGCGGAGGTGACCTCGTGGCTCTCGACGCCAAGATGAGTTTCGATGAAAACGCGCTCTTCCGCCGACCGCATATCTCGGAGATGCGCGACAAGAGCCAGGAAGATCCGCGCGAGACATACGCATCGGATCGCGGCCTCTCCTATGTCGGCCTCGACGGCAATATCGGCTGCATCATCAACGGTGCGGGCTTGGCCATGGCCACCATGGACATGATCAAGATCGCCGGCGGCGAGCCCGCGAACTTCCTCGATATCGGCGGTGGCGCCTCGCCCGAGCGGGTGGCGAAATCCTTCCGGGCCGTCCTCACGGACAAAAACGTCGAGACCATCCTCGTCAACATCTTCGCCGGCATCAACCGCTGTGACTGGGTGGCGGAAGGCGTGATCAAGGCATTGCGTGAAGTCGGCGTGCCGGTTCCGCTCATCGTCCGTCTGTCCGGCACCAATATGGAAGAGGGCCGGCGCATCCTCGCCAATTCAGGCGAGAACATCATCGTCGCGGAAACACTGGCCGAAGCGGCCGAGAAGGCGGTCGCCGCCTGGCGTTCGTTCACTGCCGGCAAGGCTGCCTGAGGAGGTCCAAGATATGTCCATTCTGCTTAACAAGAACACCCGCGTCATTGTCCAGGGCTTCACCGGCAAGATCGGCAGCTTCCATGCCGAGGACATGAAGCGCTACGGCACCAATGTCGTCGGTGGCGTCACCCCCGGCAAGGGCGGCCAGACCCATCTCGGCATGCCGGTCTTCAACACGGTCAAGGGCGCCGTGCAGGAAACCGGTGCGGATGCCTCGATCGTCTTCGTGCCGCCGCCCTTTGCTGCCGACTCCATCATGGAGGCGGCGGATGCCGGCATCCGGCTCTGCGTTTGCATCACCGACGGCATTCCCTCCCAGGACATGATCAGGGTCAAGCGATACATGAGGCGCTATCGCTTCGAGGATCGCATGACGCTGATCGGGCCGAACTGCGCGGGGATGATCACGCCTGGAGAGACGATGATGGGCATCATGCCTGGGTCCATCTATCTGCCCGGCCGCATCGGCATCGTTGGCCGCTCCGGTACGCTCGGCTATGAGGCCGCGAGCCAGATGAAAGCGCTCGGCATCGGCGTGTCGACCTCGGTTGGTATCGGCGGCGACCCGGTCAACGGCTCGTCCTTCAAGGACATGCTGGAACTGTTCGAAAAGGATCCGAACACCGATGCGGTCTTAATGATCGGCGAGATCGGCGGGCCGCAGGAGGCGGAAGCCGCGCTCTGGGCGCGCGACCATATGAAGAAGCCGCTGATCGCCTATATCGCAGGCCTTTCGGCCCCGAAGGGACGCCGTATGGGTCATGCCGGCGCGATCATCTCCGCCTTCGGGGAATCGGCGCAGGAAAAAGTCGAGATACTGAAGAGTGCGGGTGTCGCGATCGTTCCGACCCCATCGTCCTTTGGCGAGATCGTGGCGGAAGTGCTGTCCGCCATGGGCAAGGCCGCCTGAATGGGAAAACCCCGTCGCCAGCGCGACAAAGCAGGCGCGGACAGCGATGGGGATCAAGGTGGCCGAGAATATCACGACCTTCGGAGGACCGTATGGCTGGCTTGGCTGCTCGGTAGACGGTGGCCAAGAGTTTAACTGGGAGGACAAAAAATGCAGCAATCACGACCTAGTCAGATCGATCCGGCCGTATTCTGGCCAGCCATGTTCATCATCCTGGGATTCGTCGGCTGGGGCACGGTGTTTCCTGAAGGCCTGTCCTCGATTTCCAAGCTGGTTCTCAAAAGCATCATCGACGGCTTCGGTTGGGGTTTCGTCGTTTCTTCGGCCGGCTTTCTGATCTTTGCACTCTTCCTGGCCGTCAGCCGCTTCGGCAAGATCCGGCTCGGACAGGACGGCGAACGGCCGGAATTCCGTACCGCCTCGTGGATCTGCATGATGTTCAGCGTCGGCATGGGCATCGGACTGATGTTCTGGGGTGTTGCCGAACCCATCTATCATTTCGACAGCCCGCCTCATGGGCAGGCCGCCCCGAGAAGCCTCGAAGCGGCCCTCGTCGCGATGAAGTATTCCTACTTCCACTGGGCGCTTCACCCCTGGGCCATTTACGCGGTAGTTGGCCTTGCCATCGCCTATTTTACCTTCCGTAAGGGAAAGTCGAACTTGATCTCCGCTGCCTTCACGCCGATCCTCGGTGAGGCCGCAAGCGGACCAATCGGCAAGGCGATCGACGTGCTTGCGCTCATCGCGACACTGTTCGGAACAGCTACGTCACTCGGCCTCGGCGCGCAGCAGATCAACAGCGGCATGAACTTCCTCTGGGGCACGGGCGTTTCCAACATCATCGCGCTGACCATCATCGGCATCATGACGGTGCTGTTCATTCTCTCTGCGGTGTCTGGCGTGGGCAAGGGGATCCAATTCCTCTCCAACATGAACATGATCATCGCGATGGTGCTGCTGATCTTCCTGGTGTGCATCGGACCGACGATTTTCATCTTCAACACCTTCACGGAATCGCTGGGCTTCTATCTGAGCGACCTGGTGACCATGTCGTTCCGCACGGCTGCCTTCAGTGACGGCAAGTGGCTGGGGAGCTGGACTATCTTCTACTGGGCCTGGTGGGTCTCCTGGGCGCCATTCGTCGGCGTGTTCATCGCCCGCATCTCGCGCGGACGCACAATCCGCGAATTCATCATCGGCGTGCTGCTGATCCCGAGCGGCGTGACCTTCATCTGGTTCACGATCATGGGCGGTACGGCGCTCCATTCGGAACTGTTCGGCGCCGGCGGCATCGTTGATGCTGTAAACAACGAGGGTGCGGCCGTCTCGCTCTTTGCCCTTCTGGCGCAGTATCCATTCGCCTGGCTGACATCGTTGATCGCCATCTTTCTGGTCGCGATCTTCTTTATCTCGGGCGCGGATGCAGGCGCGGTCGTGATGGGAATGCTTTCATCCCGGGGGGCCCTGGAGCCAAAGCCCGGTGTTGTCGTCCTTTGGGGCGTGCTTGCCGGTGCCTCGGCCGCGGTGCTTCTGGTCATGGGCGGTCTTCAGGGCCTCCAGACCGCCTCGATCATCGCGGCCGCACCGTTCCTGCTGGTGATGGTCGGGCTTTGCATTTCGCTATGGCATGCCCTTCTCGATGAGCTCGAAGAAGGAAGCGGGCGTCGGCCGGTGACAGCATCCGCTACGCCGGAAACGGGAAATGTCGAAGCTTCCGGGTTCGTACCTGAAGCAGTGTCGTGATCTGAGATCGTTCGGTGCATGGCCGGCTCTACGGGGCCGGCCATGCAGAAGTGGTCTCTAACTAAAGCATCAAGGGACCGCCCGTGACAGCGCCTGTCGCCGCCAGGGGAGTTTAGTCGGGCCTGTTGGCCTACTCGCTGCGGCGTGATCTGAGTGGGACTGCCCCTACGGTCGTGCAGCAACCGAAGCGACGTCTTTCAGACGGCTCAAACCCAGCTCGGCAATGCGAGTTACTACAACGGCGCGTTCGTTTTTGACGGCCGTAGGATGTGCAGTCATGCGAGAGGCGCCGTGGAGGCACTTTATGCGGCCGTTGCACATGCGCCCGCGCGCGCGCCGCCGGCGCGTTCATGCTGCGAGCGCCCAAACATCTCGCGATAGCACTTGGAGAAATGCGAAGCTTTCCGCCACAGAACTATCAGCTTCAAGGGTGAGGCCGCAGCTTGCACGGACCTTGGCGCCGTCGGAAGAGACGACGCGCCACGAATAGGCTTCGTAACCGACGACGGCGTTTGCCAAACGCAAGGCATCGAGCGCCGATGAGAACGCCAGCGTTGTGAAATCCGGCTCAAGGTAGAATGCGAAGAGACGCTGTTCTGCGCTCACCATTTTCATGCACAATCCTCCCTTGACGGCTGAGCAACCTCGCGTTCCGGCAGCGTCGCATGGCAATCTCTCCCAGCTGCTTGGAATATTGACGCGTATTAGACTTCTGAAAAGAATGATTGCGTCATATCGGGAGTAGAAATGAGACATCAAGCGATGGCTGCAAACGAGGTTTTCCCGAGGAGTGTGCGGCGCGACCAGAATGCGCGTCTGACGGTGGGGGTTTGTTCTGGTGCACCGATTTACGCTCTGTACCTTCGCCAACTTCGTGGACGTGTTGCGCCTCGCTGTGGACGAGGCGACCGTAGCCGGCCAATTCAATGCCGATGGAAAGTTATTGCCCCCGATTTGAGGCCGATTACGGCCAGCTGCGGCGTTTCCGTTCAGCCTCAGGAGGTGTTCGGCAGCCCCAAACTCTTCGATTATATCGTCGTGGTCGGCGGGCTCATCGATGAGATGGACCGGTGTGACGAGAGGGTACAGGCTTTCTTGCAGAATGCAGCCGAAGCCGGGGTCCCACTCGTAGGCCTTTGTACCGGAACCTTCATCCTCCTGCCGGTTTGATGGAAGCTACCGCGGCTGTGTGAGCTGGTTCCACCATCAGGATTTTCTCTCCCAATTCGATGGCCTCAAGCCGGTATCCGACCAGATCTTCGTGGTCGACCGCGACCGCCTGACATGTTCCGGCGGCACCAGCACGGCTCACCTTGCGGGCTTACTCGTCGACAGGCACATCGGCAAAGCCCAATCCACGAAGAGTTTAAACATCATGATGATCAGCGGGCGGAGGAGGGGGAACACCGCAGCGAGGTCTGACGCTCGACTTCAGGGCCAAGGATCCACTTGTCAGGAAAGCGCTTCTCCTGATGCAGCAAAGTCTGGACGCGCCACTCTCCGTCGCCGAGATGGCAAGACATCTGGACGTTGAGAAACGATCTCTCGAACGGCATTTCAGGGAGGCACTTGGAATCTCGCCTCTGTCCGCGTTCATCGACATGCGGCTTTCGGTGGCGCGTACATGCTCGAGAGTACCGACAAGTCGATTGCTATGATCGCAGCGGAAAGCGGTTTCTGCGATTCCTCGCACCTCAGCCGGATGTTCCGGAGGCGGTTCGCTAGCACACCGCATTATTTCCGCGCGTCCTTGGAGTCTTTAGGGCGGTCAGAAGGTCGAAAGACTCCCGATTGACGCGTCGGGCGTATGATTTTTGCGCGGCCCACGATAGGTCGCTTCCCGCAGTCGCCGAACTTTGGGCCCTCGGCGGCGTCCCTTTCCGCATTAGTTCCGTCGAGGCCGTCGATGCGCTGCCAGCGCCGGCGGCAGCAATCCCTGACAGCAGGCGAACCCATGACGCATTCCGCGTGCTGTTCGGCGCATATGAGGTCTTCTTTCTGAAGTGTTCGATCCACTATCCGCGCATCCTCACGCCTCGAAAACAGATAGGCAGATCATGATGAATATCGCGCAGATGCAGGAACAGCGACTGAAGGCACTCCAACTGACCAGATCGGGCGCGCCGAGGCTGCCTTCCAATCCGTTCTTCGGCGTCGGCCCGATCACCGATGCGACCACCGACGAAGTGGACAGCCGCCTACGGCGCCTCGCCTTCGATGCGTGGATCGAGAAGACCTATCGCAAGTTTGACGACAGGGGCAACGACATCGGCGGTTTCACCACCGCCGAGATTTCGCGCAGCATGCACCGCGGCTATCCGGCGGACAAGATTCTGACTGACATGATGCGGGCGATCCATCGCTATTTCGGTTTTCCGAAGACGAACCGCATGGCCGTGGGGCTCGGCGGTGGCCACAGCGGCTTCACCGTCTGCGTCCAGCACCTGATGAACGCCAACGACGCCTCCCAGCGCATCTATGTCGATACGCCGCGGCCGGAGAGCGATCCGTCGAAGGCCGCGGGATTCTTCCGCCAGTCCTGGGCCACCCAGCTGATCGAGATGCAGCGCTTCGCCGAAAAGGGTTGCGAGAGCCGCATCCATTTCGCCGCCTCGGAAGGCGTGATCCCGTCGGCAGAAGAGCTCTCCGCCCTCGGCGTCTCGATCTTCGTCGGTGTCGGCCACGAGACGACCGGAGCCAATGCCTATACCAGCCGCGAGATCCGCGAACTCTTGAGCTGGATAGACGGTGATCCGGCAAACCGCCACGCGGTGTTCGATGCCACCTCGATGCTCGGCGCCATGCCGTGGGAGCCCGAACTGGTCGCCGCCGTCGTGGCGAAGTGCTGCCTTTTCATGCCGTTCCAGAAGGCGATCGGCGGGGTTTCGGGCTATTTTGTCGCCTCCTTCACGCCGCATGCCCTGGCATTGATCGAGAAGAACCAGCAAGATCCTGCCTGGGCGATCCCGCGCCAGCTGAAGATCGCGCCGCCGATCGATCCCAGGCAGCCGTTTTCGGCCAAACGCTCCGTCGATGCCGGGCCGTTCTACGATGCCGCCGAAGACCGCATGCTTGGCGGCGTTATCAACACGTACAGCGCGCTCGCCTTTGCCGAGACCACCTTTGGCCTGTTGCAGTCGGAGGCGCGCGTAGGCTCCGTCGTTGACCTCAACCGCCGCTCCGCTGCCAACCGTAAGGTGATCGACGAATGGGTCGCGTTGCATCCGCTTCTGTCGCTGACTGTCAACGATTCCGAGCGGCGCGGCGCGGCGGTGACGCTGCTTAAGGTCGAAGACGACGGCATCACCGACCCCGACATCCATGCCCGCATCATCGCCCGTTCGAAGCAACTGCTCGGGTATGAGGGCATTACCCATCCGAACGGCGAGTACGAGCCCGGCCTCGACGCGGCCCGGTACGTCAATGCCTTTCCAGGCACGCCCGGCGACTATCGCGCCTGGGTCGGCGGCATCCGCGAAGCGGAAGATGTCGTCGCGCTGCTGGAGAATCTCCAATACGCCTATCTGCGCGCCAAGATCGTTGTTCTCGAAGAGGAACTGGCGAAGAACGGCGTCACTTTCGAGGCCGCGGCCAGGGCCGACGGCGCTGTCCGCAAGGACGATCCGGCGCGCGCCTACACCGTGCTGATCGCCGATCTGGTCGGCCTGCGTTTCGGCGCCGACGGCCAGCCGGATCATAGCGAGATTAAAGCCTATATCGAGGAAAATGGCGGCGTCTTTCATGTCGGACCGCTCGGCGACCGCTCCGCGCTCGAAAAGGGCCGCATCCACTTCTTCTACCAACCGAACCTCAGCACCGAGGCGGAGATCCTGCCGCAGACCGACAAGGGCCAGTACGACGCGCTGATAGCGGCGGCGACGTTCATTCCGATGGCCTCCATCTTCCCGCTCGGCGGCGTGCGCATCGGCGCCGGCACCGGCAACATGGGCTCGGCCTCCTGGGGCGGCGGCAACGGCGAGGGCGGGGACGCGCCGCTGATGAACACGCCGGGCATCAACAGCCGGGCGACCGCCCAAATGGCGATGAAGGCGATCCTGAAGGTCGTTCCCGACCTGCCGGTCAACAGGCTGCACCGCATGGTCGCCGAGGGTGACTTCGACACAGGCCGCCAGCTCAAGGATTTTCCGACGGCCAAGCTCGAGGGCCGCAAGATCGCCGTTCTCGGCTACGGCAATATCGGTCGCGAAGTCGCCAAGCTCGCCAAGGCCTTCGGCATGAAGGTGGCGATCTACGCCCGCGAGCGTCACAAGCGCTGGATCGAGGCGGAAGGCTTCGAATACGCTGCAAGCCCGGTCGCGGCGGCGACCGGTGCCGACGTGCTCTCCGCCCATATCGGCCTCGGCCGCCTTGACGCGGCGACCGGCGTCTATTCCAACGCCGGAATAGTCGATGCGAAGGTGCTCGGCGCTATGAACGACCGCGCGGTGCTGGTCAACTACGACCGTGGCGAGGTCGTCGATGCCGCGGCCCTCGACGAGGCGCTCTCGTCCGGCAAGGTCGCGCACGCGGCGATCGACGCCGACCTCTTCAAGGACGCCGCCACCGGCAAGCTCAGCGGACCGATGCTGCCTTACCTGCCGCTCGAAGAGAAGCACAAGGGCAAGCTCGAACTGCTGCCGCATGCGGCTGCCGACACCGACCATCCTTCGCGGGTAACCGGTGCGAAGCAGGCGGTCGACCAGATCTTCGACGTCATCCGCTTCAAGTCGGTCACCAATCTCAAGGGCGATCTGCCGGAGGGTTACGTGTCGGCCGGCAGCCGTACGCCAGCCGGCATCGGCCGGGTGACGAAGCAAGTCGTTACCGAGGTCGGCGGCAGGGCGGAGCTTCTGGAGGAACTGCGGCAGACGTCGGAAAAGGTCGCGGCGATTCTGGGCGCGCTCTGTGGCGTTTCCGATCCGAACCACCGCGGCCGTATGATCGATCGCTATACCGGCCTCCTCGTCGAAAGTGTCGACCGGCAGCGGGTGCTGTTGGAGCAGCTCGGTCTCTACGGGCCGGCGGAGGAGTGAGACACGTTGCCCCTGACGAGCGCCGCCGGTTTCTGACCTCGCTTTTTGATGCCGCCGTCGCCGCTGCCGATCCGGCAAAGGTGATCGCCGCCAATCTGCCGCCGCGCCCTAAGGGCCGCACCGTCGTGATTGGTGCTGGCAAGGGGTCGGCGCAGATGGCAAAGGCGCTGGAGAGCAATTGGGACGGTCCGTTGACGGGCGTCGTCGTCACGCGATACGGCTTCGGCGTCGCCTGCGAGAGGATCGAGATCATCGAGGCGTCGCACCCGTTACCGGACGAGGCGGGTCTCGTTGCCTCGAGGCGGCTGCTGGAGGCGGTCTCGAGTCTGACTGCGGACGACCTGGTCATCGCGCTCGTATCCGGCGGCGGCTCGGCCCTCCTGCCGGCACCTCCCGAGGGCTTGACGCTCGCGGACGAGATCGCTGTCAACAGGGCTCTTCTGGCTTCCGGCGCCCCGATTTCGGCCATGAACGCGGTGCGCAAGCACCTGTCGACCATCAAGGGAGGCAGGCTTGCCGCGGCCGCCTATCCCGCGAAAGTGGTATCACTCATTGTCTCCGACATACCGGGTGACAAGTCGGCGCTCGTCGCCTCCGGTCCGACGGTACCTGACGACACCACGCGCCACGATGCGCTCGGGACGATCGAACGCTACCGGCTCTCCCTTCCGCAGTCGGCCACGCGCTACCTGCGGAGTGAGGCCGCCGCCGCACCGCATCCCGACGATCCGCGATTTGCCGGAAACGAGGTCAGCATCATCGCGTCGGCCGGGGTATCGCTGGAGGCGGCGGCGGCCGAGGCGAGACGCCGGGGCGTCGAAGCGGTCGTTCTGTCCGATGCGATCGAAGGGGAGGCGCGTGAGATCGCGCACATGCATGCCGCCCTCGCGATCCAAGTGGCGGAACGCAACGCACCGTTCCGCAAGCCCGTTGTTCTGATGTCGGGCGGCGAGACGACGGTCAGCCTTATCGGCAATGGCAAGGGCGGGCGCAACAGCGAGTTCCTTCTATCCCTCGCCATCGACATAGACGGCAGGACCGACATCTCGGCGATCGCTGCAGACACTGACGGCATCGACGGCTCCGAGGACAACGCCGGGGCTTTCGCGGACGGCACTTCCGTTGCCCGGCTTGCTGCACGATCGCTGGATGCGCGTGAGCTGCTCGACGCCAACGATTCCTGGTCGGCCTTTCACGCCATCGGAGACCTGTTCGTGCCGGGGCCAACCGGAACGAACGTCAACGACTTCAGGGCTATCTTTGTTGAATAGACGGCTCCATTCAGCGCTCGGGTATTTGAGCCCTCCAACAGCGGATCGACACATCCGACAGACCGGCAAATCAGCAGCCTGATCGATGTCCACTCGCGGCGCACTCCATTCAAGGGAGAAAGCTCCTGAAGGTCCCGAATGGATCAATTCGCGCCGTAGGCCCTGGTGGACCGCGACGGCCGGAGTCCTGCCGGATTCCGGTGAAGGGACTGGAAACGAGTTTGCTGACGGTTTAAAGCCCTCTGTGCTGTCCGACATGCTTGCCTTCCGTCACGGTCGCTCGGCCGTTGTCACCTGGACTGGCCTTCTTCGAGCGAACTGCAGGCCGGCAATGCCGGCGGTCAGGACCAGCGCAATGCTTACCGGGATAACGCTTGATGGCTGCTGGGCTCTTTTCAGCACTGCGACCACGTCGTATCCGACCTCGAGACCGATGCGCTTGGCATAGGAGCCGAAGGCGACATTGCTGATCATCAAGTTGTCGCCCGCAGGTGTGACGGTGAGCCCGATCGACCGCAACCGCTGCTGCGACTCGCCCGGTTCGCCGAGTGGAACGTTTACAGTTTTGTGAACCTCGTCCCCCATCAGGTCAAACCCTTGGACCACGAAGTTGATCCGGCCCTTCGCCGGAGCCTCTTCGACGGCTCTCAGGAATTCTGAGGCCGGCAACTCCTCGTAGGGCGGCGAGATCTGGTTCAGCCACCAGTCCGGGCGGAATAGCGTAAAGCAGGCAAGCAGCAGGACTGCGCTTTCCCAAAGCCGGCTTTTTGTCACGAACCAGTTCATCGTCGCGGCGGAGAAGATGAGGATGGCGGCAAGGGAGATGCCAGCGACCCAGATCGTATGTGCCCAGGTTTCGACGCCGATCAGCAGGATCGCTGGATTGAATACGAAAACAAAGGGCAGGATGGCGGTGCGCAGCGAATAGAACGCGCCCTGGAAGCCCGTGGCAATCGGATCTTCCTTGGATATCGCCGCCGCCGCGAAGGCGGCGAGTCCGACGGGCGGCGTGATGTCCGCCATGATCCCGAAATAGAAAACGAAGAGGTGCACCGCGATCAGCGGAATGGCGAGCCCTGCCTGAGCGCCGAGTTCGACGACCACGGGCGCCATTAGGGTAGCCACCAGGATGTAGTTGGCGGTCGTCGGTATGCCCATACCGAGCACCAGACTGATCGCTGCGATGAGAATAAGCATCAAAATGACGTTGCCGCCCGAGATGAACTCGACGAGTTCGGTCATCATGAGGCCGAGACCCGTGAGCGTGATCGTTCCGACGACGATACCGGCCGTGGCAGTGGCAACTGCGATGCCGATCATACTGCGCGCACCGAGCGCCAGGCCGTCGGTCAGGTCCCACGCTGCCGCGCGCACCGAACTTGCAAAATGCTTCTTCCGGAAAATAGCCATCAACGGCTTGCGAGTGGCGACGATGCCGATGATCGTCAGCGTGGCCCAGAAGGCCGAAAGTCCGGGCGAAAGCTGCTCGACCATCAGACACCAGAGCAGGACGGCAATGGGAATGAGAAAATCGAGCCCGGTTCGCGTCACATCCCATGCCCGTGGCAGTTCGAGGATCGGTGCGTTTGGATCGTCGAGCTCGAGATCCGGGTAGCGGGCCGAATACCAGATCGTCCCGACGTAGAGCGCCACGCCCGCGATCGCGAGCACAAGGGGCGACGTCTCGCCGAATGCCGCCTTAACGGCGACGATCCCGTAGTAGAGGAGGCAGACCGCGAGTACGCTCCCGGAAAGCCCGAGACCGATGCGGAGCCATCGCTCGCGCCTCGGAGTCGGGCGCCGCGGGATCGGCTGCATGTTCAGCTTCACCGCCTCCAGATGCACCATGTAAAGAAGGGCGATGTAGGAAAAGACAGCCGGCAGCAGCGCGTGCTTGACGATCTCCGCATAAGGAATGCCGGCATATTCGACCATCAGAAATGCGGCGGCGCCCATTACCGGCGGCATGATCTGACCGTTTATCGAGGCCGTTGCTTCGATCGCGCCGGCCCTTACGCCGGAAAGCCCGGTGCGCTTCATCAGAGGAATGGTGAAGATACCGCCGGAGACGACGTTCGATACCGACGAGCCGGAGACGACGCCATTCAAGGCAGAGGAAATCACGGCCACCTTGGCCGGGCCGCCGCGAAGGTGTCCGAGCAACGCGATGGAAATCTGCATCATCCAATTGCCGGCGCCGGCCTTTTCAAGCAACGTTCCGAACAGGACGAAGAGAAAAACGAAGCTCGTTGAGACACCGAGCGCAATGCCGAACACGCCTTCCGTCGTCAGCCACTGATGATTGATGAATTTCACCAGCGATGCGCCGCGGTGCTGGATGACGTCCGGCATGTATTGGCCGGCGAACGTGTAGAAGATGAAGGTGCCCGCGACGAACACCATGGGCAGGCCGAGCGCGCGGCGGGTGGCCTCAAGCAGGAGCAGGATGCCGGCCGTGCCGGTGACGAGGTCGAGTGTGGTCGGCTGGCCGGGCCGCCCGGAAAGCACGTCATAGAAGAGAAACAGGTATGCGCCGGCGAAGGCGCCCAGCACCGCAAGCGCCCAATCAGTGAATGGCACCCGTTCGCGAGGGGATCTTTTCAGAGCGGGATAGGCGAGAAGGGCCAGGAACAGCGCAAACCCGAGATGGATGGCGCGCGCTTCGGTATCGTTGAGGACACCGAAGCCAAAGACAAATGGCAGGGGAGACGCGTACCAGAGCTGGAACAGCGACCAGGCGACAGCGGTCCAGAGCAATATCTGCCCCGTCACCCCTTTAGCGTTGCGCCCACCGGTATCCGCCTCGGCGACCATTTGCTCCAGGTCCACATCGACCTGCCGTTCTTGAACGTCGCTCGTGACACCCTCCCACTTTTATTCGCCGGCGGGGACACCATGGAAACCGCCGGCCGCCGCGAGAATATACCGGTGCTTATTTCAGCCAGCCCCTCTCCTTGTAATACTTTTCCGCGCCAGGATGCAGTGGCGCCGAGAGACCGTCCTTGATCATCTTGGCCGGGTCGAGATTGGCAAAAGCCGGATGCAGCGACTTGAACTCATCAAAGTTCTCGAACACCGACTTGGTGAGCTGGTAGACGCTTTCCTCCGGAACATTGGCCGACGTGACCAATGTCGCCAGAACACCAAAGGTTTCCGTATCCTCCGGGTTGTTGTTGTAGAGGCCACCCGGGATGGTCGCCCGTGCGTAATAGGGATTTTCGGCGACCAGCTTGTCGACCGCTTCGCCGGTCAGCGACACCAGCTTTGCGCTACAGGTGGTCGTCGGATCCTGGATATTGGCGGAAGGATGGCCGACACCGTAGAAAAAACCGTCGATCTTGCCGTCGCAAAGTGCCGGGCCGTGCTCGTCGGCCTTGAGTTCCGATGCAAGCGAAAAATCGGCAAGCGTCCAGCCCATCGTGCCGAGCAGACGCTCCATGGAAGCGCGCGTGCCCGATCCCGGATTGCCGACGTTGAAGCGCTTGCCTTTGAAGTCTTCGAACTTTGTCACCCCGGCATTCGGATGAGCGAGCACCGTAAACGGCTCCGGATGAATCGAGAAGACCGCCCGGAGGTCGGCGTGCGCGCCGCCCTCCTTGAAGGATTCCTCACCCTTGAAGGCGTTGTACTGGACATCGGACTGCGCCATGCCGAAGTCGAGTTCGCCCTCCTTGATGGTGTTGACGTTGAACGCCGATCCGCCGGTCGATTCCACTGAGCAGCGGATTCCGTGCGTTTTCCGGTCTTTGTTCAAGAGCCGGCAGATAGCGCCGCCGGCGGCGTAGTAAACGCCGGTGACGCCGCCAGTCCCGATGGTCACGAACTTCTGTTGCGCCACGGCGCTGCCTGCAAACAGCAGTGCAGCCGAAAGAGCGGCGATCTGCGCTCCGCGCAGGGTAATCCGTTCATGTTTCATCTATTTCTCCCTTGATCCCGTGTGTGCCATTGCAGCCGTCCCGAGTTTTTGTGTCTGAGGCACGTCGATGCATGCTACGATCGTTGCGCTTCATCAAGCAAGAGGAATACTTGTTACATGGACGGGCCGGACATGAATTATGATGCGGTGCAGGCGCGCATCTTGACCGAGATTCCTGATTTGAGCTCGGAATTGCGCAAGGCGGCCCGGTTTCTCGTAGACCATCCCGATGAGGTCGCATTGGTATCGATGCGCGTGCTGGCGTCGCGCTCGGAGGTGACGCCGACGACCTTTGTCCGGCTGGCTCGGCGCCTCGGCTTCACCGACTGGGCGGCGTTTCGCAAACCCTTTGAGAACCGGCTTCGTTCCGGCAACGCTCCTTTCGCAGCCAAGGCCGATGCGCTGGTTTTGCGCGGTCCGGAAGCAATCTTCGTCGAATCGCTTCGGACCAACGCGGCTAACTTCGCGGCAGCCGAAGTCGCCAACGACGGCAAGGAGATTGCGAGAGCTTGCGCGATCCTGGAACGGGCACAGCATGTCCGAGTGGCCGGCTTCCGGAGTTGCCGCGCTCCGGCTCACGCACTTGTCTATCTCTGCCGGATGTTCCGACGCGACGTCACGCTGCTGGGCAGCGACGGCGGTTCATTGGAGGCGGAACTCGCGGCGCTGGACAGGAAGGACGCAGTCGTCGTTATCGGCTTCGCGCCATATTCTCGCGAACTCGGGCCTGTCGTGGAGACCGCGCAGCGGCACGGCGTCCCGATGATCGCGATAGCCGACAGCATCGCCGCCCCGATCGCGCGGCACGCCGAGGTCGCTCTGCGCTTTTCGACTGACAGTCCATCGTTCTTCCCATCGGTTGCCGCGGCACTGGCGATCGTCGAGGCATTGGCAGCGACGATGCTTGCGCGCAGCGGCCCCGCCGCGGCGGCCCGGGTTCGGGCTACCGAACTGGAGCTCCAGGGCCTGGGGGCCTATCTGCCGGAATGACGCGCGTTAATCGGCGATAGCCGCATCAATAGCTTCGCCCAGCCGCTCGACAACCGTGTCGACCGTCGCCGCATCGATGATGAAGGGCGGCGCGATCAGGATGTGATCGCCGCGTACGCCGTCAATGGTGCCGCCGCCCGGGTAGACCAGCAAATCGCGCGCCATTGCTTCACGCTTCACCCGTGCGTGAAGTTTGAGGTCAGGTTCGAACGGCGCCTTGGTCGAACGACCCTCGACCAGTTCGACGCCCATGAACAGACCGCGTCCGCGAATGTCGCCGACGTGCGGATGATTGCCGAATCGCTCGTCCAGCCGCCGCGAGAGATACGCACCCATTGTCCTGACGTTGGCCAGCAGATTGTCGCGCGCAATCACCTCCTGCACGGCAAGTGCCGCGGCACACGCCATCGGATGGCAGATGTAGGTGTGGCCATGCTGGAACTGGCCCGAGCCGTTGGCGAAAGCGTCGAAAATCCGCTGGTTGAGCAGCACCGCGCCGATCGGCTGATAGCCGCCGCCAAGCCCCTTGGCTATCGTCATCAAATCGGGAACGATGCCGTCTTGCGCGCTCGCGTGAAGCGTGCCGGTTCGACCCATGCCGCACATAACCTCATCGAGAATCAGAAGGATGCCGTAGCGGTCGCAGATGGCGCGGATGCGCTGGAAATAATCCGCAAGCGAAGGTACGGCGCCGGCAGTGGCGCCGACCACCGGCTCCGCGATGAATGCCATTACCGTTTCGGGTCCAAGTTCGAGGACCTTGTCTTCGAGCGCTTGCGCGGCGCGGACCGCATAGGCTTCGTCTGTTTCGCCGGGCTCCTGGAAGCGGTATGCGAAGCAAGGGTCGATATGGTGCGTTTCGATGAGCAGCGGATGAAATTGCGTTCGGCGCATTTCATTGCCCCCAGCCGCGAGCGCCCCAAGCGTGTTCCCATGATAGCTCTGTCGCCGGGCGATGATGTTGCGCCGTCCTGGCTGGCCAGTTTCAAGGTAATATTGCCGCGCCATCTTCAGTGCTGCCTCGATCGCCTCCGAACCGCCCGATACAAAATAGGCGTGGCTGATGCCTGCCGGCGCGCTTTCGATCAGCCGGTCGGCCAGTGCCTCGGCGGGCGCGTTGGTGAAGAAACTCGTATGGGCATAGGCAAGTCTATCGGCCTGCGCGTGCAGAGCGGCGATCACGTCCGGATGGCCGTGCCCGAGGCAAGACACCGCCGCGCCGCCGGATGCGTCGATATAGGACCGTCCGGCCGTGTCGACAAGATAGACGCCGTGCCCACCGTCCGCCGTCGGCAGTTTCGCATGGATCTGGCGGTGCAGGATTCGTGTCATGACGCCCCTCGGGTCAATGGTGTTACAAAGCCGAACTTCCGCCTGGCAGGAGGCAACGTCCCCGTGGCGCCGGGCATGCAACATATGTTACACTATCGCCGATCATAGAAACAAATGAATTGCGCGCATGGCCACATCTGATCCGACCACCCAGAGCGGTCCTACGCCAATCGCTATCGCCGTCGCGCCCAATGGAGGCCGCCGCTCCAAGGCAGACCATCCGGCCCTGCCGTTGACACCTGATGAACTCGCGGCGGATGCAACGGCCTGCCTCGAGTCCGGCGCTTGCATGATCCACATCCACGTGCGCGACAGGGATGGCAGGCATCTGCTGGATGCTGGGGTTTACCGGGCGGCGATCGCCGCAATCCGTGCGGCGGTAGACGACGAGCTCGTCATTCAAATCACCAGCGAGGCGCTCGGCATCTACCGGCCGGCAGAGCAGATGGAGGTGGTGCGCAAGGTGCGGCCGGAGGCGGTGTCAATTGCGCTGAGAGAGCTACTGCCGGATGAAAGCCATGAGACTGGATTTGCCCAGTTTTTGGAGTGGCTTCGCAGCGAAAGGATTGTACCGCAGATCATCCTCTACACGCCGGAGGAAGCGGCTTTACTCGCAGCGCTAACGGCGCGCGGCCTGATCCCGTTCGAGCACCTACCCGTCCTCTTCGTGCTCGGCCGCTATGCCGTCGAGCAACGCGCGATGCCCTCGGATCTTCTGGCGTTTCTGGCGCCCGGCATGCCGCGTTTTGCACACTGGAGCGTTTGCGCCTTCGGCCCCCGGGAGGCCGCTTGCGTGACGGCCGGCGCTTTATTCGGCGGACATGTCCGGGTCGGCTTCGAGAACAATCTCTGGCTGCCGGATGGTTCGCTTGCATCTGACAACGCGGCCCTTGTCGCGGCGAGTTCTGAAGCCTTGCGCGCCTCTGGGCTCATCATCGCGGATGCCGATCGTTTGCGTCGCATGTGGTGCGTGTGATGAGCCGGTCCATGTTGTCGATCACCGATCACCACACGAAATGAGCAAGATCCAATGACGTCCCAGTCCGAGATCGCAGTCGGCGGTTTTCTGTCAGAACTCAGTGGTAGTCAGGTGTCCCTGATTTGGTCGACGGCGGTCGCCAGCAGTTCGTCCATGATGACGCGAATCTGTTGATCGGACTGGGCGACGCCAGCCGCGTCGAAATCGGCGCGCACCTTGCGGAAGACATCGTTGTCACCTGCCTCTTCGAAGTCCGCGCGGACCACCTCCTTCGCATAGGCGTCGGCGTCCGCTCCGGTTTTACCGAGCTTTTCAGCAGCCCACAGGCCAAGCAGCTTGTTACGCCGCGCCATCGCCTTGAACTTCAGCTCCTCGTCCATCGCAAACTTCTTTTCGAAGCCTTCCTGACGGTCCTTTATGCTCATCGCTTGGCCTTCGTTTCAGGTTGTGAGTTTAGACCTTCATCCGACATCCAGAAGATAACCGGCTAGGCGCGACCGAGAGTGGCGCGAATGGACGTCGTTGGCAAGACCAGGCCATTCACGCAGATGATCAGCGAGGATTACAGACTCAAGCTGGAACGGCGCGGTTCTTGTTCTGGGCATCCGGACCTTCCGACCGGCCGTCGTGAACGCCCGGGTCGAGAGCAGCCCTACCTCCACGAGCCTAGAAGCGCGCTGTAGGTGATGTCCTCGTTCTGTGCTTCGAAAATCGCATAATGTATCGAGTGGGACGCGGCCTTGCTGGACGGGGCGGCGGTCTTCCCTCCGTTCCTTCACGAAGTGTTCGCCAATCCTGCGACCACCGACCATCTGACAAAACGAAGTAGCGACCTGAAGGTCTGGTTGCGTCCGGCGCGCCCCCACGAATAGCCAGGCAAAAGTGGGCGGCGCGGGGTCACCGTCCAGCTATGCCGCCGTCTCGATTTCGGGAATCAGTTCCAGTTCGGCGTGAAGTGCAACTTCCTCTGTCTTGAGATCGAAGCTGGTCTGCATGTTCATCCAGAACTCCGGCGTCGTGCGGAAATACCTGGCGAGGCGAAGGGCAGTATCCGTCGTTATCGGTGTTTGCTCCGCCGCGATACGCTCGATGCGGGTGCGGGGAACATTGAGCTTCTTCGCCAGTGCGCCGGCGCTCATCCCTAGAGGAAATAGGTATTCTTCGCGAAGGATTTCGCCCGGATGGACCGGGGGAAGGATATGGGTCATCTCAAGCTCCTTGTGTGCCACTATTGGCCCTCAGTGGTAGTCGACAATTTCGACGTCTTCGATACCAGCATCCGTTCAGACGAAGCATATGCGCCACTGATCATTGATCCGGATCGAATGTTGGCCTTTTCTATCGCCCTTAAGCGCTTCAAGTCGATTTCCCGGCGGGGGGAAACGAAGGTCGTCGAGAGCGGCAGCGCTGTTCAGGATTGTCAGTTTTCGAACGGCGGATCTCACGATGTCTGAAGGGAAGCCCTTTGGCGCTTTGCCCCGCGCTACAGCCTCGGTTTTGGCGTTCTTGAATGACCTGATCACGACTGGCTCTTTGATGTATGTATCATACGGTGATACGAACGGAAGTCAACCAAAATGTATCATCACGCGATACAATATCGCAATCGGCCAGGCGACTTTCTAAAAGGAAAGCGGATTAACAGGTCCGTGCTCCCCGGCGCAGTGATCCCGCTCGACACCATTCGTAAAGGGGATGGCAGGCGGTGTGACCGCGCATCTCAATTTGGTGATGGAGCCGGCCCTTGGTTCGGTTCCCTTCAAGAGCATCGTTCCAATGCCGCGGCGAAGTCCTGGCCGATCGTCGCAGGGATGCATTGGGGGGCTGTCTCCACAGCCCAACCGTAATCGCGTTGGCGGCGATAGATGCGATGTCCCGTCCCGACGGATCGGTGTAGTTTATGGAACGATTCTTCGCTTAAATCTGCAGGCATATGGAAACTTCGCTTTATCTGCCCGTCAAAGGCTTTCTCGAAAAGGCAGGTTACGTCGTCAAGGGCGAAGTTGGCGGCTGCGATCTCGTCGGCTTGAGCGACGGCGATCCGCCTGTGGTCGTGATCTGCGAGTTAAAACTGAGCTTCAATCTGGAGCTCATACTGCAGGCCGTCGATCGTGCAGCTGTCGCCGACGAGGTCTGGATCGCGGCGCGAGTCTCGGCCAAGGGCAAAGGTCGCGAGGCCGACAAACGCTACCGCGATCTCTGCCGCCGGCTCGGGATCGGCATGCTCGGCATTTCCGATACCGGCGACGTCAGCGTTATTGTCGGCTCCGTATCGCCGATGCCGCGAACCAATCCGAAACGGCGTTCGAGACTCATGCGTGAACACCAGAGGCGACGCGGCGATCCGGCAGTAGGCGGGAGCACACGCGCGCCTGTCATGACCGCGTACCGCCAGCAGGCGCTCGGCTGTGCGGTAGCGCTGGCATCAGGACCGCTGCGCGTGCGTGAAATCAGATTCAACATACCGGATGCCGGGAAGATCTTGCTTGCGAATGTCTATGGCTGGTTTGAACGGCTCGACAGAGGCGTCTACGGCTTGACAGACGCTGGACGGGAAGCACTGCAGCGATGGCCGCAGCAGGACATGCAGGCGACAATAGCCGTCCAGGCGTGATTTTTGTTCCACAATAGAGCTTTACGCCGCTCAATCGAAAACATGGCCTGTAGTTCGAGTCCCCTCAAGGCGAGGGATTGAGACATCCGGACCGGGCGGCATGTTGCCGGCCTCCGGGTCGTCTCAGTCGGCTGGAGAGTTCGCGTTATAGCCCTTGACCCCATGAAGCGTCAGGAGCGGATACTTGGCCAGTATGATCCGAGTGTTTCAATTGGGGCCGAGACCGGACTGGCAGCTTCCAGGTGGCGATAATGCAAAGCGGAAGAGAGCTCATTAAGTTACCCGTCCGAACCCATTGCGCGCTCGGCGGTTCTTTGGCCGCTCGGCTAGACCTCGGTCGACTCGGCGAGCCAGCGCGTCCTCGACGTCGACGCCAAGGTAGCAAAACTTTTTCTCGATTTCGGTGTGCCGAGGAAAATCAACATGGCATGTAAATCGCCAGTCGCCTTGTTCATTATGGACGCTTTTGTCCTGCGTAGCGAGTGGGCGCCGTGCTCTTGCCATCGACGTCCCGCGGCGAATATGCACTCATTGCCGAGGGGGCCTATTGCCGAGTACTTATATGCCCTCCCGATTTCGAAATGCGAACTCATTGACGGCTCGTCGCGTCCGAAAGGAGTAGGCCTGAGTCTAGGCATAATGAAGTTGCGAGGAGAAAATTCACCTTCCCGCCGAGCGAAGTATCCTCGACTAATCGCTAGGCTCACTGCACAGGAATATGGTCTGTCGCTGTCTGAGGCAACGGAACGGTTCTGCGGTTGGTGGACAGTTTCCGGTATTTTGTCGGTGTTAGGTTGTGGTGGCGGAGAAACACCCGGTTGAAATTTGACAGATTGCGATAGCCCACCTCGAAGCAGATGTCCGTTATCGGAAGAGAGGTATCGGTCAATAGCTGACCCGCCTTCCAGATACGAAGCTTGTTGACGTGGTCGGTGAAGCTGTGGCCGCTGTTCTTCTTGAAGAATCGCGAGAAAGCGCTGTCGCTCATCCCGACCATGCGAGCCATGTCCGGCAACCGGATATCTTCCGATAGATTGGCAAAGATATACGCGAAAACCTGTTGCAGGGTTTCGAGCGAGCCATAGCTCAGGTCCGGCACATAGGCCTCTGAAGACAGCGTATCGAACTCGTCCGTGTCTCGCAGCAGCGACAACAATGACAGGAAGGTCGAAAGCCGCACCGAGCCGGTCTGGAACTCCATGTCGAGTATCAGCGCCTCGGCCTGTTCCCGCGCCCGGCCTTTGAAGGAGAGCCCCCGCTGCGCGCGGGTGAGAAAATCACGCAGCCCCGCCAGTTCCGGCAGGAAGGCCGAAGCCTGCTCCAGCTTGGCCGGCAGAAACTGGATGACGATGTCGCGTCCTGGAATGCGCTCATCCGGTCCGAGCGGCGTCACCCAGTCGTGCGGCAGGTTGCTGCCGATGACGGAAATATGGCCCGGCGAAAACGCGCCGACATGATCGCCTGCAAGTAGGACGCCGCTGGCGTTGGGAATGTAGTGGATCTCCACCTCCGGGTGGAAATTCCAGACGTTGCGTTCCCATGGATAGTCGTCGCGGCGCCAGAGGAAAGACTCGTCCGCGCCGGTCAAGACATATTCAAATCTCGCGACCGTCGGCGAAACAACTGACATTGCGGACGTCCTCCCGTGCTTCCCGGCATCCTCGTTACGCTGACAAGTAATACTAGATTGTGCAACGCACACAAGATTTCATGCGTGAATTCGAGATTTCGCGCATGAGAGTATCAGTATCGCGCAACGACCGCGCTTGTGTCCACCCTTTCTTTCTACAACTATTGAGGTCCGTTGAGCGTGTCGGAGGAGAGTTTAGAACGCACAACCGGACCGATTTTGCGATCCAAATGGAGGAGAACAATGAACAGTTTTGTCAAAGCCGTGGGCGTCGGCTTTATCTCGCTTGGCCTTTGGAGCTCGACCGCTCTTGCTCAGGATTCCTGGTGGAAAACTGCCGCCCAGCCCTATCAGGGCGCGACCATCCGGGGCATCTCGGAATCGACCCCAGCGTCGAAATATGTCGAGCAGGTACTCGGTCCGAAATTCACCGAAGAGACCGGCATCAAGGTGGAATTCGAGGCCACATCTTGGGATCAGATGTACGACAAGGCGATCAAGGACATGGAGGCCAATACCGGCATCTATGACTTCGTCTATATCGAGCAGGACATCGTATATACGTATTTGGCCCGCAACTTCCTTGTCGATATCACCAAGTCGCTCGCCGATAATGCAAAGATCGCTTCGCCGGACTTCAAGCCGGAGCATTTCACCACTTTCGTGAACTATTTCAAGGATCCGAAGTCGGGCAATGTCATGGGTGTCCCCATGGAGGCATTCATCAAGCCTTACCTCTACCGCAAGGATCTTTTCGATGATCCGGCGATCCAGAAAGCCTACAAGGATTCCACCGGCGCGGATCTGAAGCCCGCGACGACGCATGAGGAGTATACCCAGATCGCGAAGTTCTTCACCGAATACGGCGCAGACAAGGAGCTCTGGGGAACCACCGTACAGGCCTCGTCGAGCCACCCCGCCGCCTTCTACGAATTCTTCGAGTCGATCGCGCCGACCTTCGGCGTGTACAACTGGGGCATCGATGGCACGACCTTCGCGGCGACCGAAGCTAACGGCGGCCAGATGAACTCGGCCGCCGCGAAGAAGGCGCTTAACTACTGGGTCGGCCTGCTGAAATATGCGCCGCCGGAATCGACGTCATCCACTTGGGACGAGGTTGCCGGGACATTTGCCGCCGGCCGCGCAGCCCAAGGCCTCGTCTACGGTGAAAACGCTGCGTGGATCGCTACCGACGAAAGCAAATCGACCGTCGTCGGCAAGGTGGGAGTGTCATTGCCTCCGGTTGAGGCGGGTGTCATGGAGGCCGCCGAATCCGGCAAAGGATATATCGGCTACTACGATGGTGGCGCGTTCGGGATCCCGCACTCGTCCAAGAACAAGGACGCGTCGCTGCTATTCCTGCAGTATATCGGGCAGGCTTCAGTGCAGACCGACTGGGCGCTGGCCGGCTCCCGCATCGTCATGAACTCGACCTACGACGATCCCAAGATCGCCGATCAGGACAAGAAGATGAACGGCTACTACACGCAGATGCGTGAGGATGGAAAGCTGTTCGCCGGAGCTCCGCCGTTCCCGTTCCATTCGCAAGTTCTGCAGGTAGTCGCGCCGTTCATCTACAAAGCGATCGTCGGTGAGATCAAGCCGGACGATGCGCTGGACCAGGCCGCCACCGCAGCCGAAGCCGAACTCGTGAAGCTCGGCTACCGCAAGTAAAAGACCGCACCTCCCGGCGGTTGGCGGTCGCCTTCAGCAAGGTGGCCGCCCCTTTCCTGACTGCGGTTTCGCGGGCCTGACCGCGACGCTGGTAGTCGGGCGAATAAGACTCAAGCACGATCTGACGGAGCGCAGGATGAGACAATCCAACATCGGATGGCTGTTTCTAGCACCAGCCACGCTAATCCTGTTCGTTGTCGGATTCGTTCCCTTCATCTACATTCTCTATGTCGGCTTCTTCGACTGGAACACCAACGCAGTCGATCCCACCCTGCGCTGGGCCGGCCTCCAGAATTATCGCAGCCTCGTTTTTGACACGACATTCCTGAACTCGCTTGCGCGCACGCTGGTTTTCGCCTTCTTCGTCGTTGTGAGCGAACTGTTGTTAGGCTATGTCCTGGCCCGCGCGCTGATGGCAGACCGCCTGTGGGGCCGGCAGTTCTTTCGCACTATCCACACATTGCCGATCGTTGTCGCGCCCATTGCAGTCGGCGCTACCTGGCGGCTGCTTTGCGTTCCGGGCTTCGGCATCGTGCCCTATTACCTTAAACTGTGGTTCGGCATCGACTACAACATCTCGACCAATGCCTATCACGCCTTCGCAACGGCGATCATCATGGACCTGTGGCACTGGACGCCGTTCGTCACGCTGTCGCTTATGGCGGGACTGACCGCCTTGCCGAAAGAACCGCTCGAACAGGCGCAGATCGACGGCGGCAACAAGCTGCAGATTTTCTGGTACGTGATCGTTCCGATGTTGAAGCCGGTGCTGCTGACAACCGTCTTCATCCGGCTGATGGACGCGTTGCGCTCGGTCGACGAAATCTGGATGCTGACCAAGGGTGGTCCGGCTGAGGCGACCCGGTTCATCGGACTTCATATCTGGATCAACGTCTTTCCGAAGACCGATTACGGCTACGGCGCGGCCATGTCGCTGCTGACGCTTTACGTCACGATCGTTCTGAGCTGGCTGCTGTTCGTCGCCATGACCGGCCGCAAGGGAGGCGCACAATGAGACGCTCCGGTATAGCATCCTTCCTCCTTTGGATATGTCTGACCATTCTGACACTGCTTCCGGTCTGGTGGATGCTGATAGTTTCGATGCGCCCCCGCGTGAAGCTTTATTCGAAGTCGTTCCTCATCGACGATCTTTACTGGGACAATTTCTTGGCGGTGCTGAATAGCTCGACCTTCCTGGAGTATCTCTGGAATTCGCTGATCGTGGCGACATCGAACGCAGCGCTGGTGTGCGCGCTCGGCCTGCTCGCGGCGTTCGGGCTGTCGCGTTACAAAATCAGCGGCGGTGACAACGTGTTTTTCTGGCTGATCACCAACCGCATGGCGCCGCCCGCCGTGTTCCTGCTGCCGCTCTTCCTGCTGTTCACCAAGTGGTTCGTGTTCGGCGATTTCATGCTGTTCGACACGAAGATTGGCCTGATCCTGCTGTATTGCGTCTTCAACCTGCCCTTCGCCATCTGGCTCTTGAAGGGCATGCTCGACGGGATTCCGCTGGAGCTTGACGAAGCGGCGCGGGTCGATGGTGCGACAACCGGCCAAGTGTTGTCCAACGTCATCCTGCCGCTGGCGCGGCCGGGGTTGGCCGTCACCTTCATCCTGACCTGGATTTTCGCCTGGAACGAGTACCTATTCGCAGCGACCCTAACGTCGTCGGCTGACGCAAGGACCGTGACGACAGCGCTTGCTGAATATGTCTCGGTCACCGGAACGAACTGGGGCGAGATGGCGGCGATGGCGTTCCTGACCACGCTCCCGGCCTTAATCGTGCTCGGCTTCGTCCAGAAGCACATCGTGACTGGCCTGACGTTCGGCGCATTGAAAGGGTAAGATGATGGCTGGCATTCAACCCCAGAAAACCGAACGCGACGGATTCCTGCCGATCCGAACCAACGGCTTCGACAGGGGCTTCATCTCGGTCGTGATCCTGATCCTGGTGCATCTTCTATGGATGCGCTTGCTGGAGGGCGTGTTGCCCCTATGGGTGGCGACGGTGCTCTGCCTGGCGCTGGCCGTGTTCATTATCCGAAAGGGCTGAAAACATGAGATCGCTCGTCCTCGAACGCAAAGACGAACTGCGCATTCGCGACCTGGACCCGAAGGAGGTGCTCGGTCCCACCGACGTGCGCATTGCCATCAAGACCGTTGGCGTCTGTGGATCGGACGTTCACTATTACACCCACGGCGCGATCGGCCCTTTTGTTGTGCGCGAGCCGATGATCCTCGGCCACGAAGCCGCCGGCATCATCGAAGAGGTCGGCAGCGCGGTCCAGAACCTGAAAGTGGGCGACCGCGTTTGCATGGAGCCCGGCATTCCCGACCCTCAAAGTCGCGCTTCGCGGCTGGGTCTCTACAATCTCGATCCCGCGGTGCGCTTCTGGGCGACGCCGCCGGTGCATGGCGTACTGAGACCGAGCGTGGTCCACCCGGCGGCCTTCACCTTTAAGCTTCCGGACAATGTTTCCTACGCCGCTGGCGCCATGGTCGAGCCGCTGGCTGTAGGCTTTCAAGCAGTCTCCAAGGCGAGGCTGACGCCCGGTGCGATCGCGCTGGTCACGGGTGCCGGGCCGATCGGCATGGTGACAGCGATCGCGGCGCTGTCGGCTGGCTGCGCCAGAGTTATCGTTACCGACGTTGTCGACGAAAAGCTTGCCGTGGCGCGCAGGCTCGGCCCTGCCATCATGACCGTCAACGTCCGCTCGCAGGACCTGAAGAGTGTCATAGCCCGCGAAACCGACGGCTGGGGCGTCGATGTCATCTTCGAATGTTCCGGTGCGGCCGAAGTGATCGCAGACACGGTGCACCATGGTTGCCCCGGCGGCGCCATCGTCTTTGTCGGCATGCCCCTGAAGCCGGCCCCGCTCGATGTCGTCATCGCCCAGACCAAAGAACTGCGCATCGAACACGTGTTCCGCTACGCGCATGTCTACCCGCGCATCGTCGCGCTATTGGGATCGAACCTGATCAACGTCGATGCGCTGGTCACCGATACCTACGCCTTCGAGGATTCTGTCGAAGCGTTCGATTACGCCGTGCGACCGAAGCCGTCCTCCGTGAAGATCCAGATCGAGCTTGGGAGGTAGCATGTACCTGCGGAAGTTAGATCTCAGTGGAAGAGTGGCGGTCGTCACCGGCGCGGGGCGCAACATCGGCTATGCCTGCGCTGATGCCCTATCGGAAGCCGGCGCGCATGTCGTGCTGACTGACCTTGATGAAGCGCTCGGTCAGTCAGCCGTCTCGAAGCTCGCCGCGATCGGGCGAAAGGCCGAATTCATTCGTCTCGACGTGACCGATTCCGGCGAAACCGACCGTGTCGCGGCGGCGATCGCGACAAAGCTTGGTCGCGTGGACATTCTGGTCGCCAATGCCGGCATCGCTTCGCACAGCCCGGCGGAGGAGATGTCCGATGCGGACTGGCTGAGAGTCGCAAACGTGAACCTCAACGGCGTGTTCTGGAGCAATCGCGCCTTCGGAAACCTGATGCTGAAGGCGGGCAAGGGCTCGATCGTCAATATCGGTTCGATGTCCGGAATCATCGCCAACCGGCCGCAGCCGCAAGCGGGTTACAACGCCTCGAAGGGTGCCGTTCACATGCTGACGAAGTCGCTTGCAGCCGAATGGGCCGAACGGGGCGTCCGCGTCAACGCCGTCGCGCCGACCTATATCGCGACCGACATGACGAAGACCGCCATCGAGAGGACCGGGTGGGACAAGGACTGGATGTACATGACGCCGATGAAGCGCATGGGCGAAGTCGAGGAAATTGCGTCTGTCGTCCTGTTCCTGGCCTCCGATGCCGCCAGCCTGATGACCGGCAGCATCGTCGTTGCGGATGCAGGATACACCTCATGGTGAAGCTGCCCGTGGACCCGTCCCGAATGATCGGCGGCCATGCCGCCACAACTGACTAAGGATTGATACATGGCGACGATCGAGCTCGACCAGGTCGACAAGCATTACGGCTCCTATCACGCACTGCGCGAGATCTCGTTCGATATAGCCGACGGTGAGTTCGTCGTACTGGTTGGTCCCTCCGGTTGCGGCAAATCCACGCTGCTGCGATCGCTTGCCGGCCTTGAGGAGATCACCGGCGGCACGATCAAACTTGGCGGACATCGCGTCGACAACATCGCCGCCAAGGACCGTGACGTGGCGATGGTGTTCCAGAACTACGCGCTCTATCCGCATATGACCGTTCGGGAGAACATGGCCTTCGCACTGAAGTTGCGCGGCGAAAATCTTGCGGATCGCAACGCGAAGGTCGACAAGGCTGCCGAGATGTTGCGGCTTACGCCCTATCTCGACCGATATCCGAAGGCGCTCTCTGGAGGCCAGCGGCAGCGTGTTGCCATGGGGCGCGCGATGGTTCGCCGCCCAAAGGCTTTCTTTTTCGACGAGCCGCTGTCAAACTTGGACGCCGCGTTGCGCGTAGATATGCGTTCTGAGATCAAAGCTCTTCACCAGCGCCTCGGCGCTACTTCCGTGTACGTCACGCATGACCAGATTGAAGCCATGACAATGGCGGACCGCATTGTAGTGCTTCGTGACGGCAAGGTGGAGCAGATCGGTGCGCCACTAGAGCTTTACGACAGGCCGGCAAATACCTTCGTCGCCGGCTTCATCGGATCGCCGGCGATGAACATGCTACCGGCCACAATCGATCTCTCTTTGAACTCAGCGCGGCTCGCTGAAGGGTCGGCCCTTCCCCTTCCACAAGGCACGCGGGCGAGTAACGGCAAGGAGGTGATATACGGGGTACGTCCTGACCAGTGGATACTGTCGAATGGCGATACGGGCGTACCGGCAACTGTCGAGTTGATCGAGCCGACGGGAGCCGAAATTCTCCTGGCAGCCCAATTGGCGGGCAAGCGGGTCTTGTGCGCCTTTCGCGAGCGCCACGCGCTGAAGCCGGGCGACAGGATACGGCTCGACGTCGATCCTGCCGCGGCTCATGTGTTCGACAAGCAAACCGAGCAAAGACTCCCGTTCTGAGCAACAGGCATCGGAAGGATCAACCATGTCGAACTTTACAGGAAAAACGGTAATCATCACGGGTGCTGGCAAGGGTATCGGTCGCGCCTGCGTTGAACTGCTCACCCACCGTGGCGCACGAATCGTAGGCTTGTCGCGTTCGCAGGCCGATCTTGATGATCTTGCGGCAAAGTTCGGCGCGACCGTAATATCAGTCAATCTCGCCGACAATGCAGCAGCACGCGCCGCCATGAAGAAAGCGGGACTGGCAGACGCGCTGATCAATTGCGCGGGAACCAACGTGCTTGAAAGCGTCATCGATATGACGGAGGAGGGCTATGAGCAGGTCCTCGGCATCAACCTGCGGGCCGCGCTGATTTGTGCGCAGGAGTTCGCGCGGGCTCGCATTTCAAACGGCGGCGGCGGTACGATCGTGAATGTGACCTCGATCGCCGGACATCGTGGTTTCGTGGATCACGTGGCTTACGCCGCTTCGAAGGCGGGACTGGAAGGCGCGACACGTGTCATGGCCAAGGAACTCGGTCCCTATGGAATCCGGGTCAATGCCGTGGCGCCTACGGTTACCATGACGGAGCTTGCCGCGAAGGCGTGGTCCGAGCCTTCCAAGCGTGACCCCATGATTGTTCGCCACCCCATGGCGCGCTTTGCCGAGGTCGACGATGTCGCACGCTCGATCGCACTGCTTATTTCAGAGGACGCGCCCATGATCAGTGGCGCAGTCCTGCCAGTCGATGGCGGCTTCCTTGCTGTCTGAAAGTCAAAAAGGCGAGACAAGATGATGACTAAACTACTCGAAGGAAAGATCGCTGCGGTCACCGGTGCAGCTTCCGGTATCGGGCTGGCGACGACCCGCGCCCTGATCGATGCCGGCGCCAAGGTCGTGATGGTGGACTACAACAGACAGGCGCTGGAAACGTACGCTGCCGAGTTCGGCGACGCCGTAGTCACACAGGTCACCGATCTTCTGGACGCCGCAAGTTGTGCGGCCATGGTGCCGGAAATCCTGGCAAAGGTCGATCACGTCGACATCCTGCACTGCAATGCAGGGTCATACATTGGCGGGAATCTTATCGATACCGATACCGCGACGATGGATCGGATGCTGAATCTCAACGTAAACGCCGTCATGAAGAACGTCCGCGACATCGTTCCGCATATGATGGAGCGCGGAACCGGGGACATTTTGGTCACTTGCTCCGTAGCGGGCCACGCGCCGATTCAGTGGGAGCCGGTCTATTCCAGCTCCAAATGGGCGATTACCAGTTTCGTCCAAATCATGCGCCGGCAATTGAAAAACCACGGCATCAGGGTCAGCCAGGTCTCGCCTGGTCCGGTCGTTTCCGCTCTGCTTGCCGATTGGCCCGCGGAAAACCTTGAGAAGGCAAAAGCTAATGGAAGTCTGATCGAGCCCTCAGAGGTCTCCGATGCCATTATCTTCATGCTGACCCGCCCCCGAAACGTCACGATCCGGGACATGATTGTCTTGCCGACAAATTTCGACGTGTAGGTAAGGAATACCAAGTCGTTGCGGGAGGTCAATTCCGGGCTTCACGCCATAGGTCTGCGATAACAAACAAACGATCGCACCGGGATGCATTTCTGTCGACTAGGAATTCTCGTCGTCGCGTCAAGTTTGTCGGAACGACGCGACGTCCACTTTTGCGACGTGCGGTCAATAGTGCAAACGTCCGAAATGGGGGCGCAACTGCGGCCCGCGTTGTCACTGCGTCCCTTTGCAGCAACAGCGACAGGTGGCTCGATGACCAGTATGGGGCGCGAAGCTGTCAGCGGCGGGCCGACACCCGACCGGCCGGTATAGGGTCAGCATTGCAACGACCGGACATTCGCTACGGCATGGTGTACTGAGGGTCCATGCGTATCGCAATTGAAACCCTCGGCACGCGGTGACATCCAGCCTCACATTGCGTTGGCTATGGGCCCGATGGCGCGTGGACATGAGGTCCAGGCGTGGCGCGCAAACACACTCGGCCTATCTGGAAAGACTACTCGCAAGCCGGCGGCAGGTACACTTTACGCCCAGGCCCCGCAGTACTCCCGAAACCGAGGGACGGATATTGGTTCCTCGACGGACCCGATTGGCACCTGACGAGGCGCTGGGTAGGCTCTGAACTAAATGCGAATTCACTAAGTCCGGGATGATCATCTGGCCTGCGACCAAGCGGCCAGTGGAAGCAGCGGTCCTCGGCGCGGACAGGTAGGTCGTTGGTGCAGGCATAGCGCTTTTGCATCAGAACCAGTTCCCACTGTCATCATGCCACTCGTATGCAAACCTAACGGCAATCCGGTTGCCGCCAAAGGCCCAGAGTTCCTTGATCAACCGGTAATCCAGCTCTCGCCGCCATTTTGTCGAAAGAAACGCTATGATCGCTCCCGCCCGGTAATAAATTCAGCGCGGTTACGCCACTGGCTATCTACAGTATAAGCCAAAGCGACCCGCGCTGGGTCGCGACTGTTCCAGCCGTCCTCAGCAAGCCTGACTTTCTCGACTGCGCTTTCAAGCGTAAAAGGGGGAAGGGGTGGTCGTTGAGCTTCGGTCATCTTTCAGGGTTCTCCAACCGCGCGCGCAAGGTCGCGTTCTCGGCTTCTAATCGCTGCAGTCGCTCACGAAGGGGAGAGAAAGCTTGTTCAACCTGCTGCTCGGTGTAGCGCGGGATGATGTGCTGTGGGCAATTCCAATCGAACGCCTCGAGCCGAAGCCTGAAGATCCGTTCTGCCCTTCCTTTGTAGTTCACGTCGGACACCAGATCCGTGAGTTCCTGGTCGGCATCAAGCGCCAGTCGCTCCACATGCGCATAGATTTTGAGCCGGGCCCGCCGCACATAATCCATCAGGAACAGGCAGGCCCGATCGTTAGCCGCAAAATTGCCGGCGCTGATGTACTGACGATTACCTCGGTAGTCGGCGAAGGCCGGTGTTCGCTGATCGACGACCTTGAGGAAGCCGACTTTTCCCCCACGATGTTGAACGTATGGCCAACCTGTCTCGGAGACCGATGCCATATAGAAGCTGTCACGTGAGGCGATGAAGGCGGTCTCGTCTTCTGTGAACGTGTCTGAAGGGCGGCTGTCAGCGCCCAGCCAGATCTGGTCCGCGCCCATGTCCGCCTGAGCGGCTCCGACGCTCCGCGTCACAGCAACCTCCAGGAAATGATATGGCATGCCTAATCTCCGTGCGTGGAACAGGCAGACTCGCATCTTTGTCTCACGGTGCGAGTCCGGATCTATCTTTGGCTAGCCGAAATCACTGCTTGGCAATTTCTCCCCGTAAGATCGCCGAGAGCGGACATCAGTCCTGCAAGGCCCAGTCTGCGACCTGCCAACGCACCTCCCCACGATCGGCGACGACACGGCCGAGCCCGGGGAAAGGCATGTGCGTGGCAGCGATGAGCGCGCCTTCCGAAGCGGCGCGAGGGAAAAACCGGTCGCGCATCGCTTTGGCCGCTGCAGGATCCTGCTCGAACAGGAAGAAAACATCGGTCGCCCCCGGATGGACGACGGGAAAGATCATATCGGAAACCATGATGAGGCTCTGTCCGCCATCTTCGACCCGGACGCCGATATGGCCGGGCGTATGGCCGGTGAGGTCGACAATCGAGACGCCCGGCACAATTTCGCGCTCTCCGTCAATTGCTTGCAGTTTCGGATAAAGGCGAACAACGTCTTCCGCCATCTTGAAGCTGGTCTGCAGATAATCGGGCGCGCCGCTGCGCTTGGCCGGGTCGGTCCAATGGGTGACGTCGCGACGATCGATGTAGAGCTCCGCCTTGGGGTAGTTGTTCTTGCCTCCGACGATCAGACCGCCCATGTGGTCCTGATGCATATGCGTCACGATCACCGCGTCGATCTGGTCGCGCTGCAGGCCGAGCGCGCCGAGCGCCTGCGGCAGTTCGCCGGTCTGCCCGATCGAGCCCGCTGGCCCGGCATCGATCAGGATGCGGCGCTCGCCATCCTCGACGAGATACTGGTTGAAGAGGAACCGCACCCCACTCGGCCGGGCGGTGAACTGCGCGATTGCCGCCTGCTCGACCTCGGCCGCGGCGCGTCCCGGAAAATAGTCGTAGGGCATATCGGCATAGCCATCGGTCAAGGCCGTCACCGTGAAGCGACCGATGCGGATCTGCGCGAGCGGCGTAACGCTGACAGGCGACTTGGCGGTAACTTGCGTCGCGGCAAGCGCGGGCGCGCCACCGATCAGTCCTCCCCCGAGCAGGCTTCCCCCGAGGAGGCCGAGTGGAAGAGCGCCTGCAAAGGCACGACGTGAAAGTTGAGGCATGAGGTCTTCCTCCTGATCATCGGCAATGCGGGGAGCCGGGCAGCGCCCCTGGACGACCCGAAAGCTATGATATCCACAACCAATGGGATATCCTGCCCATTCGGGAACTTTCCTCTCAATTTCCGGAAGGATTCGATGGATCGGTTTGAAGCAATGTCGGTGCTGTTAGCGGTGGTCGACGCCGGCAGCCTCTCTGCCGGGGCGCGGCTGCTGAATGCACCGCTCGCCACGGTCAGCCGCAAGGTCGCCGATCTCGAAAAGCACCTTGGTGTGCGCTTGGTCCTGCGCACTCGCCGGGGCCTCGTCCTGACGGAGGAGGGGCGCGCCTTCGTCGCCGCGTCACGTCGCATTCTGGAGGAACTGGACGCGGCGGAGCGGCAGGCCAGCGGCGATCATGGTGCGTTGCGTGGCGGGCTGCACGTGACCGCACCGATTGTCTTCGGCGAGCGCCATCTGCTGCCAATTGCGCTGGAATTCCTGAAGGAGCAACCCGATATCAACCTGCGGCTGACCCTGGTCGATCGGCAGTTAAGTCTCGCGGATGAGCACGTCGATGTGGCCCTGCGCATCGGGCATCTGGCGGACAGCGCGCTTATCGCAACGCGCGTGGGCGCCGTCCGCCGGGTGATCTGCGCGAGCCCCGACTATCTCGACCGCCGAGGAGTGCCGCGTCATCCGGATGACCTCGCCCAACACGACGGCATAAGTTTCCAGGGCTTCGCGACCGCGCCGGAATGGCGCTACCGCCGGGACGGTGCGGCCTTTGCCGTCGAGCCGCCCTCCAAACTCGCGGTCAATACGACAGAGGCTGCCATTCAGGGTGCACTGGCCGGTATCGGCATTATCCGCGTGCTGTCTTACCAGATCTCCGACCAGTTGCGCTCCGGCGCGCTGCAGGAATTGCTGACGGAATTCGCACCGGAACCGCTGCCGGTGAACGTTATCCATGGACCAGCCGATCCCATGCCGCTGAAGGTGCGGTGCTTCCTTGACTGGATCGGCCCCCGCCTGCGCGCGCAGATGGCATCCTAGCGTTCCGGCTGTCGGTGGCGCCTCTATTGATGGCGGTCAGGCTCACTGGTAATCGACCGTCTTGCATTAACGACCGCTGGCCCTTGCGGACCGGAATCGGACATCCGCCACCGGCGAGTTTATTTCCGCTTTGGCGCAAAGGCGACGACGCCGCTGCCAGGACGATGTCTGCCTTTAGGCAGGCCGATGATTTGCCTCTATGACCGACATGGGCCGCTCGATTGCAAAAGACAGAATTGAGACATTTCTCCCTACACATGCAGCCCCACTGTGCGCGGGGCCGCACGCGCTCAAATCTCAGTGTGCTCAGCTAGTTCCAGTGCATCCTCAATGTCCACGCCGAGGTATTTGACCGTCTTTTCGATCTTGGTGTGCCCCAATAGGATTTGAATCGCGCGAAGATTGCCTGTCGCCTTGTAGATCATTGCGGCTTTGGTGCGCCGAAGCGAGTGTGTGCCATAGTCTTCGCGTCGTAGCCCAACTGCAGTTACCCACTCGTCCACCAATCGGGCAACTGGCGAGTGCTCAGATGATCGCTATGATCGACCCGACTGGGGAAGGCGTAGTCGTCAACTGTTCCACCTCTTCGTTCAAGCCATGCAAGCAGACTAGCCCTAACGTCCGCCGTGATCTCGAACTGCACCGGACGGCCAGTCTTTTGCTGGACGACCATGGCACGGGTTCAGATTTCTGTCCCTGTTACGAGAGTGCCGATTTTGATTTTAACGAGATCGCAGCCGCGAAGCTTACTGTCGATTGCGGGGTCAAACAGAGCGCGATCTCGCATGCGGCCCTCCCGGTCGAGGAAGAAGCGAATCGCCCAAATCTGGCGCTGCTTCAGCGGCTTCTTGACGCCAACCTTTCGGCCAGAGTTCCATGCCGGACGGCCCAGTGCGGCAGGATCGTATTTTGCAATACCCATTTGAGTTCTCCTTCGGCCACCATTGGCCGGTAGGAAAAACGCGTGAGCTCAAGGAACGACGGGGGCCGGAAGCTGACTGTCCGCTTCTCTACTCAATTCCGGAGAGAGTTGCCGTCGGCGGAAAGCAGTCGGCCATCTTGTCGTGGTTGACGCAACGCTAAGCCCTGCCTTGCACTCACTTGCAAGCATCAGTTTGTTTCAGCACTGCGCTGTGTCTGTCGCCGAGGTCGGCCAAGCCACCGAGGACGGTCAGTAGCCTCTTTGCAATATCGGGCGTGAGAGATGCCCTAGCCTCTGCAAAACGCTGAACGACTAAGGCCCTACGAGCGGGTAAGCGAACGTGAGGCGCTAGGAATGCGCAGCGTGTGTGCACTGCGCACTCCTTAGGGGAACCCCTCCAAGGAGTGCGCGTGGAGGCCAATCCGTCAGGAAGATGCGGCAGCTTCAAGTGCCCCGCGAATGTCCTCATTCTCGCCGAGTCCTCACGGGAGAACGCGGATGACCGTCTTTCCCGCGCGCCGCTCCGTCGAATTGAAGGTGGCGACCGCATCATCCAGACTTGAAACCTTGCCGATGTTCGTCCGCAGTCTTCCGTCCCGGACCCGCTGAACGATCTCGGATAGCTGGGCACGATCAGCCTCGACGACGAAGTCGACCGTGAGGCCATCAGCAGGTCGAATATCCGTCGGTCCGACGGCTGTCACAAGCGTTCCTCCGGCCCGGATCAGCGCTGCGGACCGCTTCTGGACATCGCCGCCGATAACGTCGAATACCAGATCGACGCCGCCGACGTCTTCCAGGGTGTCGTTTGCAAGATCGACGAATTCATTTGCACCGAAGTCCAGAGCCTTCTGGCGGTCAGCGGCGCGTCCGGTGCCGATGACATAGGCGCCGGCTTCCCTCGCGAGCTGCGTCACGATCGAGCCGACGGCGCCAGCCGCGCCGTGTGCGAGGATGCTCTGTCCCGCCTGAAGGCGGCCATGCTGAAACAGTCCCTGCCATGCGGTCAGGCCGGATATTGGCAGGCTTGCGCCCACAGTGAAGTCGACGTCGCCGGGCAATGGCGCGAGGTTGCGGGCTTCCATGGCGACGTATTCAGCGAGTGTGCCGTCGCGATACCAATCCGACAGGCCGAATACCCGCTGACCGATCGACAGCCCCGTGGTGCCATAGCCCAGCGCAGTGATCACACCGGCCAGCTCATGGCCGAGGATCGATGGCGTCCGGTCACGGAAGGCCCGATCGGTCCAGGTCGAAGGCCAATCCAGTTCGGTGTTGACGAACCCCGCCGCATGGACCTGAACTACGACGTCATTTATTGCTGCCTGCGGCTCGGGTCGCTCCACCAGCTTCATTCCGGCAGTTCCCGCAGCCTGGTCCGTTACTACTATCGCTTTCATGGAAATGTCTCCTCAGTCATTTGTTGGTTCAGGATAAATGGCAGGCGCGGAAAGCCTTTTCGATCTCTCGCGCAGCGAGCTATCGGTTCGACGCCTTTCCGCGACGACCTTGATGTCGAATTGCTGTGTGATGCCGACGAGACATCTGCTCGGATTCCTGGGACCACCGCACCGATTTTGCGGAACCCAGGATCCCCGTGACATTCAACCGCGCGACGGTGGCGGGCGCTTCATCGTCAAAAGATCCGTCACATCATGCAGATCGTCTGGCGATGAGATGGCAACGGTCAGCCATTTCCCGTCAATGTAGGTTTTCGCTTCATCGTAGAGCTTGAACAATTGCGGACGCCAGACATAACGCCGCTCCTCGAACTTCTCTCGTTCTGCTCTCCCCATGACCACGACAGCCGAAAAGCGCCGGTATCCCGGCACCAGGGTGCAGAACGCCTTGGTCTTCTTGTAGCGCAAGGACCAACCGCGGTTCTTGCCACCGTAGAGCCAGTCCGGCGCGAATACTCCAGGGTAGAATTCGTCGATCCAGCTCCGCAATTCGGGCCAATGCTCGAATGCCTCTGCTCTGATCCATTCGCGGACGGCGCTGTCATCGGGCGGCGCTGATTTGTCGGTGATCCTGTCGCCGATTTGGGGAAGCGTACTGGTTGGTAAAATCATCTGAAGGCCTCGTGTTCACGGTCCGGCGGAGGTCGGAGGGTTAAGATGCGGGCGTGCCAAGAGCTTGCGGCGCGCCCTCAGAGCGTTCCAGTCGACACTCCGCCCAGCAGGCGGGCATGGCGGCTGGGTCTTCAGCCCGATCGAGCTGAGTGCCGGCTACAGATACGGCGTAAGAAAATCGGGTTAGTTTGCTCGGTCACCGGTAAAGACGCCGCCGGAAGCGGCGCCGATAAAAACCGGGCGGTCCCGGAGCATTCCCACCTTCCCGGCCGGCGTCGACTTCATCGTGCGACCGACGCGCAGGATTTGATCGATCCACGCTTTGAGGACCGAAGGAATGGTGAAATTGTGCATGGGCGTTCCGATGACAATTACATCGGCCGCTTCGACTTCCCGGATAAGCGCTTCGGCAACATCCAGAGAACCCTTCGGAGGGGCCGCCAATGTGGCCGGCGTCGATAGCGCGACCGCATAATCGGCCACGGCGTGGGCGAGGGTTCGGTCCCCAGATCACGCCGGCTGATGTTTGCCCCGGGCGCAACCTCGAGAAGCTTTTCGACGATCGCAGCCGAAAGCTCTCGGCTATGCGATTCTCGACGCGGACCGCTATCAATATGGAGAATGTTCATGATCGATCCCAATGACTTCGAGAGGTTGCGACGGGGCAAAGCTCAGATCGAGCCGGCCGGCGTTACGGCGGGAAAGTCCTTTTCCGGGTCGAACGCGTTATTGAAAAAGTTCGTCAGGGAGTACATCGCGACCAGCGCTACAATCTCGATGACGTTCGCATCCGTGTAACCCGCATCGCGGACGGCTTTCACATCGGCGTCGGCGACCTTGCCGCGGGTCTCGATGACTTTGCGTGCAAACTGGACGGCGGCATCCCGCTTCGGATCGCGGGCATGGCCCTTGCGAGCGAGAATGATGTCATCTGCCGGCAACCTGGCCATATGCTCGGCCGTGAAGCTGTGAACCGTCAGGCAGTAGTCGCAGCCATTCACTTCGGAAACGGCGAGGCCGATGCTGTCACGCGTTTTCACGTCGAGCGCCTTGCTCAGGGCGCCCAGCAGTGCGGCCCATGCGTTGAACGCGATCGGGCTCGCCGCGAAGGTCGCCATCATATTTGGGGTGAACCCGATGCTCCTGGTGAACGCATCGAGGGTCGGTTGAGAAGCAGCCGGCACTTGTTCCGGCCTCAGAGCAGCAGCTCTTGGCATCTTAAACTCCATAAGTTTCTGGATTGATTGAGAGTTATGCGAAGTCCAGCACGTCGGCCACGGGCATGCGCGGCTTCTGCGGCCAGTTGCCGGCGCGCTCTGGCCCTACGGTCAGCAGCATCACCGGGATTTCGTCGTCGGCGAGGCCGAACTCGCGGTGCACGGCTTCGTCGTCGAACCCGATCATCGGCGTCGAACCCAAGCCGAGTGAGCGGGCCGCATAGATAATCGCCGCGGCGCCAAAGGTCGCAGAACGTACGGCCTCGTCGCGCTGCCTCTGGGGCTGATCATCATAGAGGCCGCGAGCGGGTGCTTCCCATTCCGGCACCAGGTGCGCCGGCATGATGCCGGCTTCCACCACCGGCGCCAGACGCGCAGGGACGGTGCTCGCATCGGCCAACTGGCCGATGATGATGAAGGTAACGGCGGCGTCGGTGATCGCGGGCTGATTCCAGGCGATCGGACGTAACCGGGCCTTGGCCTCGGCTGTGCGGACTGCGATGAACCGCCAGTTCTGCAGGTGGAAGGATGTTGGCGCGGACGTGCCGATCTGCGCCAGGTCGCGAATCTGATCGTCGCTCAAGGTGGCGGCTGGGTCGTAGTACTTGGCGGCGCTGCGGCTCAGGATTGTGTCGATGACGGCGTTCGTCGCCACCGGCCTCGTGGGCGAATGGGAAGGCTGGGGTGCAGGGGCGATGCTGATGCAGTTCATTGGGTGGCTCCTCATCAAGTGATTACGGAACCGAATTTACGACCACGGGTGAAAATTTCGAGACTGAAGTAGCTCAATATGATGCTCGAAAGGATCAAGCATTACCATATAAGTCTGGAGGGGCCCGACGCTACGCGCGATTGTGCGCCAGTCGGCGCCACTCCCCGGGCGTCATCCCCATCCTTTCGGCAAACACACGCCGGAATGCCGAAACAGATTGATATCCAACTATGTCGGCCACAGCCTCTGTGCTGATCGCTGGCTTTTTCAATTCGTTGGCGGCCAGACTCATGCGCAGATCGGTCAACAGATCAAGGGCGGAGCAGCCTAGCCGGGCTTGAAAATGCCTCATAAACGTAGCGCGCGACATGCTGCACAGGTCCGCCAATTCAGGAAGTTTCCAAGACCGCGTTGGATCGGCGAACATCGCCGCAATTGCCGGAGCCAGGCGCGGATGGCCGGCCAGGGCCAACAACCCTTCGGGTGCGCTGTCTGCTTCGCTTGCCGCGCGCAATACCAGGGTGAATAGGGCCGAAGAAAGTGCGTTGAGGATGGCACGCCCTCCCGCTTTGTCCCTGGAAGACTCCATTCGCATCAGCCTCACCAGGCTGGCCAACTGGTTGGAGGCGGAGCCCAATCCATCTTCTTCATCACCGTTCAGAGCCCGCGTCACCAGATTTGCGGGCATGTAGTTGCGGATCAGTCGATCATGGGGCGGCGCGATGAAAAATCGACCACACAACAGATCGAGTTGCTCGCCCTGGCTATCGTTCTCGCTCAGCATCCATCCGCCAGACCCCCGGTGTTGCCGGGTACGGATAGGTGTTTGCCCACTACCGTCGTGCAGCACATGCGCAGCACCGTGAGGCAAGAGCACGATATCTCCACTCACCAGCTCTCGCGCTGTTCGCGTCTCCGGATCCTCGATAATGGCGCGGCCCTTGACTATGATGTGATAGGGGATTTCGTTCGCCGCGGCCTCGCCCCAGGCAACGCGCCATGGCGCGCCATACGCACAGCGGACCTCGAGCTGACCGGTTACAGTGACGATTTGCAGGAGATGACTTAACCAATCGACTTCAGACATTGGATCTCAAGAACCGGAAATGATGAAACATCTTATCGCAATTGTGCATTGGTTCTACTTGTCGCCACGTTTCCAAACCTGGCTCCGTGCCGGGCCTAGATCATGAGCGAACCACCGAGCGCCCCCTGATCGGAACAGGGGGCTGTATCAGACGTCGCCATAACGTCCGACTATCGACTCTATCGATGTGCCGTCACGATGCGCGTTCCGCCTGACGTGCTGCTCGAGCTGGCTCGTCGGATATCCGTGAAGCATGGTAGGCTTTCGGAAAGCTGGTTGTCTCTAGAGTTCTTGAAGTCGTCGTCCTGACTATGATGTTATGGAGCTGGTGCTAGCGCCTGGTCGCAATCCACAATACATGGCGGGCACCACCGTTCTTACTGTTGGCGCGCATGCTCACTTCGTCGGTGGCGAAGCCAACCTCACGCAATCGGCGCGTGAAAGCGCGATCCGGCGCGGATGACCAAACGGCAAGCACACCGTTCGAGCGGAGGGCAGTTTTGGCGGCCCGAAGACCGTCATGGCTATATAAATTGTCGTTGGAGGTGCGCGTCAGCCCATCGGGGCCGTTGTCGACATCAAGCAGAATCGCATCATATGCGGCCTTCTTCGACCGGATGAGCACGCCGACGTCACCGAGATGGATATCGACACGTGGATCGTCGAGTGTGCCGTCGTGGAGATCTGCCAAAGGTCCGCGCGCCCATTTGACGACAGCGGGAACGAGTTCGGCGACAACGACATGGGCGTCTTGAGGAAGCACGCTCAGAGCGGCCCGCAATGTAAACCCCATGCCGAGGCCGCCAACGAGCATGCTGGTGTTTTTCCGGCCCGCAATCCGCTCGCAGCTAAGCGCTGCCAGTGCCTCTTCCGAGGCGCTTAGCCTACTGTTCATGAGCTCCGTCGAGCCGAGCATGATCGAAAATTCGCTACCGCGCTGCTTCAGGCGCAGCTCGCCGACATCACCGGGAATGGTCGCGCGATCAAGGTGAATCCAGGGAAGCATTGGGGCATCTCATTGCGTTGTTCAGAGGCCTCGTAACATGGCGGTCGTGCCGAAGACATCACATTATCGGTGAATAGTAGAGTTGAATGCAAACCGGCCGTTCTCGACTGGGTTTCTCGTTCCTCTCAGATTCGCGAGGGGAAGCTGCAGCCTACGAACATTGCCTTCGGTTTCCCCGCAGCTCGAAGTGCAAAGGGGCGAAAGCGATGAAGTTCAGCATGGTTCGTCGTCCGGGAACCACGTCTTATTGTGGGCGGTTGGACTTCAGCCGAAAAATCGGGCGATGCGCTGTTTGGACACCAATGCGTCAACCCGTCCCGCTAGGCCACACTTTTCACCGACCCCTATACCGGGCTATTGCGGAGCCGCGGACGCGCTTGCCTATGAGAGGACCCGCGGGCGGCGGCGCCTGATCGCGCTAACAGGTGTCAGGGTCCGGTCCAGCACAAGGGGCGTTCAAGGTTCCGTCAGTCGCATGAAGTGACTGTGCAATTGATATCGAAACCAATGCCTTGATGAAGGGGACGAAGTCGGCCGGGATGCCGGCCGGATTGCTGACCTTGATGTCCGCGCCGTCCGCGCAGGGCTTTTCACGGTACGATCTACCGTGGAGTTCTAGTCGAGAGCGATGATGGTGCCGGCTTAATCAGACGCGGCCGGGCGTCGCGGCACGCATTTGGCCGATCTCGCTTACGACTGCCAGCCTCTGACAAACAGGGTCCGCGGTTCGACACCCTTCAAGACCGTGATTTCCAAAGCTACCGCGGCGCTGAAGTCAGTTAGGACGCTAGATCCGCGTGATAAGGGAGGTACGAGCGCCAGGATGTGCCAGGCGCTCGGAGAATGTATTAAAGCACGCGGACGTTTTCTGCCTTGGATTTGCCGGTCTTGCGATCCTGACCCAAGTCGTAGCTGACGCGCTGGCCGTCGCGCAGAGCGCCATCCTGCACTGCGGAAATATGGACGAATACGTCGCTTCCACCATTTTCGGGCGTGATGAAGCCGAACCCCTTGTCGTTGTTGAAGAATTTGACTGTGCCGTTCGCCATGATTTGATCTCCAGAATTCAGCGATGGACGATGGGCGAAAACCTATAGGCGCGAGGCGGTGGCCGCAATACCTCCGTTTGCCCTCGAGCGACACTTGAAACCAGAATGTACCTTCCTTGCTCAAAAGATCGCCTAATGTATCGACTGGAACGCCGTTGCCCCGGCGTTCCTGAATCCAGCAGAACTTTCAGGTTGTCCGCATCATCGGAGGCGAGTTTGCCTATTCAGAGCGCAAAGCCTCGGTTATTGCCTTGAAATGTATCTAAGGAAGATAGATGCTCCCCTTGCACTGTGGATGATGACGGAGCGACTTCATGGGGCAGTTGACGACCAGAGAACGGGAGCTGGCGGCGGCCACGTTGGTGATCCTGGCGGTGATCGGTATTGCCATGGCTGCCGCCGGCCGGGTGGATCCCCTTGGAGTTCACGGCGCGATTGTTCTGCTCTATAGCCTTGCTTTGCTGTACCTGATCATGTCGACATCCTTCGGCCCGCCCCCTGATCCAGCGCGCATCTCCCGCTATTACGACGATCCGATCAAGGTTGGCGTCTGGTTCACATTGCTCTGGGCGATCTTCGGAATGTTCATCGGCGTCTGGGCCGCAGCCCAGCTTGCATGGCCGAGCCTGAACTTCGACACCGCATGGGCCAGCTTCGGGCGGATCAGACCTGCCCATACGACCGGCGTGATTTTTGGGTTCGGCGGCAACGCTCTCATTGCGACCTCTTTCCATGTCGTACAAAGGACCTCCCGCGCCCGGCTGGCAGACCAATTCAGCCCGTGGTTCGTGCTCTTCGGCTACAATCTTTTCTGTATCCTGGCCGTGACCGGCTATTTCATGGGCGTGACGCAGTCGAAGGAATACGCCGAGGCGGAATGGTACGCCGATCTTTGGCTCGTCATTGTCTGGGTCACCTATTTCGTCCTTTACATCCGCACCCTGGCGCGCCGCAGGGAGCCGCACATCTATGTCGCCAACTGGTACTACATGGCTTTCATAGTGGTGGTGGCGATCCTGCACATCGTCAACAACCTTACGGTTCCGGTCTCCCTCGGACATGCCAAGAGCTACACGATCTGGGCAGGCGTCCAGGACTCGATGGTACAATGGTGGTATGGGCACAATGCCGTCGCCTTCTTCCTGACGGCCGGCTTCCTGGCGATGCTCTACTATTATTTGCCGAAGCGTGCCGAGCGGCCGATCTTTTCCTACCGTCTGTCGATCCTCAGCTTTTGGGGCATAACCTTTTTTTACATGTGGGCGGGGTCTCATCATCTGCACTACACGGCCTTGCCGCACTGGGTACAGAACCTCGGAATGACGTTCTCCGTAATGCTGCTGGTGCCCTCATGGGCATCGGCCGGCAACGCCCTGCTGACGCTCAACGGCGCGTGGCACAAGGTACGTGACGACGCGACGCTGCGCTTCATCATGATGGCGGCTTTCTTCTACGGCCTCTCGACCTTCGAGGGATCGTTCCTTGCGGTGCGTCCCGTCAACTCGCTGTCGCACTATACCGACTGGACCGTCGGCCATGTCCATGCGGGGGCTCTGGGCTGGGTCGCGTTGATCACCTACGGCTCGCTCTACACGCTCGTGCCCGCGATCTGGAAGCGCGAGAGGATGTATTCGGCAGCCCTTGTCGAGGTCCATTTCTGGCTCGCCTTCGCAGGCACCGTCATCTACGTCTTCGCGATGTGGAACTCGGGCATCATCCAGGGCCTGATGTGGCGGACCTATACCGGGGAGGGGACACTCGCCTATTCCTTCGTGGATTCCCTCGTGGCTATGTACCCCTACTATATCGCCCGCGCCTTCGGCGGCCTGCTGTTCCTGATCGGAGCCGTTGTCGCCACCTACAACATCTGGATGACCGTACGCGGCGTTCCCGTGCTGGCTGAACGGCACGACGATGTTCCGGTCGGCCCACCGATGCCGGAAGGCGCGGCGACGGGACCGGCGGAGTAACGACATGCGCGAACTCCTTCATCGAAAGCTGGAGCGAACGGCGATCGGTTTCGTGCTGGCGATCATATTGGCGGCCAGTGTCGGCGGGATCGTCGAGATCGCTCCGCTGTTCACCATCGACGAGACCGTCGAGGACGTCGAGGACATGAGGCTCTATACGCCGCTGGAGCTCGCCGGCCGCAACATCTACATTCGCGAGGGCTGCTATGCCTGCCACAGCCAAATGATCCGGACGCTGCGGGACGAAGTCGAGCGCTACGGCCCCTTCTCGCTGGCGGTCGAGTCCAAGTACGACCACCCCATGCTCTGGGGGTCGAAGCGAACCGGACCGGACCTTGCCAGGGTAGGGGGCAAGTATTCCGATTTCTGGCATGTAGCCCATCTCACTAATCCGCGTGACGTCGTGCCGGAGTCCAACATGCCGGCCTATGCCTGGTTGGCTAGAACGCTGCTACGGCTGGACGACCTAGGCTCTCATTTGGAGGCGCAGCGGAGTGTCGGAGTGCCCTATACCGACGAAATGATCGAGAACGCCGCACGCGATGCCTTCGGTCAGGCGGTGCCCGACAGCGAACAGGCATCGGGTGTCACCGAACGCTATGGAGAGGAGACGCAGGTCAGCGCCTTCGACGGGGTGGCAACGCGGGTCACGGAGATGGATGCGCTCGTCGCCTATCTGCAGGTCCTTGGACGGCTCACCAATGCGGCATACCAGAATACCGCGGCGCCGGAACAGGTACCCGATCCAGGCGATTGACAAGGAAGGACAAGGTCGTCATGGACGTTACACACGAGACATTGGTGGAGGCAGCGAAGACCTGGGGGCTCTTCTACCTCATCGGATTCTCGATCTGCGTGCTCGTATACACGTTCTGGCCGGCTAACCGCGAACGCTTCGATCGTGCCAAGAGGGGCATTCTCGACGAGGACGACCAGCCATGGACGTAGAGGAAGTCGATCCGATCAGCGGCAGGAAGACCACCGGACATGAGTGGAACGGCATCAAGGAGCTCGACACGCCGGTTCCCCGAGGCGTGCTGCTTTTCCTGGTCGTCACTCACGTCTTTGCGCTGATCTGGTGGGTGCTGCTGCCGACGTGGCCGCTCGGCACCACCTATACCAAGGGTCTGCTCGGAATCGACGAGCGCAACGTCGTCGAAGAGAAGCTCACTGCCGCCGCTGCAGCCAGGGCGGTTTGGGAGAAGAGGATCGACACGCTCTCCTACGAGCAGATAAGGGCGGACGAGCAGTTGATGGCGACGGTCCGTTCCACCGGCCATCAACTCTTCGGCGACAACTGCGCCGTTTGCCACGGCGTCGACGGAAAGGGCCGGAGCAACTATCCGGATCTGACCGACGACGACTGGCTTTGGGGCGGCGGACCGCAGGATATCGAACAGACCCTCAGGGTCGGCATCAACACACGGCACCCTGAAACCCGCGTTGCGCAAATGCCCTCTTTCGGACGTGAGCAGATGCTCGAACGCAATCAGGTCCGTGACGTCGCCGCCTATGTTTATTCGCTGACCAATCCGGGACACTCCACGCCGGAGAACATTGGCCGGATCGAGGCGGGCAGAGAAGTGTTCCTCGCCACTTGTGCCGCCTGCCACGGCGAAGACGCGAAAGGCAGTCGGGAGGTCGGCGCTCCCAACCTGACCGACGCTTATTGGATCTATGGCGGCACGATGCAGAGTATCATTGAGTCCGTGCATGGCGGGCGCCAGGGTCATATGCCGACATGGGACGAGCGGCTGACACCCACGGAGATCAAGATATTGGCGCTCTATGTGAATTCTCTGGGCGTGGAAAAGCCGTGATGACGAAAGTCGCTCCCAGACGAAGCAGATCGTGGCTGGCCTGGTGGGGCCTCGTCGCTGCGGCCATTTTCCTCGGAGCGAACGCCCACATGCTTTACGTCGCCATCGACAGCGCTCCCGGATGCGTCGCTCACCTGAAGCAGACGGGGTCGGCGCCGGGACAGTACAGGGCCGCGAAATCATCCTGCTAACGTCATGGTGTACCCGTGGAGAGACATATGTCCGGGACTGGAAAATTACAGCGATGGGTAGGCGAGGTCTCAGGCATAGAGGAGACCTGGAATCCGAAATGGCAACGCCATCTGCCGGCGCAGGCACCCTTTGAGTGGCTCGCGAAAGGTTGGCGTGACCTGATCACTTACCCGATGCTCAGCCTGAGCTACGGGGTAGCCGTTTTTGTCGTTTCCTTCCTGATCATTTGGCTGCTGTTCGCCACCGGACGCGACTATTTCCTGTTCCCCGCCATTGCAGGCTTCATGATCATCGCGCCGCTCCTCGCGACGGGGCTTTATCTGAAGAGCTCGCGCCTTGAGCGATCCGAGCCGGTCAGTCTCGGGAGCATGCTCCGCGTCAGACCGGTGGCCGGCGCCCAGGTGTTCTTTACCGGGCTTCTGCTCTGCATGCTCATGCTGCTCTGGATGCGAGCGGCTGTGCTCATCTATGCGCTATTTTTCGGCGTGCGGCCGTTTCCAGGCCTCGGGCATGTCACGCAACTTCTGCTGATGTCGCCCATCGGATGGGCCATGCTCGCGGTCGGCATTTTCGTCGGCGCCCTTTTCGCCGGATTTTCCTTCGCCATAAGCGTGTTCTCCATCCCGATGCTGCTCGACCAGCGCATCGATGCTTTCACGGCAATGGGCATCAGCGTCGCGCTCGTCTGGAACAATCTCAGGCCGATGCTCGTCTGGGGTGCGATCGTGCTGGGGCTGTTCCTGGTCAGTGTCGCCACGGGTCTGGTCGGGCTGGTCGTGATCTTCCCCTTGCTGGGCCATGCAACCTGGCATGCCTACAAAGCGGTGCGATAGCATGTCCTGCTGCCCGGACATCGCCGTTCCAGTCGCCGAGAAGGCGGGTCGGAAGACCGCGCGCGCTGAGGAGATCCGGCTCGCGAGCCGTGACCTCGGTGACGGCCTTCGGCAAACCATATTGACGTTGCCCGATGTTCATTGCGCTGCATGTATTGCTGCCGTCGAAGGCACTCTCGGGAAAACCCCTGGCGTCGAGCTTGCCCGAGTAAACCTGTCCACCCGGCGTGTCACCATCAACTGGCGCGGCAATGACGGCGAGAGCCCGGATTTCGCCGCCGCGCTTGCGAATATCGGCTATGCCTCGCATCTGGCCTCCATCGAGGAGGACACGCAGGATCCGGTGCTTTCCTTGCTTTTGAAGGCGCTGGCGGTCGCCGGTTTCTCGGCGATGAACATCATGATCCTCTCGGTTTCGGTCTGGTCAGGGGCCGATCCCGAGACCCGCCACGCCTTCCATATGGTTTCGGCAGCGCTCGCTCTGCCGGCAGTCATTTATTCAGGCAGGATCTTCTATCGCTCGGCGTGGGCGGCGCTGCGGCATGGTCGCACCAACATGGACGTTCCGATTAGCGTCGGCGTTCTCCTCGCCTTCGCCTTGAGCGTCTATGACACCCTCCACAACGCACCCTATGCCTATTTCGACGCGAGCACCTCCTTGCTGTTCGTTCTGCTGGCAGGGCGAACGCTGGACCATCTGATGCGGGGCAGGGCGCGTTCCGCGGTGGGAGCGCTTTCAAGGCTCGCGCCAAGGGGCTCCAGTGTCATCCGGGCAGACGGCACTATTGATTACGTCCCGCTTTCCGAGGTCAAGCCGGGCATGCATCTGCTCGTCACCGCCGGCGAACGTGTGCCCGTCGACGGCGTTGTCGTCAAAGGCGCCTCGGAGCTCGATTGCTCGCTCGTTTCGGGGGAGAGCCGGTGGAAGCGTGCCGAGCCTGGAAGCGCGCTGCAGGCGGGCGTGATGAACCTCGCCAATCCGCTGACACTGATTGCGACCGCATCCGCCGACGGTTCCTTCCTGGCCGAGATGACCCGCATGATGGAGGCGGCCGAGAGCGAGCGCTCCAGCTATCGCCGCATCGCTGATCGCGCGGCCGGATTGTATTCGCCCGTCGTGCATGGCGTCGCGCTCCTTTCCATGCTCGCATGGCTCTATGGAACCGGAGACCTCCACAAGTCCGTCACCATTGCCATCGCTGTGCTGATCATAACCTGCCCCTGCGCCCTTGGACTTGCCGTTCCGATGGTGCAGGTGGTGGCGGGGCGGCGCCTTTTTGAACGCGGCATCATGGCTCGTGACGGATCCGCATTCGAGCGGTTGAACGAGATCGATACCGTACTCCTCGACAAGACCGGAACGCTGACCCTTGGCGATATGCGCCTGGTTAACGCGGGCGACATTCAGCCCCGGCTCCTGTCCTTGGCAGCCGTGATGGCGAGGGTCTCGCGGCATCCCGCGTCCGTTGCTATTGCCGCCGCCAGCGCCGGTCGTCAGTCATCTCCCGTGACGTTCGACAGTCTCAAGGAGACCCATGGGTGCGGGATCGTGGGGCGGGCAGGGGACGCGGTCTATCGCCTCGGGCGCCCTTCATGGGCGTCTTCCGCGCCGCCCATCGAAGTCGGCACGTCGTCGACAACCGTGCTGTCGAAGGACGGCGAAACGATAGCGGTTTTCGCATTCGAGGACTCCATCCGTCCCGGCGCTCGCGAGCTTGTCCAGACGCTGCGCTCGGCTGGCCTTTCAGTGAGCATAGTTTCGGGAGATAACCATCCTGCGGTTTCGTCCGTTGCCAGACAGTTGGACATCGGGGAGTTTTCGGCCGAGCTGCTTCCAGGTGAAAAGGTGGAGGCCATCCGGTCGTTGTCCGCCGCCGGGCGCAAGGTGCTGATGATCGGCGACGGGCTCAACGACGCGCCTGCGCTGGCGGCCGCGCATGTGTCGATCGCGCCTGCATCGGCCACGGATATCGGCCGGAGCGCGTCCGACTTCGTATTCCTGGGGCACAGCCTGATGGCTGTCCGGGACATCATGCAGACGGCGTCTCGAGCCGATGCGCTGATCCGCCAGAATTTCGGGATGGCGGTCGCTTACAATCTCGTCAGTGTGCCGTTCGCGATTGCCGGACAGGTCACGCCGCTCGCTGCTGCAATTGCGATGTCCTTGTCCTCGATCATCGTCGTCGGAAACGCACTGCGCCTCGGGGCACGGACCGGGAAGTACGGCCGCAGCTTCCGTGCGAGAGAACCAGCCAGGGCAGCGAAATGAACTACCTCGCTGTTCTCATACCGATTGCCTTGGCGATGGGCGCGGTAGGCCTCCTGGCATTTCTCTGGTCGCTTCGTTCCGGGCAATATGATGATCTCGACGGGGCCGCGGAAAGGGTCTTGTTGGACGACGAGGCGGACGAGGCACCAATGGCAGGAGAAGGAACTGTGAGCAGGTATCAGCGTTCCCGATCGGAAGATAACGATGAACCGAAACTCCATCCCGGAGGATCCAATGCAGAGCAGGGATGAACGCGTGGACAGCCGCTCTCCCACGGAGAGGTCAAATTCGATGCAGAAAGAGCTGCCGGACCGGCAGATCGATCCTTCGGAGTCCGTGACGCTGTTTGCAATTGCATTTGGAGCGATCGGTGGTCTGATCGGTCTCGTCGCCGCAATCATTCTCCTGCCGGATTCCGGTGAAGGGACTATTTTCCTCAACTGTCTGATTGCGTTCCTTGCTGGCGGTTCTGCAGGGCTGGTCGCTGGCGGCACGCTTGGAGCGGCCCTTGGTGTGTTTCGCGGTGTCAGAGCGCCTAAAGTACACGGCCAGTGAAATGTCGAACACGCCAGCAGCCGACTGTAATGCGGCGGCTGCGCGGATACCTCCCCGTAGTCCGGTCGTCAAATCTCCACCTGACGGCGGTGGTGACCACCTTGTTAGTCGCTGCAGCGCCCCCGCCTTCACATCATCCGGCATTGGCGGATCGATCGGCAGGCGAATCGTCTGTGTGGATACGATCGCGGCCACCAAGCTTTGCCATGTAAAGTGCCCGGTCTGCGCGGGCATAGAGGCTAATAGCCGTATCCCCGGACTGGGCGCACGCAATGCCTGCCGAGAATGTGTATCGGAAGTCCGGATGCTCCGGCAATGGCCTGGATTTGCGCACGGAGGCGAGCATCCGATCGACGATCAAGTGTGCCTGGCCGACGGGAGTGGCTGGAAGTGTGAGCACGAACTCCTCTCCGCCGATACGTCCGAAGCAGTCGGTGCGCCGGACCAGGCGATGGACCCTCTTTGCAAAGTCTCTGAGCACCAGGTCGCCGATCTGGTGACCATATTCGTCATTGATGCTCTTGAAGCGGTCGATGTCGAGGACGCAAAGGCAGCCTAACGATGTCTCAGCATCCTCTTGCGGCTGCAACATGTCTTCAATTCGAGCGGTCACGAAGCGGCGATTGGCGATACCGGTCAGTTCATCGGTATAGGAGGCCTTTATCGCCAGATCCCGGTCCTGCCGGACGGTGCGCGTCTTGGCCCTTAAGCCCGTCACATCGCTGGCAACACAAAGCATCCATCCGTCTTTCTGGACCGTCTCGGTCATCCACAGCCAACGTCCGTCGATCAGATCGGTTTCAAAGGCTCTGAAGCCAACCTTCCCGCGGCGAGACTGGGTCGCGATCAGCCACTCTTCAAAGTCTGCAGCGTGGATAACAGTCCCGCGTTTGGCATGAAAATTCCGCCGCATCAGATCGGGCCAAAAGGGTGTCTCATCCGGCTCGATGAAGTACGCCGCTCGAAACGCCTTGTTCGCGTAACGAAGTCGGTCAAACTCGTCGTAGACCGCCGCGAGAACAGGGGAGGACTCGAATAGTTCAGCTAGTCGCGTGATGTCCTTATCCATGACCCGACGTTAGACGATTGTCGTTAATGCAAGTGGTAGGCAGAGTGAGATTTTCACCAGACATCACTACATTCGCACAGCCTGATGTCGAGAAGACGGCCGATAGCTGCGCCACGGATCATCCACATTGATCAGAATCAAATCTGTTAGGACGCGGGTCATTTGACCGCAAACGGCTCAAAAAAATCCAACAGCGGGTCGGGGATAATCCGAAGCGCCCGTGAGTAGTGATCGCCTGGTTGCATCCGCCGCCCCCAAAAACGCCTCGCGCGGGTAACGCACGAATTCGATCCAGTCGCTGCCCAATCAGGCTCCAACCATCGTGAAACGGGGCTTGGGATAGGTCCTGGTATCTCTGCCACGACCAAAAAAGGTTAGGGAGAGCTGTGTCTGAAACTTATCGTTGCGCGTGTGCCCCGACCCGGAGCGGAGATCATCTGGAAATCAGCTTTAGAGTTTTCGCGCAGCGATTGCACGATCAACTCGCCAAGCTTGCCGTGTTTGGGCCAGATTTCCCCTTCGGGCAGACCTATTCCGTCGTCCGCAACGATCACGCGATAACCATCATCCCCGAAAGTGCTTCGCAGAGTGATTACCCCTCCTTCGCGCCCCGTGAAAGCATGCTTGAGCGCGTTAGTGAGCAGTTCGTTGACGACCAGGCCCGTTGGCATGGCGACGTTAATCGAAACGGGATATGGGTCAATTTTCATGTCAAGGCTGACCCCATCGCAAGCGTTCGACGCCATGACGGCGGATGCGATCTGACCGATATAGACGCCAAGATCCACCTTCTGAGGGCTCTCTCCCTTTGCCAGGGCTTGATACAGGGTGGTGAGGGCTTCAATCCGCCCGGCCAACCTTTCGAAGGACCTCGTGTCTGGGGCCGGATTGCTGCGTGCTTCGAGGCGGATTAGTGCCGTGATCATCTGAAGGTTGTTCTTCACACGGTGTTGCAGCTCCCGAAGCAGGAGATCCTGCTCTTTGATACGGTTTTCGAACTCCTCGCGCTCGGCCTGCCGGTGCTCGGTCACATCCACAAGTGCGACCAGGCGGAAACACGGCGTTCCCTCGTCATCTTCGACCACACTTGAATAGACGTCCATAATGGCCGTCGTGTCCCCAGTACTTCTTTTGAAGGTTCCGACGTGGTCGGTCTGGATCACAATGGCTTGACCGAGCGATGACATTTCCTGCGCGACGGCAGGTTCTGCTTCAAGCACGCCCCAATCCTTGTTCTCAACCTCCGACGCGGCCAATCCTGAAAGGCGCTCGAACTCTGGGTTGGCGTAGATAATTCGGTCTCCCCGAGAGCCGATTTTAGAGAGGACGAGAGCGATCGGTACTTGATCGAGAAATCGTTTGAATTGTTTGTTTTCGAGAGCTTCCGCCAGATCGGCATTGTCGAGAAGTCGGTCGACCTGTTCAGGCAAATTGTCGGAAGTCATTTCGAGTCCCCGGTTAGGAATAGAGTGTAACAGAAACATCGAAGTTAGGGGGACCAAAATGCGTCAGGAGAGCAATGTCGGCGTGCATTGCCGGTGGCGGGGGAGGATCAACGCTCAATGCTCACCTGTTGCCGGCCCCACTCGGATATGGGTCACGATTTCCCTTCTGGCGCGCCCCGGAACGCCAGAGGATGGTCGAGAGCAGCCCTACCTCCACGAGACTAGAAGCGCGCTGTAGGTGATGTCCCCGTTCTGTGCTTCGAAAATCGCGTAATGTATCGACTGGAATGGTGCAGCTGCGCGATTGCCTCCATTGTGATTAGTGGCTGAGCCGCGACCCTTGTCCTATTCGATATCCCGGCGATTGCTTGATTGTTTGAGCGGCTGCCCCTTACGGAGTCGCAAAGGTCACTCGCTCAAAACTTGCGAGATGACTGCATAACGATCATATTGCTGTCATTGAAGGCGAGTGCGAGGATTTGACTATGGCTATCCTGACAGTTCGGAACGTGCCCGATGAGGTGCACCGCGCTTTGCGCGTGCGCGCGGCGATGCACGGCCGCAGCACCGAAGCGGAAGTCCGTGAGATTTTGGAAAGTGTAGTGAAGCCCGAGCAGCGCGTTCGTATAGGAGATGCCTTGGCGGAGCTCGGCCGGCGGCTGGGACTGACCAATGATGACTTCGCAGTGTTTGACCAGGTACGTGATGGGGCGCCGGCGGAACCAATGAGGTTTGAATGATCGTCTTGGATACGAATGTCGTCTCCGAGGCGATGAAACCAGAACCCGATCCGGCTGTGCGCTCATGGTTGAACGAGCAGGTCGCTGAAACCCTATATCTGTCCAGTGTGACGCTAGCCGAGCTGTTGTTTGGTATCGGTGCGTTGCCTGACGGGCGGCGCGAGCAGGCTCTGACCGAAACGCTTGACGGCGTGCTCGAACTGTTTGGCCATCGCGTGCTGCCCTTCGACATCGGCGCTGCTCGGCATTATGCCGACCTAGCGATGGCGGCGCGAGCGGCCGGGAAGCGATTCCCGACGCCCGACGGATATATTGCCGCCATTGCCGCCTCCAAGGGATTTATCGTAGCGACGCGCGACACCAGCCCCTTCGAAGCGGCAGGAGTCATCGTATTAAACCCTTGGGACCACCGATGAATTCAGACTGTAACGGGATTTCAGGCGAAACCAAATCAGCCTACCTGTTCCCTCAGGCGCCAAATCACATTCAGCAAGGTCCGCAATGCGGCCATTGATTTTGATAGTCCGGTCCCCAACTTCGATTCGGCTTATGATCGCACGCAGGTAGCTTTTCATTCGCGATCTGCTGGTGGACTTCCAACGGACGCTGATTGTGGAGAGGACAAGAGCTGGACCGGAAGCCGCCGAGCCTGCGGACGGAATGGCGAAGCGGTCGTAACGGGAGTTCCAACTCAGCCATGGGAAACGGACATCTATCTTAATCCCAGATACTAACTAACTTGATATACCCAGCAGCCGGGTGGCACAGTTCTTTCCCCAGCAAGGCATGTCCACCAAAAGGCTCCGCGTCGTTCGGCGGTCAAGAGTCTGACTGTCCCCGAACGCGATCAGTGCCGACCAATGACCAAACCTGCCGTTCTCGCTCCGATCTCCGAAATCCTCCGCGCGTACTGGAAGTCCGACCGCTGGATGCTGTTCCTCGTCGCCGTGGTCGTCTTGCTCTCCAGCGTTGCGAGCGTCGCCGCGCCCTTTCTCTTCTCGCGGCTGATCGATCGTTTGCCGCAGGAGGGCTTCCTGCCGATACTCGCCTGGGGATTCGTGGCCTATGCCGTGCTCTTGGGGCTCTCGTCGGCGCTGCAGCACATGATGCAGTACCTCTCTTTCATGAGCGCGGAGAATCTCGGCTTCATCAGCGGTACGCGCTTCTTTGAACGCATCCTGAAGAAGACCAGTACCTTCTTTGTCGAGCACAACCCGGCCGAGATCCAGAATGCGAGCGCGCGTGGACGCGAGGCGCTGACGACGCTGGTGCAGCTCGGCCTCATCGTTTTCATCCCCGGCGCAACGCAGATCCTGCTCACGCTCGCCACCCTTGGTGCGTTGATCAACATCGAGGTGACGGCAATCGTCGTGGTTTACGGCGTCGCCGCCGTCACCCTCACACTCATCTCCGCGCGTGGGGCCCGCGTCTTCCTCGACAAGGCTATTGAGGCCGGCCAGGAGAATGCCCGCTTCGTCGGCAACGCCATGAATGCCATGGAGACGCTGCGGCATTTCGGCAGCCATGGCTGGATGAGCCGGCGCTTCACGGCGCAGGCCGAAGAAGTGCGCGACAACTGGCGCGCCTATGTGCTGCAGCGTCTCGGCTACATCGCTGTGCTAGGGGTGGGGCTCACCATCCAGTTCGCCGTCACCCTCTGGCTACTCTTGCCGCGTTACGAGGCCGGCGCGCTGACCATCGGCGACATCGTCCTGTTCAACACGCTGCTGCTGCAGCTCAACATGCCCTTCGAGATGATCGCTCACGCCATCGATGACGTGGCGCGCTCGCGGGCGGCCCTCGTCCCACTCGCAACCATGTGGGCGGCCCCCGAGGAGCGGCAGGTGTCGCATGCGCCGAGCTTCGTGCCGACCGAGGGCCGCATCGTCGCCGAGCGTGTCAGCTACGCCTATGGCAACGGGCGTGGTGTGAAGGATATCGACTTCACCGCCGAGCGCGGTGCCATCACTTTCCTCGTCGGCGAGACCGGCTCCGGCAAGTCTACGATCTTCAGGCTAGCGCTGAAATCGATCGAACCGGATCAGGGGCGCATCCTCGTCGATGGCGTCGATCTTGCGACCATCGACCAGGCAGACTGGTACAGCGCGGTTGCCGTCGTGCCGCAGGAGGTCGTGCTGCTCAACGAGAGCCTGGCTGACAACATTCTGCTCGGCCGTGCGCGCGATGAGAAACGCTTGCGCCGGGCGGCCGAGAAGGCGGCGATCCTGTCCTTCATCGAGGCTCTGCCCGAGGGCCTCGAGACGACGGTTGGCGAACGAGGCCTGAAGCTATCGGGCGGCGAGCGTCAGCGCATCGCCATCGCCCGCGCGCTCTACGGCGATCCAGCGATCCTCTTTCTCGACGAGGCCAGCTCGGCGCTCGATGAGACGACCGAGCGCGACATCATGGAACATATCCGCATGCTCTCGCCGGATGTGACCGTGCTTGCGATCACCCATCGGCGAAGCGTGATCACGGAGACCGATAGGGTCATTCCCCTCAATGGCGGTGGTCTAGCCGACTCGTAAAGGCCGAGGTCGCGTTTGCGGCCGATCGACCACTAGATGCTGCCGCTCTCCCTGGCGACGCCGGCGACGTGCTGGCCGAGCTTGCGGTCGAGTTCGCGCGACCAGGGGACGCGCTGGAAGCCAAGGCCGTTGTCGATCATGGCGAAGCGACCGGAGGAGAGGGTGAGGCGTTGGCTAAGCATCGAGGAGCTTTTGTTTTTGGCCACGGTGTCGATCTCGCCAGAGTCTAGCTTCTCCGTCAGATCGTTCTGCGGCTGCGATGAACTGACGCTCCATCAGCTCGAGCACCTCCATAGATGCCATGACGCTGGCAATCGAGCCGTGCACCTGCAAACGTTGCCGGCTGATGACCCGGTGTCTTGCCGATCACCACCTTCTGGATCAGATAGCGCACCATCGGCATTGTTGCGGGCCAGGAAGATCAGCTTGCGGATGCCGACCTCGACGTTCTGCGGATTGAACTGCGCCTTTACCCTGGCTGCTTCTTGCGGGGCGGCGCTATGTGTGATTTTCTCATGCCCCTTTTGTTGTTTCCAAAAGACGGGAGCCTCGGAGCCCGCGGATGCAATCAGCAGGCTTGCGTTCACGCCGCCTACTTAAACGAGGGACTTCTGGAATGGGTATAATCTGGACCATCATCATTGGCTTTGTCGCCGGTATCGTGGCGAAGCTCATCGTGCCCGGCGAAAACGAGCCGAAAGGCTTCGTCCTGACGACAATCTTGGGCATTGTGGGGGCTTTCGTGGCCTCCTATCTGGGGCAGGCACTAGGGTGGTACAACGCCAACCAGGGCGCCGGGTTCATCGGCGCCATCGTTGGCGCCGTGATTGTATTGCTCGTATGGGGCGCCGTCGCCCGGCGCGCTTAAGAGCTCACCAAGCAGAAAGGAACCGACAATGGCTTCATCTCGCAACACCATGCCGTCGCTCGCGGCGCTATTGGGGCTGCTCGCGGTCGCTGGTTACCAGAACCGCGATAAGCTTGGCCAGATCTTTCAGGATGCAAAGGCGGGCGCGCAGAACAGCGGCGGTATTCTCGGCGAACTCGGCAAGATGTTCGGCGGCTCCGAGGAAGGTTCGCTCAGCAAAGGCGTGGGAGAACTTGTCGATGCTTTCAAGAACGGTGGAAACCAGGAGGCGGCAGACTCCTGGGTAAGCGCCGAGAAGCCGTCTCAAGGCATCTCGCCCGAACAGGTCGAATCGTCGATCGGCAAGGATACCCTTCAGGAGTTGGCCGCAAAGACCGGCCTGGATTACAATGAACTGTTGAGGCGCCTTTCGACATCGATCCCGGACGCGGTGGACAAGATGACCCCGAACGGTCAGTTGCCGCAGAACGATGAGGAAGTCCTTGGCCGATCCGCAGGTCCCGCTTCCCTATAGCCAGAACGGCGGGAGGCGCCACGCGTCTCCCGCTTTCGTGGCCCCTACACTCCGCCGCGCCCCACCCGACATTGACAGTGCATGCCAACCCACTATTTCAGCACGGTCGCATTCGAGGAAAGTGAGGCTGGACATCATCTTGCGCGCGCTGCCGTTCCTGTTGTCCAACCGATTGCGAGAGCGGCCGCGAACCTCGACGGTCATTTCCCCGCATTGGCCGAGAGATCGACACGATCAACGGGTTGGTTACTCGATCCTGGCATCCCGATCTGAAAATACTCAGCGGTGTTCCCGTCAGAGCATACCCGTGGCGGCAAGGACGTCGACGATCCCTAGAGTGCCGACCTGCGGTTCCGGCAGGGGGACGATGAGGGCTTCGAGGCGGCGGCTGCGCTCACGTCAATTCCCGTATTTGGCAGGGAAGGATCGATTTCGACCAGAATCGTCCTAAGCCCGCTGCACCTCAAGCTCTAGTCTCCTGGTTCTCGGCATCGTCGGGTGATAGCGGCTGAAAGAAGAGGGGAGGTCCTGACCGCCTGTGTGCCCGAAGCCGCCTCTTCGTGCCGCCTGAAACCGAGAGAAATTAGCTATCCATCGCCAAATACATGCCGGAGTCGTCCCCTTCCGGCGAAACGGCATCTGGGAACGGCTGTCAACGGCGACCAGGACCAGAGGTGATGTTCCCGGCGACAGACTGGTGGTCGTCGGAAAGCCTGCTACCGGTTCTGGAGGAACGGCGGTCAGATGACGGGCGCACGATTGCTTCCAGACTCATCTGCTGATGGGGCTCACAGCGGCTTCCTAGGTCCCCGTCACCTTCGATTGTCTCCAAGCTCTCAAAACCATCATTTCTGTAAACGAGCTCGTGCAAATTCGAGCCTGCCCTCCTCACTACTCCCGATCTCCAACCGGAAGGACCCTGTTCCACAGGCGAATTGAAGTCCTCCAGCGTCATGCCGAGAAGCGACAACGTCGCCGGAGTCACGTAGGTGAATTTGCCGGCGGCGTCGGTCGCCCATGCGTTGCCAACCACGCTTTCGATGATCCGAGCCGCTCGCCCTGCTTCGGAGTCGATTTCGCCAAGCGAGTTAAACGCCGTCGTCATTGCCTCCTCCTACGGACGAGAAAAGCTGCGGACCGTCAGCGCGTCGCGCAGCACTTGTTTTGAATATCTGTGTTGGCGAAATCACGCGCACAACCCTAATCGCGCCTTGCCTCAGCCGCACCCTATGGAAATCCATGCATTGCATGTCGATGGGGTGAACTGTACCTGCCCAAAGTTTATCGACACGACGATTGTCGGCAGCAATCCCGCCTCGGTCAATGTCCGCTTCGGGTCGGTCTTTCACTTTCCTCACAGGTTGCGAGAGGGTAGAATGGTGACCCTTCTTCGGTCGAGCTGCCGAGCGGCCGCGGGAGACTCTACGAAGCTGTGGGGGAGGCGCTTCACAGTTAGAACGTCTGTGATTTCGAGCAGAGGCCGGCCCCGTTATGCCACCTTACCTCTTTTCATGCGCCCGGGTGAATGAGAAGCTGCCCGGGCGCAGGTTGCCCGAAACCGGATAGACAGGTGACAGTTTTCTCGCTGTCGGGGAGGCCGGCGATGGTTTGGCGGGAGACCGGCGCCGTGGACGCTATCTGCTGGCGCTGGAGGCGAAGGGCTCGCCGAGCGAGGCGGAGGCATGGCCGATGTTCGGGCGCCGCAGACCCGCTCGCAAACGCTGCTTCACTTTTCGCACTACGCAACTCCCTGCCATCCCTCGCGGATGTGACGGTATCCATCGCGATAGACGGCCTCGGGCGTCTCGGAAAAGTCGCGCCAGACCTTCGTTGCAGCCGCAAGCTCCTTTAATGCACGACCGAAGGCTTCGATCGTCAGCCATTGGTCATAGCCGCTTGCGCGGATCGCCTTGAAGGTCTCGGTCCAGGGGATGTTCCCCCGGCCCGGCACGCCGCGGTCGTTCTCCGAGATGTGGACGTGTACGATGTGTTCCTTGTTACGGGTGAAGGCTCCGATGGGGTCGGCTTCTTCGATGTTGCTGTGGAAGGTGTCGTACATGGCGCGAATATTCGGATGCCCAATTGCATCAATATGGCCGGCAAGGTCGTCCATCGTGTTAAAGAGATAACATTCGAAGCGGTTCAGCGCCTCGAGCGCAACGGTGACGCCGCGCTCAACGGCATGATCGCCGATCGTGCGCTGCGAGAAGATGGACCGCCTCAGTTCCGCGGCGGTGGGCCCGGTGCCTGAGAACTGGCCCAGCGTAGAATGCAGGGGCCCGCTTAGCGTGTGCGCACCGAGGGCGGCGGCGCAATCGATAGCCCACCGCATGTAGGCGATGCCGCGCTTGCGCGTCGCGGTGTCAGGCGAAATCAGGTTCATGGAAGGGTCGCTCATGGCAGACACAGCAGTGCGCTCCAGGCCGATGCCATCGAGCAATGCGCCGAGGCGGCGGTAGTCGTCCGGAGTGCCCTCGAAGATCGGAATCTCAACCCCGTCGAAGCCGGTCGCCTTAATGTCCCGGAGTAGCTTCTCATGTTTCCGGCCGACGCTCGTCGTCCAAAGAAACATGCACATACCGATCTTCATCGTTCCTCCTCCGGCTGCGCGGTAACGGCCTCCCCATCTGCCAATCTGGTAATACCAAATGTGGCAATCTGGTCAAGGTGACAACGTCATGTGTTCGAATGCGAAGCGGCCGAGCTTCGCCCCGCAATCGCGTGAAACGCCGAGAAAGTCGAGGAGGCGCAGGCACGCTTGCTCCGCAGGCGATAATTTCAGATAGCGCCTTGACAAAGGAGAATTGGCCAAACCAGAATGGTGTCTAGTGGAGGAAGCGCCGCGCACCCCCTCGAGTGTTGGGAGTAGCGCCAGCCTGGGAGGGACGTTTATGCACCTTTCGACGCACAACTGGATGCGGGCGGAGCCTCTCGCCGTCACGCTGAAACGCATCAAGAAGTACGGCTACGAGAGCATCGAGATTTCAGGCGAGCCGGCCCAATACGACATCAAGGACACTCGCGCGCTGCTCAAGGAACACGGCATTCGCTGCTGGGGCGCGGTGACGCTAACGCTCGGCGAGCGCAACCTCGCAGCCAAGGACGAGGGCCAGCGCGCAAGCTCAGTGGATTACGTGAAGAGTGTCATAACGATGGTGAGTGAACTCGAAGGCGAGATCGTCACCCTTGTACCGGCGACCGTCGGCAAGGTCGTTCCGGATGGCACCGAGGAGGAGGAATGGAAGTGGGTCGTGGATGCGACCAAGGAGTGCTTCGCCCACGCCCAAAAAAAGGGCGTCCGGCTGGCAATTGAGCCGCTCAACCGCTTCGAGACTTATCTCTTCAACCGTGCTGCCCAAGCACTTGCGCTGGCCGATGCAGTTGATCCCGGTTGCGGCGTTTGCCTCGATGCCTTTCACCTAAACATCGAAGAGGAAGACATATACGACGCGATCAGGCTCGCCGGAAACCGACTTTTTGATTTCCATGTGGCGGATAACAACCGCTTTGCGGCGGGCCTCGGCCATCTCGACTGGCCGAAGATCGTCGCCACTCTCAAAGAGATCGGATACGACGGCGCGCTCACCAATGAGTTCGTGGCTCCGGTCGACCGCACGCCTGCGGCGAAATATCCGGACATGGTTGAGCGCAGTCCGGTCGACATCCCGCCGGAGCAGCTCAAGTTCATCCAGGATCACGGATCGAGCCTGCTGACCGAGAAGTTCTACGATGACCAGATGAGGATCACCGCCGAGACCATCCTGCCACTGATCAAGTGAGGACCGGTCCCGAGCATGCCCTGCGGCCGGCGCGCCGAGGTTGGGGAGGCGAAATGCGTATCAAGACCGTCCAAGCCTGGTGGATTCGCATACCCATCGAAGCAAGTCGGCAGCATCACAGCGATTTCGGGCGCCTGACAACCTTCGACGCGGCAATCCTGCGCATAGAAACAAATGACGGGATCGTTGGGTGGGGTGAGGGCAAGAATGCCGCGGGCAGCGCGGGTACTTACGGAGCGCTCGTGCACATGCTCAACCATGAGGTGGGGCCGAAGCTCGTCGGTCGCGACCCCTCCGACATCTCCGCGATCTGGGAGATGCTCTACAACGGCGTGCGCCACGAAACGGCGGCGATGTCGGGTCATGCAATGCCGGAACTCTCGCGCCGGGGCCTCTCCATTGCCGCGATCAGTGCGGTCGACATCGCATTGTGGGACATTCTTGGTAAATCGCTGGGTGTGCCGGTATGGAAGCTTCTCGGCGGGCGTAAGGCGGACCGCTTGCCTGCTTATGCATCCGGCGGGTGGGAGAGTGTCGAAAAGATCGGCGGCCAGCTGCAGTCCTACATTGGCAGCGGCGGTTTCAAATCGGTCAAGATGAGGGTCGGCGCAATGGACCGCGCGCCGCACGTCTCGGCCGCCCGCGTGCGTGCCGCCCGCAAGGCGCTGGGCCCTTCGGTGGAGATCATGGTCGATGCGCATGGCACCTATACGGTTGCCGACGCGAAACGTTTCATCCAGCTCGTCCAGGATTGCGATCTCGCCTGGTTCGAGGAGCCGGTGATCGCAGATGATAAGGCCGGCATGGCGGAAGTGCGCGCCGCTGGAAAGGTGCCGATCGCAGCCGGCGAGAGCGAAGCCACTCGTTTCGCCTTCCGCGATCTTGCGGTGCTGCGCTCGGCCGATATTTTCCAGCCCGATCCGGCCTTCTGCGGCGGCATCACGGAGGCCATGCGCATTGGTGTGATCGCCAGTGCCTTCAATCTCCGCTTTGCCCCCCATTTGTGGGCCGGTGCCCCATGCTTCTTCTCGGGCCTGCACATCTGCGCGGCCACTCCGGCAAGCTTTGTCGTCGAATATTCGGTTGGCGCGAACCCGATGATCCACGACCTCGTTGAGGAGACCGTGGCTGTGAGAGACGGGATGATAGAGATTCCTGATAAACCCGGCCTGGGATTTACGATAAACGAACGCGTCCTGGAGACTCACGCGCAAAGACTGTAACCATGAAAGAAAACAATCTGCTTTCCGATCTGGCGGCCCATCTATTTACGACTTCGAGCAGCAATGGGCGAACGCCATCGGAGCGAGAGCTCGCCGAGCACTTCGCCGTTAGCCGGGGGCAGCTCCGGGAGGCTCTGGCAATCCTGGAAGCCATGCGCATTGTGGAGCGCCGGGCGAAGTCGGGTATCTATCTGACGACGACGGAGGCGAGCGTCGAGGCGATCGCACTCTTCGCGCGTGCTGGCGTGCCACTGGACCCGATCGTGATCTACGAAACGGTGGAGCTCCGCAAGATCCACGAGATCAAGGCGGCGGAACTCGCCTGCGCGCGGGCGACGGAGGAGAACTATGAACGCCTGCGCGAGATTCTCGCCGCTTCCGAGGCGAAGATCGCTGCAGGCGAGGGCCTCGCGCGCGAGGACAGGGATTTTCATCTGGAGATCGTCCGGGCGACGAAGAACAGTGTGTTTCACCGCGTCTGCAGCGTTTACTACACGATGGGCGAACAGCGGCTGCCCATCTACTTCGCTGATATCGCCCGCAGCCGCCGCTCGCACGAGGAGCACATCCGTATCTACGAGGCGCTGCTCGCACGCGACGGCAATCTCGCCCAAGCTTTGATGAATGCGCATCTGCAGGGCGCGGAAAGCTACTGGAAGGGCCTCATCGGCGGGCCTGCGACAGCCGCGGAGTAGCCCGGTCGACAATGAGGAGGACGATGAGTTTCATTTTCTCGACCCATCCCCTGCATCCCCAGGCAGAGGCCATGTTGAAGGCGGCGGGTGATCTGCGGCTAGCGTCCGCCCTCGATCCCGAAACCTTGCTCCATGAAGGCGAGGGCGCGGAGATTGTCATCGTGCGCGCGCCGATCCCGCCCGCCTTCTTCGAAGAAGCATCGGCCCTGCGGGCGGCAGTCAGGCACGGCGCCGGGCTCGACATGATTCCCTACGACGCTGCCACGGCCGCCGGCGTGCTGATCGCCAACGTACCGGCCGTCAATGCGCCGACTGTAGCGGAACACGTCATCATGGTGACGCTTGCGCTGCTGCGCCAGTTCCGTCCCATGGACCGCGACCTCAGAAGTCGCGGGTGGAGTGCTGGGCGAGCTCACTCCGATCGAGCACTCGACCTCGCCGGCCGCACCATGGGCATCATCGGCATGGGCAATGTGGGAAAGGCGGTCTTCCGGATCGCGAAGTACGGGTTTGGGCTGGAGATCGTTGCCAACAGCCGCTCGCCGGAAAGCCTGCCCGACGGTGTGCGCTTTCTCTCGGTCGACGACCTGGTTTCGACGGCGGATATCGTCGTTCTCTGTTGCCCGCTCACGCCTGGGACGACCGGGCTCTTGAGCCGTGAGCGGATTGCGCGCATGAAGCCCGGCGCGATCCTCGTCAACGTGTCGCGCGGCCCCGTCGTGGATGACGCAGCGTTGATCGAGGCACTGGAGGCGGGCCGTATCGGCGGCGCGTCCCTCGACGTGTTCTCAACACAGCCCCTACCGCTCGAGCATCCTTACTTCCGGCTGGACAACGTGATCGTGACGCCTCACCTCGCCGGCATCACCGAGGAAAGCATGATGCGCATGGGAACGGGCGCTGCGGCCGAAGCCATCCGCATCTTGAAAGGCGGGTTGCCCATTAATCTCCGCAACCCTGAGGTCGTCGAACACTATCGGCGGCGCTTCCCGGCTTAGGCATCGGGATTTCGCGAATTCCGGATGGACACATCCTGCGTGGCCATATGAATGACAGGCAAACGGACTGGAAGTCACGACCCCGGATGGAAGCAGTTTTGGTCGTCGATGACTCAGCCAGCGTGGCGCAGGCTTATCCCGCTTCCGCCGTCGAAGAGCACGACCTTTTCCGGATTCCAGGAGAAGCGAACAGCCTCCTCGATCCCAAGGTCGGTCTGGGCCGGCACTGTCGCCTGCAAGAAATGGTTGCCTGTGCGAAGCGTGACGATCTTCTCGACGCCATGATTCTCGACGTCGTGCACGCGGGCTTCGCCGGGTGCGCCGCTTTCGAGGAAAAGATCTTCAGGGCGGATGCCGAAGGTGAGGGGCCTTCCGTCCACCGCAGTGCCGAACGCCGCGTCAAAAGGCAATCGGTAGCCCTCGTCCGCGATAGCCTCGCTGCCCGCAAGCCTCCCCGAGATCAGGTTCATCGGCGGCGAGCCAACGGCGCGTGCAACGAAAGTGTTGACCGGATTGCGATAGATCTCCTGCGGCGTGCCGGTCTGAACGAGCTGACCGTTGTTGAGTACGCCGATCTTGTCGCCCATCGACATGGCTTCGATCTGATCGTGGGTGACGAAGAGGAAGGTTGCCCCGAGATTCATCTGAAGGTTCTTGAGCTCAGTACGCAACGCCTCACGCAGTTTGGCGTCGAGGGCGGAAAGGGGCTCGTCCATCAGAAAGACGCGCGGCTTGCGCACGATAGCCCGGCCGATGGAAACGCGCTGCATCTCGCCACCCGATAGGCGGTCCGTCTTGCGGTCGAGCAGATGCTCAATGCGGAGCGTCCTCGCGGCGCGGGCGACACGCTCTTTGATCTCGGCCGGTTCGACACGCCGGATGCGAGCTTTGAGTGGGAATTCGAGGTTCTCGCGGACCGTATAGCGCGGGTAAAGGGAATACTGCTGCAGCACAAGCGCCACGTCGCGCTCGGCGGCGCCCCAGGCGGCGACATCCTCACCGTCGATGAAGATTTGTCCGCCCGTTGGATTTTCGAGCCCGGCAATCAGCCTAAGCGTCGTCGTCTTGCCGGCGCCCGTCTCGCCGAGCAGCACGAAAAACTCTCCGTCGGCAATTTCGAAACTGAGATCCTTCAGGGCCGTGTGGGTTCCGAAGGTCTTGGTGATACCTTTGAGTTCGATATGCGCCATCAGAGCCTAATCCCGAAAGATGTGCCGGTCGAGCTGTCGAAGAAATGCGCCTGCGCCGGATTTATCCGAGCCCAGACGGCCTCGCCGGGCCTGGGTACGAAGCCACTTTTCGTCCTTGCACGCAACATCTGGGCGCCAATCTGCAGGTCTATGATGTCATGCGAGCCGAGCGGTTCGATGATATGGGCCTCGACGGGCACGAAGCCCTCACGTGCTTCCCGTGAAACGAGAACCCCTTCCGGTCGCACGCCGAGGGTGAGCTTGCCGTTTTTGGCCCCAGCGGCAGCGAGCTGGGCCGTGAGACTGGGCGGAAAATCGACGGCGGTTGGAGCACCTCGGACCAGCACACGCGCATGCCCCGCGTCCTCGGAAACCGTCACTTCAGCCATATTCATGACCGGACTCCCGACGAATTGCGCGACGAACATGTTGGCAGGACGAGCGTAGACCTCGTGAGGGCTGCCGACTTGCTGCAGCACGCCTTCGTGCATGACAACAATACGATCGGCGAGGGACATGGCTTCGACCTGGTCATGGGTTACGTAGATCGTGGTCGAGCCCTGTTTGATGTGAAGCCGCTTGATCTCGGCGCGCATCTCTTCGCGGAGCTTCGCGTCAAGCGCGCCGATCGGCTCATCCATGAGCATCGCCTTGGGGCGCCGGACGAGTGCCCGGCCGATCGCCACGCGCTGCATGTCTCCGCCTGAGAGAGCGGACGGCCTTTTTGCGAGCAGGTGGGTGATCTGCAGCGTTTTTGCTACCGCCTGAACCTCCCGCTCGATATCCGTACGGTTGCCGCGCGTGGCGCGGAGCGGGAAGGCGATATTCTCGAAGACTGTCATGTGCGGGTAGAGCGAGAAGGACTGGAACACAAAGGCGATGTCCCGGTGCGAGGCCTTTATGTGCTGCACCGGCCGACCGTCTATGAGGATGTCGCCTTCATCGATCGTTTCGAGCCCGGCGATCGCGCGTAGAGTCGTCGTCTTGCCGCAGCCGGACTGGCCAAGCAGAACAATGAACTCGTTGTCAGCGATCGCGAGATTGAGGTTCTTGATGACCTGAACGGCACCAAAGTGCTTCTCAATGCCGCGCAATTCAATCTGCGTCATGGATTCCTGCTCTCGTCAGCTTTCTGTTCCGGCGGGACCTTCGACGTGATCATGAAGGCAATCAGCCCGACTAACGTCATCGTCAGTCCGTAGCGGTGGAGGAACAGGTTCCACGGTTGGCACAGCGCAATGATGCCGAATATCATCAGGAGCTGTGAGCCTGGCTCGAGGTACTTCTGGTTTATGGCACGAAACGTCATTTGCGGATCGCTCCGAAACTCATGCCGCGCAGGAGATGATTCCTGAGCAGGAAGGTGAAGATGGCGACCGGTAGCAGGAACAGGAAGGTCCCTGCGGCGATGACTGTCCAATCCGGAAGGCCGGAGCCGACCTGGCTTGGGATGAAGGGCGGTGCCGTTTGCGCGCGCCGGTTCGTCATGATCAGAGCGAAAGCATACTCGTTCCACGCTGTGATGAAGCAAAAGACGGCGGTCGCGGCGATGCCTGTGGCGGCCTCTGGCAGCACGATCTTGAAGAAGGCTTCCAGGCGCGTGTAGCCGTCGACAAGTGCCGCTTCCTCATATTCCTTCGGAATTTCGTCAATGAAGCCCTTCATCAGCCAGACCGAGAAGGAGAGATTGAAGGCGGTGTAGAGGATGATAAGACCCCAGTGGGTGTCGTTCAGCCCGACGGCCCGGTACATTAGGAACATGGGGATTGCCACGACCACGGGCGGGAGCATGCGTGTCGATAAAATGAAGAACAAAAGATCCGCTTCGCCCTTCATTTTGAAGCGCGAGAAACCGTAGGCCGTGAAGGTACCCATGCCGACGGCGAGCACCGTAGAGCTGATCGCCACGATCAGCGAATTCATGAAGCGGTTGGGATAGCCGGATAACTGCACCTCACCGCGTCCCGAGCGCACGACCTTTTCACCCCCGTCGAAGACCAGCCGTTCCCACCACGGAGCGGCAGCATAGTCTTCGGGCTCCGGTGCTGCCCGCAGCTGAGAGCGCTTGGTGAAGAGCTTGACGAACGGCGAGATCTCCGGCTCGAAGATGACCGTTGGGGGGATTGTCGTCGCGAGGTTGCGCGGTTTGAAGGCCGTAGAGGTGATCCAGTAGATCGGTGCGAGGAAGAGCAGGGTGATGACGAGCACGGCGGCGATCGCCACCCGATTCAGCGCGCGCTCGGAGCGAGTTTGGACGGCCGCCATCTCAGCGCTCCTTCACCCTGTTGAGATATTTGACGTAGATGTTGGTGATCGCGAGCACCATGATTAGAACTATGTAGGCGAGTGCGCAGGATCGCCCGGTCTGCCATTCCTGAAACGCCATCTTGTAGAGGCGGATAGAGATCACTTCCGTGGTCGGCTGGCTCGTGAGGATATAGGCGAGGTCGAAAGTCTTGAAAGCCTCCATCGTGCGGAAGATGATCGCGATCATGAGTATCGGTGCCACCAGCGGCAGGGTGATGCGGAAGAAGGTATAGAACGGTCCCGCGCGATCAATGGCCGCCGCCTCGTAAAGGTGCCTCGGTACGGCCGAGAGACCGGCGAGCGAGAGCAGCATCACGAAAGGTGACCACATCCAGATGTCGGTGATGGCGACAGCGTAGAGTGCCATGTCGGGATTCGCCAGCCACTCGAAAGAACCGAGGCCGAGCGCGTAGTTGATGATGCCGAAGGATGGATCGTAGAGCAGCTTCCAGAAGAGCCCGACCACCGCCATCGACAGCATCATCGGCAGCAGAAGCAGTGTCGTGATCAGACCCTTGAACGGAATCTCGCGGTTGAGCAGCATCGCCGTGCCGAAACCGACGACAACCTGACCGGTAACCGACACGATCACGTATTTCGCCGTAATCGCGAAGTTCGCCCAGATGAAGGGGTCGTTTAGCAGTTCCCGATAATTCTGCAGGCCGACGAAGGTGGCCGGCGCGTTCGTCGAAGCACGAAAGTCGGTGAAAGAATAGCCGAGCGAGTAGATCAACGGGAAGATGTTGAAGACGATCAGGAACAGGATCGTCGGAATAATGAAAAGATTGCGAATTTTGATGTCGCTCAAGCCCCGCGAAGCAGCGCGCGACTTCGAATCCAGCGATGTCATAACCACGGTGGCCAATGTGCTCCTCCTCCGAGAGCCCAGCGCTTAGGCGCACTTGCGGCGTCCTGTTGCGCATTGCCTGAACGCTGACGTCGCGTCCGCGCGAGCACCATTCGGTGCAGAGTTGAAGAAAAGGGGAGGGAGCCGGGCTCCCTCCCGCGAGGTCTCATCACCCGTTAGTGGCGGCCGTACTTCTTGAAGGTCGCGTTCCAGTCCTCAGAGAGAGCATCGAGCGCCTCCTTTGCCGTCCCCTGGCCGGCGGTCACATAGGGGTAGATGCGCTGGTTCATCTGGATCAGCAGCTCGGCATATTCGGGCGTTGCCCAGAAGTCCTTCACCTTGAACATCGTCTCATAGAAGGCCTTGTTGTAGGGCGTCGCGTTCTGGAACTCTTCCGATTCCAGGACCTTGGCGCTTGCCGTGTAACCGCCGAGCTCGGCCCAGCGCTTCTGCGTCTCATCCTTGATGAACCACTCGAGGAATTTCATCGCCTCATCCTTGTTTTCGGAATAGGAGACGATGGAAATGCCTTGGCCGCCGAGTGCGGCATACTGGTGGCCATCCGGGCCGGCCGGGTTGGCGAAGAAGCCGGTTACCTTCGCATTCGGGTTCGAGGCTTCGTTGACCAGCGCTGGGAAGAAGGCGAAGTAGTTCATGCTCATCGCTGCCAGGTTCTCGGTGATTGCCTGGTTGTTCTCGACGAAAAAGCTCTTCGCCCAGCCCGGAGGCGTGAAGCCGTAGAGCTCGCGGTAGGTCTCCAGAGCCTTGACGTTCTTCTCCGAGTTGATGATCCCGTCGACCTTGTAGGTGCTGTAGTCGCCGAGTTCTCCGCCGAAAGAGAAGATGGCGTTCTCTACACCCATTACGAGACCGTCATAGGAGTTATCGGTGTAGATCGCGATGCCGTACCGTTTCTGGTCCGGACGATGGAAGAACTCGGCGATGTCGCGCAACTGCTTCCAATCCTTCGGCGGGGCGAGGTCATAGCCATACTTCGCCTTGAAGGCTTCCATCTCCTTCGGGTCCTCGAACCAATCCTTGCGGTAGGACCAACCGACCGCGTCGCCCTCGGCCGGGATCGACCAGTACTTGCCGGAGTTCGCGGGATACTCCGAGTAGTACTTCACCGTGGCAGGAGCCATCACCTCGTTTAGCTTGTGCTTATTGAAGAACTCGGTGAGGTCGACGTAGTGGCCGGCCTCCGATGCGGCCCCGATCCACTGGGAGTCGCCGACGACCATGTCATAGGCCGAGCCCTTTGCGTTGAATTCGGTAAAGGCCTTCGTCTGAAAGTCCGCCCAAGGGGTCGTTTCGACCGTGACCTTCACGCCGGTCTCGGCCTCGTATTCGTTTACAAGCTCCTGGAGATAGTTTGCCGGGTCCCATTCGGCCCAGAAAATCGTCAGTTCTTGCGATTGCGCGGATGTCCCGCAGGCAAACATGAAACCGATACCGGCCATCAGGCCGGCCACTGTCTTGCGCATAATATTTCCTCCCCTTTTATGCACAATACCCGCCTTGCGGCGGGCGGTCCGCCTATCAAATCCTCCTGGTTGGCGCTTCTGCGGCGGGTCCTCCTCGACCCTTGTGCCTGATCTCAAGCCCAATGGGCCGCAGTACCAATCTGGTATTACCAAAGCTAACGAGCGTCAAGGTCCCTATTTCGTTGCCTTCTGCCCCGGATCACCGCTCGCAAGGCCGAGATCATACGGACTTTAAGTTGGCATGCTTTACCGCATTTCAATTTGGGAAGACCTGTCCAAGAGCCGCCATCCATGCGTATCATTCGAATTGGTCAAACCAGTTTCCTGTGGGCGAGAGGGGCCGATATCATGCCGCGGTTTGACCCTCCCGAATCGCCGCCTCAACCAAGGCTGCCGCCGCCCATTCTGCAACGGACTGCGCGCGTTCGGCCGAGAGGCCCCAAATATCCTTGAGCACGACCAGCACCTCGACACCAAAAACCAGCGAGAGGGCCTGAGCGAGCTGCTCACGGGCTTGGGCGGACAGCTTGCCCTCGAGCGGCACAGTGACCTGTCGCAGGAGTTCGACGCGGTGGCCGCGCGTGAGCTGTGGTTCATTACCAAGAGTGCCGGCCTGGCGCTGCGCCCACTGGTCAAGCGAGAGCTTGAGCGCCGCCTTAAAGGTCGCCTCGAATTCGTCGATGCGCGGCATGGCCGTGGCCAACAGATCGGCGACGCGGGTGAGCGCATCGGGTGCTTCGGAGCGCCAATCGAGGATCGGGCCGAGCGCCTCGTCCACCACCGCATGAACCAGCGCCGCCTGGCTCGGAAAGTAGCGATAGGCCGTGGCGCGCGAAACTTCGGCGGCTTCCGCGACCTCACTGACTGAGGGCGTGATACCGGACTGCATCAGCCGTGTGGAGGTCTCCAGCATGAGTTTGCGTGTGCGGGCCCGGGGACCGCGCTCGGCGCGTGCGGCGGATTCGTTCTGTTGACGTGAGACATCCATATCTTTATGATACGCACATCTCATAATTTTGCAAGAGCCGGCAAACCGGTCGGCATGAGGCGGCTTTTCAAGGCAGAGGAGGGCCAGAGCCGCCAGGGAGGAGAGATGAAGCACATCTACGTCGTCGGCACGGCCGACACGAAGGGGGAGGAACTCGCTTATCTTGCGTCCCGCGTCGAGGCAGCGGGCGGCGAGCCCGTTCTAGTCGATGTCGGCACGCGTCGCCCCACCATTGCGGTCGGCATCTCCGCCGAAACCGTGGCCGCCGCGCATCCGGACGGTGCCGCCGCGGTGTTTTCGGGCGACGACCGGGGGACGGCTGTCGCCGCAATGAGCGAGGCCTTCGCGCGGTTCCTTCCCGAACGCGAAGACGTCGTCGGCGTGGTGGGCATTGGTGGTGGGGGCGGCACATCAATCATCACCGCCGGCATGCGCAGGTTGCCGCTCGGGCTGCCGAAGGTCATGGTCTCGACGCTCGCGTCCGGCGACGTAGCACCTTATGTCGACGTCTCCGATATCATTATGATGCCGTCGGTCACGGACATGGCCGGGCTGAACCGCCTGAGCCGCGTGATCCTGCAAAACGCGGCCGAAGCGATTACCGCCATGGCCAACCGGCCGGTGAAGGAATTGGCCTCGAAGCCCGCTCTCGGCCTTACCATGTTCGGCGTGACGACGCCCTGTGTGACTGCCATCGTCGAACGACTCAAGGCCGACCATGACTGTATGGTCTTTCACGCCACGGGCACCGGCGGACGCACGATGGAGAAGCTTGCAGACAGCGGGCTTCTTTCGAGCGTGTTAGACATCACCACGACGGAGGTCTGCGATTTCCTCTTCGGCGGCGTTCTGCCGGCGACTGAGGATCGTTTCGGCGCAATTGCTCGCACCGAATTGCCCTATGTCGGCTCCGTCGGGGCGTTGGATATGGTAAATTTCTGGGCTCCCGAGACGGTGCCGGAGCGTTATGCCGGCCGGCTCTTATACCGCCACAACCCGAACGTCACGCTCATGCGCACGACTCCGGAGGAGTGCGCCGCGATCGGAAGGTGGATTGGCGCAAAGCTGAACCTCTGCAAGGGCCCTCTCCGGTTCCTGATCCCGGAGAGAGGCGTGTCGGCGCTCGATATCGAGGGCGGCGCCTTCTTCGATCCTGCGGCGGATGCAGCGCTCTTCGAGGCACTGGAAGCCACCGTCGAAAGAACCGACGCGCGCCGCATCGAACGGCTTCCGCTCCACATCAACGATCCGCAGTTCGCCGAGGCCGCAGTCGCCGCCTACCGAGATATCGCCAACCCTGAAAGAGACACCGATGCCAGTAATCCCCCGCAAGACCATACTTGAAAAGCTCCACGGCATGATCGCCGCCGGCAAGCCGATCATCGGCGGTGGGGCCGGAACGGGGATTTCGGCCAAGGCCGAAGAGGCGGGCGGCATCGATCTCATCATCATCTACAATTCCGGCCGTTACCGAATGGCGGGCCGCGGCTCGGCGGCCGGTCTGCTCGCCTATGGAAATGCCAACGAGATCGTGAAGGAAATGGCCTTGGAGGTCCTGCCGGTCGTCAAGGCGACACCGGTACTCGCCGGCGTCAATGGCACTGACCCATTCGTTTTCATGCCGCAATTTCTCACGGAACTGAAGGCGATGGGCTTTTCCGGCGTACAGAATTTCCCGACCATTGGCCTCTTCGACGGACGGATGCGGCGGAGCTTCGAGGAGACCGGGATGGGCTACGGTCTTGAGGTGGACATGATCGCCGAGGCCCACCGACTCGACCTGCTGACGACACCCTATGTCTTCAATGAGGAAGAGGCGATCGCGATGGCCAAGGCCGGTGCCGATATCGTCGTCGCTCATATGGGCGTTACCACGGGCGGCGCGATCGGCGCCACTTCCGCGATGTCGCTCGACGACTGCGTGAGGGAAATCGACGCGATCGCGAACGCCGCATGCTCGGTGCGGAAGGACGTTATCGTGCTCTGCCACGGTGGGCCGATCTCGATGCCGGAGGATGCACGCTACATCCTGGATCGTTGCCCGGGCTGCAATGGCTTTTATGGCGCAAGTTCCATGGAACGCCTGCCTGCCGAGGTGGCGATCCGCAAGCAGACGGAAGATTTCAAGGCGCTGGCCATCAGAACGGTGGTCTAAAGCGGGCAAGATGCGGGAGGAGGCCGCGGCATGGCAAAGGACAAATATTTTCTCTACCCGAAGGATGTCGACAGCTTCGGCTTCGACTGGGGTCGCCTCGCACTGACGGTCGCGCCCGAGGTGAACGGGGCGGAGCGCTTCTCGGGTGGTGTGGTGGACTTGCCGAGCGGCGAGGGGCATGCACGTCACAATCATCCCGGCTCTGAGGAGATCATCTTCGTCATCTCGGGCGAGGGCGAACAAATGGTGGAGGACGAGAACGGCAATCCGGTGACACATAAGGTTGGGCCTGGTTGCACCGTCTATGTACCGGAAAGCCGGTTCCACTCGACGAAGAACACGGGATCCGGCCCGATGCAGCTCTTCGTCGTCTATTCGCCGGCCGGCCCCGAGCGAGCGCTTCGCGACCTGCCGGATTTCCGATTAGTTTCGCCTGGTACCTGAAGGCGCACGGCAACGGCCTCTGGGAGAAAACCCATGAACATCAATCCAAGCGAAGCGCGGGCGGTGGAACCGCCTTTCGATGCGGCTAAACTCGACAGACTAATGGAGGAGGCGGGTATCGACGTGCTGCTCGCCACCTCCAAGCACAACACGCAGTACCTGCTCGGGGGCTACAAGTTCATCTTCTTCGCCGCAATGGATGCGATCGGCCACAGCCGCTATCTGCCGATCGTCGTTTATGAGAAGGGCTCACCCGATCACTCAGCCTATGTTGGCAACCGCATGGAGGGAGGTGAGCACCAGAACAACCCGTTCTGGACACCCGCCGTCCATACGGCGACCTGGGGTACGCTCGACGCTGCAGCACTTGCCGTCGAGCACCTGAAGAAGATCGGTAACGCGCGTGCTCGCATCGGCATCGAGCCGCCCTTCCTGCCCTCCGATGCGCGGGATGTGCTGGCTTCTCGTCTTGAAGGTGCGCGTTTCGTGGACGCGACGCACACGCTCGAGCGACTGCGCGCTATCAAGACGCCGCAGGAGCTGGAAAAACTCAAGCTTGCGTCCGAACTGATCACCGATTCCATGCTCGCCACCATCGCGGCGGCACGGGAGGGATCCACCAAGGCGGAGATCATTGAACGCCTCAGGCGAGAAGAGACCAATCGCGGGCTGCAATTCGAGTATTGCCTGCTGACCCTCGGCGCCAGTCACAACCGTGCGGCCTCGCCGCAGGCGTGGGCGAAGGGCGAGGTGCTTTCGATCGATTCGGGCGGCAACTATCACGGCTATATCGGTGACCTTTGCCGCATGGGCGTGCTCGGCGAGCCTGATTCTGAGCTCGAGGACCTGTTAGCTGAAGTCGATTCGATTCAACAGGCGGCCTTCACCAGAACCAAGGCCGGGGTTGCAGGCCGCGAAATGATTGCGGCGGCGGAAGAGGTTTTGAAAAGCTCGCCTTCGGCCGCCTTTACCGACTTCTTCTGCCACGGCATGGGTCTCATCAGCCACGAAGCACCATTCCTGATGACCAACCATCCGGTCGCCTATGAAGGCGTGGACGCGGATCGCCCCCTGGAGGCAGGCATGGTCATTTCCGTCGAGACGACGATGCTTCACCCGAAGCGCGGTTTCATCAAGCTCGAGGACACGCTCGCCATCACTAAGGACGGGTATGAGATGTTCGGCAACAGAGGGCGCGGCTGGAACCCCGGGGCGGTATAGCGGGCGGCGAATTCCTGCCGAAAGACGGAGCCCGGCGCACGATCGTGTGCCGGGCTCGCAGTCTATTTATTGTGGTAGATCTCGGTGCCGAGAACCTTTAAGGCACTCCCGCATGAAGGCGGCAAGGTTGTCCAGCCCTTTGCCGATACCATCGTGCCGTCGACATAAGCCTCGGTGGGGGAGAGGTCGATATAGGTGCCACCTGCCGGCGTGACTTCCGGCTCGCAGGCGTCGAGAGCGCCGACCTTCTTGCCACCACAACGCCCTCGACGGCGATCAGAATTTGTACGCCGTGGCAGATCGTGAAGATCGGCTTCTGCTCTTCGTGGAAGTGCCGCACGATTGCCTGCACGCGTTTGTCGGTGCGGATGTATTCGCGGCCTTTAAAATTGGAAGGAGATTTCAATGCCACGGGCTGGCGGCGGTCTGAACTCCGATCAAAAATTCAGCCGGACCATCATAGGGCAGTGATCTGAAATAGCCAGGACCTGGTCTTTCCCGTTCGGGGTGCCGGCTTTGTTGCCGCCAAGGTTTCCAATGCTCAGATGCTCGGCCGGGCCGTTGCTGTTGATCCCCGGGCCGACAAGGATGTGGTCAAGCCCCACTGGATTGCGGCATCCGAGATAGTTGTCCGAGGCGAGCAGCTGCGTCTCCGGCGTGGTCAGATCGCGGATGTCGGCCTGGGCGCAGAGTGCCTGTCCGGCATCGCTGATCTGGCAGTGCTCGTCGAGAACCTTGAGATTGGCGGCCGCTGGCTGACCGTCGGCGATTTCTTCTATGAGCGACCGGGACAGCACGCCCGCCGGCCGCTGCGTCGAGGTTCCGCTCGCGTCGGTCCTGGCCGGTCGCTGGTCGCGCAGCTCATGCCACAGGTTGCGGTTGAAATCGCCTAGCAGAACAATCTTGGCTCCATCGGCCGCCGCGCGTTCAACCCAACTTTCGAGCGGATCGATCTGTTGCTGCAGGATCGTGCAGTCTTTGCCCGATCCCTCGAGGTTTCCGCCGTCGAAGGGCGACACACAACTCGACTTGAGGTGGACATCCATGATGCGAAGCAGTTTCCCGTCAATTTTGAGCGTGGCCGCAAGACCCGGCCGCGGCCGCTTGTCGTCGGGATTCGCGGGCAGGCTGAGCGCATCCTCGATGGCGCAGGACACCGTTTCGCCCAGCGTTTTCTTCCAGGCGATGACCAGGCGCTGCACCTTGTAACCCGTCACGGGGCAGAAATCGTAGTTAACACCGCCATTCGGCAGTACTTCCCTGACTGACTGCTCGCCGCTGACCTCTTGGAAGGCGATGATGTCTGCAGGAAGGGACCGTGAGATGAAATTCGCGATTTGCTCCTGCCGCTTTCGGTAGGCATCGAGATTGACGCGAACCGCGCCGCCGGCGAAGTAAACGCTGCAGACCGGAAAGCGGGTCACGTCCCAGCCCTCGACCTTGAAGGCGTCGATGTCCCATCCCGGCTTGAAACCCGCCTCCTGGGACGGCTTGAATTTGCCAGTCGCGGGATCTTCGACATAGTTCTTCGAACATTCGCCGATCCAGTGCTTGGCGGTCTCCAGGTCCATGTGCCAGCCGAGGTTCCAGGTGGCGATGGCAATCTGGCTCGCCAGGGCCTCGGCGGATCCGAGCAGAACAAAAAGGCATGCTGCCAGATACCGGATCACGACGTCTCCCTCGCCTCAAAGTTGATCGAAGGGAGTGAATTACAATTTGCTAATCTGCGCAAGAGTTCTTGAGGGCCTGGCCGCGATATTCGCACTCGCCAGGATCGCGTGATAGCCGCTTAGACTACCCCTCAGAGGTAGTTCGGTTCAGCCTGGCTGGAGGCCTGCTCTCGACCCGTTTCACGACCGGCAGATGGCGGTGCTGACACGCGATCTTACGCATGGCTTGGCTCAACGGACTTGTGCCTGAGGACGAAATCCTCCGTCCGTTGCCAGCGGGAACTTCCGGATCAAACGCCACTCGAATGATCCAGCCCAGCCGATGCTGGCGGTCTAAAGCGCTAGCCGCAACTGCGGCGCCACTCCAGAGGTCTGCCGTTCCAGCGATGACAGCGTGACGCCGAGCAGGCGTATGCCTTTGCGCGGCGGAAAGATCGCCGCGAGAAGCAGGCCGACCACCTCCTCGAGGTCGCCGATCGTTTGCAGAGGTGCCGTAACCGTCTTGCTGCGGGTGATCTGGGTGAAATCGGCATATTTGACCTTGAGCGTGACGGTCTTGGCGCCGATTTCATTGGCCCCGCAGTAAGCCCACACCTTCTCCATCAACGGCTGAAGACCGTCGCGCGCCGGTTCGTAGGAGTGAATGTCCTCAGAGAACGTGTCTTCCGCGCCAACGGATCTCCGCACCCGGTCCGGTTTGACCTGGCGATTGTCGATGCCGCGGGCGATCCCATAGAAATATGGCCCCGATTTCCCGAAATGTTCGACCAGAAACTCGAGCGTCTTCTCCTTGAGGTCGGCGCCTGTCTCGATCCCCAGCCGATGCATCCTTTCGGCCGTCGCCGGCCCAACGCCGTGGAATTTCTTGACGGGGAGGGCCTCGACGAAGGCCGGCCCGTTCTTCGGCGTAATGACAGCCTGACCATTGGGTTTGTTGAGGTCGGATGCCATCTTGGCGAGGAACTTGTTGTAGGAAATCCCGGCCGACGCATTGAGGCCCGTCGTCGCTTTGATTTTAGCGCGGATTTCCGCGGCGATCTCGGTGGCGATCTCCATGCCCTTCAAGTTTTCGGTGACGTCGAGATAGGCCTCGTCGAGCGAGAGTGGCTCGATCATCGGCGTGTATTCGGCGAAGATCGCGCGGATCTGCAACGAGACGGCCTTGTAGACATCAAAGCGCGGTCTGACGAAGATGAGGTCGGGGCACTTCCGTTGGGCGGTCACCGAAGGCATCGCCGAATGAACGCCGAACTTGCGTGCCTCGTAGCTGGCGGCCGCCACCACGCCGCGGGCCGCAGGATAGCCGACGGCAACCGGCAGGCCCCGCAGCTCGGGATTGTCGCGCTGCTCGACCGATGCATAAAAGGCATCCATGTCTATGTGAACGATCTTGCGCGGTCGCTCGCTGCCTTCGTCGTTTGTCATCGCCTAGCTTCCATCAGGTCCCTCAACCAAACATGGGAAGTGCGCGCCGCATTTGTCACCCTCCGGCGTCTGCATGCGCTCGCAGCCCATTGCCATGCGTCGGCGGATCACAGCGAAGGTCATGTTGGCGCCAAACGCTTTCACTAACAGCTTGCGCTCAAACGCGCAGTGGCGATGACATGGCCGACAGATGAATTCAATGATCCGCTCACGATGATCCCTCAGTCTCGGACCCAGATCGTTCACAGGTCCCCCTCCCGCCATGAGAAAAAATTCCTATACCTGGCATCGGATTGAATCTCTTGAACGAATTTCTTCGACGGGCACTTTCGCTCAACTTCCGCGCGCCACATGCGCATTGACTCATTTTCGCTTTGAGAACAAATACAGAACATGTTCCTACTTCTCAAGCCGAAAACGGGTTGCCGTAAAGGAGATCATGACCGCCGTCGCCACTTCGAACGCAGTCCTCGACGAGTTACGCGAGAAAATCGCCAGCCTAGAAGGGGGCAGCCTGCGCCAGCCAAGCGTTCTGCCCTTCGGGGTCAGCGAGATCGATTCGCAGCTGCCGAGAGGTGGGCTCGCCTATGGCGCGCTACACGAAGTGGCCGGCGGTGGAAACGGCGCGATCGATGGCGCCGCGGCGGCACTCTTCATCGGGGGCATCGCGGCCCGCACGACCGGCAAGGTGGTCTGGTGCCTGACGCGCTTCGATCTTTTTTTTCCGGCGCTCGCCCAGGTCGGGCTTCATCCCGATCGCGTCATCTTTGTCGAGTGCGACAAGGAAGACACGGTGCTCGCAAGCTTCGAGGAGGCGCTGCGCTATGGCGGCCTTGGCGCGGTCGTCGCCGAACTGGTGCGCCTGCCGATGACCGCCTCGCGCCGGCTGCAGCTTGCGGCGGAAAAATCCGGGACGTTGGGCCTGGTGATCCGCCGCTGGCGGCGCCAAACGGAAGCTTCGGACTTCGGCATGCCGACGGCTGCGGCAACCCGTTGGCGGATATCGGTGCTGCCGTCGGAGCCGCTTCCCGTACCGGGCGTTAGCCGGCCGCGATGGTTGGCGGAACTGATGCGGGTCAGGGCAGGAGAGGGAGGAGAGTTTATCATCGGAGCATGCGATGGCCAGGGTCGTATCTGTCTTTCTTCCGACACTGCCGACCGACAGGATAAGACGAGCCGATCCTTCGCTCTCTCCTGACAAGCCTCTCGTAGTGATCGCCAGGAGCGGGTCGAAGCGATGGGTTGCGGCGGCCGATCGGGCAGCTCTCAAACTCGGGCTTCGCGTCGGCATGCCGGCCGCCAAGGCGCAGGCGCTGGTCCAGGAGCTCGTGGTGATCGATGCCGATCCGGCGGCCGACCTTGCCACATTGGAACGGCTGACGCTCTGGGCCTTGTCGCGATATTCTCCCGTTGTCGCCATGGATCCTCCCGACGGTATCGTCATGGAGACCGAAGGCGCCGATCACCTCCAGGGTGGAGAGGAATTGATGCTGTCCGGCCTCATCAACCGCTTCCGCGGCCGCGGTCTCGCTGCCCATGCGGCGATCGCCGATACCTGGGGTGCGGCGCATGCGCTTGCCCGTACCACCAGCCGTGAGACGGTGATCGTCGGCCGCGGCGAGACCGACAAGGCCGTGAACCCTCTGCCACTCTCGTCGCTGCGACTGCCAGCCGAGACCGTCGCAAGTCTCCGCACGCTCGGCTTCGCCACCGTCGGCGATCTGGCTGCCACACCGCGGGCGCCGCTTACCCTGCGTTTCGGGCCGGAGGTCGGGCGGCATCTCGACCAGATGTACGGCCGCGTCGCCGAGCCGATCGATCCGATCCGGCCGGCGGACCTCGTCGAGGTGAACAAGTCCTTTGCCGAACCGATCGGCGCACCGGAAACCATCGACAAATACGTCAGCCGCCTGGTGCGGCAGCTCTGCCTGGAACTTGAGAAGCGTGGGCTTGGCGTGCGGCGCACCGACCTCATCGTCCACCGCGTCGACAACACCATTCAGTCGCTCCGGGCTGGCACGGCCAAGCCCGTTCGCGACATCGCCTGGCTGACGAAACTCTTCCGCGATCGCATTGAGAGGATCGAGCCCGGCTTCGGCATCGAGAAGCTCAGCCTCGCCGCCACCCTCGCCGAGCCGCTCATCGAAACACAGTCGGCGTCATTGCTGATCGAAGAGCAGGTAACCGACGTGACGCCGCTGATCGATGTACTCGGCAATCGCGGCGGCCAGCGGATTTTCCGTGTCGCGCCGGTGGCAAGCGACGTCCCGGAGCGCAGTGTGCAGCGGATCGCGCCGACGGCCGATGAGGACGGCGCCACCTGGCCGCTCAATTGGCCGAGGCCGCCGCGGCTTCTGGAGCGTCCCGAACCGATAGAAGTGATTGCCCTTTTGCCGGATCATCCGCCGGTCTCGTTTACCTGGCGCGGCAAGCGCCGCCGGGTGAAGCGCGCCGATGGTCCGGAGCGGATCTTCGGGGAGTGGTGGAAACATAGCTCCGAATGGGTCGCGGTCCGCGACTACTTCGTGGTCGAGGATGATACCGGCGAACGCTTCTGGATATTCCGATCGGGCGACGGCGTCGATGCGGAAACCGGTTCGCATAAGTGGTTCATGCATGGGATCTTCGCGTGATGCGCTACGCTGAGCTTCAGGTCACCACGCATTTGTCGTTCCTCAGGGGCGCAAGCTCGGCGGAAGAACTCTTCGCGACTGCAAGGCTGATGGGCATCGAAGCGCTCGGCATCGTTGATCGCAATAGCCTGGCCGGTATCGTCCGGGCGCTGGAGGCGTCGCGCGCCACCGGCCTGCGGCTCGTTGTCGGTTGCCGGCTCGATCTGCAGGATGGCATATCGATCCTCGTCTATCCGACCGATCGCGCCGCCTATTCGCGGCTGACACGACTTCTGACACTCGGCAAGGGCAGGGGAGGGAAGGCGAACTGCATCCTGCATCTTGATGACGTGGCGCTGTACTCGGAGGGCCTGATCGGCGTTCTGGTGCCGGATATGCCGGACGACATCTGCGCCGTGCAGCTCCGGAAAATGGCGGAGGTTTTTGGAGACCGTGCCTATGTTTCTCTCTGTCTTCGCCGCCGTCCGAACGATCAGTTGCGACTGCATGAGCTGTCGAACCTCGCGATAAAGTACCGGATGAAGACAGTGGTCACCAACGACGTTCTGTTTCACGAGCACGGCCGCCGGCAGCTGCAGGACGTCGTCACCTGCATCCGCACCGGCACGACCATCGACGATGTCGGCTTTGAGCGCGAGCGGCACGCGGATCGCTTCCTCAAGCCGCCGGAAGAGATGGCGCGTCTCTTTCCCCGCTACCCCGAAGCCCTGGCAAGGACCACGGAGATCGTCGAGCGCTGCCGGTTCTCGTTGGAAGAGCTGGTTTATCAGTATCCCGAAGAGGCGCTGATCCCGGGCCTGACAGCGCAGCAGTCGCTGGAGCATTGTACCTGGGAGCGCGTGAAGACGCGGTATCCTGAGGGGCTGCCGGCGCATGTCGAGAAGACAATCCGTCATGAGCTCGCTCTCATTGAGACGATGAAATACGCGCCCTACTTCCTGACGGTGTTCTCCATTGTGCGGTTCGCGCGCTCCCAGGGCATTCTCTGTCAGGGCAGGGGATCGGCGGCCAATTCCGCCGTTTGCTATGTGCTCGGCATCACCTCGATCGATCCTGAGACCAACGATCTCCTGTTCGAACGGTTTGTCTCCCAGGAGCGCGACGAGCCGCCGGACATTGATGTCGACTTCGAGCACGAGAGGCGCGAGGAAGTCATCCAGTGGATCTACAAAACCTATGGGCATGACAAGGCGGCGCTCTGCTCGACGGTGACCCGCTATCGCGCCAAGGGGGCAATTCGCGATGTCGGCAAGGCACTTGGTCTGCCGGAGGACCTGATCAAGGCGCTCTCCTCCGGCATCTGGTCCTGGTCGGACGAAGTCGGTGAGCGGCAGGTGCGCGAGTTCGGCCTCAATCCTGACGACCGGCGTCTCTCCTTGACCTTGAAACTTGCCCAGCAACTAATGGGAGCGCCGCGGCATCTGGGCCAACATCCCGGAGGGTTCGTCCTTACCCACGACAGGTTGGATCATCTCGTGCCGATCGAACCGGCTGCGATGGCCAACCGCCAGGTGATCGAATGGGACAAGGACGATGTGGAAGCGCTCAAGATGATGAAGGTCGATGTCTTGGCGCTCGGAATGTTAACATGCATGGCCAAAGCCTTTGCGCTGATTCGCGAGCACAAGCATCAGGATCTCGATCTGGCCACCATCCCGCAGGAGGATCCGGCGACCTATGCGAGGATCCGCAGGGCCGATACGCTCGGCACCTTCCAGATCGAATCCCGCGCGCAGATGTCGATGCTGCCGCGCATGAAGCCGCGGACTTTCTACGACCTCGTCATCCAGGTGGCGATCGTCCGCCCCGGGCCGATCCAGGGCGATATGGTCCATCCCTATCTTCGCCGGCGCGAAGGCAAGGAGAAGGTTGAGTATCCGACGCCAGAGTTGGAGGCAGTCCTCCATAAGACGCTGGGCGTGCCACTGTTTCAGGAAAGCGCCATGAAAGTTGCCATGGTCTGTGCGGGGTTTACCGGCGGCGAAGCCGACCAGCTCCGGAAATCCATGGCGACCTTCAAGTTCACCGGCGGCGTCTCGAGGTTCAAGGACAAGCTTGTCTCGGGGATGGTCCGGAACGGCTATACGCCGGAATTCGCCGAAAAGACATTTTCGCAGCTGGAAGGTTTCGGCTCCTATGGATTTCCCGAAAGCCATGCAGCTCCCTTCGCGCTGATCGCCTATGCCTCCAACTACGTGAAATTCCATTTCCCGGACGTCTTCTGCGCGGCGCTTCTGAACTCACAGCCGATGGGGTTCTATGCTCCCGCGCAAATCGTCGCCGATGCCCGCAAGCACGGCGTCGAGGTCCGTCCGATCTGCATCAACCGATCGCGCTGGGACTGCATGCTCGAGCCGATAGAGGGCACGGACCGGCACGCCGTGCGGCTCGGCATGCGTCTTGTGCGCGGATTGGCGACCACCGATGCGGCGCACGTTGTCGCCGCTCGCGCCGACGAACGCTTCGCATCGGTCGATGACATGTGGCGGCGGTCGGGCGTGCCGGTCGCCTCCCTTGTCGAACTTGCCGAAGCCGATGCCTTCCTGCCGTCATTGCGTCTCGAGCGCCGCGACGCGCTCTGGGCGATCAAGGCGTTGCGCAACGAACCGCTTCCGCTCTTCACCGCGGCCGCGGAACGGGAGGCGCGGGCCATTGCCGAGCAGCAGGAGCCGGCGGTCGAACTGCGGCAGATGACCGACGGCCATAACGTCCTCGAGGACTACAGTCATGCCGGCCTCACGCTCCGGCGACACCCCCTGAGCTTCTTGCGGAACGACCTCACTAAGCGCCGGATCGTCACCTGCGCCGAGGCGATGGCGGCGCGCGATGGGCAATGGCTGATGGCGGCCGGCCTGGTGCTGGTACGCCAGCGCCCAGGGTCGGCGAAGGGCGTGATGTTCATCACCATCGAGGACGAGACCGGCGTCGCCAATATCGTCGTCTGGCCGAAGCTCTTCGAGCGGTCACGCCGAGTCGTGCTCGGCGCCAGCATGATGGCGATCAACGGCAGGATTCAGCGGGAAGGGGAGGTGGTTCACCTCGTCGCCCAGCAGCTCTTCGATCTCTCGGCCGATCTGTCGAGCCTTGCCGAGCGCGACGGAGCGTTCCGGCCGGCGAGTGGCCGCGGCGATGAGTTCGCTCACGGCTCCCCTGGAAGTCCGGATTCCCGCGAAAAGACGCCTCCAGGGGTTCGGCCGAGGGACATGTTCGTGCCGGATCTTCATATCGACAATCTGAAGATCAAGAGCCGGAATTTTCAGTGAGTGGGCAGCTGACTGGTCGTCGCGACAACCATCAACGTGGGCAAGAGCTTTGAGCGCCTGCTCGCCGAAACGAGGTGACGTCAATGCGAGTCGTTCGATCAGTTCGGTTGTCGTCGGCGCTGGACGACGGTAGGCGGCCGCTTGTATTGTGAGCGCCATCGTTGAGCCCTGTACTTGCTCAAGAGCTGGGCTGGCGATCCGGCAAGGCTTGCGGCAACTCATGTTCCTGAGGCAGAGCTTTCGCTACCAAGCCAGGCCTGGCTGTCGAGATGATACGGCGTGCGCTGGCAGCCGATGTGCCTTTTTCATGAGTGGCCGCAGATGCGGGTTTATGGCGTCGGGGAATTCGAAGGGACCCACCGCCGAGCCTGCAAAGCTACGTTCTTGGCGCATAGTTGCCGTGCCCATCAAGGCTGCGATTTCTTGCTGTCGAATCCAAGAAATACTCTCAAGGTGCGAGTAGCACGCCGCTTACGATGAAGGACGGCTTCGCACGCCTCAAGGCAGAAGGCAGGGACATTATCATAGACTGATGCAGTCGAGGTCGCCGGCGCGTGCCGGCGGTCTCATATCCAGAGCCCAGTAAGAGCGCTACTCGGCCCGCCATGCGCCGCCCACCTTGCGTCTTACGGATGCGCAAAGGTTGCACAGCATCTTCAGTCCGATTGCGCCTGATTGCTCAACCCGGAAGCAAAGATCAGCTGCGAGGCTGCAGCAGCGCCAAGAGAACCGTCGACGCAGCCAGGACAGCGGTAAGGGTCAAAGGCCCCCCAGCGCCGTAGTGGTCGACGATATAGCCGCCGAAAACCGCGCCGATACTGATCGCGACCTGAAAAGAGACGACCATCAGGCTGCCCGCCGCCTCCAGAGCGTCGGGTGCCCCGCGGGAAAGATTGGTCGGCAGCACGACCGGCGCCATGCCGAAGGCGAAGCCCCAAAGCGTAACGAGAGCGAACGCGATGCCGATATGAGCGCCCGAAAGCACCAAAGCGAAAGCAGCGAACGCCATTAACACTGCCGTGACAGCGAGTGCCAAGCGGATACTGGCGTCGGCCAGTCGGCCACCGGCAACGTTACCGATCACGGAGGCGATGCCAAAGCCAAGCAGCGCCAGGGCGATCGATCTGGTGTCAAGAAGCGTCACTTGTTCGAGGAAGGGACGCACGTAAACCGAGCCGGCAAAGTGCCCTGTCATCAGCAAAAGGATGGCAAGCATTCCCAGTTGAATGCCGCGCCGTCGTGTCAGCCGGAAAACATCGGCGAGACTGTTGCTTGTGCTTGCAGGCAGTGTTGGCAAGCTGAGTACCTGCAGCAGCATAGCAAGCGCGGCAAGCCCGGCGGTCATGGCCATGGCGATGCGCCATCCCAGCCAGTCGCTGATCAAAGCGCCCATCGATGGTGCAGCTATGGTCGCGAGCGAGACGCCGAGGGTGACGATAGCCATGCCCCGACCTGTCGCATTGGCGCCGACCAGCCTCGCTACCACGGCAACTGAAAGCGCCCAGAAACCGCTAAGCGCGATGCCCAGCCCAGCCCGGCCCAACAACAACAGCCAAAAATCGGTCGCCAATGATGCAAGAACATTGGAGCCGATCGCCAACGCACTGAGACCGACCAATACCGACTTGCGGTTCAGTCTGCCGATGAGAACATTGCTCAACAGGGCCGTCACGGCGCCGACGGAAGCGGTGGCGGTGACGACCTGTCCGGCTGTTCCCTCGGTAATCCCGAGATCGCGCGCCATTGGTGTCAACAGGCCCGCCGGCAGGAACTCAGCCGATACCAGCGCAAAGCTGGTGGCCGCCATCGAGAGAACGGCAAACCAAGTCGCCGCGGTCCACGCGGATTGCTCGACGGTCTCCAGGCCAATTGTTGCCCCGTCCAGCTGTGATGTTGTGTCCGTCATTGAAGTATCTCCTAGTTGGGAGATTTCATAGACGAACTTGCCGGGATGATATGTGTCTTAAAATCCGAAATCCATGTCCATTCGTCCGGAACCTGTGCGGCGCACAACGCCCGGCGAGACGCTGGTGATGCGCTTGAAAGCACGAGCGAAGGAGGCCTCCGACTCATAACCTAGACGAGTAGCAACTTCGGCAACCGACATGCCGCTTTGCCCCAACAACTCGCGGGCAAGCTGCATCCGCAGACGGCCAAGATAACGCGCCGCGCCCTCTCCTAAAATAGCGCTAAAGCGCTCTGCAAAGATCGAGCGCGACTGGCCTGCCACACCGGCGAGGCTTTCGAGAGTCCAGTTATGGCCGGGGTCTCGGTGTATCGCTGCCAACGCACGACCGATGTGGGGGTCGCGGATGGCGGCGAGCCAACCGGTGGTCGAGGCTCCGCTGCAATTGACCCAGCAGCGGATAAGCCGCGCTGCGAGCAAGTCCGCCATTCGCGATAAGACGGTCGCGCTCCCCATTTGTGGCTGTGTCGCCTCCACCGACATAGCCGCCAGCAGGGGTCCAACGATCGGGTCATTGCTGGCCACATCGCAGCCCTTGATGATTGGCGGCATCAGAGCGATCAAGGGGTTAAGCGCATGCGCGCCCAGCGCCATGGAGCCGCAGAAGAGGGTGCTGGTCGCACCCGTTCCTTCCCGCACTACTTCGCAGACGTTGCTTCCCCACCTTGTTATCTGACAACTTTCAAGCGAGTCGCCCTCAACATCTGGCGCGCTGGCCAACCGATGTGCGATGCCTTGCGGCAGCAGTACCAGATCTCCATCGTTCAACTCCTGCCAGCCTTGAGCTTCGGTATGGATCCAGCACGCACCCTGGCTGACAAAGTGAAAACGAAGCAACTGTTGTTGCGAAAAGGCGATGCTCCATGGATGTCTGAGTTCGCAGCGTCCATAGTTGACGCCACTCAAGCGAAAGTCTTGCAAGACTTCGCTTAGCGCATCCATTGGGATATTTGACGGCGACAACGGTCGGGACGAATGGTCAGGCATTTTGCCAATTTAAGTCTCGATCGTCTGGTACGCAAGCGCCAAGCGCCCCACAGCGTTGTCTTTCCGGCATCAACATTTGACTGCATAGAATTTATGAATTCAGACGGTCGTCGCTTCCAGCAGCTCTCTCTCTCTCTCTCTCTCTCTCTCTCTCTCTCTCTCTCTGCCCCCACACAGGCGAACCACGTTCAGGCAATGATTTCCACACCATCGCTGCTGTCGTGCCCGTTACGACTTCGCTTGCAAGGATGCTGCGCCATGGGAACAGCACGCGTGCAAGCTTTCCATCTTTAATCGCTGCCAACTATCTCTCGTTCGACGTAAGGGCCCGATCCGATCAGCTGCCGATTCGGCTCAAGCCGCGCCAAACACGAAAATGAACGCGAAGGTATCGCCGTCTCACGAAGGCGGCGGCGGCTTGGCAGATCGGCGCACCGCCCTACCCGAACTGGACGGCGGTGGGGGTCAAATGGCTCGCGGGCTTCGACTTCGAGATGAAGGCAATTGCCCGCATTGCTTGAGGATCGGCTACGAACTGGCGGACAGGCGCTGTCGTCCGTAACCGCTTGATTCAGCCTCCAAGATACCGACACGGGGCTTTCATTGCTCAACCGGGTCCACCCGGCGGCATGCCCCTGATGAAGTCGATGAAGGCCCGCAGGGGCGCGGGCACCAGCCGGCGCCCGGGGTAGTAGAGGAAGGGCCCGGAAAAACTCAGCCACCACGGCTCCAGCACGGGCTCCAGCGCTCCGCTTTCGAAGTGCGGGCGCAACCAGTCTTCGAAGATCGAGACGATGCCGGTTCCGGCAGCCGCCGCCGCGATGCCGAGATCCGAGCCACCGCCCGCCTGCACCACGAGGGACGTGGGCGGGTCAACCGTGACCGCCTCGCCGTCGCGCTCGAACTCCCAGGGACTTATTGGCCGGCCGGCGAAACGGCCGCGGATGCAGCTGTGAGAAAGCAGGTCGCGCGGATGCCGCGGCCGGCCGTGCACGTCGAGATAGGCTGGCGAGGCGCCGCTCGCATAGCGCTGGATGCGAGCCCCGATCGGCACCGCGATCATGTCCTGCTGCAGCCGTTCGTCGTAGCGGATGCCGGCGTCGCAGCCCGCGGCGATCACATCGACGAAGCTTTCGTCTGTCATGATCTCCAGCCGGATGTCGGGGTAGGCCGCGAGGAAGGGCGGCACGATGGACGGCAGGACCAGCCTTGCGGCGCTGACTGGCACGTTCAGCCTCAGCACGCCCGCCGGGCGGTCACGGAAACCGCGGGCGAAATCGAGCGCGGCATTGACCTCGCCGAATGCCGGTCCGAGCCGCTCCATCAGCCCCCGCCCAGCCTCGGTCGGCACCACGCTGCGGGTGGTGCGGTTGAGAAGCCTGACGCCGAGCTCCGCCTCGAGGCGTCGCACGGCGTCGCTCAGCGCCGACGCGCTGATGTCGCTCGCCCGGGCCGCCTCCCGGAACCCCCCGGCCCGGGCCACCTTCATGAAAGCGCCCACATCCGCCATGTCGGGCCTGTCACGTTCCATATTCCCGCTTCTCCCAATTGTCCGGCGTGCCGTACAGCCCGTCCGGATGGTAGCTGATTGTCCTACCAATGGAACAGGCTTAATCCCGTTTTCGTGGCTCAAAACGGAGATCAGCGCATGTCCAGTGTTGCAAAATCAGGAACTTTCATGCTCGGCGACCGGGCGGTGAACCGGCTCGGCTATGGGGCGATGCAGCTCGCCGGCAAGGGCGTTTTCGGTCCGCCGCGAGATCGCGCGGAAGCCGCCGCGGTCCTGCGCGAAGTGGTTGAGAGCGGCGTCAACCACATCGACACCAGCGACTTCTATGGCCCGCACGTGACGAACGAGATCATACGTGAAGCGCTCCACCCCTACCGGGACGACCTCGTCATCGTCACCAAGGTGGGCGCCAGGCGCGGCGTGGATGCTTCATGGATCCCGGCCTTCACGAAGGAAGAACTGACGCAGGCCGTGCATGATAATCTGCGGAATCTCGGACTTGACGGGATCGACGTCGTGAACCTGCGCGCCATGTTCAGCGTGCACGGTCCGGCCGAAGGTTCGATCGAGGAGTCGCTCACGGTGCTGGCCGACCTCAAGCATCAGGGGCTGATCCGGCATATCGGGCTTTCCAACGTGACCACAAGACAAGTCGAGGAAGGCCGCAGGATCACGGACATCGTCTGCGTGCAGAACATGTACAATCTCGCCAACCGCAGTGACGATGCCATGATCGACCGGCTCGCAGCGGAAGGCACCGCCTATGTGCCCTTCTTCCCGCTCGGCGGCTTTTCGCCCCTGCAATCCTCGACGCTGTCGGATGTGGCTGCCCGGCTCGGCGCAACGCCGATGCAGGTGGCGCTCGCCTGGCTGCTGAAACGCGCGCCAAACATCCTGCTGATCCCCGGCACCTCCTCGCGCGTGCATCTGAGGGAGAACCTCGCCGCCGCCGAAGTCGATCTCCCGGCAGGAGCGATGGCCGAACTCGACGGAATGGTGCCCGCCTGAAGGTGAACCTGCGAATGGACCAAGGCGCGGTGGGCGACCGCCGCGCCCGCCCTTTGTACCGGCCGAGCCTGCGGCAGCGGCGGGGAAACCTCGGGCGGCGATTCTGGGCGGTCGCAACAGAAAACTGGACTTTGCCCCATGGTCGGTGCTGCCCTCGTGGTACCTTTCCGCGAAATCGGTCAGGGCGTCTTGTCCGCGCGGGCAGACAAGCAATTGCCGCAGGTTCTTCTGGCGAAGGCCGAGGTACAGGCCGAGCCGCAACATCAGGAACGACCTGATAGCCTCGGCGACGGCCAACGAATAGCGACCCTCGGCCGCCCACTGGATGTTCGATCTGGGTCAGCCTTTCCGACGAGCTGGACATCCTTGTTTCGCGACGGATGAACGATGCAGAGAGCATCCAGTCGCTCATCACAGGCGGGACGCGCAATCGTTCCGCAGCGCCATTTTGAAAGGCCGCATCCGCACTTTCTCCGAATGGCACCGGGAAAACTGCTTTAAGCAATGAGTGCGGCGGTAATTCCAGAGCGGGCAGCATGGGGCCCCGCGGTTCAAATCCTTTCAAGGCGAGAGGTTCGTTAGTCGGCTTTCGTCCCGAAGCTGCCGTCGCATCACTGGCCCCGGGCAACTCAGCGATAGCCGCCGCCCGGATACAGCCGCCACCAGGTTGACTGATGGCGCTGGCAGGGGCCGTATCCGTTGATGGTGTCTTGGCTTGGCAATTTCACGAGAATTCTCTTTGTAGCGGGCCAATTGCTGGTTCGATGACGCCACCGCGATCAGAAAGACCGTGCTGCAGGCTCCTTAGTGTCACACGTCCGCACTCAATGCATAGTTGCTTTCATATCGCAGAACCTGATATGAAGCGTAAGAAAGTGTGTGGACGATATGACTGGTAAAGTACTCGTGATTGATCCGATCGAGCGGCAAGACCTTATCAAAGGTCTCGCAAGCGACGTTCGCGTGATGATGTTGAAGTTGCTTCGATCGAGCGGTCCGAAAAACGTGAACGAGATCGCGGAGGAACTAAGTCTTCCCCAGTCGACGGCGTCGATCAACCTGAAGGTGCTCGAGGATTGCGGACTAATCTATACTGAGGGACAGCGGGCCAAAAAGGGCAGCCAGAAAGTCTGTTATTCGGCTTTCCAGGAAATTCTCATTTCGTTTTCAGAGCCAGTGGTTGATCGATTAGCGGACGCGATAGAAGTTTCCATGCCGCTTGGTCTATATACCCAGTTTGAAGTCACGGGCCCGTGTGGGATGTGCTCCAAGGATGGTATCATCGGCCTTCTCGACGTACCAGACACCTTCCTCGATCCGGACCGTATGAAGGCGGGGCTTCTGTGGTTCAACACGGGGTTCGTAGAATATCAGTTCCCCAACAACACCCTGCTCAAGAAGGCGAAACCTAAGGCGATCGAATTCTCGATGGAACTGAGTTCTGAAGTGCCGGGGACGTCGGCAAACTGGCCATCCGACATATTTCTGCAGGTCAACGGAATCGAAATCGGCACGTGGACGTCGCCTGGCGATTATGGGGACAAAAGGGGTACTTTCACGCCGGACTGGTGGAAGCTCGCGGGTTCACAGTATGGCAAGCTCAAGAACTGGCGCATCAACGGGCAGGGAAGTTTCGTCGATGGAGTGAAGATATCAAACATCAACCTCGATGACCTCGGTCTGGACAAGCATCGTTCAATCCGGTTGCGGGTTGGCGTCAAGGACGGGGCCGAGCATCCCGGCGGAATCAACATTTTCGGCAGCGGCTTCGGCAATTACGACCAGGATATCGTGCTCCGCATTCAAGTTTGAAAAGTCATACTTTCGCTTGACGTGACCTCCAATTCGGCCTCATATACCAACAAATCGGATACGAACCGAAAACTTGGATATTGAATTCGAGGGGAGAGAGTTTTGGAGGCTCGGGTCACCGCGCATTCGCGCTATACAATCGCGGACATAGATAAGCGGCTATACGGATCGTTCCTGGAGCACTTGGGTAGGGCTGTCTATACAGGCATTTACGAACCCGGCCATCCGACGGCGCTCGCCAACGGGATGCGCAAGGACGTCATCGATCTGGTGCGGGAACTCGATACGCCGATATGCCGCTATCCAGGTGGCAATTTCGTGTCGGCCTACAATTGGGAAGACGGCATTGGGCCGAAAGAGGGCCGTCCGACGCGCCTTGATCTCGCATGGCGCACCTCGGAATCTAACCAGGTCGGTATCCATGAGTTCGCCGAATGGGCTGAGGCTGCCGGCACCGAAATGATGCTGGCGGTCAATCTGGGCTCGCGCGGCCTGGACGCCGCACGGAACTTCGTCGAGTACGTGAACCATCCGGGCGGCAGTCAGTGGTCGGACCTGCGCCGCCAGAACGGGCGCGCGGAGCCTTGGAATGTCAAGCTGTGGTGCCTTGGCAACGAAATGGACGGGCCGTGGCAGGTGGGTCATAAAAGCGCCGCCGAGTACGGCCACCTCGCAAACGAGACCGCAAAGGCCATCCGAGCCTTCGACGACAAACTTGAACTTGTCGTTTGCGGATCATCCCACTCCGATATGGCGACCTATCCTCGGTGGGAGGCAACGGTCCTCGACGCGACATACGACCAGGTCGACTACATCTCTCTCCACATGTATTTCGAGAACTACGAGAAGAGAACTTCAGAATTTCTCGCTCTTCCGGAAAAGCTCGATCGCTACATCGGGACCGTCAGTGGTGTTATCGATTTTGTGAAGGGCAGCAAACGATCCAAGCGAGACGTCAAGATTTCCTTCGACGAATGGAACGTCTGGTATCACGAGCGCAAGAACGACGCCAAGCGGATGCGAGAATGGAATTGGCCTCATGCGCCGGTTCTCCTCGAAGACATATATAACTTCGAGGATGTGCTCCAGGTCGGGTGCATCATCAACACCTTCATCCGCCGCTCGGACGTCGTGCGAGTCGCCTGCATAGCGCAGTTGGTCAACGTGATCGCGCCTATCATGACCGAGCCAGGCGGTAGTTCCTGGCGTCAGACGATCTACCATCCCCTCCATCTGGCATCTCGCTACGGTCGAGGCACCGCGCTGCAACTCGACGTCGACTGTGCGACTTATGTCTCCAACGTTTCCGAAGCTGTGTCCTATCTCGATATCGCCGGCGTTCATGACGGCGACGCGGGCACTCTCACCTTCTTTGCGGTCAATCGCCACTCGTCCGAAGCGGCGAGCATCAAGCTCGCCGTGGAGCGTTTCGGAACCATCAGGGGCGTCGAGCACACCCTGATCAAGCACGACGATCTCGAGGCCCGGAATACCAAGGACAATCCGGACAATGTCTCGCCGCGCAAGACGTTGGATGCGGTCATGGACGGCAACAGTGTCAGTGTTTCCGTTCCGCCATACTCATATTCGATGATCAGAATTCAACTTTAAGATCAATCGGTAGCGACGACACGCTGCTTGTCTGGGAGGAAAGTGACATGCCGAATTGGTTTAAACTTACGAAGGCAGTGCTTTTGGCGGGAGGTCTCATGACCTCCGTCGCCCACGCCGAGGAGACCGTCACGTGGTGGGACTTCTTCGGCGGCGGTGACGGCGTTCGCATGAAACAAATGGTCGCCGACTTCAACGAGGCCCACAAGGGCAAGATTAAGATCGATGCGACCACGCTGGAATGGGGAACGCCATTTTACTCCAAGGTCCAAACCTCTGCGGCGGTTGGCGAAGCCCCTGATATCATGACGTATCACGCCAGCCGCATCCCGCTGGCGGTGAAGCAGGGCATTCTGCAGGAAATCACCGCCGCCGACTGGAAGACCATGGGCCTCGGACAATCTGATTACGCCCCCGCGACTTGGGAGGCTGTGAGCATCGACGGCAAACAGTATGCGGTGCCGCTCGATACGCACCCAATCGTCCTTTATTATAACAAGGACCTGCTCAAGAAAGCTGGAGTTCTCGGCGACGACGGCAAGCCGAAGGGCATGGACTCGCGTGAGAACTTCACCGCGACGCTGAAGGCCTTGAAGGCCGCTGGGGTCAAGTTCCCGCTTGGCTCGGTGACTGCGGACGGCAACTTCATGTTCCGCACTATCTATTCCTTCATGGGCCAGCAGGATGGTGAGCTCATGACGGACGGTGAGTTTCTTGCTGGCGACAGCGCAAAGAAGCTCGAAAACTCTCTTGCCGTTCTGTCCGAATGGACGAAGGAAGGGCTTCAATCCACCTATACGGACTACCCTGCGACCGTGGCGCTCTTCACATCGGGTGAAGCTGCGATGATGATCAACGGGGTTTGGGAAGTCCCCACGATGACGGACCTCAAGAACAACGGCAAGCTCTTCGAATGGGGAGCCGTCGAACTGCCTGTAATCTTCGATCATCCCTCCACCTACGCCGACAGTCACACCTTCGCGCTCCCTGCGAACAAGGGCAAGGACATGAGTCCCGAGAAGCGCGCCGCGGTCCTCGAGGTCATGAGCTGGATGTCGAAGAATTCCTTGTTTTGGGCGACCGCGGGGCATATCCCCGCATATGGTCCGGTCACGAACTCGGCCGAGTACAAGGCGATGGAGCCGAACCACACATACTCTTCGCTCACCGCGAACATCATCTTCGATCCCAAGACTCCGCTGGCGGGCATCGCTGGGCCAATTTTTGACGTGATGTCGAATTTCTTCGTGCCGACGCTCAATGGTGAAATGGAGCCCGCGAAAGCGGTCGAGGAGATCAAGGCCGATTTGGCCGACCTTTGACGACCCGGGGCCCAGGCAGTCAATCGTTCGCCTGGGCCATCCTCGTCTGAAAAGAAGTGGAGCGGGAGGATGATGCTCAGAAACCGGCGCAACGAAGGTCTCTTCGGCTTGGCGCTCGTCGCGCCTTTCGTCGCCATTTACGGACTTGTGTTCGTCTATCCGACGATCAAGCTTTTCATGACAAGCTTCACAGATGCGCCCCTGATTGGCGATGGAAACTTCGTCGGGTTCGACAACTACGCACGCCTTCCTTCTGACCGACGGTTCGGCACCGCGGTGTGGAACACGGCCTACTTCGTACTCATCACCGTCGTCCCTGGAACGCTTGTGGCATTCGCAATAGCGCTCGGCGTCAATCGTCTTGCCGGACGACTTCAGGCAGCCGTGCTCGCTCTATTCTTCTTGCCATATATTCTTCCGGTTTCGGTCGTATATCTTCTCTGGGATTGGACGCTGAACTTCCAGTTCGGCATCGCGATGTACCTTTTCGACATGCTCGGCATCGCGCGCATCCCCGTTTTCAAGTCGACCGCCTGGTTCATGCCCGCCGTCGGCATGATCACAATCTGGTGGACCGCCGGATTTTCCATATTGTTGTTCCTCGCCGGATTGCGAACCATCCCGACGGAAATCTACGAGGCTGCGGCCTTGGACAACGCCGGCAGATGGTCGACCTTCCGCCGGATCACTTGGCCTTTGATGTGGCCAATCACGGCGCTCGTATTGACCATCCAGTTGATTTCGCAGCTCAAGATTTTTGACCAAGTCTACCTCTTCTCAGTCGGCGGACGACCGAACGACAATGTGGTCCTGGTCTATTATGTCTTTCAGCGAGCGTTCCAATCGGATCAGGGAGGCAGGGCGGCAGCCGTCGCGGTGGTCCTATTTGTGATCGTCATTGTCGTGTCGGTTTTGAATTTTCAGCTGACACGCCTTTCGGGAGGGCGGGACCGATGACCGCGACAACAGCGCGCCGACTTAACGCCATCGGCCTCATTATCACTGTCATAACCGTCTTCTGCGCCATCATCTGGGCGTTTCCCCTCTACTGGGCTGTGGCTTCGTCACTGAAGCCTGAGCACGAAGTCGTCAGGCCCTACATCGAGCTCTGGCCCGAGACTTTCACCGTATCGCACTATGTATTCGCCCTGACGCAGACAGAGATCGGGCGGTGGTATGTCAATTCCATCGTCACGGCGATAGCCGTCACGGTGCTGACTGTCAGTTCGTCACTGTTCTGCGGCTACGCCATCTCACAGCTGAACTTTCCGTTTCGGAATGTCTTATGGTGGCTAATCCTGGCGAGCTTCATGGTCCCCATGCAGACCCTGATCGTCAACCACTTCGAATTGGTGGCCGATCTTGGCCTGATCAATACCTGGAGTGGGATCGTGCTCCCGCAGCTCATTCATCCCGTCATCATCATCGTCTACAAGCAATTCTTTGACGGCGTGCCGAAGGATTTTCGCGAGGCCGCGGTTATGGACAATGCGTCTGAATGGCGGATTTTAGCCAAGGTCTATATTCCTATGAACTGGGGTGTGACAACGGCGCTCTCGATCGTCTGCTTCATCTGGTCCTGGAACGCGTTCTTGTGGCCATTCCTTGCGGTGACCAAGACCGACATGATGACGATTACTGTGGGAATCACGCAGGTGAACGATGCCTTCGGGGTCTATTATGCAAGGCAGCTTACTGCGGCGGTTCTTGCCGGCCTGCCTGTGGCGATGGCTTACCTGATCTTTCAGCGGCGCGTCACTGAAGCGATCACACTGTCAGCGGGTATTAAAGGCTAGATCGTTATTCTCCCGCTCGCCCTTGCACGGACCTCCGATTTGGTGATTGGAGGTCCGCTGCTATTTGGACGCGTATCAGATGGCTTGATAGGATTTCCCGTCCGCATCAAAGAGGTGAACGGCCAGAGGGTCGAGCCCCACGCGCACGCGATCTCCCGGACGGACTTCGGAACGCCCCGCATCCTGAGCGATAAGCTGTGAACCGTCCTCAAGCGTGCAATATGCCAGCGTCCGCTCGCCAAGTTGCTCGACGACGGCAACCTGTGCCTCGATCGAGGGCCGAGAGGGATCGTTTTCGCCAGTCATGATCCGGACCGACTCTGGCCGTATGCCAAGATCGAACCTGCCTGGCGCGGGCACAGGGGCCTCAATCTCGAGTTCGAACCCGTTCCCGAACCTGATGGGTGTCCGCCCTGGCCGGATGACATCGACCGGAAGGAAATTCATTCCCGGGCTTCCGATGAAACCTGCGACGAAGCGGGACGCTGGTTTGAGGTAAACCTCCATTGGTGTCCCGATCTGCTCAATCTTGCATTGGTTGAGCACCACGATCCGATCTGCCAGCGTCATCGCCTCCGTCTGGTCGTGCGTGACATAGATCATCGTAGACTTCATCCGCTGGTGAAGTTGCGCCAGCTCGACGCGCGTCCTTACGCGCAGCGCGGCATCGAGGTTCGACAGAGGTTCGTCGAAAAGGAACGCCTTTGGCTCCTTCACGATCGCACGCCCTATGGCTACGCGCTGCCTTTGGCCACCAGATAGCTGCGCGGGTTTGCGAGAAAGCAGGTTTTCCATCTCGAGCATCCGCGCCGCCGTCAAGACCCGCGTCTCGATCTCCGCCCCCGGAAGCCCGATGTTCTCGAGCCCGAACGCCATGTTGTCCCGCACCGACATGTGCGGATAAAGCGCGTAGTTCTGGAAAACCATCGCTACGTTGCGATGGCCGGGCGGCAGCGCTTCGCTGCGCATGCCGCCGATGGTCAGAGAGCCGGAGTCGATTGTCTCCAGACCGGCGATCATCCGAAGAAGCGTTGATTTTCCCGACCCCGATGGTCCGAGAAACACCATCAGTTCGCCGGCGTTCACCGTCAGGGATATGTTGCTGATCACCGATACCGAGCCGAAGCTCTTGGAAACGTTCTCCAGACGAATTTCCGCCATGTAATTCTCCCAATGTCTGCATCATTCTTTTCGGTATGTATCGGAAGTCAAGATATCGTCTCCAACAAACGCCGAGCGGCGGCACAAATGTGGGACCAACATAAGGGAGAACACGCTCGGCCGATGTCTCCTGCTGGGGGTCCTGGCGTGGCCGCTTGCTAAGCGTATCGACGGCTTTTATGAGCTTGAGCAGGTGGCGTGGACGACCGATGACGGCGCAAACCTGCCGTCCCGCGCAACGAATTGACAGTCCGCTTCGGGCTAAATCGAGCCGTAGATCGCGTCCGGCGCCAAAGTCCGCAGCGGGTTGAAGGGAGCCGTTCTTCACGAGCCCGTGCATGGCTTGTTGCGAGGAGTTCACGTTCCGGGCCAAGAAGATCGAATAATGTATCGATTGGAATTGGCCTCCGCCGGGCAGGCCCCGCAGCTAAAAGCGCGTACGTTCATGCGTACTTTGTCAAGGTATCCGGCCGGGATTTGCGTTACAGCGTACCTCCCGCACCGGCGCGCCTGTGTGTCGAACCGGTCCCGCCCTGGCTTCGGCCTATGCGGGTTTTCCTTTTTATGCGCGGTAAAATGCTCGGGCTTGGAACATCAAAAAACCCAAAAGAAGTCGAGGCAGGCGACGATGTTGTCGGGCGGGTCGAAGGAGTCGAGCAGGCGTTTGATAGCCACAATGGTCTACTGGACAACTTCAGGCGCTCTGTCACTATGAGGATGGCCAAAACAACTGGCCTTAACCGAGCCCGCCCTACCATGTCGTTCCGTGCGGGCTCTCTTTTGCCCTAATTAGTGGACGTTCAACCTTTCAAGCAGGTCAACCGGGTCCCTGAGGCCTTCCTGGTACAGCGCGATCAGCCGCTTTGCGAGCGCGTCAGCCTCGGGCATATCGATCTTCAGCTTCGCCCTCGCGAGTTCGTTGTCGAACACACGCTGCAGGAGATTGAAGTCATCCGGGCGGATGACACAGTCAAAGTCGCGGAAAGGATACACGATGCGGCCTCCCTAGTTGGGGCGAAAGCGTATGTATCTTTCAGCCAGCGGCGCCCTTGCGCATAACCACTGGTGGAAGGAAGAATGCGCCTGAAATGACGTATTTGGAAGGGCCTCTTCGGGGACGGTACCCATTTCTGGATACGCTATCGCAGCAGGTACTGAAGCCGCCTAAGCCTCAGTTCGGCGTGAAACTTCCAAGCGCGAAAAAGCCCCGGCTGGGGCGGCCGAGGCTTCTTTTAGGTGTCGCCCTGCAAACCCATGTCGGAGGGGGCCGGGTGCGGGCGGCTGGGGTGCCGGGCAGCAATTTCCCGACGCTGATATTTTGCCACCGACGCGATGCCGTTAAAATCGCAAAAACTTGGGGGTTTCGACGTACTCCAGGAGTCGAGGGATTTTTTCAGTATCAGAGGGCGATCTCTCGCTGTTGATTTGCGCGGCGTTTCCGCTAATTCACGCACCGTCGCCTTCCAGACCTATGCCGGATACCTGGGTGTCCGGCTGCCCGGAGCCTCGTTGCAGACCGGAGACGCCGATTTCGCTCAGTATTATTCGGCGTCCTCGACTGTCGAGGACAGCCTGCCGCCCGTCATCGACATTCTGAAGAGCGTTGACGCCACTTTCAGGGCGATACCACATCGATCAGACCCGCACAGGACCACACAGTTCGAGAATGCCGCCCGATACCGGGTCGAATTCCTCACACCCAATCGGGGTGCCGATGATTATGCCGATCATGCCAGCCCGATGCCTGCTCTTGGCGGGGCGTCGGCACAGCCGTTGCGCTTTCTGGATTTTCTGATCCATGAGCCCATCCGGACTGTCATGCTGCATCGCTCGGGTGTTCCCGTGATCGTGCCAATCGCCGGAGCGCTATGCAGTGCACAAACTGATCGTCGCCTCCCGCAGGCAGTCGGATGTAAACGGCATCGCGAAACGGGAGAAGGACGTGTATCAGGCCAGCCTCCTGATCGACGCGCTGGAAGCCACACGCCGACAAGAGGAACTCGCGGAGGTCTTTGCCGAAGCTTGGGGCAGAGGTCAGAGCTGGCGCGCCGCGATCCAGAAGGGCCTTAGCCTGCTTCCGGAAAAAAGAAAGGCAGCCGCCGAGCGCAGTCTTGGAGACGCCTTATCATCAATCGGAGCGGAACTCGAAGGCTTTACCGGCGCCGCGGTTAAATAGCAGACAAGCTCGTTGGTGGTTTTTTGGCTGCGTTTGCCCTTTGCATGAATGGCATCGCTGCGATTCTAAACTCCAGGGCATGCAGTTCCATTCCCTTCAAGGGGAGGGATAGGAGTCGACATCCCGGACTGGGCGGCATGTAGCCGGCTTCCGATCGTCTCACTCGGGTGATGGGGTGGACGCCCCCCGACGGCATCGCTGTGCCAGAATGGCGGTGTTGCAACCATTGGAGGGAGGCGTCCGTGCCTGAGGTTACCACGATCG
>NZ_JASKLT010000089.1:0-535 GCF_030124405.1 Sinorhizobium sp. 7-81 | reverse complement strand
CAGTCTGCCGGCCCTCGCCACCGTCTCAATTCTAATGGGGATCGAGAGCTGGAACCAGTATCTCTGGCCGATCCTGGTGACGCAGACCGACTATGCCCGGCCGATTGCCGTCGCCATCGCCACCTTCTTCGGTCAGGACAGCATCTATTGGGACCGCGCCATGGCAGCCTCCGTCCTGATGATGATCCCGATCCTCGCCCTCTATCTCGCCTTCCAGCGCTGGTTCGTAAGTTCCTTTGTTGGCTCCGCCGTGAAAGGTTGATCAATGACAAGTCATGCACGCCTCTCCTCACCCCTCGACGGCAGCCTGAAGACGCTGAGCGCCACGTTCCCCGCCGGCACTACGCTCCATGCGTGGCTGAGGCCGGTCGATGCGGTTACGCCGGCCGAACTCATAGCGAGCCAGGACGGAAAGCAAATCGGCCGCCTAACGGCACGAAACACCGAGGAGTTCGAGTTCCGGGCGCTGGTGATCGAAACAGCCGGCGAAACTTCATTTAGTTACGACGCCGCGAGCACGAGCCTCTCGGTCGTC
>NZ_JASKLT010000088.1:0-535 GCF_030124405.1 Sinorhizobium sp. 7-81 | reverse complement strand
GACGACCGAGAGGCTCGTGCTCGCGGCGTCGTAACTAAATGAAGTTTCGCCGGCTGTTTCGATCACCAGCGCCCGGAACTCGAACTCCTCGGTGTTTCGCGCCGTTATGCGACCAATTTCCTGTCCGTCCTGGCTCGCTGTCAGCTCGGCCGTCCTACCCGAATTGACTGGCTTCAGCCACGCGTGGAGCGTGGTCCCGGCGGGCAGGGGCGCCCTCAGGGTCTTCAGATTGCCTCCGAGAAGGGAAGAGGGGGTTGTGTCGCTTGTCATTGATCAACCTTTCACGGCGGAACCAATAAAGGAACTCACGAACCAGCGCTGGAAGGCGAGGTAGAGGGCGAGGATCGGGATCATCATCAGAACGGAAGCCGCCATGGCACGGTCCCAATAGATGCTGTCCTGGCCGAAGAATGTGGCGATCCCGACAGTGATCGGTCGGGCATAGTCGGTCTGCGTCACCAGGATCGGCCAGAGATACTGGTTCCAGCTCTCGATCCCCATTAGAATTGAGACGGTGGCGAGGGCCGGCAGACTG
>NZ_JASKLT010000087.1:0-537 GCF_030124405.1 Sinorhizobium sp. 7-81 | reverse complement strand
TCGCCGCATAGTTACGCATGTCGGTGGCTCCACAGGCAAGATAGACCCGAACCCCAGTCCCTGGTCCAATCATGCCGACTCCACCGCCCGGATAAGCCGCGTCAGCGTGGCGGCATCCACGCCGCTGCCGAAGCAAAGGCTGCGACCGCAGGCCAATCGCAACTCGATCATCCCAGAGGGGTCCTGTTGGTCCCCACGGCGCTCCGTCTGCACGGCATTCATGTCCACGGGAACAAACACCGCATTCGCAGAAGGCGACAACAGTCCCTTCTTCTTCAGCTCACTGCGCCAGGTGTAAATCTGCTGTCGTGTCACATCGTGTCGCTGCGCAACCTCAGTCACCGTCGCCCCGTCGATCCCAACCGACATGAGAATCCCGAGCTTCTGTTCGTCGCACCACCGCCGCCGCCGTTCCTGCCCAAGAATTTCCACCCGCATCGCAAACCTCGCCTAAGACACGTCGCTAACGACGTCGTTAAAGACGTGTCTTAGGCCATCACGACGATAGCCGGCAGGCGGTGACAATCGGGCGGTTAC
>NZ_JASKLT010000086.1:0-537 GCF_030124405.1 Sinorhizobium sp. 7-81 | reverse complement strand
CCAGATCTGTGCCAGCATCGTCTCGATCTCGCCCTTCGGCGCCGCATAGGCGGCCCGCGCATAGGCATCGTCGTCGGGAAGCGGCAGCGCCTGGCGGTCGAGCTTGCCGTTTGGCGTCAGCGGCAGGGCGTCGATGCGGACGAAGGCCGACGGCAGCATGTAGTCCGGCAGGTGGGCGCTGAGATGGGCGCGCCAGCTGGCGGCAAGCGCGCCTGCGTCGTCGCCGTCGTCCGGTCCGGCCTCGGGCACGGGCACGGGCACCACATAGGCGACGAGGCGCTTCTCGCCCGTTCGATCCTCGGGCGCCAGCACGACGGCCTCGCGCACCCGGTCGTGCTCGACGAGGCGGGCGGCGATCTCGCCCGGCTCGATGCGGAAGCCGCGGATCTTGACCTGGTCGTCGTTGCGGCCGAGGAACTCGAGATTGCCGTCGGGCCGATAGCGGGCGAGGTCGCCGGTGCGGTACATCCGCGCCCCCGGCTCTCCGCAGAACGGATCGGCCAGGAAGCGCTCGGCCGTCAGCTCCGGTTGGTTGAG
>NZ_JASKLT010000085.1:0-561 GCF_030124405.1 Sinorhizobium sp. 7-81 | reverse complement strand
AACTGCTATTCTTCAGCACGTCAGAGCAGGTCGAAGCAGACATGCTTCTCGATGGCTCACCGAACTCCTCCAACGGAAAAAACCGAAACTGGTTGCGGTGGCGCTCGCCAACAAGATCGCCCGTATCGCCTGGAAGCTCATGGTAAGCGGCGAAACGTATCGGCGGACAGAAGGACAAAACGCAGCAACATAAGAGATTGGCCACCACGGTGAGCACGATAAGGCTACCGTGTTTGAGCTAATGCTGTGAACTTGCAAGAGAAAGCAGATGGTGCGATCGATCGATCCAAGACGCGTGACACTCCGTCACCCCCAGTGGCCCTCCAAGGCCGTTGCCGTGTTAGGAACACGCGTTGCGGAAACCATCTTGGCCAGTGGTCATGTGCGACCACACACAAAGGCCGCACATATGGAAGCAAGCGATCCGATCAAAAATGTCTGCAAAAAAGCTTGCAAATGGGAGCCAATGGTATGGACCCCGCCCTCGCGGCGAGGTGGAATCTCGAACGTCAACTGCGATGAAGGAGGATGTCATGCAGGTCGTTCGGATAGGTCTCGATT
>NZ_JASKLT010000084.1:0-571 GCF_030124405.1 Sinorhizobium sp. 7-81 | reverse complement strand
AGAGATGCGACAGTCGTCGCCTCTTGGGATGCTGGTCAAACGTCAACGTTTGGAAGGAAGACTGGCGACGTGAAGCGTGGTTGAGACCATGAGTGTTCGGAGTCGTCATGTCTTGTTTGATCACCATGTCGCAGAAGGAATTGCATCGTCTTGAATTCATCCAGCGGATTCGCGGCCGCAGCCTGACGGTCGTCCAGGCGGCTGCGTTGCTCGGTCTCAGCCGCAGTCAGGTCCACCGGCTGCTGCAGGCCTATGACCGGGCCGGCGCCGACGGTCTTGTCTCGAAGAAGCGCGGCCGGCCGAGCAACCGGCGCCACAGCGAGGACTTCCGCAACACGGTGCTCGACCTGGTGCGTGAGCATTACCGGGATTTCGGACCGACCCTGGCCGCCGAGAAGCTGCTCGAGCGCCACCGGATTGCCGTCAGCAAGGAGACGCTGCGCCAGTGGATGATCCAGGCCGGCATCTGGACGTCACGGAGCGAGCGCAAGAAGCGGGTTTTCCAGCCGCGTGGCCGGCGCGATTGCTTCGGCGAACTCATTCAGATCGACGGCTCGCATCATTGGTGGTT
>NZ_JASKLT010000083.1:0-614 GCF_030124405.1 Sinorhizobium sp. 7-81 | reverse complement strand
CGACCCCCGCGCCCTCGGCCTCACTTCCCGCCATCTCGCCTACATCATCTACACCTCCGGATCCACCGGCACGCCAAAGGGCGTCATGGTCGAGCATGCGAGCACCGTGAACCTGCTGCATTGGAACAAAGGCATCTACGCGGGATCGGAGGTCAGCCGCATGCTGTTTTCCACCTCGATCAATTTTGATCTATCCGTCTACGAGTGCTTCGTGACCCTATCACAGGGCGGCGCACTCTATCTTGCCGACAATGCGATGGCATTGGCGAAGACGTCCTTGGATGTCTCCATGATCAACACAGTGCCCTCGGCGATTGCCGCCCTAGTCGACAGGCATGCAATCCCGTCCTCGACGACCGTCGTCAATCTGGCGGGCGAGCCCCTCAAGCCTCGCCTGGTCGAGAGCATCTTCGAGAAGAGCCGCGTGGAGAAGATCTGCAATCTGTACGCTCCTTCCGAGACGACGACGTACTCGACCTGGGTTTGCATGCCCAGGGGAGAGGCTGTCGTCGAAACGATTGGCCGCCCGATTGCGAACACGCGTGTGTATCTTCTCGACCGGCATGGCGCACCGGTGCCGTTCGGGGCGGTCGGCGAGCTCTATATCGGCGGGG
>NZ_JASKLT010000082.1:0-634 GCF_030124405.1 Sinorhizobium sp. 7-81 | reverse complement strand
CCCGACCCCCGCGCCCTCGGCCTCACTTCCCGCCATCTCGCCTACATCATCTACACCTCCGGATCCACCGGCACGCCAAAGGGCGTCATGGTCGAGCATCGGGGAATGATCAATTATCTGTCCTGGGCCTGCGACGTCTACGTGCCCAGCTCCTCTTCCCTGGTCTCCTCATCACTCGCCTTCGATGCAACGGTGAACAGCCTGTTCGCACCTTTGCTTCGTGGGGGCCATGCTCTCCTTGTAAAGGACGGAGATGAGGTCGAAGGCCTCAAAACAAGGATTGGCTCGCCGTGTGGGCTGGTCAATGTCACCCCGAGTCATCTCGATGCGCTCGGCCAGCAGTTGCTGGCAGAGACGACCGACAGCCAGGTCGGCACGTTTGTCATCGGCGGTGAAGCGCTGTCGTCCTCAACGGTGGAATTGTGGCGCCGCCTCCAGCCGACGGCCAGGATGGTGAACGAATATGGCCCGACCGAGACCGTTGTGGGCTGCCTCTTCTATGACATTCCGAGCGAGTTCGCCATCGCGGCAAACGTTCCGATTGGCCGCCCGATTGCGAACACGCGTGTGTATCTTCTCGACCGGCATGGCGCACCGGTGCCGTTCGGGGCGGTCGGCGAGCTCTATATCGGCG
>NZ_JASKLT010000081.1:0-665 GCF_030124405.1 Sinorhizobium sp. 7-81 | reverse complement strand
CACAGCGTCCTTCGTGCGTCCTGAAGTGCGGTCGGCGCCGTCGGTGAAGACGTTGCTGGTCAGCAGCTTCCTGCGCGATACCTTGATGAACGTTGGCGTAGCAGAAGAAGAAGATCAACATACGTGAATCCGGGGTTTGACGGTTGCGTTGACTCTGTAGATTATTGGGCCCAACTCATTGGGTTGGCTAAGGGAGGAAGTTACAGTGGCTGACGAGAGTAACACGGGAGCAGTTGCCGCGTCTGAAGCGGCTGGCGAAATGAAAACACAGAAACAGCGGTCGCCACGGCGTCAAAAAGCGACTGCCGAACAGGTTCGGGATTCAAGCGCGACGGCCGATAAACCGAGAAAGCATAGCGAACAGGAGAAGATCGAGAAGCTCAAGCTGATCGAGACGGAAGTCGCCCAACATAAGAGCACGCTCAAGGACGCCATCAAGCGCGCCGGCATATCGGAGCAAACTTACTATCAGTGGAAACGAGCCGCAAAGCCTGTTGCTCAGAAGGCGGACATGCCGGTGTCGCCGGGCGATGAGTTCGCCGAACTCGTTCAACTCGAAAAGGAAAACCAGAGGCTCCGTAAGCTTCTGGCGGAAAAACTGCGCACGGAAAATGCCGACCTGCGCAAGAGACTCGGGCTGGATGAATAGGAGATCCGCAGCTCGC
>NZ_JASKLT010000009.1:0-211538 GCF_030124405.1 Sinorhizobium sp. 7-81 | reverse complement strand
CGCCGCCGCCACCGTTGCCGCCGCCGCCGCCGTTGTCGCCGCCGCCGCCGTTGTTACCACCGCCGCCGTTGTTACCGCCGCCACCACCGCCAGGAGGGGGAGCGCTACCACCGCCGCTACCGCCGCCGCTGCCGCCACCGCCGCCTCCACCGGTTCCGCCACCACCATTACCGTTGGGCGCACGGGCATCGCTGCGATCGTTCCCCGTGGCGGCACTCTTTATGGTTGCCGTCGAGAGGGGAGGGCACATCTTGATCTGTGCGGGCGTCAGGATTTTTGAGCGGTTGAGGGCTACGCAACAGGCCGCAAAGTTACCTTCCGTCAGTGGACTGCATTGTTTTGCAGTCATGCGCTGTCGCTGTACTGCGTTCGCGTCTGGCGTGATAACTACTGATGCTATTGAAGCCGTCGAAAGGATAAAGAAGAGTTTTAATACGGATCTGTTAAACTTATCCATTACTCAACTCCTACAAAATAAATATTTAAAAAAGTAATGAATAATTCGCGTAAAGCGTTAGTCGGTCAAGTTACGAATTATTAGTAGTACGGGCCACAACATCGCCCAATTTCGGGTTAATCAACCTTGAGTTAATCCCCTTTGGTTATCTGTAAATCGGACGCGGGAGCGTTGCGCCCGCCGTTGGAGGTCGATCTTTATGAAATTTTTCGTCGCACAGGCCGTGTCTCTGTCTCTGTTGCTGTTCGTGATCCCGCAGGTGGCCGAGGCGGGTACGACGATGAGGACCGGTGGCAAGGCCTTCGCGCCACCGGCTTTCGCCTCGTTCTGCGCACGCGAGCCCCGCTTGTGCAGCACCGGTGGCGGGAGCAAGCTCGTCGTTCTCCAGCCGGAAAAGGCGAGCGAGTTGCAGCAGGTGAACCGCGCGGTCAACGCGCGCATCCGGGAGCGGAGCGACCGGGCAAATGTCGGCAGGGACGACGATTGGCGCGTGCCTACGGCCTATGGCGACTGCGAGGATTTCGCCATCCTGAAGAAGCGGGAATTGCTCAAGCGCGGCTGGCCCGCCTCGGCGTTGCTCCTGACGGTCGCCCGCTATCGCGGCGAGGGGCACACGGTGCTGACCGTGCGCACCAGCGAGGGCGATCTCGTGCTCGACAACATGACCAATTCCGTCCGCGACTGGTCGAGGACCCCTTACGATTACTTCGCGCGCCAGTCTCAATCGAACGGCAGGCGCTGGGAGCGGATCGACGGCGCGCGCCAGATCTGAGGCAGTAGCCGCCGTCGCGATCAAGCGACAAACGTCATTTCCGGTCGGACGCGCGAACTGTCCCTCACTGAGGGTCCGCGCGCCGCGATCGACTTCCTGCCGAAGACACATCGGCCAGCGCTGCGCGCCTGATCGGACGCGCAGCGGTCTTGCGACACTTGAAAGCCGAGCTTTCGCGGCGGTTATCGCCTTACCGCTACAACCTGCCTCCGGCTGAACTGCGACAGCTGAACGCGTCCCGACTGGTTGCCGCCGATCAGTTGTGCGGTCGACTTGGACAGGGCCGAGAGGATGCCGACGTGATAGCCACGGCCGGTGCGCACGACGATGACGTCGCCTGGACGCGCAAAGGAGAGGCGCACGGGCGCACCGAACTGCCGCCAGGAACTTGCGAAACTGTAGGATTTGGGCGGCTGTCGGCCGGCTTTCCGTGCAATCATCCCCATGAAATGCCCGCACCAGGGCGTGCGAGCGGGATTGATGCCGAGAGCGGCGCGCAGGCGCCTGTTGTGTTTGACTTCGTGCATTCCGGTAAATTGCTGGGCGTAGGCCAACATGCCGGCGGTGGCCGTGTCCGGGGCGATGAGGGCGACGGATATTGCGGCGAGAAACGCTAAAACCTTCATGGCTGGGTCTCCTTGCCAGTTTTCGGTGTGCGTTCACTGCTAGGAGCCATCCGCCTCTATGCGGAGACACTGAAAGCGAGTAAAGTGCTTTGGAATCAAAGCACTAGAACGCCATTGCGCGCTCGCTCGAACGCGCAGCGAACCACCTTCGGGCTCGGCCATGCCGAGTCCGCTCTTGATTTGTTTCTCTATCCAGCGCGCAGACCCGTGGCGTTCCCGTATTGCGTCGAACGCTGCAACACGGCACCGACGGGGCGGGCGAACCGCGAGGGTTCTGGCCCAACTCAAACGAAACAAAAATTCGGTATTCCCCTGCCATCCGCTGGATAGCGGGCGGACTTTGCCGCCTGCGTGAAGCAAAATTGTGGCAACAACTTTATCCGCGCCATTTCTCCGCGTTCCGAACGTGGCGGCGCGCCGGATTCGACGCCCGGTCCGGCCATGGGAGATCTAGCAGGAGTTGCACTGCCTGTTCCGTTGCCCCAGGATGTGCCAGGGGGATCGGGGAGGCCGGCCATGGAACGCGCGAAGGAGAAAACGGCCCGAAAGACCGGTGGCGAGGCTGGCGGCAAGGCGGCCGCTACGGACGTGGGCCGAGGCAGGCGGAAGGGCACGATCGAGGAGACCGGTCCCGCTTCCGTGTTCCTCGAGAAGGACCCCGCGATCTGCCTCGTCTATCACGTCAAGGATGCGCAAGGCCGCTACCTGACGGATGAGCAGGCGGTGCGTGCGCTGCAGTCTTCGGCTATGCCCGCGGACACGATGATCGCGCAGAAGGCGGCCGGCCTCCGCGTCTGCGCGGATGGCGATTCCTGGATCAACATCCTCTGGCCGCTCTCGGCACTGGCGGGTTACGCGCCGACATTCTTCGATATCCTGGAGGGGCGCTACTACGCCCAGAATGTCGCCTATCCGGGTGATACGTTCGAGCAGATGCGCCAGAAGAAGGATTACCGCCAACTGGTGAAATCCGCCTCGTTCGACTTCTTCATCTTTTCGGGCGGCGGCAACGACATTCTCGGCGGCGGCGCCCTGACGGAGCTGCTGCGGCCCAGGACCTCCGGCACGTCGTCCAATCCGAGCAGCTTTCTTCGCCTCGACATCCTCGACCGCAAGGTGCGCTCGCTCGAGGACGGGTATAGCGAGATCGCGCGCGATGTCGCGATCCAGTCGGCCCCGAAGCGGACGCGGATGCTGGTCCATGGCTACGACGTTCCGAAACCGGTGGTGAACGGCCCGTGGCTCGGCCAGCCCTTCACCCGCCGGGGCTTCAACCTGTCTCAGGATGGCGCGCTGATCGAAGGCATTCTCACCCATCTGGTCGACCGCCTCTACGACATGCTCGACCGCATCGAGCGCGCCCACGACAATGTCACCGTCGTTCGCCTGAAAAACGTCGTGCAGGGGCGGTGGAACGACGAGCTTCACCCGAAGAAGGCGGCCTCGCGGGACCTGGCGCAGAAATTCGTGACGGTGATGGAGCCATCGGTGTGAATTGACAGATCCTCGTGGCTCCGGTCTCCTGCGCCGCAGACGCGGCGCTGCTGGATTCCTGTGACGAGCACAGGAATGACGGGAGCAAGTGGCAATCCGGACAACACTGCCCCCCCGGTCAGCGTTGCTCTTTTTGCATCTTACCGCATCAAATATTTCGCGACGTCGTCCGCTCCAACTCCCTCATTCCTGTGCTCGTCACAGGAATCCAGCCACGGCGCGTCTGCGCCGTGTTGCCGTGCTGACTCGTCGCCGGACGCAGATACAAAGCGCGATGCGGGCGGACGCGCCAGCTTTCCTCTTGCGGATTAATCCGCGCTAAGCGCCACCGCAGGCTGGAGGCGGGAGGCGTTGCGGGCTGGCAGGAAGCCGAAGAGCAGCCCTGTCAGGAACGAGCAGGCGAAGGCGAGCGCCACCGGGCCGATGGTGAAGCTGACCGGCATGCCGAAAGTTTTTGCAAGTGCGCCGGTGCCGAGGCCCGCGAGGACGCCGATCGCGCCGCCGATAGCGGAAACGACCAGCGCCTCGACGATGAATTGCACGAGAATGTCGCGTTCGCGCGCCCCGGTCGCCATGCGCACGCCGATTTCGCGCGTCCGCTCGCTGACGCTGACGAGCATGATGTTCATGACGCCGATGCCGCCGACGAGCAGCGAAATCGCCGCGACCGATCCCAGGAAGAGCTTCATCGTGTTCGACGTCTCGGTGAAGGCCTCGCGCACCGACGACATGTTGGTGATCTGCGTATCCTCCTTCTTGTGCCGCTCGTTGAGCAGCGCCTGGATGCGCTCCTGCGTCAGGTCGATCGCGGAGGCGTCCTTCACCTCAACGGTGATGGTGCGGATGTTGCGCTGGCCGAAGATGCGCATGCTGCCCGTCGTCAGCGGCACGAGGACGACGTCGTCCTGGTCGTTGCCGCCGGCGCTCGCACCCTTTTCGCTCATCACGCCGATCACCTGGAAGGGGATCTTGTTGACGAGCACATATTGGCCGATCGGGTCGGAGCCGTCCGCAAACAGCGTCTTCACCACGGTCTCGCCGAGGACGGCGACGGGTGCGTAGCTTTCCATGTCATCGCGGTTGATGAACTCGCCGTGGCCGACGCTCCAGGATTTCGCCGCCGTGAACTGCGGCACCGTGCCGTTCGCCGTCGTCTGGTAATCGACGTTGCCGCGCCTCAGCGTCACGGTGCTCGTCATTTCCGGTACGGCGAAGGCGACGTTCGGCAACTCCTGAATCGCGTCGGCATCGGCCGGCACGAGCGTGACGTTGCTTCCGCCGGCGCTGCCGCGGAAATTGGCCATGCTCGGGCGGACGAGGAGAAGATCGGACCCCATCGAGGAGATGCGGCTCAAGACGGAGTCCTGGGCGCCGGTGCCGATCGCCAACATGGCGACCACCGAGCCGACGCCGATGACGATGCCGAGCAGGGTGAGAATGGTTCGGAAGAGGTTGGCACGCAGTGCCCGCATCGCCATCTTCACCGCTTCGGAAACGTCGGCAATCGCGGCAAAGCCTTCGCGGGTGCGCTGGGCGAGGCCGATTGCCGCCTCCGGATTGCTGCGGCCCTTCTTCGCCCGGTCGGCGACGATGCGGCCGTCGTGGATCTCGATCAGCCGATCTGCCTGCTCGGCGACTTCACGCGAATGGGTGATGACCATGACGGTATGGCCGTTCTCGTTCATCTCGCGCAAGAGCGCCATCACCTCGTCGCCGCTCTGACTGTCGAGTGCGCCCGTCGGCTCGTCGGCGAGGATTACGCGGCCGCCGTTCATGAGAGCGCGGGCGATCGATACGCGCTGCTGCTGGCCGCCGGAAAGCTGACTTGGCCGATGGTCGAGCCGCTCGCCAAGTTTGAGGGATTTCAGAAGCTCCTCGGCGCGGTCGTGCCGGTCGCGCGCAGGCATTCCGGCATAGACGGCCGGCACCTCGACATTCTCCCTGGCGCTCGCTGTCGGGATCAGGTTGTAGGCCTGGAAGACGAAGCCGAAAGTGCGGCGGCGCAGCGCCGCGAGCTCGTCGCCGTCGAAGCCGGAGACGCGTTCGCCATCGATCAGGTATTCGCCGGAGGTCGGCTGGTCGAGGCAGCCGAGAATGTTCATCAGCGTCGATTTGCCGGAGCCGGACTGGCCGATGATCGCGACGAATTCGCCGGCCTCGATATCGAGCGAGATATCATGCAGCACCTCGACGGCGAGATCGCCGTTGAAATAGGTCTTGCTGACGTCCCGGAGCGAGAGGAGCGCGGTCATGTTCGTGCTCAGAACATCGGCGGCATGCGCATGCCGCGGCTCCGCGTGTTGCGCGTGCCGCTGCCGGCCGAGGCGGTATCGACGACGACGCGGTCGCCTTCCTCAAGGCCGCTGACGATCTCGGCGCTGACGCGGTTGCGGATGCCGACCTCGACGGCGCGGGCTTCGGTTACGCCCGAGGGCGTGACCACGGTCACCTCAGCCTTGGCCGGCTTGCCGTCCGTGGCTTCGCCGTTCGCATGGATAGCCGCGCTCGGCACGACGAGCACGTCCTTGGCCGCAGCCTCGACGAAGAAGACCTGGGCGCTCATAGACATCATCAGTTCGCCGGTCGGATTGGGCACGTCGAAGAGGGCGTAGTAGAGGACGACGTTGTTTTCCGTGTCCGGCATCGGCTGGATCTGCCGCAACTTGCCGGTGAAGCGCTTTCCGGGCTGGCCGAGCAGGGTGAAATAGGCGTCCATGCCGATCTTCAGCTTGCCGACATCGGCCTCGGAGACCTGCGCCTTCACCGTCATCGTCGAAAGGTCGGCGATGGTGACGATCGTCGGCGTCGTCTGGTTGGCGTTCAAGGTCTGGCCTTCCTTGGCCGGATTGGCGACGATCGTGCCGGCGACAGGCGCATAAATCTTGGTGTAGCCGAGATCGACCTTGTCGCCGGCGAGCGTCGCCTGCTGCTTGCGGATCTGCGCCTCGATCGCCTTCACGTCGGCGCCTGCCGCGGCATGGTCGGCGATCGCCTGATCCAGGGTCGATTGCGAAACGCTGTTGGTCGCGACGAGATTGCGCTGACGCTCGATATTCGCCTGCTTCAGCACGAGCTGCGCCTTCTTCGAGATGAGCTGCGCCTCGAGATTGGCGAGCTCCGCCTGGTCGATCTCGATCCGGTTCTCGATCGTGGCCGGGTCGATTTCGGCGACAAGCTGGTTCTGTTCGACCTTGTCGCCGATTTCGACATGGAGCGATTTCAGCTGGCCGGAAACCTGCGCGCCGGCATCGACCGACTTGATCGCGTCGAGCGTGCCGACAGCGGTGACGCTGTCTTCGATGTCGCCGCGCGTGACGACCTGCGTGATCATCGCGGTGGCGGGCTCGGCCCCGTACTGGCTCCAGGCGTAATAGGCCGCGCCAAGGAAGGCGAGGACCACGGGCACGGCGATCCAGAGACGCGAGCGGCGTTTCCGGCGCACCGGCGGCGGCGCTGCCGGGATCACACGCACATTGGCCGGCGCAGGTTTAAGCGCCGTCATCTCGTCGCTGATCGTCTTGGCTGCCTTGCTCATGATCTCACTTGCTTCGCCGGCGTTCTTTCCTTCTCAAGATAGAGGTGAACGAGATCGGCGAAAAGCATTGAGATCATTATATTTTTGTAATGTGAGAGAGGCGCCGGCGAGCAGCCGGGACCGAAACATCATCTTCACCAACAACTTAGGTGACGCGGCCGCTCGGCGTAGCGGGGCGGCGAGCGTTGCGACGTCGGTCACGTGCAGCTCGCGGGCCGTGAGGACGCCTGCCGGCGACGTGCAACTCGCGGGTGGCGCAGGCATCGCCGGCGATGGTGACCTTCGTCCCGACGGGACCGACGAGTTCCGTAAGGCCGATGCCGGAGAAGGCGTTCGGACGCGGCTTTTCGACTAGCGCTTCGGCCGGTAGCGGTTTCAGCGCATCGACGGAGGCGTCCCGTTCGGCGGCACAATCGAAGGGACCGCCGGCCGCGCCATTTCCCTGCGCCCGTCAGAGAAATCCAGCCACGGGCACTTGCACGGTGCCCTGCATGCGAAGGCGGGCGAAATTTCACCATGCCGGTCAAAATCGCCTTGACGCCTTTTCGCCACCGCATTAGAAACTTGCGAACCGTACCGTACGGTACTGATGGGGCGATGGCGAAGTGCAGGGCGTCTTGGAGAGCAGGGGGGCGAGTGCCGGAAGCGGCCTGACCGAGCGTCAGGGCGCCGTGCTCGAACAGGCGCTGAGACTGCTCGTCGACGGCGGCGAGAAGGCGCTGACGACGGCGGGCGTCGCGCGGGCCGCCAATTGCTCCAAGGAAAGCCTTTACAAATGGTTCGGCGATCGCGATGGGCTGCTTTCGGCGATGATCGGCTACCAGGCGAGCAAGGTGAGGACGCTCGACGTTTCCGCCGGGGCGCTCGACGCGGAGGGTCTTCGGCGGCATCTCGTCGCTTTTGCCAAGGATCTGCTCGACGTGCTTGCCGGCGACGTGTCGCTGGCGCTGAACCGGCTGGCGATCGGCCAGGCGAGCCGCGAGGGTTCCAAGCTCGGTCACATGCTGCAGGAACGCGGCCGCCGCCAGATCGGCCGGCGCGCCGGTGCATTGCTCGAGGCTGGACGCAAGGCCAGGCTTCTTGCCTTCGACGATGCCGAGGAGGCCTATGGCGCGCTTTACGGTCTCGTCGTTTCCGACTGGCATTTGCGGATGCTGCTCGGTGAAGAGCCAGGCGAAATGAAAAAGAGTTTCAGCCGCAGGGCGGAGCGGGCGGTCGGCGCCTTTCTCACGCTCTACGGCAAGAAAGAGTAGCGGCGGGTCTCAATCGGACGCATAAGCCTTTGCGAAGATCAAGGGGATCTTCCGGGGCATGCGTTGGGCCAGCCAGAGGAACAACAGACAGCAAAGGGAAGGAAAATTCGATGCGCGTCTATTACGATCGTGATGCCGATCTCAACCTGATCAAGTCCAAGAAGGTAGCCATCGTTGGCTATGGCAGCCAGGGCCGCGCCCATGCGCTGAACCTCAAGGATTCCGGTGCCAAGGAAATCCGCATCGCGCTGAAGCCGGGTTCGGCAACCGCCGCCAAGGTCGAGGCCGACGGTCTTCAGGTTCTCTCGGTCGCGGAAGCCGCCAAGTGGGCCGACCTCATCATGATGGCGACGCCGGACGAGCTGCAGGCCGACATCTACAAGGGCGAAATCGCCGACAACATCCGCGACGGCGCGGCGATCGCCTTCGCCCACGGCCTCAACGTTCATTTCGGCCTGATCGAGCCGAAGGCTTCGGTCGACGTCGTCATGATCGCGCCGAAGGGCCCGGGCCACACGGTTCGTGGCGAATACCAGAAGGGCGGCGGCGTTCCCTGCCTCGTTGCCGTTCACCAGAACGCTTCCGGCAACGCGCTTGATCTCGCGCTCTCCTACGCCTGCGGCGTCGGCGGCGGCCGCTCGGGTATCATCGAAACCAACTTCAAGGAAGAGTGCGAAACCGACCTCTTCGGCGAGCAGGTCGTTCTCTGCGGCGGTCTGGTCGAACTCATCCGCGCCGGTTTCGAAACGCTGGTCGAAGCCGGCTATGCCCCGGAAATGGCCTATTTCGAGTGCCTCCACGAAGTGAAGCTGATCGTCGACCTGATCTATGAAGGCGGCATCGCCAACATGAACTACTCGATCTCCAACACCGCCGAGTGGGGCGAATACGTCACCGGCCCGCGCATCATCACCGAAGAAACCAAGGCCGAGATGAAGCGCGTTCTCAAGGACATCCAGACCGGCAAGTTCACCTCGGAATGGATGCAGGAGTACCGCTCGGGTGCTGCCCGCTTCAAGGGTATCCGCCGCGTCAACGACGCCCACCAGATCGAAGAGGTCGGCGCCAAGCTGCGCGGCATGATGCCCTGGATCGGCAAGAACAAGCTGGTCGACAAGGCGAAGAACTAAGCCTTACCTCCCAAGAGGCGAAGGAAGCCGGGGCATGTGCCCCGGCTTTCTTTTTGCACTCAATCGTGACCAGTTCCGGTCGCCGCGGCTATCCACCGAGAGCGGCTTTCAGGATCGGCGGCGAGGCCGATCGTCACCCGCGTTCCGTCCTTGATCCGTTTGCGGAAAATGCCCGGACGATGTGGGGCGGCTCGAATCCTCATTCCGTCACAGGCATTCTGCAACTCGGACCGCGCCATGCCGAGCTCGCGGGCGAGCAGCCGATCCAAGCGGAGGCCAGTGGCGAACGGAACCGCAAGGTCGATTTGCAGCGTCGTCCAGGCGTTGCACTCGCTCAGCACCTCTTTGCGGACGTCGGCATCGGCGCATTCGTCGACCGACTGGGCTTTCCGCCGGACGGCATCGAGATCGAACGCCCAGCCGCGTACCCGGTCCGGATCGTTGGATTGCAGCGCCTCCAATGTCGCGCGATCGAGATCGCGAATGTTCCGGCGCTCGAAGATCGGCCGGTTCCAGGTATTGCCGCAACCTGAGCATCTGTAGATCAGCCAGGCATCGAGCGTCCTGCCATTGGCGTTGAGCCTGACCTTGCCGCTCGAGCGGAAAGATCTCACGCCTTCACATCGGCTGCAGGCAATTCGCGGTTCAGGGGGAGTGCGAGGAATAATGGTCCAGCGGACCCGAAGAATATTGCACATATCGTCTCGGTCTTCCGTTCGGAAGTTCGTCGAGACGACAGTCGGAGAAAGCCCTTATGGGCACGGTGTGGCGTTGTTTCGGCTGGTTGAAGAGCTGAGACGCAGGGACTGCGCGTGGCACATCTGACAAGGCCAGACCGGTCTCAGACCCACCACCCGACGAACGCAATCCTGCGTCGACAGCAACAGCTGTGCGGCACATGGGGTGAAAATGAATGAGACCGGAATCTACGACGGCAAAATCGAACCTCGATGCACCAATTAAACGTGTTGCAGCGGTCCATGCGCCTCTGAAGAGGCGCAGCGCTGCAATGCTCTTCGGTTCGAAGCTGTACCAGATAAAGGCGAACAATTGAAGCATGCTCGTCAGACTGGCCGGAAGCCCCGGCCGCTCCGCAGCTTCCACCAGAAATTTCCTACAGCAAGAAGCGAGCTAGATAATTTCACTGTTTCATTGAAACGGTGAAATGCTCTAACTCCTTGACACTACGCAATTCCGACGGAAAACCCGTTACATACGTTTCCTGGAACTGCTCCGGGCCGATCGCGCGACGTGAAGCGGAGGGCCTCAGCGTACGTCGGCCCTCGCGGCCGTTACATCGGGTCATTGCCCTTCATGGCGTTGGACATGTGGGTCTTGCACTTGTCCTGATCATTCGCCGCCAGGGCTTCCTTCGCCATAGCCAGCTCCTTCTGGGCAAGCTCCTTGCGTGCGGAGTCGGTGACCTGACTTACGTCGGTTTCGAGCTTCGCCATCGCCGCCTGGTCGCACGTGATATCTGCCTGTGCAAAGACGGGCGACGCAACCGCCGTGAAAATGGCAGCCGCAACCAACACTTTGTTCAACATGGTGGAACCTCCGATGTTCTTGCTCGCACCTCGCGTGCGGTACGTAAGGTTCAAACCACCATCCGCCATTTCGGTTCCCCCAAAACGGGCCCAGGCTCCAATATGCGCGCACGAGATGCAGCGCTGGCGGGGAGTAGATCGCCCGCGCCGTGCGATCGAAAGCTCAATCGCGATAGAAATTCCGCGGCCATTTGTGCGCACGCAGGTTCTCCCGCTCACCGGCGGGAAGGCCGCGCCCCCTCGCAGGTGGGATTGATCGGAACGATCGAGTTTTCAGGTCGCCAACCTAGGTTTCGGGCGCGAGAAGTCAGACAGGGGAGGCGCCGGCCGCCGCAGTCGCGGATCTAGTTCCTGTCGACGGGCTTCGAGCGCATGCGCGAGACGGTTTCGCGCTCGGCACGCTTGCAGCGCATCGGCGGCAGGCCGCGGTCCATCAGGTCCATGTCCTCGAGCACCATGTCGCCCATGCGCTTGAAGGCGATGTCGAGGGCGCCGGCGCGATGCGCCGAGCGCAGGAAGCCGGGCAGCGCGCGGACCGGATGGTCGAGGCCAGGCGGCTCTTCCGGAAAGACGTCGCTGGCGGCGACGATGCGCCCGCTGCGCACCGCCTCCATCAGCGCCTCGAAATCCACGACGCCGGCCCTGCTGAGCAGGATGAAGGCAGCACCCTTGCGCATCTTCGCGAAGGTGTCGGCGCCGAGAAAACCCTGGTTTTCGCTGGTGACGGAGGCGACGACGAAAACGAAGTCGCTCCCGGACAGAACCTCATCCAATGAGGCCGGCTCCACGCCGTGCTCGATCAGCATCGACCGCGGCAGCCAGGGGTCGAACACGCGCGTGCGGGTACGGAAGCCGGAAAGCAGGCGGTTGAGCGCCTTGCCGAGGTCGCCGAAGCCGATGATGCCGACGTCGGCGCCGGAGATCAGGCGCGCCGTGCGGTTGCCTTCGCCGCCCCACAACTCCTTGCCTTCGCGGAATGCGAGATCCGCATCGACGATGCCGCGCGCGAGGTTGATCGCCATGGCAAGGCCGAGTTCTGCCACGGGCTCGGCGAAGACCGCCCCGGTTGTCACCACATGGATGCCGCGCTCGAACAGCGTCTCGTAGGGCATGTTGTCGATCAGATTGCTCTCGACGTTGAAGACGCAGCGGAGCGACTGCATGCGAGCGAGCAGTTCGCCCGAGATCGGCGGCTGGCCGACGATGTAGCGGGCCCCGGCGAGAATCTCGGCGGGGAGCGCTGCAATATCCCGATCGGTCTCGACGACCCGGTAGCCGGCGCGAAGCCGGACGAGGGAAGCAGGGGTAAAAATGAGATCGAGCGTGCGCGGTTCCGGCGCGCTTATCACCAGCGGTTGCGAACTTTCAGACATGGCGCCTTCCTCCCCGGGGCAAGCAGTTTCTCCATCGGCGAAAAGAGTTCTGCGCACGTGACGTCGGTGCGGATGCCTACCTCAAACGGCTGCTTCCGCCGATGCCGTCGGGCGAAGTTAGGCCTGAGAATTGCGAATAATCAACGACAAGTTGACTGACGGGAAGAAGCTGGTGCATCCTGCCGGCCGTCAAGACATGCCTGCATAGCATTCCGGGTCGCTTCGATCCGCCGACTTAAGTTGCATGCCGCGTTGCGTCGTAGGCCAGGTCCCGCGTGGCGCCCAAAATTCGAGCCAGAGCATTCATTCACATAGATCAGCCGCCATTTTGGGGGGAGGGGACTGTGAAGAGAAGCATGAAACTCCATGCGGCGGGCTTCGCAGCCGTGTTTGCCGCGACCGCCGCCCTGCCGGCACAAGCGGCCGATCTGGTGATCGCCATGCCCAATTGGCCGTCCGGACAGGCAACGGCCAATATCCTCAAGGAGAGCATCGCCAAGAAGTTCGGGCTCGAGGCGGAGGTGCGCGAACTCGGGACGATCAGCGCCTTCGTCGGGCTCGACAAGGGCGAGGTCGACATCCAGCCCGAGGTGTGGCGGCCTAATTTCGAGGATCTCATCAGGAAATATGTGACCGAGAAGGGTGCGGTCGTGCTGAGCGGGCGTGCCGTTCCGGCCTGGCAGGGCCTTTGCGCCACCCCGGAAGCGGCCGCGGCGGGTCTGAAGACGATCGCCGACCTGAACGACCCGGCAAAGACAGCGGTGCTCGACACCGACGGAGACGGACGCGGCGAAGTGTGGATCGGCGCGCCGACCTGGCTTTCGACGGGAATAGAGCGGGTGAGGGCGAACAGCTACGGCTATGGCGCGAACCTCACGCTCGTCGAGGCGGAGGAAGACGTGGCGATGGCGGCAGTCGATGCGGCGGTCGCGACGGCCCGGCCCATGGTGTTCTATTGCTATGCGCCGCATCACGTCTTCGAGCTGCACAGGCTCGCGCGCATCGAGGAGCCGCCGCACGACCCGGCGAAGTGGAAGATCGCGCAGGCGGACGATCCCCTGTGGGTCACGAAGTCGAGCGCGGCGACCGCCTGGGATACGGCGCATTTCCACATCGCCTATGCGACGGCGTTCGGAAAGAAGCATCCTGATATCGCGAAGTTCCTCGAAGAGGTGGATTTCTCGCCGGAGGAAGTGACCGCGATGAGCTACGCGCTCGAGGTGGAACGCCAGGCGCCTTCCGACTATGCGAAGAAGTGGGTCGACGGCCACGCAGCACGCATCGACGGGTGGGCAAAACAATGACGAAGATCCGGAATAGCTTTGAAACGGAAGGAAAGCGTGCCGGGGGGATGCGGAAGATCGGCCTGATCGTGCTTGCCGCCGGCCTCTGCCTCGGGCCACTGGCGGCGCTCGCCGCCACGCAGATCTACGACGCCCGCACGAAGAAATGGGTCGATTACGACAAGCGGAAGGCGCGGCAGTATTTTGCGCGCAACAAGCAGGTGCCGGAGGCCTTTCGCCGGCAGGTCGTTCCCTTCCGCACGGCTGAGCCGCCGGGCACGATCATCATCGACGGCAACCAGCACTTTCTCTATCTCGTCCAGCCCGGCGGCCAGGCGATCCGCTACGGCATCGGCGTCGGCCGCGAAGGCTTCGGCTGGGCGGGCATCGTTCGCGTCGGTCGCACGGCCGAGTGGCCGACCTGGACGCCGCCTCCCGAGATGGTAGCGCGCGACCTGAACGCGGCGAAATGGGCGGCCGGCATGCCGGGCGGGCCGGACAATCCGCTGGGAGCGAGGGCGCTCTATCTTTATGAAGGCGAGAACGACACGATCTATCGCATCCATGGCACCGTGGAGCCCTGGACGATCGGCCTCGACGTTTCCTCCGGCTGCATCCGGATGAACAACGACGATGTCATCGATCTGCACTCTCGCGTGAAAATCGGCGCGAAGGTCATCGTGCTGATGCAGGGGGCGGCGCTCTACAAGGGTGTGTGAAGTACCGGGGCGTGTGAAATACCGGGCGTGTGAAAAATGGCCAGCGAAGGCGACATCTGGAGGGTGAGAATTTGTCGACAACCAGCTTGAAACGGCATTCGATCGCATGGTGCGCATTTACCGTAGCGTGCGTCTCGCTTGTTGCCGGATGCCGGTCATCAGCTCCCGAGCCGCAGAACATGGCCCGAACCAGCCTGCAGACTGCGCCCGCCGACCTGCAGCTCATCTGCGCCAATGCCGTCGTGGCGCAAGCCGGCGGCGCCAGGGTTCTGCCGACGAGTTCGCGCCAGCTCGATGCGACGAGCTACAGCGTCGACGTCGACGCCGGCGGCCGCAAGTTCAACTGCGTCGTCGACAGCAGCGGCGGCGTCAAATCCGTCCAGCCCGCCTAATGGGCGCAAAAACCGGGATGCCGATTTGCCGCGTCTATGAGCAACAGCAGGCTGGAACTCCTTCTTCTGCACGCGCTGCCGCTTGATGGCTCGATGTGGAAAGGGCAGATGCATCTTCTGCCGGGCTCCACTCATGCGCCGACGCTCTATTCTTTGGGGGACAGCATTGACGCCTGGGCAGTTGAGGCCCTGAGGTCGGTTCGCGGTACCCGCCTGATCGTCGTTGGCTGCTCGGTCGGAGGGTCCTGCGCTCTCGAGATTGCCGCACTCGCGCCGGATAGGATTGCCGCACTGGTGCTAATCGGGACGAAGGCTCGCCATCGGCCAGATCCGACGCTCCACGTTTCCGCCTTGGAACTGCTTCAAGCAAAGGGCTTGGCGGCGGCATGGGATACCTATTGGGCTTCGCTGTTTTCCGAGTCAGCCAGCAGCCAGGTGATCGACGCCGCAAAAGCCATTGCCTTTCGCCAGCCGCTGCAGGACGTTGCGCGGGGCGTCACGGTGTTTCATACGCGGCCGAGCAGAGAGCACGTTTTGTCGAGCTTGCCGCGGCCGATTGTGATCGTCACCGGCGAAGATGATCGCGCGCCTGGACCTGAGGCCAGCTCAATGCAGGCAGCGCAGGCGCGGCACGGACGCCTGAAGATTGTCCGAAATTGCGGCCATTACGTTCCGCTGGAACAACCGGAATACCTCAACGCCGTACTGCAAGAGCTGATAAGCGACCAACAACGGTCGTCTCCGGAGCAGCATCTTCGTTGACTTGATCGCTTGACGAAAGTCGGCGAACGGGAAGCGCTCTCCCGCTCGCTGCTGTTGTCGCCAAGTTCAGAACATATCGCGTCTGCGGCTTCGTTGGTCGTTGTCCGCCAGGTGCGGCTCGTAAATGCCTCCCCGTGCGGTTCGCCTCCAAGATCGGGCGAGGTCTCCCGGATCGTCATTGATATCGATGACGGCAATCGAGGGTGCTCCATCCGCTGCACATTGTGCGACCCATTGACCGCCGGGACCAACGATTCCCGAAGGAGCAGTCAGGCCACGCCGCGCGAGAACAGAGAAGCTGATCCAATATCTGTTGCTTGCGGCGTGTCCCTGCGTCTCGGCGGCGAAAGCCAAGTCATTGGACGAGCCGCCGGTGGTCGAGAACAAAACACAATCGACAGCAAGCCGCTCATATTCGATGAAAATCTCCGGAAAGTGCGACTCCATGCCCAGCGCGCAGCCGAAGCGGACCCCATCAACCTCGAACGTCACCGGGGTTGAACCCGGCGTATACATAAACAAGATCTTGGTATTTGACAGCATGCGCTCGTCGTAACGCGTCACCACTTCCCCACGATCGGAGATGACATACAGGCTATTGTGCGGCCTGTGAGGTGGGGTGAGTTGGTGCACTGATCCGACGATCGTCCAGAGCCTCAGTTGTCGTGCAAGCTTCCTGGTAGCTTCCAGTTCCTCACGCAGGACAATCCATTCGAACCGGCGCCAATCGGACGTACCGACTTGTTCGGGACCGTTACTGGACATGATGCGCTTGTTAGGGGAGCAGGTCGCGCCTTCGGGAAAATGCACGAGTCTTGCTCCGGCTTCATGCGCCTGGCGCATAAGGCGTCTCATTTCCAGCCCGCTAGCGCGAAGCGCCGCGACGTTGCGAGGATCATCGCAGACAGAGGATTGCGCTACAGCCAAACGCACTGATTTGGCTTCAGGCTTTATATCGTTCGACGAGCTCCGGCGAACGTGCATGAGAGCCGTCGTGTAGGACTCACCTGTTCTAGCCGCGCGGGCGCGTACGCGACGTTTGAAGTTTCCGTTTCGCGTCATTGTCGGGCCTTTCACGTCCCGGACGGCGTTCCCCAGCAACAACGCCCGAAACGATCGGACCAAGACTGCGACCCGAGACAGAAGTCCCTTTGCCTCCGTTTAAGACCGTGCTGGGGAAGGTCCTGGGAGGTTAGGCGTAGGCCACGCCGAGCAGAAGGCTGCCGATGCGATTCTGATTCGTCAACTCCGGGACTGCCCGTCGCAAATATTCCTATTTGATGCTGTCTATACTCAAACGAGTTTTGCGAGAGAAGTATTCCAGATTTAGGTTTGCGGCCGGGCGCCACGCTCCGGCTTTCTCTCTTCATGCAAGTGCCGGTGAAAGCTATTGTGCGTCGCAGAATATCTTTTGTGCGCCGCAAGAATAGCAGTCATATCTTACGGGTACATCGAAATAACATTGTCTATTTCTGCTTTCTCTGGAAACCAAATCGTGTTCTGATGTGTTGGTTGGCGGGAGGAAGCGTAATGACGACGATTCTGCAGCACTTCGCGCTCTTCGATTTCTTCATCCTGGCTGGGATCTGCTTCCTGCTGATCTGCAGCTACTGGGACGAAGGGGAGGCCTGAGGGGCGCACGCAGGCTGGGAAACCTTCCAGACCGGGCGCGGTCCGGCCTTCTTTACTGTTGTTCTGCTGAAATTGGTTTAGCGGCCGACACATGCAGCCAGCGGGTCGGTTCGCCGTCGTAGCCGCCGCCATCCGCTTCGGCGATTTCCAGCTCCGCCCAGTCCTTCTTGTCGAACCGTCGCATCAGCCAATCGCGCGAAGGATAGTTGTAATAGCGCCCAAAGCGATCACGGCCTTCGCCGTTTCCTGCCTTGAAGCTCGCATGAAGTATCCCGCCGGCTTTCAATGCGCGCTGGATGCGGGCAAGCACACCGGCAAGGTCGGCACGCGGCACATGCAGGAGGCATGCTTCCGCCCAGACAGCGTCGAAGACTTCGTGCCATCCGATCTCTTCAAATCGGACGACCTCGACCTGCCGGCCGAGCAGCCGTTCTGCCTCCACCGCGAGTTCCGGCGAGCCGTCGGTTGGCGTCACGTCGAAGCCCCTGGCGAGCATATAGGCGCTGTCCTGGCCGCCGCCACAGCCGAGTTCGAGGATCCTGGCGCCGGGTTCAAGCCTGGCGAGGAACCGATCGAGGCGCGCGACCGGCGCCTTGCGTTCCCGATTTGCATAGGCTTCAGCGTTGTCGCGGTAGAAGGCATTCGTCTCGTCGCTGAGCGGCGGCATCTCATTTCCTTCATCGAAAGTCATGCGTGCCTGATAAGGCGCGCCGTGGCGTAGGACAAGCGCCTCCGGCGTGGCGTGGAAGAGTCTTTCCAGCCCAAGGACTTGGGCTGGCTGGATTCCTGTGACAAGCACAGGAATGAGGAAGCGAGGAGATGCCTTGCAGTACCCCAACTGGCGAAACATGCAGTAGGCGAGCCGCACGCACGTCTTGAACCAATCCCGCGGGGTGAAGAGATCTAGCGCGCGCTCAGCAGGTCATTGAACGTTTTCAGATCGACGTTTCCGCCGCTTAAGAGAATGCCCACCCTCGAACCCGCACAGCGCAGAACGCCCTGCAATATGGCCGCCGCCGCCAGGCAGCCGGTGGGCTCCACGATGATCTTCATGCGTTCGGCGAAGAAACGCATGGTCTCGACCAATTGGGCGTCAGTTACGGTTACGATGTCGTGGACCGTGTGTTTCAGGATGGCGAAGTTGTGATCGCCGACATGGGTGACGATCGCGCCGTCGGCAATGGATTTCGGCGCCGGTATGCGCACGACCTCGCCCTTGCGGAGCGACTGCTGGCCGTCGTTGCCCGCCTCCGGCTCGACGCCGACAATCTTGCACGCGGGTGAGAGCGCGCGGGCGCTGAGCGCGCTGCCGGCGAGCAAGCCGCCGCCGCCAAGCGGCACGACAATGAGATCGAGCTCGCCGACCTCTTCGATCAGCTCCAGCGCGGCGGTGCCCTGTCCGGCAATCACCTCCGGGTGGTCAAAGGGGGGAACCAGGGTTGCGCTGCGCTCGGCGGCGAGGCGTCGGCTTATTGCCTCGCGATCCTCGGTATAGCGGTCATAGAAATGGATTTCGGCGCCATAGGCCTTCGTCGCCGCGATCTTTATCTCCGGCGCGTCCTTCGGCATCACGATCGTTGCCGGAACGCCTTGCAATCTCGCCGCATCGGCGAGGGCTTGGGCGTGGTTGCCGGAGGAGAAGGCGACGACACCGTTGCGCCGCGAAAATTCATCAAGTGCGGCGACGGCGTTGTAGGCGCCACGAAACTTGAACGCGCCGGCGCGTTGCAGGTTCTCCGCCTTGAAGAAGAGAGACGCCTCGGCCATTGCGTCCGCCGTGCGCGATGTCAAGACGGGGGTGCGGTGGGCTGCGCCGGAAATGCGCTCCCGCGCGGCTTCGACGTCCGCAAATGTCGGAACCTTAAGTGAAGCGGATGCTGATGAAGTGTCGATCACGCAAACCTCCCGGCGCTGTCACTACGCATCGAAAAATACCCCTGGCGTCAGCTCGGAATCTAGCACGTCGCGAAGATATCCACGAGCGCTGGCGACGCATCAAAGATCTCACGTTACGTCATCCAAGTCACCATGCGGCAGCGGCCGGTTCGAAAGCCGTAGACGACGAAAAAAGAACTGATTTAGGTCAATAACGTTGACATAAAATGGCGGACATGATCCTGTCGCCGGACAATCGACAAAGAAACGCGGGACGTCGGAAAGCCGCTTCTTCCGTGGTCCCGTTGCAAAGATCTCGAGGAAACTGCCCATGCTGAATTGGGACCATATCTTCGCGACGCGTTCGAGCCGGATGCGCGCCTCCGAAATCCGTGAGCTTCTGAAACTGCTCGATCGTCCTGATATCATCTCCTTTGCCGGCGGCATTCCCGATCCCGAACTCTTCCCCGATGCGGAATTCAAGGAGGCCTACGCCGAGATCTTCGACGGTCCGGCCGTCAGCGCGGCGCTGCAATATTCGGTAAGCGAGGGCTATCGCCCCTTGCGCGAATGGCTGGCCAAGCAGATGGCGGCCCTCGGCATTCCGGCGACGGTCGACAACATCTTCATCACCTCCGGCTCGCAGCAGGGGCTCGACTATCTCGGCAAGCTGTTCCTGTCGCCGAAGGATACCGCGCTCGTCACCTGGCCGACCTATCTCGGCGCGCTGCAGGCCTTCAATGCCTACGAGCCGACCTACGACCAGCTGAACCCCGGCGGCAACCGCACGCCCGAAGCCTATCGCCAGCAGGCCGCGCAGGCCGGCGGCCGGGTGAAATTCGCTTACCTCTCGGCCGACTTTGCCAACCCGACCGGCGAGACGGTTGATCGCGCCGGCCGCGAGCGCGTGCTCGACCTCGCCGAGGAACTCGACATCGCCGTCATCGAAGATGCGGCTTACCAATCGCTGCGCTACGACGGCGAGGCGATCCCGCCCATCCTGGCGCTGGAAATCGCGCGCAAGGGCGACATCAACAGCACGCGCACGATCTATTGCGGCAGCTTTTCCAAGACGCTGGCGCCGGGCCTTCGCGTCGGCTGGGTCTGCGCCTCCGAAGCAGTGATCCGTAAGCTGGTGCTGATGAAGCAGGCGGCGGATCTGCATTCCTCGACCATTAACCAGATGGCGATCTGCACCGTTGCCGAGCGCGGCTTCGACGAGCAGGTGCAGAAGATCCACAGGGTCTACAAGCACCGCCGCAGTGCGATGCTTGCCGCACTCGAAAAATATATGCCGGCAGGCGTGACCTGGACCAAGCCGGAAGGCGGCATGTTCGTCTGGGTGACGCTGCCGAAGGGCACCGACGGTGCCGAGCTTCTGGCGAAATCGATCCAGACGGCGAAGGTCGCCTTCGTCCCCGGCCGCGCCTTCTTCGCCGACGGGTCGGGCGAGAACACGCTGCGCCTGAGCTTCTCCTGCGCCAACGACAAGATGATCGACGAGGGCATCCGCCGGCTCGGCGACCTGATCCGCGGCGAGGTCGCCGAGGCGGCCTGAGCCGGAAGGACAAAGCAAGCACATTTGAAGAGGCCCGGCGGAAACGCCGGGCCTTTCGCTTCCCATCAGAGCGTTTGCCGGTCGGCGGTAGTCGGGCGCCCCGCGGTCGCTCTTTGCTTGCCAGCGGCGGCGATTGGCGGCAAACTTGCAAGCCAGCCCATGCTCTCGCATGACGAGCGAAGCCGGCTGCCATCGTTTCCGATTCATGAGAGTTGTGCAGTAACCGAAAGGGGAGGACTGCCATGACCGATCGAAGCGAACTTGAAAACATCATGCAGGCGATCTACCGGGCGCGGGCCGACAACGACCTCGACGCGTTGATGGCCTATGTTCATCCTGCCTGCAGCTTCCGCATCGCCGGGAGCGATCGCCTCGGCCCGATGGCCCAGAAGATCGAAGGCGGGGATGCCGTGCGCCTCAATTTCAAGTCGTTGATGGACGTTTGGGATCTGTCCAAGGTGGGAACACTCGCGCTTCATGTCGACGGCGAGACGGTTTTCGCACATCGCGCCGGCGAGGTGCGTTTCGTCCCGAGCGATGCCCGCTTCGAAACCGAGTTTGTCGACAAGGTCACCTTCAGGGACGGGCTGATGGTGGAGATCATGGAGTTCGTCGACACGCAGCAACTGGTCGAGGTGGCCACGCCGGTCGGCATGACGGTGCCGCTTGCGAGCTTCGCGGTGACAGAGCAGGCGGGCGGCTGAAATAGCCACGGCGTTCCGGTCGCAACCGAATCATCGACTCGGCGACCTGATTCGTGTGGCGGTCCGCAGGCCAAAACAGATGTTTCCTGAACGTCGGGAGGGCGCCGGCCACGCGCAGGCGCCTTGAAAACGCACGTGCTGAAGCGGGGCTTGCGCCTGCGGCGTTTGACATTTTTGAAGCACACCTCTCTCGTGGTCACCGGCAATGTTCCCGCTCCGGCTGGAAGAGGCCGTGCTTCCGACGCCACGCCGCGCAGCCCGCGTCGAGCCGTTGAGTTTCTTGGGTTTTCGGCATGCCGGCCCTTTCTTTTTGAGGGGGCGTGATATTCCTGTTGTTCAATCCAAGATTGTGAGCTGGCCGCACCATTCCGGGGGCATCGGACGGCAATTGTCCCGTCTCTGTGAGGGGCGTGTGACCGGCCGGGCGCGGGTGATTGTACAAAGCCCACGGAAAAAATCGAGAAAAGCCCCATATTGACGCCTTATTTTCGGGCAGGATCACCGCACCATGATGTGCTGCGTTGCGGCAGGGAATGCTGCGTCGCGTCAAATAACCCCTTGCCTCCAGATCTGTTCGTGCCATGAATAACTGGGGCGCCTGAGAAGGTATGCAACCAGCGGTATGAGTACACAAGCCCTGAGTACACAAGCAGCCCCAGGAAGCTTTCGCCCCGACATCGAAGGGCTGCGCGCCCTGGCGGTCTCCGGTGTCGTGGCCTTTCACTTCGGCATGACCGGTCTGCCCGGCGGCTTCGTCGGGGTTGATATCTTCTTCGTCATATCCGGTTACCTCATCACCAGGCATCTGCAGCAGGAGATCGCGAGGAGCGGCACGGTCAATCTCTGGCGCTTTTACGGCCGGCGCGCCCGCCGCCTGCTTCCGGCGTCATTGTTCGTCATCCTGGCGACGCTGCTTTTCGGCTACTTCGTTCTCGCGCCGTCCGAGCAGCAGTTTTATTCGAAAGGCTCGCTGTTTGCCTCGTCCTACATGATCAACCTGTGGCTCATTCGCTGGGCCGTCGATTATTTTGCGTCGGACGCGTCGAACAACCCGTTCATCCACTACTGGTCCCTCTCGGTGGAGGAGCAGTTCTATCTCGTCTGGCCCGCGCTCCTCCTGGTCCTTGCGCGGTTTCGTCCGGGCAAGCGCGGCCTGTTCCTCCTGCTCGCCGCCGTGGCCGCGGTTTCCTTTGCGCTTAGCTGGCGGGTGACTGCGATTTCCCAGCCCTGGGCGTTCTACTTTTCGCCGCTGAGAGCCTGGGAGTTCGCCGCCGGCGGCCTGGCTTCGATGGCGGTCTCGCAGGAGTGGGCAAGACGGTTTCGCTTTTCGCCCGTACTCGGCTGGCTTGGGCTCGCCTTGATCGCGGCGGCCTATCTGACCGTGACGGAGGATATTCCCTTTCCTGGCTCCATTGCCCTGGTGCCCGTCTTGGGCACGGTGATGGTGCTGCTCAGCGGCGCGCATGAAAGCCGCGCCGGCCCGAGGTCCGTCCTCGCCCTTCAGCCGTTCCAGGAGATCGGAAAGCTCTCCTATTCCCTCTATCTCTGGCACTGGCCAGTCATCGTCTATGCGGGAATCCTCGAGCCGGACCTGACCATCGCCCATCGGCTCCTGTGCCTGGCGCTCACGCTCGTCCTTTCGCTTTTCAGCTATCATTTCATCGAAAATCCGGTGCGCCACAGCGGCTGGCTGGCGGCCAAGACCAGCCGATCGCTCGGTCTCGCCGCGCTTCTCACGGCGACAGGGGCGACGGTTGCCTACGGAAGTGCCACCTTGGCGAGCTTCAACCTCGATTCCGAGCAACGGCAGGTCCTCAAAAGCGCCGAACGGAAATCGGCGGCGCGGGAATTCGATTCGGCCTGCGTGCTCGAGAGGGACGAGATTGCGCCAAGGGCCTGCGAATTCGGCGCCAAGAACCCTAAAAAGACGATCGTTCTCTTCGGCGATTCCCATGCCGACCATTGGTCGACGCCGCTCAAGCGAATTGCCGAGAGCAACGGTTGGCGGCTCGTCACCTATCTGAAGTCGTCATGTCCGGCGGCAAGTGTCACGACTTGGAATTCGGTGTTGGCGCGGGACTATAGCGAGTGCGACCAGTGGAGGAAGCTGGTGCTCGGCGAGATTGCCTCGCTGAAGCCTGACGTCGTGATCCTTTCGCAATATTCGTCGAGCTATGTCCGAAACGACATCAATCACATATCCAGCTACCAGATCGATGTCGGCGCGTGGGCCAAGGGCATCAAGCGCACCGTCGAGACATTGAAAGAGACCGGCAGCGATATCGTCATGCTCCGGGACGGCCCGCTGCACAAATCCTACCTGGACAAATGCGTTGCGCGTGCCCTGTGGCAGGACGAGAACCCCAGCGTTTGCGACACACCGCGCAACGAGGCGGTGGAGGAGACGATCCCGGCGGCTGAACGAAAGGTCGTTACCGAAGTGGGCCATGCGTCCTATGTCGATGTCGTCGACCTGTTCTGCGACAAAACCACGTGTCCCGCGGTGATCGACGGCAAACTGACCTTCCGCGATCGTCATCACATCGCCACGCCCTATGCGGAATCGCTCGCGGCCTCGCTTCAACGGGCGATCTTCGGCGAGACGATCGTCGGCGCGATCCGGAACAAGTAGGCGGCGGCGGTGCAGTGAGCCGAGTGTGGCAGCCGCATGGCCGCGCCGCGGGAGAGTCTTTTCAGCCCAAGGACTTGGGCTGGCTGGATTCCTGTGACAAGCACAGGAATGAGGATAGGACGAGAAGTCTTGCCGACGAGGCTGAAGCTGGCTTCTGTCGTGCACTGTGACGTCTCATGAGACGCGCGGCGCTGTAGTCGTCTAAAACCCCGGTTTGGCGCCTTCTTCCTCGCTGATCCGGCCATCCACGAGATGGATGCGCCGATGCATGCGGGCGGCCATTTCGAGGTCATGCGTGACGGCGACGACCGTCTTGCCGCGCTCGTTGACGAGCGCTTCCAGGATCGCAAACACCTGCTCAGAACTCTTGCTGTCGAGGCTGCCCGTCGGTTCATCGGCGAGGATGAGCGGCGGATCGTTGGCGAGCGCTCTCGCGACCGCGACCCGCTGGCGCTGGCCGCCGGAAAGCTGGTCGGGTCGCTTGTGGAGGTGATCTTCCAACCCGAATGAGGAGAGCAGTGCATTCGCCCGTTCGCGCATCTCGGCGCGGGTGAGGCGGGCGAGCTTGCGCATCGGAATCTCGACGTTTTCGCGCGCAGTGAACTCGGGCAGCAGGAAGTGGAACTGGAACACGAAGCCGATGTTGGCGAGGCGCGTCACGGCGCGCTCCTTCTCGCTCATCGGTTCGGCATCGCGGCCGCGAATTTTAAGCGTTCCCGCGGTCGGCCGGTCGAGCAGACCAAGGAGGTAGAGCAGTGACGACTTTCCCGATCCTGACGGGCCTGTCACGGCGACGAATTCCCGCTCGCCGATCGTGAGCGTGATATCTCTCACCAGCGTGACCGGCACCGCCTCGTGGAGAATACGCGTGAGGTCCGTCGTCTCGATCAGGCTCGTCATGTCGCGCCCCTGATGATGTCGACCGGGTTGAGATGGGCCGCGCGCCGGGCGGGCAGGTAGCCGGCGACCGCCGCGGAGCCGACCGCCGAGGCCGTTGCGATCAGGTAGTGGAGCATGCTCCAGGCAATCGGCAGCCGCGTCATTTCCTGGCCGGTCGCGGCGATTTCGAAGTGCACGAGCGAAAGCGCATAGGTAATGGAAAACCCGAGCATCCAGCCGAGGAGCGAACCCGCGCCGCCGATCGCCAGCCCTTCGAGCACGAAGAGGCGCCGCATGTCGGCTTCCGAGAAGCCGAGCGATTTCATGATCGCGATATCGCGCGCCTTCTCGTGGGTGATGGTCGAGATGATGTTGAAGATACCGAAGCCGGCGACCAGCATGATTGCGGCCACGACCGTATACATGATGATGTTGCGCACCACGAGCGCCTCCAGAATGGATTCGTTCGCTTCCTGCCAGGCAACCGCCTTGTAGCCGAGTTCCGCCTCGACGCGTCGTGCAATCGCGGGGGCGGCATTCGGATCGTCGAGCTTGATGCTGATCCGGTTGATCGCGTTCGGCCGGTTGGAAAGGATCTGTGCATTCTTCTGCAGCACATAGGCCTCGCCTTCGTCACGCGCGGTGGTTCCGGTGTGAAACAGCCCGACGATCTTGAAGTTGCGGGTAAGCCCCTCGGACGATACCGCGGTGATCGTATCGCCAAGCCCGGCGCCAAGTCTCGAAGCCATCGTATCGCCGATCACGACATTATTGCCGCCGGCGGTGAGCGCGGCGAAGCTTCCGTCGCGGAAATCCTCGACGATCGGCGAAACGCTTGCCTCCCTCTCCGGATCGATGCCGATCACCACGGCGCCGACCTCGCGGCCGGAATAGCGGATCACCCCCTCGGCGTTGAGCCTCGCGGCGAACCGTCCCGGGATCCATTCCTCGAGCCATGATTGCGCTGCCGTCGGGTTGATGATGCCGCGGCGGTCGTCGCGCGGCCGCAAGCCGGATATGGCGGCGACCTCGAAGATGTCCTCCGCCGGCTGCCGGCGCGCCGAACGCTGCTCGTCGCTCACCTCGACATGCGGCATGGTATCGACGAGCTGGCGGACGAAATCGTCCTGGCCGCCCTGCATCAGCGCTGCCATCGCAATGGAGAAGCCGACGCCGACGGCCACGCCGATTATCGCGACGAAAGTCTGGCGGCCACGGCCGGCGATGTGGGTCCACGCGATATCGAGGATAAGGTGCATGATGGCCTCAGTTCTTGCCGCCTCCCGCAATGGTCACGCGCGTGCCTTCGGCAAGGTCGGCGGGGAAGGGCGAGATGACCTGTTCCGTTTCCTCAAGTCCCGAAAGAACCTCGACGCCGCCGGTGCCGCGTATGCCGGTCTCGATCTCGCGCAAGCGCACGTCACCGCCCTCGACCACCGCGACCCGGTTGCCGCTGATAGCGCCCGAGGGAAGGATCAACGTGTTCGGCGACTGGCGCACGATCACATTGACATCGGTGGACATGCCGATCCTGAGTGGCGTGTCGTCGGGCAGGCGGAAACGCACGCGGTAGGTCTTAGTCACCGGATCGCCCTTCGGCGTAATGATGTCGACAACCGCCTCCAGTTCCCGCCCGGGAAACGCGTCGGACCGCAACAGCGCCCGCTGACCCACTTCGACGCGCGGGATGTCCTCCTCGTTCACCTCGGCCTCGACGATCAGGGGCTTGGGTTCGCCGACCCAGAAGAGCACGGTGCCGAGCTCCGCGACCTCGCCGATCTCGCCGTCCTGGCGCAGCACCTGGCCGGCGCTCGGCGCGCGCAACACGTAGCTCGCGAGCCGTGCCTGTTGGGCGGCCACCAGCGCCTCCAATTGCGCCACTTCGGTGCGGGCCCTGTCAACCTCCTGCACGCTGACAGTGTTGCGCGCCGAAAGGGCGAGCTTGCGGCGATATTCCTCCCGCGCCAGCGACAGCCGCGCCTGGAGTTCGCCGCGTGTGGCGCGCACCTCCGTGTCGTCGAGGCGCGCGAGCACGTGGTCCTTTTCCACGCGCTCGCCCTCGCAATTGCATTGCTCGACGATGCGCTCGCGCACGGTGGGCGTGACCTTGGCCCAGGTGCGTGGTTCCACGACGCCGCTCGCATAGACGATTTCGGCCGCATCGCCACGCTTAGGCGTCACCACGGTCACGGGCGCCGGACGGGAGACGTACCAGTAAGCCGCCGCACCCGCTGCCGCGGCCATTGCAAGGGCGATCGCATAACGCTTCAATCGCACGAAATCTCTCCACGGAAACCGAATGCCTTGCCTTCAGAGGCTGCGCGTTGGAGTAAACACGCAAAGGATGCACCAGACTTTGATCTGGAGCATGTCTAAAGGCTGTATGCGCTCTAGTAATAGACCGACCGTCGGTCTATTATCAAGTCAATACTTCCACCGCAGGGTTTCGCGCGGGCTCGATACCACGTGTAAGCACGTTGCGCCCCATTCCCAGGACGACCCATGGCTCGAATTATAAAATCGCCGGATGTTCGAACGAGTGAGCTGATCGATTGCGCGCAACGTCTCTTCTTCGAACACGGATACGAGAATACGACGGTCAACGACGTGATCCGGGAGGCGGGCCTGTCCAAGGGCGCCTTCTACCATTACTTCGCGTCGAAGGAGGCGCTGCTGGAGGCGCTTGCCGCGCGAATGGCCCGCCAGAGCCTGGACGAAATGCGGCCGCTTCTCGATGATCCGTCGCTCGACGCCGTCGGTCGCCTGAACGCACTTTTTGCCAACTCGCGGCGCATGAAGGTGGACATGGCCCCGCAATTGAAGAACACCTTCAATGCTCTCTTCAAGCCGGAAAACATCGTCCTCTACCACCGCATCGACGAGGCGTTGACCGCCGTCACCCTGCCGTTCATGACGGCAATCCTGAGGCGTGGCCAAGAGGAGGGAACCCTCGATGCGCCCGATCCCGAAGCGATGGCGCTGATGCTGCTTAACCTCCGACTGGGCGTCGCCAAGGTCATGCACCGCGCCCTGCAGCAGGCGGAAGCTGGCGACGTCGAGAACGCGGCGGCCATGCTCGATAGCTGGATGCAGAGCTACGGTCTGGCCGTGGAGCGGATTCTGAGGCTCTCGGAAGGATCGATCCAGGTCACGGAACCGGGCTTTGCCCGCGCGTTTCTCGCCGCTTAGATCATGATGAGTTGAGACGCGGGATGCGGGCGGAAAACCGCGCACACTTTCCTCATCCCGCTTTAGCTTGCCATTTCGCTCAAGACCCTCGGCGCCGGCGAGCCTGTCCATTCGAAGGTTATCGTGCGGCCCTGGCGGATGTTCTGGATGACGGCGGGGCGGAAGACGGCGAGGCATTCGCCTTCAGCGTGGCGGGCCGAGGGATAGATCACGCCATTGCCGCCCTTGGCTAGGATGGTGCCGGCGAGCGCCTGGCCGGCCGGATAGGCGACCGCCGGATCGGGGTCGAGATAGGCCGCGCCGCGCTCACCGCGCACGTCATGAAAACGGCAGAGGAAGCCGGCGATCAGCTCGCGATAGTGGCCGATGTCGTTGAAATTTCCCGCGTCGCGGAGCGCCCGCGTGCGGTGGAAGATGATCTCCGCCTGGCAGGTCTCGCTCGCCAGCGCCCCGAAGGCGCAATACCAGGCGCCGCGCTCCTCGCCATTGAAGCGATTGCCCGGCGGGCGGGCATGGCAGAAGGCGGCGTTGATCAGCGACCAACCATAGCCGAAGGATTCGTTGAGCAGTTCGGCGGGGCTGACGCCGGAGGGCAGCGCCAACGGGCTCAGCCGCGCCGAGGTCTGCGCCTCCAGCCGGTTGAGAATTTCAAGCTCGTCCCCGTTGTCGCAAAGCGGTGTGACCGCCGGTTCGTCGATATAGGCGGTGGAGATCAGCCGAACCGTGGCGGGATCGGTGAAGTCGATTTCGGGGATCATAGCCCACCGCGCAGGCCGTCGACATAGCGGCGGACGCGGAGCATCGCAGGGATGCCGCCCTCGATCATCGTGGCGACGGGCGTCTTGCCGTTGAAGACCGGGCCGGTATTGACCGATTTCGGCCACTGATAGGTGAGGGGACCGTTGAAGAAGAGGCGCAGTCCCTTGAAGATCCCGACGATCAGGCTTGCGCGCGTCCGCTTGTCCTGGTCGAGCCTGCCCCGGAAGTCGCCGGCCTTCATGCGGTTCCAGGTGGCGATCGGCACGTCGAAGAGTTCGGCAGACTCCTTGTTGGTCAGCTTCCAGAACTCGCAGGCGCGCACGACCGCCTTGACGATGACGGCTTCTTCCTGCTTCGCGGCGCCCTTGTCAGGGACGATTGCGGGCTGAAGGCTGGACATGATCGTCTCCTCTGATTTCCTTGTTCATATCATATGATATAATCCTTGCATTTCAAGGGGCAAACGGCCCACCCGCCTCATTCCTGTGCTTGTCACAGGAATCCAGCAGCGCCGCGTCTGCGGCGCGGGAGACTCCTCGGGATCGGCCTTCGGACTGGCGGCGGGGCCCCCTACAGGATGCGTGTCCGCATTTCGTCCATCTCGAATGCAGGGCTAGGCCACTTCATTCACGGCGCCGACGCGCCGTGCTGGATTCCTGTGACGAGCACAGGAATGAGGTGGGGAAGGGCCGCCAACGCGGCTCGATCGATGCTCGGAGGTGACCGCGTAAGCAAGCTAATTCTGGTGCCGTTCCGGCCTCAAACCTGATAAGTTCAGACTGCGGAACGAGGGGGTTTTGCAATGAAGCGTCGCCTCACAACGATCCTTTCGGCCGACGTGGCCGGCTACAGTCGCCTCATGGGAGCAAACGAGGCGGAAACGCTTGCGGCGTTGACGGCGCATCGCGCGGAGCTGGTGGATACCATGTTGGCCGACCATCAGGGGCGCATCGTCAAGCTGATCGGCGACGGCATGCTGGTCGAGTTCGAGAGCGTGGTCAGTGCCGTCGATTGCGCCGCCAAGATCCAGAAGGAGATGCGTCAGCGTAATTCGGCCGTGCCCATGGACCGGCGGATCGAGTTCCGCATAGGCGTCAATATCGGCGATGTGATTGTCGAGAACGACGATATCTTCGGCGACGGCGTCAACATCGCGGCGCGGATCGAAAGCTTCGCCAAACCGGGCGGCGTCGCCGTATCCGCCGCCGTGCGCGAGCATGTCGGCAACCGGCTCGATCTTGTCTTCGAGGATACCGGCGAGCAGCTATTGAAGAATATCGAGCGGCCGGTACGGGTCTACAATGTCGTTCTGGACGTTCCGCAGACGGCAAACGACCCATCCGGAGCGCCGGCAACGGCGCACAAGCCGTCCATCGCGGTTCTGCCGTTCAACAACATGAGCGACGATCCCGCGCAGGAGTATTTTTCCGACGGCATAACAGAAGACATCATCACGGATCTTTCGAAAATCTCCGGCCTTTCCGTCGTCGCCCGCCACACGGTCTTCGCCTACAAGGGGACGCGGGTGACGGCGCAGCGGGTGGCGGCCGAGCTCGGCGTCAGCTTCCTGCTTGAGGGAAGTGTGCGCAAGGCGGGCCAGCGCGTCCGCATTACCGGGCAGTTGATCGACGGCAAGGATGGACGCCACCTCTGGGCCGAGCGTTATGACCGGGACCTCACGGACATCTTCGACATCCAGGACGAGATCACGCAGGCGATCGTCGCGCAACTGAAGATCAGGCTGCTGCCAAAGGAGAGGAAGGCGATCGAACAGCCCGCCACCGCAAGTGTCGAGGCCTATAACTATTGCCTCAAAGGGCGGGAACTTTTCCATACGATGACGAAGGCATCCCTGCAACACGCCCGGCGGATGTTCACCTACGCGGCGGAACTCGATCCCGATTTTGCACGCGCCTACGCCGGCATAGCGGACTGCGACTCGTTTCTCTGTGGCTTCCATGGCGTGAACATCCCGCCGGAATCCCTGCTCGAGACGTGCGCCAAGGCGCTGGAACTCGATCCCGGCCTGCCGGAGGTGCACGCGTCGCACGGTTACGCGCTCTCTACGATCGGACGCTACGAGGAGGCGGCCGCCGCCTTCGAGCGCGCGCTCGCGCTCGATCCAAACTCTCACGAGGCCCACTATTTCTATGCGCGCCACTGTTTTGTCCGATGCGACTACGAGAAAGCTGTCGAGCACTACGAGCGCGCCGCCGAGATCCGCCCTGACGACTACCGCTCTCCGCTCCTGGCCGGAAACGCGCTGGACCGCCTTGGCCAGCTGGAGAAGAAGGAAAGGTTCATGAGGATCGGCCTTGAGCGCGTGGAGCGGAGCATGGTGCTGCACCCGGAAAGCTCCGATGCCGCCCAACTTGGCGCGTGCACATGCGCAGCCTTGGGCGAACGCGAGCGCGCACTGGATTTAATCGCGCGGGTCAACGCCATCGATCCGGAGGACGCGCGGGCATGCTACAACAACGCCTGCGCCTACGCGCTGCTCGGAGAACACGACCTCGCGATGGAGTTGCTGGAACACTCCCTTCCGCTCGTTTCGCCGGAGCTTCACGCCTGGATCTGGAACGATTCCGATCTCGATTCGATCCGCTCGCACCCGCGCTTCCAGGAGCTTCTGAAGGCGACGCAGTAGGAGCGCTTCACAGCACGTCCGTCAAACATGCGGCCCGAGCAGCGACAGGTCGGCCTCGCCGAGGCGATCCTTCGCCGTCCAGAGCTGGTGCCAATAGGGATAGATGAGCGGCGGCAGGCTGACGGCGTCGAGCAGTTCGCGTTCCTCGTCGGTAAGCTTGAGGCTGGCGGCGGCGAGGTTGTCGCGGAACTGTTCCTCCTTGCGTCCGCCGATGATGACGGAGGTCACGCCCTTTCGGCCGATCGCCCAGGCGAGCGCCACTTGCGCGGGCGAGATGCCGCGCTCGCCGGCGATTGCCACCAGCATGTCGACGATCTTCCACAGCCGGTCCTCGTCGCGGATCGGCGGCTCGTTCCAGCCGGCGAGCTGGCGCGTGCCTTCGGGCGTCTGGTCGCGCCGGTGCTTGCCGGACAAGAGGCCACCGGCGAGAGGGCTCCAGACGAGCACGCCGAGGCCTTGGTCGATCGCGATCGGGATCAGCTCGTATTCGGCCTCGCGGGCTTCGAGCGTGTAGTGGATCTGCTGGCTGACAAATCGGTGGCGATGCTCGCTTGCGCTGATGCCGAGCGCCTTCATGATGTGCCAGCCGGAATAGTTGGAGCAGCCGATGTAGCGCACCTTGCCTTGGTTGACGAGCGTGTCCAGCGCGGCAATCGTCTCTTCGAGCGGCGTCTGGCCGTCCCATTGATGCACCTGATAGAGATCGATGACGTCCGTCTTCAGTCGCTTGAGGCTCGCCTCGCATTCGCTGATCAGGTGATGGCGCGAGAGGCCGCCGTCGTTCGGGCCTGGACCCATGGAAAAGCGCGCCTTCGTGGCAATAAGCACGCCGTTCTTTCGCTTGCCGCCGAGGACATCGCCGATGATCTCTTCCGACGCGCCGGCGGAATAGACATTGGCGGTATCGATCAGGTTGACGCCGGCATCGAGGCAGAGATCGACGTAGCGGCGCGCTTCGTCGATCCCGACATTGCCGACCTGGGCGAACTTGCCGCCGCCGCCGATGGTCATCGTGCCCATGGTGATCGTCGAGATTTTCAGGCCCGAGCGGCCGAGCAGACGGTATTCCATTTCTTGATCCTTCCGTGGTTTTCAAACTGGGTAGCGGGGGCGCGGGCGGGCGCCGCGAGCCTTGGGTCGCTGCATGTTTCCGGTCCCGATTTAAGGAACCGTGCCGTAGGCGGGCATCCGTGGAAGAACGTCCGGGCTCGCGCCGTATTGCTGTTTGCTTTGGTGATAGAACGCGATGAATTCTTCGAGCGGCAGCGGCCGGGCGAAGAACCAACCCTGGCCGAAGGCGACTCCCAGTGCCGCCAGACTATCCGCCTGTTCCTTTGTCTTGACGCCTTCCGCCACGGCGACGAGGGACAGCGTCCTAGCCATGTCTATGATGTGCGGTGTGACCGAGCTCGTCGCCGTATCCCTGCCGACCGTGTCGATGAAGGTCTTGTCGATTTTCAGGGCATCGAGCGGTAGTCCCTGCAGATATTGGAGGCTCGAATAGCCCGTTCCGAAATCGTCGATCGCGACCATATGCCCGCGTGCGCGCGCCGCTGTGATCGTCTCCCGCGCGGACTCGATGTCCATCAGGCCGCGCTCGGTCATTTCCAGCCAGATTTGCTCGTTGTGTATTCCGGTATGGTCGAGCGCGTTCTCGATCACCGACAGGAATCGCCCGGTCTTGAGGTCGGACACGCTGAGATTGATGGCGATGTGCAGCCCGCGATCGGCGACGAGAAGCTTGCCGAGATCGGAGACGACTGCCTGGATCACCTGATCGGTGATGGGCAGGATAAGGCCGCTTTCCTCGGCCAGAGGAATGAAGAGATCGGGGCGGACGATCGATCCGTCCGGACGCCGCCACCGCACCAGCGCTTCCGCGCCGACGCAAATATGCGTCTTCAACGCAACGATCGGCTGGTAGTGCACGATGAACTCCCTGTTCTGTACGGCAAGCGTCAGTTCTCCGAGCGGCGACAGCCGCTTCTTCGAAAGCCAGTAGACGATGCCGACGATGAAGGCGGCGATGAAGGCGCCGACCGGCAGGAGCATCATCTGCTGGCGCCTGAGATCTTTCCGCATGCCCGTGCGCGGCGCGGTCGCAATTGCCAGCCAGCCGTCGCGGCGGGCCACGGCGAAGAGGTTGTTTTCGTCTATGCCGGTCCGGGGCGCGGCAATGATCGATTTGATCAAGGCCGGATCCGGGGCATTCAGCGCGCTGACGAGCGTACCGTTTGCGCCGACGATGGCGAGCGTTATGTCCTCGTCGAGTATCACGTCGACGAAGCGCAAGGGATCGACCAGCACGTTGTAGTTTCGGTGGTGAAGCGCCATCATCGGTTTGCCGCCGCTGACGGCGGGCTGGATCCGGATCGTTACGGCGATGCCGTCGGGCGTCACGTAATCCGCGCCGGCCTGCTCGACCGCTCCCTCCGTCACGCCCCAGGACGTGCACCTCAGAAGCCGGTTCTCGAAATAGCCCATTTCCTCCACGGCGCGGCTGTCGAAGACGGCGAGCCGCATGCGGGCGATGTGGTCGGGCGAGCAGGGCTCTACGCCGGAATCGGCGATCGTGAAGAGCACAAGCCTTGCCTCGGCGAACGACCTGTTGGCGCGTGTGATGGCTCTTTCCGCGAAAAGCTCCAGGCGATCCTGCTCGGACCTGACGGCGAGGTTCCAGGAGACATAGAGCATCGCCGCGATCGGTACGATGGCGCCGATCACGGCAAGCGCCACAGCGACGATGACGACACGTTGCCGGTTCACTTCCGCGTCCTCGATGAAGCGGGCGATTGGCGGAATCGGCGGGCGCTTTCCGCCGGACGGTTCCTGCCAGCGCAGGCTGGCGTGGATATTACCACAGGGGCCGGCGCCGTACGATCATGAGTGGAGTTGGGCGCCGGATACGTGCGGAATTTGCGGGAGGCGACCTTCAATGCACGGAGGTTCGCCCATGTCTATTCGAGCTTGGCCCTCTGGCCGGCGTTCGCCGTCAGAGGAAACGTTCGGGGATATCGTCCTTGTAGGGGAAGAGATCGAAATAGGGCCGCGCCTCGGCGAGCGTGCGCTGGAAGGACGGGCGCAAGAGCAGCCGCTCGAAATAGGCAGCGAGGTTGGGGTGGGTTGTTTCGAACGGCACGAGAATGCCGGCATAGAAGAGGGCGGGGCAGGCGGCGCAATCGGCAATCGTGAAGCTCTCCCCGGTTGCGAAAGTCCTGTCGGCCACCTGTCGTTCGGCCATGTCATAGGCGACGGCGAGGGCTGCGCGCGCATCGGCGACGCCGCGGTGGTCGCTCTCGTCGGGTGCACGCAGCCTGTCCGTGACGATCTTCTGCATCGGCACCTGGACATAGAGGTCGAAGAAGCGATCCCAGAGCCGTGCCTCGAGCGCCTGCGCTGCGTCGAGCGGAATGAGCGGCCTCCTGCCGGGATAGTACCGCTCGAGATATTCGATGATGATCGAGGTTTCGGGTACCGTTCGGTCGCGGGCCTCGTCGCGCAGCACCGGAATCTTGCCGACCGGCCAGAGTTCGAGAAAACGGGCGTTCTCCTCGGCATCCGCGAGGTCGACGAGCCGGCCTTCAAAGGGCGTGCCGGTCTCGTAAAGCGCGATCAGCACCTTGTGGCAGAAGGAGGCGAGCGGATGGAGATAGAGGGTAAGCGCCATCGGGTAATCCTTCTCTTCGGCCGGATGCCGTCGCGTCGTGACTATAAGGCGCAATCGCGGTGCGAAAAAGGGGAGCTTTGGGAAGGCGGAGAGAGTCTCCGGCGCCCAAAGACTTGGGCGCTGCTGGTTTCCTGTGACAAGCACAGGAATGAGGGAATCCTTGGCTATGTTTGAGTGAAACCAAGCCAACCGAGAAACGCTCGTCCGTTGCTGCTCGTCCTGTTGCCGACAACTCACTCGCTCACCCTGTGCTTTCCGTGAACGCGGCGACAAAGCGGTCGAGGCTTTCGCGGACGTAGTCCTGCACCGGCATGCGCGGGTGAAAACTCCACCAGAGGAGGGCGCCCTGCCACTGGGCGGCCATCATCAGGCCGATGCCGGCGGGCGCCTGTGGAGTATCGGCGAAGCGCGCATCGATCGCTTCCGACAGCACGTCGCGCCAGCGTGCGCCGCGTGCGCGGAGCGCCGGGTCGCGCAGGTCCTCGCGCAGGATCATGAGGTCGTCGGCATAGGACTCGATGCCGCCGTAATCGCCGGAAAGCCCGACGAGCAGCGCCACCGCGCCTTCAGGCGTCTTCGGGGTGTTCTCGGCAAGCGCGAGTGTCAGGCGGTCGAGCCGGTCCCAGGCTTGCAGGAGGGCGGCCTGGATGAGCCGCGCCTTGCTGTCGAAGCGCTGCACCAGCGTCGAAGCGGAAAGGCCGCAGCCGGCCGAAAGTGCGGCGAAGGTCAGTGCGTCCGGTCCGTGCTTCCGCATGATCTCGAGCGCCGCGTCGAGCACGTCTTCGTCGGACATGGTTTTGGGGCGAGGCATTTTGGACCTTTATTTATAACCGAATAAGCGTTTATATATAATGCTCACGCCGAATGCCAATGGTTTGATGGAGGAAGGGATGTCGCTCACGGGAAAAGTGGCGCTGGTCGCCGGCGGAACACGCGGTGCGGGGCGCGGAATCGCGGTTGAACTCGGGGCCGCGGGAGCGACCGTCTACGTCACCGGGCGGACGACGCGCACGGAGCAATCGGAGTACCGCCGGCCGGAAACGATCGAGGAAACGGCGGAGCAGGTCATGGCGGCGGGCGGCGTCGGCATCTCCGTCCAGGTCGACCATATGCAGCCGGAGCAGGTGAAAGCGCTTGTCGAGCGCATCCGCCAGGAGCGCGGCCGCCTCGACATTCTGGTCAACGACATCTGGGGCGGCGAGCGGCTGTTCGAGTGGAATAAGCCGGTCTGGGACCACAATCTCGAAAACGGCCTCCGGATACTCAGGCTTGCGATCGACACGCATCTCATCACCGCGCACTACGCGCTGCCGCTTCTGATCGAACGCCCGGGTGGGCTTCTCGTCGAGGTGACGGACGGCACGGCCGAATACAATGCCGAGCACTACCGGCTCTCCCCCTTCTACGATCTCGCCAAGATTTCGGCGAACCGTATGGCTTGGGCGCACGCCAAGGATCTTGCGTCCCACGGCGCCACGGCGGTTTCGCTCACGCCCGGCTGGCTGCGTTCGGAAATGATGCTGGAGGCCTTCGGCGTGACGGAGGCCAACTGGCACGACGCGGCTGAGAAGCAGCCGCACTTCGTCATATCCGAAACGCCCCACTTCATCGGCCGCGCGGTGGCAGCACTTGCCGCCGACCCGGACAAGGCCCGCTGGAACGGCAAGTCTCTCTCAAGCGGCGGCCTCGCCAAGGTCTACGGCTTCACCGATATTGACGGCTCGCGGCCGGATTGCTGGCGCTACATGGACGAGGTGATGGACCCCGGCAAACCGGCGGACGCGACCGGATATCGGTAAGGCCGACGACGTCGGATCACCCACCTTCCGCGCTCGTCTCGACCGGCGTATGATCGTGCTACTGCATGTTTCCTTAAATCGGGGCCCGATTTAAGGACAAAAACATGCAGCAATCCGAAGTGCTACAGCGACCTTTGCGCGTCTGAAAAGACGCACGGCGCTGTAGGACATGTGTTTGGCGGGAGGGCGAGCACGATGGCGGAAACGGACAAGCTGTTTGCGGGCGCGATACCCGATCTCTACGACCGCCTGCTTGTGCCGCTGATCTTCGCGGATTATGCCCGCGACCTTGCCGCGCGCGTGGCACGGCTGAAGCCCCATGACATTCTGGAGATCGCGGCCGGAACCGGTGTCGTCACCCGCGCGCTCGCGCCGCAAATGGACGCCAACGCGCGGCTCGTCGCGACCGACCTCAACCAGCCGATGCTCGACCTCGCCGCTGAAAGGCAGGGCGACGACCCGCGCATCACCTGGCGGCAGGCGGACGCGCTGGCGCTGCCGTTCCAGGCCTGGAGCTTCGACGTCGTCCTCTGCCAGTTCGGGGCGATGTTCTTCCCGGACAGGGTGCAGGCTTACCGCGAGGCTCACCGCGTGCTGAAGCCGGGCGGCTATTTCCTCGTCAATGTCTGGGACGCGATCGAGGCGAACGAATTGCCGTTGGCCGTGACGGAAGCCCTGGCCAGGCATTTTCCCGACGACCCGCCGCGCTTCCTCGCGAGAACACCGTATGGCTATGGTGACCCGGCCGCCGTCCGCGCCGACCTGGAGGCGGCCGGTTTCCGCAACATCACGCTGGAGACGCTGGAGATGAAAAGCGGCGCGCTTTCGGCGGAGGAGATCGCGACCGGCTTGTGCCAGGGGTCGCCGCTCAGAAACGAAATCGAGGCTCGCGACCCTACGGGCCTCCACGCGGCGACGCGGGCGGCAGCCGATGCTCTTCGGCAACGCTTCGGCGAGGGGGCGATCGTGGGGCGGATCAGGGCCCACGTCGTGAGCGCAAGCCGATAGAGCATTTCACCGGTCCATGGACCTAATGCGTAAATTCCAGACGGGAAACCGTTACACGCTCTACGGTCTGCAACCTTTTCAGCATAGAACAGCCGGATGGGAAAACCTGGCGAGCGGTTTCCGCCTGCATTCTGCAAAAAAAGACGGGAGGACGACGATGCGAAAGCTGCAATCGCAAGGGGTTCATCACATTACGCTGGTCGGCGCGGACCGGCAGACATCGATCGATTTCTGGGAAGGCCTGCTCGGCATGCCTTTCGTCTTCGAGCAGCCGAACCTCGACCGCGCGACGGAAAGCCATCTCTATTTCGACCCGGGCGATGGCCGGCTGATCACCGTCTTCACCGACGAGAACCGCAAGCCCGATCCGAAGCGCACGTCGACCGACATCGGCTGCGTGCATCACATCGCCTTCGCGGTCTCGCGCGCGACGTTCCAGCAGGCGGTCGAGCGCCTCGACGAGCGGGAGATCCGGCACAGCGGCGTCAAGGACCGCGGCTTCATGGACTCGATCTATTTCGAGGACCCGCTCGGGCTGTTGGTCGAGCTCGCCTCCTACCGTTTCGAGCCGCCGGCCGGCCATACCCACGCCGAGGTGCTCATGGAGGCGCACAAGGTGCGGGTGGCGCGCGGCGACTACAATATCTCCGAGGTGCATCTTGCCGACGCCATCGAGGCGCTGATCGAGCGGACGCGGCCGTCGTTGTCGGCGGACCGAACGCCGAAGAACCCCTATTGACGAGGGGGACAGGAAGCAACAGGGGCGGGCGGCTCAATCGCAGTCGATAGCGCGTCCGACAGACACGCCTCGCTGTCGTTGCGAGGCAGCATGCAGAGCGCGGCAAAAGCGTCCCATCGATGCCGAACGGTCAGCGCCGATAGAGCGACCAGTCCTTGCGTTGGCCGCCGGCCTGGCCTTCGGCGAAGAAGACGGCTTCGCCGGCCCGTTCGGCGGCGGTTTCGAGCGCCTTTTCGGCATTCGCGAACAGGCTTGCCGCCGTATCGGCATCATAGGTGGTGCTGCAACCGAAACGGGCCGTGACGGCGGGCATGCCCGGCCGCTGACCGTTGAAGGCGCGCAGACAGCTCATGCGGATATGCTCGGCAACGCGCTGGACCTCCGCCTCGCTGGTGGTCGCGAGGAGAATGCCGATCTGCGGCCGGTCGAGCCATGCGGCGAAATCGGTGGCGTGGATAGTCTGCGAGACGACGGAGCCGAGCCGCTGCAGGATCGCTTCCTTGAGCTTGATCAGCTCCTTCTTTTCGAAGGGTTCGAGCGCCAGCAGATTGCAGAGGATCAGCGACGCGCCGTCCGGATAGCGCTCACCGCCGTAAAGCTCGGCGAGCTTGCGGTTGAAGCCGCGCCGGTTGGCGAGATTGGTGGCGGCGTGCGTGAACTTCGCGCGCTCGAACCCGTCGAGATCGCCGGTGATAGCGGTCACCGCGGAGATATGGGTCGACACGCTTTCCAGCATCTCGTCGCTCTTCGAGCGCTGGATCTCGGTCGCCGCCCGGATCGCCTGCAGCTCGGACTGGATCCTCTGGGTGTCGCCCGGATCGATCGAGGAAAAATTGCCGCTCGCCTGACCGAGCATGGACGAGTAGCTCGAAAGCGAGTTCTGGCCCGATTGCAGCGACTCCTTCAAGGTCGAGAGCTCGCTGTGGATGCGGTTGGCGGATTCGTCGACGACCGATTGGCCGAAGTGGTGCGGCAGGTACATGCGCGCCAGCACGTCCAGATCCTCCTCGGTCACGTCGCGGCCGAGGCGCGCGAATTTCTCGCGCAGTTCCGGATTGTTGCCGCTGATGATTTCGCACATCAGCTCGTAATTGACCGGGGAGGCATCGATCTGCATCCGCTCGAGCGTGGCGAAGGCATTGTAATAGACGTCCCTGCGGATCTGCTGCGCAATATGTTTCGGGGAAGGGCTCACGACAGCCATGGTGCGGCACCTTTCAAAAGTAGCGTCTGACGCGGATGGGGAGGGAACGCATGAAGCGGAACCCCGGTCGGAAAAACGGCGGCAATGATTTTCTTCGACCCCGCATGATGCGGACGAAACGATGCCTGATGCATCCGATCGAACGGCCTAGAATAGCCGCAAGCGCGTTAAGGGCGGGTGAAAGGAATGGGGAGAATGTGTGCGGGTTGCGGGGATTTTGCAGGGACCCGCCCCTGAACCCCCGATGTGCCCGGCATCTCGACCCGATCGGGGTGGTCGAACTGACCGGCCGGGCGGTACGCGACTACGCCCTCCATCCTGTGCTTGTCACAGGAATCCGGCAGCGGCCAAGGGCCGCGGCGCGGGAGGCTAACCGATGGCACGAATGATCGCGGCCACGGACCGCCTACCGGACGGATGGTTGCGTTGCCAGCCGGTTGTCGACAAACCAGGAGTCAAACACGGCGCAGACGCGCCGTGGCTGGTTTCCTGTGCATTGCTGGTCGGCGCTTCCGGAGTTGCGCCTTCAGAGCGTCAGCGGGCGGGGCGGGCCACTTTCTTCGGGCCGGGCAGCAGGCCTTCGCGCTGGAGTTTCTTGCGGGCGAGCTTCCGGTAACGGCGCACGGCTTCCGCCTTTTCGCGCACGCGCTTTTCGGACGGCTTTTCGTAGGCGCTGCGCGCCTTCATTTCGCGGAAAACGCCTTCGCGCTGCATCTTCTTCTTCAAAACGCGAAGGGCTTGCTCGACGTTATTATCCCTGACGAGAACTTGCAAAGTATATCCTTCCTTTCAACGGCAAATGCCGTGTTTCTGCATTGGTTATATTCGTCTTGATTGAAGAGGGGCATCCCCTGTTCACATTCCCGGTCTCACATTGCCTGGCGGCGAACCGCATGGTGAAAACGATGGCCGCAGGCGATTGGTTCAGGCGAAGGCTTCACTTCTGCGGCTTCACTTGGCTGCCTTGGTGCTCAACGGCTTCAGCCAGGGCCGGCCGCTGACCATCGCCGCCGCGTCGTCCGGCCGGGCCGGCAAGTCCGTTTCGGTGGCATCGATATCGCCTTCGAAGATGCGCCGGTCGAAGTTCTCGGCGCCGAAACGAACGCGATACTGCGGCTCTCCGTATTCGGCCGCCGGCAGGACCCCGACGATGCAGCACTTTCTGTCGGCGCTCGCCGTCCGGGTGAGGTCGGCCCTCAGAACCACCGTGTCGCCAATGCTGTACCTGTTCCGGCTCATCGCCATCTCCTTTGTCGGAAACTTCCGGCGTCGGGAGTTTCCGGAGGCAAAACAAAAAGGCCGGGCGTTACCCCGACCTCTTCCCTGTCATTCGCGCGCGCCACTGCCAGTACATCCGTGGTCAGCGGCGGCGAATGACAAATTACGCAGAGCGCAGGTTGTCCGCCGAGCTCTTGCCGGACTTGTTGTCGCGCACGATGTCGTAGGTGACCTTCTGGCCTTCCACGAGCGAGCGCATTCCTGCGCGTTCGACGGCGGAGGCATGCACGAACACATCGGTCTGGCCGTCGTCGGGCTGGATGAAACCGAAGCCCTTGGTGCTGTTGAACCACTTTACAGTGCCTGAATTCATAACGATTTCCTTTCAATCGCGAGAGTTTCCGGACAAATATTTCATCCGGCTTGATCGATATTTGAGAGGAAATCTGACAAGCGCATCGGCGCTTCGGCAAAGGTCACAAGCAATGTTCGATTGCGCTATATATAGACGCTATTGCCGGATATGCAATGGACGGACGGAATTTAATCGGAAAGGCGGGTTTTCGGGACGGGGAAATACGATCGAGTCCGATTGGCACCCGAGATAATATTTCGGAGGACCATCGACACGCTGGCCGAGCTGTGTAGGCAGCGGTTTGGGAGTGGGGTGCGGACGAGCTAGCCGGACCGCCTGAGCACGTCGAGGAGCCAGACGAGACCGGTGTCCATCAGCGCCGCCTTCGGCACCACCGCCTGGACGCTGGGGCTGCCGAGGCCCAGCGTCAGCCTTGTGGTGTCGACGGCGAAGCGCTCCGCATGCATTGCGACGAAGCGCTTCGGCAGGAAGCAGATCAACTGTGTCTTGCTGACGAGATCAAGCGCCAGCAGGAAATTTGGCACGGCCAAGGCTACGCGGCGAGAAAGGCCGCGGCTTTCGAGCAGCTCGTCGACAAGGCCCCGGAGGTCGCCTCTGGGGGCGACAAGCAGATGCTGCATGCGGCAATAGTTCTCGAGCGTCGGGTTTTTGAGGAAGGGATGGCCGCTCCGCGCCGCGACCACGAACTCTTCCTCGTAAAGCGGTTGCGCGGCGAAGCGGGCCGGCAGCTCGTAAAAAGGGGCGATCGCCACATCGATCAGCCGCCCATCGAGATCGGAAAGCGCCGTCTCCATTTGCATGTGACGCACGACGAGATCGATGCCCGGCGCGTTGCGGGCGATCTCGTCGAGCAGCGGCGGCAGGAAAACCGAGAAGCCGTCGGCCGTGCCGATCGTGAAGCGGCGACTGGCGCGCGCGGGATCGAAGGGCTCGGCCGTGGAGATGACGCTTCTCACCCGCGCGAGAATATCGGCTATCGGCGTCGCCAGTTCCTTGGCGCGATCGGTCGGCACCACGCCCTTCGGCGTCTTCAGGAAGAGCGGATCATTGAGCAGCCGCCGCAAGCGGCCGAGACCGTGGCTGACGGCGGAGGCGGAGAGGTTCAGCCTTTCGGCGGCGCGGCCGACATTCCCCTCGTCAAGCACTGTTTCGAAGAGCACCAGCAGGTTGAGGTCGGCGCGCGACAGGTCTATTTCATTCAGCATAATGCTGAAATCATATCACTTCATTCAGTATCCATAAAGTCGTAGGTCTTCGGGCGAGGCCCGTGCGGTCTCCAACCAACTGGAGGGCAAAATGAGCGACTTCATCGGGTATATCGAAACCCTGGCGCTGCGCAGCTTGCAGCCAGCGGAGGGGCAGGGCCGGCCACCGGCGCGTGTCGATCCGGCCGTCAACGCGCGGCTGCGCGAGGCGCTTGTCGGGGAGGATAGGGCGGCGGCGGTCATCAACTTCTGGCGCGACGCGGGGCCGACACGCTGGTTTGCCAAGGAGCCGGAGTTCGATCGCGCCTTTCGCGAGCGCTTCCTCGCGAGCCACGAGGCGGCGGCCCGCGGTGAATTCTTGAATTGGACGGTTTCGCCGGAGAAGACGCTGGCGCTCCTTCTTCTCCTCGATCAATTCCCCCGCAACGCCTTTCGCGGCACGCCGCGCATGTATGAGACCGACACGCTGGCGCTCGGCATAGCACGCGCCGCCGTGGACGCGGGTTACGATCTCAAGGGACCGGCCGACCTGCAGCTCTTCTTCTATCTTCCGTTCGGCCATTCGGAAGAGATTGCCGACCAGGAGCGCTCCGTCGAACTGGCCCGCCGTCTTGGGGAGCCGAGTCTTTCCCACGCCATAGGCCACCGCGATATCGTCCGCCGCTTCGGCCGCTTCCCGCACCGGAACGGGATTCTCGGGCGGACGATGACGGAAGAGGAGCAGCGGTTTCTCGACGCGGGTGGGTTTGCGGGGTGAGAGCGGGGCGACGAGCGGATCCATCCTGCATGGTTCCTTAAGTCGTCGCCGATCTAAGGATAAAAACATGCAGCAATTCAAAGTGCTACAGCGTCCTTTGCGTGTCTGATAAGACGCGCCGCACTATAGTATAGGCGAATCTCCTCCGACGACGTGAGCTTCGATGTCGTTGTTTCAACTCAGCGAGCTAACGCATCTGAGGCAAGAAAAGCCTCGGGTTACCCCAACTCCTTCCTGTCATTCGCTTGGCGCCGCTGCCTGTCCATCCGCAGTCAGCGGCGGCGTGTACTCCGCCCGATCAACTCCCGGTAATGCGGAAAGATGTGATCCGCGGTGAGGGGGGCGAGCGCCACGCCGGCAGCATCAAAGGGCGACACCCATTTCACTTCCTCGATTTCGGCCGCGGGGTGGAAGTGAGCCTGCTCGGTCCTGACGAGGAAAACATCCGCATGGACGCGGTGCCCCGGTTCATTGGATGCTTCGGCGCTGAACTCACCCAGGACCTCGAAGGACGCAGGCTCGACGTCAAGGTCGATCTCTTCCTTGAGCTCCCGCGCCAAGGCCCCATCCGGCGTTTCACCGGGACCGATCTTCCCGCCCGGCTGCATGAAGGCTCTCGCCCCGCGCTTGCGCACGAGGAGAGTTTGCCCGTCGGGGCGGAGCAAGAGGGCGGCGGCGATGCGGATTGTGGTCAATTTCTCACCAATAGTCAGCGACGGCGGAGCTGAATCGCGGATGGCGTCTAGGATTAAACGCAAGCGAGGCCAACTGCGCATAGGGCAATTGGCGGGGCACTCGATGGATGACGCCGTAAGGCTGGTCCCTAGCGGACTAAGATGGTGGCTACGGAGGGAGCGCCCACCATCGCTTAAAAGCCTTAGAAACCGGGCTTTCAAGGATGGCTAGGGGGACACAATGTCCTCCTTTTGCGTCCGTTACATCGCACAGGTCTTCAGTTCGTGCAATGCTACGAATAACCCGTATAGTCGCTGTTCATTCGCCGCGTTACCTGAATGATGGTTGTTCGGGTCTACCAATTGATCGCCTGCTTCATCATGCTCTGAAGCCCTAAATTTCTAAGTTTAAGTGCGATGGTAGACGACTGATCGATTGCACCTTTTCGATGCAGGGCGTCGTTGTAGACCACTCCGAGCAGAAGGCATGCTTCTGGGACTGGGATACCTATGGACTCGACATACTCCAGCTTGGTTGCAGTACCATTACACCCGGTCAGAAACTTTAGCCGCTCTGGCTCGGTCTGGATTTTAGAGTAAGCACATTGCTCGATCTGTACACGAACGTACGCACATACTGCGAACGGATCGTAGCTCCCCCCACCCGCGACGCACTTGTCCCACTCCTCCCTTAGAAACTCGTAGAAGCTATGACTTTTACCATGCTTCTTCGGTAGTCCGTATGTGGCGTTGAATATCTCTGAGATGTCGTGGTCGTCCGGATGGTAATGAAGGAAGTGTCGCGATAAATCTTCCGCCCAATTTGGGTCTTCGCGGTGTGTAATCACCTTCCGCATCGTTTCACTGATTTTCTGCGACGTGTCTCCAAGATAGACGGTCTGCTGACGCTTTAATGCGTAGCCTTTGAAGTAAAGCGGATCTAGATGCGTTAGGAGGCAAATGTATATCTGCCTGCCGTCCTGACGGTACGTATCTATCAATTTGCTCAGGAAGTATTGTGCGACGACTATATTTGCATCATCGAGATAGTCAAAGACTTCATCGATCAAAAGAATGCACGGTTTCGTGCTTGTCATCTCTCGCGTCCGCAACAAATTACAGCCAAAGTACAGCAGATCACGCTGCCCGTTTGAGAGTGAGGATGCTTCTGGGAAGATAACAAGGACGCGACCTTTTGTTTCCTTTATTTCGGCGGCTACCCAAGCTCCGTTGATGTCTCCAATGAAATCTTTCAATGACTGCAAGCGTCGAGAATAAACGGCGTATTGCAACCATTTTTTCAAGTTAGACCGATCGGATATGTTTAGGTCCATCAGCATGTAACATATGATGGCGCTGTCGAGCCATGTGTTGCCGTGGCCGTACTTCATCACCACGTCAAAGACGGTCTTTAGATGCGGAACTTCGTCAATCTTTTGAGCGAAGTCGGCTTCAATCGTGTCGCTTATCGACGCCTTCGTTCCGCTCAGACCCTTTGCCGCTTCGACAATCTCATCAAGCAAATCAGATGATTTTTTCTGCTTGAGCTTGTCGATGCAGGCGATCACGCTGAGCAATTCGCTTCTGAGGTATTCGTCATCGCATCGGGTAGCTAAGTTTGGGACGAGTTTGGAATTAGCGCCGAAGCATTGCTTATACTTGTTTATGTCAAAATTAATCTTTTCTTTGGCGAAAATGGGACCGAGATCAAGTGCAGGAATCTCTAGGTATGGTTTGGCAACGGTAAACCCATTTATTTTTGGCAACTTTGCCTTGGGTTCAATGTTTGATTTTATTACATGAATATCGAAAATTTCTGATATTTTATTCGAGCCTGAATTTGCTCCCAACGTATTGCCGTCATACTCAATTGATAGTTTTGAGGCTGCCGTATCTTTTTTCTTGTGTTTATCTTTTTCGTCGACGTTTAGCCTTGCTGCCTCTAGCGCAATTGAATGCTGTAGATATGCTGCTTTTCCCAAATCCGTTCGGCGCAACAAGAATGTTGGTGCAGTTGGGACGAAGATTGACTGTCAAGCTCACCTTTTCGAAACCACGAATATTATCGATGTCAATTTTCGAAATCGTCATGCCTCACCCTACGAATCGCCAGCATTACCGTGATGGTTCAAATGTAGGGTGAGTATTCATTATTGCGCAAGCGACACGTGTGCTCGTTACATCGATGGTAGACGCGGACGCACAAAATCTCGATGCAGATGTGGAGATACATCCGCTGCACGTTTCAAAATGTAGGTGATTGATGCAGCTGGAGATTCTCGGTAGCGTGGTTGGAGATTGGCGACACGACAGAGGGGACATAAGACCGGAATTGGGGGGGCTTGTCCGCATGGGTATACTTTGCGAACACTCGAAGGCATGAAAGACTGCGTGTCCAAGTCTCAGATTTCCTCTTCGGTTGGGCAATTCTGCGGACACGACCCCAGCGTGAATTCTCACGAGTTGCAAAGGGAAGCTCACTCTCGATTTATCGGTAGGTCCGCTTCTGGCGCGAAGCTGTCTCACGTTCTGGTTCCCCTGTCACACCCCTGTAAAACACCGCCTCTATCCCTCGGCGCCATCTTTCACCCACCGAGGGCAATCCCATGAAAACGCTTCTCTCCGCCGTTGCCGCCGCGCTCGTCGCCGGCCTCATGTCCACCGCGGCTTATGCCGAAAGCCTGGTGCTTTATACCAGCCAGCCGAACGAGGATGCGCAGGCGACGGTGGATGCGTTCAAGGCGGCTAACCCCGGCGTCGAGGTCGAGTGGGTGCGCGAGGGGACGACGAAGATCATGGCCAAGCTGATGGCCGAGATCGAGGCGGGCAATCCGGTGGCGGACGTGCTTTTGATCGCCGACACGGTGACGATGCAGCGGCTGAAGGAGGGCGGGCATCTGCTGCCTTACAAGTCGCCCGAGGCGGCGGGTTATGATGCCGCGCTCTACGATGCGGACGGCGCCTATTACTCGACCAAGATGATCACCACCGGCATCGTCTACAACACATCTGCCGCGATGAAGCCGGAAGGCTGGCAGGATCTCGCCAAGCCCGAGGCCAAGGGCCTCGTCACCATGCCGAGCCCGCTTACTTCAGGTGCTGCGCTGATCCATGCCGAGACCCTCGCCGCCATTCCCGGCCTCGGCTGGGATTATTACAAGGCGCTTGCCGAAAACGGCGCGACGGCCGCCGGCGGCAACGGCGGCGTCTTGAAGGCGGTTGCGACGGGCGAGAAGGCCTATGGCATGCTCGTCGATTTCATGGCGATCCGCGAGAAAGCCAAGGGCGCGCCGGTGGAATTCGTCTTCCCGGCCGAGGGCGTTTCCGCCGTCACCGAGCCGGTCGGCATTTTGAAGACCGCGAAGAACGTCAACGCCGCGAAGAAATTCGTCGACTTCCTGATCTCCGAGGAAGGGCAGAAGGTCGCGGTGAAGATGGGCTATATCCCGGCCCGCAACGGCGTGGCGCTGCCGGAAGGCTATCCGGCCCGCGAGACGATCAAGGTGCTGCCGGTCGATGCCGGCGCGGCGGTCAAGAATTCGAAAGCGGACCTCAAGACCTTCTCCGGCATTTTCGGGACGAACTGATCCTCTCATGACGCGAGCGGACGAGATCGCCCGCAGTCGGCGCGCGAGCGCTCCGGTGGAATCCGACGCGGAAGGCGGCTCCGGCTTCAAGTTGCTGGAGCCGCCTCGACGTCTTCTGTCGAGGGCGTGGCGCTCGGGCCCATTGCGGTTTCTCTTCGGTGGCGGGGAGGCGGCGGAAAGCCGGCCTCCCCAAACGGCTCCCGTAAAACTACCCGGCGAACTGACGCGCGCGTTACGCGGCGTCGAGCTGCCGGCGATGCCTCACCTTACTGAAGGTGATTCCCTCAAGGTGAGGTCGCCGGGCGGCGGCCGGGGAGGGCGCTGGCTCGCCTTCCGCTGGCGCAAGCGGCGGGTGTCGTCCGGCGGCGAGCCGGCCTGGCTGCTGCCCTTCGTGCTCGGCGCCGTGCTCCTGCTTTCCGTGCTGCCGCTCGCGCGCCTTGCCGGGGCAGGCTTGAGCGGGCTTGTCGAAGGGCAGGCGGCACGGCTGATCTTCGAGCCGGCGACCTTCGCGGCGCTTCGCAACACGCTCATCACCGCCACCGGCGGCATGGTCGTCTCGCTCCTCCTCGGTTCGCTCTTCGCCTTCGCGGTGGCGCTCACCGATATCAGGCGCAAGCTGATCTTGAGCTTCGCCTTCATGCTGCCGATGATGATCCCGCCGCAGGTGACGGCGCTTGCCTGGGTGGAGATGTCCGGGCCGGCGAGCCCGTTGCTCAAGACGCTCGGGCTGGCGCCGCCGCTCGGGAGCCCGCAGCCGCTCTATTCGCTTTCCGGCATCGCTCTTCTTTTGGGCGTGCAGCATGCGCCGCTCGTCTTCCTGGCGCTCAAAGCCGGGCTTGCGGCAAGCCCGCGCGAGGGCATCGAGGCGGCGCGGCTTGCGGGCGCCGGGCCGTTCCGCGTCTTCCGCGATATCGTGCTGCCGTTGGCTACTCCGGGGCTGATTGCCGGCGGGGCGATCGCCTTCGTCTCCGGCATCGGCAATTTCGGCATTCCGGCGATCCTCGGCATTCCCGCGGGTATCGAGACGCTGCCGACCCTGATCTTCAGCCGGTTCGCAAGCTTCGGCGCCGGCACTTTCGGCGAGATCGCGCTGATCTCGACGCTGATCGCGGCGATTTCCGCCGCCGGACTCATCGTGCAGCAGCGCGCGCTCCAAGGCCGCGACTATCGCCTGATCGGCCATTCCGGCGCGCGCGCCGCCTTCGCGCTCGGGCGCTGGCGCATCGCCCTCGAAGCGCTGCTATGGGCCGTGCTGGCGCTGGTGCTGGTCGCGCCCCTCCTGGCGCTCGTCGCAAGCTCGCTGGTGCCGGCCTATGGCGTGCCGCTCAATCTCGAGACCGTGTCGCTCAGCGCCTATGGCGAAATCCTCTTCCGCCAGTCGATCACGCTGACGGCGCTCAAGAATTCGGCCTTCCTCGCCTCGGCAGCAGCACTTGGGCTGCTCGTCGTCACTGTGCCGGGCGCCTATCTGCTGACGCGGCGGAAGGGCGCGCTCGCCAATCTCATCGCCATCCTGATCGAGGTTCCCTATGCGCTACCCGGCATCGTGCTCGCCGTCGCCTTCATCCTCACCTTCGCCGCACCGCTGCCGGTCGTCGGCGTCTCGCTCTACGGCACGATCTGGATCATCCTCGCCGCCTATTTCTCCTCCTTCCTCGCGGTCAGCCTGAAGCCTGTCATGAGCGCCTTTCTCCAGATGGATCCCTCGCTCGAGGAGGCGGCAAGGCTTGCCGGCGCGGGCTTCTTCCGCCGCATGCGCGATGTGCTGCTGCCGCTGATTGCGCCCGCGGCGGGGGCTTCCGTCATCCTCGTCTTCCTGATCGCGGCGAACGAGCTCACCGTCTCGGCGCTGCTCTGGTCGGCGGGTACGCAGACCCTCGGCGTCGCGATCTTCAATCTCGACGACAGCGGCTCGTCCGATCTCGCCTCGGCGCTCTCGGTGCTCGTCGTGCTCTTAGTGATGGCGCTGATGGCCGCGCTTGAATTTTTCGCAAAGTACCTGCCGGAGGGCGTGCTGCCGTGGCGCAACTGATCCTCAATCATCTCACCAAGGATTTCGGCGCCAAGTCCTTCGGGAATAGCAGGCCGGCGGTCGCCGACGTTTCCCTCGCGCTGCGCAAGCAGGCCTTCCTCGCGCTCCTCGGCCCTTCCGGCTGCGGCAAGACGACGGTGCTCAGGATGATTGCCGGTTTCGAGCAGCCGAGCGACGGCTCGATCTTCTACGGCGAGCGGCGGCTTTCGGATGCCGAGCGCGCGCTGCCGCCGGAAAAGCGCAACATGGCGATGGTGTTCCAGTCCTATGCGCTCTGGCCGCATATGACGGTGGCGGAGAACGTCGGCTATCCCTTGAAGGTGAGGGGGATCTCGGGTGCTGCCTGGCAGAAGCTCGTGGGCGAAGCGCTGTCGCTGGTCAAGCTCACCGAGCTTGCCGAGCGGCGGCCGGCCGCACTTTCCGGCGGCCAGCGCCAGCGGGTGGCGCTCGCCCGCTGCCTCGTCACCCAGCCGGACGTGGTGCTGCTCGACGAGCCGCTCGCCAATCTCGACCAGCATCTGAGAAAGTCGATGGAGGAGACTTTCCGCGCCTTCCACGAGCGTTCCGGCGCCACCATGGTCTATGTCACCCACGATCAGGCCGAGGCGATGGCGCTTGCGACCGATGTCGCAGTGATGTCGGAAGGTCGGCTCCTGCAGGTGGCGCCGCCGGCGGAGATCTATGCAAGGCCGGAGGGCCGCGTGGTCGGCGGGCTGATCGGCCGCGGCAGCATTTTGCGGCTGCCGCTGGCGGAGAGCGGCGAAAGGCAACTCGGCTGGCCGGTGCTGCGGGAGGCGCTGGGGTCGCGCGATGCAAATGCTGCGACCGGCGGGCTGATTGCCGACGTGTCCCTTGCCGATGTTCTCGTGCGGCCGGAACACGTCCACCGCGGCACCGACGGAATTCTGATGCGTGTCATGTGCTGCGTCTTCGAAGGCGAGCGTTTCGCCCTCGACCTTGCGCTTGGCGATGACCAGCGCCTGAAGGCGTTCAGCAGCGTGGCGATCGCGGAAGGGCAGGCGGTGCCGTTCGTGGTCGCGAGTGGCTGGCGGCTGTGAGGGTGGCGGTGGCGGCGTGCCACACATACACACTCGACGGTGGTCGCGGTCCGCTGACCAGCGGCTAACCACGCGCACCTCATTCCTGTGCACGTCACAGGAATCCAGCGCGCCCAAGTCCTTGGGCGCGGAAGACTCCGTAGGGCCGGCAGTCGAGCGTTTTGGCCCGTACGCGGTGGGTTGGCCGGTGTTTCCTACGCCGCGTCGCACATGCTGAAAGCGGGTCATTCACGGCGCGGACGCGCCGTGGCTGGACTCCTGTGACAAGCACAGGAGTGAGGGAGGTTTGGGAAGGCGCCGGCCTGCATCGCCGGCGCTTTCGCATGCGCAGCTGTTCTGTTTTGTAAAACCAGATACAAACTAAAACCGGTTGTCTTTTGCAATCAATGTTGCCATAATGCCCATCATGATCGACCAAACAAGGGAGGTAACAATGAAGCTCTACCAGGGCATAGGACCGAATTCCTACCGCGTGCGCATCTTCATGGCGGAGAAGGGCATCACGCTGCCGATGGCGGACATCGATTTCTTCAAGGGCGAGCACAAGTCGCCGGAATTCCTGAAACTCAATTCGCTCGGCCAGATACCGGTGCTGGAACTCGACGACGGAACGATCATCACCGAAAGCGTCGCAATCTGCCGCTACCTCGAGGAGACGCATCCCGAGCCGCCGCTGTTCGGGACCGACGCCGTCAGCCGCGCCAAGGTCGAGATGTGGAACCGGCGGGCGGAACTGGTGATCTTCGCCACGATCGGCAATGTCGCGCTCCACACCGAAGAATTCTTCAAGGATCGCCTCACGCAGTTTCCGGCCTTTGCGGAGACCGAGCGGCAGGCGGTGCCGAAGAAATGGGCGTGGCTCGACCGCGAGCTTGCCGACGGCCGGCCGTTCCTTGCCGGCGACAGTTTCTCGATCGCCGATATCACCGCCGGCGTCTGCGGCTGGCTGGGCGAAGCCTTCGGCATGGAGATCCCGGCGTCGCTCACAAACGTGCAGCGCTGGAACGAGCGGGTCAGGAGCCGCCCGAGCTGGAACGCGTGAGCGCCGGAACGAAACGGCATTCGAAACTTTGAAACGGAGCAATTCCGACGGAAAACGGTTACATACTTTCCTGGAATTGCTCTGGCTCGCAGGTCGGCTCCACGCGCCTGTCGGTCCCTTGCGGCGGGAGTTCGCCGCTCCGGCGCCGAACATTCCCTGAACAAAAGCGGCGTCCGCCCATGCCCGGGAACCAGCGTCGGGCTCGCACGTTCGGTTTGTCCGGGAGATCAACGGCGACGGCCGGGAACATGCGCGCCAGGAACATGCGCGTTTGACGGCCGGGAAGAGAGGCGGCGAGCAAATGTATGTCATGGCCCTTGCGACAGATTATGATGGCACCCTGGCTGAGGACGGTGTCGTCAGGCCGGAAACCCTCGAGGCCCTGAAAAAACTGAGGGCGACCGGCCGCAAGCTCCTCCTCGTCACCGGCCGCGAGCTGCCGGACCTCAAGCGCGTCTTCCCCCATACGGACCTCTTCGACAGGGTCGTCGTCGAGAACGGCGCCTTGCTCTATTCGCCCGATACCGAAGAGGAGCGGCCGCTTGCGCCCGCGCCGCCGCCGGAATTCGTCGCGCGCCTGCGGCAGAAAGGTGTCGAGGAAATATCTGTCGGGCGGTCCATCGTCGCCACCTGGGAGCCCCATCAGGTCACGGCTCTCGAGGCGATCAACGAACTCGGCCTCGAACTCGAGATCATTTTCAACAAGGGCGCGGTGATGGTGCTTCCGAGCGGCGTCAACAAGGCGACCGGTCTGAAATCGGCGCTCGAGGAGATGCAGCTTTCCTTCCTGAACGTCGTGGCGGTCGGCGATGCGGAGAACGATCACGCGCTCCTGAGAACCTGCGGCTGCGGTGCTGCGGTCACGAATGCCCTGCCTGCGCTCAAGGAAACGGCCGATCTCGTCCTTGAAGGCGCGCGGGGCGCCGGTGTGGAGGAGTTGATCGGGCAGATCATCGAGCTCGATTATGCGCTCTGCGCCAATGCGCGTCACCAGGTGCCGATCGGCGAGGACGACGACGGGACGGTCGAAATCGGGCCGCCCGATGTCCTGCTGATCGCCGGAAGCTCCGGCATCGGCAAGTCGACGCTGGCAACGGCTCTTTCGGAGCGCATGCGGGAGCGGAATTGCCAGTTCTGCGTTTTCGATCCTGAGGGCGACTACGAGGGTCTCGAGGGCGCCGTGACCTTGGGCAGCAGTTCGGCGACACCAACCGACAGCGAGGTGCTGGAGCTCCTCGCCAACCCGGAGGACAACGTCGTGGTCAATGCGCTCGGCTTCGAAGTGGAGGAACGGCCGGCGTTCTTCGCCGAACTCATGCCGGGTCTTTCGGCGCTTCGGGCCAAAACCGGCAGGCCGCACTGGCTGATCATCGACGAGGCCCATCACCTCATGCCGGCGTCACGCGACAGTGCCTCGCTTGCGCTTTCGGACGACCGCTCGGGCATGATCATGATCACCGTCCATCCGGATGCCGTTTCTCCCGACGCGCTTGCGGCAGTCACCGCCGTTGCAGCGCTCGGCCCCAAGGCGCGCGAGGTGATCGAGGCTCTTTGCACGACCGTCGGCGAAGCGCCGCCGGACGGCCTCGACGAGCCGCAGGAGGAGGACGAGGTTCTTTTCTGGCAACGCTCGACCGACGCGCCCGTGCGCCGCATCCGGGTCGAGAAACCGAGGCAGACCCGCAAGCGCCACACGCGGAAATATGCCGAAGGCCATATGGACGAGCAGACAAGCTTCTATTTCCGCGGGCCGAAGAACGAAATGAACCTGCGCGCCCACAATCTGATGATGTTCCTGCAGATTGCCGAAGGAATCGACGACAAGACCTGGGAGCATCATCTGCGTGCCGGCGACTATTCGAAATGGTTCGAGGAGCGCATCGGCGATCCGGATCTGGCAGCGGAAGCCGCCGGCATCGAAGAGGACCGCGCGCTCTCGCCCGCCGAGAGCCGCGACAGGATCGCCGAGGCCGTACGCCGTCGCTACACCGCGCCCGCATTGGGGTAGAACTGATCTCGGCCCATGGGCGACGTTTTTGGCGTGCAAATCCCCACGTCACCACGAACGCCAAGCGCTGGAACGAGCGGGTCAGGAGCTGTCCGAGCTGGAATGCGTGAGTGATTTCATGCGTGGCGGCAGGCACGTGGTTGAAGCATTCGCAAGATGTTAATTCAGCGCAAGTACAACTCCGCAACGACCGAGGCTGAGACTGTGCTGATGATAACAAGAATGCCCGATTTTCGACGTGACGTGCTCGCAGCGGCCCTGCTGTCCGGCGTTCTTTACGGTACACCTGTCCCGGCCCAGGAACTTCAGAAGTTGAGTGGCATAGCTATGCTCACCGGCACCTGCGAACGTCTTGTGATGGGTGGTGACAACTTGTCGGGTCTTTGCGGCGGCAAAGTCGTCCAGTCGATCTATAGCACCGGCCGGACCGGATTTACCGTCGTGATGGGCGAAAAAGGGGCGGTGACTTTCAGCGGGATCGAGGGCGCGAAGCCGGACGCCGATACCCAATTGCAGAGCTTGGATGGGATTATTCTGAATCTCGGGATAGAGGGAACACCGCCAAGCTCTCAGGCCGTTACGGGCAGTTGCACCTATGGCAATCCGTTTAAAGGGCCGGCGACGATCAGTTGTCAGGGCGTCGACGCGAACAAGGAGGAATACCTCCTGCAGTTCACGTCAGATGGGGCCCCTCCGATCATGAGATATTTCGATCAGGAATAGCTACTGCAATTCAAAAAGCTACAGCGTCCTTTGCGCGTCTGATGAGACGCGCGGCGCTGTAGTAAGCGGTTGAAACGAGAGGCTTTACCGCTTCGACTTCGGCTTCTGCTTCGTTCCTGCACTCTTGCCGTCAGAGCTTTTGGAGCGCTCGTCGAACCGTTCGGCGCCTTTGCGGAGATCGGACCCTTTCTGCGCTTCCACCTTCTGCTCTTCTTCCGCGGTGCTCTTGTGCAAGCCGCGAGCGGATCGTTTGCCCTTTTCGGTAGGGGCCTGATCGACACCCATTGCAGCTACTCCTCCACTGACTATGTGCCATCCGAACGTACGGGGAATGTGCTTGTTCCCTTTGCTGGGGCCATGCTTCCGCGCTTTGACAAGCCGCACTGCGGTTCGCCTGCCCATCCACGTAGCTGTGGACTTGCCTCGTTTTTGCCGTTCTTGCCTTCTCCGTGGCCTTTTTGAGTTCCTAAAATGACTGACTGATTCGCGCCCGCACCGCTTTCGTCGCAGTTTCCGGGGACGGACAAGCCTTTCAACCGCGGAACTGCCCAAGGAGAACAGCCATGACAGAGTACAAGAAGCCGATCATCACGGAGATGCGTCCGAAAATCACTGTCATCGGTGTCGGCGGCGGTGGCGGCAACGCCATCAACAACATGATCGCGGAAGAGCTGCAGGGCGTCGATTTCATCGCCGCCAACACCGACGCGCAGGCGCTTTCGATGTCGAAGGCGGAGCGGCGCATCCAGCTCGGCGCGGCCGTGACCGAAGGCCTCGGCGCCGGCTCGCTGCCCGATATCGGCAATGCCGCGGCCCAGGAATCGATCGACGAGATCATGGATCATTTGGGCGGCACGCATATGTGCTTCGTCACCGCCGGCATGGGCGGCGGCACAGGCACGGGGGCGGCGCCGGTCATCGCGGAGGCAGCACGCCGCGCCGGCATCCTGACGGTTGCGGTGGTCACGAAGCCTTTCAGCTTCGAGGGCAAGCGGCGGATGCAGACGGCGGAGCAGGGCATCGAGCGGCTGCGCGAGAGCGCCGACACCGTCATCGTCATCCCCAACCAGAACCTCTTCCGCATCGCCGACGCCAAAACCACCTTCGCCGATGCCTTCATGATCGCGGACCGGGTGCTCTATTCGGGGGTCAGCTGCATCACCGACCTGATCGTCAAGGAAGGCCTGATGAATCTCGACTTCGCCGATGTGAAGACGGTGATGAAGGGCATGGGCCGGGCGATGATGGGAACGGGCGAGGCGACCGGAGACAACCGCGCGATGATGGCGGCCGAAGCGGCGATCGCCAACCCGCTGCTCGACGAAGTCTCGATGCGCGGCGCCAAGGGCGTGCTGGTCTCGATCTCCGGCGGCATGGACATGACGCTGTTCGAGGTCGACGAGGCGGCCACCCGCATCCGCGAGGAGGTCTATGACGAGGCCGACATCGTCGTCGGCGCGATCTTCGACCGCACGCTCGACGGCACCTTCCGCGTGTCGGTGGTGGCAACGGGCCTCGACAGCCCGCGCATGGCCGGCGACATGCAGGGCCAACCGGAGATGGCCAACGGCCAGCCGGCACAGATGCCATCGCGCACGCTGCAATAGGTCTGCGAAATCAGGCAATCCCCGGCGGAAAGCCGTCGCACGCTATCCGTGGAATTGATTAGGCGGGGGGAGCCGGAGAAGCAGGGGGTGCGAGGCGAGCCTTCTCGTCCCGCAGCTTCTCCGGCGCTGCCTATCCCGGCAAGCCGGCGCGCTCGAGGTCGGTGGCGAAGCGGTCGATGAAGTGTTCCGGCATGGCCGGGATGCCGCCGAAATAGAATTCGGCTCGTGCTTTTTCGATCGTCATCTCCGGCCGGAACTTGAGAAGCTCGGTGAGCGCCGCAGGCGCCGCCTCGGCGTTGCCTTGGGCGCCGACGACTGCCGTCAGCACCATTGCCGGCCAGAAGGTGGTGTTTTCCTGCCTGAGCGATGCGCGGGCGGCGGCTTCGGCTTGCGTGAGCCGGCCCGACTGGTAATGCGCGATCGCCAGCATGTTGTGAAACGTCCACAGATGCGGATCGCGCGGGCTCAGCCGGAACGCCTCGTTGATTTCGGCGATGCCCTCCTCCGGGCATTCGACGTAGCAGAGCGCCTGGCCGAGGGCGAAATGGCCCTGGGCAAAGCTCGCGTCGAGCTCGAGCGCATTGCGCAGGTGGGTGATGCCGCGTTCCGGCTGGCCGCGCAGAGCCAGCGCTCGGCCGAGGGCGACATGGGCGGCGGGCTCGCGGCTGTCGAGGGCGATCGCGCGTTCCGCGAGCCGGATGGCGTCGGCGATCCGCGCGCCGCGCTCGTCCATCGCGCCATACCAGCCGAGCTGGATGTGCACATAGGCGAGGCGCGCATAGGCCTGCGCGAATGTCGGGTCGACGCTCACCGCGCGTTCGAAGAGGTCCTTGGCGATCTTCAGGTCGTCGAGATTGAACTTGTAGAGGTGCCAGAGACCTTTGAGATAGATGTCCCAGGCATCCATGTCGGCGGCGGTCTGCCCGCGAAGGGCAGCAAATTCGATGATGCCGAGTTCGGGCTGGACCGTGCCGGTGATCTGGCCGGCGATCTCGTCCTGAAGCACGAACAGGTCGTCCAGCGTCCGGTCGTAGCGTTCCGCCCAGAGAAGTGTGGCACTGTCTGCGCGCAGAAGCTGGGCGGTGATGCGGATGCGGTTGCCTGAGCGCCGGATGCTGCCTTCGATCACGTATTTCACGCCGAGCTCCTCGGCGGCCTTCCTGATGTCCACGGGCTTGCCCTTGTAGGCGAAGGAGGAATTGCGGGCGACGACGTGCAGCCACCGGCAGCGCGCAAGCGTGTGAATGAGCTCTTCGGTGAAGCCGTCGGCAAAATGCTCCTGTTCGTCGACGCTGGACATGTTGATGAACGGGAGCACCGCGATCGACGGCCGCTTGCGATCGGGGAGAGTGCGGGCGGCGTGAGCGGATGGGGGCTGGTCGCACCGGTCGTCTTCACCGAACCGAGGCGCCGCCGCGGTGCTGCCGGGCGCCTCGTCCGGCATCCAGCGCCAGACGCGAACGGGGTGGCGAATGTCGGGGAGCGTGCGGCGGCCGAGGTCGGTCAAAGTAAAATCGAGCTTCGCCCCGATATGGTCGTGGACCTGTTGCGAGATGCAGATGCCGCCGGGCGGGGCGATCTCCTGGAGCCGCGCGGCGACGATGACGCCATCGCCGTGGATGCCGTCGTCTTCTACGATGACGTCGCCTAGGTGGATGCCGATCCGCAGGTGCATGTGGCGGTCGGAATCTGCGGTTTGATTGCGTCCGAGCATTGCCTGCTGAATCTCGAGCGCCGAGGTGACCGCCCCGAAGACGCTCGGAAATTCGGCGAGCAGACCGTCGCCGATCTGCCGGACGACTCGCCCGCCATGTCCGGCGATCGCCGGGAGAATGACCTCCGTCTGGTGAGCCTTCAGCGCCGCGAAGGTGCCGGCCTCGTCAAGCCGCATCATCCGGCTATAGCCGGAAAAATCCGCATCCAGGATTGCTGCCAGCCGTCGCTTCATGCGCCCCGTCTCCTGCAGCGCCGTCGCGTATTTCAGACGCACGAACATCGCTGTGGCACTTTGAATTGCCGCGGAAGAGTAACAATCGCGGAATTGGGAGTCCATGAAGACGGCCGGCGGCGCAGGGCCTTTCATTCGATCAGCAGCAGCCCGACCGCTGTGGCGAAAACCAGACGGCGCTCCGGTCCGTTGGCGTCCGTCGGATGATAGAATTCACGGCTGCGTCTTACGCGTTGAACCCGCTAGCGCCCGTTTGCCGGCGTCACGCGCCAGATGACGTTGCCGACATCGTCGGCCACCAGCAGGGCGCCTTTCTTGTCGATCGCCACGCCGACCGGGCGCCCCAGCGCCTTGTCGTCGGTGTCGATGAAGCCGGTCAGGACGTCCTTGGGCGGGCCGGCGGGTTTGCCGTCGCGGAAGGGCACGAAGATCACCTTGTAGCCGCTGCGCACGCTGCGGTTCCACGAGCCATGCTGGCCGACGAAGGCGCCATTGGCGTAGTCCGGCCCGAGCCGCGCGCCGGCCGCGAAGGTCAGCCCGAGAGAGGCGGTGTGGGCGCCGAGCGCATAATCGGGCTTGATCGCCTTCTCGACGAGGTCCGGGCGCGGCGGCTTGACGCGCGCGTCGACGTTCTGGCCGAAATAGCTGTAGGGCCAGCCGTAGAAGCCGCCGTCACGCACTGAGGTCATGTAGTCCGGCACCAGGTCGTCGCCGAGTTCGTCGCGCTCGTTGACGGCGACCCAGAGCCTGCCGTCGTCCGGATTCCAGGTAAGCCCGTTCGGGTTTCTCAGGCCCGAGGCGAAGACGCGTGTGCGGCGGGTCGCCGCGTCGACCTCGAGAACGGCGGCGCGATTTTCCTCCGCGGCCATGCCGTTTTCCCCGACATTGCTGTTCGATCCGACGGTGACATAGAGCTTGCTGCCGTCGCGGCTGGCGATGACGTCCTTGGTCCAGTGATGGTTGAGGTCTCCTGCGGGCAGATCGACGATCTTTTCGGGAGCTGCCGTCATGCGCGTCAGGCCGTCGGAGTGGGGGAAAGCGACGAGTGCATCGGTGTTCGCGACATAGAGTTTGCCTTTCGATAGGGTCATGCCGAAGGGCGAGTTCAGGCCCTCGATGAAGGCACTGCGCTGATCGGCGACACCGTCGCCATTGGTATCACGCAAGAGTGTGATGCGGTTGGCGCTCGGAGTGGCGGCACCGGCGCGCTTCTGGGCCTGGTCCGTGAAGACCTTCTTTATGCTGAAATATTCGTCGTGCTTGGCGGGGGCATTGCTTTCGGCGACCAGCACGTCGCCGTTCGGCAGCACATGCAGCCAACGGGGATGGTCGAGATCGCCGGCAAACGCGTTCACCTTCAGCCCGCTTGCCGTCTTCGGCTTGGCGCCATTTGGCCAACCCTTGGCCTCGGCGATGTTGACCGTCGGTATCAGCGTGCTGCTGGGCGCCGGCAAGGTCGGGTCGGGACCGTAGCCACCGCTTTGCTCCGCACGTCCTTGCGCCGAAACGCCGGCGCAAGCCGCGACGAGCGCACCGGCGAGGACGGTAGCTGCAATTCCAATCGCACCGGTTTTCATCTTGCGTCCTTCGAGCGGAATATTCGTGCCGCACTCGTATCGTCTCACGAGACTTCGATCCGCTCCAGCTTCTTTCTCACGCGCTCCTAACGGCGGTGCCCGGCCATCGTTCCCTGCAATCTTTGCGCGGGGCGTCATTAGGAGTATTCTTAAATGCTTAGGCGAAAAAGCCTATGTTTTCGGGAGGAAAAGATGAAACGCAGAACCCAGACCGGGGGGAGGACGTCGCGTCGCAAATTCCTGAGTGGCGCAGCAATGGCCGGGGCGGCGATGGTCGCTGCACCGAGCATCGTCAAGGCACAGGGGCCCGTGAACATGCGCTGGCAGAGCACATGGCCCTCCAAGGACATCTTTCACGAATTCGCGCTCGATTTCGCCAAGAAGGTCAACGACATGACCGGCGGGGACCTCAAGATAGAGGTGCTGCCGGCAGGGGCCGTCGTGCCGGCCTTCGGCCTGCTGGACGCCGTCTCGGAAGGGACGCTCGACGGCGGCCACGGTGTTCTCGTCTATCACTACGGCAAGCAGACGGCGCTGGCGCTGTGGGGCTCCGGCCCGGGCTTCGCCATGGATGCCAACATGCTGCTCGCCTGGCACAAATACGGCGGCGGCAAGGAACTGCTTGCAAAACTTTATGAATCGATCGGCGCCAATGTGGTGTCGTTCCCCTATGGACCGATGCCGACGCAGCCGCTCGGCTGGTTCAAGAAGCCTGTTGCCAAGGCCGAGGATATCGAGGGGCTCAAGTTCCGCACCGTCGGCATCTCGATCGACGTCTTCACCGGTCTCGGTGCCGCCGTCAATGCGCTGCCGGGCGGCGAAATCGTCGCGGCTCTGGACCGCGGCCTGCTCGACGCGGCGGAGTTCAACAATGCCTCGTCCGACCGGGTGCTCGGTTTCCCGGACGTCTCGAAGATCTGCATGCTGCAGAGCTATCACCAGAACGCCGAACAGTTCGAGATCCTGTTCAACAAACCCAAATATGACGGCCTGCCCGACCAGATGAAGGCGATCATCACCAATGCGGTTGAGGCAGCATCGCAGGACATGCACTGGAAGGCGATCGACCGCTATTCGAAAGACTATGTCGAGATGCAGACGAAGGACCAGGTGAAGTTCTACAAGACCCCGGAGGCTATCCTGAAAAGGCAGCTCGAGGTCTATGACGAGGTCGTGAAGAAGAAGGCTGGAGAAAACCCGCTGTTCAAGGAGATCCTGCAGTCTCAGATCGCCTTCGCCGAACGGGCGACGCGATGGGAACAGGATACCGTCGTCGGCCGGCGGCTGGTCTTCGACCATTACTTCGGCCAGGAGGGCGTGGCCAAGGAGCTTTAGCTCGACAAGGCCTCGGGCTGCTGGGCCCGAGGCCGCAAACATCACCGATTCCAATGAGATAGAGCGGTGATGCGGCCACGGCCGTGTCTGCCGCCGCCGGTGGGAGGCGCGGGGTGAACGTCCAGCATTTTCTCCTGAGGGTCGATGCAATCAGCGTTTGGGTCGGGAAGGCTTCGGCCTGGCTGATCATCGGCCTGATGACGCTCGTCTGCGTCGAGGTCTTCAAGCGCTACATCATGAACATGCCGACGGCGTGGATCTTCGATGCCAGCAACATGTTCTACGGCACGCTGTTCATGCTCGCCGGCGCCTATGCTCTGGCGCAGAACGCCCATGTGCGCGGCGATTTCCTCTACAGCTCGCTCAGGCCTCGCACGCAGGCGGTGCTCGACCTTTTGCTCTACATCCTCTTCTTCCTGCCCGGCGTCGCCGCCCTGATCTATGCCGGCTACGACTATGCGGCGCTGTCCTGGCGGATCGGCGAGCATTCGACGGTGACGGCGGAAGGACCGCCGATCTATTATTTCAAGACGGTCATTCCGATAGCGGGCGCGCTCGTGATGCTGCAGGGGCTCGCCGAGATCGCTCGCTGCGTCGTGTGTCTCAGGACCGGGGAATGGCCGAGCCGGCTGCGCGATGTCGAGGAGATCGACGTCGTCGCCGAGCAGCTCGCGCACAGCGAATATGTCGACGAGGAAGCCCGCGAGGCGGCGATCGAGCGGGCGCAGAACATCGAAAAGGCGGCCCGGCAACGGGGCATGGGGGGAGAGGCCGAAACGTGAGCGATCCGTTCCTTGGACTGACGATGCTGGTGCTCATCATCGTCGTCATCATCATGGGCTTCCCGACCGCCTTCACGCTGATGGGGCTCGGCATGCTCTTCGGTTTTTATGCCTTCTACAATCCGGCCGAGCACTGGATCGACAACCGCGTCTTCGACCTGATGGTCCAGCGCACCTATGGGGCGATGACCAACGACGTGCTGATCTCGATCCCGCTCTTCGTGCTGATGGGCTACGTGATGGAGCGCGGGGCGCTGGTCGACAAGATGTTCTACAGCATCCAGCTCTCGTTCCGGCGGGTGCCGGCGTCGCTCGCCGTCGCGACGCTCATCGTCTGCACCTTCTGGGGCATTGCCAGCGGGCTTGTCGGCGCCGTGGTGGTGCTGATGGGCGTCATCGCCATGAACCCGATGCTGCGCGCCGGCTACGACGTCAAGCTCGCCTCGGGAGTGATCACCGCCGGCGGCACGCTCGGCATCCTCATTCCGCCCTCGGTGATGATCATCGTCTATGCGGCGGTGGCAGGGCAGTCGGTGGTCAAGCTCTATGCCGCCACGATGTTTCCGGGCTTCTTCCTGTCGCTCCTCTATCTTGCCTATATTCTCGGCTGGGCGGCGATCAATCCGAAGATCGCGCCGGCTCTGCCCGAGGAGCAGACGCGGGTTCCGGTTGCCTCCTGGATGCCCCGCTTTCAGGCAGCCTATTCGCCAAACATGCTGGCCGGGCTTTTCCGCGCCCTGGTCTCGCCGTCGAAGGCGATGGCGCTCGATACCGGGGAGGGGCGGCTCACCTATTGGCGGCTCGTCAAGAATTTCGGCGCGGCGCTGGTGCCCTTCTCCCTGACGGCCTTCACGCTCGCGCTCGTGTGGTGGTATGCCGTCATCCATCCGCAGGCCTCCGCCGAGACGGAGGCGCCGGAGGGGCTGGAGCAGCTCGGCGCGCCGGCGGCGGATGCAGGCCCGGCCGCGGTCGACGGGCCGGCGACCAGTTTCTACGTGTCCTTCGGCATCGCCGCCGCGATCGCCGTCGTGGTGCTCATCCGCTACTATCGCAACATGAGCGCGGAGCGGCTTCAGGTGATGAAGATGCTCGTCTCCTCCGTCTTGCCGCTCGCCATCCTGACGGTCGTCGTGCTTGCCGTCATCCTGTTCGGCATCACGACCGCGACCGAATCCGCGGCTGTCGGCGCCGCCGGTGCCTTCCTGCTCGCCTTTCAGGCGCGCACGCTCAACTGGAAACGCACCAAGGAAGCAGTGTTCCTGACGGCGAAGACCACGGCCATGGTGTGCTGGCTCTTCGTCGGTTCGGCGCTCTTCTCCGCCGTCTTCGCCATTCTCGGGGGACAGGCGCTGATCGAGCAATGGGTGCTGGCGCTCGATCTCACGCCCGTGCAGTTCATGATCCTGTCGCAGGCGATCATCTTCATTCTCGGCTGGCCACTCGAATGGACCGAGATCATCATCATCTTCGTACCGATCTTCCTGCCGATGCTGAGGCACTTCGACATCGACCCGGTTCTCTGGGGCGTGCTCGTCTTCGTCAACCTGCAGGCGGCCTTCCTGTCTCCGCCGGTCGCGATGTCCGCCTACTACCTGAAGGGCGTCTCGCCGCCGCATGTCACCTTGAACCAGATCTTCGCCGGCATGATGCCCTACATGCTGATCGTCATCCTCTGCATGGTCCTCATGTATCTCTGGCCCGGCATGACGCTCTGGCTGCCGGAGTATCTCTACGGCTGAGCGGGCCCCGCGCAATTCTTGCCTCGCCTGACGGGGGTGTGGTAGTTTGACTACTTTCCGCCCATGGGGAGAACGAAGATGGCGCGGAGCATGTCGTATCTTGTTTCCGTCGTTCTTGGTGCCATGCTTTCGGCCTCGGCCGTCGTGGCAGGGCCGCTGCACGACGCGGCGAGGGAAGGCGACGTCGGGCGGGTCAAGGAACTCATCGACCAGGGCGCCAAGGTGGCGGAACCGGACGACACCGGCGAGCCCGCATTGCTGATCGCGGCGCTTGCCGGAAAGAGCGATGTCGTGATGCTTCTCCTGGAGCGGGGCACCGACATCGAGATCCGCAACAAGGGTGGGCTGACCGCACTGCACGCGGCCGCCTATGGCGGAAATCTCGAGGCCGTGAAACTGCTCGTCGAAAAGGGTGCGGCGGTCAACGACGACAAGAATTTCTACAGGATGACGCCGCTTCATGCGGCGGCCGAGGAGGGCCACGCGGACGTGGTCGCTTTTCTGCTCGCCAACAAGGCGGTGGTCGAAGCGAAGGAAAGAAACGGCTACACGCCTCTGACCCAGGCGGGGTGGCGCGAGCACTGGGATGCCGCCGGGCTGCTGCTCAAGGCGGGTGCCGCCTGCCAGGGCGCCGATCTTGTCGGCAAGTGGCTCTACGACGAGTGCACCAAGCGGAAATGACGCTCGCCACTAAGCGGACAACGGTCGGAATTCGGAGAACCGTCATGACGAACTATCAAGGAAAATGCGGGATGCGGATTGCCCTCGCGCTCGGCGCGGCGACCATCCTCTTCTCCTCTGGAGGGGTTGCGAGCGCCGAAAACCTCGTCAACACCGGCTATTTCGGCGACGTCGCCATCAAGGGCTACGACCCAGTCGCCTATTTCACCGAGAACAAGGCGGTCGAGGGATCGCCGCAATATTCGCACCGCTGGCTTGGCGCGACCTGGCATTTCGCCAGCGCCGAACATCGCGACCTTTTCATGCGCGAGCCCTCGAAATACGCCCCGCAATATGGCGGCTATTGCGCCGATGGCGTCTCCTTCGGGACGGTCACCACCAATATCGACCCGAAGGCGTGGCGCATCATCGACGGCAAGCTCTACATCAGCTACGACCCGGGTGCGGCCGACGGCTTCGAAAAGAACCCGAGCAAGGTCGTCGACTCGCAGAAACATTGGTCCGAGGTGCAGCAGACGCTGGTCAGCGAAAAGCTGCAGACGAACTGGCAAGCCAGCGCCAAGTGAGGCGCCACGAAGCGCGAAAGCGCTGCGCCGCGCCGATCACGCTACGGCAAGGCTTCTCCTATCCTCATTCCTGTGCCCTGTCACAGGAATCCAGCCAGCCCAAGTCCTTGGGCTGAAAAGACTCTTCCGCGCCGCAGACGCGGCGCTGCTGGATCCCTGTGACAAGCACAGGGATGAGGGCGACAAACGCGTCAGCCGACCCCATTAGCTTACTGTCGTGTACTGTGGCGTCTGAAAGCGGCCGCGACACACTCTGTGCGCGGCCGAGCGAGTTCGCTATCCTCACGCGGGCAATGGCGCCGGCTCGGCCTTTGCCTTGGGGAAGGGCCTGAAGGTCAATGCGATCAGGAAGGCGCCGATCCCGATGCCCCAGGCGCCGATATAGAGCCAACCGTAACTGGCGAAGGTGTCGTAGATCAGGCCTCCTGCCAAGGGACCGGTCGCCATGCCGAGACTGCCGGCCATTGCCGTTCCGCCGATGACGGTGCCCATCATGCGCAGTGGAAAGTTCTCGCGCGCAATCACGGCGTATAGCGGCATGACGCCGGCGTAGATGAAGCCGAACACCGCCGCCACGGCATAAAACGCGCCAAGATCGCGCACGAAGAAATAGGCCAGTGCGCCGAACGCCTGCAGCAGCAGCCCCGAGACCAGAACGCGTTTGGCGCCGAACCGGTCTCCGAAAAGACCGAAGGCGACGCGGCCGCCCATGCCTGCCAGCCCCTCCACGCTGTAGATCGAGACCGCCGCGATCATCGGTATGCCGCAGCTTATCGCGTAGCTCACCGTATGGAAAATCGGGCCCGAGTGCGTGGCGCAGCAGAAGAAGTTCGTCAAAAACAGGATGATGAACTGCGGCGACCTCATCGCCTGTCCCACGGACATGGCGGATTGCTGCTCTCCATCCGGAGAAGCGCCGGCAGCTGGGCCTTCGAGAGCGGGCGGGCGACGTACGAGCAGCGCGACCGGGATCATCACGGCCCCGGCGAGGGCGGCGATGATCAGGAGCGACGTTCTCCAATCATAGATGGTGACGAGCCAGGCGGCGAAGGGAGACATGGTCATGGGCGCCATGCCCATGCCGGCCGATACGAGTGACACGGCAAGGCTGCGGTGCGTGTCGAACCAGCCGGTCACGCAGGCCATCATCGGCGCAAAGATCGCGGCGGTCGCGCCACCGACAGCCAACCCGAAGACGAGTTGAAACTCGATGAGGGAGGTCGCCTGGCTTGCCAGAGCCAGCGCTGCGGCCAAGACAGCCGAGCCGATCGACACGACCACGCGAGGCCCCCAGCGGTCCGACAGAGTACCCCAGATCATGCTTGCCAGCGCCATGGCGACAAATCCGATGGTCATGGCACTGGACACGCCCGTAACCGACCATCCGGTATCCCGGGAGATGGGCACGAGAAAAACCGGCAGTGAAAACATGGCGCCTATTGCGATACAGCCCAACAGGCCACCGGCGGCAACAATCACCCAGCGATATGAACTTTGTGTCTGAAACTCAGCGTGCGACATGAGAATACCTCGTGGCAAAATTGGCGGCGACGCTCCTCCAAGACGAACGAGCCGCGTGAAAAACGACACGCCTGCCGAAAAATCTTGCACGACAGCGCCGCGCGGCTTTTAAGACGCGCAGAGATCGCTGTGGCACTTTGAAAGGGACTGCGGCTTTCACCATGGCCGCGGCTTGCCGCGACCGGGGATCGTTATCTGCGCCTGGAGCGGGTGCGGGTTCGGGGCGGATCGCCAAACCCTACCTCGGGCGACGAACGGCTCTCACCTTGCCGGCGCTTCCGCCGCCGCAGAAGAAGCGGTCGCCGCCATCGGACTCCAGTCCCGATACGCCCATGCCAGGCGGCATATCGACCCTCTCCAGGATGTCTCCCGTTTCGGGGTCGATGCGCCTGACATCGCTCTCGTCGCCTTCCCAGGTGCCGTGCCAGAGTTCGCCGTCGATCCAGGTGACGCCGGTGACGACGCGGTTGGACTCGATGGTGCGGAGGACCTTGCCCGTTTCGGGATCGACCTGATGGATCTTGCGGTCTCGGTACTGGCCGACCCAGAGCGTGCCTTCGGCCCAGGTGAGGCCCGAGTCGCCGCCGTTGCCGGGCGCAGGGATGGTGGCGAGCACGCGGCCGGTCTTCGGGTCGATCTTCTGGATGCGATCCTCGGCGATCTGGAACAGGTGCCGCCCGTCGAAGGCCGTTCCCGCATGCGCGGCGACGTCGATCGAGCGCGTGAGTTCCCCGTTCGCCGGATCGAAGGCGTTCAACTTGTCTCCGGATGCAAACCAGACCCGGCTACCGTCGAAGGTGACGCCATGCACGTTGTCGGCTCCGGGGAAGGGGCCGTATTCACAGAGAATTTCGGCGGCAGATCGTTTCATGCTTTTCCTCCTGAGACATGATTTCCTGCAGCGCGGCACAAAGCTCGCCGCAGCATCTGGCTTGCTGCGATGCGCCTATCGATCGGCAGACCAACACCGCATTCTTATTCCACGATTTTCCAATAGGAGTCCTTGCGGATCACCTTACCGTTGCGAAACGTGTAGAAGTCACAACCCCGGACCTCCGTTCTCATCCCGTCGCGGGTCGTGCCCGTGAGGATCCATTTCGAGATGCCAATGTCGGTAGCCGAGTCCACAAAATGCTCATCGTCGCCGTAGTGGACATCGGGCAGACCTTCAAAGCGTGTTGCCAGCGCTTCACGTACGTTCTCCTTGCCCTCGAAGCGGGAACCCCAGGGCTTGCTTCCTCTCGGCATCTCCAGGACGCAATCGTCAGAAAAGAACGCCATGATGCGATCGAGATCGTGCGCGTTGAAGGCCTCGCATAGTTCCTTCAGTGTTGATCGAATGTCCATCGCCACAGTCTCCATCCGGTCGGTCGATCTTGAACATGCAGCACCGTTGCCGCGCGCCAGCCGCGCTGCAAACTATCTGCCTTTATCCAGATCGCATCAATCCGGCTGTGGTCCTGAGCCTAGTCGCTCGGCAGCGGGCCGGGGAGTAACAAGATTGTCGGGAAACCGGTGAGCGGCGGGGTCATCCAGCGGCGCGCCGGTCCGCGGCCGAAGGATTGCACCTTGCCGGCCTCCGCAAGCTGTTCGAGCGCCCGCTGCACTGTGCGGGGGCTCGCGCCGAGCGCGATCGCCAGCGCCGAGCTCGACCAGGATTCGCCATCGGCAAGGAAGGCGAGCACCGCCGCGTGCCGTTCCTCGACGGGCGGCGCAAGCACGACGACCTCGCCTGCGCGGCGCGGCACCAGCGCAAAGCCATTCTTTGTCGCGCTCACGTCCGCCAGCGCCCGAAGCTCCGCGCGGAGCCGTCCGATCTCCACCCTGAGCCGCGCGCGATGCGATTCATCGGCGTGTTTCGCCCGGAAGGCGCGGGCAAGGAGCGTGCTCCTCGATACGTCTGCCGGCCAGGCTTCGGCGAGCGCCCGCCCCAGCGCGAACAGGATCGGGCGGGTCGCGAGCGAGACCACCTGCCTCTCGTCGCGCACGACATTGCGGCAGGCGTCGACGACGAGCGCGCCGGACGCGAAGAGCGCCTCGACCTCCTCGAGCAGGAGCGTGCGTTCCTCGCCACGCGCGATCAGCCGCGCCGCCGGCGTCTCGAGCACGAGCGCTGCGTTTTCGACCTCCGCCGTCAGCGCCGGGATATCCGCCTTGCGCGCGGCCTCGGCGGCACGGCTGAGCGCGGCATGCGCCGTCTTCGTCTGCAAGCGCCGGACGGCGATGCCAGCGACCGCGAGTTCATGGGCGGCGCGCGCGGCCGGTGGAAGCGGGGAGGGATCGAGCGCGGAGAGCATGCGCTCGGCCTCGTCGAGGCGGCCGATCAAAAGCAGGCGGCGGACTTCGACGTTTCGTGCATGCGCGGCGTTCACGCGGTCGCCATGTGCTTCGAGCGTCGCGCGCGCTGCGTCGAGCGCCTTCGGAGGCCAGCTGAGATCGCGCGAGACGAGGGCGATCTCAGCCTCGGCGACGACGCATCGCGCGCGCGCCACCGCCTCTCTGCGGCCGAAGGCGCGCGCGGCACTCTTCAGCAGCGCCTTCGCCCGGACGAGATCGCCGAGCTGCGCCATGGCAATGCCCCGGAGCGCCAGCGCTGGCGCGTCGTCACGGAGCGCAACCCGCTTCAATGCGCCGAGGGGATCACCCGCCGCGAGTGCATGCGCCGCGGCGGTGATCAGCGAGTCCATCGGAATCCCGTCACACTTGTCACTCTCACCATTCGATACCCGGTCGTAATCTATCTCCCGACCAACAAGCAACACGTCGCACCGAAAACGGGACGGCGCCAGACAGGAGAAGAATGATGACGGAACATCTGACCGGGACGCGCGAAGAGTGGCTGGCGGCACGGCTCGATCTGCTCCAGGACGAGAAGGAACTGACGCGGCGCAGCGACGCGTTGGCGCTCAGGCGCCAGGCGCTGCCCTGGGTCCGGATCGACAAGGACTACCGGTTCGAGACCGAGGAAGGAAGCGCCTCGCTCAAAGACCTCTTTGGAGGCCGCTCGCAGCTTCTCGTCTATCACTTCATGTTCGGCCCCGACTACACGGCCGGTTGCCCGTCCTGCTCTTCGATCGCGGATGGGTTCGACGGCATCGTCGTCCATCTTCAGAACCACGATGTTGCCTTCTCGGCGATCTCGCGAGCGCCGCTCGCAAAGCTGCAGGCATTCAAGCGGCGGATGGGGTGGAGCTTTCCCTGGGCCTCTTCGAACGACGGCGACTTCAACCGTGACTTCAGCGTCTGGTTCACCGAGGAAGAGCAGCGCAAGGGCGGCATAGAATACAACTTCCGCCGCGAGCCGCCGGCGCCGGAGCCGCTTGCCGGAAAGACCGTTCAGGAATGGCGCGGCGACGAGGGACCGGTCGCCCAAATCGCGGCAATGACCGGCACCGACGTTCCTACCTATACGCGTGACCGGCCGGGCGTCAGCGCCTTCGTGCTCGACGAAGGCGTCGTCTACCATACCTATTCCAGCTATGCGCGCGGACTGGACGGCGTATGGGGCATGTACCAATGGCTCGACCGAGCGCCTTTGGGGCGCAACGAGCACGGTGTCTGGTGGCGCCATCACGACGCCTACGGGCGGAGCTGACGCCCGATGTTGCGCCCCTCGACCAGCCCGAAGAGGACGCCGGCCGCAGGCAGCGGATCGGCCGGCGTTCCAGGCGGTAGCACCGCCACTTTCGGCGCCGCCGACTGGCTGTCCTTCGCGGCCGCGCCGACCTTCGCAACCATGGCGCTGCTGACCGGCGTTCTTGGCCCGGAGGATATGCTCTGCTCGTCCGCGCCGGATGCGTCGCTCTTGACCGGAATGGTGCCGATGTACCTGCTGATGAGCGTCTTTCATCTGGCGCCCTGGCTGAGGCTGGTCTCCAAAGCGCGGCGCCCCGGTCCCGCAATGTCTGCAAATAGAAAAGCAGGAGGCTGAACATCAGCACCAGGGCGTTTCGCATGCGGAATGGCTGAAGACGCCACCAGACTCCGTCATTCCTGTGCTTGTCACAGGATTCCAGCAGCGTGCAAGTCCTTGGGCGCGGGAGACTCCATCGGACCGGCAGCACGAGCGGTCTGGTATAGCCCGGCACCTCCTCCGCCGCGTCTCAACAGTGGAAACGTCATTCACGGGCCGACGCGCCGTGGCTGGATACCTGTGACAGGCACAGGGATGAGGGCGTGCCTGTTGGCTACCGTGTTCCCCTTAAATCGCCTGGTGTTCACCGCTCCAGCGAGAAGAACTTCAGCGCCTGCGGGGTGACGTGGATGTAGTCCTTGTCGGTCTGCTCGCCCGTGGTGTTGCGATAGACATAGCCGCAGACCATGCGGTCGAGGAAATAGCCGCCGATCTTTTCGCAGAGCTGGTCGTCCCGGATTTCCGCCATGCCGGTGATGCTGGTGTTGGCGGTGCGATAGGCGGTGTTGCCGGCCCTGTCGAAGGCCTGGAGGAACTCGGTGCCGTTCTTGTGTTTGCCGATCCAGGTCTTGTCGTCGATGAGGCCGGCGAGATCCGCCTCGGAGAGGCGGTCGGCCACCGCCCCGGTAAAGCCGAAGGGCCACTCCGGCACGCCCGCCGCTTTCAGACCGGCGAGGTGGTAGGCCAGGTCTTCCTTGCCCCAATAGTCATAGAGATAGCTGTAATAGGTGAAATTGGCCTCAGGAAAGAGCGCCTTCAGCTTTCCGACCTCCGCGGCCGCGCGCGCCGCGTCGCCACGACGGGCATAGGCGGCGGCGAGATATTCGCGGGCGGGTTCGGCGTCGGGCAGCGCGTCGCGCGCCGCTTCGATCAGGGGGATGGCGCGGTCGTTGTCGCGGGCGGTGTAGAAGACGATGCCGGCGAGCAGCTGGAAGCTCGGCGGCGGCGAGGGGTCGAGCCGCAAGGCGCGCTGCATTTCCGCGATCGCCTCCTGATGGCTGCCGGTATGCGCCAGAATCAGCGCCAGGTTGCCGTAGGCCTCCGCGTCGCTCGGCTGGGCGGCGACCGCGCGATGGGCGGAATCGAGCGCTTCGGTGTCACGGCCGTCGACGAGCTGCAAAAGCGCGAGCACGGTGTGGGCGCGGGCATTGTTGGGGTCGATCTTCAGCGCCTCTCCGGCGGCGTCGTAGGCAATCTTGCGGGCGACGGCGGCGGACCAGAGAAAGTTGTAATCGTTGCGCCAGACATCGACCGCGACCCGGGCGATGCCGGCATGGGCGTCGGCGAAACGCGGGTCGAGATCGATCGCCTTCTGGTAGAAGGAGAGGGTGCGGCGATAGGTGTTGACGTCGCTATAGATCAGGCCTTCCTGCTCGGCCCGGAGATAATTGTCGTAGGCCTCCAGATTGTCGGTCGGTATGCGGGAGAGCCGGTCCTGTTCGCTCTGGCTGAGTTTGACCTCGAGGGCCGACGTGATCTTGCCGATGACATCGTCCTGGACGGCGAAGAGATCCCTGTACTGGCGGTCGTAGCGCTCGGCCCAGAGCGAGTGGCCAGTCATCGCGTCGACCAGCTTGACATTGATGCGCAGCCGCGAATCCGCGCGCTGCAGCGAGCCTTCGAGCACGTAATGGACGCCGAGTTCGGAGGCGACGTCCTGGGCCGTGGCCTCGGAGCTGCGCATGGCGAGGACGGAGTGGCGGGCGATGACGAAGAGGCCGGAAACCTTCGAGAGCTCGGTGATGAGATCGTCGGTCAGGCCCCGCGCCAGATGGTCCTGCGTCTGGTCGCCGCTGACATTGATGAAGGGCAGCACGGCGACGGAGGGCTTGTCCGGCAGGGGATAGGCGATACGCCGGGGAGGCGGCTCCGGCCAGACAAGCGTCCAGGGCTGCCACCAGAGCACGGCTCCGGCGAGTATGGCCGCAACGGCCGCGGCGACCGCCGCGGCGAGCCCTGTGCCGCGGGTCCTGGGTGCGGCGACAGTCTTGCCGGCCGCTGCCGGATCGAGCACGACGCGATAGACGCGCACCGGCTCGGGAATGTTCTTCACCTTCTGCTCGCCGAGCGAGACGAAGCCGACGGCAAGCTTCGTCCTCAACTGGTCATAGGCAGAGCCGGAAATCGCGATGCCGCCCGGTTCCGCGAGCGCCTCCAGCCGGGCGGCGATGTTGACGCCGTCGCCGTGGATATCGTCGCCCTCGACGATGACGTCACCCAGGTTGATGCCGATGCGGAATTCGAACCGTTGCTCGCGCGATGCGTCGGCATTGCGCCGAGCCTTCTCCCGCTGCACGCCCACCGCGCAGCGAAGCGCATCGACGACGCTATGGAATTCGACGAGCAGGCCGTCGCCCATGGTCTTGACCAGGCGCCCATGATGCTCGGCGATCTGCGGCTCGAAGATCTCGGACAGATCCGTGTGGAAACGGATGCGCGTGTCCTCCTCGTCGATCCGGCTCAGACGGCTGTAACCGACGACGTCGGCAATGAGGATGGCTGCGAGATGGCGCTCCATGCCCGGTCTTCCATGCGCGGCTTTCCCGCAATGCGTGCGTATGCTCCGCCGATTTCCTCGGCATGATAAATCATGCTGCAATTCAAAGTGTTACAGTGACCACTGCGCGTCTGAAAATACGCGCATCGCTGGTCAGAAGGGACGTGGGCTGGAAACGACTCCACATCTTGCGCGACAGCTTACAGCAGGTGCTTCTCCGATGCCATTAGAACGGCAGACCGCGAGCGGGAGGCGCCGCCGGCGGCATTCATCCGTTGCTGCTGCGCCTGCATGTTTCCTTGAATCGGGGCCGATTTGAGAATTGAAACATGCAGCAATTCAAAGTGCTACAGCGGCTTTTTTTCGCGTCTGAAGAGACACGCGGCTCTGTCGTGGCGGAGTGTTCCGCTTCAACCTTGCCGTTGATGTCCGCGCGAACTTTTTTCAGTTCCTTGCCGTCGAGCTGGTCGATGCCTATGAAGCGGTTTTCGGCACTGCTGGTGAGGATCAGTTCGTCGAGCTTGGCCTGAAGCGCTTGGCCGTCGCGGTTTTGCGAGTTCTGCAGAACGAAGACCATCAGGAATGTCGTGATCGTCGTCGAGGTATTCACCGCGAGCTGCCAGTTCTGCGAAAAGTCGAATAGGGGCCTGCATAAGCCCCAGGCGGCGATCGCCAGGAATGCGAGGGTGAACGTCACGGGCCGTCCGGCGAGATCGGACACCTTGTTGGAAAATCAGGTGAAAATCGGTTCCATCGGATGCTCTCCCTTCCGAAGGCCCCGAACGTGTCCTCGCGATCATTGGTTCCGGACGGCGGAGAACGGCCCGACCGGCACGGCTTGACGTCCCAAACGCAAAAACAGAGCCCGCTCCACAGGAACGGACTCTGAGAGAAGTTCGCGACGAAATGCCTGCCAACTTATTGGCGCTCATCCATTATCAGAAACGCCGTACCCACCCAAAAAGCATTCGGGCCAATCCGTTTGAAACCCCCTCTCGCGTTCCTCGGGAATCGCCGCCATCCCAGCGAGTTCGAACTCCCAATCAGAGCTCACATGCAGGCAGCGAGCTCTGATCTAAAGGGACACTGAAATGAATTCTCTATATGAATTCTCACGGATTTGCATGTCCATATTTGCCAAATCCACCGCCCTGGTCCAGTAACTTTTAAGGGCGATTTGTAACGAAATACGATTGTTTCCCGTGTGACGACGGTCGCTCCGGAACCGCTCGGAAATCCGAAACGTTGTGACTGTAAAGCCGGTCCAATCGAAAACGGAAAGGAGGGCGGAAATGGCCCACCGCGACGCAAATCCGACGTATCACACCGAAAGGGTGAAAGGCGAGCTGAACGCGCTCATCGAGCACCTGCGCGAGGACATTACCAAGGTCGACGATCCGCAGTTCAAGGCGATGTTCGAGACCTCGGCAGAGGTCCTCGGCGGGCTGGTGAAGGCCTTCACCCACTACGAACAAAAGAGCGAGGCGGCCTGGAAGCCGTGACGGTTGTCCTCAAGGCCGCGACGCAGTCTCGCACAGAGTGGCTAGAGCGGAGTGCGCTCACGTGCGTTCGCGCCACCGCTCTACGTGTTTGTTTTTGCAGCATTCGTGCAACGTCAGGTAATTCCACCTGACTGCAAAATGCTTTAGCCGTTGAAGGCGCGTTCCAGCGTTGCAACGTCGAGCTTGATCATGGTGAGCATGGCTTCGGTCGCGCGCTTGGCGCGTTCGCGGTCGCGGTTCGCAACCATCTCGCCCAGCACCCGCGGCACGATCTGCCATGAGAGGCCCCAGCGATCCTTCAGCCAGCCGCATTGTTCCGCCTCGCCGCCGTTGTCGATAAAGGCGTCCCAGACGCGGTCGATCTCCTGCTGGTTGTCGCATTCGACCTGGATCGAGAACGAATGGTTGAAGGAATCGAACGGGCCGGCTTGCAGCGCCGTGAAGTTCTGGCCGCAGAGCTTGAACTCGATGATCGAGACGCTGCCGGGAGGGCCGCTCGGCGTCTCGGCCGGGACGATCGTTTCTCGGCCGATAGAGGAGTTGGGGACGACCGATACATAGAATTCGACGGCCTCACGCGCGTTTTCGGCGAACCATAGGTTAGAGATGACCCTGGACATGGGAAAAGCCTCCTGTTGAACCGGTATCCGGTGCTACATAGGACGCTTCCCCTTCGCCGCTACCGACAGCGGGGCCGCGATTTTTTTTGACCTGCCCGATTACTGCCCTTCCGCTTTTGTGCCAAGCACCGCGAGGTCGAGCCGATCGAGCCGTTCCGGATCGGCAAGAGCATCGATCGCGACGATCCTGCCCTCGCGGATCGTGATCGCCAGAACGACCCGCAACTGGCCGCCGGGGGCGACGAGCAGCCCGATCGCGCCGTCGACCAGCGCCGGCTGCGCTCCCTGGGCGCGGCCCTTGAATGTTTCGGCGACGGCCGCCGCGCCGCGGATCTCGGCGCGGACGCCGAGCCGGGCTGCGACCGGGTCCGCCCGGAACACCACGTCGGGGGCAAGCACTTTCAACAGCGCATCGAAATCGCCGGCGCGCGAGGCGGCGAGGAAGGCATCGACCACGCTTCGCTGGCGGGCGATATCCGGCTTCGCGCCGGTATCGGCACCCTGGACGCGGCGGCGGGCGCGGCTTGCGAGCTGGCGGGCAGCCGTCGGCGTGCGCTCGACGATCGGCGCGATCTCGTCGAAGGAGAGATCGAACATGTCATGGAGCACGAAGGCGATGCGCTCGGACGGTGTCAGGCGGTTCAGGACCACGAGCAGCGCCAGTCCGACGGAATCCGCAAGCAGTGCCTCCTGCTCCGGGTCCGGGCCTTCCGTGCGACGGGCGGCGGGCGAGGGCGCCTGGGTTTCCAGAGGCTCCTCGCGCCGGGTTTTTCGCGTGCGCAGCATGTCGAGGCAGACCCGCGCCACCACCGTCGTCAGCCAGCCGCCGAGATTTTCGACTTCGCCCGCATCGGTGCGGCTGAGGCGCAGCCAGGCTTCCTGCACGGCGTCCTCGGCTTCCGTCTTCGAGCCGAGCATGCGGTAGGCGACGGCGCTCAGGCGCCGCCTGTTGCCTTCGAACTGCTCGGCCAGAAATTTTTTCCCATCCATCGGTCACATTCCTCCGCTCGGCTCCGTCATGGGCATGACGAACGAAACCCGGCCGATGTGACAAGAAATCGGTCGGGGTTGCCGTCGAATTTGGCCAACACATCCGAAGGAGATGCACGATGCAAGCCAGAATGAACAACATCGCCATGATCGCACCCGAAGCCATGCACGCGCTGCAGGCGCTTGGTGCTTCGGCGGAGAAGGGCGGCGTGCCGGAACTCACGGTCGGCCTTGTCCACCTGCGCGCCAGCCAGATCAACGGCTGCATCGTCTGCGTCGACATGCATCCGCGGCTGATGAGGAAGGCCGGCGAAAGCGACAAGCGCATCATGGCGGTCTCCGCTTGGCGCGACGCGCCCTATTTCACCGATGCCGAGCGGGCCGCACTGGCGCTGACCGAGGCGGTGACGCGGCTTGCCGACCGGGCGGACCCGGTGCCGGACGAGATCTGGGACGAGGCGGCGAAACACTATGACGAACAGGCGCTCGCCGCGCTCATCATCCAGATTTCGCTCATCAACACCTGGAACCGCTTCAACGTCGCGACCCGGCAGGTGGCGGGGCAGTGGGACTGGAGCTGAGGGCGAGCGGACGCCGTTCTCAAGCTGTTGCAGCGATATCGGCGCGTCTGGCGAGGCACCCCTGTGCTTGTCACAGGGGTGAGAGCCACGGCGCGTCGGCGCCGTGAATGACTCGCTTTCGACATTTGCAGATTTTTCAAATTCGCAGGGCAAGGAGGAATCCGAACCATTCGGCATTGACGTCCTTACGCGCTGACTGTACTGATTGACACAGAGTTTACCGAACAGTACAGACAGCCAGTGAAGGAGATTGAAGATGTCCGAACAACGCCCGCCGCTGCCGCCCTTCACCCGCGAGACGGCGATACAAAAGGTGCGTGCCGCAGAAGACGGCTGGAACATTTTGCGATCCGGAAAGGGTGTCGCGTGCCTATACGGTCGACAGCCGGTGGCGTAACCGCGCCGAATTTGTGCGAGGCCGCGAGGCGATCGTCGCTTTCCTGACGCGCAAGTGGAACAAGGAACTCGAATATCGCCTGATCAAGGAGCTGTGGGCGCATGACGGAAACCGCATTGCGGTGCGCTTCGCCTATGAATATCGCGACGACTCCGGCAATTGGTATCGCGCCTATGGCAACGAGAACTGGGAGTTCGACGAGAACGGCCTGATGCACACGCGCCATGCCAGCATCAACGACATGCCGATCAAGGAAGCGGACCGGAAGTTCTTCTGGGAGAGGTCCGCGCCGCGGCCGGCGGATCACCCCGGCCTTTCGGAACTCGGATTGTAACATCATGGCAAAGATCGTCGCGGAGCGCTCGGACGTCATCCCCGTGCTCGCCGAGATTTTTCGGGAACACGGCTTCGAAGGCGCGAGCCTTTCGGTCATCAGTGCCAAGACCGGGCTCGGCAAGGGCAGCCTCTACCACTTCTTCCCGGGAGGGAAGGAGGAGATGGCGACGACCGTGCTACGCGAGATCGATCAATGGTTCGACGATCACGTCTATGCGCCGCTTCGGCAAGCCGAGGATCCGCGCGAGGCGATCGGCGCCATGCGCCGGTCGGTGGCGGACTATTTCCGCTCCGGCCGCCGTGTGTGCCTCGTCGGCGCCTTCGCGCTCGACAATGTCCGCGACCGCTTCGCCGATCAGGTGCGCGACTATTTCGCCGGGTGGCGGGCGGCACTCGCCACGGCCCTGGAGAAGACCGGCAACGACCCGGCCTCGGCGCGCGAGCTTGCCGAGGAGGCGGTGATCGCCATTCAGGGCGCGCTGGTTCTCGGCCGCGCGCTCGACGATCCGGCGGTGTTCGAGCGGGCGCTGGCGCGGGTCGAGGCGCGCCTGCTGGCAGGCAAGGATTGATCGGAGGTTCCGATGACGGGCTGCTTCGATAGCGGCCGCTGCCCCACGGCGCTTGCTCCCTGGCGGCTGCGCAAAGCGCTGTAGCGGCCTGAACTCCGTCCCTACAGTGCTGCGCGTCCTCGGACGCGCAAAGGTCGCTGTAGCGCTTTGAAATTGCTGCATGATTTTGTCCTGACCGACTCCGATCTAAGGAATCATGCAGTGACGGGAATGAGCGTGGCGGCGGTACGATCCGACGTGCGATCACTCGCGGCAAGACCGGACGCAACGCCGGCCCGGTCCGCTGCATTGCGGTTCTGGCTCATCTTCCGCTTACCCTCCAACCGGGTAATCGGCATGCGAAGTCCGACGATCCCTCTGAGCTGTGCCCTGATGAAATCTTCGGGCGCATCGCCGACCGCCCACGGATCGGCGCGCGGCTCTTCGTGCAGTCTGGTGAGACGCGTGACGACGTCGAGAAGCCTTTCGTCGTCCTCGAAGAATTCCGCCGGACCGTAGGCGTGGACGGCGACATAGTTCCAGGTGGGAACGACCTTGCCGGTCTCGTGCTTCGTCGCGTACCAGCTCGGCGTGATATAGGCGTCCGGTCCCATGAACAGGGCCATCGTTTCCCCGATCGCGGCAAGCTTCCACTGCGGGTTCGCCCGCGCAAGGTGACCGTAGAGCGTTCCGTACGGCCCTTCCGTCGGGTCGAGAAACAGCGGAAGCGGGGTTGCGACCGGACCCTCATCCGTGGCCGTCACGAAGTTGCAGAGACGCGCGGCCCGAATGGCTTCGTGGAGAGCAGACAGTTCGTCTTCGCGGAAGGCCGGGGGAATGTACATCTGATACCTTTCCAGCGCCCCACGTCATGTCAAACGCGCAAAAGGTCGCTGTAACACGTTGAATTGCTGCATGTTCTCGTCTTTGAATCGCTACGATTCAAGGAAACAGCAGCAGGCGGATTTGAGGTGAAAGTGCCATCAGACTGGCCTATTGTGGACTGCCAGTTTCTGCATTTAACATTGGGCCAGTTGATGGCGAAATCTGAGAAGGCACCGACCGTCCTGAAGCGCATTTGCGATGCCATCAAGGGCCAGATCAGGGACGCGACGTTCCGCCCGGGCGACAGGCTGCCGTCCACGCGCGGCCTTGCCGCCGAGTGGGGCGTCTCGCGAACGACTGTGACGGCGGCCTATGAGCAGCTTGCCGCCGAAGGCTATCTCGAAACCCATCAGGGCGCGCGCGCAAGGGTCGCGAAGAACGTCGATCTCGATGTCGCCGCTTGTCCGCCCGTCGATGAAGCCCCGCGGCATCCTGGTCTTTCGGATTACGGCCTCAGGATCATGCGTCTGCCCGCCGCCACCCGGCCGGCGTTGGATAGGCTGTCCATCGACTTCCGCTACGGCGATCTGTCTTCGTCCGACTTTCCGAGCCAGGCCTGGAAGAAGGCAGTGAACGCCGCGCTCATGCGGCGGCCGGCGCGTCTTCGCTATGCGGATCCGGCTGGCTCGCCGGCGCTGCGGACAGCCTTGCAAGGTTATCTTTGGAGAGCGCGCGGTCTCCGGTGCCAGCCGGAGCAGATCATCGTCGTAAACGGATCGCAGCAGGGCCTCGATCTCTGTGCCAGACTGTTCGTCAATCCGCGTGACAGGGTTGTCGTGGAGAACCCCTGCTATGGCGCGGCCCGCCACGTCTTCATCGGGGCCGGCGCGGAACTGGTTCCGCTCGATGTCGACAACGAGGGCATGCGAACCGACGGGCTGGGCGAGGGGCGGCTTGCATATGTAACGCCTTCACACCAGTTTCCTCTCGGAAGTGTCATGTCGGTCGGCCGCCGGAAAGAGCTTCTGGCGTGGGCGCGGCGCCGAAACGCCTACGTCATCGAGGACGACTATGACGGTGAGTATCGGTTCGATATTGCGCCCATACCCGCCCTGCAGACGTTGGACGGCGCCGATCGCGTCATCTATCTCGGAACCGTTTCGAAGACGCTTTCGCCGACGCTGCGTCTCGGTTACCTCGTCGTGCCCATGGCTCTTCGCATCCCCTTTGCCACCGCCAAGCGATTGACGGACAGGCATACGCCGACCGCGGAGCAGGAGGCTCTGGCCGCGCTCATCGAAAGCGGCGCATACGAACGGCATGTGCGGCGCGTGCGCCGCCGCAACGGGGAAAGAAGGGCGGCCCTGCTGTCCGCCCTGAAGCGGGCCTTCGCGGACCGGATACGGATCATGGGCGCGGACGCCGGGCTGCATGTCGTCGTTTGGCTGAGCGGCCTGCCGAGGGAACGGGAGCAATTGCTGGTCGAGCGCGGGCTTGCCCGCGGGCTGGGTCTCTACCCGATCGGCCCCTTGTTCGCCGCCTCGGACGGTCCCGGCACTGCCGGCCTCGTGCTGGGATATGCCAGCCTGGAGCTGCCGGAAATAGAGGAGGGGGTGCGGCGCCTCAAGCGCGTGGTCGACGAACTGCATCCTGCGTTGTCGTCGTGACCCCCCGATCCCAATGCGGTACTAACCGACCTCTTTCAGGCGCCGAACCAATGTCCGTCCGCGACGGATCGCGGTCAGTGCCGCACCGAGGGCGACCGCCCAAAGCGCGATCGTCAGCACCTCGTTGTGGCCTTGCCACAGGGGCTCGAGCAAGGAGATCACCGCGGCGGCGGTGACCGTTGCCATGCGGTGCTGCTTCGCCATCGGCCCGGAGAAGTCGCTCGGGATTCCGGTGGCGCGGCCGAGTTCGCGGACATAGGCGGTCAGGATGGCGAAGGCGGCGGCGGCCCAGCCGAGGCCGGGTGTGCCGATGCCGTAACCGATGCCGGCGAGGATCAGGAGGTCGGCGACGCGATCCGGAAACTCGTTCCAGAAGGGACCGTCCGGCTCGCCCTTGCCGCCCTCGACGGCGACCATGCCGTCGAAGAGGTTGCAGAGCAGCCGGAGCTGGCAGAACAATGCCGCCGAGAGCAGGCAGACGATCCTCATCCCGCCCGCGCTCTGGCCCGCCAGGATGAACGCGCCGCCGGCGAGAGCCGCGGCCACCATGCTGCCTTTGGAGATCTGGTTGGGGGTGATCGTCCGCGACGCCATCCATCGGGCAATCGCGCCCGCCCAGCGGGTGTTGCGGCTTGCGAGAGGCCGCCGATCGCCTGTCTCAGTCATGATTCAACGCCTCTTTTCCGGGAAATCGAATAAGCATAGATCCACGCATAGGTTGTCGAGACCAGGAGCGGGATCGCGACGGTCTTGAGTATCTCGGGCGTTCCGCCGAGCGCGTGGAGCGACACCAGCAGGCCCGCCGAGCCGAGACAGGCGATCAGCGGCGGCGCCCAGAAACGCCCCGCGCCGCTAACGCGCTTCGAAAGCGCGTCGATCACGGACTTGAGGAAAAGCGTGAGACCGGCCGAGAGCGCCCCCTGCAGGAGCCCGGAATAGAGCGGCTGCGGCATGGCGTGACCGCTGTTGGCGAAGACGGCCCATCCGCCCATGGCCAGAAAGGCGAAGAGCACATGCACCGTGCCGCTTCCCGCCCAGTCCCGCAACACGGATTTCATGAGAGCGACCACCAATAGCGCACGATATGGAAGAAGATCGGCGCCGAGAAGACGACGGAATCCAGCCTGTCGATCAGCCCGCCATGGCCGTCGATCAGATTGCCCCAGTCCTTGACGCCGCGATCCCGCTTGATCGCCGACATCACGAGCCCTCCAAGGAACCCCATGAGGGTGATGATGAACGACAGGAGGCCCGCCTGGAGCGGCGTGAACGGGGTGATCCACCATAGGGCGGCCCCGATCAGCGTGGCGCTGGCAACGCCGCCGACAAAGCCCTCGACCGTTTTCGACGGCGAAAGCTTCGGGGCGATCTTCGTGCGGCCGAAGAGCTTGCCCCAGACATATTGCAGCACATCGCTCAGCTGCACGACGATCACCAGGAAGGCGATCAGCAGCACGTTGCGCCCTTCGTAGCCCGGTATGTCGAGGGTCAGCAGCGCCGGCACATGCGAGACGCAGAAGACACAGATCATCAGCGCCCATTGCACCTCGGCGACGCGAAGCAGGAAGCGCTCGGTGTCGCCCCGGAGCACCGAGATGATCGGCATCAGCAGGAAGGCGTAGACGGGAATGAAAATCGAGAAGATGCCGTATTCCTCGGCCCAGAGCAGGTAATACTGGATAGGCAGGACGAGGAAGAAGGCAGAGGCGAGCGCCCAGTGATCGGCGCGCCGGGTGTAGATCAGGGTCACGAATTCCCTGAGCGCCGCAAAGGAGCAGAAGGCGAAGAGGACAAGGACGCCGATGCGGCCGGCGATGAAGGCGAGGCCGATCAGGATGACCATCGCCCACCATGCCCGGATGCGGGCGTTGAGGTTTTCGACCGCCGCGTTCGGTCCATCGGCCGTGAGGCGTTGCTCAAGCATGTAGCCGACCGCCGACGCGGCGATCAGCACGCCGAAGATGCCGAGAACCAGTGTCAGGAGATCCGAGCCTGCCGCAGTCATTCGCCGCTCCCTGCCGGTTTCGGAGCGAGCGCGATCAGGGCGGCCCGCATCCGTTCGAGAAAGGCTTCCTTTTCTTCGCCGGGGTCAATGCGCAGCGCCTTGCCGAAGGTGACGGTGCAGATCAGCGGAATCGGCACGATCTCACCCTTCGGCATGACGCGGTTGAGATTGTTGATCCACACCGGCACGAGCTCGACCTCCGGGCGCTCGGTGACCAGATGGAAGATGCCGCTCTTGAAGGGCAGCAGCCTTTCGTCGGTCTGGTTTCGCGTACCCTCGGGAAAGACGATCAGCGACGAGCCGGCATCGATCGCCGAGACCATCAGCGCGATCGGGTCCTCGGTCCGCTTTTCCCGATCGCGCTCGATCAGCACCGCATTGAAGACGTCGCGTCCGATGAAGGCGTTGGTGTGAGATTTCAGCCAGTATTCAGCGCCGGCCACCGGGCGGGTGCGATGCCTGAGCCTCGGCGGCAGCACGGCCCAGACCAGCACGAAATCGCCGTGGCTCGAATGGTTGGCGAAATAGATGCAGGGTTTGGCCGGCAATCCCTCTTCCGGCCATATGGCGCGAACCGCGGTTATCGCGCGGGCAAACAGAACGAAGGCAGCCGCAGCGACCTTCGCAACCAAAGCCTTCATCCGGATTTCACCCCCGCCAGCCCCATGACGCATGCGCAGACTGTAGCACGGCCATTGCGACAGGGAAGACGCCTTGTTTGGTGCAAGGCGGGGCGCGCAAAAAAGGCCCCGCTGAGGGCTGCGCATGCAGGGGCGATGCTCAGATGGCGTAAAGCTCGACCGGCTTATCGAAGCCTTTCAGGCGGTATTCACGGCCTTCGCTTTCGGCCGTTTGACTCTTCGCCCGCTCGCAAACGGCCCTGGTGACGAGAATCCGCCCCGCTTCGGCCGCTGACTGGGCGCGAGCGGCAGTGTTCACCACCGTTCCAATCGCAGTCAGGTCGCGATGCGATCGGCCGAACTCTCCGAAGCTGGCCTCGCCGGAGTCGATGCCGATACCAACGCCGAGTTCACTTTCGCCCAGGCCGGCACCCTCAGCCAGGTGACGTTCACGACGCGATTGGCAGCGGCGCTGGATTTCCCGCGCAGCGAGAACGGCACGTTCGGCGTGGTCCTGATGGTGGATCGGAAAGTTGAATATCGCCATGATCGCGTCCCCGACCGTCTTGTTGAGAAGGCCGTCGAATTCCCAAATGGCCGTGGCACATTCGTCGTAGAAATCATCCAGCAGCGACGAGACGGCATCTGCCGAGTGCGACTGCGAAAGCGTCGTATAGCCCCTCAGGTCTGCAAAAAGCACAGACACGTCAACAGTGATCTTGCGGGCTTTCATCACGCGCGTGAACATGAGCTCGCAGATCGTGCAGGTGTTCGGATTCATCCGGCTCGGGCGGATACCAAAGGCGCGGAAGGGAATGGAAGCCGGTCCGCGCAGGGGTACGGGGATACGCATCTGCTCCCAGCAGCCCTTGCAAATCCTCGATTGAGAAAACGACATCTTGTCGCCCGCCCCATTTTGCGTCGCTAAGCGATTCTACCACATCTGAGTACGCAACCAATGGCCGGTCCGTGGAAACGCCGATCCGGCCTCTTCCTGTGCTCGTCACAGGGAACCAGCGGCGGCGCGTGCGCGCGGTGGTATAGTCCGGGTGGGAATTCAAGAATGAACAGGTGTTACCGCCGCCGGCGCTGCGCGCCCGACGCGGCCGATCAAGCGGAGGAGGGGCGAACGTGGGAAACGAACTCAAGCATGCGCCGGATTTCAGCTTGGCGGGCAAGGTGACATTCGTTACCGGCGCATCGCGCGGGATCGGCCGCGCCTGCGCCCTTGCGTGCGCCGCTGCGGGATCGGACATCGTGCTCGGCCTGCGCGACATTGCGGCGTCGACGGAACTGATCGCGGAAATCAGGGACATGGGCCGGAAGATCCTTCCCGTCAAGCTCGACCTTTCGAAGCGCGCCGATATCGAGGCCTCGGTCGCCGAGGCGGTCGCGACGTTTAGGCGGATCGACGTGCTCGTCAACAATGTCGGCGTCGCGCCCGGCAATCTGGCGGAGGATGTCCTTGAGGCCGATCTCGACGAAATCCTGAACGTCAACGTCAAGGGCACGTTCCTGATGACGCAGACCGTCGGCCGGCAGATGATTGCGCAAAAGGCGGGCCGCATCATCAACATCAGCTCGCAGGCGGGCACGGTGACGCTTCGCGGCGAGGCGATCTACTGCATGAGCAAGGCGGCGATCAACCACCTCTCCCGTTGCCTCGCCGCCGAATGGGCCCGCCACGGCATTACCGTCAACACCGTTGCCCCGACCTTCATCTGGACAGACGGGACGAAGCCAGCGCTTTCCGACAAGGACTTCTACGAGCAGACGGTCGGGCATATTCCCTTGGGTCGCATCGGCGACACGGACGATGTCGTCGGCGCCGTCGTCTTCCTGGCCTCGCCGGCAGCATCGCTGATCACCGGACTGAACCTGCTCGTCGACGGAGGCTGGTCCGTCGCCTGAGGAGAGCGCAGGCGGGGCAGCGGAGGCGGACGATGGCAAAGCATTCTTTGGCCGTGCCGCGGCAGGGCGAAACTGATATCTTGCGCTTTCGGCCGCTCCGGCGCCGCGCGTTTTTCTTGAGCGCGCAAAGGTCGCTGCAGCCGTTTGATTTGCAGCAGCGCGAGGAGGAAAGGCCATGCGGATCGCGGTGATGGGCTCGGGCGGCATCGGTGGCTATATCGGCCTCAGGCTCGCGAAAGCGGGCGAAGACGTTACTTTCATCGCACGCGGCGAGCACCTTTATGCGATGCGCAGCAACGGTCTCAGGCTCGAAAGCCCGCTCGGCGACGTCAGCCTGCCGAATGTCAACGCCACGGACGATCCCGCCGAAGTCGGGACCGTCGATCTCGTGATCTTCGCGGTGAAGCTTTACGACAGCGAGGAGGCGGCCGCCGCCATCCTCCCGATGGTCGGGCCGAAGACGACGGTGCTGACGTTGCAGAACGGCGTCGATGGCGTCGATCTCCTGGCGCGTTCCGTGCCACGCGCGCAGGTCGTCGCCGGCGCCATCTACATTTCCACCTATCTCGAAGCGCCGGGGCTGATCAAGCAGACGAGCGGGATGACGCAGATGACGGTCGGCGGGCGCAACGACCCGGCGATCGCCGCCTTCCGCGATGCCTGCGGGCTGGCTGAGGGCATCTCGTTCCAGGCGGTCGACGACGTCGATCCGGTGCTGTGGATGAAGTTCGTGACGCTCGCCGCCTTTTCCGGCGGCACCAGCCTGATGCGCTCGGGCATCGGGGCGATTATCGCGGACCCGGAAGGCCGGATCTTCATGGAGCAATTGCGGGACGAGGGCATGGCGATCGCCGCCGCCAAGGGCCACCCGATGCCGGACGGCTATGTGCAGCAGACGACATCGCTCTGGCAAATGGTGCCGCCCGAGACGCAATCCTCCATGGCCAATGATCTTCAGCGCGGCAAGCGGCTCGAACTAGAATGGCTGTCGGGACGCATGCACTCCTTCGGAAAGGAACTCGAAGTGCCGACCCCGGCCCACACGGCGGTCTATCGGGCGCTGCATCTCTACGCGAACGGTGCGCCTTCACGGTGAGGGGCCTCTATCGCGCGATCTCCCAATGACGCCGCACGGCTTCGGGTTCCAGAGTACACGACAGAAGCGTAGTGGCATTGGCGGATACTTTTTCACCCTCATTCCTGTGCTTGTCACAGGAATCCAGCAGCGCCGCGTCCGCGGCGCGGAAGAGTCTTTTCAGCCCAAGGACTTCGGCTGGCTGGACTCCTGTGACAAGCACAGGAATGAGGGCAGGAGGAGATGCGTTACCGTACCGTGGCCAATGAGGCCGAAGCTGGCTTGATCGAACGCGCAAAGGTCGCTGTAGCAACTTTGAATTGCTGCATGATTTTATCCTCAAATCGATTCCGATTTGAAGAATCATGCAGTAAGCTCCGCGGCAATTTCTCACCGGAATTGCCCGATGTCGCTTCGCCTTGCTACCTTCAATATCGAAAACCTCATGAGCCGTTTCGATTTCTCCGGCTTTCGCAACCAGTTGAAGCAGGATCGCGTGTTGAGGCTGTTCGAAGTCCGCAGCGAGGCGGAGTATCAGCGGCTGGAAGAGGCGCGCACCATCGCGCATACCGACGACACACGGCAGATGTCGGCGCTCGCCATCGCCGACTGCGACGCGGATATCCTCTGCCTGCAGGAGGCCGACAACATGGCGGCGCTGCAGGCCTTCGAATACGGCTATCTGTTCCGCATGGTCGGCAACGGCTACCGGCAGAAATACCTGATCGAGGGCAATGATTCGCGTGGCATCGATGTCGCCGTGCTGACGCGCGAGAAGACGCGCGACGGCCAGCCGATCGAGTGCCTCGAGGTGAAAAGCCATGCGGGGCTTACCTATGCCGACCTCGACCTTTTCAACGATGAGCTGGCGCAAACCAACCGGCCTGCCGACCGCATCTTCAAGCGCGACTGCCTGGAGCTGGATTTGAGGATCGGCGGCCGACCGCTGACGCTTTACGTGGTGCATTTCAAGTCGATGGGGCCGGCGCGCGAAGGGCTCGACGGCCGGCAGGCCACGATGCCGCTGCGCGTGGCGGAGGCGAAGGCCGTGCGCCATATCATCGAGAGCCGCTTCGGGCGGGGCCGCACGGCCGACAAGATGTTCGCGATCTGCGGCGACATGAACGACTACCAGGAGAAGGTGGCGATCCGCGGCGACCGGCGCAACGGCTATGAATTCGTGCCGAGCGAGGAGGAGACAAGCGCGCTCGACGTCTTCACCATGGACGGCTTTGTCGAAAACCCGATGCTGCGCCGGCCGGTGCTCGACCGCTGGACCCTGTTTCACAGCCGGGGGCCCGAGGAGCGGCATCTCTGCCAGCTCGACTATATCTGGCTGTCGCCGGCGCTCGCGAGCCGCAACGCGAGCCGTGTGCCGGAGATCATCCGCGCCGGCCAGCCGTTCCGGACGATCTTTCCGGCCGGGCAGGAGGTGGAGCGCTACCCGCGCACCGGCTGGGACCGGCCGAAGGCCTCCGACCATTGCCCGGTCGCGATGACACTGGATATCTGACCATGAACCTTCTTGAAAGCAACCGCGCAGAGTGGCCCGCCGAGGGCACGGTTTTCCCGGTCTCGGCTGTCGGGATCGACGTTTCTCCGGACCCGCATCCGTTCCACCTGGCCGAGGTCGAACGCGCGCAGGAAAGCTGGCAGCGCGAGATTGCCGCAAACCCGCATCTCTTCGACGGCAGGATGGTGCTGCAGCGGGCGATCCGCATCGAGGACGGGCGCATTGTCGCCAACGCCCATGTCGTGCCCTATTCGACCTTCCTCTGGTGGCGCAAGAGCCGCGCGCCCGGGGCCTTGCATATCTTCGCCATGCCGATGCTGCTTTCGTCCGACGGCGCGATGATCGCCATCCGCATGGGGAGCCACACGGCCAATGCCGGACGCGTCTACAGCCCCGGCGGTTCACTGGAGCCCGAGGATATCGTCGACGGACGTTGTGATATCGACGGCAATATTGCGCGTGAGGTGCGGGAGGAGACGGGCATCGAGCTCTCCGAGGCGACAGCCGAGCCCGGCTATCACGCGGTGCACATGAAGGGGACTGTCGTCGTATTCCGCACCCACCGGCTGGCGGCGACGGCCGACGAGCTCGTTTCGCTGGTTGCCAGGCATGTCTCGACCGACCCGCATCCGGAAATCGACGAGGCCGTGGCGATCCGCGGGCCGGAGCCTGAGGCGCACAACTATCCGGACTTCTTCCCGGCGATTCTCGAGTGGTTTTTTGCGAAGAACGGCGGACCGGCCGATCCCTAAAACGCTCAAATTGAATTCTATGCTTTGACGAACCAGCGGTGGGGCATGCTGCCGTGAGCGCCACAAAACTCCTGCTGATCCTGCCGCTGATGGCGATCTTCGCCTATGTGTCGCTTGTGGGCTTCGTGTATTTTTCGCAGCGCGCCCTCCTGTATCCCGGCGTGAGCGCTACCCTTGCGCCAGAGCAGTCGCGTTGGGGCGAAAACGCATACATCAAGACGCCGGACGGAGAGACGCTTCATGGACTCTACAGTCAGGGCGACGCGGACAAGCCGGCCGTGCTGCTCTTCTTCGGAAACGGTGACCGGGTCGACAATTACGACTTTCTTGCACAGGCGCTGGCCGCGCGCGGCATTGGATTGCTGGCGATTTCCTATCGCGGCTATCCGGGATCGACCGGCTCCCCGAGCGAGGAGGGGCTACTGACCGACGGCATCGCCGCGTTCGACTGGCTTTCAGGGCGCTCCAGAAGCGGGATCATTGTGCTGGGCCGTTCGCTCGGCTCGGGCGTCGCCGTGAACACGGCCGCGCAGAGGCCCGCCGTCGGTGTCATCCTCGTGTCCGCATACCTCTCGGTTCTTTCGGTCGCGCAGACGCATTATCCGTTCTATCCGGTTGCGCTTCTGCTCAAGGATCCCTTCCGTTCCGACCTCACTATTACAAAGGTGAAACAACCGAAGCTGTTCATCCACGGTCGACTTGACGGCAGCATCCCGCTGTCTTCGGGCGAGGCCCTGTACCGCATCGCTCCCGAGCCGAAGCAAAAAGTGATCTACGACGGCCTGGGCCACAACGACATCTGGAATGAAAGTACGGTCGGCCATGTGATCCGCTTCGTGGAGGCGCTGAGGCGATAGAGCCCGTCAGGCAGCGGCGATTGCCGGGATCTCCGATCCCACTCCGTTGCCTCTTTCGACGTCCGTGAGAGAGGGCTAAAGTACAACGTACTGCGTGTGGAGATGGCGGGATGGCGAACGAGCGCGTCGAGCGGCGACTTGCGGTTATTATGGCCACCGATATCGTCGGCTACTCGCGGCTGATGGAGGCCGACGAAACCTCCACGCTTACCGCGATGAAGCGCTTGCAAGGCTCCATAGTCGCTCCGAACATCGCCGCACGCGGCGGCCGCATCGTGAAGCTGATGGGCGACGGCTCGCTCGTCGTCTTCAGCTCGGCGGTCGACGCGGTGGACTGCGCGATATCGCTTCAGGAAGAACTGGCGTCCGATCAGAAGGACGTGGCGATCGACGACCGCATCCTCTTCAGGATCGGGATCAATCTCGCCGATGTCGTCATCGAGGGCGATGACCTGTTCGGCGACGGCGTCAACGTCGCCGCTCGCCTGGAGGCAACCGCCGGGCCGGGCGGCATATGCATCGCCGATGTCGTCCATCGGCAACTCGGCATAAAGAATTGTTCGGCCTTTTGGGACGGCGGCGAGATAGTGCTGAAGAACATCGCGCGGCCCGTGCACGTCTGGCACTGGAAGGACGCGCCAACGGTCGGGTCATCCACGTCTTCGGCGGCGGCGCGAACGTCGATCGCCGTTCTGCCGTTCGAGAACCTCAGCGGCTCGCCGGACCAGGATTTTTTCAGCGACGGCATCACCGAGGACATCATCAGCGGCCTTGCCCGGTTTCGTTCGTTGTCCGTCGTCGCCGCCAGTTCATCCTTCAGCTTTCGCGGGAAGGATGCGGGGCTCAAGGAAATCGGCAAAAGGCTCTCAGCCACCTATCTGGTCGAGGGCAGCGTTCGACGGTCGGGTGAACGGATGCGCATCACGGCGCGGCTCATCGAGGCCGCAAGCGGAACGCATCTGTGGTCGGAACACTACGACCGCAGCGTCACCGATATTTTCGCCGTCCAGGACGAGGTGACGCGGATGATCGTCTCGACGCTCGTCGGGCAGATCGAGAGCGCCGATGTCCGACAGGCGCTGCGCAAGCCGACGACGAGTCTTGCGGCCTACGAATTCTTCCTGCGCGGGCTGGTGCATATCCGCGGCTATGGCGCCGACGACAACGAACAGGCCCGCATGATGTTCGAGGCGGCAGTCGAACGCGACCCGCAATTCGCGCTCGCCCACGCATATCTGGCACTAGCGAGACTGGCACTTCACGGCTACGCCAACGCGCCGGCCGATATTCTCGACGCGGCGCTGGCGCTTGCGCAAAAGGCGGTGCGGCTCGACGCAGGCGAAAGCGGCTGCGAGCGCTTGCTGGGTCTCATGCATTACTTTCGCCGGGATTTCGAGCTGGCGGAACGGCATTATCGCCGCGCCTGTCAGCTGAACCCCAACGATGCGAACACGATGGTGCAGATGGGTGGGCTGCTTGCGCGGCGCGGCAGGCTCGTGGAGGCGATGCAGTGGATCGACGAGGGTTTACGCCTCAATCCCTTCCCGCCGCAATGGTATAGTGTGACCCTCGGCAACACCCTCTATATACTCGGGCGATACGAAGAAGCGGCGGCGGCGCTCAAGGAGCAACCCAATCCCGGCCAATTCACCTGCGCGCGCCTTGTCGCCTGCTATGCGCAGGCCGGAAACGCGGCCGCGACCGAGGAGGCGAAGGCGCGCCTTCTGAAGCTGTGGCCGGATTTTTCGACGGAAGACTTCATCACGCGCGGCCTGCTCCTGGAGCTCTCGGAGCAGCGCCAGATGTTCCGGGAGGGCTTGCTGAAGGCGGGCCTGCCGGCGTGAAGGGGGGCGGTCGCCCGCGCGAGTCAGTTGCGGATCTGCCAAAGCCTCATGTAGCCTGCAGCGCCGTGCGTCGCGGGAGGGGCGCTGTAGCACCTTGAATTGCCGCATTTTTTGTCCCTGAATCGTCGCGATTCAAGGAACAGCGTAGCGCTTACGGACAGGAGAAGGCCATGGCCGATGCGAATTCCGGCACCGCCAGGATGCTGACCGGCAGATGTCTGTGCGGGGCTGTCGAGTACCGGGTGGCGGACCGGTTCGAATATGCGATGAACTGCCATTGCTCGAACTGCCGGCGCGCCACCGGTTCGGCCTTCAAGCCGTTCGCCGGCGTCAAGCGCGGGGAACTCGATCTCGTTCGGGGCGGGCATGCGACCCTGATCTATGGCGACGAGAGCGAGGCGCATGACGTGCATTGCGCGGCCTGCGGCTCGCTGCTCTTTTCCGTCGTGCGCGAGGGAGCCTACGCGCACGTCACGCTCGGCACGCTCGTGGATGCGCCGACGATCCGCCCTTCGGCGCATATCTTCGTCGGGTCGAAGGCGGAATGGTTCCACATCACCGACGACCTGCCGCAATACGCGGAATTCCCTGACGATTGAGCCTGTCCCGAGCGCGGTCCGTGTCGCACGAGCAATCTCTTCCACGATCAAACCGTGACGACGATCTTGCCGAACTGTTCGTTCGACTCCAGGAAGCGATGCGCCTCGACGATCTCGTCGAACGGAAAGGTCCTGGCGATCACCGGCCGGAGCGAACCGGACGTCAGCCCTTCGAGAATGAAGCTTTTGGCGGCCGCGAGCCGCGCCGGGTCGCCGATGATCTCGTGCACGAGGTAACCGCGCAGCGTCAGGCGCTTGCTCAACACGCTCAACAACGGGAAGGGGGTCGGCTCGGGGCTCAAGCCGCCATATTCGATGAGAATGCCGCCCTGTGACATCGCCTCCGTCAGAGGCTCGAAGGAAGGGCCGCCGACCGCATCGAACACCACGCGCACGCCCGCCGGATCGGCGATCTCCTTCAGCCGGGCTTCCAGATCCTCTTCGGCGGAAGCGATGACATGGGCGGCGCCCAATTGGGAGAGCGCGCGCTTCTTGGCGGACGTCCGCGTGACGGCGATCGTGGTTGCGCCGACGACGTTGGCAATCTCAATCGCGGCGAGCCCGACGCTGCTCGATGCGGCGGTAATGACGACGAAATCCTGGCTGCGCAGCCCGGCAATGTCGATCAAAGCGCCATAGGCCGTGAGATATTGCATCCAGACGGCGGCGGCCGCCTCGAAGCCAAGCGACGGCGGGTGCTTGACGACGAGCCTCGCCGGAAAGCTGGCCAGTTCGCCATAGGCGGGCCAGCGGACCATCGACGGCGGCGGCACGATGCTGACGGCATCCCCCGGCGCGAAGCCGTCGACCCCTTCACCGAGCGCTTCGACGATGCCTGCCGCCTCGAGGCCAAGGCCGGAGGGCAGCACCGGTGTCTCGATATAGGTGCCCGAGCGCAGCAGCGCCTCAGCCCTGTTGAGCCCGAGCGCCTTGACCCGGATTTGAACCTCACCCGGACCAGGTCCCTGCACATCGACGTTTTCGATGCGCAGAACCTCGGGACCACCAAGCTCATGAAAGCGAACGACGCGGACCATCGATATAACTCCAAAACAATTGAACTGAATAAAGGCTATGCCAGTCGCCTATGGGCGGGATAAATAGACTTCGAGGCAGAACAGTAGAAACCAGGAGTTCTCAATATGGATCGCCTTGCGAGCATGGCCGTGTTCGTCAAAGCCGTTGACCTCGGCTCGTTCGCCGCCGCCGCGACCGCGCTCGACCTGTCCGGACCGATGGTCGGCAAGCATGTGCGGTTCCTGGAAGAGCGGCTCGGCGTGCGCCTCCTGAACCGCACGACGCGGCGCCAGAGCCTGACGGATTTCGGGCGGGCCTATTACGAGCGTTGCCGGGTGGTCCTTGCCGAAGCCGAGGCCGCGGATGCGCTCGCCGCCGATCAGCTCTCCGAGCCGCGCGGACGGCTCAGGGTCACCATGCCTGCGCTGTTCGGCCGGCGCTGTGTCGTCCCCATTCTCCTGGAGCTTGCGAGGCGACATCCGGCGCTCGAATTCGACCTGTCGTTCAGCGATCACTTCGCCGACCTCGCTGGGGACGGCTACGATCTCGCGATCCGCAGCCTTTCGGCCGGTACCGGCAATCTGGATGACAGGGCCGGGACGATCGTGCGTCGCATAGCGCGCCATCACATGGTCGTCTGCGGCTCGCCGTCCTATCTCGCGAAGCACGGCGCGCCACGGCAGATCGAGGATCTCGGCGGGCACCATGGGATCATCTACAGCCGGTCGGGCCGGGTTCGCCCATGGCTGTTTCCGCGCAGCGATCACGCCCCGGCGGAGGTGACGCCGATCAACCGTCTGCGCCTCGACGACCTCGATGCAATCGCCGACGCCGCAGTCGCCGGGATGGGGCTCGCCTGGCTCCCGGGGTGGCTCGTTCGCGAGCGCCTCCAGGCGGGCGCACTTGTGCCGCTGCTCGCCGATCAGCCGGGACTTCACTACGACAACTACGCGCTCTGGCTGCAGACACCACATCTGCCGCTGAAGGTGCGATATGCGGTCGACGCGCTGGCGGCTGCGTTGCCGAGATTCATGACGTAAGGGGGCGGGGCCTTACGGTAGACGAGCGCGGCCGTTGTTTCATTTCATCGGGGAAGCGTGCTCGGCTGTGATCATGATGGGCGACCCGAACTCATCGTGGTCCAGACACTGCCGGGGCGCATTGGAATGCTGCAACGGGTCGGGAAAACCCTTTGAGCCGCCGGCGCTTCGTCGCGGTAAAGGCGTCCGGGCTGCCGTGCTCGCGATAGACATTCTCCGAGACGAGGGTCTGATCCGCGGCGGCAGCCGAGCACAGGCGGGCCGCGAGTTGTACGGTGGTGCCGAAGAGATCATTGCTGTCCTCGACAGGCTCTCCGCAGTCGAGGCCGATGCGGACGTGAATCGGTTCGGCGTTTCCGCTGTTGTAGCGCCGGAAATCGCGATGGATCGCCGTTGCGCAATCAACGGCGTGCTTCGTCGAAGCGAAGGATGCCATGATCCCGTCGCCGGTGTGCTTCACCTCGCGCCCGCCAAAATCGTTCAGGCACCTGCGCACGATCGAATCGTGTGCCCTGACCAGTTCGGTTGCCATGCGGTCGCCGAGGCGCGCCGTCATTTCCGTGGAACCGACAATGTCGGTGAACATGATGGCGCGATGCCCGCAGTCCTTATCGTCCTGCGGATGGCCGGCGGGCGGCTCTGGGTCCTGGATGCGACCGAGAAAAGCCTCGACCGCCGAAAGCGCGACCTCGACGATCTCGCCGGCAACATGGCCATGTGCCTCGCGATGCACGCATTGCGCGGTTTCCTTGTCCGGGGCGTCGATGAGGCAGAAAGTGGTGCCGCGCTGCTGGTCGAACCAGTAGGTGAGGAACTTTACGCCGTATTGATCCTGGATTTCGAGATCCTTGCGATGCGCCTCGGCGACATCGGCCGCCGAGTATCCCTTGAGGTCATGCCGGTCCATGAAAATGGCCACTATCGCCCCCCGCTGTTACCTCATATCGCGCTTTGCAGTCTATGTGCGATCCGATTGTTGAGCAATCGCTAAAGTCCCCATGTCGCTCGGTCACCGCAAGGCTCGTTGCTTGCGGCTGTATAGATCCATGAAGTAGTTCAAAGTGGCTTCTGTTCGGGGGCGGTCCACGGAGGCAAGGCAGGTCTATGAAGACTTCCGCGACGCAGGTGCTGATTGTCGGGGCAGGGCCGACGGGGCTGGTGCTGGCGCTGTGGCTGAGGCGGCTCGGCGTCGATCTCCGGATCATCGACAAGGCGTCCGGGCCGGGCGAGACCTCGCGCGCGATCGCGGTGCAGGCGCGCACGCTCGAATTCTATCGCCAATTGGGCATCGTCGACGATGTGCTCGCCGCCGGCATCCGTGTCGAGCGGCTTGCCGTGCGCACGCCGTCAGGCATCGCGGCGACGCTGAAGCTCGGCGATTTCGGCGCGGGGCTCAGCCGTTACCCCTTCGCCTTCGCGCTGCCGCAGGACATTCACGAACGCATTCTGGTCCGGCATCTCGAAAGGGCGGGCGTTGCGGTCGAGCGGCGCGCCGAACTCATGAGCTTCGAGCAGGATGCGGCGGGCGTGACGGCGACGGTGGTGAAGCACGGCGCCGGCGAGGTCATCCGGGCCGCCTATCTATGCGGGGCAGACGGCGCGAGCAGCACGGTGCGCCACGGCCTGAAGCTCGGCTTTCCGGGCGGCACCTACGAGCAGTCCTTCTATGTCGCCGATGTCGAGGTGGAGGGTACAATCGCCCGCGACGGCCTGAATGTGTGCCTTGATGCGCACGGCTTCGCAATCGTGCTGCCGGTGCGCCAGTCGGGTTCGGTGCGGCTGATCGGCATCGTGCCGGCAGAAAATACGGCGGAGGAGAAGATCACTTTCGAGGCGATCCGTGCCGAGGTCGAGCGGATCACCGGCGTCACCGTCAAGGCCGTCAACTGGTTCTCGACCTATCGCCTGCACCATCGCGTCGCCGAGCGTTTTCGCGTAGGCCGGGTGTTTATCGCCGGCGACGCCGGCCATATCCACAGCCCCGCCGGCGGCCAGGGCATGAATACCGGGATCGGCGACGCGGTGAACCTCGGCTGGAAGCTCGCCGCCGTTGTCGGCGGTCGCGCGGACGCGCGGCTCATCGACAGCTACGAGCCGGAGCGGATCGCCTTCGCCCGGCGGCTGGTCGCAAGCACTGACCGGGCGTTCCGGGTGTTGACCAGCCGCTCGGTGCTCGCGGGCCTCTGGCGCCGTTATCTCATGCCCCGGATGATCGCCCTGCTGGTCGCGACGCCCGCGGGCGCGCGGTTTGCGTTCCGGATCGTGTCGCAGATCGGCATCACCTACCGCGACCGCGGCGGGGCGGGCCAAGTGCGCGGCGGCGATCGGCTGCCCTACGTCGACGCGTTGTCGGGCGACAACTTCGCGCCGCTTTCGTCGCTCGACTGGCAGGTTCACGTCTATGGCGCGGCCAGCCCGGCCTTCCGCGCGGCGCTGACCAAAACGGGAATACCGGTCCACGCCTTCCCCTTCACGCCGGCCGCCGCCGAGGCGGGCTTCGGCCGCGACGCCATTTATCTCGTGCGCCCGGACGGCCACGTGGCGATGGCCACGGTGACACAGGATCCGGCGCCGCTCCTGCGCTATATCGAGGCGTTCGCCATCTCGCCCGGTGCGTCCGTGCCGTGAATGACTTTGCGGGCTGATCCAGAAGTACATCAGCGCGCCACGCATCCGATCAGACACCGCGCCGCCAAACGTCGAAATGCCGCGTCATTGCCCTCAAATCGGCTCCGATTTAGGGAATCATGGATCGGCAGCGGGAATGCTTGCGTTCGCGGAGGACGACGATTTAGTCGGCATCCTCCCGGGCGGAGGAGGGCACATGAGGCGTGAGAGCCGTCGGGCCCATTGGGAGAAGGTTTATCGCGGCAAGGGCGAGGACGAGGTTAGCTGGTTCGAGGAAAATCCGGCGCCGTCGCTGGAGCTGATCGCCGTCCTCGGCGCGACGTCCGAGACCTCTATCATCGACATCGGCGGAGGGGCCTCGCGCCTTGTGGACCATCTTTGCGACAGGGGATTTCGAGCCATCACCGTCCTGGACCTGTCGGAGGGCGCGCTCGCGGCGGCGAGAAGCCGGCTTGGCGAGCGCGCCGCACGCGTCCGCTGGATCGTCGCGGACGTCACGACGTGGCGGCCAACGGCAGCCTACGAGATCTGGCACGACCGGGCGGCGTTCCATTTCCTCACGGAGAAACATGACCGGGCCGCCTATGTCGCGCATTTGAGCGAAGGCCTGAGAGCCGGGGGCCACGCCATCATTGCGACCTTTGGCCCGGACGGGCCGGAGCGCTGCAGCGGCCTGCCGGTGATGCGCTACAGCCCGGAGAGCCTGGCCGAAACGCTCGGCAGCGCCTTCAAGCTTGTTAGCTCGCGCAGGCATGAGCACACGACCCCTTGGGGATCGAGGCAATCCTTCCAGTTCAGCGTGTTCCGGCACGTGACCGAAGAGCCGTGGCGCAGAAGGGAGGCGGCTGCTCATCGATATCCCGGCAGATGATTTCCCGACAAGGATCGAAGGCAGAGAGTCGTCGTCGTTCTTTCAATCGGTTGTGCCATGTTTCTTATATCCGATCGATTGGCTGACGTAAGGTCAGGCCGATCCTTTTCGCGACAGGAACGGGGCGGCGGCGTTCATGTTCAATGCTTTTTGCCTTGCCGCCCGCGCCACGGCATTGCAAGGTCTTCGGTGGAGTGTGCCGCAATGCCTGCGGATGGATGCTCCGGGGCGTGCGGCACGACGCTGGAACGCGCGTGATTCCTTCACAAGACCGGTCGGTTCTTCAAGGGCATGCGCGCGACGGCGCGGTGTGTCTGACCAGACGCGCAGACGCCGCTACAGCATTTGAATTTCCGCATGGCTTCCTCAAATCGGGACCGATCCAGGGAAGCGTGCAGTACCGGTGAGGGGGCATTGATGACACGGCGATATGCGATCTACGACGTTTTCACGCGGAAGCGTCTGGAGGGCAATCCCCTTGCCGTGGTGTTCGACGGCGATGGCTTGAGCGACGGGGCCATGCAGGCGATCGCCCAGGAATTCAATCTTTCGGAAACGGTGTTCCTGCAGCAGCCGGGAAGTGCCGCTCATTCGGCGCGGCTGAGAATCTTCACGCCGGCACACGAGCTGCCCTTCGCCGGGCATCCGACCGTCGGCGCGGCGGTGGCGCTGGCGGAGGCCGCGCATGGCGACTCCGGCAAGGCGCTCGACCTCATGCAGGTGCTGGAGGAGCGGGTGGGTCCGGTGCGCTCTGCCGTGCGGCTGAAGCCGGGCGAGGCGGCATTCGCGGAGTTCGACCTGCCGCGCAAGCCGAGCCGGCTCGAGGCGCGCTTCGACAAGCACGAGATCGCCGATGCGCTCAGCCTGAAGGCGACGCAGATCGGTTTCGAGAATCATGTGATCTCATTCTGGAGCGCGGGCGTGCCCTTCGTCATGGTGCCGCTGCATGATGTCGGCGCGGTGGCGGCGGTGGAATTCGACGCGCAACGCTGGGAGCAGCTTGCGCCGCTCGCCGAAGGACGGCTCGCCGCCGCCTATCTCTACTGTCGCGGCGGCATCAACCACATGGCGCGCTTCCACGCCCGCATGTTCAAGCCGGAGATGGGCGCGGTCGAGGATCCGGCGACCGGCTCGGCCGCCGCCGCCCTTTCGGGCGCCATCCACCTTTTCGACGAACTGGTCGACGGGCACCACCCGATCCTGATCGAGCAGGGGGTGGAGATGGGCCGCCCGTCCTTCATCCACCTGCATCTCGACATCGCCGGCGGCAAGATCGCGACCGCCCGCATCGGCGGCCATGCGGTGAAGGTCGCGAGCGGCGAACTGGCGATCTAGTCTTTGAAGCTACCAATTCCGAACGGAAAACCGCTACACAGGCGCATGTTCGGGGTGCGCGGAGGGAGGCCATGGCACTGCGCATAATCTCGCTGAACGCATGGGGCGGCCGCGTGCATGCGCCGCTGATCCGCTACCTCGCCGACAGCGATGCGGATGTTCTCTGCCTGCAGGAGGTAACACGCACGACCGGCTCGACGGCCGACTGGCTGGTCTATCGCGACCGTCGTCTCGAACTGCCGCAGCGCGCCAACCTCTTCGATGAGATCGCCGCCGTTCTTCCCGGGCACGACGCGTTCTATTGCCCCACGGCGCGGGGCGAGCTCTTCGATGGCGGGGAGCGGATCCTCTCCGAGTTCGGGCTCGCGACCTTCGTGCGCAAGTCGCTTGCCGTCATCGGGCAGGCGCTCGACTTCGTCCATGGCGGCTTTTCGGCGGATGGCTGGGGGGCGCATCCGCGTGCGCGAAACGCCCATTGCCTCCGGCTGATGACCTACGGGGACGCCTTCACCCTCACCATCGCCCATATGCATGGCCTGCGCGACATTGCCGGCAAGGGGGACACGCCGGCGCGCCGGGCACAGGCGGAGGCGCTGGTCGGGCTGGTGGAGCGGGTGAGGCGCAACGACGAAAGGCTGGTCGTCTGCGGCGACTTCAACGTCCTGCCGGGAAGCGAGACTTTCGAGGTGCTGGGGAAGCTCGGGCTTACCGATCTCGTGACGTCACGCGGCTTCACGGATACCCGGACCTCCTATTATGAGAAGGAGAACCGCTTCGCCGATTACCTGCTGGTGACGCCGGAGGTGAAGGTCAACCGTTTCGACGTGGTCGAAGAGCCGGAGGCTTCGGACCACCGGGCGCTGTTCGTCGAGGTTGGGTAGGCGAGTGGCGGGGCGACAGCGCCGTGCGTCTTTCCGGGCGCGCACGGTACAAGACAGCACACTGCGCCTCGTTGGTAGCGGTACGGGAAGGTTTTGCTTCGTTCCTCATTCCTGTGCTTGTCACAGGAATCCAGCAGCGCCGCGTCTGCGGCGCGGGAGACTCCTCGAGGGCGCGAATGATCGCGGGTTAACCCACGGGACACCGGATCACGTCTCGTCCGTCTCGAATACTGGAGGCCACTTCATTCACGGCGCGGACGCGCCGTGGCTGGATTCCTGTGACAAGCACAGGAATGAGGTGGGTGGGGTGGCCGCGCCCGCAAAAGTTGATGCAACACTTTGAAGTGCTGCATGGTTTTCAATCCTTAAGCCGACCGGATCTCCACCGGAACGCCCTTTTTGAGCGTGTTGGCAACCATGCAGATAGCCTTGGCGCGATCGATGATCGCCTGCGGATCGGACCCGTCGAGCGTTTCGCAGCTGACCGACATGGCCGCGGCCGTTGTCAGCAGCGGCTCGCCTTCGAGCTCGACCGTAACGCTGACGGCGATCTTGCCGAGGGCGGAGCCCATCTGGTGCGCGGCATAACGCAGATCGTTGCAGAAGCAGCCGCCAAGCGCCAGCGCCAGCAGCTGCGCGCCGTTGAAGCCGAGCCCGCGTCCGCCCGCCTTGCCCTCCGGCCGGTCGACGACGACCGTATGGCTCCCGGCCCAGCCGATCGCCGCCTCCGTGCCTTCGACATTGCGCAGTTCAACCGTCATGGACGCCATCGTCTTTCCTCCTGTCGAGAGGTGGAGTTTAGAGCGGGACGGAGCCAAGCGTGAGCGGTTTTGCGCAGCCGCGGCGCCGCCCCAACGAGGGAAAAGCGGTAGACGGCATCGTCCACGCCCCCGCATCACCGGCTTCGCCGCCATGCGATGAGCCTTTGAAAAATTTCCCGAAAATTTTGCAAAGGGTGCTGGACAAGCCGGACGAAGGCCATTATACGCCCCTCCAGACCGCAGCGACGCGGTTCTGGACGGGTGATTAGCTCAGTTGGTAGAGCAGCTGACTCTTAATCAGCGGGTCCACGGTTCGAGCCCGTGATCACCCACCAGTTTTTCTCACTGAAACTGATTGCTTCTGTAAGAAGCTGAAACACAGATACTCCGCCGGCGAAGCTTGAGGCAAGGATCTCGAGTTCCGGATGTCAGCGCTTGGTACCTTCCCAGGGGTAGGCTCTGAGCGGCTTCGGTATGGTCGGTCCTGGGTAGACTGGTTCGCGGTTGTCGCGATACTGGTCCGGGTCCGCAGTTAGGTCGGCGAGAATGCGTTTACCCCGAAGACGACCGCGCAAGCCTCTGGTGTTGATCCGATAGGCATTAGGGTTGTATGGCTTCGCATATTTGGAATTCGCGCCCGTAATCTGCTTCGGTTTCTTTCTCTTCCGTGCCATCGCGTATCTCCAGCCCACGCGGACTGTAGCAGCGAGTTTGAATAATCGAAAGCCATCTTGACTCTAGATGCCCGAGGCCGAAGAGCCCGTTTCCGCGACCGAAATTCCCGACGATCTGCCGTGATTGATCACTACGGCGGTGATCTTGAGGATCAGGAAACCGTTGGCGGAAGCGGCGCATCTGAGGGGAGCTTTATATCGCGGGGTGTCTGGCGAGCCGTGGCATCAGCCGTGGTTGGACGTCGCGCTATGAGCGTTGAGCTTCATTGCCGTGCGTCGTTCCCGCAGCGTTTTGTTGCGCGTCTGGGTGGCGGTCTGAATTGAACGGACTGAAGCAAATCCAGCAGAAGCGTGTAACGGTTTTCCCTCCGGAATTGCGTCATTTCAAAGAGTTAGATCATCTCACTGTTCAGTGAAAACGATGAAATGATCTGGTCGCCATTCGCCGCTGTGCTATCCTCGGTCGTGAGGTAGGGCACAAGATGAATATCCTACGTGGCCTCTTTCGACTGTGGTTGATCGTTTCTGCGCTTTGGGTACTGACATTGGTCGTCTACGTGGAAGTCGAAGGACGGCGGCGAGGCGTGACCGATGGAAGCTCCATCTTCGTCAAGGGCTGGGCAGTGATCGCCGACGGCTGGAAAGCCGAGAAGGAGGTGGCGTCCATAAGGGAAAGGGCCGCTGCATCTGGAAGCGGGAGCATTGTCGTGCCCGATGAGATCGAAAGCCGACTTCAAACCGGCAGGCAGCTACAGAAAACGGCTTGGCTTTTCGGCGGGATGCTGCTGGGCCCGCCACTTATCCTGCTTGTGCTTGGGGCTTGGGTTATCCGTGGTTAGAGTATAGTGAAGCGCCCAACTCGGCCCGCCATTTCCATTTATGCCATCGGGCAGGGCGCAATTCCGCTCGTTGCCGCTCCACAGCGCCGCGCGTCTTATCGGACGCGCACAGGGCGCTGTAGCACTTTGAATTGCTGCATGTTTTCATCCTTAAATCGGCAACGACTTAAGGGAACATGCAGTAGCGCGACGGCTGTTGCCTCACAAAGGCCACTTCACTAAGGTCCACGCGCGGCCATGTGGCAAGGGGGCAATCATGTCGATCAAGGCGATAGACCATTCCGGTTTCCAGGAGACGGTCTCCGTCGTCCCGGCGGGAGAGGCGCCCAAAAAAATGGGGTCTTCCTTTTTCCGGGGCAGTGCCAGTAACTTCAATCCGTACGGCTCCGATCACGTGAAAGACGACTTTGCGTCGCGATTCCTGTTGAAGGGCTGGACCCCGGATAAGCCGTTCATCTCTCCCACGACGAACGTTACCGCCTTCGGCTCGTGCTTTGCCGAGAACATCAGCAAGCATCTTGCGAAGCTGGGGTTCGATGTATCCAAGAACCGAGATCGCGACATCTACATCTCGTCGATGGGCGAGGGGCTGGTCAATGTCCATTCGATCGTCCAGCAGTTCCGCTGGGCGCTCGAAGGCGTGGCACCGCCGACAAACCTCTGGCACGGCTACAAGGCCGAAGAGTTCGACCTGACGGAAGAGATCCGGACGCGCACCCGGGACGTGTTCCTGAAGACGGACGTCTTCATCCTGACGTTCGGCCTGTCGGAAATCTGGTACGACGAGCTGACCGGCGGCGTTTTCTGGCGTGCCGTTCCGATGAAGCACTACGATCCGAGCCGGCATAAGTTCCGGGTTTGCAGCTTCGGCGAAACGAAGGCCTGCATTCAGGAGATCATCGATCTTATCGGCAAACACGTGCCTCGGGCGAAGATCGTCGTCACCGTCTCGCCGATCCCGCTCGTCGCAACATTCCGGCCAGTCGCCTGCCTGACGGCCAACTCGGCATCCAAGGCGATCATTCGGGCCGCCGTAGACGAGACGATTCGCGATCGCGGCGATGAATGGGCGGGCCGCCTCTATTATTTCCCCGCCTACGAGATCGTGAACGAGACGTTTCCGAACCGTTTCGTGGAGGACGGCAGACACCTGCAGAACATGATCGTGCCCGCGGTCATGAACCTGTTTCAGGCGACCTATTGCGACACCGACCTGACGATCGACCAGGCCGAGAAGACGCTGAGGGCCGCCCGGCTGCAATCGGCGAGGACCCTGGACGGCCATGCCCTTTTCTCGAGAGCCAGGCTTGCCTCGAATTTCTCCGCCGCCGTCAGGCGCCTTGTCGGCAAGGGGGCGGCGTCGAAAGCGAAGTCTCGCTAGCGCAATTCCAGGAAAACTGTGTAACGGTCTTCCGTCCGGAGTTGCGTCATTTCAAAGCGTTAGATCATTCCGCTGTGTCATTGAATCAATGAAATGATCTACAACGCCGCGCGTCCAGTCGGACGCGCAAAGACGCCGTAGCAGCTGAATTGCTGCATGTTTCTATCCTGCCGCCACAAACGCGAAAGCGCGCTCGTTTGGGCCGAGCGCGCTCGAGGCGAACGATCTACGGAGGGGTGCCGGCACCCGCGATCGAACAGCTTGAATATAGCACTGAATCGAGAGAGGAACAACGCGGCGCCTGGCGCTCCCGCTCGCGGCTGCGGTGCACCGATTCGGCCGTTAGGCCGCCGATCGAACAATCGTTCCTGGCTCGAAGCAGGACCGCGCGGTGTTGCACGTTTGCGCGGGGCAGCCATTGCGCGCCCGCTTTTTCCGGAAAATCGGGCTCGTGCGGCGAAAAATTGCCCAGATTGATCCTTAGCGGCGCATTTAGCGAAACCTAATATTGGGAACCTGATGCGCGGATATCTGATCCTCTCCGAAGCAAGAAGCGGCTCCAGCTGGCTGAGTACTCTCCTTGGCCATTCCGGCGGCATGGGATTGCCGGCCGAGTGGCTGGCTCCGAAGGCCCATCGTCTTGATACCACGGCGCTGTCCTTCGACGCCTTCTTCGGGGAAATCATCGGCAAGTGCTCGACCCCGAACGGGGCGTTCGGCATGAAGATCTTTCCGAACCAGCTTTTCGTGACGCAGGAGCGCTACGGCCGGGATTTCATCCGCCATTGCCTTTGCGAACACGAAACGGCGCTCGTCTTCCTTCGCCGGAAAGACACTCTGAGGCAGGCGATTTCCTTTGCCCGGGCAAGGCAGACGCGCGCCTTTGCCGCTCATCGAGGAGCGAAGGCCGAGCCGCACTACGATTTCGAACAGATCGCCCGTTGCTTCTTCTACATCCGCGAAAGCTACAATTTCTGGCAGAGCTATCTGGAGCTCCTCGGCGCGCCGTTCGCCGAATTTGTCTATGAGGATCTGGCCGGCGACCCGAGCCCCTTCATCACGCATATCGCCGAACACCTGCACGTTGCCCCGCCCGAGAAGGCCGAGACCCGGATGGTCATTCAGCGCGACGGCCTCACCGAGGAGTGGATCGCCCGCTTCAACGAGGATTGCCGGTCTGGAGACCTGCTCAGGGCCTATGACCGTCGCGAGCACATTCCCGGCAAGATGCGCAATTTCGCGAAACTGGCGACCGGGAAGCTCGAGCCGCGGTATCCGTTCGCGTTTTAGCGGCGATTGGCACGAGCTGACTCGAGTGGCGAGGAAACTTCCGCGATGATTTGCGCGGCCGCCATCTTCCCCCAACATTTCTGGTTACCCGGGCGTTCGTGCATGCGGGGGGGCATAGCTTTGCTGCCGGTGCCGTGTTAACCGGCGACACCCCTCGGATACGGAATCTCCCCAGGAATGCAGTACAGACCCGAAGTCGATGGCCTGCGCGCGCTTGCAGTCGTTCCAGTGCTTTTGTTTCACGCAGGTTTCGACATTGTCTCGGGAGGGTTCGCCGGTGTCGATGTCTTCTTCGTCATCAGCGGCTTCCTGATTACTTCGATCATCGACAAGGAGATCCGCGAGAGCCGGTTCAGCGTGGTTTCCTTCTACGAGCGGCGCGCAAGGCGGCTTGCCCCGGCATTGCTGTTTGTCTGCGCCGTGTGCACCGTCTTCGCCCTCATGTGGATGCTGCCGCACGAGCTCAACACTTTCGGCAAGGGGCTCTACGCGACAAGCCTGCTCGGTTCCAATTTCCAGCTCTGGGACCAGACGGGTTATTTTTCGCCGGACACCGACCAGATGCCGCTGCTGCATATGTGGTCGCTCGCGGTCGAAGAGCAGTTCTATCTCGTGTTCCCGTTGCTGCTCATTGCCCTGCGCCGCTTCTCAGGGGCCAGCGTTCTCGTTGTCGTCCTCGGGATTTCGGCCTTGAGCTTCGGCGCCACGCAGGTTCTCGCGCACCTCGACCCGTCCGCCAATTTCTATTTGCTGCCAAGCCGGTTCTGGGAGCTGGGTCTCGGGGCGGCGGTCGCGCTTTCCGGCCTGTCGAACGCCGAAGTGGGAAAGCCGGTCCGTGACATACTCGCGGCGCTCGGCCTGCTGGCGATCGTCGCGACCTATCTTTTCGTGCGCGAATCGGCGGCCTATCCGGGCTGGGCGACGGTGCCGGTCGTGGTGGGAACAGCGGCTTTCATCGCCTTTGGCCGGGCCGACACATTTGCCGGAAAATGCCTTTCGATAAAGCCGCTCGTCGCCGTGGGGCTCTGCAGCTACAGCCTTTATCTCTGGCACCAGCCCGTGCTGGCTTTCGCGCGCCTGCGTCTCAACGACGACATCACGCCCGCAGGCTATGGTGCCCTGATTGGGCTCTGTTTTGTGCTCGCCTATCTTACCTGGCGCCACGTCGAAACGCCCTTCCGTGATCGCAGGCGCTTTGGTCGGCGGCCGGTCTTTGCCATGACCTTGGGTGCGGGCGCTGTCGCCATCATCGCCGGCTTGTCGATGGACCAGAGCGACGGCTTCGAGGCGCGAAACCTCGAGCTTGCCCGTCTCAACGAGCCGAGTGTCGGCATCGGCAAGGATTGTGACGGCGTCGTCGGCCTCAAATGCAGCACCGGCGACAATCCCGAGATTGCCGTCTGGGGCGATTCCTTTGCGCGGCACCTCGTCGACGGCGCCCGCGCCTCGGACCCCGATGTGCGTCTCGTGCAATTGACGAAAAACAACTGCGGCCCGTTTTTCGATCTGGCGCCCGTCATCCCCAATCTCGCCCTCGACTGGCCGCAGCAATGCCTCGACCACAACGAGGATGTCCGGCGGTTCCTGCTGGCGCACAAGTCCATCAGATATGTCGTGCTCTCCTCGCCGCTGATCCAGTACCTGCGCGAGGACACGGTGTTCCTTCGCGGCAAAGGGCTCACAGCCTCGAGCCCCCAGCTTCTCGTCGAAAATTTCCAGTCGACGCTCGCCTGGCTCCGCTCGAACGGCGTCCAGCCCGTCGTGGTGGGTCCGCCTCCGAGGCACGGGCGCAACACCGGACTTTGCATCGCGCGGGCACGCCTGCTCGGCCTGCCTTCCGGAGATTGCGACCTGCCGGTGGCGGCGGTCGAGGCGCACGACAAGGAGGTGCGGGCCGTGCTGGCGCGCGTCGCCAAGGATTTCCCCGTGCTGAATTTCACCGACTACCTTTGCGACGCCAGCGATTGCCGGGCGGAAGATGACGGCGTTCCGATCTACGAAGACGACGGACATTTTTCGGAGAAGGGCTCCCGGCATCTCGGCAGGACGCTGGATTTCTCCCGGGCTTTCGTGGCTGTCGCCGCGCATGGTTGCGCGCAAAACCCCGACCATAGCCGGTCCTCGCCGCACGGGAACTGCGGATTCGTGGCGTCGCGGTCGGCCGAGTTGAATTCCGGCGACGATCCCGATAAACGCACCTATCACAGCGGCACCTGGAGCGGATTTTGAAGGACCTTCACTACCCCTTTCGTCTTTCGGAAGTTGAGAAAGGGCGGGCCGAACTTGCGAACGGGCGGGGTCAGCGAAGCCTTCTCGACCGGATCGTCACCCGGTACGAATCCTTCAAGCTGGCGGCGCGCGAGCGCAAGCGCAAGCGCACCATCGAAATGTCGTGCCTGAACGAGGGCGGTGCGCGGCCGCTCGGCCGGGAAGACATTCCGGTGGTCTTCAACACGCATAACGACCTGAAGCTGATGCCGTCCTTTCTCGCCCACTACAGAAGGCTCGGCGTTTCGCGCTTCATCTGCATCGACGACGTTTCGTCCGACGGCACGCGCGAATATCTCAGGTCGCAGCCAGACGTGGACGTCTGGAGTTCGCCGTTGCGCTACCGGGACGCCCGGCGCGGGCGCGAATGGCGCCAGACGCTGTTCGAGCGCTACGGCAAGGATCGGTGGTATCTCAACGTCGATTCGGACGAATTCCTGATCTACGACGATTGCGAACGCCAGCCGCTTCGCAACCTCATCCGGGCGCTCGAAGCGCGCGGCGAAAAGCGCCTTGCGGCCCCCATGCTCGACATGTACCCGGTCGGCCCGCTCGGTTCGGCGACGCTCGACGGCGCGGATGCGCGGATGCCTTGGGAGATCGCCGACCACTTCGACGGCGCCGGTTACGAAATCACCTATACGAAGCGGGCGATCAGCATCACCGGCGGACCGCGCAAGCGGAAGTTCGCGCACGTGCTGGAACTCATGAAATATCCTGTGATCTTCTGGGACGAGGATTGTAGCCTGGGGGTCAGCATTCACCAGCCGCTTCCCTGCGAGCGCAATTTTCCGGCAATCTCCGGCGTGCTGCTGCACTTCAAGTTCTTCTCCGACTACAGGGAGAAGATCGAACACGCGGTGACCGACGGACAATATTTCGACGGTGCCGCCGCCTATCGCACGATGCTGGACGATTTGCAGAAATCCGGCGAGTTCGACTTCCAGAGCCCGGACTCCGTGCGGTTTTCCGGCTCGAAGCAGCTGCGCGAACTGGGCTTCATCGCCCCGATCTCGTTTGCGTCGGACTAAAACAGGTGTGCAACGCTGCGCGAAGAGCAGCCGGAGCGGGCGCATCTCCCATCTGCGCCGGCGATAAAGTTTGAGCCTTCTCGCGCGGCCGACGCGGCGCGGCTGGATTCCTGTGACAGGCACAGGAATGAGGTGCGCATAGGTAAGCGCCGGTGGCCCGGAACCGCCGCGAGAGCTTTTGCCCTGCCCGTTTGGTTGGGATCGTATCCCCCATACCGCTTGAGGGCTGATGACGACGTCGAACTCGGCCTTGGCCGCTTTTGCGACGACCGCCGGACTATCGAAACAAGCGAGCGCCTGCGCGACGTAGGTTTTGACCTCATCTGAATATTTCGGATTGGCCATCTCTCTATAAAGGCTCCATCAAGGTATGCTCTTTGCGGTCGCGTGCAATGATGATGGAGGCACAAGTGGAGGACCGTGAAATAGAGCGCCGCGCAAAGAAGCTCTGGGAATTAGAGAACCCAGGACGGCCATGGCAGCCTATCGCGCACCGGATTGAAACGGGACAAGACCTCTCGACCGGAGCAAGCGAGGAGGATCGAGAGCGTTACCGGCGGCGCGTTCGCGACGGCGAGTGATCGGGACTAGGCGACCCTTAGCTGGCAGGTGCCGCATGCATGCGCGATCTGCACTCTGGCGATCTCGGGTTTCTGGTTGGCTGCGCGACCATGGCACAGCGGCGGCGTCTGCGCCATAGCGACGAACGACGCCGACGAACTCTTCCACATCATGTCCGCGGATGGTGAACACCGGACGACCGGTCGCCTTGCTGAACTTGGGCGCACTGAAAGCATCGACGTCCTGGGCGGCGTGATAGAGCTCGTGCTCGACCAGCGCCATGAACTCTGCGTCGCCGCACTCTCGGCAATACTCGGCGTCCAGCGTGATGATGAAATCAGGGACGTGGCCGAACCACTGCTTGATCTGCATCTCTGCCCGGGCGCGGGCCCATTTGCCCATGGCACCCTGTGGCTTTCCCTCTTCGCACTGGCCGATGATGCGGCGCCCCTTGCGGCTGTTCTCGACGGCTGTCCAGAGGAAGCCGATCTCGGCGTGCACCAGGTGAGCGTGCTCCGGATTGTGGACCGGTGATGCCGGATAGAGGAATGTCGCCTCTATCCAGTCTGGCATGTCCTCGGCAACAACGAATGCTGAGCCGCTAAGATCGAAAATAGTTGCCGGTGGCGCTGGCCGCTTCTGGCAGAGAGGCTGCCCCATTAAAGAACCGCGACTTTTCGAGCTCTTCGAGCGCCGATCTGCTTGCCACTTCGCGTTGAGTTTGAATACATCTACTCACCTCAAAGCGGAAAGGACCGCGCATGAAACTGTCACAAGGTGAAAAACTGATATTGATGGCTCTTGCCGCAGAAAAAGATGGCAAGGAGGAGCTAGACTTGGGCTTCATCCGCTCCGCTATCTTAAGCGGCAATACATGGGCTCTCACGTGGCAGTTTCCCGGAATACCCACGGACGACACTGACCCGAGAATAGCGGTCGAGACTGCCGATATCCTCGGTATGTGGTCTCACATCGAGCGCAGCGTTCGCCAGCTTTCGCCCGCAGACAAAGCCCAGCTTGAGAAGGATGCGTACCCCTTCGACTTGGAGTTCTCAGGATTTGATGGAAATCACGACGAACACCACGGCGTGGCGTCATTCATGATCAATGAGCTAGGCCGCTTTTCCGAATACCGAGGTCGCGAGTTGAACTCCCATAGCCAGAGTAGTCTTCCCTCGTATAGGAGGATGCTGCCGATCTTCAGCGAAGAGATGCGTAGCCGTGGGCTGACTGCTGGCCCGCTGTCCGCGGAGAGCATTCTCAAAATAGTGAAGCCGGCGTAAATGGGCGATTAAGCCGTGGCTGATGTTCCAACTTCTACCCTCACCTGAGGGCGCAAATTGAGACACCTGAAATCCGGAAGCGATTGACGGCGCTTCCGGGCGGTTTTCGAAGGAACAATATGACTGACGTGAAGCTACTTACTGAGCCTACAAATTATGCCATCGTTCAACTACCGCAGCGCAAGTTCCCGGGCGTGGTATTCCAGGGTGACAGCCTGAACAATTTCATCGGGGACCTTGAGGCGGCAGCCTCTGAGACCGACCCATTGCAGAAGTCGGCGGCGCTGGCAGACGTAATCGAAAGACTCCATGGTATTCGCGAGCACTACGAAGCTGTCTTAGATCGTGCTGGCATCGGACGCCCATACTGAAGCTACCGTGCTGCTCTACGCCGACGTGAACGCGGAACTTACCTCAACCTAGCGTCGTTTATTTCGGTCAACGCCTGGGAGGATGGAATGGCAGACAACAAAAAGGCCACTGCTCGCGATCGGCAGCGCGTTGCCGCCGGACAGCCATACGAGCTCAGCTACTTCCGTAAGAAACACGGCCTCTCAATCGAGCAGGCTCGTGACATCATCAAGAAAGCCGGCAACGATCGCGATAAAGCGAACGCGCTTGCCGAGAAGGTGAAGAAGGGCTGAGGTATCCTTCTGTGACGGGTTGCAAGCCCGGGAATCGAACCACCCGGTCTCTCGTGGTTATGAGCCACGCAGCTTACCGTCTCCAATGAAGATCGTCTCTGATATGATCTGATAACCTTTAGCTTGCCTTGCCTTTGCCCAGAGGCTGGGCGAACTTCCCATCTCGGGCATTCTTCAGGACTGGCATTCGATACCTATGAGCAAAACAGTTTTAGACAATTTGACCGGCATGTACTTCACCCTCGACGCTCCCGATGGAAGCTATGGGACGGGCCAGGTAATTCGCCTGGCTGCCGAGGGCGTCTATTTCGTCCGGTTCGACGGCAACGAGGTGACCTTACCTCTGGAGCTCGTGACCGTTGGCGAGATGCTGGAAACGACTGAGGAGGAGTACAAGCTCTGGCGGTTCTTCGACACGATCGAAGAAAGGGATAAGTGGATCGAATGGCTAGACGCGCCGTCTAAGCCACGGGTCGTCTCGCTTGTGAGACCGACCAAGTAAGCGAGGCGAAGATCAGCAGCCAATCGTAGGTCGATCGACCCTACCGCGTAGACGGCGGTCAAGGGTGGTCGCGCTTGCCCAGTCGGGGTCTTCTGCATTTTCCAGCAGCGCTACCGGGGCTTATTGACCGAGCGGCCCAGCCTGCTTCTTTGGCCGCTATCCCGTCGACGGGAAGTCTACCCAAGTTCACCCGGTGCTGATCGCACTCGGTAAAGAATTAAATGGCAGACGCCTGCATCCAACGCTCATTCGTGCATTCGAGAGCCGATCGGACATCATCGCTGATCACGTCTCGTCCACTCGCCACATCCGCGGCGAAGATCTCGGCCGACGGAAAGGCTTCTACCAAATCACCATCGCGGGACCGCGTTTCAGCGGGACGTGGAACTTCTTTTCAGGCGAGCTGGAAGATCTGGTTAATTCGATAATCCCAGCGTAAGTTTGCGCGGGAATCCGCCCGCTGCTTCGTATGAGCCACGCGGCTTACCAGTTGCCTTGCCTGCGGAAATGTATACCGGATTCATCCTCCTCTCCGGCAGGAGGCAAAGGTGGCCACTACCAATGGCGCTGGATCTTAATTCTGGCCCACAAGACGCGCGAATTTTCCTCGCCGTAGCACTGAAATCGCAACTGGGGGATGAAAGATGGCCTACATTGACCAGATCATCATGTTTTGCGCCGGTCTCTGGATGACCGCTGCGGGCTTTGGTTACGTTCAGACGAACACTCAGGTTCCTTGGCTCGCTCAACTCACAAGGCACTTTCGATGGATGGGGCCGCTGCTGATCGTTATCGCCATTGTCCTGGTGTTTGCCTCACCCGCCGTATAGACGGCGATCATCTGGCGGTCACCTGCGCGCTCGCGTTTTACCTAGCTCGGTCAACGCGAAATTCGCGAGAGATGCGATAAAGCCAATTGCCCCTGCAAAAAGCGCGACGACACCACCGAACCACTCTGCGGTCACTATTGCTACGAATCCGCAGACAGCGGTGGTGGCGATAATTTTGAATGCGAGTTTCGGGTCACCAGTTGGCAGCATGCCAACAACTTAGCAACCATCGCGCTCGTTGCAGGCTCCCGGCTGAGCCACGCGGCTTACCAACCTGAGGATGCGTCGGCTTTCCGGCAGGCGATCGTCGGCGGCCGCCATGCGCTGATAGCCGGGGGCGACGCGGATCCCGTACCAACGTGATCTCTTCATGCTTTTCCCGACTTCGTAATGCGATGGCCTGCAAGTGCTCTGGATTGGTGGTGTTGGCAGTATTTTCCGGCAGCCTTGGCAGCACAGAAAAGGTATGGGCCACCGTGGTTAAGGGGCCACTTGCATTCGCCGGGCAGCAAATCCTCTAGATGCTTGGCAACTGGCAAACGCTTCACATCGTAATCTGAGGCCGGGATTGGTACTCCCTCGTGCGGGCTGTAAGGCTTGCGCGTTTCGACCTTCCTCGGAGCCGGTACGGCCTTTTGGGGCCTGGTACTCCTAGATCGTTGTTTCTCCGGGAAAAACGCGCGATTTCGAAATGCGATCCCAACGATCACGTTTCGGCTGACACCCAAGCGCGAACCGCGACCGTGAACACCCCCCGGCCATTACTTGGCTCCGCTATGACAACACGCTCCGTCATCCCTGCGCCTGCCACACGGATCCAGCCACGGTGCGCCCGCGCCGTGAATGAGGATGCGGTTTGCCACGTCGATCCACCGTGCGGCAGCAGCAACCGCGAGCGCGGGTCATCCTTCGCGGCTCTGACTCAACCGCATGGCCTCAACGGAACGGAAACGACCGCATCAGGCGATCAATCGTCTTTGCGGATGGAACGGCGGGAGCGTTGCCGGCTTTGTCGACCCCGCCGGCCGTGAGCAGACTTTCGAAATCGACGGGGCCGGGGAGGGGCGCGCCGCGGAAGCTGAAATAATCCGCGAACTTGAAACCGTCGCCCTTTATCCTGCCGTGGGGCTCCATCCAGATCGAGGGCACGCCATAGGCGTCGGCGACGATGAGGCCGTGGAGACTGCTGGATATCACCAGGTCGCTGGCGGAGATCGCCTCGCAAATCTTCTGCGGGTCGCCAAGAAGGTTGAGAACCCTCCAGTGCCTGGGCAGGGACGCTCCATAGCGCTCCAGAAAGGTCCGGTAGGTGACGAAGTGCGGGATGACCACGACTTCCGACGTGGCGACGTTTTTCCTGGGCCAGATCAGCGGCAGCAGGATCGCCGGATCGCCAAGGGCGATATCGCGGCCGGGCGCGACCCTTGCCTTCGACAATTCTCCGCGAACCGCATCAAAGACGAGGCGCTGCGGCCAGAGCGCCGGTGTACCGGCGTGCATGAAACCCGAGCCCCAGACGTGCAACGTTCTCCAGGGGCGCTTTCGCCAGAACGCATATTTCTTGCGGCTGTATCGATAGTAGGCGTCGATGATGCTGCCGACTCCGATGAGTTCCGCGTGCGCGGGTTCGACATAGACCGGATCGACCGAAAACAGGTTCTGGAGAATATCGGCCATCAGATTGTCGCCGAAGTTCTCGATGGTCTTGCCGAAGCTCTCGCCGACCGTGGCCGAAAACACCTTCACCTTGCGCACGCAAACTCCTGTGAGGCCTATTCATTAGGCCCATTGGGAAGCATCACTCTCGATCGCTCGCGAATGCCGCATCCATCGCGTCACTCGCAGCACCGTGGTCATCGACCGGACCTCGCGTCTTATCCGCAAAGGTCGCCGACTGTGCATTGCTGCATGATTTTGTCCTTAAATGGGCTGAGAAAATCACGCAGCAGTCGATTGTCGACCGGTATTCTCGATGCAGCCTTACGGCTTGGATTTGAACGCATTCCTCCGGGTCGACGCGGAGATCGTAGAGTGCCGCGATGTCGCGCGCAAACTTCCGTTTCAAAACGCTAATTAAGTCGTCAATGCCGGAACCCTGATCTGAGAGGAAGGCCGTGCCGAAGAGTTGCAGCGGCCCGGCAATGCTACCGGGAAGCTCACAACCCATGGTAAGCTTACTGGAGGTGGAAAACCGCCTCACGCTTTTCCTCATCCCGCTTTCTTGAAACGCGGGATGCGGACGGAAAACCGCTTCACACTTTTCCTCATCCCGCTTTAACCGGGGAGGGCGCGACATGCCGCTGCAGGATGGCTACGGGCTCGTGATCGGCACGAAGCTCGATTATTTTCGCGACGATCCCGACGATTTCGGGCGCTATTACCACGGCAATCTGATCGTCGGCACGCCGCAGGGGCCTTACCACTGCGCGATCGACGTCGATCCGAAGAACATGCCGAACGGGATCGAATGGCGCGTGGTTGCGCTTGCCGCCGGCGCCATGAGCCAGTTCAGCCAGCTCGCCAACGGGTGGCACACGCTTGCCTCGAACGACAGTTCCGGCGCGCTCGACTATATCCGCTCGCCGATGCTGCACCCGCCGCTCGGCATCCTCTTCGTCCGACACAACAGCTTCCTCTCCCGCCTTCTCGATTTCATCCGCTGGAACCCGCCGTGGAACAAGGGTCTCGGCATCGACGCGCTGACCGATCTCGAAGGGGTGCTGACCAATGCCGCGCGCTGCTATGTCTTCGGCGAACCCTTCAATGTCGGCCTCGGCGTCCATAACATCCACCAGAACCAGGGCGACCCGGTCACATCGACATTCGTCGCCGAGAACGGCATCTGGCAGGACGGAGCGACGATCATCGAGAGCACGTCCGGCATGTTCACGGCCTTCCTCAACAAATTCAGGACGCAGTCCTACCGGACCGATGCGCTTGGCCGGCCGGCTTAAGAGTCCCGGGACCACTGCGTGTTTCCTGGGGACTTCGGCTGCGGCGACCAATGCACTCCGTCATTCCTGTGCTTGTCACAGGAATCTAGCCACGGCGCGTCTGCATCGTGATTGACTCTCGTTTTGTCGGAAACGGAGGTTGGTAAGGGCATCGACGATAGGCACCCTGGTGCATGATTCCTAGCGTCATTCTGTCCATCGGCCGGCTCGGTCTTCCGCGCCGCGGACGCGGCGCTGCTGGATTCCTGTGACAAGCACAGGAATGAGGAGCGTGTCGCGGCGACCGCAAGGCAGGGAAATCCGACTTATGCCCTTAAACTTGACGCCGGAAATCGCTATATGGCCTTTTGCAGCGCCGTGCGTCTCTTCAGACGCACAAAGGTCGCTGCAGCATTTGAATTGCTGCATGGTTTTCTCTTTGAACCATGCACGAGCCGGGACCGCCGGCTGGAGGAACAACGGGAATGAATGGCATGCAGCGTTTTGGACGAGTTCTGGCAATGGTCGCGGTTGGCCTCACGGTCATGATGACGGTGGTCGATGTGGCCGAGGCACGGCGGGCGGGCGGCGGCTTCGGCTCGCGCGGCAGCCGCACCTTTTCCACCGCGCCGGCGACCCGCACGGCGCCGACCAATGCCGCGCCGATCGAGCGGACGATGACGCCGCGGCCCGCTCCGACGACCAATCCCGCGACCAACCCTGCGGCGCAGAATCGGACCAACCAGAGGCCCGGCTTCTTCAACAGCTTCGGCGGCTCCATGCTCGGCGGCCTGATGATGGGCGGCCTGATCGGCATGCTTCTCGGCCACGGCCTTGGCGGCGGCATCGGCTTCCTCGGCCTGCTCCTGCAGGTAGGGCTGATCATCGGCGCGATCATGCTGGCGATGCGGTTCTTCGGCGGCAGCCGGCGCCCGGCCTATTCCGGCGCCAGTGCCTCGGCCCGCTCCTCCGCCGCTTCTTCCGGTATGCCGTCCTTCCGCATCCCGAGCATCGGCGAGGGAACGGGCAGCATCGGCGAGGGAACGGGAAGGGCCGCGAGCGCGAGCGGGCAGGGTGCCACCGCGGCTTCCGCCGGCGCACACTCGTCCGCCGCAGCGTCGGGCAAGACGGATGAAATCGGCATCACCCAGCGCGACCTCGATCGCTTCGAGGCGATGCTGAAGGAAGTGCAGGCGGCCTATGGCGCCGAGGACTATGCGGCGCTTCGTCGGCTGACCACGCCGGAGGCCATGTCCTACCTCGCCGAAGAACTGAGCGAAAACGCGACGACCGGGCTCAAGAACGAGGTTCGCGACGTCCATCTCGTCCAGGGCGATGTCGCGGAAGCCTGGCGGGAGAACGGCACCGATTACGCGACCGTTGCGATGCGCTACGAGAGCATCGACGTGATCCGCGAGCGCTCGACCGGCCGCGTCGTCAGCGGCGACGCCGACAACCTCACCGAGGCGGTCGAGCTTTGGACCTTCCAGCGCAAGCCCGGGGCCGAATGGCAGGTCTCCGCCATCCAGGGCGTCCAGGCCTGACGCACGGTTTCGGCGGTTTCCGGCCGCCGTTCCCGATTTCGTGAATCGTCGCCTGCATAATCGCTTAAGCCGAGCCCGGCTTGAGCGTAAAATCATGTCATCGAACCTACTGCATGTTTCCTTAAATCGTCGCCGATTTTAAGGACAAAAACATGCAGCAATTCGAAGTGCTACGGCGTCCTTTGCGCGTCTGATAAGACGCGCGGCGCTGTAGAGCGGGATGCGGGCGGAAACCGCTCACACTTTCCCATCCCGCTCGGCGTGCCGCGAGCGCTCCCGGTATGCGTCCGGACGCGCGCACGGTCTTGACGAAGGCGATCATTGTGTGTCTTTTCTGTCGGGCAATGATCGGTGTAACGCCTTGAATTGCTGGAAAATTCTTTTTGTTACGAGGCGTTGGAGCAACAGGATGGACATCGCGGGCAAGACGTCGGGAGGCTCGACCGGTTTGATTTCGCGAGCAGGAGGAGCGGGCGATTCGACGACGGGCCGCGCATCGTCGCTCGTGCTTGGCGCAGCGGCGCTCGTCGTTGCAATGGCGGCCTCGACCTTCGCCGGCCATGCCCAGAACGCGGACTGCAAGAGCTCCACCGGACCGGAAACGGACTGGCATGATTGCAACAAGCGGCAGCTCATGCTCGGCGGCAGCGACCTGCAGGGGAGCAACCTCGCCAATACCGATTTCACGCTCACCGATCTCAGGCGGGCCATGCTTCGTTCGGCAAATCTCGAAAAGGCGACGCTGGTGCGCGCCTCGCTCGCCGGCGCCGTCGCGGACAAGGCGAATTTCACCAGGGTCGAGGCCTATCGCGGCAATTTTTCCGGCATTTCCGCCGAGGGCGCGTCCTTCGTCAGCTCCGAATTGCAGCGCACCGATTTCACGCGCGCGCGCCTGACAGGCGCCGATTTCGAGAAGGCCGAACTCGGCCGCGCCGATTTCACCGAGGCCGTGCTGACAGGCACCAAGTTTTCCATGGCCAATCTCTCGCGCGCCAATCTCAGCGGCGCGATCTTCGAAGGGCCGATCGATTTCGACCGCGCCTTCCTGTTCCTGACCCGGATTGAAGGCCTCGACCTTTCCGCCGCGACCGGGCTTGAACAGGAGCAGATCGACCTCGCCTGCGGCGACGCATCGACGAAGCTGCCGGCCGGCCTTTCGGCGCCGGCCAAATGGCCTTGCCCGGCCGACGACGATTGAGGGGCACTGCCGGTCGTTGCCGAAGCCGCGACGTGGGTCGAGCGGGCTGTAGCGTCATCCACATTGTTGTTTGGCCCCGGGCCTTTCCCCTTGTTCGGTCATCCTCGGGCTTGATCCGAGAATCCAGAATCGAGCGCCACCTCGCTCGCGGGCGTCGTCGGCTGGCCTGTGCTTGATCCTCGGGGCAAGCCCGTGGTGAATGTGGATGACGGAGAGTGACGGCGTCAGTTACGCTAATCGCGATCGCGGGGCCGTATCACGCTCAGCGTCGGAAGCGCGGAAATCGCCCTCTCGGCCGGACGGGTCGGCCTGTTGAGATCACTGCGTGCTTCCTGAAATTTGAGGATAAGATCACATCGTAGTCCAGCGCGGATTTGCGTCGCGCCAAGGTGACCTGCGATGATGAAACGCCGATGGCCGCTTGCTGCTGCTCTCTGCCTCCTCGGCGGAGCCGGGTCCGCCGACACCGTTGCCGTCGATCTCGAACTCGTCATCGCGGTCGACGTCTCCTACTCGATGGAAATGGAGGAGCTCCGCGTCCAGCGGGCGGGCTATGTGGAGGCGTTCCGCAGTCTGGAAGTGATCAAGGCACTGCGTGGCGGGCCGCGAGGCAGGATTGCCGTCACCTATGTCGAATGGGGTGGCAAGGCGATTCAGGTCGTACCCTGGACGCTGCTTCACGACGCTGCGAGCGCGCGGGAATTCGCCGAAACCTTGCAGCGCCAGCCGCTGAGGCGCATCGCCTTCACCTCGATCTCCAATACGCTCGCGGTCGGCCGGACGCTTTTCCGGGCGAGCCCCTTTCGCACGAGCCGCCGCGTCATCGACATATCGGGCGACGGGCCCAACAATGCCGGAGCGCCGGCGCCTCTCGCCCGCAACAACACCATTGCCCAGGGGATCACCATCGACGGACTCCCGGTCATGCTGAGGAGCGCGCCGGATACGGCATCGATCGCGGATCTCGACGTTTATTACCGGGAGTGCGTCATCGGCGGTCCCGGGTCTTTCCTGTTGAAGGTGAAGCACATCGACGAATTTGCCGCGGCGATCCTCGCCAAGCTCGTCATCGAGATTTCTGGGCTGAAGGTGAGCCGCTACGGGCCGGATGAGCCAAAGCCAAGTCCTGTCCAGTACGGGCAACCCTATAATTGCTTCATCGGCGAGGAACTGCAGGAGCGCTCCATCGGCCGGTAGATCGCTTCATCACAGGACACGACGGCAGCTGAATGCTGCCTACTGCATGTTTCCTTAAATCGTAGCCGATTTAAGGATAAAAACATGCAGCAAATTCAAAGTGCTACAGCGACCTTTGAGCGTCTGATAAGACGCACTTCAGTTCGTGTGCTCATGCTCGAACCAAAGAAGCTCGCGACGTCCGCCTGTCGATCGCTCGTCCAAGCGTCTCAAACACGCGATCGTCCAGGCATTGCGAAACGTTGAAGCGCATGAACTCCTGAGCCGACTGGGAAAGGCTGAAGGCATTGCCGGGCGCGAGCACCACGTTCTCCGCCAGAGCCTCCCGGGCAATGTCGGCGGCGTCGAGCCCCGAGGGCAAGCGGCACCAGAGAAACATGCCGGACTGCGGCTCCAGCCAGGGTTCGATGCCGAGCTTTCTCAGCCTGGAGCCGGTTTCGGCCATTGCGCGTGAGAGCCGCGCGCGCAGCCCCTCCATGTGCTTGCGATAGCCGCCGTCCCTCAGCACGTTGTAGGTGAGCTCGGCCGACAGGCGTCCGCCGCCGAACGACGTCGCGATCTTGAGGTCCACCAGTCCGTCGATCCATTCCGGGCGCGCGGCGATGAAACCGCAGCGCGCCGAGGCCGACAGGGTCTTCGAAAAGCTGCCGATATGGACGACGCGGCTCAGACCATCGAACGCCGCCAGCCTTGGCGCGGGCGTGTGCTCGAAATCGGCAAAGATGTCGTCCTCGACGATGGTCAGGTCGAACTGGTCCGCAAGCTTCAAGACCCGATGGGCAACGACGGGAGATAGCACGGCGCCGGTCGGATTGTGGATGGCGGAATTGGTGATGTAGAGGCGCGGCCGGTGCTCGGCGACCACCTGGGCGAAAGCCTCGATGTCCGGCCCCGTCGGCGTATGGGGCACGCTGACGGTCCTGGCGCGGTGGGCGCGCAGCAGCGCGTGGAAGTTGAAGTAGCACGGGTCGTCGACGAGGACGGTATCGCCCGTTTCGAGAAAGAAACGGCACAGGAGATCGATCGCCTGCGTACCCGACTCCGTGAGCATGATCCAGTCGGGCGGCGCTTCGATGCCGCGCTCCATCATGCGCCGCGCGAGCAACTGGCGGAGCGGCGGAAAACCGAGCGGTGTCCCGTAGTCGGTAAGTGCGGCGTCGCCTGCGCGTGACAGGCCGCGCAGGCCTCTCCGCAATGCCGCCTCGGGCATCCATGAAGGAGGAAGCCAGCCGCAACCGGGCTTGAGCGTCTGGTCGCTGCTTTCGAGCGATTGCCGGGAGACCCATAGCGGATCGATCGCGCGATCGAGCCGGGGTCCGATCTCGGCAAGGGCCAGGGGCGCCACCTGCCCGGAGACGTAAAAGCCGGAGCCCGGCCTCGAAGCGATGACGCCTTCGGCGACTAGGCGTTCATAGGCGTCCACCACGGTCGAGGTCGAGACCTGCATGGTCGTGGCGAAGGCCCGGACCGAGGGCAGCTTGCCCCCCGGCGTCAGGCTGCGGTTGGCAATGCGTTGGCGGATGGCGTTCATCACCGCCGTAATGCGCGTTCCGCCGCCTGCGCCCGTCGCTGTAGCGCTCATCCGTACTGCTCCCTGAAGCACAACAGTTTTGTCGAACTGTACTGGATTGTCTCTGGCGGCGCCAGAGCGCCGCGCGTCATATGAACGCGCAAAGGACGCTCTAGAACTTTGAGTCCAGGGCATCTCCTCTGCTTTCAATGCTTCCGCTTGAAAACAGGATGCTCCGGCGGCTTCGGCTGATACCGGCAAAAGAGGCAGGCCGGAAAAGGGAACAACCCATGGATAAGACGACGACCGGATGGATCAACGGCTTTCTCGGGGTGCTGATCTTCAGCGGCTCGCTGCCGGCGACGCGGGCAGCCGTGCTCGACTTCGACCCGGTGTTCCTGACCGTCGCCCGGGCCGCGATCGCCGGCCTCCTTGCCCTCTGCCTCCTGGTTGCCTTCAGGGAGAAGCGGCCCGCCGCCGACCAGCTCGTCTCCCTGGCAGTCGTCTCGCTGGGTGTGGTGGTCGGGTTTCCCCTGCTGACAGCGCTGGCGCTCCAGCACGTGACGTCGGCACACTCGATCGTCTTCGTCGGAATGCTGCCGCTTGCAACGGCGGCCTTCGGCGTGCTTCGCGGCGGCGAACGTCCTCGTCCCGCCTTTTGGATGTTTTCCGTCACGGGGAGCCTGCTGGTCATCGGCTTTGCGCTCGCGCAGGGCCTCTCGGCGTCCCCTGTCGGCGACGCCCTCATGCTCGCCGCCATCGTGGTCTGCGGCTTGGGCTATGCCGAGGGCGCGAAGCTCTCGCGCACCCTTGGCGGCTGGCAGGTGATCTCCTGGGCGCTCGTCCTGTCCTTGCCCGTCATGCTCTCGATCGCGCTTTTCCTGATGCCGTCGTCGTTCGCCGAGGTGGGCGTGCCCGGCTGGGTCGGCCTCGGCTATGTTTCCCTCTTCAGCATGCTGATCGGCTTCATCTTCTGGTACCGCGGACTGGCACAGGGCGGCATCGCCGCCGTCGGGCAATTGCAGTTGCTGCAGCCGTTCTTCGGCTTGGCCCTGGCCGCGACCCTGCTCCATGAAGACGTGAGCCTGCTGATGCTCGCGGTCACGGTGGCAGTTATCCTCTGCGTCGTCGGCGCACGAAAATTCGCGAAATGACAGGCGGCGAACAAGGCGCGCGCCGCCGCCATGCATTCCGGCTCGCCTCGTCCGGTGCTATGTTGTTGCATGACCCGCGATGCAGCCATAGCGAGAGCCGAGGCTCACTTCGATTCCGGTGCTTTCCGGGACGATCTGGCGCGCCGCGTCGCCCTGCCGACGGAGAGCCAGAATCCGGATCGCGCGCCAGTGCTGGCCGAGTACATCGAAACCGAGATCAGGCCGGCCTTCGAAGCACTCGGGTTCGCCTGCCAGACATTATCCGAGGGCAACTGGCCTTTTCTTTTTGCCGAACGCATCGAGGATCCGGCGAGGCCGACCGTGCTTGGCTACGGTCATGGCGATGTGGTTCGCGGTCTCGACGAGGGCTGGCATGAAGGTCTGTCACCTTGGCGGATGACCGAACGCGACGGCCGATGGTACGGACGCGGCGTCGCCGACAACAAGGGGCAGCATTCGATCAACATCGGGGCGATCAGGGCCGTGCTGGAGACGCGCGGCAGACTTGGCTTCAACGCCAAATACCTGATCGAAATGGGAGAAGAGAGGCTTTCGCCGGGCCTTCGCGAACTGGCGACCACCCACAAGGATTTGTTCCGATCCGACGTGCTGATTGCTTCGGATGGGCCGCGGCTCTCGGCCGCGCGGCCAACGGTCTTTTTGGGTTCGCGTGGCGCCATCAGCTTCGATGTCTGGATAGAGGCACGCGAGGGCGGCCACCATTCCGGCAATTGGGGCGGTCTTCTTTCCGATCCGGCAATACAGCTTGCCCATGCGCTTGCAAGCCTCACGGGGCCGACAGGCCAGATCCGGATTCCGGAATGGCTTCCGAAGGCCATCCCGGACGACGTTCGGCGCGTTCTCGCCGATTGCGAGATGGAGGCCAGCGCCGACGATCCCGAAATCGATCCCGACTGGGGTGAGCCCGGCCTGACGCCGGCGGAAAAACTGTTCGCGTGGTGCTCGTTCGCGATCCTCGCCTTCGAAGCCGGGAACCCGAAGACGCCCGTCGGCGCGATTCCGCCGCGAGCCTGGGCGCGCTGTCAGCTGCGGTTCGTCGTCGGCGTCGATGTCGAGGATGTCCTTCCGGCGCTCAGACGGCGCTTCGACCGCCACGGCTTTTCCCATGTGCGGATCGCTCAAGCGAACGATGCGGTTTTCCACGCCACACGACTGGATCCCGGGCATCCATGGGTCAGCTGGACGGTGGACTCGATTGTTCGCACGACAGGCAAGAAGCCCGCCATCCTGCCAAACCTCGGCGGATCGCTGCCGAACGACATCTTCGCCGATATCCTGGAACTTCCGACAGTGTGGGTCCCGCACTCCTATCCGGGTTGCTCCCAGCATGCGCCGAACGAGCACCTGCCGCTCGTGATCGCCCGTGAAGGTCTGGCGCTGATGGCAGGGATCTACTGGGATCTCGGCGAGCCCGGCCTGCCGGAAGCGCATCATTAGAGCAATTCCGGGAAGTGTTCGACGTTTCCGTCCGGAATTGCGTCAAATCAAGAGGCTGGATTTCGCCGTTTCAATGAAGCGAGCAGCAGGAGGACGAACCGAGTAGGCCCGTCGCGCTCCCGTCAGAGAGCCGCGAGAAATTTCGCGACGCGCGCCCAGGTGCGCTCCGCCGCCTCGGCGTCGTGGTCGGGCAGGCTCGGATCCGTGTAGATATGCCCGGCGCCAGGATAGCTGAACACCTCGGCGGCAATTCCCGCTCCCTCGGCGATTGTCCGCCAGGCCGCCACGTCCTCTGCCGGCTCGAAAACATCCGGGTCGGCAAGATGCACCTGCAGCGGCAGGCCGCGGCGCGCATCATGGGGTATCTGGGCAATGCTGTGGAGGAAGAGCACGCCGGCCGTCTCGGGCCGCTTCGCCCAGAGATGCGCGGCGACCGCGGCGCCCATGGAAAATCCGCCAAGCACCGTCTCTGCTGGCAGATCCGCGGCCGCTCTCTCCGCGCGCTCGCAGAGCGTCGCCCAGCCGATCTCCTCCTTCAATTCGAAGCCCTGATCGATCGAGCTGGCGACCCGGCCCTCATAGAGATCGGGCGTGATGACCGTGTGGCCCGCCGCACGCAAACGCGCCGCCGCATTCCGCTCGAGCGGGCGCAATCCATAGACGGAATGAAACAGGAGCACCGTCGCCATCGCTATACCCTCCGGTGTTGGCCGGCCGCAGGCTACAGCAATTCCAGGAAAAGTGTGCAACGGTTTTCCGTCCGAAATTGCGTCACTTCAAAGAACAATTCCAGGAGCTGTGTAACGGTTTTCCGGCCGGAAATGCGCCGGGCGATCTGAAGGGCACCCGCTCTATCATCATGCCGCCGACGCGGGTCTGGCTCCCCGCCATCCCGCGTGCCACCGCCATCTCGAGCTTGACCCAAGGATGACGGCAAGAGGGAAGGCCTGCGCGCGCCCCCGTTTTTGAGCCCCGAACCCGAACAGCGCCCCGCGCACGCGCCCCGACGGGTCGGCGTCCCGATGCAGCCGACGGGGCTGCATCGGGCGCTTGCCGGAAATCAGCCCGCGATCGCCGCGACGGCCGGCGCGACGTGCGGCCAGACCTCGATCGATCCGCGGTAGATCATGTCGACCGCGACATAGAGGATGATCGCCAGACCGACATAGGCGATCCAGTGATAGCGGTTGAGCAGCTTGGCGATGAAGCCCGCTGCAACGCCCATCATCGCGATCGAAAGGACGAGGCCGATCACCAGTACCGTCGGATGCTCGCGGGCAGCACCCGCAACCGCGAGCACGTTGTCGAGCGACATGGAGATGTCGGCAACGACGATCTGGATCGCCGCCTGCGCGAAGGTCTTCTTGTGAACCTCTCCGGTCCCGTGGCCGGCGCCTTCGCCGACGCTGGCGCGCAGCTCGCGCCACATCTTCCAGCAGACCCAGAGCAGGAGGATACCGCCGGCAAGCAGCAGGCCGATGATTTCGAGAAGCTGGACCGTAACGCTCGCCAGCGCGATACGAAGAACGGTCGCGGCGAGAATGCCGACGAGGATCGCCTTCTTGCGCTGCTCGGTCGGAAGCCCGGCGGCTGCAAGCCCGATGACGACGGCGTTATCCCCGGCAAGCACCAGGTCGATGACAATAACCTGCATAAGTGCCAGCAAGCCGGCAGACGTAAAAATTTCCATGATCCGATGATCCCCCACTGAGCAAAGCGGCTGGGCATCGCTAGCGGAAAAGCCACCGGCGGATCAAGTGGCGATGCCGGTTTGCTGCAAAAAAACTGGAGCGCGCCGATGCGGAGAGGGTTCTGGGGTCGGGCGGCCGCCGCGCAACGCCATTGCTGGGGTCCTTTGAGGGGCCGAGACGGCGTCCTCGCCTCACCTCGTTCGTGCTCGTTACAGGAATCCAGCCGCGGCGCGTCGGTGCCGTGAATGACGGCCCATGCGACCGGGCGGCCGCAAGCGTCACGCCGGCGAGAACATCGCCGTGATCCGCTGCCTGAGCGCTCGCTTGTACATTCTGAACCACGGCGCCACGCGCTTGTTCGCGTGCTGCTCGAGCGCCTTCTTCAACACGATCTTCTCCCTGGCCGTGTAGTTCGTCTCGGCGATGATGCAGCGTGCGATCTCGACATATTTCCTTCGCGCCGCCAGCCGCTCCGCCGGCTGCAGGTGATAGCTCGCCTCACGCATGATCCGCTGCGTGAAGGTGGCCTCGGGCGCGAACGCCACCTGGCCGTTGATCATGGCCCGCATCGTGGTCAGGTGATCCGCTGCCCAGGCATAGGGATAGTCCCTGAGCACAGCGATATCCTCGATGACGGCATCGCGCCGCCACAAGCCGTAGAACCAACTCGGATGGCAGCCGAGCAGGATCGCCTTCGCCCGCGACAGGCGATCGGAGCCTTCGCTCACCGGCAGCGGGTAGTCGGCCTCCCGTCCGGTCGACGTGTTGATCCGGTGGACCGGGGTCACGGCCAGCCGGGCATCGCCGTCGCGGTCGAGCGCATTCACGGTTGCCTCGAGATGGTTCTCGTCCGTCAGGTCGTCATCCGCCCGCCACATGAAATAAGCGGCCTCGCCGAGGTGCAGCGCCTTCTTGAAGTTCTCCATCACCGGCACGTTGATGTTGCTGCGAACGTGGCGGAACCGTCGGTCCCTTCGCGCAAAGTCGGCGCAGATCTCGCTGGTGCCGTCGGTCGAGGCGTTGTCGCAGATGATGACCTCGAAATCCTCGAAACTCTGCCCGCGCAGGCAATTCAGGCTTTCGGAAATTGTCTGGACACCGTTGTAGGTGGGAACGGCGATACTCACGCGAGCCATGTTTTCCCTGTTGCACGCTGTTGTTGAGGCGACTATATGAGCGGCGCCTGAACAGTTTCTTTTGTCAAGCCACACGCCGTGGATGACAAGCGTGTACACCTCGGCCCCCTCAACCGCAAGACGATCATCGATGCCGAAAATCGACGTTTGCATTGTCGCCTCGCGGCGCCCCGATCTGTTGGCCGCCACGCTCGAAAGCCTGTCGAAGCGGATGCTCGATCACTTCGAGATCGAGAATGTCTACATGAACCTCGATCCGATCTTCGGGGATGAGGACGCGCATGCCGCCTGCCTCGATCTCGTCCGGCTCCGGTTTCCGGCGGCCGTCGTTTTCGAGCCCGAAACGCCGGGCTTCGCCGGCGCCGTGCGGCGGCTCTGGTCGGCCACAAAGGCGGAGTTCGTCCTGCACCTCGAAGACGATTGGGTCGCGTTGACCGACATCGGCCCGGACGTTTTCACCGCCTTCCGGAATGCCTCGATCGCACAGGTGTCTTTCCACACCGCCGAGCAGAAATGGGACATCGCGAAGAAGGGCCATTTTCACAAGCGCAACGAATATGTGCGACTGTTCGGTATCAAGATCCCGACGTTCAGCGCCTTCCCGATCTTCACCACCTCGCCGTCGCTTCTCAGAGGCGAGTTCGTGAGGGAGTGCGCGAGGTTGATGGACCCCGCGAAGGACCCGGAAAAACAATTCTACTACGGCGTGAACCCGGCCCTCGAAAAATACGTCCGCAACAAGAAAAGCTATATCTTCTCGCCCGAAAAGCGCCCGGTCATCAAGGACATCGGCCGCGACTGGCAGAAGGAGAAGAAAATCAGGAAGGTCATCCGCGACGCCAATTCGGTCTGGGAAGCGGAGGGATAACGGTCTTTCGCGGGTCCGAGTTCGCGGTCAGGCGCGGCCCTCGACGCCCTTGGCCTCGCCAGCACTTTTTGCACAATACCCGTCCGCCGGGATTATCGTTGCCCGGTCACGCAACATCCCGCGTTCCGCGCTAAGTCTGGAGCAGCAGGAGAACGGTGTCCACGATGGAGGACGTCAGCGAAAGATCCTACGAACGGCTCACGCCGGAGGACCTCGAGGAGATCGCGGCCGTCGCCCTTCGCACGCTCGCCGCCATCTTCGATCGCGCGCCCGTCGCCGGCCTCTATCGCGATCGCCTGCTCCTTCTTGCCCTCGCCCAGGGCGGTGCGCTGCATTATCTCGACGGCGTGAACGGGCTCAAGGACATCGACGTCTGGGCCTTCTTTGCGGCAGGCCCCGCGAGACGGTTCCCACACCGGAAGCGCTGGTGCGTCGATTTCGGCCCGTCCCGTTTCGGCCGGCACCCGGCCGACCTCGGCTATCGCGGCCGCCGCCTCGACCTCATGGGCCGGTCGATCGCGATTGCACCCGGCGAGCCGCCGCAGCAGGCGGTGCGGCATTGGCTCGCCATGCGGAGCCGTTCCGCGGTCGAACTTCGCAAGAAGCCGATGTTCTCATTGTTTCCGCAAGCGTTCTTCGGCGAGCGGATCAACTAAGCAATTCCAGGAAAAGTGCGCAGCGGTTTTCCGTCCGGAATTGCGCAGCAGCTAACCAAGCAATTCCAGGAAAAGTGCGTAGCGGTTTTCCGCCAGGAATTGCGCAGCACCTAACCAAGCAATTCTAGGAAAAGTGCGTAGCGGTTTTCCGCCAGGAATGCGTAGCATTTAACTCAACAATTCCAGGAAAAGTGTGCAGCGGTTTTCCGTCCGGAATTGTGTGACAACATTCCCGCCCGCTTCACGAAACGCGATTGACTCCCGCCCCAAAGAGAACATAATAAGAACATCCATCGGCGATGCGGCCGCCAATCTGAAACTGTTGAAGAGAGAACTCCGTCCATGCACGGAGAAGGAGGATTCATGTCTGCCGCGGAGCGGTCCGATATCGAGGAATTCGACGAGTGGCTGGACGAAGTTGCGGCCGCGCTCGCCTGGCACGACGGCGACGCCGAAGCGACGATCCGCACGCTGCTCGCCGACTGCAAGCATCTGCGCGAGCAACTGGCGCTGGCCCAGATCGCCATGGGCATGGGCTTCACACGTGGCTGGTCGCCCTGCGCGGAACGCTCGGCCGAGCTGGTGAGACGAGAGTGACGAGCACGGGAACAAGGATCGGAAGAGACCGACGAGGCGCTGCACGCTACTGTCGTTTGAGCGAAGCGATGAAAATGATCTATCGTCCGATCGAGCGCTCCTGCAGTTCCTCGCCGATGAAGCAATTATAGGGTTGCCCGTACTGGACAGGACTTGGCTTTGGCTCATCCGGCCCGTAGCGGCTCACCTTCAGCCCCGAAATCTCGATGACGAGCTTGGCGAGGATCGCCGCGGCAAACTCGTCGATGTGCTTCACCTTCAACAGGAAAGACCCGGGACCGCCGATGACGCACTCGCGGTAATAAACGTCGAGATCCGCGATCGATGCCGTATCCGGCGCGCTCCTCAGCATGACCGGGAGGCCGTCGATGGTGATCCCCTGGGCAATGGTGTTGTTTCGGGCGAGAGGCGCCGGCGCTCCGGCATTGTTGGGCCCGTCGCCCGATATGTCGATGACGCGGCGGTTCGCCCAGAATGGGCTCGCCCGGAAGAGCGTCCGGCCGAGCGGCTTATGTTACGTCACCCGGAACCGCAGTGCGGTTTGCGAAGGCGCGGCTGGTGACCGCGACGACGAGTGCGGCGACGATCAGGACTGCGGCGACGGCGAAGGTGATGCGCATGCCGGTGGCGACCGCCTCGGGGGATGCCGTGGCGATCTCGCTTGCGCCTGAGGCGAGCGCGAAGACCGCTCCCATGAAGGAGGCGCCGGTGACGAGGCCGAGATTGCGGGAAAGGTTGAGCATGCCGGAGATGATGCCTCGCTCGCCCGATCCGACATCCTTCATGACGGCTGTGTTGTTGGCGGCCTGGAACAGCGCATAGCCGGCGGTCACGGTGACGATGGGCGCGATATAACCGGCAATGCCGAACCCGGCCGGAATGAGGGAGAGGAGGAAGGCGCCGGCGGCGATCGCGGCAAGCCCGGCGACGGTCATCGGCTGCGCGCCGAGCCGGTCGACCAGGCGGCCGGCGGGCACGCCCGCGAGTGCCGCGACCAGCGGGCCGGCGGACATGACGAGGCCGACGCGGGCCGCATCGAGCCCGAGCCCATGGGAGAGGTAGAACGGCCCGACCACCAGCGTCGCCATCATCACCGTCGAGACCAGCGCGCTCACGGCCAAGCCGGCGGAGAGCACCGGATCGCGGAACATCGTCAGCCGGAGCAGGGGCGAGGCGGTTCTAGCCTCGACGAACACGAAGAGGGCACCTGCGACGATCGCGATCAGCAGGAAGCTCATGCTGAGCGGGCCAAAACTTCCGCGTCCGATCGTCATGGCGAGCGCATAGGCCGCAAGCGTCAGCGCCAGCAGCAACGTGCCGAGGGTGTCGAAGCCCGGCCGCGTGCCATCACGCCGCTTGTGATCCACGGGCAGGGCGCAAAACGCGATGACGATCGTCAGAATGCCGAGCGGCACGCCGGCGAGGAAGATCGCCCGCCAGCCGAGGCCGGAGATCAGGAGGCCGCCGAGCGAGGGGCCGAGGGCGGTGCCGATCGCGGACGTCGTTCCGAGCAGCCCCATGGCGCTGCCGGTCCTTGCCTTCGGTACCGTCTCGCCGACGAGCGCCATGGCAAGCGCCATCATGACCGCCGCGCCGAGACCCTGCGCCGCCCGCGCCGCGATCAGCATTGAAAGCGTGGGCGCGATGCCGCAAAGGGCGGAGGCTGCGGTAAAGAGCGCGATGCCGGAAAGCAGCAGCCGGCGGCGGCCGACCATATCGCCGAGCCGCCCGACGCTGGCGATGAGCGTGGTGATGGCGAGCAGATAGGCAAGCACGATCCACTGGACCTCCTGGAACGAGGCGTCGAACGCCTCAGCCAGCGCCGGCAGGCCGACATTGGCGATGCTGGTGCCGAGCGAAGAGAGCAGCATCGAGAGGGAAAGGGCGGCGAGCGCCCAGCGAAAGGAGGGCGTCCGCTCGCCCGTTCCGGCGCCTGTTTCGGGGACCATCCCGGCTGGCCGTGTCGTGATCGACATTGCTATGAACTCCGTTTCCTGCGTTTGGGGGTTGCGGAAAAGGTAGTCCTTCGCGAACCATGGCGGAATGCGCATCATTTGCACTTCATTCGTGCGTTTGACGCCATGTCACCATGGGCTATAGTCGGCGCATGTCGAAACCTGACCTCAATCTTCTTGCCACCCTCGATGTGCTGCTATCGGAAGGCAGCGTTGCCCGCGCGGCCAGGCGGCTGCGGCTCAGCCCATCGGCGATGAGCCGGGCGCTGGCGCGGCTGCGCCAGGCGACGGGCGATCCGCTGCTGGTCCGGGCAGGGCGCGGCCTTGTGCCGACGCCCCGCGCGCTCGAACTCGGCGAGCGGGTCGGCCGGCTCGTAGAGGAGGCGGAGGCGGTTTTGAGGCCGCAGGAAAAGCTCGACCTCGACCGGCTGGCCAGAACCTTCACGCTCAGGACCAGCGACGGTTTCGTGGAGAATTTCGGGCCGGACCTGATCGCCCGCGTCGGCCGGGAAGCGGCCGGCGTACGGCTGCGTTTCGTGCCGAAACCGGACAGGGACAGCGGGCCGCTTCGCAAGGCGACCGTCGACCTCGAGACCGGCGTGGTGGGCGAGACGATCAGTCCGGAGGTGCGCACCCAGGCGCTGTTCCGCGACCGGTTCGTCGGCGTCGTGCGGCTGGGGCACCCGCTTTGCGAGGGCGAGGTGACGCCCGCCCGCTATGCCGCCGGCAGGCATGTGCTCGTCTCGCGGCGCGGCCTCGACAAGGGGCCGCTCGACGAGGCGCTGGAGGCACTCGGGCTCAAGCGCGAGATCGTCACGATCGTCGGCGGCTTTGCCGCCGCACTCGCGCTCGCCAGCGCCACCGACCTGATCGCCAGCGTTCCCGAGCGGCATACGGGAGCGCTCCGGGCCGGCATGCACAGTTTTCCCTTGCCGGTCTTCGCGCGGGAGATCACCGTTTCCATGCTCTGGCACCCGCGCCTCGACGCCGACCCGGCGCATCGCTGGCTGCGCGCATGTGTGCGCGACGTTTGCGCGGGGCAGAGAGCGGATTGAGCGGCAGGCGCGTTGGAGCACGGTCGCCGGGGGCTTTTCCCGTTCCTACCTGCGGAAAATGCCTTTGTAGTACGCGCCGTTTCTCGGCGGCGGCTTGTTCACCCCTTTGGCTCCGGGGTTGAATTTGCCGCTCCGGTGTCCGTCATTGATGCGCGTTGCCGATATGCCCTTGTAGTAGCTTCCCGCTGCAAATGCAGGAGAGGCGCCGGCGGCGATCGTTGCCGCGAAGAGGGCTGCTAGAGCCAGGTTGGCAGACTTGCTCATTTTTCATCCTCGGTTGACCCGCGCCACTTGCCCGTGCTGTCGTCGAGGCGCGTGGCGTCAGGTTGTGCGGCAAAACGATGGAGCCGCCAGAACCCTCCCGTTACAGGCTACCCGGAAGTCGTGACGAATGGATGTAATGCCCGCGACGGCCCCCTTCGCGTCGGCACCTTACCGCCATCCGATCCGTCTCACATCAACGCCTTCTCCAATGCCTCACGGTTGCGGATGAGCCAGGCGACGCCGCGCGTCTGCCAGGCGATGCCCCAGACGCGCGGGGCGATTTCGGTTTCGGGCGTGATCTGCTGTTCGACCACCTCGTTCGCAGCGCTCTCGGCTGCGAACGCGATGATCCTGTAGCCGAGCCGGTGGCGCTCGCCGGCTGGTAGTCCGTAGCCGTCGGCGAAGATGCGCACCTGGCGCACGCGGCGCTTGGCATCGGGCAGGCCGTTCATCTCCGCGACGTCGTCGTCATAGAGTTGGGCGTTGTTCCAGGCGGCCATGGCGATCTCGGTGAGCCGGTCGACGGGGCCGGCCGCCTCCCAGTCGATCAGCGCTACCGGCTTGCCGTTTCGCGAAACCACGTTCCAGGGGGCGGCATCGCAGTGCCCGACGCTGTCCGGCGTGCCGACGTTCCGGCCAAACCAGGGGCGCCAGAGCGCATCTGCCGGAGGCCGAAAGGAGGCGGTCGCATCGTGCAGCCGGCGCATGAGGCCGCCAAGCGCGTGAACAGCCTCGTCCGACCAGGGGGCCGGATTGATGACATCGCCTTCGATATAGGTGAGGACTTCGCGGCCCTGCTCGTCAAAGCCGTCTCCGACGACGCGAGGCGCACCGGCGAAGCCGGCATCCTCAAGATGGCGCAGCAGGGAATGGACCGAAGGAGCCCATGGGCCCGTCTCGCGGATGACGACCCCGCCTCGTCGGCTGACAACGGTTCTCTCGCCGCCGGCGAGCGACGTGGCTTCGGCTTCCTTGGTCATCCCGCGGATGATAGCAGCCGTACGGGTGAGGGGAAGGGCGGTTTCCGCCAATTCCCGTTGCGGCGGCGTGGAGACGCGATCGTCCGCTCAGCTCTCCCGCGCGAGTGACCAGATCTAGCCGGAGAACCAGCCGCCACCCCGGCCGGAACCTCCCTTGCGGGTTTGATAAGACGCGCGGCATCGTGGGGGGCGCGGCTTGGCGAAAGGTGTTGCGGGCAGCGGCCAGTGCCATGTGGCGCAGGCCGCTTCCCGTGGACCTTCCAGAAATGATCCAACCGTTCGGAACGATGCAATTCCGGAGGAAAACGGTTGCACGCCTTGGAATTGCGCTAGGCGACCGACAGCCCGCCGTCGACGCTCAGGATCTGGCCGGTTGCCCAAGCCGTGCCCGGATCGGCGAACATGGCGATCCAGCGGGCGATGTCGTCCGGTTCGCCGCGTCTCTTCAGCGGGATCATGTCTCGCTCGTGCGACTTGACCTCGGCCGCCTGTTCGGCGGAAAGGCCCATCATGCCCGTGAGTGCGCCGGATTCGGTGGGGCCGGCGGAGATCGCGTTGACGCGGATGCCGTCCGGGGCGAGCTCAAGTGCCCAGCAGCGCGTGAGGTGCTCCAGCGCTGCCTTGCTGGCGGCATAGTGGGAAAGACCGGCCGCAGCCTTGTGGCCGTAGGTGCTGGAGATGTTGATAATCGCGCCTTTGCTCGCCCGGAGGAGGGGAAGGGCGGCAGCGGCAAGCAGGCTCGGGCCGGTGACGTTGACGGCGAATATCGCGGCGATGCGTTCCGCCGTTGCGTCGGAAAGGGGCATGATCGCGCCGGCGCCGGCATTGTTGACGAGCAGGTCGAGGCTACCCCAGCGATCGGCCGCCGCGGCAATGGTGCGCGCCGCATCATCGGCGTTGGCGACATCCGCGACGATGCCGCCGATGTTTTCGGACAAAGCGCAGACCGCGTCGACCGCGGACTGTCTTCTCCCGGTGATCAGAACTTTTGCGCCGCGTCTCGCGAGTGAAAGCGCAGCAGCGCGGCCGATCCCGGAGCTTCCGCCGGTGACGATGGCGACCTTGTCTTGAAGTGAATCCATTTTTCTGTCCTGGTTGAATGTCGACGGGATGCGGCAGTCCCGAAACGGCCGGGAGCCGCCGGGACTGTTGCGCTCGGTGAGTGGTTCCGGCGGCTCACTCCTTGATCGGCGTGGTGATTTCCTTTTCGTCGGTGTCGACGACAAACACCGCCAGCAGCCGCGCAGGCTCCGTGTCGCTGGCATTCGCGCTTACCTCATGATGAGAGCCTGGGTCTTCGTAGAAGTTTTCGCCGACATGGTAGACCTTTTCCGGTGAGCCGTTGACGCTGCTGCGGATCGCGCCCTCGAGAACCGTCGCATAGATGAAGGCGGACTTGGGGTGCGTGTGGGCGGGTGATCCGCCACCCGGCCCGTATTCGACGAGCACGCCCTTCATGCTCTTGCCAGGGACGTTAGGGAGCGCGTGGTCGAAGACGACCGTCACCTTGCCCGCGGGCCGGTCGCCTGCCGAAGCCGCGGAGATCGAGAGCGCTGCGAAGGCAGCGGCCGAGAGAAATCGTTTAAGCATGGCAATTCTCCTTCGAGGGGGGATCTGTCGTGAAGTTCCGGCCCGGTTCCGGGCTATTTTTTCTGATTTGCCCATCGCCCGCGTCAGCGCGAGGCTTGCTGGCCGAGCCAGTCCTCGAACCGGATCGCACCCAGGCGCGGGCTCTTGCCGGGGGTCAGCGATTGATCGTCGAGAACGGAGCCGAAGTAGCGTGCGTGGACGTCCGGCACCACCTTGCGCGTGTCCTGCGTTGCGCTGAGGAAGCGCCTGACCACTTCGTCGAGCGGTATGGCCTCGGGACCGGCGACTTCGACCGTGCCGTTGACGGGCGGCGCGACCGTGACATCGGCAAGTGCTGCCACCACGTCGTCGGACGCGATCGGCTGAAACAGCGCCGGCGACAGGCGGATTTCCTCGCCGACCGTGCCCGATTGGGCAATGCCGCCGACGAACTCGAAGAACTGCGTGGCACGCAGGATGGTGTAGGGAATGCCGGATGCCTTGATGAGATTTTCCTGCGCGACCTTCGCCCGGAAATAGCCGTTGTCGGGAAGCCGTTCGCTGCCGACGACCGACAGGGCAACGTGGTGACGGACGCCGGCGGCGGCTTCCGCAGCCAGGAGGTTCCGGCCCGACGTCTCGAAAAACTCGAGCACGGCCTTGTCTTCCCACACCGGTGCATTCGCCACGTCGACGACGATATCGGCGCCGTCGAGCGCTTCGGCCAACCCCTCGCGGGTGATGGTGTTAACGCCCGTGGTGGGCGCGGCTGCGAGCAGGTCGTGGCCGCGCTCGCGAAGGTTCTTCACAAGTTTCGATCCGATGAGGCCGGTGCCTCCGATGACGACGATCTTCATGGCTTCTCTCCCTTTCTCCCGACCGCAACCATTGCCGTCGATGTGCACGGAGAGTGCCTGCACCTGTCGGGGAAGTCCTTGCGGCGGGCTCGAATTGAGCTTGAGGGAAGCTTGGTTATTCGTCCAAGGGTGCTTGCCGGCTGGGCACATTGTACGACAGCAGCGTACTGCTCCTCGTCGGTTGCGTACGGCTAGGTTCTCCTCCCAACCTCATTCCTGTGCTTGTCACAGGAATCCAGCCACGGCGCGTCCGCGCCGTGACTCCGTCTCGCGGCAATACAGATGCTGTCACAGTTGTAGTTTCGCTTCAGTTGCACGTACGATTCTCCCGCGCCCAAGGACTTGGGCGCGCTGGATTCCTGTGACGAGCACAGGAATGAGGGAGGATGGGGACGGCCGTGCGTTACGGCTCAGCTAATTTGATGAGGACGAAAAAGCATCTGCCGAACCCAATTACGTGCTGTCGCTCGATGGGCACCGGATGCTCTTGCCTTTGAAGCTGCGACTGAAACCGCTACACACGTTTCCTGGAATCGCCCTAAGCACGGCAAGGCGTGCTATCAAGGGACGGAAGCATTCGTCAGGGGATAGCGACGTGCAGTTCGTGTTTGGAGACTACGTGCTCGATCCGGAGCGCCGCGAATTGACTCTGCGCGGGCAAGTCGTGGCAGTCGGGCCGCAGGTCTTCGACCTGTTGCTGCATCTCGTCAGGAATCGCGACCGCGTAGTCAGCAAGGACGACCTGCTCCAGGCGGTGTGGGGCGGCCGGATCGTCTCGGAATCGACGATCACCAGCCACATCAACGCGGTTCGCAAGGCAATCGGCGACAGTGGCGAAGAGCAGCGGCTCGTCCGGACGGTCGCCCGCAAGGGCTTCCGCTTTGTCGGCGAGATCAGGGGAGGCGAGATCGGGGAAACGCGACAGCTCGTCGTCGAACAGGCGGCGCCGGAGCAGAAGGAACCGCCGCCGGCCGCGCTCGTCCTTCCGGAGAAGCCCTCCATTACCGTCCTGCCGTTCCTCAATCTCAGCGGCGATCCGGAGCAGGACTATTTCGCCGACGGCGTGGTGGAGGACATCATCGCGGCCCTGTCGCGCATCCGCTGGCTGTTCGTGATCGCCCGCAATTCGAGCTTTACCTACAAGGGCCGTGCGGTGGATGTGAAGGAAGTTGGCCAGGAGCTTGGCGTGCGCTACGTGCTGGAAGGCAGCGTGCGCAAGTCCGGCAACAAGCTGCGTATCACCGGACAGCTCATCGACGCCACGACCGGGACGCATCTCTGGGCAGAGCGCTTCGAAGGCACGCTCGACGACATCTTCGAACTGCAGGACCAGATGGCCGAAAGTGTCGTCGGTGCGATCGCGCCACAGCTCGAACGGGCGGAGATCGAACGCGCCAAGCGCAAGCCGACGGAAAACCTCGACGCCTACGACTATTACCTGCGCGGGATGGCGAAGCTGCACAGCGGGACCCGCGAAGCGATCGAGGCGGCGCTGCCCCTGTTCTACAAGGCGACCGAACTCGATCCGGAATTCGCTTCGGCCTATGCCGCGGCGGCCTGGTGCCATTTCTGGCGTAAGGTGAATGGTTGGACAACCGACCGGGCCCGGGAGATCGCCGAGGGCGCGCGCCTTGCTCGGCTGGCGGTGGAACTTGGCCGGGACGATGCGGTGGCGCTGACAAGAGGCGGGCACGCGCTCGGCCATCTCGCGGGCGACCTCGACGGTGGCATCGCGCTCATCGACCGGGCACGGCTGCTCAATCCCAACCTCGCTCCCGCCTGGTTCCTCGGCGGCTTCCTGCGCGTTTTCCGTGGTGAAACGGAGAGCGCGATAGAGAATTTCGCCCATGCCGTTCGCCTGAGCCCGCTGGACCCGGAGATTTTCCGGATGCAGGCCGGGACGGCGCTCGCGCACTTCTTCGCCGGGCGCTTCGATTCCGCGTCGGCCTGGGCCGAGAAGGCGCTGGGGAACCTCCCCAGCCTGCTGATAGCGGTCGCCGTGGTGGCGGCGAGCCACGCGCTTGCCGGGCGCAGCGACGAAGCCCGGCAGGCGATGCAGCGCCTGCGCGCGCTCGACCCGTCGCTCCGCGTCTCCAACCTCAAGGACTGGCTGCCGATCCATCGCCCGGAAGATCTCGCGCGCTTCGCGGACGGCCTGCGACTGGCCGGGCTGCCGGAGTGAACCCGCCGCGGGTTCCGCTCTTCTGGATCGTGATCGCCGAAATCTGCCTCCGATCTACCGATTCAGTTCCGGAAACACCCGCTCGATGAAGTTCGGATTGAGCTTCTCGCCGAACAGGCAATCGACCGGGGATATGGCAGCGGCTCGCCGCAGGCTCCAGGCAGGCGTGCGGCCGCTTACCTCCAGGAGCAGCTTCTGGCGAACGGCGATGCCAAAGTCCTCCGCCTCGTGTACGGGAATCATGAAGGAGCCCGGGCCGCCGATGACGCATTCCGAATAGTACTGATCAAGCGGAACGCCCGAATTGGAGGGCCTGATGAGGATCGCCAATCCGTTGATGACGATCCCGCGCTCCAGGGCGGCAGCACGCGCGGGCGCGACCGGCGGTCCGACGTTGTTGTGGCCGTCGCCGGAAAGATCAAGGACGCGGCGCACACCGGAGTAGGCATTGGACTCGATCAGGTTGGTCCCGAACAGGATCGCGTTGGAGATCGAGGTGCCGCGCCGGGTGCCGACCGGGCGGGCTTCGAGCCGGGCGGCGAAGGCTTCGGCGTCCTCGGCGTCGTCGATCACCTGCCAGGCCAGCACCGACGCTTCGTTCACCAGCCCCGCCCATTCAAAATAACCGATGGCAATACGCCCCAGGTAACCGCCCTTGATGGCATTGATGAAGTCCGGGTGTCTGAGTGCCTCCAGGTAGCCGAGGCGCTGCACACGCGCCTCCTCCATGTCCATCGAGCCCGACATGTCGACCGCCAGCACGAGTTCCAGGTCGACATCCGAAGACGCCGCATCCGGAGGTGCGGCGTCCGCCTGCATCGGGATTCCAGTGAGAAACAGGATCAACGCCAACACGCGCAACATCGCATCAGCCCCCTCATCATGTCCTACAGCGCCGCGTCTTATCCGACGCGCGGCTACGATTTAAGGAAACATGCAGTAGCAAGAGAGTACCACAGGATCACCGGGTCGCGTTAGCCGCCCGCATGGTCCTTGAACCGAAACCACCTGCGATGCCGTTCCGGGGGAAGGCGGCAACCACCCCATCTCGGTGGCCGAAGCTATCGTTCCGTCGCCTGGGGGCCTGATTTCACGACGGTTTTTACCTTCGCCACGGCTTCGAGCGTGCGATGGACCGGGCATTTGCCGGCAATTTCGGCGATCTTGCCGCGAAGCTCTTCGGAGACCTCGCCATCGACGGAAATGACACGCTCGAAATGGTCGATCCTGGCGCCGCCGCTGCGTTCCGCTTCGGTGCACTCCTCGCAGTCCCTGGCATGGATCTTGGCATGGGAGACGTCTACGCCGATGCGCCCGAGCGTCAGCTTCTTGTGATCGGCGTAGAGGCGCAGCGTCATCGAGGTGCAGGCGCCGAGCGCGATCGACAGGAAGTCGTAGGGCGAGGGTCCGGAATCGAGCCCGCCGACGTTTTCAGGTTCGTCGGCGAAAAGCCGATGACCGCCTGCCTGAACCGCGTTCTGAAACTTGCCTTCGCCGGTTTCCATCACGCGGACATGTTCGATCGGCTCGGTCCCCTGCGGCGCGTCGGCGGCGAGATAACGCGTCATCCATCCCGTAATGACCCGTCCGGCGAAGGCCGCGTCTTCAGGGTCGGTGAGCAGGTGGTCGGCCTTGTCCAGCGAAACGAAGCTCTTGGGATGTTTGGCCGCGAGGAAGATTTCGTTGGCGTTCTCGATGCCCACCGTCTGGTCCAGCGGCGCGTGAAGGATGAGGAGCGGTTTTTTCAGGCTCGCGACAGCGTCCCTGATGCGCTGTGCACGCGCGTCCTCGACAAACTGCTTCCTGACAAGAAACGTACGCCCGGCGAGGTCGACGTCGGCCGCGCCGTTTTTCTCGATCTCCTCGAGGCTCGTTCCGAAATTCTTCAGCACATGGCCGACATCGGCCGGCGCGCCGATCGTGGCAACGGCACGCACCTCGGGAATGTTGCCGGCGACGGCCAGGACCGCTGCGCCGCCGAGCGAGTGGCCGATCAGCAGCGACGGTGCCTGATAGTGTTGACGGAGATAGTCGGCGGCCGAAAGAAGGTCGGCGACGTTGGAGGAGAAATTTGTCGAGGCGAATTCGCCCTCGCTCGATCCGAGGCCGGTGAAATCGAAGCGCAGCACGGCTATGCCTTCGCGCGCAAGCTCCGCCGCAATGCGGCGCGCCGCCGCCAGATCCTTCGAACAGGTGAAGCAATGGGCAAAAAGCGCGTAGCCGCGCAAGGGCCCGTTGGGCAGGTCGAGGCGGGCGGCGAGCGTTGCACCGGAATGGCCGGCAAATTGAAGCCGTTGCGTGTTGAAAGCCATGGTGACGCTCCTTCGCTCAAGATCATTTTTTCGTTGAAACAGTGAAATGATCTAACGCTTTGAAACTACGCAATTCCTGACGGGAAACCGTTGCTGTACAGGACCGGCAATCGCGGCAGCATCATTTCAGAACAGCGCGTAATCCGATAGCTCGATCGTGACGGCGTTGAAATCGCGGTCGAGTGTGCGATCCGGCTTGAGTGTGAACACGCTGCGGCGGGTCGGGTACTTCAGCCCGTCAACGTTGACGTAATCAGATATGAAGTGCGCAGCCGGCGTGTCCGCCCACACATCAACCGTATAATCGTGACGGCGCAGCAGCCCATCCGAGCCGAAGTAGAAGCGCTGTTCCCGCGTGTGGCTGTGTACGCCTTCGGGAAACTGGACGGCTACGCCGCGGAGCGTCTCACCTTCGTTCTCGATCGGGGCAATGTCGCGAGCTTCATAGCCGGGCTCGCCGAAAACGAACGGCGTCGCATGATACGTCCACATGGCATAGCCGTTGAAGTAGGCGAGGTTCAGCGGGTCCCATTGTCCGTTGAAGCTGCGATCAAACGCTTCACGTCCGTTGTTTCGCTCGGCGATAACAGCGCCATCTCCGGCGGTGATCTCCACACGCTCGGGAGTCCAGATCATCGTCCAATCCGGTTCTCCAAAGGGAGTAACTCGGGTCCACTGCCGGTGGAACTCGCTTGTTGCACGCCGCGGCACAGGGATCAAAGGAGCGCCTTTCAGCTCCCATAGCTTTCCACCGCTCAGTATCGTTGAGGCAATACCCTTGGACTTGCGCCAGCGGTCGTGCCCGCCATGCGCTTCCAGAGCCTCTTGCAGCAGCGGGTGCAACTTGCCATGCATCGATCTTCTCCTCAATTGGGATCGCGACGACTATTTGGGCGCTTGCAGGCGGGGTACGTACTCCGCGGCTTCCAACGTGGAATCCGCTCGGATATTGCAAGAGGCGGCTCCTGAACGTGAATGGGCCGAGGATAGCACCTTTTGTGCCTCAAATCTTTTTTGGACGGACAGCACTTCAATCGCTTCGGCGATCTTGTTCGCCTTGGAAGTGCAGGCGCTCTCAATGAGCGACGTCATGGTGATGGACATGCTGACGGAAGCGCGTTCAGCCTGAACGCGCTTCCGGGCTGCCTCGATGAGCAGCTATGACCGAGGCAAGAAACGCCGCGGCCAGAGGCGGCCGGTTACTCGGCCGCTGACCGCCGGGGCAGCACCCAGTCGGGGCGCGGGAAGTGGCAGGTGTAGCCGCTGGGATAGTTCTCCAGGTAATCCTGGTGCTCCGGCTCCGCCTCCCAGAAGTCTCCCACCGGCTCGACTTCGGTCACGACCTTGCCCGGCCACAGGCCCGAGGCCTCGACGTCTGCAATCGTGTCCTCGGCAATCCGCTTCTGCTCGTCGTCGACATAGTAGATCGCCGAGCGGTAGGAGGTGCCGATGTCGTTGCCCTGTCGGTTCTTCGTGGTCGGATCGTGGATCTGGAAGAAGAACTCCAGAATCCGCCTGTAGCTGATCTTCTCGGGATCGAAGACGATCTCGATGCCTTCGGCGTGGGTACCGTGATTGCGGTAGGTCGCATTCGGCACATCGCCGCCGGTGTAGCCCACGCGGGTGTCGATGACGCCGGGGAGCTTGCGGATCAAATCCTGCATCCCCCAGAAGCAGCCACCAGCCAAAACAGCTCTCTTGGTCATTCAGATATCCTCCACCTGGTTGATATAGGCGCCGTAGCCCTCGGCCTCCATTTCCTCGCGCGGAATGAAGCGCAGTGCGGCGGAATTGATGCAGTAACGCAGTCCGCCCCGGTCTTCAGGGCCGTCGGGAAACACATGGCCGAGATGGCTGTCGCCATGCACCGAGCGCACCTCGGTGCGGATCATGCCATGCGAGTTATCCCTGAGTTCGTTGACGTTTGCCGGTACGATCGGCTTGGTAAAGCTCGGCCAGCCGCAGCCGGAATCGAACTTGTCGGCCGAGGCGAACAGCGGTTCGCCGGAAACGATGTCGACATAGATTCCCGGCGTTTTGTTGTCGGTGTACTCCCCGGTGAAGGGGCGTTCGGTGCCGTTCTGCTGCGTCACCCGATACTGCTCGGGCGTAAGCTTTCTGACCGCTTCGTCGGTTTTTCTATAGGTCATTGCCCTTGTCTCCGTTGCTGGATTTGTTGCCTGAATATGGCGATCCGTCCTGAGGATTCCCAATATAGGGTGTGCATAGATTCCATAGCCGCGCGACAGCACCCGCTCATGACCAGTCGTGCCGGGCCGCCGACTGCGCGATCTTGCGGATCTCGAGCGGTGTGCCGGAACCGGAGACCGTCACAAATACCAGTTCGCGCTCCAGGGAAATCCCTTCGACCGGACGGGTAACGATGCCCTGCACGACGATGGACCGCTCGGGCATGATGCAGATCGCACGGCCCTCCGCGACCACCTGCTGGACCCAGTCCTCGCGGTCGGCGCTGAAGCGCGGCTGCATGACCGCATCATGGTCCATCAGGTGCTCGGTGATCTCGGTGTGGAACTCGCAGGCCAGGCGATCGATATAGGGATAGGCGGCGATCGCCTCGGTGCTGACGACATCCTTGCCCGCCAGCGGATGGCTCTCCGCGCAGGCGAGGAGGAACCGCTCGCGAAAGAGCGGCACGACGTTGAGCTTGGGGTTGGGGCGCGGCGCCCGCGGCAGGATACAGGCGTGATACTTGCCGGAAAGCACTTCGTTCGCGCCTTCGCCGGCCAATAGCTGATGCATGTTGATCTTCACGGAAGGAAGCTCGCCAAGCGCGGCGTCAAAGAATGCGGCAAATGCAGCGGGGCCGATGGTCGGGGCTACGGCGATATCGAGAATACGGCGCCGGCCGAGCACCGTGCTTTCGGAATGCTCGCGCACGTTTCTAAGCGCGAGCTCAATCCGCATGAACTCGGCCTGGACGTCGCGGCCGAGCGCTGTCAGGCGGCTGTCCTTGCCGTCGCGATAGATCAGCGGACTGCCCAAGTCTTCCTCGAGGCGCTGGATTGCCCGCGTGAGGCTGGGCTGCGAGACACCGCTTCGACGCGCGGCTTCGGTGAAGTTCAATGTTTCAGCCAGATTGAGAAAGTACCTGACCTGATTGATGTCCATGGATCGGTCTCGCTTGGGCTTGGATTGAACGGCCATGATCTCGGCAAGAGGAGGCAGTGGCAGCTGCCGGACACCGGTTGTCACTCCGGCGCCGTTCGAATGCAAGGGCATCCGGAAGGCGTCGGGAAGCACGGACCTTTGCAGATGAACTGCGGGCGGATCCGCGCTTCCTCAGGAGGCCTTCGCGTCGCCGGTGATCCCCTGCACTTACGCTCCAACCATCTCCGCTTCGCGCGGCTCGACCGCCCGGGCGACCGGCTCGGGTGAATGCTCGGCGAGGAATTTCTCGGCTTCGAGAGCCGCCATGCATCCCATGCCGGCGGCGCTGATGGCCTGACGGAATACCGGGTCGATGACATCGCCGGCGGCCAGCACCCCGGGGACAGTCGTTTTCGTCGACCAGGAGCCAACCTTGATGTAGCCGTCCGCATCCATGTCGAGCTGGCCGCGAAACAACGCCGTTGCCGGATCGTGTCCGATCGCGACAAAAAGGCCGTGCGTGGATAGCTCCTTCACGTCGCCCGTCTTCACGTCACGGATCCGAACGCCGGTCACCGACTTCCTCGGCTCGTGCTCGCCGATAACCTTGTCGATGACGTGGTTCCAGATCACTTCGACGTTCGGTTTGGCCAGGAGACGGTCCTGCAGGATCGACTCCGCGCGGAAACGATCGCGGCGATGAACGACCGTGACCTTGGAGGCAAGGTTCGACAGGTAGAGCGCTTCCTGCACGGCTGTGTTGCCGCCGCCGACAACGACCACTTCCCTGTTTCTGTAGAAGAAGCCGTCACAGGTCGCGCAAGCCGAGACGCCGAATCCATTGAATGTCTTCTCGGAGGGAAGGCCAAGCCAGCGGGCCTGGGCTCCCGTCGCGATGATGAGCGCATCGGCGATGTACATGTCGCCGGAGTCACCCTTGAGACGGAACGGGCGCTCGGAGAGATCGACGGAGGTGATGATATCGTACGCCACTTCGGTGCCGACATTCTCCGCCTGCTGCCGCATCTGCTCCATGAGCCAGGGGCCTTGAACGGGTTCGGCAAAGCCTGGGTAGTTCTCGACATCCGTCGTGATCGTGAGCTGGCCGCCTGCCTGCAGCCCGGTCACGAGGAGCGGTTTCAGGTTGGCGCGGGCAGCGTAGATGGCGGCGGTATAACCGGCCGGTCCGGCCCCGATGATCAGGACCCTGGCATGATGCGTGTTCATGAGGTGATCTCCTTCTGCGTCACGTCTGGGATCAGCCGTGACGCAGTCTCGGGGTTCATTGGTCGTATTGCCGGCGCGCGATGACATCGATTTCGTTGCGGGAAATGCCGACATCCTCGAGCAAGTGGTCGTTCAATTGCGTGAACGCTCGAAGGGTCCGGCGATAGCGCCGGTGGGCGCGGATTTTAGACAGAACAGAGGTCAGATACATGGGATGTTCCTTTCGTTGAACCGACCGGCACGGCCGATCTGGGAATGGTGGCTTTGGTCAAGCGTTGGTTGAGCGGAGCGCCGTGAGCGAGTCGACGGCAATCCAGAGGGAGAGGGCGAGCAGGCCGATGTCCTTGAGCAGGAACTGACCGGCAGCGACCGAGATCGCCGGAAAGCCGAGCTCCGGCACGGTGACTCCCGGGGTCGTCACCATGAAGCTGAGCGTGGTCGCGAACAGCCCGGCCGAGAGCAAACTGCCGACGAGCGAGTAAACCGGGTTGACGAGCCGTGCCGCGATCAGGGCGCCGATGCTGAGTTCGAGGAAGCCGAGAAGGCTCGAGAAGTCCCGTACGCTGAAGAGGGAGTAGCTCCAGCTCAACAGCGGACTGTTGCCAACCAGGCCGGTCAGCCCTTCCGCTTCATAAGCGGTGAACTTCATACCGCCGAACCAGCCATAGATCACGACCAGCGAAACATAGAGGCCCGCCGCGCTGACGGTCCGGCCGTGGTGCTCGGCCAGATCGAGGGAAGCGGCGCGAGCCTGTGCGCGCGGGTGGGCGCTAGGAACACGAGGCATTGTCTTCTCCTTGGGTTGTCCGCGGTGGGCGATCCGCCCGGTTGACGCGGGATAAACGATACCGATCTGTATCGAACGAAAGAAGAAATATACCGATCTGTATCGTTTGGCAAGAGCGGGTTCTGAAGAGATCTCCGGCCTTGTTCCCTAGGGAACTCTTCACTTTGGGGGTACCGTCAGCCGCGCCTCAGAAAGCCCCTTGTATTTGCCTTGCGCCACCGCTAAGAAAAGATACAGATCTGTTACGTGTTGTGAGGACGATAATGCGCCGTTCGGAAATCCGGGACCACCTGCTCGACACCGCACTCCGGCTGTTCAACCAGCACGGCTATCACGCGACGGGCATCGACCTGATCATCGCCGAGGCGGGGGTGGCCAAGACGACGCTGTACCGGCACTTCGAAACCAAGGAAGACCTGATCCTGGCAGCGCTCGAACGGCGCGACGAAGAGGACCGTAACGCCATGCGTGCCTTTGTCGAGCAGCATGCGAGCGATCCGGTCGAGCGCCTCCTGACGACGTTCGATTTCCTCGAGGCCTCGGTTCGGGACAAGCAGTTCCGCGGCTGCATGTTCGTGAGCGCGGCGGGGGAGCATAAGGACACGGTCAATCCCGTGTTCCGCGCTGCCGTGATGCACAAGCGCCTGGCAATCGCCTATTTTGAGGAACTCGCCCATGCGGCGCGGTTTGCGGAGCCGAAGCGGATCGCGGCCGAGATCAACCTGCTGCACGAGGGCGCGATGGCCGTCGCACAGATGACCCGGATCGCCGAGCCTGCCCGGCAGGCCAAACGCATGGCAGGCCAGTTGCTCGCGGCCGAAGAGCGGGTTCCGTCAACCCGGGGAGGGGATGCAGGACAGCGAACGCAGGCTTCCTGAGCCTGGTCCTCCCACCGGCGTCCGGCCTTGCAGGGCGGAGGCCCGAGAGCCTGTCGCAGGCGCGAACACCTCACGACGTCAGAGCAGGATTTCGGTATAGAGTTCCGACGGATCAGGCTCGGGATCATTCGTGGCAAAATCGGCCGCTGCGTTGACGGTCTCGCGCGTCTCGCTGTCCATCGCCTTCAGCTCGTCCTCGGACAGCTTCCACTTCTCCAGCAGACGCCGGCGTACCAGATCGATCGGATCCTGCTCCTCGCGAACGCGGGTCACCTCATCCTTCGAGCGATACTTTGCCGGATCCGACATGGAGTGTCCGCGGTAGCGGTAGGTATGCATCTCAAGGATGTACGGGCCCTTGCCGGTGCGGGCATGCTCGATGGCGCTTTGAGCGGCTGCGCAGACGGCGCGGACGTCCATGCCGTCCACCGGCTCGCCGGGAATGGCGAAAGACACGCCGCGTTTGGAAAAATCGGTCTGGGCCGAGGCGCGGCTCATTTCCGTGCCCATGGCATAGCGGTTGTTCTCGATCACATAGACAATCGGCAGCTTCCACAGCGCGGCCATGTTGAAGCTCTCGTAGACCTGGCCCTGGTTGGCAGCACCCTCGCCGAAATAGGTCAGGCAGACATTGCCGTTTTCCCTGTAGCGGTTCGCAAAGGCAATGCCGGTGCCGAGCGATACCTGAGCGCCCACGATACCGTGACCTCCATAGAAGTGCTTCTCCTTGGAGAACATGTGCATGGAGCCGCCCTTGCCCTTCGACAGGCCGCCGCGGCGCCCTGTCAGCTCGGCCATGACGCCGTTCGGGTGCATGCCGCAGGCCAGCATGTGGCCGTGATCCCGGTATCCGGTGATCACCTGGTCGCCCTCTTTCGTCGCCATCTGCATGCCGACGACAATGGCTTCCTGGCCGATGTAGAGGTGGCAGAAGCCACGGATGAGGCCCATGCCATAGAGCTGCCCGGCCTTCTCCTCGAATCTGCGGATCAGCAGCATCTCGCGATAGGCATGCAGCTCTTTATCCCTGCCGAATTTCGGTGCCATGGCTGTCTCCGATCGTGTGTCAATTCAGCATGCTCCGCACAGGAGCCGAGGACAGTCCGATCCTGCGGGGCAGGTGTATTTGCGACTCGATGAAACTTGCGACGCCGTGCCTGAAGCTCCCCGCCGGGCCATGTCCCTGTCGTGGAATTGCGACACGTCCGAGCTGGTAATCCTTGGCCATCGCGATCACGCCAGTCAGCGCAGAGGGATGGCTGGCGCCATGATAGTTCATTTTTCCGGAAGCGGGCATCTATGTTCCAACCCGGCCCGCGCCTTGCAGTCCGAGAGCGTCGGCCCGATCTGGTGCGGCGGCCGCTCAAATTGCTACAGCGCCGTGCGTCTGAAAACGCGCGGCGCTGCAGGGTGGCACGGCATCAGGCACCCTTCCACAGAAGCGGCCGTGGCACGAAGGCGAGTTTTTCCTTCGCCCGGCGGTTGGACGCTCCGGTCAGGCGGGTGTGGTAGTAGACCGCTTCCTCGCCGGCCGTCTTCAGCGCGTCCTCCACGCTCAGGCGCTTGGGCTCCGGCGCATCGACCCACCGGGCGAAGGCCGGCAGCCATTCGGCGACGGGCAGGGGATCGTCGTCGACGACATTATAGACGCCCGGTTCGGCGTTAAGCGATGCGACGGTCGCGGCGACCGCGTCGTCGATGTGCACGAACGACCAGACGCCGTTGCCTTCTCCGATGATCGCCGACTCTCCCTTTCGGGCCTGATCCGCGATGGCTCCCTCCGGTCGGTACCAGGTGCCGGGGCCATAGAAGAAGCCGTAGCGCAGCACGACGCCGTCGAGCGGCGGCGAGGCGAGCACCCGGTCCTCATAGGCGCCGATGGTGCGCGTGCTCTCGCCGATCTCGCCGGGCGCGTCGTATCTGAGCCTCGCGGCCTCGCCGGCGAGCTCACCTGCCGGGGCCTCCAGATAGAAGCCGCGGGACTGCATGATGTAGCGGCCGACGCCGAGCTTTTCGGCCGCGGCGATGAGATTGGCGCCGCCCTCGCGGTGAAGGCGGGTATCGTTTGGCATCGATTTGATGATGTCGGCGGGGTTGGCCGGAAGCCAGGTGAGCTGGTCGATCACCACGTCCGGTGCTGCCGCCTCGATCGCTTTATGGACCGCCTCTGGGTCGAAGGCATCGGCGAAAGACGCCGCCGCCCCGAGTTCGCGCAGACGATCCGACCCACGGCCGGGACGCGTCATGCCGGTCACCTGATGGCCAAGCGTCGTGAGCGCCCGCACCAGCGGCAAGCCGACGGCACCCGTGGCACCTGCGATGAATATCTTCATAGCCAACTCCTTGGTTCGAGGGCATTTCATGGTTTCGGCTGCACGGTGGCAGCCTAGTCAGTTGCGGTATAGCGGGCTCTCCCGTGACCCTCATTCCTGTGACAAGCACAGGAATGAGGGAGAAAAAGTATCCGCCAATGCCACTACGCTTCTGTCGTGTACTGTGGAACCCGAAGACGTGCGGCCTCATTGGTCGCGGGTACGGTAACGCATCTCCTCCTGCCTCATTCCTGTGCTTGTCACAAGAATCCAGCCAGCCCAAGTCCTTGGGCTGAAGAGAGTCTTTCGCGCCGCAGACGCGGCGCTGCTGGATCCCTGTGACGAGCACAGGGATGAGGGGCGGAAAGGCATGCGCCAAACCCGTTACGCTACGGCGCATGCCGTGTGGTGAATCCGCGAAATGGATGTAACCGGTGGAAAACACGCCATTCCTGGCGGAAAACCGCTACGCACTTTCCATAGAAGCTCTTAGTGCATTTCGAGATACGCCCGTCCTAACTTTCCAGTGCCGCCTGTGGCGTATTGCGGAAACTGATCGCCATGCGGTTGTAGGTGTTCATCAGGCCGATCGCGATCGTGAGATCGACGAGTTCGCGCTCGTCGAACGCGGTCCGCGCGGCCTCGTAGGCTTCGTTCGGTACGTTGGTCTCGGCAACGCGCGTGACCATGTCGGCCCAGGCGAGGGCGGCCCGCTCACGCTCGTCGAAGAGATTGCCGGCTTCGCGCCACGCCTGCACCAGTGCGATCTTCTCGATCTTCTGCCCTTTCTTCATGAGGTCGCGGGTGTGCATGTCGAGGCAGTAGGCGCAGTTGTTGATCTGCGAGATACGAAGATAGACCAGATCGACCAGGACAGGAGGGAGGCTGCTCTGCATGATGTAGCCGTAGACTCCGCCCAAGGCTTTGACGCCGGCTGGTGCGATCTGGTTGTAGTCGAGACGCTTGCTCATGTGTTTTGTTCCCAGTCAGTCTTGCTTGATGGTGGTGGTCAGTTCCTTTTCGTCGCTGTCGGCGACGATGACGGCGAGCAGCTTTGCGGGCTTGGTCTTGCTTGCATTGCGGCTGACGAGATGAGCGGACGCCGGCGGCTCGTACCAGCTCTCGCCGGCGCGATAGGTCTGCGTCGGCCCGTCGTTTACCTTCGACTCGATTTCTCCGAAGAGGACGTAGGCGAAGATGAAGGCTGACTTTGCGTGGTTGTGCGGGAGCGAGGCCCCACCTGGCGCATAGTCGACGATGAGCGTGCTCAGCTTCTTGCCCGGGATGTTCGGTATCGCCTTTTCGAAGTGGGGCGTAACGGTTTCGCCAAGGTCATGCGCTGCGGCAGGAATTGCGGTGGCGATTGCGAGGGCGGCGGCGGTGGCGCCAATCAAAGATCGTATGGTCATGATGACGGTTCTCCTTTGCGTCTGGTCACGAAGGCGTTTTTGCCTTGCCTCCTAGAAATGCCGGTTTGCTGGTTCTAAAAAAAGGACCAAGAACCGGCAAAAATCGTGTACTACGGAAGCATGGACAAGCCGCTGCAGTTGGAACTCGATCGGTCCGCGAAGACGCCACTGGCCGAGCAGATACGCAAGGGCATCAGCACCGCGATCGAAAGCGGCGTGCTCGCCCCCGGCGCACGTCTGCCCTCCTGGCTCGATCTCGCGGCCCAGCTTGGCGTTGCCCGCGGCACGGTGCGCTCGGCCTACGAAAAGCTTTCCGCCGCCCAGCTCATCGTCGCATCGCGCGCGGGCGGAACGCGCGTCGCGGATCAGCCGGCCGCCATTGCCCGGGTCGAGCAGCCGCCCGATCCCGGCTCGTTCATGGAGCGCTATATCGAGATGACGGCGGGCCCGGCGATCTTCCAGATGGGCGTGCCCGCGCAGGAGACCTTTCCCGCGACACTCTTCGCCAGGATCCGCGCGCAGGCCGTCCGCGCGGAATCGAGCGCGCCGGCGATCTATCCCGACCCTCGCGGCGAACCGGACCTGCGGCGGGAGATCGCCGCCTATCTTGCGGTCGCGCGCCGCATCGAGTGTTCGCCGTCCCAGGTCATCATGACCGGCGGATATGCGAGCGGGCTCGGACTGGCGCTGCGCGTGCTCGGCCTCGAGGGGCGGAAGGTCTGGATGGAGGAGCCGGGCTTCCCGTTCACCCGGCGCGGGCTGGAGCTCGCGCGATTGTCGCCCGTGCCGATCCCCGTCGATGTCGACGGCATCGATGTCGATCACGGCATCCGCCATGCCCCGGATGCGGCGCTGGTCGTCGCGACCCCGGGACAGCAGGCGCCGCTCGGGCCCACCCTGTCGCTGGCCCGCAGGCTGCGCCTGCTCGACTGGGCCGCCCAGGCGGAGGCCTGGGTGATCGAAGACGACTATCTCAGCGAATTGCAGCTCGATGGCCGCGCAGCACCGGCACTCGCCTCGCTCGATCGCGCCGGCCGCGTCATTCACATCGGCTCCTTCAGCAAGACCATCAGCCCGGCGCTCCGGCTCGGCTTTCTCATCGCACCGCCGACGCTCGCCTCCCGTTTTGCGGAAGTCGCGGCCTGTCTCGCGCCGGCCCCCGGTCCGGCGGTGCAGCTCGCGGCCGCAGAGTTCATGCGCGAAGGCCACTACATGCGCCATCTCAGACGCACGAAGCGCGTCTATGCCGCCCAACGCGACGCCTTGCTGAAATGCCTTCCGCCGGCCGCCGGCGAGGTGACCGTCGCCGGATTGGCCGTGCTGCTGCGCCTGCCGGACGGCGCGCCGGACATTGCCATTGTCAGGGAAGCGGGGGCGTTCGGAATGGCCCCGGCACCGCTCTCGGTCTGGTACGCGTCGCCGGCTTCCGCGCAATCCGGCCTGCTGCTGGGCCTTGCGACGGCCCCGCAAAGGCAGCTCGCGAGATCCTGCGACCGCCTGCTCGGGATCATAGGGCGGTTCACGTGACGGCGCGGGAGCATGGCGGAGCGCGCGACCGGCGCTGCTTCAAGGAGGTGAGCCTTCCATCGCGACCGCCTTGCGGAGAAGGCTGACGCTCAGCAGCAGCAGGAACGTAATCTTGAGCTTATGTTCGAGCTGCAAGGATTATCTCATGGGGTGTCGGAACCTCGTCCAGCCAGTCGTCTTAAAGACGGACAAGCCATGGAGAACAACGATGACGATTACGATTACCGCCTTTGAACGCTCGCCCGATCGCGGCAAGGGTCTGGCGCGTGACATGCGCGTTCGCTGGGCGCTCGAAGAAGCGGGCCAGCCTTACGACGTTCGTCTTCTTTCGTTCAAGGCGATGAAGGAACCCGCGCATCTCGCGCTTCAACCTTTCGGGCAGATTCCGACCTATGAAGAAGGCGATCTCGCGCTCTTCGAGTCGGGGGCGATTGTGCTCCATATCGCCGAGCGCCATCAAGGCCTGCTGCCAGACGACGCGAATGCCCGGGCGCGTGCTATCGCCTGGATGTTTGCCGCGCTCAACACGGTGGAGCCGCCGGTTTTCGACCGCGCCCTCTGCATGATCCTTGAGCGCGACAAGCCTTGGTACGAGCATCGCCTGCGGTACCTTGAGGACAGCATCCGCAATCGGCTGGAGAAACTTTCCGCTCGCCTTGGCGATGCCGACTGGCTCGACGGTGCGTTCAGCGCCGGTGACCTGCTGATGGTGACGGTGCTGCTCAGGCTGAAAAAGGGATCGGGCATGCTGGAGGAATATCCGAACCTCTCCGCCTATGTCGCCCGCGCTGAAGCGCGGCCCGCATACAAGCGTGCTTTCGACGCTCAGTTGGCGGTTTTCACCGCCGCCTCGACCGGCTGACAAGGGGCCCGCTCCGGGGCCTGCTCCGGGGCCGTGAGGCGACGAAGGCGTGCGTCTCCTTCGTAGCTGTCAAGTGACGGAACCGAAGCATCCGGGCGAAGACAGAACCTCTTGAATCCAGTCGCAGATCAGTGCCGCACTCTGCTCGGGCGCAATATCCGTCGTATCGAGCCGCAGCAGATGTTCAGCCCCGTCCTCCATCAAGGGGCCCAAGCACTGCCGGCAATTCCCGCCGATCGGTCAGCTTGCCGAGAGGCTTGCGATCTTCGGAGGCCATCCTCTTGAGATGTTCCTCAGCAGAGCAGGTGATCGTCACGGCAAAAAACCGGGAGCCGCGTCGGTTCGCGAGATCACGAATGATGCGCCAGTTTTCCTCTGCCCACTCCGAGCGCCCATAGGCGTTGGTCATGATTACGGGGACAGTGGGGGAAATTTCGGCGACCCTCTGGAAAGCGGCATCTCGCACGCTGCGGACCAGCGCGTAGAACTCCGGCGAGCGGAAATCTGCTAGCGAAAACGCGGGATTATAGATGGCGTGATTGTCCAGCAAGCGTCCATCGAGGCGTTCTGCAACGTGACGAGCAATGGTGAGTTTCCCGACACCGGGCCACCCGTTCAAATGAATGATCATCGCTCCTCCACTCGCGTTGTGCGGCAATAGATACCAGTACCTGCGAGCATTCGAATGACAGCTATCACGGGAAGGGGCCTTCCTTCGCTACCGCCTGGTTTCCAGGGCGGATCCGCCAGCCTTTATCCATCCGACCTAAGTCCGATGCGAGCTGGCAAAGGTCTTACTCCCATTGCAAGAATGTACCGGCCGGTGACATAATCATAGGTTGAGGGCTGAGGAACGACGGCAGCCGATCTACTTGCTGCTTTCTTCACCGGCTGAAAATCTCTCGTAGGATGTTGCGCTTGACCGCCCTGAGCGCCAGTGTTTCTGCGGTTGAACTACACAGCCCGCCCTTCACGAGCGAGCGCCTCGCCTATATCCACTATTTTCGTGCAGTAGCAATTCTTCAGATTCTCATTCTGCATGCATGTCGTGTCTTCATGATGCGGGGGTTCGATGAGCAAGTTCCTCCATCGAACCTCTTCTTGATCATTAACGACATTCTTTTTCATGATGCAACGATGTATTTGGCAGTAATATCGGCAATAATTTTCTCAGCACGTCTCTCACGCAGGCCAGCACTCTATTTTTACAAGCAACGACTCTGGAATATAGGCGTTCCGTATCTGGCGATGTCTATCTTCTTCTCGACGCTGATTTTCTTCCGATCAACGGACGTTGTCGGAATTGACGATTTTATCGTCTTCGCGAAGACGTTATCATACAACGTTCTTTGGGGCGAAGCTCAAAACACGTATTGGTATATCCCGGTCATTCTGATGCTCTGGGTGCTCAGTCCGATCCTTTACAAGTTGCTTGGCACTGCCGCGAGATACCCGATGTTGATTGCGGCCGTTGTCTTGCCGCTCTTTTTCTCACGGACAGGAACCAACATTACGGTTTCTATGTGCATCTTCTTCACCGGCACCTACATCATCGGCTTGTACATAGGTGAGGCACTCGAGGAACGGTTGGGCGCGATCGCCCGATATCTGCCGGTGTTCGGCGTCGTCGCGGCCGTCACGACGGTTTTGCTCTGGTTCCTGTACACATACGGGATAGATAAATGGGGGCCGACGTCGCTGCGGGAGAGCGTGCATTTTGTCCAGAAGCTCTCGCTTGGCGCTATCTTGCTGGTCTGGCTCTGGCGATCGTGCGAGGGCCTCCCCGTCATGCTTGCACGCCCCTTGGACACAATCGCTTCGACCGCCTTCGGACTGTATCTCCTGCACGGCTTCATTTATCGCAGATTTCTTAAAATCGCGTCCGCGGTTTTTACTTCACCCGATTCGATCTGGAACCTGATCGGCGGAGGAGCCATCATCTTCTGTCTCGGATTACTCAGTTGCCTGGCGATCATCTTCCTGTCGCGCAGGCTGCTTGGCAAACATTCACGCTTATTGATCGGCACGTGACGTGGCGGAACATCTGCAGCGCCGCCGCCAAGCGCGCCCTGCCGCTTCCAACCAGTGACATTCAAGGCGGAGACCGGGCCCATTGCGCCGGCCGTCATTGCAAGCGTGAACGATCTCTCGGAACCCAAAGCCGGCTTGGCCGTTTGGTTCTCCATGATAGAAGATCCGATACGGCGTTCGCTCAGCGCACTGGCGGCTGCGACCGCTCGTCCTCAAGCGTTTCTGGTCGTCATCGCCTACGGCGCGCTATGGCTGATCCTTGAGCCCGAGACCTTCGACATGCATGGCCTCGCCACGCTTGTCGTGTGGGTCATGACGCTGATAATCCAGCGCGCCGAGCACGGCGACACCCAGGCGATCCACGCAAAACTGGACGGACTGATTCATTCCATCGAGCGGGCGCCGAACAGGCTCGCGGAGATCGACGACAAGGAACCCGAAGACATCGAAGACGAGAGGCAGACGAACAGCTAGCCACTCGTGCGCCTTCTCCCGCAAGGCGGGTCACGGCCGCGCTGCGCGAGCGCGCCATCCACGGCATGCGTCCAGAACAAACCGATCATTCACCGTTTCAACGAAATGGTGAAGATCTTAAGTCTAGCATACAGTTATATCTATCCGCTCTAATATAATTTTCAAAGCAAATTGCAGGCAATAGCCAAATAAGTTCCGCGTTGCTAGGCGTGTCGCACATGTATACGTTCACAGGCATGTCAAAGTTATAGTTGAATATTGAAATTATATTTGCACCAAGCAGGCTGCGGAGGGTGACGACATGGCCAGGATTGCAGGCTCCTACACCAATGACATTTTGCGAGGCTCCGACGAAACCGACTACATCTGGGCTCTGCCCGGTTGGGACGATATCGATGCGGGTGGCGGCGACGACTTTGTCGACGGTGGTGACGGACGCGATGTCCTGACGAGTTCGAGCGGCTACGACCGCCTCGACGGGGGTGCCGACGACGACCAGATCGTTCTCATCGGCACGGGTGGCGCCGTTACCGGAGGCGTCGGCTACGACGGGTTGATCATCGATCTCTCCATGACTTCCGACCGGCTGGAGTTCAACGGGGAGAGCGGTCACGGCATCATCGGATACGGCGGCGCGAACGAACGGCACATCTTCTTCCACGACACGGAGTGGCTGAGGCTCTCGGCGGGAAGCGCAAACGACCGCATCAAGGGCACGGCGGGCGGCGACACCATCTCGACCGGAGCCGGCGACGATGTCGTCGAAGGCGGAGCCGGGCGTGACATCATCACCAATACAGGCGGCCACGACCGCCTCGACGGCGGCGAGGGAAACGACCGTTTCGTCCTCGTCGAAGCGGGCGGCACCGTCTTCGGCGGCAGCGGCGACGATGTGCTGGCGATCGATCTCTCCGCGGCCTCGGGTCCGGTGGTGTTCAACGGCGAGAACGGCCACGCCATCCTCGGCTACCAGACGATCGACGAGCGGCATCTTTTCTTCCGGCACGACAGCGTCGAGCGCATCGAATTGACAACCGGGAGCGGAAACGACCGCATCCAGGGAAGCGCCCTTGGAGACGTCATCCGGACGCAAGCCGGCAACGACGTCGTCGACGCGGGGGCAGGGGACGACTTGATCGTCGACGGGCGCGGCGCCAACCGCCTTTTCGGCGGCGACGGCAACGACGGCATCACGACGACGCTCTATTCGGCCGAGATCGACGGCGGGCTTGGCGAGGACTGGATGCGGATCGAGGAGAGAGTGCGCACGAGCGACGCCACCATCGATTTCGCGGCTGGCCGCGCGCACACGGGAATGGTGTTCCGCAGCATCGAGCAGGCGAGCGTTGCGCTCGGCAGCGGCAACGACACGGTAATCGCCGGCAATCTCGCCTATCTGGTCGTATACGCCGGCGCCGGCGAAGACCGCCTCGAGGGCGGGGCCGGTGGTGACTGGTTCAATGGTGAAGGCGGCAACGACCGCATCGATGGCGGCGGAGGGAACGACACGATATCGACGGGCGTCGGCAACGACGTGGCCTTCGGCGGCGACGGCAAGGACACGCTCGCCAGTGATGGCGGCAGCGACACCCTCGATGGCGGCGCCGGCGACGACTGGATCAGGGACGCCACGCCCGGCAGCGGCAGTCTGGGCGATGGATCTGTCATGCTCGGAGGCGCCGGCAACGACTCGTTCATCGCCTATTTCAGGGGAGAGGTCGACGGCGGCGAAGGGCGCGACCTGCTGCAGCTGAACCTCGGCGCGCTTGCGGATGCGGCCGATTTCGACGCGATGCGCGGAGCCACTCAGACCGGATTGACCTTTGCCAATGTGGAGGATTTCAGCGTCTCGACCGGGATCAGGAGCGACGTTCTGCGGGGTGGAGACGGCAACGACGCCTTCCATGCGCTCGGCGGCAACGACCTTCTCGAAGGCCGGGGCGGGAATGATGAGCTGCGCGGCTACTCGGACAACGACCGGCTGTTCGGCGGCGATGGTGAGGATTTCCTCTCCGGCGGCCTCCACGATGACATGTTGAGCGGCGGCAATGGCGCCGACATATTGGTCGGCGGCAGCGGCGCGGACACGTTTCTCTGGTCGACCGAAAGCCCGGGCCAGGGGGGTATCGACCGGATCCGCGACTTCGACACCAGGGGCGGCGACGTGATCGCGTTCTCTTCCGCCGCTGAGGACAGTACCGGTATTCACGATTACGCCAGCTTCATCGCAGCCTCGACCGAGACGGACTCCGGCGTGTACGTCGCCTTCAACGGCTCCGACACCCACGGGCTTCTGATCGAAGGCGTTTCGCTTGCGGCGCTCTCCGCCAACGACGTGATTTTCGACTTCGTCTGAAACCGGTGGCCTGCCGACTGCATGTTTCCTCAAATCCTCACCGAAAACATGGAGCAATTCAAAGTGCTACGGCGTCCTTTGGGCGTCTGTTAAGACGCGCGGCGCTGTAGTCCACGACAGTAGCGTACTTGCGTTTGGCGGACGCTCACCTCACCCTCCTCATTCCTGTGCTTGTCACAGGAATCCAGCGCGCCCAAGTCCTTGGGCGCGAGAGAATCGTGCGCGCGATTAAGGCGCAACCGCAACTCCGGCTGCTTCTGCGTTGCTGCGAGACGGGGTCATTCACGGCGCGGACGCGCCGTGGCTGGATTCCTGTGACAAGCACAGGAATGAGGAACGGAGAAGCCTTGCCGTACCGCATCGGAGGAGGCGCAGTCCGCCACGGTCGTGTGCTGTGACCCGACGCGCGAAGGATGCGGTCGCACCTGGAATTGCTGCATGTCTTTGACCTAAATCGGCTAGGATCCAAGGAAACATGCGGGAGCGAACATGCAGTGGCTGGACCGGGCAAGGACATGGGCAAGGGGCATCAAGCGGGACGTCGTCGTCCTGTGGCTCGCGGCGCGTGACCGGCGTGTTCCCTGGTATGCGAAGCTCGCCGCCGGGGCGGTCGCGGCCTATGCCTTGTCGCCGATCGATCTGATACCGGACTTCATTCCGGCCTTTGGATATCTCGACGACCTCGTCATCGTCCCGCTCGGCATCATCGCCGTGATCAAGCTGATCCCGGCCGACGTTCTGGCGCAATTGCGCATCGAAGCAACGAAACGCACGGAGCGGCCCGTCAGTCGAGGCGGGATGATCGCGATCATCGCGATATGGGTTCTGCTCGCGGCCCTGCTCCTTTGGATGGTGGTTGGCGCAACCGCCGTGCGCTAGATCATCTCATTGTTTCCTTGAATCAACGAAATGATCTAACTCTTTGAAACGACGCAATTCCGAACGGAAACCCGTTGTCCGGAGGGCGACCGCTCACGAGGGCAGTCGAACGACCATTTCCATCTCCAGCTGCAAGTCGGGCGCGGCGAGGGCGGCAACGCCAATGCCGGTCAGGCTCGGCTGTGCACCGGCAAACATGGCGGTGAGATGCGGCATCACCTCTTCGATCCGCCCGGGGGTCAAGTCGACCATGTAGACGCGCACCATGACGAGGTCTTCCGGCGACGCGCCGATGGCATCGAGGGCTGCCTTCGCATTGGCGGCGACGAGTTCCGCCTGTTCCGCGAGGCTGTCCGGCGCGGGCTCGCCGCCTGGCCGCCAGGCAACCTGCCCGGAAATGAAGGCAAGCCGGCCCGGCTCCACGGTTGTGATCTGCGAATAGCCGAGGGCACCGGCATCGGGCAGGGTGGGCGGGTTCAAACGCGTAAGTGACTGTGCCATTTTCGTTTTCCTGTCGTTGTAAAAGCGCCGCGGCGGTGGCTCGAAGCTGCAAGCGTCCGCCACGAGGTGCTGGTATCCATAGCCGGTTGATTGACGAATGGACGTCGATACAGAAGCGAAATGCGCGACGCAGCCTGCGCCTTGTCCGGGGTTGCCGATCCGAAGCCTTGAATCGATTGCATCGACAGGTCGTACTATAGGTACGCTCGGCAGTATGAAGCCTCTGCCACGCCCGAGTTGCTGGAGTTGCGTAATGCTGCGTGCGAATCTGAACGATATTCAGGTCTTCATGGCCGTCGTCGATGCAGGAAGCTTTGTTGCCGGAGGGCAGGCCATGGGCCTCTCCCGGTCGGCGGCCGGAAAAGCCGTCATCCGCCTGGAAGAAAGGCTCGGCGCGCGCCTCCTCAATCGCACGACAAGAACGCTGAGCCTCACCGACGAAGGGCGGATGTTCTACGAGCGCGGGCTGGAGATCCTTGCCTCGATCGACGAAGCGGAGGCGAGCGTAGCCGGGCGCAGCGGCACGCCGCGAGGCGTCCTGCGGCTCACCGTTCCCGATGCCTTCGGGCGGCTCGTGGTCCTGCCGCTGATCAGGAAATATCTTCAGACCTGGCCCGAGATGCAGGTCGAGGTGAGCTTCACCGATCGCGTGGCCGACCTCGTCGAGGAAGGCTTCGATCTGGCGGTAAGGATCGGGGTCACGACCTCGGACACGCGGCTCGTCTCCCGCGTGGTCGCCCGGTACAGGGCCGTGCTCTGTGCCTCGCCATCCTACATTGCCGCGCGCGGCGAGCCCATGGACATGGATGATCTCGCCGCCCACGACTGCCTGATCTTCAGCAGCCGCAACCAGAGGCAAAGCTGGCGCTTTCGCGGGGAAGGCGGTGCCTGGATCAAGGCGCCGGGTCGCAGCCGCCTGAGGCTCGACAGCGGAGAAGCGATCCGGGATGCCGCCATCGCAGGGCTCGGCATTGCGTTTCTGCCGGAGTTCCTGGTCGCGGAGGACCTCGCGGCGGGCCGCCTCCGGCAGGTTCTGTCCGACCTCGAGGCCGACGACGCGAAGATCGTGACGCTCTATCCCAACAAGCGCCTGCTGGAGCCCCGCGTCCGGCGCTTCATCGATCTCATGGTCGAAGAGCTTGGGACGTGATGTGAGCGGGGCTAACGTATGACGCAATCCCGGAGGGGAAAACCGTTACACTTTTCCTGAAATTGCTCTAGCGACCGGCGCGCGCCAGCCCGTGTGCCACCAGCCGGTCGATGACCTCGGCATAGCCGACGCCGCTTGCCGCCATCGCCTTGGAATACATGCTGATATCGGTGAAACCGGGAATGGTGTTGAGCTCGTTGACGAGGAAGCGCATGTCCGGCGTCAGGAAGAAATCGACGCGGGCCATGCCGTCGCAGCCGACCGCCCGGAAGGCCTTTGCGGCCACCGCGCGGATATCGGCTTCGACCTTTTCCGGCAGCTCCGCCGGCACTTTCAGGGCGGCGCCATGCTCGTCGATATATTTGGCGTCGTAGCTGTAGAAACCGTGGCTTTCGGTCGGCACGATCTCGCCGGGGCGGGAAACGAAGAGGCCGCCTTCGGTATCTTCCAGCACGCTCAGCTCGATCTCGCGGCCCCGGATGAATTCCTCGGCGATGAGCTTGCGGTCGTGTTTGAAGCCCTCCTCAAGCGCCGCCGTATAGTCCCGCTCGGTCGCGACCTTGCTCACGCCGACGGAGGAGCCTTGCCGGGCTGGCTTGACGAAAAGCGGAAGCCCGAGAGCGCTCTCGAGCTCGGCAAAGGTCGGGGCCGTGCCGTGATGGATCGTGACGGACCGGGCCGTTGGGACGCCTGCCTCGTTCAGGAGGCGCTTGGCGATGTCCTTGTCCAGCGCGGTGGCGGAACCGAGAATGCCGCAGCCGACGAGCGGCACGCGCGCCACCTCCGCAAGCCCCTGCACCGCGCCGTCCTCGCCATGAAGGCCGTGCAGCACCGGGAAGAGGATTGCGATCTCCGGCAGCGCATAGGGCGCGCCATCGGCGGGGATCGCCAGCATTTGCCCCTTGCCGCCCGGCACGAGGCAGACTTCCGTGCCGCCCGAAGGTTTTGCGAGCGTGCCATCCGTAAAGCTGCTCAACAGCCATTGTCCCTCGCGGGTGATGAAGACCGGAACGGCATCGTATTTTTCCGGCTCCAGCGCCCGCATGACATTGGTTGCCGAAAGCACCGAAACGTCATGCTCGGCGGAGCGTCCGCCAAAGAGCACGGCAATGCGCAGTCTGTTCGAGGAAACGGCCATGAAAGGCTCCAGGGAATCGGGTTTTGAACGCCTCCTGCATTTCCTCAAATCGCGACCGATTTAAGGAGATTGGGGCGATTTCAAAGCGCTGTGATCCATCCCGCCTTAACTCCTGTGTTCGTCACAGGAAAGACGGAGCGCTTGGCAGCGCTCTCGGGCCTGTCGCTTGATCGTCGCGCCTATTGGAACAGCGACCTGAGCCTGCCCCACAGGCCGGGCTCCAGCGATTTTGAAGGGTCGGCGAGGCCCTCGAGATAAAGAACCATGTTCTGCGGGTCGAAGCGCAGGCCGTGAAACTTGGCGGCGAAGCGTCCGCCCCGGTCGATGACGTGGGTGACGATTCCGTGCATCTGCTGCCCGTCCTCGACCGGCTCGAAGCGGAGATTGTAGGTTTCCGCCAGCTTGCGCGTCCTGTCCTCCGGCTCGCCGGGCCGCGTGGTCAGGAACATCCAGTTGCGCGCATCCAGCCCATGCGCCGGACCATAGGCCTTCAGCACGTCAGGCGTATCCTTGGCGGGGTCCGTCGTGATCGCCAGGAACTGCACCCGGTTCTTCAACGGCGTGGCGTTGATCTTCTTCTGGATGTCGGCGATCACCTCGGAATGAACCGGGCATATGTCGGTGCAGCTCGCGAAGATGAAATAGAGCACCACGATCTTTTCGGAAAAGTCGGAAAGGCGAACCGCCTTGCCGTTTGCGTCGGCGAGTTCGAAAGGCGGTGCCGGCTTGTCTATCACCTGGAAGAACTTCTCCTCGCTGCCCATCAGCTTGTCGAGGTCGGCGCCCGGATGGTGGGCGACGGCCGGCACGACAAGGGCCGCCAGCAGGAAAACCGTCAGAAGAAACGGGTTGGCGCGGCGCTGCGGGCGCATGATCACTCTCCTTACTCGCGACGGGTCATTTCCGCCTGATACTGGCGCTCCTGTTCCGGCCAGGTGCTCTTGATGAAGGCGAGCACGGCGCGGATCTCGTCATCGCTCATGATGCTTCCGAAGCCCGGCATGTCGCTTTGGTAGCCTCCGCCGACAACCGCCGCCGGTCCTTCCCGGGTAATGCGAAAGAGCACGCCATCCGGATGATGCCAGGTGTGGCCGGATGCATCGTGCGGCGGGGCGGGCATGCGGCCCGAAGGCAGCGGGCTTTTCCAGTCCCGTTGACCTTCGAGCTTGGCGCCGTGACAGGCGGCGCAGCGCTCGGCATAGAGCGCCTTGCCGAGCGCGATCGTGGCGGCCGAGGCATCGCCGCCTGCCGTCCGAGCGGCAAGAAAGGGCGGAGCGGCGAAAAAGGGACAAGCCCAGGCGAGCCCCAGACCTGCCGCAGCCGCGCCGAGCGCTGCGAAAAGCACGGATGTCCTTCTCATTTGCCGCCGCCGAAGAACAGGTACTTGACGAGCGCCGCCGCCCCAAGGGCGAGCACGATGACGGCGAGCAGCCAGACCAGACCCATGCCGAACATCATCATGCCGCCCATGCCGTCCATCATCGCGACCTCCTATTCGCTCGCGTAGACGCCGCCGACGCCGCCGGATTTTTTGATCTCCAGCATCTCGAAGGGGCCTTCCTTGGTGCCGCTCATGCCGGGCGAACCCATGGGCATGCCGGGGAGCGTCACGCCCTTGATGTCGGGCCGTTCGGTGAGCAGCTTGTTGACCGTGCCGATCGGTACGTGGCCGCTCACCGCATAGCCGTCGATCATGGAGAGGTGGCAGCCGTGGAACTCGTCCGGAATGCCGGCCTCGCGGCTCATCGCGGCAAGATCATGCGTCGGCTTGACGGTCACGTCGAAGCCATTCTCGCGCAGATAGTCGGCGTAGCCTTCGCAGCAGCCGCATTCGGGAGTCTTGTAGAGTGTCACGTCCTTTTCGCCGGCGAGCGCCGAGGTGGCGCCGAACAGGACGGAGGCGAGGACGACGGCTTTCAGAATCTTGGACATTGCTTTTCCTTTCAGATTGTCAGGCGACACGGAAGACAGCCATCATGCCGCCGGTCTGGTGTTCGAGAACGTGGCAATGGAACATCCAGTCGCCGGGATTGTCGGCGACGAAGGCGATCTCGACCTTCTCGCGCGGCGAGAGGAGCACCGTGTCCTGCCATTCGCGATGACGGGTGGCCTGGCCGTTGCGGGAAATCACCCGGAACGAATGACCGTGCAGGTGGATCGGATGATGCCACGCGGTGGCGTTGGTCATGGCGATCACGTGGCTCCTGTTCCGTTCGAGCGTCAACATCGGCTTCATGTCGTGGCCGGACTCGTCGGCGGCGACACCGTTGATGAACCAGGCGGCGCCGGAGTTCATCATCCGCATCATCCCTGCCGTCATCGAATGCGCGTGGCTCATCCTGCCGCCCGGCGCGCCCGGGCCCATCATTTCACCGCCCATGGTTTCCCCCATCTCCTCAGCCACCATTTCCCCCATCATGCCACCGCTGAAGAGGACCTCGTTGCGGGATGCCGCCTTGAGGTCCGGTTCCGGCAGCGGGTTGGCGGGCAGGGCGAGCGGCCAGTCCGGCGCGCGCTCCCTCAGGGGCGTGCCGTCGTAGACCAGATCGATGAGCTTGTATTCCAGCCCTTCATAGAACCGGTCGGTGACCGCGTCCCGGCCGCCGGCAGTGCCCGTCATGTCGAGGATCAGGTCGACACGCATCGCCGGACCGAGAACCACCAGCCCTTTCTCCGGCGCATGCGGCGTGACCGGCTGGCCGTCGAGCGCGATCACGATCGGCTCGTGGCCCGCGAAATCGAGGCTGAAGATACGGGCGTTGGCGGCGTTGATCAGCCGCAGGCGGATGCGCTCGCCGTGCCGGACGGCAAAACCGTCCGGCAGGCGGCCGTTGATCGTCACCGTGTTGCCGACGCGGCCATTGTGGTGGATGTCGTGCCGGTTGCCGAAATCCTCGCTGATTCCGCCCGACTTTGTCAGCCGCCAGTCGCCGAGCATCCAGGTCACGTCACGATCGACGCGCAGCGGTTCCGGTTCCTCGACGATCAGCGGGCCGTAAAGCCCGCGCCCGACCTGCTCGGAGCTCCTCTGGTGCGGGTGATACCAGAAGGTGCCGGCATCGATCGCGTCGAACTCGTAGACGAAGCGTTCGCCCGCGCCGATCGGCTTCTGGGTGAGGTGCGGCACGCCGTCCATCGCGTTTGGAAGGCGCAGGCCGTGCCAGTGGACCGTCGTTTCTTCGGCAAGGGCGTTGTCGACCGTGACGCGCAGCCGCTCGCCCTGGCGGAGGCGGATCTCCGGACCCGGAGCAGCGCCGTTGTACAACCAGGCGGCCGTCTCGCCGGGGCTCACGAGCCGGAGGCGCCCGGCGGCGGGCCGCAACGAGACGTCGCGCGTGGCGGCAGTGGCCGGCGAGGCCGGCAAAAGAGGAAGCATCGCGCCGGCCGCGCTTGCGGCCGCCGATGCGAGAAGGGCTCGACGCGTCAGCGCCGGAGCAGGATAGCGGGACATGGTTCAATCATCCTGAAAAGCCACTGCATGATTCCTTAAATCGGGATCGATTTCATGCAGCGATTCAAAGTGCTACAGCGAGCCTGGCGCGTCCGACTGGACGCGCGGCGCCGTAGTGGTGTTTCGCATGGCGCCGGAAGGCATCATGCGAGCCGCGACCACTGGCGGCGGACGGATCCGCCACGCATGATCGTTGGCGCCGGCAACCGGGCGTGCCCGGCTAAAGGATAATGGTTCGAGGGGGAGGAGACTCGGGCGGGCCGATGAGGCCGGTCAATTCTTCTGCCGGCGAAGCGGTAACATCGGCTGCCATAAGGGGAAGCTCGAAGCCCGCGGCTGCGGGAACCGCGATGAAAGGCGCAAGACAGGCCTGAACGCAGAGCGAGGCCTTGCCGTCGTCACCGGGCGGACAGCCATCACAGTCGCCCATATCTCCCGCGCCCATGTCTCCCGCGCCCATATCTCCCGCGCCCATGTGCCCGGCGGCCATGTGCCCGCGGTCCACGTTTCCGGCGGCCATCGCCGCGGGGGACATTGCAAACGACATGCGCGTCGCACTCGCTGCATGCGCGACAGTGCCCGCGGCAAATACCGCGAACAGGACAATCGCAAGGATGCGGCCAAGTCTCTCCATGCCCTCATGCTATTCCGTTTTCGCGGCATGTCCAGTTACAGGCTGTCGCAGCCGGCCCGAAACCGCAGCCAGCCCGAAACACATTGGACGCTTTTGGGCGACATGCCTTTTTCATTGAAGCGCTGAAAGGATCCAACTCTTGAAACGACGCATTCCCGACGGAAACCGCTACACACTTTTCCTGGAATTGCCGGGAGTGGATTCGGCCGCTTCCTTGTCAGCCTCGCCGGTTCCGGCGGCGCTCCATCGCTCCGCGGCAAGCTCGATGAATGCCTTGACCAGCGGCGAAAGGTGCCGACTGCTCGGATAGACGACATAGAGGCCGCCCGCCGGCGTCGTGTAGTCGTGAAGAACGCGGCGCAGCTGCCCGTCATCGATAAGTCCCTCGGCCATCCTTTGGGGCACCTGCGCGATGCCGTAACCGGCGATCGCGGCGGCAACCACCGCCTGCATTTCGTTGGCGGCGAAGCGTCCGGCCACGGTGACCGTTTGCTGGCCATGCGGTCCGTCCAGCATCCAGTGGGCGCTGGCTGCCGACGGACCTGCGATGAGGCACTGATGGCGGGTGAGGTCCGCCGGTTCCTCCGGCACTCCGCATCGCGCGAGATAGTCCGGGCTGGCGCAGAGGAGCCTGTGCGTGGAGCCGAGCTTGCGGGCGATCAGCGTGGAGTCGGCGAGAATACCGGTGCGGAAGGCGAGGTCGATGCCGTTCTCGACCAGGTTGAGGCTATCGTCGGTCAGGCGCAGTTCGACCTTGGTTTTCGGATAGATCGCGAGAAAGTCGACCACGGCGCGGGTCAGGAAATGGCCGCCGAAGCCGACGGGAGCGGAAATGCGAATTGTGCCTGACGGCTCCGCCCTCGCTTCCGCGAGGCGCAGATTTGCTTCCTCTATCGTCCGCAGCGCCTGGCTGCTCTGCTCGTAGTAGAGACGGCCGGCGTCGGTCATGTTGAGGCTGCGCGTCGTGCGCTGAATGAGACGGACCCCGACCTCGCGCTCGAGCGCGGCGATGCGGCGGCTCACGGTCGTCTTGGGCATGCCGAGCAGGCGCGCGGCGGCGGTGAAACTGCCGGCTTCGACGACGCAGGCGAACACCGCGATATCGTTGAGATCGAGCATTGTATCGAGCCACGGGACAAAGTTTCCCAATTATAGGCTATTATGGATCAATGTGGCAGGCCCTAACTTTGCTCCAGTGGAAAAAAAAGGAGCAGACACATGAGCACCAAACGAAACGTTCTCGTTACCGGCGCGACCGGCCAGCAGGGAGGCGCCGTCGCGCATTCGCTGCTCGCCAGAGGACACCGCGTCAAGGCGTTGACGCGCAAGCCTGACAGCGATGCCGCGCGGCAGCTGGCGTCGGCGGGTGCGGACGTCGTGGCCGGCGATCTCGGCGATGCGGCCTCCATCGTGAGGGCCGCAGGCGGCGTCGACACGATGTTCCTGATGGGCAACAGCTACGAGGCGGGGACGGAGGAGGAGACCCGCCAAGGGATCATTGCCGCCGATGCGGCAAAGACCGCCGGCGTCGGGCACCTGATCTATTCATCCGTTGCCGATGCTGACAAGAAGACGGGCATCCCGCACTTCGAAAGCAAGTACCTCGTCGAGAAGCATGTCGCCGGGCTCGGCATTCCCTACACCATCAGCGCGCCGGTCGCCTTCATGGAGAATATCGTCGCGCCGTGGTCGATCGGTGCGCTGCGCCAGGGCACGTATGCTTTTGCGCTACCCGCCAAACGCGCCCTCCAGCTGGTAGCCCTGGCCGACATAGGGGCTTTTGTCGCCGCCCTGGTCGAGCGGCGCGATGATGTGTTCGGCAAGCGTTTCGATATCGCCGGGGACGAGCTGTCCGGCGAGGAGCAGGCGAAAATCCTCTCGCAAGCCGTCGGTCGCCCGATCGACTACCAGGAAATCCCGATCGCTGCGGCGCGCCAGCAGAGCGAGGACGCGGCGCTCATGTTCGAATGGTTCGACCGCGCCGGCTACGACGTCGATATCGCCGCCTTGCACCGGGATTTTCCGGACGTCCGTTGGCACGGCTTTGCCGACTGGGCGCGCGCTTTCGACTGGAGTGTTCTGGAGCGGACTTCGTCGCAAACCTGAGTTCCTCTGCGGCAATCGTCATTCCCGTGCTCGTCAGAGAGAGTGCGATCGAACGTGAAAGTCCTCTGCGCCGTGGACGCGGCGCTGCTGGACTCCTGTGACAAGCACAGGAGTGAGGGGGAGGGTGTTGCTCGGTGCCTGCCAGCCAGCAAACCAGGTACGAGAAAGGCCGCGCAATGATGCGGCCGCCCCTCCCGCCCGTCATCCCTGTGCTTGTCACAGGGACCGAGGCCACGGCGCGTCGGCGCCGTAAATGACTCGGGTTTCGGGAAAGCGCAGACGCGGGGGACTTGCTGCCAGCGCGCCGGCGTCTCTTGCGCCCAAGGACTTGGGCGCGCTGGACTCCTGTGACAAGCACAGGAGTGAGGGAATTCGGGACCATGGCCGAGCCGGACCGCGCCAACTCATTCACTCCGTCGTCAGCCAAGAAAGTCCCGGATGACGGCGGCGATTTCGGTCGCGTGGGTTTCCAGCGCGAAGTGGCCGGTGTCGAAGAACGTCACTTGTGCCTCCGGGATATCCCGCTTGAAGGCTTCGGCGCCGGGCGGCAGGAAGAAGGGGTCGTTGCGGCCCCAGACTGCGAGGAAGCGCGGCCGGTGGGTGCGGAAATACTCCTGGAACACGGGATAGAGCGCGACATTGCTCTTGTAGTCGCCCATCAGGTCGAGCTGGACATCGGTCGCTCCGGGGCGGCCGAGGTAGTGGTCGTCGAGCGTGTAGCCGTCCGGCGAGACCTTCGCGGCGTCGGGCACGCCGTGCGTGTATTGAAAGCGCGTCATCTCCGGGGTCAGCATCATGCGAAGCGCCTGGCGATTGGCGTCCGACGGCTCCTGCCAGTAGGCGCGCAGCGGGTCCCAGCCGTCGCTCAGGCCCTCGGCATAGGCGTTGCCGTTCTGGGAGATGATCGCGGTGATCCGCTCCGGATGGCGGACGGCGAGACGAAATCCGGTCGGTGCCCCATAGTCGAACACGTAGACGGCAAAGCGATCGAAGCCGACGAGCTCGGTGAAGCGCTCGATCGTCTCGGCGATCGAGTCGAAGCTGTTTACCTTCGGATCGTCCGATTGGCCGAATCCCGGCAGGTCGGGCGCGATGATGTGGTAGCGGTCGGCAAGCAGCGGGATCAGGTCCCGGAACATGTGGCCCGACGTCGGAAAGCCGTGCAGCAGCAGGAGCTTTTCAGCTCCGGTCTGGCCCGCCTCGCGGTAGAAGATCTTCAGTCCATCGACGTCGGTGCTTCGATAACGAATGTCGGTCATCATGCTTCTCCTGGATCGCTGCCGCCGGATTGCCCGGCGCCGTTGAGTTCGATTGAGGCAAGATATAATCTTCCGTCATCCGCCATAATCGGCTACTTGCAAGAGATACTATTTTACTGGGTGAGATAATCGTGGACCGTTTCGAAGCCATGTCGATCCTCGTTGCGGCGGTGGAGGCGGGCAGTCTCACCGGCGCCGGCCGGCGGCTGAACATGCCGCTGCCGACCGTCAGCCGGAAGCTCGCCGAGCTGGAGGAGCATCTCGGAACGCGGCTGCTGACGCGCACGACGCGCAAGCTCACGCTGACCGATGCCGGCAACGACTACTTCCACTCCTGCAAGTGCATCCTCGAGGAGGTGGGCGATGCCGAGCGGAAGGCGGCGGGCGAGCAGAGCGCGCCGAAGGGCGAACTTGTGCTGACGGCACCGATCGTCTTCGGCCGGCTGCATGTCTTGCCGGTTGTCAGCGCCTTCCTGTCGATCTATCCGGACATCAATGTCCGCATGCCGCTTTCCGACCGCAACGTGCATCTGCTGGAAGACGACATCGATCTTGCCGTCCGCATCGGCCCGCAGCCCGACAGCTCGATGGTGGCGAAGCGCGTCGGGTCCGTGCGCCGCGTGGTTTGCGGAAGCCCCGGCTGTTTCGAGCGGCACGGGGTTCCCGCAAGCCCCGCCGACCTTAAGCGCCTGCCATGCGTCACCTTCGACATGATGGCGTTGCCGAACGCATGGGCCTTCGGCAAAAGTCCGAACGCGCGGGACCTCAGCGTGGAGATCCGTCCGCGCCTCTGCGTCAACACCGCGGAGGCGGCGGTGGACGCCGCCATCGCCGGGATCGGCGTGACCCGCGTTCTCTCCTACCAGGCGGCCCGCGCGGTGAAGGAGGGCTCGCTGCAGGTGGTTTTGCAGGACTTCGAGCCAACCCCTCTGCCGGTCTATATCCTGCATCAGGGTCAGGGCGAACTGCCGTTCAAGATGCGCAGCTTCCTCGACTTTGCCGCGCCGCGCCTGCGCGAGCGGCTGGAGGAGATCGCGCTGTCGTGATGCGGGGCGGTGGATTTGGACGCTAATCCGAACCATGCTCATCAAACATGTTCCGTCCGATTTCGTCATAGCCATCGAGTATCTTTTGCATCATTCGCTTTTCAGGTTGTTGCCCGAATTGGGTTCGTATGAATGCCGCCTGACTCAAATCCGCTGCATACACAAAGCGCCGCGCGGCATGCACAATTTGTCGATTGCATTGCATTACTACGCTTCTAATGGGTGCTTGCATGAGCCGCTCAATGAAATCATGTGACCGGCTGGCGACAAACAGGCGATGCGGACCGATGGGGAGCGCCATATGCCCATGAGGTAATTGCAATCCGTGTGTACGAACTACCGGATTATCGGACGTCAATAATTGGAACTTCGCTGTGGAGGTATCGATTACGCGCCAGATCAGGTTATTGATGAACTCTCCCATTTTCTGGTTTTCGATGAACAGCTGGAAAGTCTGGAACATATATCTTTCGACTTCAGCCTCTGGCCGCAGTTTGAGCCAATCGGCGAAGGACGGAGGATCATTTTCGCGACGGATCGCCAAATATCTCTCTTCTGCGTAACGATTCGAGCGGATGAAATCGGCCTTGTACCGGCTCCTAAAGATCTCGATATCTTCAGGGCAGCGGGTCAGCAGCGAAAGTAAAAACCGCGTCCATGCGCTTCGCGACGCTGTGGTCCACTTGGCGCGATTTCCTCTGAGCTCCATTTCATTGAGTGCCTCAGCCGCTCGCGTATCGATCGGACGAAAAAATAGTTCTTCCATCTGATGCGCTAGTGAGGGTTCGAAGCCCCGCAGCGCCTACAGGCTATTTTGATATCCGGTCGCATCCGGATGCCGCCAGCGATCGATCACGTCCTTATGCGGGCGGCTAAAAACAACCAGTCTCCCGTCATTGGCCGCCCAGCGCTTCGAATAGAAGACGGGAATGTAATGGTGTTTGGCTGGCGGATTTTGACCAGACCTCGAATCGTGCATCATGCAAGTTAGTTTGCGCGACTCGCTCGCGCTGTGAATGCGAGAACTCGGCCTTTCCCCGCAATTCTCGCGCGATATCCGTTCAATCCTTCTCGTCAGCGCGAGGTGCTGGGAGCTAACCGACTTCATTCGGAAGGCTGGTCAATTTTCGCTACTTTGAGATGTGATGCTTTGGCGGCAAACTAAAGCAAGACGGGAAATTTTCTCCCGCTTTTCGCCCACACCAGGGCCTCCTCCCAATGGGCGACAGACCTTGTGGCCTGCCGGGGCCTTTTTCGTTACTGCATGTTTCCTTAAATCGTAGCCGATCTAAGGAGGCTCGACTCGCGAACCAAAAACGTCTCGACAGCCGGTTGGTCTTCAGACCCGCGCTGCTTGCCCTTCACTCGAAGAACACAAGGCTCGCGGGCGAGGGCGGCAGCGGTTTTGTGGTGGCGTCGGCAAAGCCGGCGCGGCGGGCCATCTCGGCAAGCTCCCTCTCGGTATAGGCTTCGCCCCTTGGGGTGGTGGCGAGCATTTCCCAGGCGAAGGAGGCCGGGAAGGGCGGCGAGACGCGATCCTCGTTCGGCACGAATTCCACCCCGACGACCCGGCCGCCGGGGGCGAGCGTGTTCCTGCATTTCTTGAGAAGCCCGGCGCAGGTTTCGATGTCGAAGTGATGCAGGAAGTTCGGCAGCAGGATGAGATCGTAGTCGCTGCCCCAGTCGACCTCGAAGGCGCTGCCGGGAATGGTGCGGTAGCGCCCGCCGACGCCGAATTGCCTGGCGTTCTGGCTCGCAAGTTCCAGGACGGCCGCCCAGTCGACGGCGACGATCTCGGCCTCGGGAAAGGTTTTCGCGATCTCGAGGCCGAAAAGCCCGTGGCCGGCGGCGATATCGAGCACCTTTCTCGGCTTTCTCGGCCATTCGGCCACCTCCGCTGCCAGCGCCATGGCGCTCGGCGCGACGAGCGGGCCGACGGCGCGGGCGAACTTCACCCAGACCGGATTGTCGGCCGAGATGTTCGCGAGCCCGAGGGCGCCGCCGTTGCGCACGCAGGCCGCCGGGTCGTCGAGGTGCAGCGAAAGCATCTCCGGTGCGGCAACGAATTCGATGGCTCCGCCGATATAGGCCGGCGAGTGGCGGACGAGGAAGGTGCGGCTCGATGGGGTCAGCCGATAGGTGTCGGCCTCCTTGATGAGAAAGCCGTTGACGACGAGATAGTCGCAAAGCACGCGTACGCCGCGCTCGGAGGCCTTCGCCGCCGCCGCGAGCGAGGCCGCCGTGCCGCCGTCGCCGATCAGGGTGAAAAGATCGAGCTCGATCGCCGCCTTCATCGCGGCCGTCTTCCGGCACGCAAACATCACGTCCACAGCGAGATCGGGCGAGACTTCGCTGATGTCTGGGCCCATGTCTGTGCCCATGTCCGTTTCTACCGTCGATGCCATTGAGTTCTCCCCCTTGAGTTCGCGACCTGCAAGGCATCGACTCCAGATTGGCGAAGCCAAACCGCAGGTCGTAAAGCGATCGCTACAATACACTGGGCGACCGCGGCGTCGAAGGAAAAAGCCTCGGCATCGTAGAAGTGCCGGCGCGTCACACTCGATACTGCTAGTGGTGAAGATCCGACGCTTGGTACCCGCCACAGGCTCCCGCCTGGGGTGGAGAGCCGTAGTCCAAACGCAGATGCCGTACGGCAGCCTCGCGCCAAACAGTAGCCATTCCATGACGGCAACGACGCTTCGCCTCTTTGAAGCCGCCGTTGCCGTACTTCAGCGCGTCGCCTCTCTTATGAGGTCATCAAGTCGATGACCCGCATGATCGCCACCGCACTGCTCGAGTTCTGGGTGCCTTCTGTCGTGTCGGCATTAGCGCAGGTCCAAACATCACCCTTCTTGACCGTGAATTTTTTCCCATTCTGAACAACCGAAAGTTCCCCCTCAGTCATGTGGCAGAGCATATCGTTCTTCATCACGTTGTCCGGCGTCTTCGCACCGGGTTGGATAACGACATCACGCAGCTTGACCATTTTGTAAGCTGGTATGACCGAAGCCCTCTCACCAAGCGCGACAACTCTGACACCGGGACCAACCTCCTCACCCTCATCTGGGCCATAAGTCTGGGCGGCCGCTGGCGTTGGCCAAGCGATCAAAGGTGTGGCGGCCATTGTAAGACCGAGTACGAGTGTGGATCTACGATTGACGGCTTCCATTGCTTCCTCCCTAGCCAATTCGTTCTGAAAAAGTGGGAAACCAATCAGTTTTGAGCCGCTGCCACCAAGAGTCAACGGCCATTCCCATTTGGCCTGTCTCGTCGCGCTCGTGGTCCGCGAGAGGCTCCATCAGTACAGCGCCGCGCATCTTATCAGACGCGCAAAACTCGCTGTGGCACTTTGATTTGCGGCATGTTTTTGTCCTTTAATCGGCTACGATTAAAGGAAACAGGCAGTAGGTCAGCGAACGTGTCCAAGCGATATTCTTGACGCATCGTTCAAAGACAAAGATCGGTGCCGACATCGGCAATGTCGTAGCGCGTGACTGCCGTACATGTTGCGCTCAGCCCGGGCTGCCCCGGCGCAGGACCCATAGGAGGGCGGCGGCGATGGCGAGGCCGAGGAGTGGCCAGACGGCCCAGAAGGTTCTGTCGAAGGTGAGGAGGTTGACGGCGACGACGGTGAGGGCGGCGATGGCAAGCAGCCCGCGGGTGCGGTCGATGTCCTTTCTCCGGCGCAGCCAGAGGAGGGAGTAGAAGATCGATAGGCCGAGTAGCGGCCAGACGGCCCAGAGAACACCGTCCCAGGTGAGGAGGTTTATCGCGACGATGGCAGCGACGATCACGGCGATGACGCCGAATTTGCGGTTGCTGAGCGCTGCGGGAGAAGGGGGCGCTTGGGGCCGCGTAGCTTCCGGGGCGGGTTGCTGGTCCCGGTTTCCGGGTGAACGGCCGGCGGGCTCGCCTGCCAGCGTGTCTTCTGTGGCGCTCGCCCGCCCGGCGGGCGCCTGCGGCTGCACCGTCCCGGGCGCTGATTGCCGGCCCCAACTGCCGGAACCGCGGGCGGGCTCCGCCGTTGCTGCTCCGTCCTCCCGAGAGCCGTCTTGCCGAACGCTGCTAGTCCCGAAACCGCTCTCCCGGCCAAGGGCCTCCCGTGCGTCATCCCCGGCGCCGATCCTGACGGCATAGCTCGGGACGCCGCCCTCGATGTTCTTCACCTCGAGCTGGCCGAGGAAATCGAAGCCGACGGCGACCTTGTTGCGCACCTGGTCGTATACGGTGTTGGAGATGACGATGCCGCCGGCCGGCGCGGTCGCCTGCAGGCGGGCGGCGATGTTGACGCCGTCGCCATAGAGGTCGTCGCCCTCGGCGATGACGTCGCCGAGGTTGATGCCGATGCGAAACAGCATCCGCGTCTCGCTGGGGCGCTCGGCATTGAGGCCCGCAAGCTCGTTCTGGACGTCGACGGCGGCGCGCACCGCCTCGACCACGCTCGGAAATTCGGCGATCAGCCCGTCGCCCCAGGTGTTGACGACGCGGCCGTCATGCGCCTCGATCAGCCGCGCCATGGCGTCGCGGTAGCGCTTCAGCGTCGCGAGCGTGCCTTCCTCGTCCGCCCCCATCAGGCGCGAATAATCCTGCACGTCGGCGGAGAAGATCGTCGTCAGCTTGCGACGGATTTCGGACATGATGGTTCGTCCTTGCTTCGGTTCCGCCGGGTGGCAGACGAAAGAGCGGCGGGGCGCTTGCGCACGACGGGCCCGTGCCACCTTGGATTGCGCGCAAGCCTGACCTTACTGCATGTTTGCTTGAATCGAAGCCGATTCAAGAGCGGCAAGTCAAAAGTGCTGCAGCGAGCTTTGTGCGTCTGTAAAGATACACGGCGCTGTAGATCGATTCCGTGGGAAAGGCACTCTGCCTGATTTTGCCCTTAAATCGATTCCGATTTGAGGCATCATGCGGCAGCACAGACGAGGTCAAGGCCATGCACAAGTTCACAGTCACCGTCACGGAAGAGTTCGAGGCCGACACTGCCGAGGAGGCCGCCTTGCTCATGTATCAGCAACTGACCAAAGAGCCGGCCCCTCTGAATTATTCGGTCGCGGACGAGACGAAGATTGCGACCGATCTGACGCTGGACCGGGAAAAGGCAGATGAGTTTGCCAGTGTCGATCACACGGCAGATCCCGGCAACTGGTAGCTCGCGGCGAGACCTGTGACGATGCATGAAGCGTCCAGTGTTCCCGTCGAGGCGCGGCAGGCGCTGCCGGTCATCCGGCCCGCTTTCGGCGCTTCGCTGGTGGCTGCGTATCTCCATGGCTCGGCGGTCTCGGGAGGGCTGCGCCCGGACAGCGATGTGGATGTGCTCGTGGTCATCGACCGGCCGACGACGCATGCGCTGCGCGCGGAGCTCGTCGGCGAGCTGATGAAGATCTCGGGGCGTCCCGGCGACAACGCCTCCCGCCCGCTTGAGCTGATTGTCTTCCACCGCGCCGACCTCAAGGCATCGGCCTATCCGGCGCGCAGCGAGTTCGTCTACGGCGAGTGGCTGCGCGAGGCTTTCGAGGCAGGGGAGGTGCCGGCGCCGGTATCCGATCCCGAATTTACGCTGTTGCTGGCACAAGCCCGGCACGAAGCCCGGTCCCTCATCGGCCCCGATCCGGCGGAACTCCTGCCGATCATTCCGGAAACAGACATACGCCGCGCCATTGGCGACGCGCTTCCGGCGCTCATCTCCTCACTCGAGGGGGACGAACGCAATGTTCTTCTGACGCTCGCACGCATGTGGAGGACCTTGGCGACCGGGCAGTTCGTTCCGAAGGACGTGGCGGCCGAATGGGCCATGTCCCGCTTGCCTGCCGAGTCGGCAATGCTGGTCGCCCATGCCCGGGAGGCGTATCTCGGCGCAACGCGGGATGATTGGCGGCCTCGCCGGCAGGAAGCCCGGCGCGTGGCCGGCGACCTCAGCGCGCGGGTGGTTGCGATGCTCTGACGGGCCTGCCGATTGGCGCTTCCGACAAATGCGACGCTCGTGGGGGAGCGGGCTCAGGCGCGGTCAATAAGCGCGACCACGTCGTCGGTTGAACGCACATCGCCGAAGCTGCGATAGATGTTGTGAAGCGCGGCATTATGGTCCTGATCGCGTCTCGCTGCGGTGGCGTCGCCGACCACGATCACGCGAAATCCCGATGCAAAAGCGTCTCTTGCCGAGGATTCGCAGCATATGTTGGTGACCGCGCCGGTGATGACGACGTTTTCCATACCGCGGTCCCGGAGCGCCGCCGGCAGCGGCGAGGCGCCGGGGTAGAATGCGCTATAGGCGTTCTTCTCGAACAGGAGATCGCCCGCTTCGGGACGAAGGGCGGGCCACAGTCTTTCGGCGATCGGGCCGGACCCGCCGGACGCTCGAAACAGCTCCGCGATATCCTTGCCGAAAAACTCCTCCGCGAGCGCCGGGTGGCGATGCTCCGGGGCGGGGACGATCCAAGAGACGACACCTCCGGCCGCCCGCAGGCAATCGGCGATGCGCAGGATGTTGGGCACGATCCCCCGGCAATAGCCGTTCTGCTCCAGGAAGAACGGCACCATGTCGATCACGACCAGCGCCGTGCGGGCGGGCGCGATGCGCTCGAACGCATGCCGCCGGCCCCTTCGCTCCTCCTGGCGCGCGTATTCGCGCGGCTCGATGGCCCAGTTGTGGTGTTTCGGCGGGGGATATTCCATGGACACGCTCCGGACGGATCGCCTGAGAGTTCGGGGTCGAATCTCGCGGCGGTACGACATCATCGCACAGATTTGACGAGCATCGGGATGAGGGAGGGCGTGGCCACGGCGAGGCATCCCGAGGGTGCCGGTGACCCATCGCAGGCATCAGACCGGCGAAACAACCCGTTCGCCGTAGTGGTGCGTGTACTCGCCCGTTTCAAAGCTGTCGAAGCCCTGGGACCAGCGTTTTCCCGGCCAGATGTAGTCCACCCGGCCTTCGTCGGGCCGGTAAACGGCCGTGTAGAGCGTTGGGGAAGGGCCACGCGCGGAATAAAGCGGCGGCTCGAGAAAACGGTCGGTCAGCGTCGAGAGCGACATGGAAGGGTCCTCCAGCGCTTGCAAAACCGCCAGCTGCCGCGCCAGCGAAGACGACGAGGGTCTTCCGGTCCGCTGATGGTTCGTGCATGCCTTGAGGCGCGAGACGATTGGTCGCTGGCCCGGGCCGAGGAGCAGGGTGGCATAGTGGCCGGAGCGGTCGAGCACGGTCACGTTCTGCGGGAGCGCCACCGGTATCCGGCACAAGGCCGCCACCGCCTCGCGCACCTGGCGGCAGGTCTCGAGCACGTAGCGGATGACGAGAATGATCGAGAAGCCGACGCCCTGGGCGCGGCTTCCGCCCAAGGTCACGCTGGCGACCAGCCCTTCCTCGTTCATCCCGTCCAGGCATCCACCCCAGGGGCGCTGCGCCTTCGCAATCACCCTCAGGCCCGACCACGCGGTGATTTCGAAGCGTTCGGAGACGATATCGGGCGGATAGTCGAAGTTGCGGATGAGCGCCGGACCTTCTTCTCCCAGCCAGACGGCCTGGCTGCAGCCATAGCGCTCCGGCGCCGGGCGGTAATGGCTCAGCACCCGGTGAGCGACTTCGTCATCTCCGACGAGGCCGCAGGCGTCGTCATAATAAGGGATAAGCTCGGGCATGTGCTGCCACAGGGCGGCGCGACAGTCCCTGGCGTTCGGGGTCGATGCCACCGCGCGGCCGAAATACCATTTCTCGGCCTCGGCCCGGCCGGCGGTGAACCGGGACAGCCAAGCTTCCCCGGGCCGGTCCTCCCGCGCTGCGACGAACGTCTTGTACATGGCGGCAGGAGTATAAGGAGGGAAGGGGCCGGGTGGCAACGTGGCCCCTACTGCAGGCCTCCTTGAATCGGGCGGGTTCAAGGAGAAAAAAGATGCAGCAATTCAAAGTGCCACAGCGAGTTTCGTGCGTCTGGGAAGACGCTCGGCGCCGTCGTTGCCAACCGCTGAGCGGAATGTCAATTGAACGTGTGCAGCTTGATTTTCAAGCTGCCATCGGCCTGCCGCTCGAAAACATGCGTGGCAATTCCGCCCCACGGCTGGTCTTTGCCTTGAGCATCCTTGCCCTTGGCCGACCATTTTGCCGCGCCGTAGATCAATTTCTCGTCGCCGTCCGCCCTGATAATTTCCAGTTTGTGACCGGTGGCGCCCATGCCGAATATGCCGCTGAAAAACTTTTCGACGCCGGAAGGTCCTTCGACCACGTCGTGACTGGGGGGAAGAAGGAGCGCGTCCTCGGTGTAGAAGGTGGCAACCGCCTCGGCGTCCCCCTTTCCGAAGGCCTCGTCCCAAGCCGTGTAGGCGGCCTTGACATCGTCTTCAAGGGGACCGGCACGAACCTCCATTGACGCCATGGAGATGGAGCATGCTGCGAGCGCAATTCGCCAACCAACACGTGTTGTGAACATGGCTTACCTCCTCCTGATTGTTATTATGCCCCTGGGAAGTTCATAATATACCTCTGTTCGCATGGAGGCGACGTCAGAGGCACGGATCGTCAAAAACTACATTTCATACGACCAGGCTGCGTTGAGCGGTCTAACGCACTGTATCCCAATATGTCCAAACGGCCGGCCGCTACACAGGCTTTCAAATCGGCTGGGCGCCAAAACAATGGAGATACATGTCGGCCGTCTTTTGTGACCGTAAGTCATCCAGTCACCGAAGAGGTCAACGACCATGTTCATCAGGACGCTTGCGGCAGCCGCCGCTGCCGCCGTGCTCGCCACGAGCGCTTTCGCAGAAGGCTCGGGGGAGGGCCGCCCGGCGCCGGTGTTCTTTCCCATCAAGAACGAGCCGCCGCCGAAGCTGATCGTGGAGCCGCCGCTTGCCGGGGCGCTCGCGCGCGGCGCCGTGCTCATCCCGTACCGGACCGAGAACTTCCGCATCGTATCGGTGTTCGGGGCGGGCGCCAGCACCGTGTCTCCACGGGTCGGGCATCTGCATGTCACCGTCGATGACTCGCCCTGGCGCTGGGCGGAAACGGGCGACACCAGCACGGTCGTCGTGGTCGGGCTGCCGCCCGGCGAGCACAAGGTGCGGCTCGAACTGGCGAGCCCCGAGCACCAGGTCTTCACCGGAGAAACGGTGGCGTTCACCGTGCCCGAGACTGCGGCTCACCCGCATTGAAGACAGTGCAATCGAGATCAACGATAGAGGTATCGGAGACAGGCAATGAGAAGCTTTTTCAGAGCGGCATGGCAGACGAAGAACGGAAGGCGCAGGCGGGCGGAAATTTGGCGGCAGCTCCGACTGGCTTTGACGAAGGCCGAACGGGAGGAGACCGGCGCCGCGGCAAGGCGCCCCGATTTCAATCCGGAAATTCCGAGAACATTCGATCCGGTGAGGGTGCCCACGCCGCCGCTCGCTTTGAATTGCTTGTACTGACCTCGGCAGCCGGCAGCCTACTACTGCAGGATCCTGTTCGTCATCAGCCATTTCGCGGAGCGGGGCCATGCGTGGTTCGCACCCATGCGAAGATTGGTAAAGCCCTGCGAAACCGGTTTCCCGGTTTCAGCGTCGAGGATGCGGATGAACATGGTGTGCTCTGTTCGGTTGACGCGCGTCACGACGCCCAGCAAGGCAAGTGACGCGCCGTGCTCCCTGGCGATCTTGCCTTCACAGCCCCCGCAGTTGCGCAATCCGTGCGGCGCCGCCTGCTCATCCAATTCCGGCGCGTCGATGACGGCAAAGCGCCCGGACTTCGACAGCATGTCCTTCGCAACTTGCTCGGACTCGGACAGATAGCGCCGGTCATGTTCGTCCGGGGGAATTATTCCTGCCCCGGCGCTCTTGTCTTCCAATTCGAAGGGAAACACCTCGATTGCCATCGGCTTTGCCTGCTGAGCCTGCGCAAATGAACAGGTTCCCGCAAGCAGCGTCATCACGACAGTCAACGTGCGAATACGCATGGTCGTCCTCCCGTCAATGTGACCGCCATTGTACACGGCTGCCGCATGTTTCCTTAGCCGTCTCACGGACAAAGGTGCAGCAGGCGCTACAGCGCGTCTGATCCCCGTACAGGGCAGCAGCCTGCCGCGCCTCGTCGGTTGCGTATGGGGCGGGCGCGAGCGCCGCGAAGTGCTTCGTATCAAACTGTGTCCGACCGGCATTCGCCCGGCAATCGCTTACACAGCGACCCCCATCCCGAAACATCCGAGATACGTAAGGAGCGCGATATGTGCTTCGACGGGCGGTTCGGGCAATCAGGCCTCGGCATCGCCCTGGGGGAAGGACGCGGACGGACCCTCCTGACGTCCGCGTCCTCACCCTTGGACCTTAAGGAGCTGTGTCGGCGACGGCGCGTGTCCGAAATCGCTGTATATATGACATTTGAGACATCGGCGCTTCGCCCTAGTATCGAAGCAGTTCAACCAAATGGAGCCTGTCATGACCCAGAACTCGAAAGGTACCGCGCTGATCACCGGCGCTTCCTCCGGCATCGGGGCGATCTATGCCGATCGCCTGGCGCGCAGAGGCTATGATCTGATCCTTGTCGCTCGCAACAAGGCACGCCTCGATCAACTGGCCAAGCGCCTCAGCGACGAGACCGGCCGCTCTGTCGAGGTGGTTGCGGCGGACCTCGGCGACCGGGCCGATCTCGCCCGCATCGAGACGGTGCTTCGGACCGACGCCAGCATCACCACGCTGGTCAACAATGCCGGCGTCGGCGCGACCGGGCCGCTCCTGGCCTCCGATGTCGACAAGATGGAAGAGATGATCACGCTGAACGTCACCGCGCTGACACGGCTGAGCTACGCCGCGGTGCCCGGGTTCGTGGCGCGTGGCGCCGGCACCATCATCAACATTGCTTCGATCGTCGGCATCGCGCCGGAAGTGCTGAACGGCGTCTACGGCGGCTCAAAGGCCTTCGTGCTCGCCTTCACCCTGTCGCTGCAGAAGGAGCTTGCCGACACGAATATCCGCATCCAGGCCGTGCTTCCGGGCGCGACGGCAACCGATTTCTGGGGCCTCGCCGGTACGCCTCTGGAGCATGTGCCGAGCGAGATCGTCATGCGCGCCGAGGACATGGTGGACGCGGCGCTTGCCGGCTTCGATCTCGGCGAGCGGATCACCATTCCCTCGCTGCCGGACGCAGGCGATTGGGAAGCCTACGAGGCGGCGCGCCAGAAGCTCATACCGAACCTCTCCTTGAGCGTGCCCGCCGCGCGGTACCTGACCGTGGGCTGATCCCGCGGCCCACGCCTTCGAATTTCAGGAGTCCCGCCGGCGGCGTGCCGCCGGCCCCACAGAGCATGTCGGCGGCGTGCCGCCGACCCCTCACGGAACAGGAGAATGACCATGTCCGAAGTCTTTTCGCTGATTGGCAAGCGCCATTATCTTGCGGCCATCGCCTATGCCGGCGGCATCATGAACACGGCCGTGTCCTCGGCGCGGCTCTATTGGGAAAACAAGTCCGCGTTCCTTGCTCCGAAGAGTGTTACCATACCCGTCGCTGTCAGAGCGGGACGAGGAAAAGTGTTTGCGGTTTTCCGCCCGCATCCGCGCTGACTTCTTGGGATCGATCACGTTTATGATTTGGGTCGATCCGACCCAAATCATCGTGATGCAGTGCCTTTCCGGACGAAACAAGCACCCGCGTTCCTGGACAGAAAAAGCGTTTCCCAAGCTCATTCACTACAACCGGCTCGAGAAGGGCGGACACTTTTCCGCCTGGGAAGAGCCGGAGGTCTCCGCAAAGGAGATCCGAGGCGGATTCAGGTCGTTGCGTAAGTCGACTTGAGAAAACACGAGTTGAGAAAAACACGAGTTGAGAAAAACAGGGGGGCGCGCGTGTGCGTACTCGCCGCCGCCCTTCCGAATTCAAGGAGAAAACCATGACAACTGAAACCAGCAGCGAGAGAACCGTGGACTTCAAGCTCGAGGTCGTCGTCATCCCCGTTTCCGACATCGACCGCTCGAAACGCTTTTACAGCGATCTCGGCTGGAGGCTCGACGCCGACTTCGTCGTCGGCGACACGTTCCGGGGCGTCCAGTTCACGCCTCCGGGCTCGCCCGCTTCGATCCATTTCGGCAAGGGCATCACGTCAGCCGCGCCGGGCTCGGCAAGCGGCATGTATCTCGTCGTCCCGGATATCGAGGCGGCGCGCGCCGACCTCATCGGCCGTGGCGCCGAGGTGAGCGAAATCTTCCACCGCGCCGGCCCGGGACAGCCGGCGACGAGAGGCCGGGATCCGGAGCGGCGCAGCTACTTCTCCTACGCCACGTTCAGCGATCCAGACGGAAACAGCTGGCTGTTGCAGGAGGTAACGACGCGCTTCCCCGGACGCGTCGACCCGGGCGCCACGACATTCGCCTCGGCGGCTGATCTCGCCAATGCCTTCCGCCGCGCGGAGGCCGCCCACGGCGAATACGAGAAGCAGCTCGGCCGCCGCGGCGAGGACTGGCCGACCTGGTATGCCGACTACATGGTCCGGGAGCAGAGCGGCGCGGCCGCCGCATGACGAGCGTCCGCGGCGGTTCGCCGAGGTGAGCCGCGGTCAACACCCGCGGGCTGCGGCCCGCGGGGAGGGCATGAACATCGACCTTCCTGTCGCGACTGCAGGCAGGCTTGCACAGGGCCGGCATTGCGGAAGTTGCCGGCGAAGTGACCTTCCATCCACCTTGATCCCATTCTGTCGCTGCCAGGAACAGGCGGACCGAGGCAAAGCGCCCGGCCTGCGTGCTGCGGACATCGACACGACCTTTCACTGTGTCCGTCGTCGCCGCGATTACATCCGCTTACAAAAGTCCCGCCCGGCCGACACATCGGCAATACACGCCAGCACTCAAATGACGACGCTCCTTCGAAGACGAAGGCTCGACGAGAAACAATAGCCAGACACAATGGAAGGACGACGCTTATGAAAACCACTCGGATCATCGCGGGTGCGCTGCTGATCGTCGGCAGCGGATTGATGCTCGACGGGGCCGCGGCCCAGCAGCCCGGAATCCACCGCACCGATCTTATCAAGAGCGATCTGGGCGTTCCCGGACGCGAGACCCTTCAGGTGCGCGTCGACTTCGAACCGGGCGCCGTCTCGATCAAGCATTCCCATCCGGGCGAAGAGGTCGCCTATGTGCTCGAAGGCTCGCTGGAGTATCAGCTGGAGGGCAGGGCGCCCGTGACGCTGAAGGCCGGCGAGGCCCTGTTCATCCCGGCCGGCGTGGCCCATGTGGCGAAGAACGTCGGCAACGGCAAGGCCTCGGAACTCGCGACCTATATCGTCGACAAGGGCACGCCGCTCGTCGTTCCGGTCGAGTGAGCTCGTCCTCGATGCATTGTGGAAGCGTGCGGCGCGGCTTCTCCCGCGCCGCGTCTGCGCCGTGAATGACGCGCAATTGGGTAGCAACTGCCACCAGTCCCCCCGGTCGTTCCCTGACAGGCTTGCACCTTCGATCGGTCTTGCTGGCAAAGTCAAAAAGGATCAAATTGATCTTTGATGCCTGTTCATCGGGGAATGTCGGATAACCAGCGCCGGGAAGCCGGCAGCTTTCTGCCTGGCGGAGAAATTACCCGCTTCGTCAGGGAGAAACATTGATGGTGAATGAACTGCGATAATTCTCAGGAGTTCACAAAATGGCAAGCACCCAACGGCCCTATGACGAGTCACTTTTGCGGAAGGCCTTCGATGTGGCGCGGCGTTCGCGCGAAGGCGGGGACCACCCATTTGGTTCAATTCTCGCCGACCGTGATGGCAATGTCTTACTGGAACAGTGCAATGGCTACAGTTCGGAAGGTGGCGACCGCACGGCCCACGCGGAGCGGCTTCTCGCCACGCGCGCCGGCAAGGCCTATGAGCTGGCTTTTCTTGCCGGATGCACGATGTACACCTCCGCGGAGCCATGCGCCATGTGCTCAGGCGCGATCTATTGGGCAGGCATAGGGCGCGTCGTGTTTGGCCTTTCCGAGAGAGAGATGAAACAACAGATCGGCGACAGCCAGGAAAATCCGACGCTCGATCTGCCCTGCCACATCGTGTTCGCGGCCGGTCAGCGTCCAACGGAAGTGGTCGGCCCCATGCTTGCGGACGAGGCGGCAAAACTCCACGAAGAATACTGGTCTCGCCGCTGATGGCCCTTCTGCTTCCTATGGAAGTTCTATTTCGCCGTCGACCACGTGGTTGAGGTCGGTGCCTTCCGCCGTCAGCGTCATGCGGACCTTCAGCTTCTTGCCGCCGGTCCGGCCTTCGCGCACCATCTCCTCGATCTCGCGCTGCGACGTTACGCCGACTTCCTTCAGGAACTTGCGGACCGACATGTTGAAGGCGTCTTCGCTCATGGCGGAACTCCTCTCTATCCGGAAGGGATTGTAAGGGAAGGCGAGTGGTCAAGGAAGCTACGCTTTTGACAATGGCGAGGATCGCGCGTACGGCGAGCGAAGCGTCTCGCCAGCGTGCCGCTCCCTAGAGAGAGTCGAATTTTGAAGCTCAACATCTATAGATCGTGTTTGATTATTTGTGTCGCAGCGGTCGTGTATTACTGCGGAATTAGGTAGCAAATGCCACAAGATTCCGACCGCAGGACGGTCGCACGTCGATCAAAGAGGGCGATAGCGCATTTCAGCCCAAAGATGAATTAGCGGAACCCCCAAGGTCAGGCCGTAGGCCAGGAAACCGAATACCCTCTCGTCGATCAGGTGCATTGCATTATCTGGAAAAAGAGCGTTGGTCGCAATGAGCGGAAGGGCTGCCCATGCAAGGCAGCGCCAGAGTTCCTGCCGATGCCTTCGCAGTTCGGCCGTGCCGCGTCTCACGAAGATCGCCGACAAGGATACGAATTTCACGAGCGCAGTCGCGCCCATACCTGCTAGACCAGCGCCCCCCCCGGAAAGTGCCATCAATAGCAATGCCTCTCCAGGCGTCTGCTGAATGTCAAATAGAGTGCTGGCCGCTAACATGGGAAAGGAGGAAAGAAACACAAACAACGCGCTGCTACCTACCAAAACTGTCCATGCCGCCAGAACAAAGGTCGGAAACGCCGCGAAAAGAACGAGTTCCACGACGTAAAGTGCTCGGCTCGATCTTTCGGAAATGCTCACCACGCCCTCACGCTGTCACTGACGCCTCGCTTCCGCTACCACAACTTGGTGGAGAATGTCAGTATATCCCAAAGCCAGTTGCGCAACTTCAGGGACCGCCCTGCAATGAGGTTAGCTTTTGTGTGTTCACTCCAGAAGGCTTCGCGCGCAAAGTCCGATGTTGCGAACTAACGGTTTCGAGAGCCGTAAATACGGCGAGTCAATCTGCCAGAAGAGCAAACCGAGACGATCATGATCGACGGGCTGCCAACCTTGTGGCATTTGCTACCTAAATTCCGTATTACTGGAACATTGCGGCCATTCTCATCATGGGTTGGTGGGTGGGGGCCTTCATTGGTCTTTTGGTAAAAAAAAGCGATCCCTCACGTGGTAAGAGTTCAACCTTTCAGATCATAAACACCGAATCTCTCGGACTATTGTCGACCTGGCGCGCTCTTTGGAATGGCTTCTACGTCTGGAAAGACCTTGATCACGACTATCATCGTCGAAACCGCGAGTGATCTTCTAAAGCTGAAGTCGGCGAGGGGGCGAATGCCGCTGTTCGTCGCACTCGTGGGAACGAGCAAGGAGCGTAGCACCGGTCATTGCTCCTCCTACAGCGCCGCGCGTCTTATCAGACGCGCAAAGGACGCTGTAGCACTTTGAATTGCTGCATGTTTTTGTCGTTAAATCGGCTACGATTTAACGAAACATGCAGTAGAGCGAATGGGCGCAGAAGGTGATCGGACACTCGCCCGGCGTGTAATTACACCTAACTACACCAGGCCGGCCGCGCGAAGCCCGTTCACGACCAACTCGAAATCGTCAGGGTTCTTGTGGGGCAACACTTTGCGGCGATGTTCCAGAGAATAATCAGGGTTGACGCGGAACACTTCCTGCCACTCACGGCGCGCGTCTTCGAAGCGTCCCAGATGGCCGTAGCTCGACGCTAGGAGCACGCGTGAGACGTCGGTATCAGGGTTACGAATAAGTCGCCGCTTGAGCATCCCGATTGCCTCTTCATACCTGCGCAACTGGAACATCGCTTGTGCCTGGAAGTGGAGGTATATGTCCGGATAATACGGGTTCAGGGCCATTGCCCGATAGAAACACCCGAGTGCCTCCGCAGGCCTGCCGGAATAATGCAGTGCAATTCCGAGATTTTCGTGCCCTTCGGGAAGATTTGGGGCGAGGGCGATCAAGCGTTCGGCCGCGCCGATGGCGACATCGTGCCGTCGCGAATACAATTCGACAATACCCAGCACCCAATGCGCGTAAGGATATCGATCGTCGAGCTCCACTGCGCGTCTTGCAAGCACTTCCGCTTGTTGCATTGATGTCGATGGCGACGGGCTCCACTGGTTTCCATAGTCCAGCATGTTTGCGAAGGCGAGGAATGCGTAGGCGGGAGCGAATTTCGGGTCCAGTTCGATTGCGCGTTGCAACAGTTCCCGACCCTGGATGTTTTTCTCTCTCGTGAACCGCCACAGCTGCTCTCGGCCACGCAGGAAATAGTCGTACGCTTCCAGGTTGTCGGTCTGCTCGGTCGCGAGCCGCTGCTGGTCGCCCTCCGTAAGGTTGAGCGCGAGCGCGCCGACAATTTGCTGCGTCACGTCGTCCTGCACGGCGAAGATGTCGGTCAGGTCGCGATCGAAACGTTCCGCCCACAGATGTCCGCCCGTGGTCGCGTCGATAAGCTGTGCGGTGATCCGTACCCTGTTTCCGGATTTGCGGACGCTGCCCTCCAGCACATAGCGCACGCTGAGGTCCCGGCCCACCTCCTGAACGTTCACGTTCCTGCCCTTGAAGGTGAAGGACGAATTGCGAGCGATCACGAACAGCTGCGACAGCTTTGAGAGAGCTGTGATGATGTCTTCGGAGATTCCGTCGGCGAAATACTCCTGCTCGGCATCACCGCTCATGTTGACGAAGGGCAGCACGGCGACCGACAACTTCGGCAGGGGCGCTGTCGGAGGCAAGGCTGCCGGAGATTCGGGAGCCACTGCCTTCGCGTGAGCCGCGGTTCCGACTCGGAGCGAATAGACCCGGATCGGCTCTGCGATGTTCTTGAGCTGGGTGTTGCCGAGATCGCTGACCGAAAGGTCGAGTCTGGTCTTGACCTGGCGATAGGCATCCTCCGACAGGCAGATGCCCCCTGGGGCAGCGACGCCCTCAAGGCGCGAGGCGATGTTGACGCCGTCGCCCATCAGGTCGCCGTCGCTTTCCTCGACTACGTCGCCCAGATGAATACCGATCCGAAACTCGATGCGGCGGTCCTGCGGCACGCCGGCATTGCGTTCGAGCATGCTGTTCTGCACCTCGATGGCGCAGCGCACGGCGTCTACGACACTGCGGAACTCGACCAGCGCCCCATCGCCTGTGCGCTTGATCACGCGTCCGTTGTGAACGGCGATGGTCGGATCAATAAGATCGCTGCGCAGCGCCCGCAACCTGGCCAAAGTACGGTCTTCATCCGCGCCGGCGAGGCGGCTGTAGCCGACCACGTCCGCGGCCAGGATCGCGGCTAGCTTGCGGTTCTCGCTCACAGGGGGCCATCTCCTCGTCTCCATAATAACAGGAAGACACGGGGAAGAGGAAGTTCCGGTGTCCCGTTCAGAGCGACTTTGGGTGAGATCAAGGCTCGCCATTTGCACGCAGCAATCGTGAATGCTCACAATGTCGAGCACCGATCGGGAGGAGCGGTTGCCCCGCAACCCCGGTGGCATTGAACAGCCGACGTCCTGCCTGGGCGATGACTGCCCTGGCAACTTTGCAAAACGCGTCATTCTGACAGGTGTTGGACAGCTGACAGGTGTTGGACAGGTATCGAGGACGACATCCCGTCCCCGAGCGCGATCTGCTCGTGATCTTTCGAAAGGGAATATGAATGGAAAGGCGTGATTTCCTCAGGGGCTTGGCCTTGCTTGCGGCCTGCCCGCTCTGCGTCAAGACGGCATACGCGGCCGAGGGCGTGCACTGGGGCTATGAAGGCGAACAGGGTCCTGAGCATTGGGGTACCTTGAGCACTGAGAACAGTGCTTGTTCGGCCGGTTCGCAGCAATCACCGATCGACATCCGCGGCGCGATCAGGGCCGAAATCCCCGATCTGGCGACGGACTGGAGGCGCGGCGGCACGATCCTCAACAATGGCCATACGATCCAGGTGAAGGCCGCCGGCGGTACGCTTCGCCGCGGCGACAAGACCTTTGATCTGGTGCAGTATCACTTCCACGCGCCGAGCGAGCATCTTGTCGACGGCAAAAACTTCCCGATGGAAGCGCATTTCGTTCACAAGAATGCGGAGACCGGCGCGCTCGGCGTGCTCGGCGTTTTCCTTGTCCCCGGCGCGGCCAACCCGACCTTCGCGAGCCTTGCGGCGAAGTTCCCGCAGAACGCCGGCGAAGAAACCCGGCTCGATGCCGTCGACCCGAAAGGCCTCTTGCCCGCCTCGCTGAAGTATTGGAGCTATGAGGGATCGCTCACCACCCCTCCTTGCAGCGAGATCGTCGACTGGATGGTGGCGATGGAACCGATCGAGGTCGATCCGGCCGACATCAAGAAGTTCACCGGGCTTTACTCCATGAACGCACGGCCGGCGCTTCCCGGCAGCCGCCGCTACGTTCTGAGCTCCGGTTGATCGATGAGACCAACGGGGGCGCTTCTCCTCACGGCCGCAGGGCCACCTCGGCAAAAGCGTCGCTTTTGTAGAGGTGGCCGCCGCGAGGAGCGGGACCGGGCGAGGGTGCGCAGCGGGAGGAACTGCCCGCGCCTTTGACAATGGCGAGGATAACCGCGCCGCGCGTCCTGTCGCAGAGCGCATCATCTCGACAGCCGCGCAGAGCGGAACTTCGCACCAGCATGCCGAAGGTCGAAACCGCGCCCGAAGCGCTCATTCATACGGTCATGCGCCCTCATGGTTGGACGCGAACGCGCTTCCTTCGGCGGCCGAACAACATCAAGAAGGTAGCTCCAAGGATACCCGAGGCCACCGAGCCTAACAGGATGCCGATCTTGACGTCATCCTGCATTGCCGGATCATCGAAGGCCAATAGCCCAATGAACAGCGACATGGTGAAGCCGATGCCACACAAGAAGGCAGTGCCCGTCATCTGCCCCCAGCTTGCATTGGCAGGGAGATCGGCAAGATCAAGCCGCACGAGAACGGCAACGACCCCCAGCACCCCGATCAGCTTGCCCAAGAGCAGCCCCGTCGCTACCCCCATGGTGAGCGGCTCCGTAAAGACGGCCGTTGAGAGGCCGGTGAAAGACACGCCTGCATTGGCAAAGCCGAAGATCGGGACGATGACGAAGGCTACCGGCTTGTGGAGACTGTGCTCCAGCCTGTGAAGCGGCGAAGCCGCATGATCAGCTTCGGGTCTTCCTGGCGTGGCCTCCAGCGGTATGGTGAGCGCGAGCATGACACCGGCCATTGTCGCGTGGACACCTGACGCAAAGACGAGGATCCAGAGGGCCACGCCCAGCGCGAGGTATGGCCACAGCGCTCTGACGCCCATCCGGTTGAAGATGAGGAGATTGCCGATCACGACGGCTGCCCCGCTTAGCGCGAGAATGTTCAGATCAGCCGTATAGAACAGGGCGATAACGATGACTGCCCCGAGGTCATCAATAATGGCCAATGCCGCCAGGAAAATCTTGAGCGATGCAGGAACGCGGCTTCCGAAGAGGGAAATAACGCCGAGAGCAAAGGCAATGTCGGTTGCCGTGGGGATTGCCCACCCGCGAAGCGCCGCAGGGTCGGACCAGTTGAAGAAGACATGGAACAGCGCCGGGACGAGCATTCCTCCGGCTGCGGCAGCGCCCGGCAGAATGCGTCTGCTCCAACTCGATAACTGACCATCCAGCATCTCGCGCTTGATCTCCAGCCCCACGAGCAGGAAGAAGACCGCCATGAACGCGTCATTGATCCAGTGCTGGAGGCTCAGAGGCCCGATATGAATGTGCAGGGCCTGGAAGTAGCCCTCTGCCAAAGGCGAGTTGGATATCAGCATCGCCAGCACGGCAACCGCCATGAGGATGACGCCGCCGGATGCCTCGTTGTCGAGGAAGTGGCGAAGGGTGGATCGATTACGGCCTTGCGCAGATGTCGAAGACATGGGTTCACACTCCCGGATTGGAAGGTTGATCGAAGTCTCCGTCGATTTCGGGGAACCCGCAGCGCACGCAGCACACGCCGTAACGTCCAATATAGGGCGAGGCCTGCGCTGTTTCCAGTCGAACATTCCAGATGGACAGGGGACTGTACCGACTACGCGGGCGCATGTTTGGCCGCTATGGGCCGGAAGCGAACCGACTGCTCCTGTACTCTCAGGCCCATTGACGGACATTTGTCGTAGTATGAGTTAAGCTGAGCTTTGCGTCCAACATGGCTCACCTGCTCGTATGGGTCTCGCGGAAAAGTCGAGGCGTCACGCCGAAGCGTCTTTGGAAGACCTGCGTGAAGCGTGCGGTCGGCGCAAGTCCCACCCGCCTTGCGATTTCCTTCAACGGAAGTTCTTGGGAGAGCAAGATACGCGCCGCGTCCAGCCGCACGGTCTCGATATACTGTGCCGGCGTCTCGCCTATCGCAGCGACAAACCGTCGGTAAAACGTCCGCTCCGAGAGGCCGACCCTGGCCGCAAGGCTCGGCACATCCAGCGCGGTATCGAGATTGGCCTGTGCCCACACCAGGAGATCGGCGAAAGGACCATCGGCTTTCGCCTGGGCACGCAGCAGCGGGCTGAACTGAGACTGATAGCCGGGACGGCGTGCGTAGAGGACGAGGCGCTTGGCGACCCGGCTTGCAAGCGCGCTGCCGAGATCCTCGCTGACCATGGCGAGCGCCATGTCGATGCCGGTGGTCACTCCGGCCGATGTCCATACGTTGCCGTCGACGACATAGAGTGCATCGGCGTCGACCGTAAGGGAGGGGTAGAGCCGCGCGAGCGGTTCGCAGGCGCTCCAGTGTGTGGCAACACGCTTACCGTCCACCAGTCCCGCCGCTGCGAGCACAAAGGTGCCGGCGCAAACCGACCCGAGTCGTCTGACGGACGAGGCGCTCTGCGACAACCACCGCCCTAATTCCGGCGTCCGGGTTGCTGCGGTGACCGCGCCGGCCTCCGCCCCGGCCACCAGGATCGTGTCAACCTGTCGTGGCACCTTCGCCAGTGCTTTGGTTTCGACGACGACACCGCTGCTACTCGGCACCGCACCGCCTGTCGGCGAGGCCAAATCCACGGCATAGCGTGCAGGCTCTCCATCCTCTGCGAGTGCGTGGTTGGCGGATGCGAAAACGGAAGCCGGGCCGGTCGCATCCAGCAATTCGAAGTCTTGATAGACGGCAATGACGATATGATGCAGCATTGGCAGGAATTACCATTCTTTTGTCATTCCTGCCAACTCTGTGCGCCTGCTAGTGTTCACCTGGTGGTCGGCCCAGGACCGCGCCACCGCAGGAGGAGCAATCATGACTGAAGCATCGGAAGCATCAAAGTCAGTGCCCGAATCTCCCACGTCGGGGTGGCGGTCGATACAATGGTGGCCCGCGGCTATTGGCCTGGCATTCGCGGCTTTCGTTTCGATCGATCTGCTCAATGGTTCGGAGCACGGCACGGACTTGGCTGCGATCGTCGTCGCCTCGGGCCTCGTGTACCTGGCAGCGGCTGCCTTGGAGGTTCCATGGGTTTCCTGGCCGGTATTCCTGCTATCGGTGGTCGTGATCACCGTCGCAAGGTTCGGCCTGATACCGTTCGATGCGACATGGGCGATGCTTATCGTCGCCGCCCTCTTTGCGGTCTATGGCGTGATCCGGGCTTTGAGACGTCCTAACCGCGAACTGCCGCTGCAAGCCATCGCAATGGTCGTCTTCGGCGGTTTAGCCACCGTGGCCCTCTTCATCAGCCCCTTTGTGGGAGCGCTGCTGGTAGCGGCGGGACTGGTCGCACATGCCGGCTGGGACGTCTATCACCACGTCAAGAACAAGGTCGTCGTACGGTCGATGGCCGAGTTCTGCTTCGTGCTGGACATTGCTCTCGCGATCGTCATCGTCTTGGCAACACTCAGAGGCTGAGACGGGCACCCCGCGGTACGTTGCGGCGTTGAGGTTGATCTCGATGCGCTCGCGCTGCGACGCCCTTCGGACAAACCCGCGCAGTGTCCGCTGTGACGCAACCTTGTCATGGCGTTGACGCTGCTATGTCTGCTTCTGCAGGACGGGAAGGGACGCCAAGGGCGGCAATTGGGCCGCGCGACGCGATGAGGCGTCGCCTCGCGCGGGACGCGCATCATGTCCGCAACGGGTGGAAAGCCGAAATGAGGCAGCAGCCATCGTGACAGCATTGCGTTCGAGGCGGCCGCGTATCCATTAGCGTCTTGAACGTCCGCTAACGTGCCCGATTGCGAACATCACACTTGCGCCGCCTTCAACGCACCGCAGAGAAACGCACGGAAGCTCATCTCAAATTGCTCTTCGGAAACAGCACACGATCGGGTTCTGCATTCATTCGCGCCAGCATTTCCTTGATCAAGCGTGTTTTGGTCCGGCCCGCTTCCTTCGGCGGCACGAGGTAACGCACGATGGCCTCCAGCCAAGTGTTTTCACTGACACGAAAATGAACCACGGGATGCTCCCTCACTTCGAGTTCGTCCACCGGCGTTTTCGATAGCATGTGCTTATAGACCTTCACTTTCTGGCCCATGACGTCGCCGATCTGCTCTTCGACGACCTCTCTCATCGTTAGCGCTACGAATTCCAGGTCGCTTTCATAGGCGAGCTGGAACTTGATTTCGTTCCAGACATAGGGAAACAGCGGCCAGGAGTAGTTGAAGACCGGCGTGTCAAACACGGTGGAGTTCGGAAACTTGATGATGCGTCCACTCGGATGATCGGTCCAAAGATATTCGCCGCCGAATTCCCATAACGTCGTGTCGAGATAGCTGACATCAACGACATCGCCATGGGCATCGCCGATGCGAATGCGGTCACCAACGCGATAAGGCGCCCTGGCCAGAATATAAATCCACGCGATGAAGCTGGAGATCGGCATTTGCAGCGCAAAGCCGAGAATCAATGAAATCAGGCCGAGCGAAACAACCGCGGCGTACCAGTTCACAAACAACACTGAAATGGCTACGAAGACGATGGCGACGCCGACGATCAATCGAAAAATGCGTTTCAGGTTGAAACGCGATACACGATTGGGAATTCGGCCAATGAGAAAGACTTCGACAACATTCGCCACGGTCAGCAAAACGAAAATGAGAAGGCCGCCCTTGACGTAATTCAGCACGCGAACCCGCAAAGGCGCGTCAAGCCATTCCAGGCGCCAATTGATCAGGACCTGGATGCCAAAAAGCAGCAAGGCACCGGCAGCGAAGCCAACCGTCCACCAGAGGTCTGTTTTGCGAAGGCTGAAGTGAAATTTGTCCTCGGGCTTTTTCGCCTTCCGTTGCATCGTTTTTGGATCTGCAGTCTGTTGCGCGGCCCGTTCGAGCCGGGAAAGGTTCTCCTGTTCCTTGTCGCGTCGTTCCATGGGTTCACCCCGATGTGGCCATCCACGCTCAGCCAGTGCCTTCTCGTTCTTCGACGACGGCATGCCGGTATGCCTCGCCACATGGCAATGTTTGAATGGACAATCCGGGCAAGCCGGTCGTTGTTTCGCAGGCCTATGCTTGATCTAATTGCCACGCGGCCGAAGGCAGCGAGTAATCCATTATACCATTATCAAACACCAAATATGGGCACTTGCCGCTCGGCGCTCCATTCATGATTGGCATTCGCCAAGCCGATGGTTACCGTCCGCTAATGGGTCGGTTCCAGCCGCCGCTGAACGGGTAGCGGCAACCGGCTGCTTCTGGCGCTTCCTTCGCGCTCCTCGCAAGGCAAGACAAGGCAGAAAGCCACCCTCTTGCGCACGCTCAGGAACGTGAAAGATCGACCCGAAACGGACCTCGCACGTCAGAATGCAAAGGTCCGCAAGGGGTGACGCGCTCTGGCGGCAGCTGGGCCGCATGACGCGATGGCGTCAGCCGCGCCGCGCCGCCTCGATCGCGGCGACGTCGATTTTCCTCATGTCCATCATCGCGTCGAACGCGCGCTTTGCTTCGGCGCCGCCCGCCGCCATCGCGTCGGTCAGGACGCGCGGCGTGATTTGCCAGGAAATCCCCCACTTGTCCTTGCACCAGCCGCATGCGCTCTCCTGGCCGCCGTTGCCGACGATGGCGTTCCAGTAGCGGTCGGTCTCCTCCTGGTCGTCGGTGGCGATCTGGAACGAGAAGGCTTCGTTGTGCTTGAACATTGGCCCCCCGTTCAGGCCGATGCAGGGAATGCCCGCAACCGTGAAATCGACCGTCAAGACGTCGCCCTCCTTGCCGGACGGGTAGTCGCTGGGTGCACGGTGCACGGCATGCACCCTGCTGTCGGGAAAGACCTCGCAGTAGAAGCGGGCGGCAGCCTCGGCGTCCTTGTCGAACCAGAGGCAAATCGTATTCTTCGCCATTGAGTGTTCCTTTCGCTTTGAAGCCATACGGCTTGTTTCCCCACCCCCCGAAAGTGTCCGTCTCGCCAGGCCCGGGTGGAGGCCGCGGGAGCCGGAAGTTAACAGGCAAGCGCGCTTTCGTCGGCCTTGCCGCCAATAGGTTACGCGAACCGTGCGGCGCTTCTCGCGCGCGCCTTTGCGGCTTCCTCCTCGCGGTTGCGTGGCGGTTGCGATGTCTCCATGGAATCGAGCAGTTCGCGGGCGCAGTCCGCGATCGAACGCACCGCGCGATCGAACGCCGCTTCATTCCGCTTCGACGGCCTGGTCGTTCCGGCGAGTTTACGCACGAACTGCAACGCAGCGTCCTGTATTTCGTGATCCGTCGCCGGCGGATCGAAATTGAACAGGGGTCTTATGTTTCTGCACATGACTTGCTCCCGGTCATCCTCATCAAGCATCGAAGGCAGGATACGCCATCGAAGCATTTGCGCCAAAAAAGCCCGTATGACTGGCATGGCGGCGGGCACGGTGCGAGCTTGGTCGCCTGCGACGTGGCCTGCGTGAGAAACCTCCCGATCACTTTCCCGATCATTTGCGCCACCTCCGGCCCCTGGGCGAGGTTGTAGTGCGAATAGCCGGGAATGATTGCCAAGCCGCGCGCGCGAACCGCGTATCGATCCAGCCCGGCTCGCTGACGCCGCCGCCGAACAGGGCGAGGAATTCGGCGATGAGGTCAGTTGTGCGGTCAAACAAGGACTCGGTCAACCCCCGTGCCCGTCACAGGAGCCACGGCGCGTCGCGCCGCCAGCCGCGCCCTTTGCCGCAGGTCGATTGCCGAATAGCCGGGTCCGGAGCGCGGCCGCGCAAAAGTCGTGAGGGACTTATTATGAAACCAAAGGACGCGCGGCCCGTTCTGCTAAAAGACCAAACGAACGGGAGGGCCATCCGACATTCATCGATGCGGGGCAGTTCGTGCCGGCAGATGCCGTGGACTGACACAATTCGAGTTTTGCGATGGCGCTGGGTCGCAGTTGTGGCAAGCGGAAATCACAGTAGAAATCGACTCCTCGCCGCCCTTCCGGACGCGGACTGGGAGTCGGTTCGATCCGGGTTCCAGCGGACCGAGCTTGCCGCCCGAACGGTGCTCTATGAACCGGGCGACCGGATCTGCCGCTTGTACTTTCCAACGACGGCCATCGTATCGAGTGTCTGCGCGTTCGAAGACGGCAGCGCCGTGGAAATGGTTGCCACGGGGCGCGAGGGAATGATTGCCGTAGAGGCGGTTCTTGGCAGCGAAACGGCCTTGTCGCGGCAGGTGGTCCAGGTCCCGGGGTCCTCGCTGATGATCGATCTCCGCCAGTTCAGGCGCGCCCAGGACGAATTGCCTTTCTTCAGCGATGCGCTCCTGGCGTATAGCCAGGCCGTGCTGGCGCAGGCCCTCCAATCGGCAGCATGCAACGGAGTTCATGCGGTCCAGGAACGAGCGGCGCGCTGGCTTCTGATGTGCCATGACCGAAGCGACAGTGCCACCTTCGCGCTTACGCAGTCTTCTCTCGCGGAAATGCTCGGGGTCAGCAGGCAGGCGGTCAGCATCGTCGCACGGGCACTCCAGCAAGCGGAGCTGATCCGATACCGCAGGGGAGAGGTGACGATCCTGAGCCGGCGCGGCCTGGAGCAGGCGTCGTGCGAATGCTACGGGATCATACGTCAGCACTACGACGAACGGCTGCTTCCCTCGCAGCAACAGGGACGAAGAGCCTCCGCAGCGGCAGATTCGTAGCTTGTGTAAACTTCTTGGCAGACAGTTCTTCCAAACTCTGGGCATAAAGCCGAAAAGCTCTAACCTGCAGCACTGAACAGGGCGGGTCGAAGAGGGCGTTTTCCAAAGCGAATTCGAAAAGCGGACCAGTCGCCGAACTGGTCGCCGGCCTCATGCTGCGTCTAACAGGAAGAAACAGAAACGAATGTCGAACGTACTTCGCGCGAGGCGCGATCTTGCGCGCCGCCAGGAGATCGCGCCCGCTCGGGCCGTCGTCAAGCTGAGCGGATCCGTCCGGGATGCCGCAGAGTACCGGCGATCCGCCGACGCCCTGCACATGGCCGAGGAACGGCAGCGGCTCGCGGTGGAGGCCGGCGAGATGGGCACCTGGTTCTGGGACCTGACGGCGGATGAACTCGTCTTCTCGCCCAGGGCCAAGGCGCTGTTCGGATTCCCGCCCGAAGCGGAGATAGACTACCAGTCGTTTCTCGAACGGCTGCATCCCGACGATCGCCAGGACACTCATGCGGCGGTGCAGCGTTGCCTCGATGATGGCATGGACTACGACGTCGAATATCGCGCGCTCCGGGCGGGCAGCGGCTGGCGCTGGTTGCGGGCGAGAGGGAGCAGCGATCGTGATTCTTCCGGAAAACCGATACGCATGCAGGGCGTCGTCTACGATATAGACGCACACAAGACGGCTATCAGGAAACTGACGGAAAGCGAAGCACGCTTCGCGGCGCTCTTCCAACAGACGGCAGTGGGCATCGCGGTGACGGACACGGCGGGCCGGTTCGTGATGGTGAACCCCTCCTTCTGCGAAATGCTCGGGCGCAGCGAGGACGAACTCCTTTGCTTGTCCCTCCGGGACGTGACGCATCCCGACGACGTGCCGGAGAGCCTCGAGCGCACGCAAAGGCTTGCAGGCGCGGGAGAAAGCTTCGCCATGGAAAAGCGGTACCTTCGCAAGGATGGAGCGGAGGTCTGGGTGAACGTCTCGGTGTCCACGTTCGAGGATGGAACGGGCGAACGTCACGTGAGCGTGGCCCGCGACATTTCGGAGCGGAAACACGCCGAGAATGCGCTGCGCGAAGAGACCCGTGTGCTTGGCATCCTGAACCGTACGGGCGCGATGCTGGCGGCCGAACTCGATCTCGAACGCCTGGTACAGGCGGTCACCGATGCCGGCGTGGAACTGTCCGGGGCTGAATTCGGGGCGTTCTTCTACAACACCGCCAACGATGAAGGTGAGCCTTACACGCTCTATGCCCTGTCAGGTGCGCCACGGGAGGCTTTCGAGAACTTTCCGTTGCCCCGCAACAGTGCGCTGTTCGGTCCGACCTTCCGGGGGAAAGGCATTGTCAGGTGCGATGACGTTCTGGCGGACCCGCGCTATGGAAGGAACAAACCTTACCGCGGCATGCCCGAGGGGCATTTGCCGGTGCGCAGCTATCTGGCGGTTCCGGTCATTTCCCGCAGCGGCGAGGTCCTGGGAGGGCTTTTCTTCGGCCACGGGCGACCGGGCGTATTTAGCGAACGGGTGGAGCGCCTCATCAGCGGCATCGCGGCACAGGCTGCGATCGCGATGGACAACGCCCACCTTTACCGCCAGGCCCAGGAGGAAATCGCGCAGCGCAGCCGCGTGGAAGAGCAACTGCGAGAGGCTGTCGAGCGTCAGACCCTGCTGGCGCACGAGTTCCATCACCGGCTGCAAAACAAGCTGACGATCGTGCAGGCTGTCATCAACGCGGCTGCGCGGCGGGCGAAGACGATCGAAGAATTCAACGCAGCCGTTGGGCATCGCATCGCTGCGCTCGCCAGGACGAACACCTTGCTCCTGCAAGGCGGATTCGAGGGCGCGTTCCTGGAGCATATTCTTCGCGTGGAATTCGAAGCGCACCAGGGCGGCGGAAACCGCATTGTTTGCGAGGGACCGACCGTCATGCTCCCCTCCGACCTGGTGGTTCCCCTCGCCATGGCGGTTCACGAGTTGACTACGAACGCGGCAAAATACGGCGCTCTTTCAAATTCCACGGGGCAGGTGTCGCTTGCGTGGCAAAGCAACGCCGAGGGCGACGAACGGACTCTGGAGCTGAACTGGATCGAACGGGGAGGCCCGCCGGTCTCCGTCCCCGCGCATCGGGGCTTTGGTTCCGCGCTGCTGGAGCGGGTGCTTGCCAGCAGACAAGGCGCGTCGGTCGAGACGGAGTTCGCGCCCGAAGGGCTTCGCGTGCGCTTCAAGCTTGCGCTGACTTGATGCAAGCCGTGGGGAATGCGGTTAGCAACCTGACCTTGACCGAACCGCCTATCGGGCGCGCGTTCGGCTATGGCGAGTGGTCGCGCGAGGCGTTCGGAGCGGGCCAGTCGGGCAGCAGGGTGATGCCGAATTTCGGGGAAGCCGCCCTCAGGCGGTCAATCTCCTCCGGCGACGGTGGCCCGACCACTTCGCCAGGCCTCAGTTCGTGGCCGGCTTCCGCCAGGAACCTGTCGAAGAGCGCCGGCGTACCGATCAGGATATAGCGTGCTGGCCGGCCGCTCGTATTCATCAGTTGATGCGGCACCCGGCGTTCGAGAAAGATGCTCTGGCCAGCGGTCACCCGGCGCACCTCGCCGTTGACGACAGCGGTCATTTCGCCCTCGATGACGTAGACGGTTTCATCGTCCTCGGCGTGGACGTGGATCGGCGTCGTCGTGTTTCCACCGCTAATGTTTTCGAAGAGGCAGAACTGGCCGTTGGTCTCGTCGCCGGACAGCAGGCGCTTCATGACCACGCCGGCGAGCACGAACTCTTTCGGTTCCATGCTGCTCATGGCATTCATCCTTGTCGGTTTCGAGCGGTGTCATCTGCTGTTGTTGCAGGCTTCCGGCCACGATGGCAGATGCCGTTTCCGGACAAATCCGCCATCCAAGGAATGAGCAGTCAAACGATATCGTGTTCCAGACGGAAACGCGACACCCAGTCTTGATTTGTCTCATCGGCGAGCTTTGCGACACCGGGTGCCACGCCAGTTGCGGCGTCGCGATGCAAGCCCAGTCGGGCCAGTATTTCGCGCAAAGTTTCAATAGGATCGGAAGAAAGCGTTTCATAGGTGATCCGAAGGGGCTCAATTCCCTGCACCTCGAACCAGTTCTTCCAGTCAAGATCATAGGTCGTCAATCTATCGCAGCAGGCGCGGATTACTTCCGCGTTGTAAACCGGCGTGCTTGGCGGCGCGAGGCGTTCCAACTCCGTCCCGTCCGGCGCCATATGCCACAATCCGGTTTGCTCCGCCTTCACATTCGAGACTGCCTGTTGAATCTTGTCCAGCCGAGTGAGGTGAATAAAGAGCGTTCGTCCAAAGGCGGCTTCAAAACGTTCCAGATCACTCGCTCGTTCCGGGTGCAGCACCGCCAGTTTCCGGACAAAAAAATCAAAGCTATGTCTTTGCAGCCGCAGGCCAAACATGCCGGTATCGAGGCTCCCCTTCGCGATTGCCGCGCGAAATATCAGGGCCAGAAGATCCGCTTCCGGAGTTGAAGCCTCTGAAGCCAGGTCGAAATAGGCAAGCCATTCGGAAATCGAGGCGCGATGAAAGTAGGACCCCGGATTTCCGGAGACGCCGGTCGCAGCCAGGAGTTTGCACAACAGTGTGCTGCCACTGCGCGGGGACGTGCAGATCACGTAGGAGTCAAATTTCGACATTGCTGTTTTAAAAACCAAGGGGGATCCTGACAAAGTTCCAACGCCTTATCAGCCCCGTGTTGCAGTGGCACGACCGCTTTTGGCGTGAAGAAGAAAGCTTCCCCGGATCGATCCCGCAGAGCCGTTGCGTTCGCATGTCGGCGGCAGGCGCTTTACTGCGAGATGGCGATGATCTCGAGCTCCTGGTCGCCCACGCTCACGACATCGCCAACGGCCTTGCCCATGAGAACCCTTGCCACCGGCGATACGTAGGAAATGGACCCGGCCTTGGGATCAGCTTCGTCCTCTCCCACGATGCGGTATTTCTGCACCCGCCCGTCGTCGCGGCTGAAGGTGACCGTGCTCCCGAAGGCAACGGTGTCACTCGAAGTCGGGTCGGGGACGACCTGAGCCGTGCGAACGCGTTCCGCAAGATAGCGCAGGTCACGCAAGGGGCCCGCCGCCTCCCGGCGTCGTTCATTCACGTCCTCGATTTTGCTCGTCGCATCATAGGCCTCGCGCGCTTGCTGGAGCTGCAATTGCAGCGCCTTCAGTCCCGCTTCCGTGACAAGGTTCGGGTGCGGTGAAATCGGGCGGTCAGGCAGCAGGGTTTCCGAGGCCGTTTCGGCACTTTCTTCCTTGACGAAGGCAACGCTCAAGATCGAACTCCGTTCAGACGCGGTGCGCTCTGACAACTCCGGGGAAACAGCAGTTATCAGAACCGGTGGTGCGGCGACTTCGGTGGCCGACGCGGATCAATGGTATACGATGTTTCCGATGCGGACCATTGATTCCGCCCGATGCTCAATGTCCGCCCTGCGGCCAAAGCGTCATTATCTCGGGGCCAGGCCATCGAGCAGGAAGTCCAGGCCTTTCCTGAAAGCGCCGTCCCAATCGTTATCCAACAGCAGGCGAGTGCGTTCGATTGTCGGATAGCGTTCGCTGAGACGTGTAAGGCGCTGCTGTGCGGCGGCCCTGTCGTCGTCCGAGAGGTCGAAGCTCGCCCGGGTGGTGGTAGCGCCGATCACATAGTTCCAGAGCGACCATATTGCGACGTTCAAATCCGCGTCCGCTACACCGGCTCCGGACAAGGTCTTGCTCAACAGTTCCAGGCGACCAAGGATGTTCGGGCCGAGCGCCCGGCGCGGCAACAGCGATGCCGACCAGGGATGGCGCAGCATGCTGGCGCGCCAGTCTTCGAGCATATGAACGACTTCCCCGCGCCAGTCTTGAGACTCAACTGTTTGCGCCGGTGCGCGATATTCGAGCACCGAGTCGAGCGCCAGATCAAAGACCTCCTCTTTGTTGCCGACGTGCCAATACAGGCTCATTGCGCCCGAGCCGAGGCGATCGGCCAGCCGACGCATCTTCAATCCGTCGACTCCCTCGGCGTCCAGCAGCTCTACCGCGGTCGCCACGATCCGTTCCAGAGACAGAGGCGGTTCCCTCGACGCTTCCTGCACGGACCGGGGCGATGCAGTCGTCCGTTGAGACCGTTTGCTCTGAGCGCCGCTACGTTTGGCTGCCATCCGTCTTCCTCGCTACTGCATGATTCCTCAAATCGAAATCGATTTGAGGACAAAATCATGCAGAAATTCAAAGTGCTACAGTGATCTTTGCGCGTCCGATTGGACGCGCGGCGCTGTAGTCACAACGTCGAGTTTGACCGGCAACGCGACGAATGTCGACCCTGACCGATTGACTCGTACGGCGTACGATGCGATTGAATCGTACGTCGTACGAGTCAGAGCCAAGAGAAAATCATGTCACGCGCAATCAAGCATTTGCTTATCGGAGGGCTAATCATCATGACCATCGCAGTTCCCAATGCGGCGACAGCGAATAAGAAGAATCTCGAGCTGACCATCGTCAATCCGAAGAACCTCTACGACCCGACGCCGAATGGCTACAGCACGGCGGTGATTGTGCCCCGCGAAGCCCGGGTGGCCTACATCTCCGGACAGGGCGGCCAAGACAGCACGGGAGCCTTGTCGCCCGACTTCGCTGTCCAGGTTAAGCAGGCCTACGCAAATTTGCGCACCGCCCTCGATGCGCTCGGTGCACGGCCGGATCAGGTCGCCAAGCTCACGGTCTTCGTGGTCGATCACGATATGTCCAAGCTTGAGGTGCTGAGCAGGAACGTAAAGGAAATGTTCGGCGGGGCGCTGCCGGCACAGACTCTGATTCCTGTCCCCAAGCTTGCAATTGACCCCATGCTCTTCGAGGTCGAAGCCGTCGTCATGCTGGACTAGCGCATCGGCCCGAAAATCGGACTCGATTTTCGGAAAGCACGATGCGTAGATTCAAAGAGTTACAGCGTCCTTCGTGCGTCCTAAAGGACGCACGGCGCTGTAATGCATGTCGCCCAAAAGTGTGCAGCGGTTTTCGGACAACGACATGCATAAAAACAAGGACCTAAAGCGCGTCGCATGAGTCCGATTGACGCGACGCGCTTTAGAGCAATTCCAGGAAAAGTGTGTAGCGGTTTTCCGTGCGGAATTGCATAATTTCAAAGAGTTGGATCATTCGCGGGCGCTGTAGCAGCTTGAATTGCTGTATGTTTTCATCCTTATATCGGAAAGGATCTAAGGAAACATGCAGCAGGTTCAAATGAAAACCCTAGGACTGGCAGCCTTCAGCCTGATCGTCTCGACGCTCCCTTTCTCATTCGCCGCGGCAAACGAAGACGCCTTCCAAGCGAAAGCGCGCGCCGCCTTTGCAAGCGCCATCGAAGAATACAAAATTCCCGGGCTCGTCGTGGGTATGACGAGGAACGGCGAGCACAGCTTCTATGCGATAGGCCTCGCATCGCGCGCCGATAACCGTCCGGCAACGCCCGACACTCTTTTCGAATTGGGGTCGATCAGCAAGGTCTTCAACGTGACGCTGGCGGCGCTGGCCGAACAGCGCGGGCAGCTCTCCCTTGATGACAAGGTTTCCCGGCATCTGTGCGCCGACACCTGCTCGATCGGCGACGGCATGACGCTCATGGACCTCGCGACCCATCATTCCGGCGGGCTGCCGCTGCAGGTTCCCGACGGCATCGAGGACACCGACGCGCTTGTAAACTGGCTCAAGGACTGGCGGCCGCCGCAGCCTGGAACGCGCAGCTACTCCAACGTCAGCATCGGGCTTCTTGGCCATATCGCCGCACGTGCGATGGAAATGAACTACACACAGGCGGTCGAGACGGTGCTGATCCCCGAATTCGGTCTTGAGAACACCTTTATCGACGTGCCCCCCAAGGCGATGGACAACTACGCCTTCGGCTACGAGCGCAAGACCGACAAGCCGATCCGCGTGACGCCGGGCGTCCTCGACGCGGAAGCCTACGGCGTCAAGTCGAGCGCGCGCGACATGCTGAAGCTGCTCGATGTGGAACTCGGGGAGGGGGCTGTGTCCCCGGAGCTGAAAGCGGCCGTCCGGCGTACCCAGGAAGGCCAGTTCAGGACCGCGAAATTCACGCAGGACATGATCTGGGAGCAGTACCCATGGCCCGCTGATCTCGAGACGATGGTGGCGGGGAACGGCTATGACTTCATCCTTCGCCCGCAGAAGGCAGACCGGATCGAACCGGCGCTCGCGCCCGAGAAGAATGTCATCATCAACAAGACCGGATCGACGAACGGCTTCGGCGGCTATGTCGCGCTCATTCCGAGCGAGAAGCTCGGCATCGTGGTTCTCGCGAACCGGAATTATCCGAACGAAGCGCGGGTGAGGGCAACCTATGCGCTGATCGAGGCGCTGCTCTCGAAATAGGCTTGCGCGCGGGTACCGGACGCCGGGAAGGTCACGACACGACCCGTTGCGAAGTTCATCTGAGCCGGCCAAAATCTCACTTTCGGCCCAAAGTGGCCATCGCGGTGACGACTAGCCGACGAGGACGTTTGGAAACGTCGGGGGCTTCGGGCGCACGACCGCAGCGTCGTCGGCATGGCGCAGCCCTGATCGCCAGAAAATAAACGCTGACGGTGTGTGTTACCCCGACGATGCGCTAGGCCTTCTGCCTGAGCGCGTCGAGGATTACCTTGAATGCCGCAGACGGTTGCCGGCGGCTCGGGTAATAGAGGTGATACCCAGGATATGACGGGCACCAATCGGCGAGCACCTGAACCAGCCGACCGGCTTCGATGTCAGCTTTCGCCAAGCCGTCAGGCACAAATCCGAAACCGTAGCCGTCGACCGCGGCGTTCAAAATCTGCCTGATGCCGTTGCAGGTAATCTGGCCGTCCACTCGGACCCTCAACTCTTCGCCATCCCTTTCAAATTCCCAGGCGTAGGTTCCGCCATGCGTGGGCAGTCTGAGGTTAATGCATTTATGCGACGTCAGCTCCTGAGGCTTTATCGGAATGCCTCGCTCTTCGACGTATGCTGGGCTAGCAATGACGATCATCCGTTGATAGGGGCTGATACACACCGAGATCATGCCTTGTGACACGATCTCCCCAAGTCGAACGCCCGCGTCGAACCGCTCGGCGACAATGTCCGTCAGTCCGTAGTCGACGATCAACTCGACCTTGATGTCGGGATATCGACGCAGGACTTTCTCGAGTTTCGGCCAGAGAACCGTGTCAATCGCGTAGTCTTCGGCGGTGATCCGGATCGTGCCTGCGGGCCTTTCTCCCAACTCGGTGATTGAAACGAGTTCGTCTTCGATCTCCTCGAACCGGGGAGCGATCACGTTCAAGAGACGCTCACCTTCGGCCGTGGGCGACACGCTGCGCGTGGTGCGGGTCAGTAATCGAAGCCCAAGACGTGCCTCGAGTGCCCGGATGGCATGGCTAAGCCCCGATTGCGACATGCCTAACTGGGCGGCGGCCTTCGTGAAGCTGCGTTCCCGCGCCACGACGATAAAAGCCAAGAGGTCGTTTACGTTCGTACGCAGCATGCATCCGCTCCTATACACGTGATCGACAAAACATACTGGCTGCAACGCGCAACATCATTACCGATTACTGCTCCTCACGAATAAATTGATCCGAGTTGAGGTAGCCGAGAATGCATAATGAACGGTGGTTAAGCAGGTGAACCAGCCCGTTTTCTGCACGTTCGCGATGCTTCAAAGCCACGGAGCGTGGCGTCTCCATGTCAATCAATTATGCGCACGGTACATAAGCGCTTGCAGCTCGGAGGCGATAATCAGTCAGGTCCGGACGGCCTATATTGCTCCTGCAACCAATTAGACGGCGTGGAGCATGGCTATGGAAAATGGACCCGTTGGATCAACCGACCGACAGGAAACGATCGGTATCGGTCGGCGCGATCTTCTGAAACTGACCGGGGCAGGCGCTGCCGCTGCAGGCGTCATATCGCTCGCGGCCAGCCCCGCGTTCGCACAATATGCCGGAACGTGGGACAAGACCTTCGCGCAAAGCGATCGCGTGGAGCATCAGAAGGTATCGTACGTTAACCGCCTCGGCATCAATCTCGTCGCCGACATGTATGTCCCGAAGAACATCGATGTCTCGCAACGCCATCCCGCGCTGATAGTCGGCCATCCCTATGGCGGTGTTAAAGAGCAGACTTCCGGGCTCTACGCCCAGACGATGGCGGAACGCGGCTTCATCACCATCGCACACGATGCGTCGTACAATGGCGAAAGCGGCGGCCAACCTCACTTCATCTCGTCGCCGGAAGCCGTTGTCGAAGACTTCAGCGCAGGCGTCGACTTCCTTGGTCTTGACCCGCGCGTCGACCGGAATCGCATCGGCGTCATCGGCGTTTGCGCAAGTGGCGGTTTTGCGCTTGCCGCTGCACAGATCGATCCGCGCGTGAAGGCGGTCGCAACGGTGAGCATGTACGACATGGGCGGCGCAAAATGGGCATGGAAGGGCGAAGAAATGAAGGCCGACGCCCGGATCGACATGCTCACCAAGATCGGCGAACAGCGCTGGGCCGAGGCTGCGGGCGCGCAGAAGCAATATGGCGCGTTGCCTGAAATATTGACGACCGAGACGGATGCTATCACGCGGGAGTTCTTCGACTACTACCGGACGCCCCGTGGCGCTCATCCGCGCGCGACAACCGCGATGACCGTTTCCGGAGACCCGTCCTACCTGCATTTCAGGCCGTTCGACCATCTCGACATGGTCTCGCCGCGGCCCGTTCTGCTGATCGCAGGCGAGAATGCGCATTCGCGCTTCTTCAGCGAGCAGGCGATCGAGAAGGCGGCCGAGCCGAAAGAGCTGTTCGTCGTTCCGGGAGCTGGTCACGTTGACCTATACGACAAGGTGGAGCTCATCCCCTGGGACAAACTTAAGTCCTTCTTCGACCAACATCTCTCAGCCTAATCGGCGGTCCGTTTCCCAACGGACCAGTTGCTGACTGTGGGACGGGGGGCTTTTGATCCGCTGAAGATCAGGAAGCCGCCCTCCGTCCAATTTCTCGGCTGCAAACGCCTATTCCATCCGGCGCGCGATCAGGAGGCGCGAACGGCTGGCCAACCCTTCGCATCGGTGACCATCATGACGAAACCTCTGTCATCGACATTCTTATTGGCTTGCATCCTCAGCGAGACCGTCATCTCCATCGGCTGGGCGAAGGACACGTCGCCTCCGCACTCCGTCCTCGGCATGTCCACCAACGACTGGGTCGTCGAAACCGTCGTCGACGAGCTCGACTATCCGTGGGACATCGAAGCCAGCGGCGAAAGGGTCTTCGTGACCGAGGCCGCCGGCAACATCGTCGTCGTGCAGGACGGCCAGATGCGCAGATATGACTTGCAGACCTCAGTGGGCATAGCCCGCGAGGGCGGTGGTGGTCTTCTCGGCATGGCGCTGGCCAAGGAGTTCGAGACCTCGGGCGTGGCTTACTTCTACCACACGTATCGGACGGACGGCGGACTGCATAACAAGGTCATCGAGGCCGCCTTCGATGGCGACTCCTGGCGGGAAACCCGCACTCTCCTCGACGGAATCCCTGGACACAGGCTCTACAATGGAGGCCGTCTGGCGATCGGACCCGATGGCCACCTCTACGTCACCACCGGATGGACCGAGGACGGCGATCTTCCGCAAGACCGTGACAGCCTCGCGGGAAAGGTATTGCGGATGACCTTCAACGGCGAGGTGCCCGCCAACAATCCCTTCCACGGGTCCTATGTGTATTCTTTTGGCCACCGCAATCCCCAAGGTCTGGCATGGGACCCGGATGGCAAAATGTTCGTCGCTGAACACGGTCAATCAGCCCATGACGAGATCAATCACATCCAGCCCGGCCTGAACTTCGGCTGGCCGCTGATCGACGGTGACGACCGACAAGAGGGCATGGAGACCGCACACCTTCATTCCGGCAACGACACCTGGGCACCCTCGGGGATCACGTTCAGAGGGGACGAACTCCTCGTGGCCACGCTGGTCGGACGGGGCATCTACGTGCTCGACGAGCGAGCGAACGATCTGAAGCCGATCTATGCGTCCGGCGATCGGTTTAGGGACGTGCTCTCCATCGGCGACGACATCTACGCCATCACAACGAACCGATCGCCGCGAGGTGAAGGTCCATCGGACGATCATCTCATCAAGCTGTCGCCCAAGCTCTAGCGGACGACACGACAAGTCTCCAACACAACAACTGGTGAATGCTATGAATATCTCTTTCGAAAACAAGGTCGCTCTCGTCACGGGTGCCGCGTCCGGCATGGGGCTGGCAACCGCGCAAGCGTTCGCGAAAGCCGGCGCTGCTGTTGCGCTGGCCGACGTCAATGAGACCGCGGTGCGCGCTGCGGCGGACTCCCTGATCTCTGCAGGACATCGGGCGATCGCCATCCAGTGCGACGTCGCCGACATGGAGCAAGTGGCTGCGATGGTCGAGAAGACGGTCTCGGAGTTCGGCCGGCTCGACGCCGCTTTCAACAATGCCGGAGTCCAAAGCCCCGTGGCCGAGACCGCCGACGCGAACCCCAGGGACTACGACTTCGTCATGGGCGTCAATTTGCGCGGCGTTTGGAACTGCATGAAGTACGAGCTGCTGCAGATGCGCAAGCAGGGTTCCGGAGCAATCGTGAACAACTCCTCGCTCGGCGGCTTGGTCGGCATCGCGGAACGCGGCATCTACCATGCCTCGAAACATGGCGTGGTCGGTTTGACCAAGAGTGCCGGGCTCGAATACGCCGCCAAGGGAATACGGATCAACGCAGTCTGCCCAGGCATCATAGAGACGCCGATGGTGACCGGAATGCTCGAGACCCAGCCGGAAGCGATGGATGCATTGATGCAGGTCGTTCCGATCGGCAGGCTCGGCAAAGCCGAAGAGATCGCCGACGCCGTTCTCTGGCTTTGCAGCGACGCGGCGAGCTTCATCGTCGGGCATGCCTTGCCGGTCGATGGTGGCTACACCGTCCAATAGCCACCGAGCCGCCCATGCCGGTTGGCACGTCGGATGAATGTCGCTTCGGAAAACTGTCTCGGTATGGTGCGTTTCGATCTTCTTCGTGCGGCATGCCCCTCCTCTGCAATGACCGCAATTGGCGCACCCTGCTCATTCCGTTACCAGACGAATGGCCTTCTTCCACTCACCTGAAACGATGCTGGTGAAGACGAATTCTCGACCCAAGGCAGTCGTCTGCGACCAAGGTAATGAAAGGCTCGAATGAGCCCAAAGCTGCCATAGCGAGCGGCTCCCAAGGTATCATCCTACGGCCCGGCAAGCGCCGCTTCGCTGTCGCCCGCGTGAAATGGAAGTGGTTCGATTTCAAGCGCAGTACCGTCCCGCTGCTCGCTCCAAGAACGGTACTGGCCTGCCGCGATTTTCAGTTCGCAACGGGTTCAGCAAGCCTGATATCGTTTGCCGCTACTCTGCTAATCTGTCGGTACGTTATCTGAGCAATTACCAGCGCAAGCGCGATGAATGCGGCGCCGATTAGACCGAGTTGGTACCGATCGAGCAATGTGATGCCGGCGGCACCAATCACGCCTGATGCGGATACACCTACGTAGAGAGCCGCCGAGTTCAACCCCAACAGAAGGGACGCTGAACCGGGTGCCAAGCTAATCAAGCGGTGTTGTTGTGGTACAAGCAGCCCCCAGCCGCACACACCCCAGACAACGAGTGCCAGGGCCGAACTCCAAAGATGAGCCGTCGTCCATGGCAGCAACGCGAAATTGATCGCAGCAGCGGCAAGCGAGCCATTAATGGCAAGCCGGCTTCCAAAACGATCGGTGATATACCCGGCGGCGAAATTGCCGGCCGTCGCCGCGATTCCCCAAAGCAGGAGCAGCGCGGCCAACACGTCAGGCTGTCCGCCGGTGGCCCGATCAAAGGTCACGCCGACGTAAGTATAGACCGCAAAAAAACCTGAGTAGGCTACCAGCGTCGTCATCAGAGTGAGTGCGATGCGGCTGTCCCTGAGCGGAACGAGGCGCTCACGCAGGGAGACTGCCGGCAGCGGAGGTATCGTCGGCAAAAACATGTAGACGCCAGCGCCGGCAATGAGTCCGACCGCGGTCACAAACCACATCGTGGTTCGCCAATCGCCGAGCCCGCCTATAAACGTCCCAATTGGCGAACCCAGCGCCGTTGCAGCAGACAGGCCCGCAATCACGATCGCCAACGCACTTGCACGTCGCTCCGGCGCGACAAGCGAGGCGCCGGTCGCCGTCGCTGTCGGACTAAACATCGCCGCGCCAAGCCCTGCGATAAAGCGGCTCGCCAAGACCCACCCGATAGAAGGTGCGATTGCAGTAATGAGGTTGCCAAGTACGAACACCGCCATGCCGGCAAGCAACAGGCGCTTTCGTGGCCAGTGTGCCGCTGCTGCCGCAATGACGGGAGAAAGCAGGGCGAAACTCAAGGCATATACAGTAACCATCTGGCCTGCGACCGCGATGGACACGCCCAGGGATTCTGACACCTCCGGAAGAATTCCAGCAATGACAAAACTGTCAGTGCCGATAGCGAACATGCCGGTGGCAAGCACGACCAAGCGACGATCCATGGAGATAATCCTTCAAAAAGACCCGTCAACGGCAACCGGAGATCCGGGCCGCGGGAATACCGGGGAAAGGTTCAATGCCGTCGATTTTCGCTGACAGCCAGCTCGGCTTCCAGGATCGCAGCGCTTGCACTGCGACAGACGTCAGGCGCCCCTTGCCTCCGGCTCCTTCGCCAGCATTAACGCTGCGTCAACACCAGCCTCCAGGATGTCTTCCGCGAGAGACGCATCGGAAACGGCGCGGGCGATTTGCAGGGTCCCGACCATAAGACTGAAAATCGCCATGGCGCGTCTGGTTGACGCTGTCGTGCCGGTTTCCGGTAGCTGCTCAGCGAGGTTCTTGATGTAGGGGAGAAGATTATTTTCGTAAGCTTCTCGCGTCGACTGGGGTTGCCGCCCGATCTCCGGCAACAGTGCAGCCGAGGGGCAGCCTTCTTCGCTCCGTCCAAGATGGGACTTGTTCAGGTATCCCCGGATTGCACCTTCGATACCGCGGCCGTCAGCACAATCCTGCTTCGATCTGGCAGATTGGTCAGCCAAGGTGTTCACGAGAGCCTCTCGGAGGAGGGTCTCTTTAGACTCGAAGTGCGCATAGAACGCCCCATTAGTCAGTCCTGCCTCGGCCATAATCCCAGCCAAGCCCGTCGCGGATGCGCCATCCTTTCGGAAGCGTCGCGAAGCGACATCGATTATCCGCTTCCGCGTAGTCTCCTTGTGACCTTTCTCATAACGCATCGTGCTCTCCATCTTTCGGTATGTTGAAGGGTAACTGCGTAGCGCTTTTATGCTCGCAACGATAATTTCCTGCCCATTGGGTTTCCACGTATCCAGGCGACACGCCCCAGGGCCAGGCTCAAGTGCCGTTCAGACCGGCGTCGACAGCATGCCAACGGATGCTTCGACACGGCGCGCGAGTTGGAGAAGGCTTCTGTCACGACCCTGCTCGCCGTCGAGCTCAAGCCCAAACGGAAGCCCATTGCCAGACACGCCTGTAGGAATGGTGATGCCTGGCAGGCCCGCTATGCTCGCGGTGATAGTGTGTCGTGCCAGAACCAGATCACTGACCTCATGACCCGCGATCAAGAATTTCGATTGATGCTCGATTCGCGGCGCCGTGCTGGGAGTTGTCGGAAAGAGAAGGGCCGTAGCTCCGCTGCGAGCCAATGCTTTTCCGAACCGACGCTGAATTTCGGGGCGGTCGACTGACACGGAGGTCTGATACGCCTCCGGGCTAAATCCCGGCCCGCTCGGCAATACGACATGTCCCCACGCGTCCTTCAGGCCCGATTTAAGTCCATTGTAAATTTCGTCGAAGGTGGTCGGAACGTCGTTGTGCAGAAGGAATTCCGAGATGGCTTCCATTGTCTCATGGAAAAAGATGCTCCAAGTCGACCTCTCGGTGATCGATGAAAAATCTTCTCCGAGGTCTACCTCCACAACCTCGGCACCAACTTGGCGTAGCCGGTAGATTGTATCGTTGAAATGGGCCTCGATATCAGGCTCTATCAGATCAAGATATTGCCGAGGCGCATAGGCCAACCTGACGCCCTTCAGATCAGAATGATCGGAGGATGCGACCGTCTCGGCCTTCGTCACGATTTGATCGACAAGCATGCAGTCGTCGACGCTGCGCGCAAGCACACCGGTTGTATCGAGGGTATGCGAGATCGGGGCGACGCCGTTTCGCGGCCAACGTCCTGTCGTCGGCTTGAAGCCAACGACACCACAGAGCGAGGCAGGCACTCGGATTGAACCTACCGTATCACCCCCTAGGGCCGCGGGCACGATCCGAGCTGCGACAGACGCGCCGGCCCCGCTCGAGGAGCCCCCGGAAATATGATTGCGATCGTGCGGGTTTCTCACCTGGCCATAGGGGCTGTTGTTGCCGGTCAAGCCATAGGACATCTCAACGAGGTTATTTTTGCCAAAGACGATGCCGCCAGCCTTTTTCATCGCACTAACAACATCGGCGTCCTCGCTCGGCACGAAACTGTCCAGATTCTGCACCCCGAGCGTCGTACGGAGTCCTTGAGTTAGATAGCTGTCCTTGACCGCCAACGGAACGCCCAGAAGGGGAGCGGTAGAGCCGGCGGCGCGGGCCTTGTCCGCATTTCGAGCCGCATTCAGCGCGGCTTCTTCATCTATCGTGATGAAGGCATTTAGGTCTGAGTGGGTCCGGGCGCGCTGGAGGAGGGCGGCCGTGTATGACTCTGACGAGATATCTCCTTTACGAATGGCTGCGGCCGCTGCAACGAGCCCAAGCCCCGCGAGCCAGTCTGATACTCCGTCCGAGGCTGCTCCGACGAGTTCGATGTTCTCTTGCATGATAACCTCACTTGAACGCTGCATGGAAACCTTGGATTGGTCGCCCGATCGTCGCTATCCTGTTGCAGCGAGTTCCGTTGAATTACGATCATAATATAATATTGCATCCATAATGCAATAGAAAACTTCGTGTCGTGAGAGAAGTTGACGTTGCGCTGCCAAATCGCGCCACTGTTGTCCTCGGAAGGCACAGTTGGCGACTGGCCGTACGCCGCGCCCGGGCGCTAACGACCACTATGAGTCTATCCGCCTGAGTGCACTTCTGCGGGAGGATGGTTGTCCGGCCTTCCACCAGAATAGACCGCATGAGAGGCGGGCCAACAACCGTTGGCCCGCACAGCAGCTACATCTCAAAGGCAACTTCCTGTGGCGGCCGGCTACGGAGGCAAGGCTGAGGCAGGCAGCCAACATTGATCCTGGGAGGGATCGAGTGTTTCGCCCGGCTAGCAGCAGTCCGCTACCGAGCTTCCCAACAAAACATAGCCCGATCTAGGCTAAGGCTCGCAGGAGCTTTAGCTCGACAGGTCCCTCTGTCAATGATGCAACCGTCGTTGACCACTCGTTCACGTGCGGGGTTTGTTTATGAGCTTCAAGCGCTGCGGTACTCTCGAAGATTTCATAAAACACAAAAAGGCCGGGCTCTTCCAAACCCTGGTGGAATTGGCAGAGGAGATTTCCGGCTTCCTGCCGCACCTTTGGGACAAGAGTATTCGTCGCGCGGACGAGTTCAGCCTCTTTACCGTCTCGTGCCCGCAGCGATGCCACGACGGTAACGGCTCCTTCGGGGAGCGCCACCGTCTGAGCTGCGTGAGACGCCATCGGGGCAGAGATCGCGCCAGCCGCGGCAATCATTCCGAACGTTGTCACCAGGCTGCGTCGATTCATTTGCAACTGGTCTTTCATTTCAACTCCATCCGATCGAGTTTCAGGGCGAGTATCATCAGCGCGGCGCGGAGCGCCGTCATGAACCTGTTTTGGCATCTGTTATTCCTATTCGTTGTGTTTCCAGCGTAGAGCGGTGGGCATGGCCCCCCTCTTCATCTGCAACTGTGAGTAAGGGAACATTTGTTTCTATCGGGCCGCCGGCGATCTCTCGATCCCGCACGCCGAGCCATCTGACAGCTCGGCGTGCGTAGTCCAGATTGGCGCCAGACGGGCCGTTCTCGCTCCTGTGCGGAGCCGAGTCATGCTCAGTGCTTGTGAGCAGTCACGGTATCGGGCACGGTGAACGTATGCGTCACTTCCTGTCCGGGGATGGCGTTGTGATTGGCGTCGACCAACACGATTCTTACCTTGTGCGGACCTGGGGGGAAATTGGCTATATCGACCGTGTTGTTGTCGCTCGCGTCAGCCCACCACCACGGCAAATCATCGACGATGACGTGGAGATGCCCGATACGTGGAGAAACGTTAAGGCCGCCCTTGCCGAACACCTGAACGATGCGCAGGTTCTCCACCCGATATTGAGCCCAATAGATACCCTGCTCGATTGCCTCGGCAACCGGGGGATCGACGATCAACTTTGGCGGGGGCTCGTTTTCGATGGCGATGTAGGGGGAAGGGCCGCGGATCTCCCGCGCGCTCTGGGCGAAAGCGCCAGTGGCAAGCAATGTGGCGGCCGTGGCGGCAGTGAAGGTCTTGATGAGCATGTTCATGGCATTCGTTCCTTTGGTTCAGAAGGCAATTTGCCTGAGGGCAGTTCTTACCCGGACGCAAACAAGCGTCCGGCGTGAGGAGACTTTGATTCATCGCCCGATGGCTCGGATCTTTTAAATTATGGTCATAATACCATATTACACTCGTAATGCAATGCGAATTTTAGCCATCGTTAAAGGAGCGAAGGTTGAGCGCAGTGAGATCGCGCCACGGTTGTTTTCGGAATGACGCTTATTCGAGGGGGGGTGCCGTTCATCGGAAGATTGTCGGCTCGAAAGCGAAATCGCGCGGCGACAGAACAATGAGGTTTTTCGCGACCAGGAAAACGTCGACAGTGACCGCTATCTCCGCATTACAGTCGCTCTGCGTGCCGACTACGGCCTTCCGCTCTCCATCTGTGGACGCCCCGCAAGACGCAAGCGGTTTTTTCGGCGGTCGGCACGTTGTCGGATGCTGCCATCTGTCCGGCCTCTTGGTGCAGCGCAAAGG
>NZ_JASKLT010000080.1:0-674 GCF_030124405.1 Sinorhizobium sp. 7-81 | reverse complement strand
GATCTTGCCCTCCATGTACCAGTCGACGATCTTCGGCACGTCGGTGCGGCCGCGCGCGCCGCCAAAGGCGGTGCCCATCCAGGTGCGGCCGGTGACCAGCTGGAACGGCCGCGTGGCGATCTCCTGGCCGGCCCCGGCAACGCCGATGATCACCGACTTGCCCCAGCCGCGATGCGAGGCCTCGAGCGCCTGGCGCATCACGCGGGTGTTGCCGGTGCAGTCGAAGGTGTAGTCGGCGCCGCCGATCTGGTCGGCGCCGCGCTTGGTCAGGTTGACGAGATAAGCCACGATGTCGTCGCCGACCTCCTTCGGATTGACGAAGTGGGTCATGCCGAACTTCTCGCCCCAGGGCTTCTTGTCGTTGTTCAAATCGACGCCGATGATCATGTCGGCGCCGGCAAGGCGAAGCCCCTGGATGACGTTCAAGCCGATGCCGCCCAGCCCGAAGACGATCGCCGTCGAACCGATCTCGACCTTGGCCGTGTTGATCACCGCGCCGATGCCGGTGGTCACCCCGCAGCCGATGTAGCAGATCTTGTCGAACGGCGCGTCCGGGTTGACCTTGGCGACGGCGATCTCCGGCAGCACGGTGAAGTTCGCAAAGGTCGAGCAGCCCATGTAGTGGTGGAGCTTCTCGCCGTTGAGCGAAAACCGCGAGGTGCCGTCGGGCATCA
>NZ_JASKLT010000079.1:0-690 GCF_030124405.1 Sinorhizobium sp. 7-81 | reverse complement strand
GACCCCCGCGCCCTCGGCCTCACTTCCCGCCATCTCGCCTACATCATCTACACCTCCGGATCCACCGGCACGCCAAAGGGCGTCATGGTCGAGCATGCCGGTCTGGCAAATTATCTGCAATGGTCAGTTCATTCATACTACAAGCAAGCTTCGAAGGGCTCGCCCCTACTGCACTCGTTAAGCTTTGACGGCATTGTTACCACTTTGTTCGGGCCACTCCTGGCAGGTGCGCGACTGCATCTCTTCGAACATTCCCGTCAGCTAGATTCCTTCACTGCTCCAGGCGACGGTACTACCTATGATTTGATTAAGCTGACACCAACGCACTTGAGTATGTTGAATAAGTCCCTTGGGGACTACGACGGACCTCCACCAACAAGAACACTTATGGTCGGCGGAGAACCCTTAGTCCCCGCAGACATATATTTTTGGCAGCGGCGCTTTCCGAATGTACGTCTGATCAATCATTTTGGCCCGACCGAAGCAACGGTTGGATGTGCAACATTCGAGATAACCGAAACCGCCGAGGGGCTGGCCTCAATTCCGATTGGCCGCCCGATTGCGAACACGCGTGTGTATCTTCTCGACCGGCATGGCGCACCGGTGCCGTTCGGGGCGGTCGGCGAGCTCTATATCGGCGGGGCAGGGGTGGCGCGCGGCTATCTCAACCAACCGGAGCTGACGGCCGAG
>NZ_JASKLT010000078.1:0-694 GCF_030124405.1 Sinorhizobium sp. 7-81 | reverse complement strand
GGCGCCCCGTTTTGAGCGGAGCGCCCTTGGGCTGGTCAGCGGGACCAGATGAGCTTGTGCTCGCCTTTGTCGCCCTGGATGAGGGAGGCGTAGACCGGCGCCGTGAAGGACGGATCGTCGAGCTTGAGCGAGAGGTACTCGGCGCCCGTTTCGCGGGCGGTGCGGGTCCAGCCTGCTCCGAACTCGACACCACCTGCGGTGACGCGGAAGTCGGGGGCGCGGTCGTTGTCACGGTCGCAGGGCTTGATGGTGGCCTTGACGTTGAGGGTGAGGGTCTTGATGGTGCCGGCGTAGGCGCCGGTTTCGTCGCGGGTGAAGGTGCCGATCTGAGCCATTGTCGTATCTCCTGAAGTTTGTCGAAGCCGCCCGATGCGGCCTCGATGGCGGTCGAGAGGCGACGGAGCGGACGGATGCATCCGCAGGATCGCAGCGTGAGCGAAGGACGGCGGCAGCCGAGCTTGTTGGCTCGCGAGGAATGACCGCTTGCGGTCAGGGGAAGAAGGTCGGCGGAGCCGTTGCAGGCCAGGGCCGGTCCGGTGCCAGACCAGCCCAAACGAGAGGCCGTATGGGTGCTTCTTGGCGTCGGCAGAAACGACACTGATGATCGGTGCCCCATCGGCACGCCTAGCGCCGCCGGTGCATCACCCTCCCGCCGCCTTGGCCTCCATCTCCTGTCCGGCAAGACATGCTGCGC
>NZ_JASKLT010000077.1:0-698 GCF_030124405.1 Sinorhizobium sp. 7-81 | reverse complement strand
AGGGGGTGAGCCATGCTGGAATTCCTGATCTGCTCGCTGCTCACCATCTTTCCCGACTTTCTCTTCCGCCGCTATGTCCAGGGCAAGCGCATCGGCCGCGAGATCAATCTCTATTCGATGTGGTTCGAGCTGCGCTATGGCATCACGGCTTGCGTGATTCTCACCGTGTCGCTGATCACGATGATCTTCTACTTCCATCCGTCGACCAGCAATGTCACCGCCGTCTTCCGTACCGTCACCATCCTGCCGGAGTCGAACGGGCGGGTGGCCGAGGTCTATGTCGGCCTCAATGAGAAGGTCGCGGCCGGCGCACCGCTTTTCCGCCTCGACGATGCGCAGCAGCGGGCGGCGCTTGAAACCGCACGCCGGCGCGTCGCCGAAATCGAGGCACAGACGACCGTGGCGCAGAGCGAGCTTGCCTCCGCCGACGGCCTGATCGCACAAGCGCAGGGCGCCTACCTCCAGGCGTTGAACGAACTTCAGACGCAGGTCGAATTGAACCGGCGCAACGCCAATATCGTCTCGAGGCGGGAAATCGAGCGGCTGCAGGTTGCCGCCGATGGCCGCAAGGGCGCGCTCGCCGCCGCCGTTTCGAACAAGCAGACGCTGGAGACGAAGATCTCCTCGCTCCTGCCGGCGCAGAAGGCAAGCGCCGAGGCGGCACTCGCCCAGGCTCAGGTGGACTTGGACAAGACGAC
>NZ_JASKLT010000076.1:0-739 GCF_030124405.1 Sinorhizobium sp. 7-81 | reverse complement strand
GGCCTGGGCGAACCGGCCGGCATCCGATCCCGACCCCCGCGCCCTCGGCCTCACTTCCCGCCATCTCGCCTACATCATCTACACCTCCGGATCCACCGGACAACCAAAGGGCGTCATGGTCGAGCACCAGAGTTTGATCAATCTTACAGCATGGCATTTGCAGACGTTTTGTCCGCCACCAGACATCTGCTGCGCAATGACGGCTGGAGTGGCATTCGATGCCAGCACCTGGGAACTCTGGTCTGCTTTATACAACCGCAGCACATTGCTCCTCCCGCCAAAAGCATCAGCAGCAGAATCTCCTCATCTGCTGCAATGGTGGCGTGATCAATCGCTCGACACCGCCTTTTTGACTACGCCGCTGGCCACCATCGCGTTGGAAACCCAGCTTGTAAATCCCACGTTGAAGTGCTTGCTGATTGGCGGTGATCGCCTCCTGCGTGTGCCGGCGCCTCTACCACCGGCGCTAAAGCTCATAAACAACTATGGCCCTACTGAAGCCACCGTCGTGGCGACATCGGGACAGCTCTTTAGTGACATCGCTTCGCCGCATATCGGTCGCCCGATTGCGAACACGCGTGTGTATCTTCTCGACCGGCATGGCGCACCGGTGCCGTTCGGGACGGTCGGCGAGCTCTATATCGGCGGGGCAGGGGTGGCGCGCGGCTACCTCAACCAACCGGAGCTGACGGCCGAGCGCTTCCTGGCCGATCCGTTCTGCGGAGAGCCGGGGGCGCGG
>NZ_JASKLT010000075.1:0-785 GCF_030124405.1 Sinorhizobium sp. 7-81 | reverse complement strand
ATAGCGGGCGAGGTCGCCGGTGCGGTACATCCGCGCCCCCGGCTCTCCGCAGAACGGATCGGCCAGGAAGCGCTCGGCCGTCAGCTCCGGTTGGTTGAGGTAGCCGCGCGCCACCCCTGCCCCGCCGATGTAGAGCTCGCCGACCGCCCCGAACGGCACCGGTGCGCCATGCCGGTCGAGAAGATACACACGCGTGTTCGCAATCGGGCGGCCGATCGGAACTGTTTGGTGGGGCGCCTCGGTCCAGTTGTCAAAAAGAAAACTGGACGACCAGATGGTTGTTTCCGTGGGACCATATAGATTTCTTATAGACCCTACCCGTTCCCGAAGGCGTGACGACAGATTTGCTGGTAATGCTTCGCCCCCACACATAACATTCAAATGTTGTGCTCCTTGCCATCCCGTATCCAGGAGCATGCTCCATGTCGATGGAGTGGCCTGTATTGCAGAAATCTTGTGGTAAGCCACTAGATGCTGCAACATCACAGCTTCCGTAGCATCCCTATGATTAGCCAATGCAACTTTAGCTCCGCTGCTTAGCGGGAGATATAGCTCCAAGGCTGCGATATCGAATGAGATAGTGGTAATAGCGAGAAATGTATTCTGTGCAGAAATCCTCGATATATCCAAAAAAGCATTTAGGAAGTTAAGTACGCTCGCATGCTCGACCATGACGCCCTTTGGCATGCCGGTGGATCCGGAGGTGTAGATGATGTAGGCGAGATGGCGGGAAGTGAGGCCGAGGGCGCGGGGGTCGGGATCGGATGCCGGCCGGTTCGCCCAGG
>NZ_JASKLT010000074.1:0-788 GCF_030124405.1 Sinorhizobium sp. 7-81 | reverse complement strand
TGCACGTTGGCGAGGCTGAGGCCCGGCGCGTAGCGGAAAGGCACGGTCGGGCTCTCGACGACCGTCAGCAGTCCGAGCGGGCTCGATCGCTCCTCGACCACCCGCGCGTTCGGGACTTCGAGAGCCATGCGGAGGCCCTTGTACTCGGACATGTGCGGGCCGGTGACTGTCAAGGACGGCGGCAGCCACACCGCAATAACCGCGGCCGCAAGCCCGAGGCAGCCTGCGGCGAGCCACCGACGGCGCGCCATGCCCGTCGCGGCGAGGGCCGCCGCCGCAAAGCCCAGCGCTGCGACGAAGCGCAGTGCCGTTGAGGGAAAGACCAGGAACAGGAGTCCGACGATGCCCAGCGCACCGATCCCGGCGCCGATGAGGTCGAAGGCATAGACGCGCCCGATCTCATCGGGATGGCGGCTGAAGGCAAGGCCGATACAGGTTGCACCAAAAAAGAACGGCAGGATCAGGAGAGCATAGCTGGCCGCGAGCCAACCGAGCTGGGCCGGATTCCAGACGATCTCCAGCGCGTTGAACGGCAGGCGCTCGGCACCGGCGAAGCTTGCGACCGCCGTAATGCCGAACAGCGCGGCCGACGCTGCGAAGGCGGCCGGGTACCGTTTTAGCAGGGGGCGGCGGGTGAGGGCAACGAATGTACCGCTCGCGCCGAAGCCGAGGAGCGCGATGCTTATGATCATATAGGCAAATTGATGCCACTGAATGATCGAAAAGAGCCGCATCAGCAGCACTTCATGGGCAAGGGTTGCCGCCGATATGAGACCAACCGGCAGCAG
>NZ_JASKLT010000073.1:0-805 GCF_030124405.1 Sinorhizobium sp. 7-81 | reverse complement strand
GGCCTGGGCGAACCGGCCGGCATCCGATCCCGACCCCCGCGCCCTCGGCCTCACTTCCCGCCATCTCGCCTACATCATCTACACCTCCGGATCCACCGGCACGCCAAAGGGCGTCATGGTCGAGCATGCCCAAATTGCTCGTTTGTTTGAGGCTACCCAGAATTGGTACGACTTCTCCGCGGGCGACGTCTGGTGCCTCTTCCATTCCTTCTCCTTCGACTTTTCCGTTTGGGAGTTGTGGGGAGCTCTGCGTTATGGCGGACGCTTGCTTCTAGTGCCGAGCTATACGGCTCGCTCCGCTCCAGATTTCTACCATCTGATCTGCAAGTCCGGCGTCACAGTTCTCAACCAGACCCCTTCGGCTTTTAAAACTTTTATCCAGGCGACATGTGAGAGTGGAATTCACAACCACCTTCGATACGCAATTCTTGGCGGGGAGGCCTTGGAGCCATCAGTTCTGAAGCCATGGTACGCTAGGCATTCAGATCACACCCCACAGATCATTAACATGTACGGCATCACGGAAACGACCGTGCATGCAACCTATTGCCCTCTTATTGAATCTGACACTTCCAGTTCGTTTAGCCCCATCGGAGAGCGGATCTCCGATCTTCGGCTCTACCTGCTTGACGGCCATGGCGCACCGGTGCCGTTCGGGGCGGTCGGCGAGCTCTATATCGGCGGGGCAGGGGTGGCGCGCGGCTATCTCAACCAACCGGAGCTGACGGCCGAGCGCTTCCTGGCCGATCCGTTCTGCGGAGAGCCGGGGGCGCGGATGTACCGCACCGGCGACCTCGCCCGCTAT
>NZ_JASKLT010000072.1:0-855 GCF_030124405.1 Sinorhizobium sp. 7-81 | reverse complement strand
TTGCTCTGGCTGCCATCGCGAATGCCGAACATATGGTCCGTCTGGCCGGTGCGGCGCGGTCCGCCGTTGCTGCGCTGTTGCTCTCGCCCGGCCTGCATCTCGGCCACCAGTGCCAGCATGTCATCGAGGCGCTTGTTCTCAACCACCTCGCAGCGGTGGACCGAGCGCAGCGTGTCGAAGGTCCTGTAGGGCAGGGAGGTCGCCTCATGGGTGATCTCGAGGCGCCCGTCGGGATAGTCGCAGACGATGACCTTCTTACCGGCCAGCCTCTTGGCGAGATCGGTCGGATCGAGGATGAACAGCACTTTGTCGTAGCGCAACGTCAGCGCCTGCGACAGCGTGCGGACTTCCTTGCGGCACATCGCGCCATCGAGGTTCTCATGCTCGGCAAACGGCCGGTGCATGTCCTTGGGATTGCGCGGCGCCTTGCCGAAGCGAAGATTGAAGTCCGCCATGAATTCCGGCGCATAGGCGTTGGCGGCCTCGATCGTGTCGATGCCGCGCAGCCGCAGTTCCTTGACGAGCCGGTCCTGCAGCGTCTGGTTGGCGCGCTCGACGCGGCCTTTGGCCTGCGGGGTATTGGCGCAGATGATGTCGATGTTGAGCTCGTAGAGGGCCCGCCCGAACTGCGTCAGGCCGCTGGTTCTGTCCTTCTTAGAAGCATGGGTGGTGCGGAAGATGCCATGCTTGTCGCTGTAGAAGGCGATCGGCTTGCCCCATTGCTGCAAGTAGGCCTTCGTCGCGTGCAGATAGTCGAAGGTGTTCTCCGAGGCAGCAAAGCGCAGATGCAACAGCTTGCCGGTGGCATCGTCGATATAGACGAGCAGGGCGCATTTGGGACCGCGGTTCTCGAAC
>NZ_JASKLT010000071.1:0-930 GCF_030124405.1 Sinorhizobium sp. 7-81 | reverse complement strand
CAGGCCTTCAAGCTCTATACCCAGGTTGCGATCCTGACCCAGGGCGGCCCGAGGAGCAGCACCGAAACAGTCGTGCACTACATGGTGCGCACCGGTTTCGAAGAACAGAAGCTTGGTTATGCCTCGGCCGTCTCGGTCATTCTCTTCCTCATCGTTCTCGTCATCGCGCTCGTTCAGCGCCAGCTCCTGAGGCGTTTCGATGTCTGATCTCGCCATCCCCACACTGCAGACCGAGGCACAGCGCGAGCGCTCCGCGATCGGTTCGCTGCGCCTTTTGCAGACAGCCTGCATCCTCGTCATTGCGTTGGTGATCGTGTCGCCGCTGTTCATGCTGCTGATCGCCAGCGTGAAGGACGACCGCTTCCAGATTCTGGCCGATATGGGCAGTTTCCGCGCCTTCTGGGTATCCAACCCGACGCTCTCGAACTTCGCCGAGGTGAGCAACCTCTCCGGCGAGCTCGCCTTTGGCCGCTACCTTCTTAACTCGCTGTTCATTCTTGGCTGCACAGTGGGAGCCGGTCTGATCGTCAACTCGATGGCCGGCTTCGTGCTCGCCTGGGGTACGTTGCGCGGCCGCGCCCTGGTCCTGTCGCTGGTCATCGCCCTCTACGTGATTCCCCAGGAAAGCATCATCATGCCGCTCGTCATCATGGTGTCGCGTGCCGGGATGACCGACACTTTCGCGGTGCAGATCGTGCCTTGGGTCGCCAGCCCGCTTTATATCTTCCTGTTCTACCAGTTCTTCGCCCAGCTTCCGAAGGAGCTCTTCGAAGCAGCCGAGATGGACGGTGCTTCGGTGTTTCGAATCTATCGTTCGATCTTCCTGCCGCTCAGTCTGCCGGCCCTCGCCACCGTCTCAATTCTAATGGGGATCGAGAGCTGGAACCAGTATCTCTGGCCGATCCTGGTGACGCAGACCGACTATGCCCG
>NZ_JASKLT010000008.1:0-244721 GCF_030124405.1 Sinorhizobium sp. 7-81 | reverse complement strand
GAGCGAAGGTCATCGTCGCCAGCAGCGCCGCCGCCCTCGTCAGTGATCGGGCTTATAGACCCGCACCCTTTCCCCAGTCAACAGCCATTTTCAAAAAAAATGACAGTTTTCTGACAAACCTCGGCGACACAAGGCTTTGCGGGTCGGAGATTCTTTTCTCGCCGGATCGGCCGCTCTGTGGATTCACAATTTCGCCCTCACTTCTTCACAATCAACCGATCTAAGCGACATCATCGATGCTTCGCTTCGGGGGACATAGGCGGGGGGCCCTCCCCCTCGCCGATTTGACTCCGGCGCGCGGAGGATGCACACCTTCGCGTAACGTATCGACGTCAAGAATACGGTTAAGAGTAATCAGGGGCGCTTAAGCTTGGCATGATCACCGACAAGAACATGGTCCGGTCGCTCGGCGACCAGCCGCCGATCCTTGCGGATGGCCGCCGCGCGCCGGACCGGCGCGAGATCTCGATGCGCTGGCTGTCGGGCACGTTCCTCACCGGTATCACATCGAGCCTGCTAATGGGCGTCGCCCTCTTTGCCGCTCTCGACGGCCGGCAGCAACTGGCGATTCCGGCGGAGGCCTTTGCAGCACTCGACCCTTCCGCTCCCGGCGCTGCGCCGATCAGTACCGCCAAGCGCGGCGACCGCATCCTATCGCCTAACATCGTCGCCAAGCCCGCCGACAAGACGGTCATGGAAGTCTCGACGATGATCCATGACGGCGAGAAGGAGGTCGTCCGCCGGCAGCCCTTCGTCCATGTCAAGATGGCGCTCGCGGCCAATCACCAGACGTCCGAAAACTACCCCGCATTCGATCCGCTGGCGATCTTCGCGACGGACGACGCGGACGCGGAAGCTCCGGTAGCACGGACGGGCACCATCTACGGTTCGGACGTCGAATCCGAGGTTGCACTGAAAACCATCGACTTTCCGCTGAAGGGATCCAGCCTCACTTTCGGACCATCCATGTCGCTCGACGAGGTGGAGGAAAACGTCCGTACCAACGGCTCGGTCCTGACGGAAGGCAACACGCAGGTTGCTTCGCTTTTCTATGTCGACCCGCAACGCTTCGCTTCGGACGCAGGCGAGCTCGATCTGATCCAGGGGCTGTCGGCCCGGATCGTCGAGGAAAACATGAGCGTTTCGGCCTATGAGAACATCACCAAGCAGAGCACCGAATATGCGGACGACGTTATCCCGGTTCGCCGCCCGACGCCGATCGTAACGGCGATGGTGAATGCCGGTTATTCCAAGGCGCAGGCCGAGGATGCCGGAGGCTACATCGAGGAGGCACTCGGCGCCAAGGAGCTGGCCGCCGGCGACGTCCTGCGCATCGGGATCATCCAGAAAGGTGAGGAGGCGCGGATCGTGCGCGCCACCATTTACTCGCGCAATCGTCACGTGCTCACCATGGCCGTCGACGACAAGGGCCGTTTCGTTCCCGGCGCCGAGCCGCCGAGACTCGATGCGGTCGCGACCGCCTTCGACGACAACGGAACGCCTGTGGTCGCCAGCGGTCATGACCTGCCGCGCGTCTATGACGGTATCTATCGAGCCGCCCTTTCCTACGGCATGAATTCCGACATGGTGGCCTTGGTGGTCAAGCTGCTGGCAAGCAATGTCGATTTCCAGGCGCAGTTGAAGCCTGCGGATTCGCTCGAGGCTTTCTTCTCGGTCACCGACGAAAGCGGGCGCGCGACGGACGAATCCGAGCTTCTTTACGTGAATGCCAAGTTCGGTGACGCCGAGACCCGGTTCTACCGTTTTCAGGATCCGGACGATAATTCGATCGATTACTTCGACAAGGACGGCAAGAGCATCCGCCAGTTCCTCTTGCGCAATCCTCTTCCGAACGGCCACTTCCGTTCCGGTTTCGGCATGCGCCGCCACCCGATCCTCGGCTTCTCCCGCATGCATACCGGCGTGGACTGGTCGGCGCCGCGTGGCACCCCGATCATCGCCGCCGGAAACGGCACGGTCGAGAAAGCCGGCTGGGACTCCGGCGGCTATGGCAACCAGACTCTGATCCGCCATGCCAACGGCTACGTTTCGTCCTACAATCACCAGAGCGCGATCGCCAAGAACGTCAGGCCGGGCGCCAAGGTCGTCCAGGGCCAGGTGATCGGTTGGGTCGGCACCACCGGGCTTTCCACCGGCCCTCATCTCCATTACGAGCTGATCGTTAACGGCAACAAGGTGGACCCCCTGCGCATCCGCCTGCCCGGCGGCAAGTCGCTCAAAGGCGAGGCGCTGGCGACCTTCGAGAAGGAGCGCATGCGTATCGACGAACTCCTCGGCAAGGACGAGGGCGGCAACGAGGTTGCGAGCAAACAATAATATTCCATGGTATAAGCCATGCAAAAAGGCCGCCTTTCGGCGGCCTTTTCTGTCTCAATTCTTTGCTTACGCGGCTTCTTTCTCGACGGGGGTCCCACGCTTGAAGTTCAGCCGGTCGGATCCGGCGATAACCTTCACCGCGGAGCCGTCCGGGAACTCGCCCTGCAGCATCTTCTCGGCCAGCGGATCCTGAAGATATTTCTGAATCGCCCGCTTCAAAGGCCGTGCACCATAGGCGGGGTCGTAGCCCTTGTCGGCCAGGAAGGCGCGCGCTTCGTCCTCCAGTTCGATCGTGATCTTGCGATCGGCAAGCAGCTTGCGCAGCCTTTCGAGCTGGATATCGACAATCGCGCCCATTTCCGAGCGACGCAGCCGGTGGAACAGGATGATCTCGTCCACGCGGTTCAGGAATTCCGGGCGGAAGGCGGCTCTCACCACCTCCATGACCTGATCGCGAACCGCATCGCTGTCCTCGTTCTCGCCGAGGGCGGTCAGGTATTCCGCACCGAGATTCGAGGTCATGATGATCATCGTGTTCTTGAAGTCGACGGTGCGTCCCTGGCCATCGGTCAGCCGCCCGTCGTCAAGCACCTGCAAGAGCACGTTGAAGACATCGGGATGGGCTTTCTCGATCTCGTCGAACAGCACGACCTGGTAAGGCCGGCGGCGAACGGATTCGGTCAACGCCCCGCCCTCTTCATAGCCGACATAGCCGGGAGGCGCACCGATCAGCCGGGCCACGGAGTGCTTCTCCATGTACTCCGACATGTCGATCCGCATCAGCGCCGTCTCGTCGTCGAAGAGGAACCGGGCAAGCGCTTTGGTCAGCTCCGTCTTGCCGACGCCAGTAGGCCCGAGGAAGATGAACGAGCCGATCGGCCGGTTCGGATCCTGGAGCCCGGCGCGCGAACGCCGGACCGCGCGCGACACGGCCTGCACCGCATCGCCCTGGCCGACGACCCATTTTGCCAGTTCGTCCTCCATCCTGAGCAGCTTCTCGCGCTCGCCTTCGAGCATCTTGTCGACGGGAATGCCGGTCCAGCGCGAAACGATATGGGCGATGTTGTCGGGAGTGACGACCTCCTGCACCATCGCATCGGCGCCTGAACCGTCCTGGCTTTCCGCTTCGGCAAGCTCCTTCTCGAGTTTCGGGATCACGCCGTAGGCAAGTTCACCCGCGCGCTGGAATTCGCCCTTGCGCTGGACGATCTGAAGCTCGTTGCGTGCTTCGTCGAGCTGCTTCTTGAGATCGGCGGCTTGCCCGAGTTTCTGCTTTTCTGCCTGCCAGCGCGCCGTCAGTGCGGCAGCTTCCTCTTCGAGAGAGGACAGGTCGAGTTCCAGTTTTGCGAGACGATCCTTGGAGGAGGCGTCGGTCTCCTTTTTCAAGGCTTCGCGCTCGATCTTCAGCTGAATGACGCGCCGGTCGAGTTCGTCGAGTTCCTCCGGTTTGGAGTCGACCTGCATCCTGAGGCGAGAGGCGGCCTCGTCCATCAGGTCGATCGCCTTGTCCGGCAGGAAGCGGTCGGTAATGTAGCGGTTGGAAAGCGTCGCGGCGGCCACCAGCGCGGAATCCGAAATCCGCACCTTGTGGTGCTGCTCGTACTTCTCCTTGAGGCCGCGCAGGATGGAGATCGTGTCCTCGACCGTCGGCTCGTCGATCATCACCGGCTGGAACCGCCGGGCAAGAGCGGCATCCTTCTCGACATGCTTGCGATACTCGTCGAGCGTCGTCGCACCGACGCAATGCAGTTCGCCACGAGCGAGCGCGGGCTTCAGAAGGTTCGAGGCATCCATGGCCCCATCCGCCTTGCCGGCGCCGACGAGCGTATGCATCTCGTCGATGAACAGAATGATCTCGCCGCTTTCCGACTGAACCTCGTTGAGCACGGCCTTCAGCCGCTCCTCGAATTCGCCGCGGAATTTCGCGCCGGCAATCAACGCGCCCATGTCGAGCGCCATCAGGCGCTTGTCCTTGAGGCTTTCCGGCACGTCGCCATTGACGATCCGGAGCGCAAGGCCCTCGGCGATCGCCGTCTTGCCGACGCCCGGCTCACCGATCAGCACCGGGTTGTTCTTGGTCCGCCGCGAAAGCACCTGGATCGTGCGACGGATTTCGTCGTCGCGGCCGATCACCGGGTCGAGCTTGCCCTCCCGCGCTTCCGCCGTCAGATCGCGCGCGTATTTCTTGAGCGAATCGAAGCCCTGCTCGGCATTGGCGCTGTCGGCCGTGCGCCCTTTACGGATTTCATTGATGACCTGGTTGAGTTTGGTCGGCGTGACGCCCGCCTTCGACAGGATCGATGCGGTGGCAGCCGAGCTTTCGATCGCCAGTGCCAGGAGCAGGCGCTCGACAGTCACGAAGCTGTCGCCGGCTTTCTTGGCGGCCTCCTCGGCCGTAGTGAAAATCTTGGCAAGCGGCTTTGACAGGTAGACGGAACCATTGCCGCCGGAGACTTTGGGGAGCTTCGCCAGAGCCTGAGCCGTGCCGGCTCTTGCCTCGCGCGCATCACCGCCGGCGCGTTCTATGAGAGACGCCGCCATGCCCTGATCATCGTCGAGCAATACCTTGAGGACGTGCTCGGGCGTGAACTGCTGGTGTCCCTCGGCCAACGCATAGGTCTGCGCCGATTGCAGGAAACCGCGCACGCGCTCGGAATATTTCTCGATATTCATTCTCTACCTCCATAGCCCGGCGAGCCCATCATCGTGGCACTGGCCGGTGTTTCAGGATCAGGCTCCCGCATTCGGCAAGCCTGTCATTGATGACTCGTCCTCGCGTTGCGCGGGATCAAGTCTTCGAAGCGGAATATGGGGCAGTGTTTTCAGAAATTAAAGGGCGGTGGCGGAAGGCGCTTGGCGAAATCTCCACGGACAGGTGGCGCCGGGCTCAACCAGAAAGAGCGCCCCGATCGCCGAGTGGCTGACATAAGAAAACCCGACCGCTGGGCGGCCGGGTTCTGGTCAATCGGTTGCGTAAGGCGAAGCGCCCGAGAGCGCTTATTCCGGGAGCGCTTATTCCGAGGCGGCTAGCGCCGGCGCATCGCCAGCAGCTTCGCCGGACGGCTGGGCGTCGCCCGATGCTTCGTCCTGCGCGCCGCGGCGCGGCTGGCGGCGCGGACGGCTGGCACTGCGACGGCGAGAGGCCGGACGGCCGGAGGTCGCCGCAGGCGTTTCCTCTTCCATTGCCACTTCGGCAGGCGTGCCTTCGATCACCGGCTGCGGACCGGAACCATCGATAACCGGCTGAGGTGCGCTCACGGAGGGTGCGGCTGCATTCGAGGCTGCGGGTGCATCCTCTGAATAGCCCTGATCCAGATCGTCCTGATCGCGATCGATCCCGTCCCGGTCCTGATAGTCCTGGCGCTCGTCGCGCTGGAAACGATCCTGCATCTGCGCCTGCGCCGCGGCGATGATGCGGTTGTAGTGCTCGGCATGCTGCAGGTAGTTTTCCGCCATGACGCGGTCACCGGAACTCTGCGCGTCGCGCGCAAGGGCAGCGTATTTCTCAGCGATGTGCTGAGCGGTACCGCGAATCTTCACATCGGGGCCGGAGCTATCGTAAGTCCGCGTAAGCGGATTGGATCCCTTGCGGTTATGGTTGTTTCCGTTGTTATTGTTGTTATTTCGCCCACGGCCGCGCTTGTTTTGCTGTCCTGGCCTCATAGTATATTCACCCGAATTCTCTTGATAATGATGATCATGTGGTTCCGCATCCCGGCCGGACCTGTCCGCGCCCGAGAAAACACGCGCCACGAAAGACCGCATCGCGATCTCGGCGCCGGCTGACGTCAAATTAACAGGTACCCGCACAAGGCACTGTCGAACCCTAGCAACTCTTTCTTGAGAGCAATCCCCGTGGCCAGGTCATACCGGAGCGAATCTTTGGTCGATGACCTTACTGCCCAGTGCGCGGGGGCAAACTAGCCCGCTTCCTTTAGGATTCCAAGCCCTTTCTTTGCCCTTCAAGAAAAGAGATGTGCCGATGCAGCGTTTTTTCAACAGTTGCTGCCGCATTCCCGGTCGCGCTTGAATACAAGGGCCCGGTCGTTGCCGCCGAGGTCCTTCGCGCTGTCATGCAAACGGAACCCTTGCGCTGCGAACAGCGCCATCACCGCCTGCTTTTGATCGAAACCGATTTCCAAGCCTATTACGCCGTCTGCTTCAAGATGACGATCAGCGTGAAGGGCAATGGCACGATAGGCATTCAGCCCGTCGTCTCCGCCATCAAGAGCAGCGGCCGGATCATGGAATTTCACTTCCGGCTCAAGCTCTTCGACAACTTTGGACTGGATATAAGGCGGATTTGAGACGATTACATCGAACCGCCCCCCGACCTCCTCGAACCAGTTGCTCCGAAGCGTCTGGAACCGCCCGGCAAGACCGTTGCGCTCTGCGTTTTCGCGCGCCGTCGCCAAGGCGTCCTCGGATATATCGGTACCGAGGCCGCGAGCTTCAAGTACCTCATCGAGAAGAGCAAGACAAATTGCTCCTGTTCCGATGCCGAGATCGATGATCCGGCAGGTTCCCTTGTTGGCGACAATCCGCCGCACATGCGGGATCATGCAGTCGACCAGCGTCTCAGTATCCGGCCGCGGCTCCAGCGTGTCCTTGGAGAGCTTGAGCGTCAGTCCGTAGAACTCCCTTTCGCCGAGGATACGGTAGACCGGCTCGCGCGCTGCGCGACGCTCGACGGCAGCTCGGATCCGCGCCGCGACGGCGTCGTCAACCGCCTCCCCTCCCCGCGCCATCATTGCCGCTAACGAAAGCCCGAGCAGCCCGGAAATCAGGTGCCGGGCATCGACCGCCGCCGTCTCGATACCGGCGGCCTTCAGCCTGTCACGGCTTTCGGCAAGGAGGTGGTCGAGCGTCTCGGCCATTGCGGCTCAGCCCTGCTGCTCGCCGAGGAGCGCGAGCTGGCTTGCCTGATAATCCGCCAGCAGCGCATCCACGACCTCGTCGATCTCGCCCATCATCATCCGGTCGAGCTTGTAGAGCGTCAGGTTGATGCGATGGTCGGTGATGCGGCCCTGCGGGAAATTGTAGGTGCGAATACGCTCCGAACGATCGCCGGAGCCAACCTGGCTCCTGCGATCCGCCGACCGCTCACTGTCGGCGCGCTGGCGCTCCATATCGAAAAGTCGCGAGCGCAGCACCTGCATCGCCTTGGCGCGGTTCTGATGCTGCGACTTCTCCGAGCTCGTGACGACGAGACCGGTCGGGATATGGGTGATGCGGACCGCAGAGTCGGTCGTATTGACGTGCTGACCGCCGGCACCCGAAGACCGCATCGTGTCGATGCGGATGTCCTCGGGACGGATATCGATATCGATCTCCTCGGCCTCGGGCAGGACCGCCACCGTCGCCGCGGAGGTATGGATGCGTCCGCTCGCCTCCGTTTCCGGCACGCGCTGCACCCGGTGGACGCCGGATTCGAATTTCAACCGCGAGAACACGCCGCGGCCCGATACCGTCGCGATGATTTCCTTGTAGCCGCCGGCCTCGCCCTCGCTTGCCGAAAGAACCTCGACTCGCCAGCCCTTGGTCGAGGCATAGCGCTCGTACATTCGGAAGAGGTCGCCGGCAAAGAGTGCTGCCTCCGAGCCGCCTGTGCCGGCACGGATTTCGAGGATCGCGCTCTTTTCATCGGCCGCATCCTTTGGCAAGAGCAGGATTTGGATGTCCTGCTCGAGCGCTTCGATCCGCTCTTCGACGTCGGGTTTTTCCATCTCGGCTAGGTCGCGCATCTCCTTATCCGTCGCCCGGTCGGAGAGCATGGCGTTGATGTCGGCGAGTTCAGCCGTAGCTTTCTCGTAGGCACGGATCTTGGTCACGACCGGCTGCAGCTCGGAATATTCCGAGGCCAGCTTGACGTAGACGTCAGCCGACGGCCCGGCCGACATGCGAGCCTCGATCTCACCGAACCGACGCTCCAGTTCGCGCATCTTTTCAACGGGAAGCTTTGCCAAATGTAACTCCAAATGCGTTCGCCCCGCCCGAGATCATTCGGGCGTGGCCACTGCATGATTCCTTAAATCGGTTCCGATTTAAGGAATCATGCAACAAATCAAAGCTCTACAGCGACCTTTGCGCGTCTGATTAGACGCGCGGCGCTGTAAAGACGCTCCAATGCTGTCTAAACCGGTATGCCGTTGGCCCCTGCGAAATCGACGAGGAGCTGCCGAACCGACGTATCGGATTTCACGTCGTCGAGCGCAGTCTCCAGGAGCTCAGCCAGCTTGCCGGCATCGAGCGCCAGCAGCATCGCCTTGACCGGCCCGACCGCCGTCGGCGACATCGACACGGAGCGGAAGCCGAGACCAAGCAGCGCCATCGCCGACAGCGGCTTGCTCGCCATTTCGCCGCAAAGCGTCACCGGCGTGTCGTTGCGTTCGCCGGCCCGCACGATCTCCCGCAGGATGCGCAGAAATGGTCGACCGAGAATATCGAAACGATCGGATACACGGGCATTGCCGCGGTCGACCGCCATAGCGAACTGGAAGAGATCATTCGAACCGACGGAGACGAAATCCACCTCGGCCATCAGTTCGTCGAGCTGCCACATCAGCGCCGGAACTTCCAGCATTGCGCCGAACTGCAGCTTGCGCGGCAATTGCTCGCCAAGCTTCGACTGGCGCTCGATCTCCTTCTGCAAAAGTTCGCGCGCGATCTTGAGCTCGGAGACTTCCGTCACCATCGGCAGCATCAGCTTGAGTTCAGCGCCGGCGGCCGCTCTCAGCATCGCCCTCAGCTGCGTGCGCAGAAGTCCCGGCCGATCGAGCGAAAGCCGGATCGCCCGCCAGCCGAGCGCCGGGTTCTCCTCTTCCGCCGCACGGAAATAGGGAACGACCTTGTCGCCGCCGATGTCGAGCGTGCGGAACGTCACCGGCTTGCCGCCCGTTTGCTTCAGCACGCTGCGATAGAAGGCTTCCTGCTCCTCGGCCTTCGGCATGGTCGAGGCGATCATGAATTGCAGTTCGGTGCGGAAAAGACCGATGCCTTCGGCCCCGGCCTCGTTCAGATGCGGCAAATCAACCAGCAAGCCGGCATTCATCTGCAATGTAATGCGTTTGCCGTCCTTTGTAAGCGGCTCGACGTCTTTCAGTGCACGAAACTGCGCTTGCCGGCGGGCGCGGAACCGCACCTTCTCCTCGTAAGCACGCTGCAGATCGGCGAGCGGCCGCAAATGCACCTTCGCATCGTCGCCGTCGACGATTATGGCGTCGCGGTTTTCGGCAAGCGCCACGGCACCCGCCGCTTGGCCCACGACCGGAATACCCATGGCGCGGGCGACGATCACCACATGGCTCGTGACGGCGCCCTCTTCGAGGACAAGACCGCGGACGTTTTCGCGCGGATAGTCCAGCAGTTCGGCCGCGCCCATGGCGCGGGCGACAATGATCGCGTCATTCGGGAAGTCGGCTGCCGACAGCTTGGCGCCGTAACCGGAAAGCTGGCGCAGCAGTCGGTTGGCAAGGTCGTCGAAATCATGCATCCGCTCGCGGAGATAAGGATCCGTCAGCCGGATCATTCGCGCCTTGGTCTCGCTCTGCACGCGCTCGACCGCCGCTTCCGCCGTCAGGCCGTTGCGGATCGCCTCCTCGAGTTTCCTCACCCAGCCGCGGTCATGGGCGAACATGCGATAGGTTTCGAGCACCGCCCGGTGCTCGCCCTCCATGGACACGTCACGGCGCGACAGCATGTCGTCGATCGAGATGCGCAGGGAACCGAGCGCCTCGGCAAGGCGCTGCAATTCCTGGTCCGTATCCTCGTTGAGCAGGTTCGTGACGACAATTCGCGGCTCGTGCAGCACGACATAGCCGAGGCCGATGCCTTCGCCGAAGCTGTTGCCGTCGATCGTGACAGGACGCGAAAGGTCGAGTTCGAGGCCGGGCTTGGTGATCTTCTTCAACTCGCCGGTCGCGACCATCTCGGCGAGAACCATCGCCGTCGTCTCGAGAGCCTCGACCTCGTCCTCGCGGTAGTTGCGCATCGCCTTGTTCTGCACCACGAGAACGCCGAGCGCGCGCCCTGTGCGGAGGATCGGCACGCCAAGGAAGGAGTGGTAGATCTCTTCGCCCGTCTCAGGCAGATAGGTGAAGGCCGGATGCGACTGCGCGTCAGAAAGATTGAGCGGTCGTGCCGAGGCCGCAATCGTGCCGACGAGGCCCTGCCCCATCTTCAACTGCGCCAGGTGGACGGCGGTCTTGTTCAGACCTTCGGTGGCATAGAGTTCGAGCACGCCGTCGGAACGCAGCACATAGACGGAGCACACTTCCGCGACCATGTTCTGTGCAATCTGGCGCACGATCCGGTCCAGGCGCTCCTGCGGCTCGAGCGGTTCCGCCATGAGCTCGCGCAACCGCTTGAGGAGAACGCGCGGACCTGCGGAAAGGTCTCTCATCGCGTAAGGTCTCCCGAATAAGAATTACCGACGGCACGCATCCGGACCTCACGAGCGATCGGTCGCGAATCCCAAATCAACTGCCTGCTGTTTAACTCTTATCCAGACCGTAGACGGAATGCAAAGTGCGAACCGCCAATTCCGCATATGGGCCGTCGATCAGGATGGAAATCTTGATCTCGGAGGTTGTGATCGCCTTGATGTTGATGCCCTTCTCGGCAAGCGCACGGAAGGCCGACGCGGCGACGCCCGCATGGCTGCGCATTCCGATACCGATCACCGAGACCTTGACGAGGCCCGATTCCGACTGGACGACGTCGTAGCCGACCTTTTCCTTGTTGTCGGACAGCACCTTCAGCGCCTTATCGACATCACCGGAGGGAACGGTGAAGGTCATGTCCGTCTTCGAACCGTCTTCCGAAATATTCTGCACGATCATGTCGACGTTGATATGCGCTTCCGCCAAGGGCCCGAAGATCGCGGCGGAAACGCCCGGCCGGTCTGCCAGACGGCGCAGCGAAATCTGAGCTTCATCCTTGGCATAGGCAATGCCGGTTACGACTTCCTGTTCCACGATCTCATCCTCATCACAAATCAGCGTTCCGGGCGGGTTCAGAAGGTCACCCATGCCCGGCGCATCGGGATCCTCGAAAGAAGAGCGCACGAACGTGCGGACCTTGTGCACCATGGCAAGCTCGACCGAGCGCACCTGCAGCACTTTGGCGCCGAGGGAAGCCATTTCCAGCATTTCCTCGAAGGCGATTTTCTTCAACCGCCGAGCCTTGGGCTCGATCCGCGGGTCGGTCGTGTAGACGCCATCGACGTCGGTGTAGATGTCGCAGCGGTCGGCCTTGACGGCGGCAGCGATCGCAACGGCTGAGGTATCCGAGCCGCCGCGGCCGAGCGTCGCCATGCGATTGTCCGGACCGAGACCCTGAAACCCGGCGATGACCGCAACCTGGCCCTCACCCATCCGGCGAATGATATCGGCGCCATCAATGTCGAGGATGCGGGCGGCACCGTGGGCATTGTCGGTCTTGATCGGGATCTGCCAACCCTGCCAGGAACGCGCATTGATGTTCATGGATTGCAGCGCGATCGCGAGCAGCCCGGAGGTGACCTGCTCACCGGAGGCGACAACGGCGTCGTATTCACGCGCATCGTAGAACGGGGCGTTCGAACCGGCAACCTTCGGCATGCTTTCCACCCAGCCGACCAGTTCGTTGGTCTTGCCGGACATGGCGGAAACGACGACGGCGACCTCGTGGCCGGCATCGACTTCACGTTTTACATGGCGAGCGACATTGTAGATGCGTTCCAAATTTGCGACGGACGTTCCGCCGAATTTCATAACGATGCGTGCCATTTCGCCTCTACCGGTACCGATGTTTGCGCGCGAGCGCGCGACAGAGAAAGCGCCCCCGCCGGCGCCTGACGATCAAAAAAGCTTGGCACTTCTCGGACATCGGCCAGTCACCGCTTCGGGGAGCGGAAAGTCGCGGCGTCTCTTAGCGGATCGACAGGCGACGTGCAATGGCAAGGCGACGGAATGCCCGAGGTTCCGGCCGGTGTCTGGAACCGGTCCCGGGCCTCTCGTCGCCCCCCGGTTGCAAGTCCTTGCCTGCAATGTTATCAACGCACCGCAACTCGATTGATGAAGGAGGGCTGCGCGTGATCACATACTTCCGGCACCACCGCCAGCGTGGCCCCGTCTCCGCCCTGCAGATGCGTTTGCAGGGCTGACCAGAGACTGAAGCTCATTCTCATCACCTCCTGGTCTGCCCAGTCGTCGTGCGGCGCCGAACGATAAAGTTCACTGGCCGCCTATCGTCATCAAACCGAGCCGAGTGGCCCGGGCGACGCGCTGACGTTCGCATCCGGCCCCGCTTCGCTTCTTCCGCGATTGACGTCGGAAATGCGAAGCCTCAGCTCGGGCAGTCCAGAGAACGACAATGGCCTTGATCAATGTAAGGAATCTCGGCGTCACCTTGGGTGCGCCGCTCTTTTCGAACCTCAACCTTGCGGTTGCAGCCGGTGACCGTATCGGCATCGTCGCTGCCAACGGGCGAGGAAAATCCACGCTCTTGAAATGCATCGCGGGCGGGTTCGATCCGACCGCCGGTGAAATCACACGCGCGCGCGGTCTCACCATCGGCTATGTGGAACAAGCCGTGCCGACCGCCATCTTCAGCAAGTCATTTTACGATGCTGTCCGCCAGGTACTGCCGGAGGAACAGGCGGAAACCGAGAGCTGGCGGGTCGACGTCATGCTGGACTCGCTCGAAGTTCCGCCGGAGCTTCGCGACCGGCCAATCGCGGCGCTGAGCGGTGGATGGCAGAGGCTTGCCCTGCTTGCCCGTGCGGCGGTTATGGATCCGGACGCGCTTCTGCTCGACGAGCCGACCAACCACCTCGACCTCGCCAAGATCATGCAGCTGGAGACGTGGCTCAATAGCCTGCCCCGTGATGTTCCCGTGCTGATCTCCAGCCATGACCGCGCCTTTCTCGACGCAACGACCAACCGGACGCTGTTTCTGCGGCCGGAGCAGTCCCATGTCTTCTCGCTTCCCTATTCTCGCGCCCGCGATGCCCTGGACGAGATCGATGCCTCGGACGAGCGGCGCTACCAAAAGGAGATGAAGACCGCCCAGCAGCTGCGCCGGCAGGCGGCCAAGCTCAACAATATCGGCATCAACTCCGGCAGCGATCTCCTGACCGTCAAGACGAAACAGTTGCGGCAGCGGGCGGAGCGTCTGGAAGATTCAGCACGGCCGGGCTTCCAAGAACGGTCATCCGGCGCCATTCGGCTCGCCAACCGGGGCACGCACGCCAAGATCCTGGTAACGCTCGACGACGCATCCGTGGAGACTCCGGAGGGGCGCCTGCTCTTCAAGACAGGCAAGCGCTGGATCTGCCAAGGCGACCGCATCGTCCTGCTCGGGCACAACGGCGCCGGGAAATCGCGTCTCGTCAACCTGATCAAGACAGCAATATCCGGACCGGATGGCGCATCCGAAAGGATCAAGACAACCCCGTCGCTCGTGCTCGGCTACAGCGACCAGGCGCTTGCCGGCCTGCCAGATGACGACACGCCGCTTGCCGCTCTCGGTCGACGTTTCGAGATCGGCGATCAAAGGGCGCGCGCCCTGCTGGCGGGCGCCGGCCTCGGCATCGACCTGCAAACGCGCCCGATCGGTGTTCTTTCGGGTGGCCAAAAGTCAAGGCTCGCAATGCTCGTGCTGAGGCTTACCGAGCCGAACTTCTATCTGCTCGACGAGCCGACCAACCACCTGGATATCGAAGGACAGGAAGCGCTGGAATCGGAGTTGATGGCCAACCAGGCGACCTGCCTTCTCGTCTCGCACGACCGCAGCTTCGTGCGCGCCGTCGGCAATCGATTCTGGCTGATCGAGAACCGGCGGCTCGTCGAGGTCGAGGGGCCGGAGGATTTCTTTGCCTCCGCGACAACAGGTCAGGCGTGAGCACCGTGCAGCGTCCCGCCCGCTGGCGGGACGCTGCACGCTCGGCCGAAACCAGCGCAACCACTTCCATTCATCGCGTCCGCGCGTCGGCAGCGATCGGCTTCGGGGGGGAAACGCGATGTCGTCACACGCCCGCTGGGGTCCGGCGTCGTCATCCTGGCATACCAGCCGCAGTCCGCGTGATCGGAGGAATCGGAAGGAAGGAGAAAAGATGGAAGCGATTCCGGGGCGCGTGGAGCCTTGACGGCCAACGCGACGGCTGAACGATCCCCTTGACATCGCTCCCGGATCAGCCGACTTCACCTAGGACAATTGGAGCGGGATGCGGCGAAAGCGGTGTCACAATTTCCTCGTCCGCTCTGAACAATACGGAGGCATCCCGATGACCGAGACGGCGCGCACCACGATCGACCAGAGCGAAGTGGACCGGTTTTCCGCGATGGCGGCGGAATGGTGGGATCCGACCGGCAAGTTTCGCCCGCTGCACAAGTTCAATCCGGTGCGGCTTGCCTATATCCGCGACAAGGCGTCGGAACATTTCGGCCGTGACCCCAAAGGCTCGCAGCCGCTCAAAGGCCTGCGGCTGCTCGATATCGGCTGCGGAGGCGGGCTCTTATCCGAACCGATGGCGCGCATGGGCGCAGATGTTCTCGGGGCGGATGCATCGGAAAAGAATATCGGCATCGCCAAGACGCACGCCGCCGGCAGCGGCGTTTCCGTCGATTATCGCGCAGTCACGGCAGAGGCGCTCGCCGAAGCCGGCGAAAGCTTCGATATCGTCCTCAATATGGAGGTGGTGGAGCATGTCTCCGATGTCGACTTCTTCGTATCCACCTGCGCCCATATGGTTCGGCCCGGCGGGCTGATGTTCATAGCCACGATCAACCGCACGGTAAAAGCCGCGGCGCTCGCGATCTTCGCCGCGGAAAACCTGTTGCGCTGGCTTCCGCGCGGCACCCACCAGTACGAGAAACTGGTTCGCCCGGAGGAACTCGAAAAACCGCTCCAGGCCAGCGGCATGGAAATCGCCGATCGCACCGGCGTGTTCTTCAACCCGCTCGCAAACCAATGGAACCTGTCGAGGGACATGGACGTCAACTACATGATCGTCGCCAAGCGGCCGGTCTGACCTAAGGGGCACGGCCCTTACCCTCCCCAACCCCTTCCCACAGGTAGGAGGGGCCTGCTCGGTCTACGCCTGACAAACCGATTGAATTGGCAGGCGATCGCAGCGGGCACTTCGCCCCTCCATTGTAGGGGGGCGTCTCTGGGTCGACCCAAATCGTCGTGATTATCACTCTCAGTTGGCATCATCCGGCAGCGCGGGCAAGGGTGCGATCTCGATGCCTTCTTCCAGAAGCGCGATCGCCTCTTCCGCGCTTGCCTTGCCGATCAGCCCGCGCTGCTCGGCCTCGCCATAATGGATCTTGCGCGCTTCTTCCGGAAAACGTTCACCGACGTCATCGGCATTCTCGCGGATCGAATTGACCAGTTCGCGGATCTTGGCAATCGTTTCCTTCTGGGCCCGATCCATCACCAGCGCGCGCGTCGCCTCCTTCTTGCGTGCGGTCGATACCGAAGGCGCCATCAGTTGCTTGCTGACGGAGTGAGAGCCGCAAGTGGGACAGGCGACCAGACGCCGCTCGACCTGGGAATCGAAGTCGCCGCTCGACGCGAACCAGCCTTCGAAGTCATGGCCATTGTCACACGACAGATTGTAACGGATCACGCTGCAACGCCCCCTTTCCCGGTCGGCGTCACCTCATCCAGCACGAAACTGCGGGCATTCTTGAGATTGGGTATTTTTGCGCGCGCGCCATGCACTGCGGCAGTGTCGATGTCGGCTATGATGACCCCCTCCCCGGTCGGGCCGGCCTCGGCGAGCACGCGGCCCCAAGGGTCGATAATCATCGAATGACCAAAGGTTTCACGGCCATCCTCATGCTCTCCGGCCTGCGCGGCGGCGATGATGAAGAACCCGTTCTCGATGGCGCGGGCGCGCAGCAGAATCTCCCAATGCGCTTCGCCGGTCTGCCGGGTGAAGGCTGCTGGCACCGACATGATCTCGGCACCGGCAATTGCCTGCTGGCGGAAAAGCTCGGGGAAGCGGACGTCGTAACAGATGGAAAAGCCCAGCTTGCCAAAGGCAAGATCGGCAACACGCGCGGTAGCACCGGGGCGGTACGCCGCGCTCTCGCGCCAGCTTTCACCATTCTCAAGATCCACATCGAACATGTGGATCTTATCGTAGTCGCAGATCTTGACCCCGTCCGGCCCGAAGAGGAAGCCACGATTGGCGATCTTGCCGTCGGAAAGAGCGATTGGTGTCGACCCGACGTGGAGATAGACGCCGAGTTCTCCTGCGAGGTTGGCCGCCTCGCGCACGATGATGTCGTTCGCCTCGTCCTTCAGTACGGAACGAAGCCCCGTCCGATCGCGCTGGATGGCACCGGTCATTTCCGGGGTCTGGATATAGGTCGCGCCTTGAGCGGCCGCCTCGCGCACGAGCTTCGTCATCCCCTCGACGTTTCGCGCGGGATCGACGCCGGAACACATCTGGACGGCAGCTGCTTTGAAACTCATCTTTCTTGTCTCCATAGCCATCTTCACGCACGCCAAGGCTTTGGTCGTGCGCGACGGCTGCGCGTCAAACCTTTAGGCAGCGAGCAGTTCGTCGAGCTTGCCGGCGCGGTCGAGCGCATGCAGGTCGTCGCAGCCACCGACGTGGAGGTCGTTGATGAAAATCTGCGGAAACGTCGTGCCGCCGTTGGATTTTTCGATCATCGTCTGGCGCATGCCCGGATCAAAGGTTGCATCGTGCTCGACGAAGGTGACGCCTTTGGTTTCGAGAAGTTTCTTTGCCGCCGAGCAATAGCCGCAGAACTGACGCGTATAAATGACAACCGAAGCCATGATCCTGAACCGCTCCTTCACCGGCATCGATGCCGGACGTCTGCCGCTACATGCTTCCTTGAACCGCTTCCCAGTCAAGAAAGCATGTAGCATTTCAAGGTGCTACAGCGACCTTTGCGCGTTTTATTAGGCGCGCTGCGCTGTAGTCATATAGGACCGGACATTGCTCTTGCAAAGGTCAAAACCGTGACGTCCCCGGCCCCTGCCCGCTTCAGCGCGCGGGTGGCGGCCAAGACGGTTGCACCGGTCGTATATACATCGTCCACGAGCACAATTCTTTTCCCGCCGAGACCCGGTCTGCCGCTTTCAGGGACGACGAAGGCGCCGCGGACATTCTCCTCACGCGCCCGGGCGCCGAGTCCGATCTGCCGGCTGGTGCGTTTGATGCGACGAAGCACGTCCGGCCGGTAGGGTTTTTCCGCATGCGCCGCAATGACGCGCGCGAGTTCCGCGGCCTGGTTGAACTTTCGCCGCCAGAGGCGGAATGCATGCAGCGGAACCGGCACGATCATGTCGGCCGCCGCCACCGCTCCGTCGCTCGCACGGATCATCCATTCGCCCATCATCGGCGCCAGATCGGTGCGGTCGCGATATTTCAAACCGTGGATAAGGTCGCGCACGACGCCTTCGTGGATCGCGACTGAACGAAGCCGGTCGAAGACGGGCGGCTCGGCGATCGCTTCGGGAGAGACGGAACCCGGTCCGGGGTCGAAAGCAAAGGGGAGCCCCAGGATTTCACAATAGGGCCGCTCGATCAGCCGAAGGCCGGACCAGCAAGCCGGGCAAACGGCATGATGATGTCCAGTCAACCGGCCGCAACCGCAGCAGACCGGCGGAAAGACGATGCCGACAGCGTCGGTCCCGAATCGGCTCAACAGCGCCGCCCAACGCAGGGCCCGATTTCGCCATCCTTCCGGTTCCATATGGTTGACTTTGTCCACGTCAGGGTTTCTTTGCATCCGTGATTTCGGAGAGAGTATCGTGGAAATCATCTTTGACCAGAGCCTCGTTGAGGCGCGCCGCCACAGGGCCCTGCTTCACGCCGACGAGAAGGCGACCTTCCTGCTCGATATCGTGGCACGGGAGCTCGCCGATCGGGTGAGCGTGGTCGAGCGGCAGTTCGATCGCGCGATGGAACTGCACGGTTACACCGGGCTCACAGCCGAGTGCCTTGCGGCGACAGGCAAGGTCGGAACCATCGAGAGGGTGGAAACGGACAAGGGCTTCGGTTCCGCCGATCAACCTGTTACGGTCGCCCCACTGGAGCAGATTCCCGCCGCGCCGGAATCCCTCAATCTTGTCGTGTCGCCGCTTTCGCTGCATCTGACAAACGATACGCCAGGCGTCTTCATTCAGGCCCGTCGGGTGTTGAAGCCGGATGGCCTGTTCCTCGCGGCGATCCCGGGGAGCGGCACGCTGCAGGAGCTTCGCGACACGCTTCTGGCGGCCGAAGCCGAACTGACCGGCGGAGCAAGCCCGAGGGTCATTCCGTTTGCCGACGTCCGCGAAATGGGCGCCCTTCTGCAGCGGGCTGGCTTTGCCCTGCCGGTGGCAGACGCCGAAACCTATACGGTCCGTTACGATTCCCTCTTCGGTTTGCTCAAGGACCTGAGGGCCATGGGCATGGCCAACCCGCTGGCGGCGCGTAGCCGCGCGCCCGTCTCTCGACGGTTTTTCCTGAGGGCGGCCGAGCTCTACGCGGAGCGCTTCTCCGACCCCGACGGCCGCGTTCGCGCAACGTTTTCGATCATTTACGTCTCCGGCTGGGCGCCGCACGAGAGCCAGCAAAAGCCATTGAAACCCGGTTCCGCGAAGCAAAGACTGTCCGAGGCGCTCGGCGTCGATGAACATCCATTGAAAGAGAAGTAAACGACGCTGCGTCGCGCGCCTCATCAGACGCTTGAAGGACGCTGGAGCACTTTGACTTGCCCCCGCGTTCAGCTCAGCATCCGCTTTTGCTGCCATCCGCATCGATGATGCAGACGGCGCCCGGAGTCTCTTGCAGCACGCTGCGGCGGACCGTGTAGCGCCGGCTGGTGCCGTTCGAGGGAATCGAGCCGGTCGAAATATTGTCGTAGGCCATCGGCGTATTCGCCAACATGCGCTTGTCCGTCTTTGACGACAGCATCGGCGTGAGGATCAGCGTCAGCGCGATCACCGCCGTTCCGAACAGCAGCGACAGATTGAGCACGCCCGTCCGGCGGGCCTGGCTCGCCGCCAGATCCTTGTCCTGAACTGTCCTCCAGAAATCTTCGTCCACCATCCCAGCCTCGCAAACACGTAAAGAGCGGCGGGCGAAAGCATCCTTCCCAAGCCTCGACCTGACCACACCTGCTCGAAACCGGTGCCACGTCAGAAGCCGCCGAGCACCGAAACTGATGCCCCTATCATTGCAGGAGGGTGATAAACTTTTGATTAATAAAGTTTGAGATTTTCCGCTAAAAATCGAGCTTTTACGGGACCAAAGCGATCAGGCAAGGGCTACAGCCGAGGTTGGATCGGTCAAAGCAAATCCATCAGAAACGGAATCAGCGGCTCGTCCGCCGGAGGCATCGGATAGTCGCGCAGCGCCTTCGGCCGCACCCACTTGATCGTCTGGCCCTCGCGCCCCTCGGCGAAGCCTTCGTAGCGCCGGCATACATAAAGCGGCATCAGCAGATGGAAGTCGTCATAGCTGTGGCTCGCGAAGGTGAGCGGCGCAAGACATGCGACCTTGGTGCGGATGCCGAGTTCCTCTTCAAGCTCCCGGATCAGCGTCACCTCGGGCGTTTCACCCGGCTCCACCTTGCCCCCCGGAAACTCCCAGAGCCCGGCAAGCGGCTTTCCTTCCGGACGCTGCGCCAGGAGAATGCGGCCGTCGGAATCGACGAGAGCGCAGGCCGCAACCAGCACGATCTTCTTTCCCTGCATATCCATTCAGCCCCTTCTGCATGTTCCTTAAAAGCGGAGCCGATTAAAGGAAAAAACATGCAATTCAAAGTGCTACAGCGACCTTTGTGCGTCTGAAGAGACGCACGGCGCTGTAGGTGTCCGATAGAGATAACGATAGACTTCGGTGAAGCCGGCCCTACGGTAAAGTTCGACCGCCGCCTCGTTTTCGGCCTCCACCTGCAGCCAGGCCTTCTTCGCGCCCTTGAGGCGTGCCCAGCGGAGCGACGCATCGAGCAGCGCCGAACCGACGCCCTTTCGGCGCACGGCCTCGGCCACGGCGAACTGCATGATGCCGGCAAGATCATTGTCCTGAACTACCAGCGACACCGCGGTCGGACCGATCTCGAGGTCTTCGAACAGGAACAGACCGCATTCCGGTTTGATGGCATTGATGATTTCGGTGAGCGCCGCCTTGGTCTGCGGCTCCTCCCTGCCGATCAGGATACGCGCATCGACGAAGCGGCCTATATCCTTGATCGGGAGGTGATCGATGCCATCGCCGAAGTCGCGCTCGACGAGATCGGCCGTCAGCACCAGGCTGTGTCCGAATGCGGCCCAGTCTTCATTGTCCATGTAGGCGATCAGTTGCGGCGGCGTCAGCGGCGTCTGGCGAACCGTGAGTTGACGACCGTAGTCGGAGAAGCGCTTGCCTGCCTTTTCAAGCCGGATGGCAATGTCGCGGTAATCCGACGGATCAAGCGGATTGACGGAGTTCAGACGTTTGGAGGCGTGTCCGGCCGTAAGACGGATCAGCCAACTGCCGTCGTACTGAACGTTCGGAGCCGGCCAGGCGCGGAAGCCGACGGCTTCCAGCCGACGCACACTCGGAAGATCAACCATGATCGTTTCCCCAACCGCCGCGCCTTCCGTCGGCGGCCGCCTGTCGTTCGATGTCATTCGCCCTTAACCCCGGGTCCCGGATACCGCATCGCGCGAAATCGTCAGCTTCTGTAGTCGCCGTTGATCTCGACATATTCCTTGGTCAGATCGCAGGTATAGACGGTCGCGCGGCCCGAACCGAGGCCGATGTCGACGCGGATCGGAATGTCCTCGCCTTTCATGACGGCACTCGCAGCCGCTTCCGAATAATGCGTATCCCGCTCGCCCTCCACGGCGACACGCACATCGCCGAACCAGATCGCCAGCCGATCGCGCTCGGCCATCTCTCCGGATTTGCCGACGGCCATGACCACGCGGCCCCAGTTCGCATCCTCTCCGGTAACGGCCGTCTTGACCAAAGGCGAATTCGCGATCGACAACGCAATGCGCTTGGCGGCGGCATCGGTCTCCGCACCTTCGACGGTCACGATGACCATCTTGCGGGCGCCTTCGCCGTCGCGCACGACCTGGAGAGCCAAATCGCGCAGCACATCATTGAGGGCGGTGCGGAAGGCCTCGAGGCGCGGATCGGCGGCGTCGACCACCTTTGCCTGACCGTCCTTCGCCGCCGCGCCGGTCGCAAACAGCATCAGAGTGTCGGAGGTGGAGGTGTCGCTGTCGACCGTCACGGAGTTGAACGTCGGACCGACGCCAGCCGAAAGCAGGGCCTGAAGTGCTTCCGGCGCGATGTCGGCATCAGTCACGACGAAGGAGAGCATCGTCGCCATGTCGGGCGCGATCATGCCGGCCCCCTTGGCGATGCCGTTGATCGTCACCGTGATGCCGTCGATCTCGGCACTGCGGGTCGCGACCTTCGGATAGGTATCCGTGGTCATGATCGCCTTGGCCGCCTCGAACCAGAAATCCTCCTTGCCGGAAACCGCAAGACCATCGAGCACGCCGGCGAATTTGGTCGCATCGAGCGGCTCGCCGATCACGCCGGTCGAGGCCAGAAAGATCTCGCTCTCGCTGCATCCGACAGCCTTGGCGGCGGACTGCGCGGTGAGTTCGGTCGCCTCCCGCCCCTTCTTGCCCGTGAACGCATTCGCATTGCCCGAATTGACGACCACGGCGCGCGCAACGCCCCCCGTGAGGTTCCTGCGGCAGAAATCGACCGGTGCGGACGGGCATTTCGATCGGGTGAAGACGCCGGCAACCGCAGCGGGTTCGTCGAAGATCATCATCAGCACGTCGGTGCGGTTCTTGTACTTGATCCCCGCTGCGGCCGTTGCCATGCGCACGCCTCGAAGCGGCGGCATTTCGGCGAAGGTTTTGGGAGCAAGCGGAGAAACGGAGCCGGACATGGGTAAACCTGCTTTGGAGAAGCCTGGATAATGTTGCGACAATGCCCGAGCGGCATCGCGCCGTCGGGCATCGACGATGAGCGGGACCGGACGTCGCTCCGCCCCTCTAGAGCGCCGCGCGTCTATCAGACGCGCAAGGGACGCTGTAGCACCTGGAATTGCTGCATGTTCTTATCCTTAGGTCAGCTACGATTTAAGGAAACATGCAGCAGGCGAAACGACATCCTGCGATACCTTACTTCGTTTCCTGCGGCTTGTTGGCCTCGTCGTAGGCCTTCTTGAGCGCAGGATCCGAAATTTCGACGCCGGTTTCCTTTTTCGCGGAAGCCAGAAGCTCCAGGTATTTGTCGCGCATGACGAGCTGACGCACCTGCGGCTCGACCTGTTCCAAGGTCGGCGGCGCCTGCGGACGCTTGTCCTCGACAAGGATGACGTGGAAGCCGAACTGTGTTTTCACCGGGGTCTTGGTATAGGCGCCCTTTTCGAGGGCGAATGCTGCTTCTTCGAATTCGGGCACCATCCGCCCCTTGGCGAAGTAGCCCAGATCGCCGCCCTCATCCTTGTTCGGATCGGACGACTTGGTCTTGGCGAGCTCGACGAAGCTCTTGCCTGCCTCGAGCTCCTTGATCACGGCCTTTGCCTCATCCTCGGTCTTCACCAGGATATGGCGGGCCTTGATCTCTTCCTGTGCCGGGATGGCGGCAACTTCCTTGTCGTAGCGAGCCTTGACTTCTTCCTTCGTCACCGCGTCCACGACATGCTTCTTGAAGAACGCATTGTGCAGCTCGCGTTCGGTAAGGTAAGCGATACGCTGCTTGAAAACGGCGTCGTCCTGCAGGCCTTCCTTCTCGGCATTCTTTGCCAGAAGCTTGACATCGATAACGGCCGAAAGCGCCGCGGCGCGTTTCTGTTCTTCCGGCATCTGCTGAAGCTGCGGATCAAGACCACTGAGAGCGAGATTGAGTTCGGACTGACGGACTTCCTGCCCGCCAACTGTCGCGATCACCGGATCGGTCCCTTCGGCGCGCGCTCCGTGCACAGCGATTGCCACGACGAATGCCGCGGCCGCCAAAGTCTTGTATCTGGACATTTCACTAACCTTTCACCTTTGGCCGCCAGCTCGATTGCCTCTGGCCCTTGCGGCTGCACAACACCAGAATATGGCCGTTCTGTAGCCTTCCGGCTGTGCAAGTGCGTTGACATAATCCGACCCCCCTCTTATCTGTCACGCAACCTCGCGTCCAGAACAGTTTCCGGGCGTTTCATGGCATTATGCGGTTTTTCAAACCCAACCTGAAACCCCAGGCGACAAATAAAGAAAGGGCCATTCGTATGGTCAGTCTCGGCGGCCTCGCCCGCAAGTTGTTTGGTTCCGCCAATGAGCGCCGCGTCCGTGGTTACAAGGGCCGGGTGGACGCCATCAACGCTCTCGAAGCCGAAATGAAGGCCTTGAGCGACGAAGCGCTGGCGGCAAAAACCGCGGAATTCCGCCAGCAATTGGCCGAAGGCAAGACGCTCGACGACATCCTCGTGCCGGCCTTTGCGGTCGTGCGCGAAGCCGCGCGCCGCGTCCTCGGCTTGCGTCCCTTCGACGTCCAGCTCATCGGCGGCATGATCCTGCATGAGCGCGCCATTTCCGAGATGAAGACCGGCGAAGGCAAGACGCTCGTCGCGACATTGCCCGTCTACCTCAACGCGCTGGCCGGCAAGGGCGTGCATGTCGTGACGGTCAACGATTATCTGGCCCAGCGCGACGCCGGCATGATGGGCCGGATTTACGGCTTCCTCGGCATGACGACCGGCGTCATCATTCACGGCCTCACCGACGAGCAGCGCCGCGACGCCTATGCCTGCGACGTCACCTACGCGACCAACAACGAACTCGGCTTCGACTATCTGCGCGACAACATGAAATACGAGCGCTCGCAGATGGTGCAGCGCGGTCACTTCTTCGCGATCGTCGACGAAGTGGATTCCATCCTGGTCGACGAGGCGCGCACGCCGCTGATCATCTCCGGTCCGCTCGACGACCGCTCCGACCTCTACAATACGATCAACGAGTTCATTCCGCTGCTCTCGCCGGAAGACTACGAAATCGACGAGAAGCAGCGCTCGGCCAATTTCTCCGAAGAAGGCACCGAGAAGCTCGAGAACATGCTGCGGCAGGCGGGCCTCTTGAAAGGCGAGTCGCTTTACGACATCGAGAACGTCGCGATCGTCCACCACGTCAACAATGCTTTGAAAGCCCATAAGCTCTTCACGCGCGACAAGGACTATATCGTGCGCAACGGCGAGATCGTCATCATCGACGAGTTCACCGGCCGCATGATGCCGGGCCGCCGCTATTCCGAAGGCCAGCACCAGGCGCTGGAAGCCAAGGAAAAGGTCCAGATCCAGCCCGAGAACCAGACGCTTGCCTCGATCACCTTCCAGAACTACTTCCGCATGTACGATAAGCTTGCGGGCATGACCGGCACCGCATCGACCGAAGCCGAGGAGTTCGGCAACATCTACGGGCTCGAAGTGATCGAAGTGCCGACCAACCTGCCGATCATGCGCATCGACGAGGACGACGAGGTTTATCGGACGGTCGGCGAGAAGTACAAGGCGATCATCGACGAGATCAAGTCGGCGCACGAGCGTGGCCAGCCGATGCTCGTCGGCACCACCTCCATCGAGAAATCCGAGCTTCTCGCCGAAATGCTGAAGAAGAGCGGCTTCTCGAAGTTCCAGGTCCTGAACGCCCGTTACCACGAGCAGGAAGCCTATATTGTCGCGCAAGCCGGCGTGCCCGGCGCGATCACGATCGCGACCAACATGGCCGGCCGCGGTACCGACATCCAGCTTGGCGGTAACCCGGACATGCGCATCCAGCAGGAACTGGACGAGATAGAGCCCGGCCCCGAGCGCGAAGCGCGCGAAAAGGCGATCCGCGAAGAGGTGCAGAAGCTCAAGGAGAAGGCGCTCGCCGCTGGCGGTCTCTATGTTCTCGCCACCGAGCGCCACGAGAGCCGCCGCATCGACAACCAGCTGCGCGGCCGCTCCGGCCGTCAGGGGGATCCCGGCCGCTCGAAGTTCTTCCTGTCGCTCCAGGACGATCTGATGCGCATCTTCGGCTCCGACCGCATGGACGGCATGTTGCAGAAGCTGGGCTTGAAGGAAGGCGAAGCAATCGTCCATCCGTGGATCAACAAGGCACTCGAACGCGCCCAGAAGAAGGTCGAGGCACGCAACTTCGACATCCGCAAGAACCTCTTGAAATATGACGACGTGCTCAATGACCAGCGCAAGGTCATCTTCGAGCAGCGCATCGAACTGATGGATGCGGAGAGCGTCACCGAGACGGTCACCGACATGCGCAACGAAGTGATCGAGGATGTCGTCAGCAAGCGGATTCCCGAGCGCGCCTATGCCGAGCAATGGGACGTCGAAGGCCTGAAAGCGGACGTCCAGCAGTATCTCAATCTCGACCTGCCGATCACCGAGTGGGCTGCGGAAGAGGGTATTGCCGAGGACGATATTCTCGAACGCGTTAGGGAGGCCGCCGACAAGGCAGCGGCCGACCGGACCGAACGCTTCGGCCCCGACGTCATGCAATATGTCGAGCGCTCCGTCGTACTGCAGACGCTCGACCATCTCTGGCGCGAACACATCGTCAACCTCGACCATCTTCGTTCGGTCATCGGCTTCCGCGGCTACGCCCAGCGCGATCCGCTGCAGGAATACAAGTCCGAGGCGTTCGAACTGTTCCAGGCCCTGCTCGGCAATCTCCGCCAGGCCGTGACGGCACAGTTGATGCGCGTCGAACTGGTGCGCGAGGCACCCGAAGCACCGCAGCCGCTGCCGCCGATGGAAGGTCATCACATCGACCCGCTGACCGGCGAGGACGACTTCGCCCAATCCGGAGCGTCGCTGCTGGCCGTCGCGCCAACGAACCGCAATCCGGCCGATCCCTCGACCTGGGGCAAGGTATCGCGCAACGAGCCCTGCCCTTGCGGCTCCGGCAAGAAATACAAGCATTGCCATGGAACGTATGAAGCATGATCGAATGCCGCCTTCGGGCGGCATTTTCATAGGCGCGCCTTCGGCTTTTCCTACCGCATGATCCGGCGCTGATTTTCACGGATCGGATGGTGATGGCCGTCGTCGAAATGGCCGCGCTGAACCGTTTGTTAACGCTGATCTGGCAGAAGTGAAGCCCTGTATTGCGTAGAATCAGGGTGTCCTCGTGTTCATGGCGGTATGTCAATCGGCCGGACGAATGCTGCCGTCGGCGCTGAGGCACCGCCTGTCTCCGCTGCCCGGCAGGCTTGGATCGATCGCCTCCAGCACCGACCCCAAGGGCCGCGCGCAACGCACGGCCCTGATCGCCTTTGCGATCCGCATCTTCAGTGCAGCCATTGCCCTCGTCTCGCAGATCGTTCTCGCTCGTCTCATGGGCGAGTTCGAATACGGCGTCTTCGTCTTCGTCTGGGTCCTGGCCATCCTGTTCGGCAACCTGTCCTGCCTCGGCTTGCACACGGCCGTGATCCGCTTTCTGCCGGAATATCAAACGGCGGACGCCGTGGCGGAAATCCGCGGCCTCACCACGGTCTCGCGCGTCTTTGCGCTCCTTTCGGCGACTGCGCTGGCCACACTCGGTGGCATTGGTCTCTGGTTCTTTGCGGACATGATCGAGCGCTATTATCTCGTCGCCCTCTATCTCGGCCTTGTCGCCCTGCCGATGATCGCACTTGGCGATGTCATGGACGGCACCGCGCGCGCGCACAGCTGGCCATTCGCCGCGTTGAGTCCCACCTTCATCATCCGGCCGCTGCTCATCCTCGCCTTCATGGTGCTCGCCACCACCGCCGCCGGATTGCCCAACACGGCGAAGACCGCAATGATCGCCGCCCTGGCTGCCACCTACGTCACGACGCTCGGGCAGTTTCTCGCAATGACACGACGCCTCCGCAGGCGGTACGTCCGCGGGCCGATGAAGATCGAACTCGGACCGTGGCTGCGCCTCTCCGTGCCGATATTTCTCGTCGACGGTTTCGGTTTCCTGCTGACCAATTCCGACGTCGTGATCGTCGGGCTCTACCTGCCGCCGGATGACGTGGCGATCTACTTCGCGGCCGCCAAGACCATGGCTCTCGTGCATTTTGTCATGTTCGCCGTAAAGGCAGCGGCCGGGCCGCGCTTTTCCGAGGCGATGGCTGCCCGCGATCGCCGCCAACTCGCCGAAATCGCGACCGAAAGCGCGCACTGGTCCTTCTGGCCCTCGCTCGCGATGGGCGGCGCGGTGCTCCTCGTCGGCCAGTTCCTGCTGTCGCTGTTCGGCCCGGCCTTTACCGCCGGCGCGCCGTTGATGGCGATCCTTTTTGCCGGCATTCTGGCCAAGGCTTTCGTCGGCCCCGTCGAAACGCTGCTCACCATGGCTGGCCGGCAGAAGCTCTGTGTGATCCTTTATGCTACCGCTCTCGCCGTCAACATCGCGCTGAACCTCGTTCTCATCCCGGCTTTCGGCCTGACGGGCGCGGCGCTCGCCACCGCTGGAGCGATGTTCGTCGAGGCGGCAATTCTGCACCTCGCTGCAAGACGCACTTTCGACATCCCGCTCCTCGCTTTCGCGGGCAGAGGACGCGGCAACGACAAGAACGAGGCGATCCGTCCATGATCGGCAACACCCCCCTTCCCGGAGACGCAAACAGCAGGGCGAGCCGCCTGCTCGCCGGATTGGCCCAGCCGGGCTTCGACTCGTTGCAGCCCGAGCAGACCGTCAGTGTCGGGCGGCCCGGCCGATATCTCTCGATCTATTCCGCAAAGGCTGGCTACGAGCTGCAGCGAGAGCTCGACTTCCTCTCGAACCGTGCCATAGAACCGAACATATTCTTTACCGGCCGCTTTCTCGCTCCGGCCATGCCGCGCCTTGAAGACCGGGTCATCCGGCTCGCCGTGATCCGGGACAGCGACGAACACCGCAGCCGGATGCGCTTCCTCATGCCGTTCTCGATCGAGAAGCCCGGCTTCGCGATCGGCGCGACCATCATTCGTGCCTGGTCGAACCCATTCGGCCCCTTGGGCGTACCGCTGCTCGACGCGGAAGACGCGGCCGAAACGCTCAGCAATCTCTATGAAGCGCTGGCCGCCCCCTCGTCCGGCTTGCCGCCGGTGCTCGTGCTGCCGGACGTGAGGCTCAAGGGCCAGTTCGCGCAGCTCGCCCGCGCGATCGCGATCGGCGAAAACCTGCCATTGACCGTGACCGACACCTTCGAGCGGCCGATGCTCGAAAGCCTGCTCGACGGCCCGACCTATCTGCGCAAGGCGATCAAACGCCCACATTTCAAGGAATTGCGGCGCCAGTGGAAGAACCTCGAAAAGCACGGCCAGCTGATCTACAACGTCGCGCGCCGGCCGGAGGAAATCCGGCTGCGCATGGAGGAATTCCTGGCGCTGGAGGCTTACGGCTGGAAGGGGCGAGAGCGCAGCGCCATGATCATGGATCGCTTCCGCGCCGCCTTCGCCAGGGAGGCGATCACCAATCTTGCCGAGACGGACAGCGTCCGCATCCACACGCTCGATCTCGATGGCAGGGCGATCGCCGCCATGGTCGTTCTGCTTATGGCCGGCGAAGCCTATACGTGGAAGACGACCTATGACGAGCGATATGCCAAATATTCGCCAGGCAAGCTGCTGCTCGCCGAACTGACGGAATGGCACCTCGACGATGCCAATATAGCCCGCTCCGATTCCTGCGCCGTGCCCGACCATCCGGTAATAGGCCGCTTCTGGCAGGAGCGCGAGGAAATGGGAACACTCGTCATCGGCCTGCAGCAGAACCGTGACCGCGATGTCCGGCAGGTCGCCGCCCAGCTCCACCTCTATCGCAACACCCGCAACATGGCGCGGTTGCTCCGCGAAAAGATACGCGCGCTTGCCGGCCGTTGACGCGCAGCCGGCTTTACTGCTCTGTAGCGCCGCGTCTTGCCAGACGACAAAGGACGCTGAGCACTTTCAATTGCTGCATGTTCTCTTAAATGGGCTACGATTCAAGGGAACATGCAGCGGACGCTTCCGCAGCCGCCCGGTCGCGCAGAAGCCGGCGGATCACCTTCCCCGACGTGGTCAACGGCAGGCTGTCGACGAACTCGATCTCGCGCGGGTATTCATGCATGGAGAGCCTCGTCTTCACCCAGTTGCGAATCCCGGCCGCGGTCTCCTCATCGGCAGAGGCGCCGGGTCTCAGCACCACATAGGCCTTGACGATTTCCGTGCGGAGCGGATCGGGCTTGCCGACAGCCGCCGCCAATTGAACGTCCGGGTGGCCGGCCAGGCAATCCTCGATCTCGCCGGGACCGATGCGGTAGCCCGACGAGGTGATGACGTCGTCGTCACGCCCGAAGAAGGTGAAATAACCCTCCGTGTCCATCACGCCCTGATCGCCGGTCGTCATCCAGTCCCCGATGAACTTCGTTTCCGTCGCCTGCTCGTTGCGCCAATAGCCGAGGAACATCACCGGGTCCGGGCGCCGCACAGCCACCTGCCCGATCGTGCCCGGCGGCAGGACGCGACCCTCGCCGTCAATGATCGCCACACGATGGCCAGGCGCCGCCTTGCCCATGGAGCCGGGCTTCAAGACGCCGAGATTTGCCGCCGAAGAGATCACGATATTGCATTCCGTCTGGCCGTAGAATTCGCTGACTTCGATCCCGAGCGCAGCCTTTGCCCATTCGAAGGTCTCGCGCCCGAGCGACTCACCCGCAGAACCGATCGTGCGCAGCGTGAGGGCGTAGTGGTCGCGGGGTCGGTCGACGGCCTTCAGGAGCCGAAGCGCCGTCGGCGGGATGAAGGCGTTGCGGACGTCCATCTCTTCCATGATCCGGAAAGCCACATGCGGATCAAACTTCTGGGCCGGCGACGAAACGACCGGCACGCCGAGCAGCAGCGACGGCAATAGTGCGTTCAGCAAACCGCCAGCCCAGGCCCAATCGGCCGGGGTCCACATCCGGTCGCCCGGGCGCGGCAGGAAATGATGATGGAACTGGAAGCCCGGCAAATGGCCGAGCAGGACACGATGGCCGTGCAGCGCGCCCTTTGGCGGCCCTGTTGTCCCGGAGGTATAGATCATCAGCGCCGGATCATCCGGCGTCGTCTCGGCCGCCGCAAAACGCTTCCCGCTGTTCGCGAGCCGGTCGAAACGAACCGTCCCGGGCTCATCCGCCTCTTCCGCAAGCACGATGAGGCCGAGTTCCGGCAACTTCGCCCGGATCGCCGCAAGCCGCTCATAGCCGAACCGATTGGTGACGATCGCCGTCGCCCCGGCATCCAGCAGGCGATATTCGAGCGCATCGACGCCGAACAGCAAAGCAAGCGGCAAGGCGATCGCGCCAAGCTTGTAGATCGCGGCATGCGAAATCGCGGCCTCGAAGCCCTGCGGCAGGAAGATGGCGACACGATCGCCGCGCTTCACACCATGATCCGCCAATCCACCGGCAAAGGCGGAAGAGCGCGCCGCGAATTCACCGTAGGTCAGGGACAGATGCCCGCCGTCAGGCCTGAAATGCTGAAGGCAGACGCGCTCCGGTTCGCGCTCCGCCCAGGCATCGCTGACCGCAACACCGATGTTGAAGTGCTTCGGAATCCGCCAGCGGAAATCGCGGTAAAGTTCGTCGTAATTTTCGATTTTCGGGAGCATGGGCCGCCGCAACAGAACTTTTCCGCCACGCAGCTAGCATTTTCACCCCCGTCTGTTCAATGGAGGGGCGGCTGCGGGTACGTGTCCGACGATCTGCGGGGATGTAGTGGTGCCCCATGCCGGGGTCGAACCAGCACTCCTTTCGGAACTCGATTTTGAGTCGAGCGCGTCTACCAATTCCGCCAATGGGGCCAAGGCTATGATGTCAGCGGTTTGCGATTTACACGATCGATTTCGCGGCGGTCAACCGCGAAATTGCATTTCGGCCTCCGGCGATCACAAAAGCGTGCAAACTCTGTATTATGCGGGCAATTTACAGCGACGCTGATCCTTTTTAAGAAGGCGTCGTATTTGTACGGCCGGCATCGCCGTCCGCCGTTTCGCATAAGCGCGAGGTATCCATGACCGCAGCTTCCGTCGCTCAACGCCAACACCTTGTTGGCGCCGTACTCGTCACGCTCGGCATGGCGGCAACTGTCGGCGGCGCGCTTGGTTTCGAGCACATCGGCGGCTACATCCCTTGTGCGCTTTGCCTGCTGCAGCGCAACCCCTATTACTACGGCATTCCGCTCGGCATCCTGGCAATCGTCGCGAGCGCCCTCAAGCTGCCGGCATGGATCACGCGAACGCTGCTCCTTCTCGTCGGCATCCTGATGCTCGTCGGCGCCGGCCTGGGCGTCTATCACTCAGGTGTCGAATGGCATTTCTGGGAGGGACCGTCGACCTGCGCGACGACCGCCCAGGGCGTTTCGTCCGATGTCGGCGATCTGCTCGGCGATCTCGATGCCAAGCACGCCCCCTCCTGCACGGATGCAGCGCTCCGGGTGTTCGGCCTTTCCTTCGCCGGCTGGAACGTGATCGCAAGCCTCGTTCTCGCGGCGATCGCTCTGCGCGGGGCCGCCAAGGCCTGACGCTGCTTTCGCCTTACAGCGCTGCGCGTCCTATCAAACGCAAACACGCTGTAGGGTTTGAATTGCTGGATGTTTTTATCGTTGAATCGGCGACGATCTAAGGAAACAGGCAGTAGGCCCGACCGTTACGGCTGCAGTTCGACATCCCAATAGAGATAGTCCATCCAGCTTTCATGCAGATGGTTCGGCGGGAAAAGCCGGCCGTTGTTGTGCAGGTCCTGCACCGTCGGGTGATAGGGCTTCTGGTGAGGGAACATGTTGGCCTGTTTCGGCAACTTGCTGCCCTTGCGCAGATTGCAGGGCGAACAGGCCGCCACGACATTCTCCCACGTCGTCTGGCCGCCATGGGCGCGCGGCACCACATGGTCGAAGGTCAGATCGTCAGGCGATCCGCAATACTGGCATTCGAATTTGTCGCGGAGGAAAACGTTGAACCGGGTGAATGCCGGATGACGCGACGGCTGCACGTAGCTCTTCAGGCAAACGACGCTCGGCAGCCGCATCGAAAAGCTAGGCGACGAGACCGAATGTTCGTATTCAGCAAGGATTATGACGCGGTCAAGGAAGACGGCCTTGATCGCGTCCTGCCAGGACCAGAGCGACAAGGGGTAATAACTCAGCGGCCGGTAGTCAGCGTTCAAGACGAGCGCCGGCAAGGCCTGAGGTGAGACTGCAATCGTCAAGCGTATTCTCCTGATCGATTCGGCATCTGCACCTTCTATATTAGGCGCGTTGCGACAGGATTGTGAAGCCACAAAGAAAAACGACGCGAAGGATTCGCTTTTTTCTTCAAGGCGTCACCGGCATCGCATCGCGCCGCATTTCCTGTGCATAATAGGCCCAGAACAGCCGGGCGGCGACGCTGCGCCACGGTGACCAGGAGGTCGCGAGCGAATCGATCTCGCTTGCCGTCGGACGCAGATCGAAGTCGAGCGCGTGGCCGATGGCGTTCTGCAGGGCAACATCGCCGGACGGAAAGACGTCCGGATGGCCCGCGCAGAAAAGCAGGTAGACTTCCGCCGTCCACCGGCCAACGCCCTTGATCGCCGTCAGTTCGCGAACCGCAACAGCGGCGTCCGCATCGCAGATGGCGTCGAGGTCGATCTCGCCTGCATGTGCGGCTGCCGCGACGCGACGCAGGGTGTCGGCCTTGGCGCGGGAAAGACCGAACTGCCGGCAATCTTCGTCGCCAAGCGAAAGAACTGCGGCCGGACTGATCTCGCCAAGGGAGGCCTCCATGCGCCGCCAGATCGCGGCAGCGCTCGCCTTCGAGACCATTTGCGAAACGATGATATTGGCAAGACCGCGATAGCCGGGATCGGTACGCCTGAGCGGCACCGGCCCTGCCTTGGCGACCACATGCTCGAGACGGGCGTCGAGCATCACCAGACCGGCAAGCCCGGCCTCGATGTCCTCGTGTGTCCGGATGATCCGCATACGCCCTCCACTGCATCTTTCCTTAAATCCTAACCGATTTAAAGACAAAAACATGCAGGAATTCAAAGTGCTGCAGCGTCCTCCGTGCGACTGAAAAGACGCACGGCGCTGTAGAAAGCGGATGACCTCTATACCTCTTCCATGCAAAGGGAAACGATGACCATTTTGCCAGAGCAACCCGTTTTTCGCTTCGCGCCGAGCCCGAACGGCCTGCTGCATCTCGGCCACGCCCTGTCCGCCATCCTCAATCATGACATGGCGGCCGCCACGAATGGTCGCTTCCTGTTGAGGATCGAAGACATCGACCGGGCGCGCTGCCGGCCGGAGTTCGAAGCGGCGATCTTCGAGGATCTCGCCTGGCTGGGGCTTGCCTGGGAACAGCCGGTCCGGCGCCAGTCAGACCATCTCGATCTTTACGCCGAGACGCTTCAGCGGCTGCGGACCATGGGCGTCGTCTATCCGTCCATCATGACCCGCGGCGATATCCGCTCAGCCGTGGCTGCGGCAGAAGCCGAGGGCACGGTCTGGCCGCGCGATCCGGACGGATCGCCTCTCTATCCGGGCCACGAGCGCGAGCTCTCGCCTCGCGCGCAGGCCGCCCTTGTGGCCGGCGACCGGCCCTATACCTGGCGCCTCGACGTCGCCAAGGCGATCAAGCTCGTTGCCGAACCGCTGACATGGCGGGAAACGGGGGCCGGCCCGACAGGTGAAACGGGCCTGATCACAGCCGATCCGGCCGGTTGGGGCGACGTGATCCTTTCGCGCTCGGATGCGCCGTCGAGTTACCATCTCTCGGTGGTGGTCGATGATGCCCTGCAGGGCGTCACCCATGTCGTGCGTGGACGCGACCTCTATCTTGCAACCTCCGTCCACCGTCTGCTTCAACGGCTTCTCGATCTGCCGGAGCCGGTCTACCTGCATCATCGACTTGTTCTTGGACCGGACGGGCGGAAATTGTCGAAGAGCAATCAGGACACGGGCATTGCCGCCTTCCGCGTCGCCGGGCGTTCGCCGGCGGACGTCCGCGCCATGGTCCTCGAGGGCGCATCATGAACGATGTTCGCCCGCTTACCGCACCGGCTCATGTGGATCACGATCATTGCAAGCCGGCGGTCACTCGTCCCGCGTCGCCTGGAAGCTGCGCATGACCATGCGCCTCACCCTGAACTTCATGATTGCGGCGTTGATCTCCGCTCCGATGATGAAGATGGCACCGATCATGTAGAGGAAAACCAGCACGATCACGACCGAGGCGAGACCGGCATAGGTCGCGACGTAATTGGAGAAGGTCGAGATGTACGAAGCGAATGCATAGGCGCCGACCGACCACAGGAGCAGCGTCAGAACGATGCCGGGCAGCACGTCGACGATCTTGCGGTGCCCGGCGGGTAGCCACAGATGCGATACCAGAAGCCCGCAAGTCACCATCACCAGCGCCAGCGCCAACCCCCAATTGTCCACCGTCGCCAGCACCGCATCGAGCCAAGGCAGCCACTCGTCGGCATTGCGGACGGCGAGCGGTACGGCGACGAGCAGGATGCTGACGGCGGCGAGAATGAGGACGGCCGCGAGCACGAAGGCAAGGCTGGAGAGACGGGTGAAGTACCAGGGACGGCTTTCGGCGACCCTATAGGCTCTGTTGAGCGCGATCCGGAGCGCTTCGACCCCATTCGAGGCGAAATAGGCGGCCGCCAGCACCGAAATGGTGAGCAGGCCGCCGCGCTGAACCGTCAGCACCTCCACGATCTCGTCCGCCACGGGTTTCGCGATCGATTCCGGCCAGGCGTCGAAAATCAGATGGACGGCAGTCACCGCAAATTGGTCGGCGCCGAGAAAGCTGCCGAGTGCCGTACCAAAAATCAGGAACGGAAACACGGCCATCAGAGAGGAAAGGGCAACGTGGCTTGCCATAGCCCAGCCGTCGTCCTCGCTGAAGTGCCAGAGCGCATCGAATATGACCTTCCAGATGACGCGAACGAGGGCTGGCATTCCATCTCCGAGCTTGCGGCATCCACTCGGAATGACGCGAGTGTACACATGCAATTCAATTTGTATCCCAGCGATGAATATGGGAAACGGGGGATGGATTTCTACAGGAATCGACCGGATGCCCGATCGCCCCGCCATCATCGTCACCGGCTGTTCTTCCGGCATCGGAGCCTATTGCGCCCGCGCCCTGAAGGCGGACGGCTGGCGCGTATTCGCGACCGTTCGCCAGCCGCAAGATCAGGCGGAACTGGAGGCCGAAGGCATCGAAACCTTCATCATGGACTACACCAGACCGGAAACGATCATAGCGCTTGTGGAGGCGGTGATGGCCCGTTCCGGCGGGCGGATCGATGCGCTCTTCAACAACGGTGCCTATGGACAGGCGGGCGCGGTCGAGGACCTTCCGCCCGAGGCGCTCAGGCTGCAGCTCGAAACCAACGTCGTCGGCTGGCATGACCTGACGCGCCGCGTGATACCGGCGATGCGCGCACGCGGCCATGGCCGCATCGTCCAGTGCTCCTCGATCCTCGGCATCGTCCCCTACCGCTGGCGGGGCGCGTATAACGCCTCGAAATATGCGCTCGAGGGACTGTCGCTGACCCTGAGAATGGAGCTTGCCGGCAGCGGCGTCGACGTCAGCCTGATCGAGCCCGGGCCGATCGCATCGAAATTCACGGCCAATGCGATACCCTATATCGAGCGTTTCATCGATCTCAAGAATTCCGTCCATCGCACGGAGTACGAGCGGCAGATGCGACGCCTGCGCGGCGAAAGCAAACCGGCGTCCGGCAAGCTCGGCCCCGAGGCGGTCTATGTCGTCTTGAAACATGCGCTGACGTCACGCAGGCCGCGGCCGCACTATATAGTAACAAGACCCGCCAAGCAGGGTGCGCTGCTGAAGAAACTCCTGCCGGCCGCTCTGTTCTATCGCATCATCGGCCGCCTCGGCTGACCGAACCGGAGGATATTCATCATGTCCAGTTTCTTCACCGGCCTGACCCTGCTCGTCATGGGCCTGGTCGTCATCGTCCTGATCCGTGGCCTCTTCAACATGGCCACGGGCGGCAGCGGCAACACGTCAAACAAGCTGATGCAGGCGCGCATCGTCCTGCAGGCGATCGCCATCGCTCTAATCATGCTGACACTTTGGATCACCGGCGGCGGACGGCCGAGCTAAGCGCAGGCAGGGGCACCATGGTAAGGCTCAACAAGATCTACACGAGAACCGGTGACAACGGCACCACGAGCCTCGTTTCCGGCCCGCGCCGTTCGAAGTCCGACCTTCGCGTCGAGGCTTACGGAACGGTCGACGAGGCGAACGCGCTGGTCGGCCTCGCGCGCCTCCATACCGGCGACATGGCCGAACTCGACGCAATGCTGATGCGCGTTCAGAACGACCTTTTCGACCTCGGCGCGGACCTGGCGACGCCCGACACCGGCGAGAAGCAGGAGTATGAGCCGCTGAGGATCGCGGCCGCCCAGGTCACAAGGCTCGAGGCGGAGATAGACCGCCTCAATGCCGAACTCGAGCCCCTGCGTTCTTTCGTGTTGCCGGCCGGCAGCCCGGCTTCCGCAGCCCTGCATGTAGCCCGTACCGTCGCGCGCCGCGCCGAACGGCAGATGGTGGCGCTTGGGCAGACGGCCGGCGAGATCGTCAGCCGCGATGCAATCGCCTATATCAATCGTCTCTCGGACTTCCTTTTCGTCGCGGCCCGCTGGGCAAATGACAAGGGACGCGCCGATGTGCTTTGGGTTCCGGGCAAGAACAGATAACGTTCGTCAAGAATCGCGCTCGGGGGCCGCATGTTCATACCGCTTCACGACAGGAACACGCTGAAGCACATACGCATGCAGTATGTGACGATCGCCCTGATCGTCACCAACATCGCCGTCTGGCTGGTTACCGGCCCGATCGCCACCGAGGAATTCGCGAATGCGGCAGTGCTCGGGCTCGGCTACATCCCGGCACTGATCTTCGACTACGCCACCCTCGATCCGTCGCTCGTCATCGTCCCCGACCAATTCACGTTCGTCACCTATTCGTTCCTGCACGGCGACTTCATGCATCTGGCGATGAACATGTTGTTTCTCTGGGTCTTCGGCGACAATGTCGAGGACGCGCTCGGGCATTTCCGTTTCCTCGTCTTCTACCTGCTGTGCGCGGCGGCAGGCGCGCTCGCACACGGACTGCTCGATCCCGCCTCGGAAGCGCCGCTGATCGGCGCTTCCGGCGCCATCTCGGGCGTCGTCGCCGCCTACTTCCTGCTCCATCCGAAGGTGCGGGTCTGGGTGCTCGTCCTCTTCCGCATTCCATTGCCGCTCCCCGCCGCGATCCCGCTCGCATTCTGGATCGGCCAGCAATTCTTCATGCTGGTGGTCGACTCCGGCAGCGGTGTCTCCTGGAGCGCTCATGTCGGCGGCATTGTCGCGGGGCTTTTGCTGGTGGTCATTTTGCGACGTCGCGGCGTTCCGCTTTTCGACCGCACGATCGTCACCCCGCGCGCCGTCGAGCATCGCGCGGAGCGAACCGACGAGATCGACGCCAGCGCCACTGGCACGCGAAAACCGCCTACACCTTGGGGACGTCCTACCTGAGACCTGATCTCAACGTGCCCTATTGGCGCCGATATAAAACGCGATTTCAATGCGTTGCCCCTGTGGCGGATGGCGCCCTTCGGGCCACTTGACGTTCCCGGCCTCACCTCTTGCCAGACCGCAAGCTTACGTGTACGTAAACGTAATTCAAAATCTCGGGATTATATCGATTTAGCTTCGCGGGCGACGATTGTAATTGGAGAAAAAACGCGTATCGATGTCGCCAACCGACAATCAGGCAGCTCTGTTAAGGGGCATTTTCCTGCGAAAGCTCTTGGAGGGAATGAATCCATGAAAGTACTTGTGACGGTTAAGCGGGTCGTCGACTACAACGTCAAGATCCGGGTGAAGGCGGACGGTTCCGGCGTCGAGCTTGCCAACGTCAAGATGTCGATGAACCCGTTCGACGAGATCTCGGTCGAAGAGGCGCTCAGGCTGAAGGAATCCGGCAAGGCGAGTGAAGTGGTCGTTGTCTCGATCGGCCCGGCCAAGGCCGAAGAAACGCTCCGCACCGCGCTCGCCATGGGCGCCGACCGCGCGATCCTCGTCGAGACCGAAGACCAGGTCGAGCCGCTCGCCGTTGCGAAGATCGTCAAGGGCGTGGCCGAAGCCGAACAGCCGGGGCTGATCATCGTCGGCAAGCAGGCGATCGACGACGATTCGAACCAGACCGGCCAGATGCTGTCGGCGCTGCTCGGCTGGGCCCAGGGCACCTTTGCCTCCAAGGTCGAGATTGCCGACGGCAAGGCTCAGGTGACGCGCGAGGTCGATGGCGGCCTGCAGACGGTGGATTTGAAGCTGCCGGCGGTCGTCACGACCGACCTGCGCCTCAACGAGCCGCGCTATGCTTCGCTGCCGAACATCATGAAGGCGAAGAAGAAGCCGCTCGACAAGAAGAGCCCGGCCGATTTCGGCGTTGAGACGACGGCGCGGCTGAAGGTTTTGAAGACTGAAGAGCCGTCGGGCCGCAAGGCCGGCGTCAAGGTCAAGTCGGTCGCCGAGCTCGTCGAAAAGCTCAAGACCGAAGCCGGCGTTCTATAACATCAGGAAAGGGAGACACTACTCATGGCCATTCTGCTTCTGGCTGACCACGACAATACGAACCTTTCCGACCAGACCGCCAAGGCGCTGACGGCAGCGACGAAGATTGGCGGCGACGTGCATGTGCTGGTCGCCGGCGCTGGCGCCAAGGCCGTTGCCGAACAGGCGGCAAAGCTTGCCGGCGTCGCCAAGGTGCTGGTTGTCGACGATCAAAGCCTTGCCAACAACCTCGCCGAGCCGCTGGCGGCAACGATCGTTTCGCTCGCCGGCTCTTATGACACGCTCATTGCCGCCGCCACCTCGGTCGGCAAGAACGTCATGCCGCGCGTCGCAGCGCTGCTCGACGTCTCGCAGGTGTCGGAAATCATCGAGGTGGTTTCCAGTGACACCTTCAAGCGGCCGATCTATGCCGGCAACGCCATCCAGACGGTGCAGACGACCGAAGCGAAGAAAGTGATCACCGTCCGCACCGCCTCTTTCGCCGCCGCTCCAGAAGGCGGCTCGGCGCCGATCGAGACGGTTGCGGCCGCCGCCAATCCCGGCCTTTCCAGCCACGTTTCCGATGCGCTGTCGTCCTCTGACCGGCCGGAACTGACCTCGGCGAAGATCATCATCTCCGGCGGCCGGGCGCTCGGCTCGTCGGAAAAGTTCAAGGAAGTGATCCTGCCGGTTGCCGACAAGCTCGGTGCCGCCGTCGGCGCATCTCGCGCCGCCGTCGATGCCGGTTATGCCCCGAACGACTGGCAGGTCGGCCAGACCGGTAAGGTGGTCGCCCCCGACCTCTACATCGCCTGCGGCATTTCCGGCGCGATCCAGCATCTTGCCGGCATGAAGGATTCCAAGGTGATCGTCGCCATCAACAAGGACGAGGAAGCGCCAATTTTCCAGGTCGCCGACTACGGCCTCGTCGCCGATCTTTTCGATGCGCTGCCGGAACTCGAAAAGGCGCTGTAACCACGCGTAAAACGCGTTTACCTCCGGCATGAAAAAGGCTGGAAAAAGCGCGGGCTTGGCATTAACAATCGTACCGGGCCGACCCAATCGGCCCGGTATTTTTATATCTGCGGCAGCAAAGCCGCCGAAATCTCTTGAAGATGGATGTTCGCTTCGATGATCAAGACTGTCGGAATTATTGGCGCTGGGCAGATGGGCTGCGGTATTGCCCATGTTTCAGCAGCGGCCGGATACAAGGTACAGCTCTATGATCTTGCTGCGGACCGCATCGAGGCCGGGCTTGCCACCATCAACGGCAATCTCGCCCGTCAGGTTTCCTCCGGCAAGATGACCGACGAGGACCGCAAGAAGGCGCTCTCCCTGATCAAGGGTTCCGCCGACATGAACGATCTCTCGCAGGCCGATCTCGTCATTGAGGCGGTGACGGAAGACGAAACGGTCAAACGCAAGATCTACGGGCAGGTTTGTCCGCTTATGAAAGCGGAAGCGATTCTCGCGACCAACACCTCTTCGCTGTCGATCACGCGGCTCGCTTCCGCGACCGATCGTCCGGAGCGCTTCATGGGCATCCACTTCATGAATCCGGTGCCGGTGATGAAGCTGGTCGAATTGGTGCGCGGCATCGCGACCGAGGAAGAAACGTTCAAGGCCGCGAAGGAATTCGTCGCCCATCTCGACAAGACAGTCACCGTCGCGGAAGACTTCCCCGCCTTCATCGTCAACCGAATCCTGCTGCCGATGATCAACGAGGCGATCTATACGCTTTATGAGGGAGTCGGCACCGTCGAAGCCATCGACACGGCGATGAAGCTCGGTGCGAACCATCCGATGGGGCCACTGCAATTGGCCGACTTCATCGGTCTCGATACCTGCCTTTCGATCATGCAGGTGCTGCACGATGGCTTGGCGGACTCGAAGTACCGCCCCTGCCCGCTGCTGGTCAAATATGTCGAGGCTGGTTGGCTCGGTCGCAAGTCAGGCCGCGGCTTCTACGACTATCGCGGCGACGTTCCCGTTCCGACGCGCTGACGGTCAGCTCCCGGCCATCGAGCCGAGCGCTTGCTCGATGAGCCGCTTGGCATCCTCGCTCTCCCAGGCGGCGGGGCCGTTCATCGATCCGATCAAGCACCCCTTCTCGTCGAGAAGCACTGTTGCCGGAAGGCCGAAAGCGAGGCCCTCCTTCTTGAGCGCGTTGAAGACTCCCATCGACGCGTCACGGTAGTAGCGGAGTTCGCGAACGCCGATCTCGTCGAGGAAGGCCTTCGGCTTGTCGTCGTCGCCAGTATCGATGTTGACCGCAACGACCTCGAAGCGGTCGCCGCCGAGCGCCTTCTGCAGCCCGTTCAGGGCCGGCATCTCTTCCCTGCAGGGCACGCACCAGGTTGCCCAAAGATTGACGAGGATCGTCTTGCCGGCAAAGGCCGCGAGCGTCAGCGGTTTACCATCCGGCCCCTTGAAGTCGAGGCCGCCGATTGGGCGCGGGTCGGCCGCCGGCGTCATGGCCGCAACCTGCCCTTTCATGAAGGGAGTCAGCGAGGCGATCTTCTGTTTGGCTTGCGGGCAGCTCCCGCCTTGAGCCGTTTGCGGCGCAGCGCCATCGCCAGGCCCTATGGCATTGCCAGACCCCGTCTCCTTCACGTATACCGCAGCCGCGCCGACGATCACGCCGAAAAGGGCGGCAAGCGCGAACAACCTGATGGCCAGCGGACTTTTCTTCTGGTCTGGCATTTCATTCTCCAAGGGCGGGCATCCTCATGGCTGACGGCAGTTCCGAGACGAAATCCTCCAACCAGATGTGGGGCGGGCGCTTCTCCTCGGGCCCGGATGCGATCATGGAGGAGATAAACGCCTCGATCGGCTTCGACAAGAAGCTCTATGCCCAGGATATCCGCGGCTCAATAGCGCATGCGACCATGCTGGCGCATCAAGGCATCATTTCAGCGGACGACAAAGACAAGATCGTTCACGGGCTCAACACAATCCTGTCAGAGATCGAAAGCGGCGCATTCGAATTCTCGCGGCGTCTCGAAGACATCCACATGAACGTCGAGGCGCGGTTGGCAAGCCTGATCGGTCCTGCTGCCGGCCGGCTGCACACGGCACGCTCGCGCAATGACCAGGTGGCCCTCGATTTTCGCCTCTGGGTGAAGGAGGAGCTGCAGAAGACCGAAAAGGCTCTGACGGCGCTCATTGCCGCCTTCCTGGATCGCGCGGAAGAGCATGCCGATACTGTAATGCCCGGTTTCACCCATCTGCAGACGGCACAGCCGGTCACATTCGGCCACCATTGCATGGCCTATGTCGAAATGTTCGGCCGCGATCGCTCGCGTGTTCGCCACGCGATCGAGCACATGGATGAGAGTCCGATCGGCGCTGCCGCCCTCGCGGGCACCGGCTTCCCGATCGACCGGCACATGACCGCAAAGGCGCTCGGCTTCCGCGAGCCGACCCGCAATTCGATCGACACCGTCTCCGACCGCGACTTCGCGCTGGAGTTCCTTTCGATCGCCTCGATCGCGGCGACCCACCTGTCGCGCCTGGCGGAAGAGATCGTCATCTGGTCGACGCCCCAATTCGGCTTCATCCGTCTGTCGGACGCTTTTTCGACGGGATCGTCGATCATGCCGCAGAAGAAGAACCCCGACGCCGCCGAGCTCGTGCGTGCAAAGACCGGACGCATCAACGGCTCGCTGGTCGCGCTGCTGACCGTGATGAAGGGCCTGCCGCTCGCCTATTCCAAGGACATGCAGGAGGACAAGGAGCAAGTCTTCGACGCGGCCGAGAGCCTCGAACTGGCGATCGCGGCGATGACCGGCATGGTGCGTGACATGACCGTGCGTGCCGACCGGATGAAGGCCGCCGCCGGCTCCGGCTATTCAACGGCGACCGATCTTGCCGACTGGTTGGTGCGGGAAGCGGGCCTCCCCTTCCGCGATGCCCATCACGTGACCGGCCGCGCCGTCGCGCTTGCCGAGCAGAAGGGCTGCGATCTCGCCGATCTCTCGCTCGCCGACCTGCAGTCGATCAACGCGGCGATCACCGAGAAGGTCTTCGACGTGCTCACCGTCGAGGCCTCGGTCGCAAGCCGCACCAGCTTCGGCGGCACCGCGCCGGCCGAGGTGCGCAAGCAGATCGCCTGGTGGCGCGCCCGCAACTAATGCATGTCGCCCGAAAGTGTGCAGCGGTTCGGGACAACGACATGCATGCAAGCAAAGACTTAAAGCGCGCCGCCTGGCTCCCATTGAATGCGACGCGCTTTGGGCGGCGCAGAAAAAGGGTGCACAAGGCCCTGAAAAATCGATAAGACATCGCACCGGAGCGGCGCGAGAAATCCGCCCGCTCCAACTCAATCGGCTCCCGTTCCGGCAAAGGAAAATGACGATGACATTGACGAAGGCAGCCCGGCTTGCGCTTGTGCTCGCTATCCCCGGGCTGGTTCTCATCGGTTGTGGGCGTAAGGGCGATCTCGACAGACCCGGCGCCACGACGCTCAACACGAAAGCGCCGGCCGGAACCGTCGAAGAGAAGGCTACGGTAGAGGACCGACCCTTCCTGCTTGATCCCCTCCTCTGAACCGAGCAAACGCCGTGAACCATTTCGAATACCGTGACGGAATTCTCTACGCCGAAGACGTCCCCGTAACGGACATCGCAAGAGCCGTCGGAACACCCTTCTATTGCTATTCAACCGCGACGCTGGAACGGCATTACCGGGTTTTCGCGCAAGCCTTTGCCGACGTTGACGCCATGGTCTGCTATGCCATGAAGGCCAATTCGAACCAGGCCGTGCTGAAGACGCTGGCCCGGCTTGGCGCGGGTATCGACGTGGTTTCCGAAGGCGAACTTCGTCGCGCGCTTGCCGCAGGCGTTCCGGCAAACCGGATCATGTTTTCCGGCGTCGGCAAGACCGCGCGCGAAATGGATCTCGCGATTGAAGTGGGCATCTATTGCTTCAACGTCGAGTCCGAACCGGAACTGGAGGTCCTGAACCAGCGGGCGCTGCGCGCCGGCAAGCAGGCACATGTTTCCTTCCGCATCAACCCCGACGTCGATGCGCGCACCCATGCCAAGATTTCGACCGGCAAGAAGGAAAACAAGTTCGGCATCTCCTGGGAGCGGGCGCGTGGCGTCTATGCCCATGCCGCCACCCTGCCCGGCATCAAGGTTACCGGCATCGACATGCATATCGGCAGCCAGATCACCGAGCTGCAGCCCTTCGACGATGCCTTCAAGCTGCTGCGTGAACTCGTCGATACCCTCAGGTCCGACGGTCACGTGATCGATCATGTCGATATCGGCGGCGGTCTCGGCATTCCCTACAAGGACGACAACAATCCGCCGCCGCTGCCCGATGCCTATGCCGAGATCGTCAAGAGCCAGCTCAAGGGTCTCGACTGCCGGATCGTGACGGAACCCGGCCGGCTGATCGTCGGCAATGCCGGCATTCTCGTCACCGAAGTGATCTACGTGAAGGACGGCGGTGACAAGACCTTCGTCATCGTCGACGGCGCGATGAACGACCTGATCCGCCCTACCCTCTACGAGGCCTACCACGAAATCCGGCCGGTAAGGATTTCCGCAGCCAACGCGCCGCGCATCAAGGCCGACGTGGTTGGCCCCGTTTGCGAAACCGGCGACTATCTGGCGCTTGATCGCGAAATGGCGATGCCGAAACCGGGCGATCTGTTCGCGATCGGCTCGGCCGGTGCCTACGGCGCCGTACAGGCGGGGACCTACAACAGCCGCCTGCTCGTGCCGGAAGTGCTCGTCAAGGGCGACCGCTTCCATGTCGTCCGTCCGCGCACGGATTACGATAGCCTGATAGGCCTCGACTCCGTGCCGGACTGGCTCGACTGAGCCAATCTCATTCGGTTTTCTGATCCTCACCGCGCAAAGCCGTGTGGCGATCACGTTTTTGTTGTCGCCCTCGTCTTCGCCACAAACGGTGCTATCCTGCGGTGCGAGGATCGACTACAGGCCGCGCGTCTTATCAAACGCGGAAAGGACGCTGTAGCACTTGGAATTGCTGCATGTTTTATCCTTAAATCGACTGCGATTTAAGGAAACATGCAGGAGAGTGATCATGAGCGACCGAAAGGGAACTTGGGCGGATGACGCAATTCGGGCGGGATAACACGCCACAACCGAAGCCGTTTGCCAGAATGCTGGCAACCAAGAGGTTTTTCGCTCGTTCGGTCCTTTTGGCGGAGCAGGTGCTGCCTCGCACTCTGATGCCAGCCTCGCTTGTCCTCTTGTTCCTTTCCGCAGGCTGGCTCGGCTTCTTCCGTGTAGCGCCGCTGTGGCTGCATGCCGCGATGCTTCTCGCCTTCTTCGCCGGACTGTTCTTTTCGCTGCTGCCGCTGACGCGGATCCGCTGGCCGGAAAACGCCGATGCGGACCGGATGCTCGAGGAGCGGAACTATTTGCCCCACCAGGCGATCCGCGTTCAGGATGACACGCCGGCGACGGATGGAGCTTTCGGGGCGGCGCTGTGGCGCGAGCACCAGGCGCGCATGGCGCGACTGGTGCGCGGTCTGGACACCGGCCTGCCGCGTCCCGACATCGCCCGTCACGATCCCCTCGCGCTGAGGGCGGTCCCCGTGCTGCTTGCCTGCCTGGCCTTCGCCTACTCCTATTCGAACCGCGCGGGGCTGGTAACGGACGCTTTCCGGCTTCCTCAGCAACAGGTCGTCGCGGCGGACATCCGCATCGATGCCTGGGTGACGCCGCCGGCCTACACGGGCCGCGCGCCGATTTTCCTGACTGGCCGACAGGATACGGGGCCGGCTCAGGAGCAGCCCCCGGCTCAAGAAAAAGCTCTCATCACCGTGCCGCAGTTCAGCGATTTGACCGTCAGGATAACCGGCGCCGGACCGGAGGCTCGCGTCAGCTATGCCGAAGCTGGCGGATCGGAGCCGATCGTCGTTCCGACTTCCGACGACAAGGCGGGATCGGAGCCGAAGAAGGAAACGCAGGACACAGCTCAGGCACCGCGAAACGGCGTCCGCAACCATCTCTACAAAATAACCAAGGACGGAACGCTTTCGGTCGGTGGGCAAAGCTGGAACTTCAAAATCACGCCCGACAGCGTCCCGGACATCGCTTTCGATGGCGCACCGCGCCCAACCGTGAATGCAGCGCTCGAAATAAGCTTCCTCGCGCATGACGACTACGGCATCGCGCAGGCCTGGGCGGAGATCAAGCCGGTCGATGAGCCGCCTGCCGGCGCCCGGTCGCTCTACCCTCCTCCTGAGTACCGCCTCGACTTGCCGCGTCGCAATGCCCGTGAGGCCAAGGGAACCACGAGCCGGAACCTCAGCGAGCATCCGCTCGCCGGAGAGCGTGTGCTTATCACCTTGGTCGCCCGCGATGCCGCCGGTCAGGAAGGCCGAAGCGTGCCTCAGGAAACAATCCTCCCCGCACGCCAGTTCTTCGAACCGCTCGCTGCCGCGGTTGCGGAGCAACGCCAGGTCTTCGCGCTCAATGTCAATGACCTGCCACGCGCGATCGATCTCAATGACGCGCTGACGCTCTATGCGGAGGAGACGATCCCGAACCTCACGCATTTCCTTCTGATCCAATCGGCACGTACGCGCATGACGCTCGCGCGCAATGACGACATGCTGCGGGACGCGGCCGACCATCTGTGGGAAATTGCGCTCGGCATAGAGGACGGAGACCTGTCGCTTGCCGAACGGCGGCTGCGCGACGCTCAGCAGGCGCTTTCGGACGCACTCGAACGCAATGCTTCCGATGAGGAAATCGCCAAGTTGATGCAGGAGTTGCGCCAGGCGATGCAGGAATACATGCAGGCACTTGCCCAGGAAGCCGCGAAAAATCCGCGCACGGCGGCCAACCCCGACCAGAACAACGTGCTGCGCCAGCAGGATCTGCAGAAGATGATGGACCAGATCGAAAATCTGGCCCGGTCGGGTGCGCGCGATCAGGCGCGCCAACTCCTGTCCGAACTGCAAAGAATGATGAACAACCTGCAGGCCGGGCGCATGCCGCAGATGGGCGAGCAGAACAACGCCATGCGCCAGCAGATGGACAAGCTTGGCCAATTGATGCAGCAGCAGCAACAGTTGATGGACGAGACCTTCAAACTGGACCAGGCGTTGCGCGACCGCATGCAGCGTGGCGACCCGCTGCAGGGCGAAGACAACGAACTTTTCGGTCAGGACATGCCTCAGGATCCCGGGCAGCGGAACGATCCCAACGCTCAGCCCAGCCCGCTTGACGACATGACCGCCGAACAGTTGAAGGAGGCCTTAAAGCAACTGAGGCAGCAGCAGGAGGGGCTTGGCAAGCAACTTGGTGAACTGCAGAAGGGCCTTGAAGACCTTGGCATCAAACCCGGCAAGGGCTTCGGCCAGGCACAGCGTGAAATGAAAGGCGCCGCCGACGCTTTGGGCGAAGGCCAAGGGGAACAGGCTGTCGGCAACCAGGGCCGGGCGCTGCAGGCGCTGCGCGAGGGCGCACAGGACATGATGAACCAGATGCAGGCCCAGGGACAGGGACAAGGTCCCGGACAGGGCGTTCCGCAATATGGCCAGAACGGTCGTGACCCGCTCGGCCGTCGCCAGCAGAACGTCGGCCCCGACTTCGGCGATCAGGTCAAGGTTCCGGACGAAATCGATACACAGCGCGCCCGCGAAATCCTCGACGCGATCCGCCGCAAGCTCGGCGACAGCCTGTCTCCGGAAGCTGAGCGGCAATACCTCGAACGCCTGCTCGACATGCGCTGACGACTGCGTGATTTCCTTAAACCGGATTCGATTTAAGCAGGAGTCGGCCCTCGCCGAGGCGGCGAAGGCCGGAAAGCGGAGGCCTCAGGCGACGAGTGCCAGGGCGACCGCCTTGCGGATATCGGGCAGCGAGAACGGCTTGGAAATCACATCGACAACCTTGCCGGAGAGATCGTCCGCGCGTTCGCGCTGTTCCGCGTAGCCGGTCATCAGCAGGATCTTGAGCGCGGGAAACGCGGCAGATGCCTGATGGGCCAATTCAATGCCGTCCATCACCGGCATACGGATGTCGGACAAGAGCAAATCAAAGGCCTGGCTTTGAAGGCAGGCGAGCCCGTCGGCTCCATCCCCGGCCTCGACAGTTTCATGCCCATCGAGTCGCAATGCGCGCGCCACAAATGAGCGCAAGGCATCCTCATCCTCGGTAATCAGGATTCTCGCCATCATGGCCTCCCGTCTTCGCTCCCATAGAGCGCCATGCGCCCCCTGGAATGCAAAGGACGCTCATCGTTTGAACTCGAGCATCATGCCTTCCGAAAATCGCTTCCGATTTCGAGCATATGCCGACGTCGCGCTTCAGAGTGGCCGAAGCCGTGACGCTCCTTCAAACAAACAGCTTTTCGTTTGCTTTCGGTAAACGCCGGAACGTCGATTTTCAGAAAAGGCCAGACATCGGTCGTTCTTCCGATCCAAGGACGGCAACGACATTTGCGCGTCGGAGCCTCGCTATCACTCAGCGTCGCCGGTGACGACGCCGACGAACGGCAGTTCGCGGAAGGCGTAGGCGACGTCCATGCCGTAACCCACGACGAAATGGTCCGGGCACTCGAAGCCGACATAATCCGCCTCCAGATCGACTCGCCGCTTCATCCGCTTGTCCAGGAGAACGGCGACCGTGACGTTGCGCGCGCCGCGCTCCAGAAGCAGATCCTTCGCGAAGCGCAATGTCCGGCCGGACTCGAGAATGTCGTCGATCAGCAAGACATCGCGATCGTGCACGTCGCTGTCGATATCCTTGGTGATCTTTACGCCCTTGGACTCGGTGCCCATGCCGTAGCTCGACAACGTGATGAATTCGACCTCCGGCGCGAGACCGGCGTCGTGCATGGCGCGGATCAGATCGGCAGCGAAGATGAACGAACCTTTCAATATCGAAATGACCAGCAGATCCTTGTGCGGACCGCGAACGATCGCGTCGGCCAGTTCGTGATTGCGGGCAGCGATCGTCTCGGCGCTGTAAAGGACTTCGATGTTCTTACCGCGAACGACGGGCATGCGGGGCTCTCCAGCGCTTAATTGCGGAAGACAGGAGCGCCTTCCCTTTCAGGCGCCGCTTAGCACAATCAGAGCCGAGAAACACTGGTTTCGGCGAAAGAAACCGTCACGTCAGGCATTTTCCCGCCCGCGTAAGGAAGGCGGGCAGCGAAATGACGGCTCTCGCCGGGTGCAATCGACGCGCCGTCGGGCATCAAACGCGTTGCAGTCACCTTCCGGCCATTGCTCCTGACGTCGACCACGACCAGCGGCAGATGCTGCTCGGTGCCGGAACGGTTGTCGATGCTTCCGTGGACCGAAAGCACACGCATGCCGCCGGCATAATCGAAGGAAGTCGTGACGCCACCGATCGACAGAGGTCGGGCGTCCGCCTGGTCTTCGTTGAAGAGGCCCACGATCAGAAGGAACGCCCCAAGGCCGAGGCCGCCGACCAGCCCAGCAAAACGTCGGGGCGGCATGGCGCGCAATCTCGTCTCGATAACGGTCAGAACCTGCCGAGCCGGTTTGCCGGCCTGCGCCGCAGAGAGGCGTTGACCACGCCGATTGTCGTTGAAGACCGGATAGGGGCTGGGCCGGACCGTGTTGGCGATGGTCTCGAATTCCGCGTCGACATAATTCGGGTTTCTAGACACGGCTCCGCTTGGGCGCGCATCCCGCTCCGGCGGAAGCAGATCGACACGTGCGGCGGTTTTTGAACGAAATGCCTGCATCGTTCCCCCTCGGGATCACTCCGGCTCTCCTTCCGACGCATCATGTGGCCGGATCGACGGCTCGACCGGCGCCAGCCTTGAGCGGAGCTTGCGGGCAATGCCTGTAACCGGCCTGTGCAAGAAACAGGGCATTGCATCAAATCCTTACGACACGTAAACCGAAATGGTTAATGTTTCGGAAAGAGGCCGTGAAAGCGGCGCCTTTTCATGGAAAATGAACCGCTGCTTAACCATCGTGCCGCACGCGGTTTAGCCTTGGCAGGCGTGCTGTCCTGCTGCATGTTTCCTCAAACCGGAGCCGAGTTAAGGAAACATGCAGCGATTCAAAGTGCTACAGCGATCTTTGCGCGTCTTATGGGACGCGCGGCGCCGTACGCTCGGACGATCGCTTCGCGGGTGTCGAAGGTCGTGAAGAGAGACTGGGCTGTCCCATTGATTCACTTTGAGAATGTCGGATTGCGCTATGGCATGGGACCGGAGATCCTCCGGGACCTGACATTCGACATTCCGCGCCGGTCGTTCCAGTTTCTCACCGGCCCCTCGGGCGCCGGCAAGACGACCTTGCTGCGGCTGCTCTTTCTGTCGCTGCAGCCGACGCGCGGCCTGATCCGAATGTTCGATCGCAACATCTCCTCCATCCCGAGAGACGAATTCCCGATGCTGCGCCGGCGCGTCGGCATCGTTTTTCAGGACTTCCGCCTGCTTGACCACCTGACGACCTATGAGAACGTTGCCCTGCCGCTGCGGGTGCGCGGCAAGGAGGAGGCAAGCTACCGCGCGGATGTCCTCGAACTTCTCAAATGGGTCGGCCTCGGCGAGCGCATCAACGTCCTGCCGCCGGTGCTTTCGGGCGGCGAGAAACAACGTGCGGCGATCGCAAGAGCTCTGATCGACCGGCCGGAGATCCTGCTTGCCGACGAGCCGACGGGCAACGTCGATCCGCCGATGGCACGCCGGCTGCTGAACCTCTTTCTCGAGCTCAACCGGCTCGGGACGGCGGTGGTGATCGCCACCCACGACCTGTCCTTGATGGATCAGGTCGAAGCCCGGCGCATGATCCTGTCACAGGGGCGGCTCGACATCTATGAATGAGAACAGCGTCCCCCGCCGCGAACCCGAGCCGCAGCAGCAACGCCGCGCCGAGATGCGCGTGCGCCCGACCGGTCCAATCGTTCCTTCGGCCAATGTCTCCGGCCATGCGCTGATGTGCGTTATCGCCATCATGTCGTTCCTCGCCTGCTTGACGCTCGGCGGCGTCAGCATGGTGCGAGCGACGGCGCAAAGCTGGCAGTCCCAGATCTCGCGGGAAATCACCATCCAGATCAAGCCGGACGACAATCTCGACATGGAGAAGGCGCTGGCCGATGCGCAGGACTTGGCTCTGACCTTCAGCGGCACCACGGGCGGGAAGATCATCGACCGGGCAGCCACGGCCCGCCTCCTGGAGCCGTGGCTCGGCGAAGGTCTCGACCTTGACGAACTGCCTGTGCCCCGACTGGTCGTCATTACCATCGACGAGAACAACCCGCCCGATTTCGCCGCCATGCGCGCGGCGTTGACGGAAACCATCCCGCAGGCCTTTCTTGACGATCATCGCACCTGGGTCGACCGCCTGGTGGCGATGGCCAACACCACCGCGATGATCGGAAGCGGCGTCCTTGCGCTGGTATTCTCCGCCATGGTCCTCACCGTCGTCTTCGCAACCCGCGGTGCACTGTCCGGCAACCGCCACATCGTCGAAGTACTTCACTTCGTCGGTGCGGAGGCGGGTTTCGTGGCCTCCGAGTTCCAGAAGCACTTCCTCCGAATCAGCCTGAAAGGCGCCGGTACCGGCGGTCTGCTGGCCGCACTTTCCTTCGCTGCCGCCAGCTTCTGGCAATCTCAAACGCTTGCCACCCCCGAAACGGACCAGGCGACGGCGTTGTTCGGACGGTTTGCCATCGGCTATACCGGTTATCTCGGCATTTTCGCGATCATAATCGTCATCGCTCTGCTGACGACTCTGACGGCGCGCCTTACAGTCATGAGGACGATCTACGAAATCGACCTCATCCGGTCGGATCCCGGCCGGACGGATACCTTTCAAAGCTGACAGCCATGAACCGCTCACGCCATCTATTCCTTGCCGCAATCTGCGGCTACTGCATGATTCATTAAATCGGAAGCGATTTAAGGAATCATGCAGCAATTCAAAGTGCTACAGCGATCTTTGCGCGTCCGATTGGACGCGCGGCGCTGTGTGTGAAGAGAATCACGATGGGGCGAGAATTACGCGAGAGCGGAATGGCCGAGAGGGGCAGATGGCGGGAGAGAGCCGCGCGCCGCCGCCGGTCCCGCAGCTTGTTGCGCAAGCTGCTGCGCCGGACCTTTTTCGTGCTGCTCGTATTCCTCGCCATTTTCATCGGCGGTTTCCTGCAATTTGCCGATACGGTCGCAACGCTGCAGCCGCCCACACATCCCAAGGCCGATGCAATCGTCGTCCTGACGGGCGGTTTCCAGAGGATCGATCAGGCGGTGGATCTCCTGAAAACGGGAGCAGGCAAGCGTCTGCTGATTTCCGGCGTCCACCCGACGACGACGGGAAGCCAGATACGCCGAAACACGCAGAGCTCGGCCGATCTCTTCAAATGCTGCGTCGACATCGGGCATGAAGCGATAGACACCATCGGCAACGCCCGGGAGGCCGCCCAGTGGATCCGCAACCGGGGCTACAAGAGCGTGCTTGTCGTCACCAACAATTACCATATGCCGCGCAGCCTTCTGGAGTTGCGGCGCGCCAAGCCCGACACGGATTTCATGGCCTATCCGGTCATCAATTCCGATCTGAGGACGACAAACTGGCTGCGCAACCCGCTGGTCCTGAAGGCCATTCTGCTTGAATACGCCAAATATTCCGTCGCCTCCGTGCTCGACATGATGGGCGCGCGTCCGACGAACGGCCTGAGGGCGGCCATTTCCTCTCGGGTGACCCCGGCGGAAGAGTAAAAGCGTGGCTACGCCCCGGAGCAAGCGGACGGCGACTTTTGCGCTGGTAAAGGCCTGCGGTGCCGTGGCAGCGGTTTTCCTTGGCGATATATTCGTGTAGGCAGCGGAGTGGCCGGCCCCCGGTCACCAATCGCCGCCTGCTGCATGTTTCCTTAAGTCGTAGCCGATTTAAGGAAACATGCAGCGCTTCAAAGTTCTACAGCGTCCTTTGCGCGTCTTAAGACGGGGGGGCGCTGTAGTCCGCATCGAGAGCCACCTGATGATCATCCTGCGTTCGATCCTTTTCAACCTGGTGTTTTATGCCAATCTGGTCGTCCAGATGATCGTATTGACGCCGATCTATTTCCTTCTTCCCCGCAAGAAGGCCTGGTTCGTGCCGAAGAATTGGGTGCGCAGCAATCATTGGCTCCTGGAGAAGATCGTCGGCACGACCTTCGAAATCGAAGGCTTGGAGAATATTCCGGATGGTCCCTATATTTTCGCGCCGAAGCATCAGTCCTTTTGGGATGCCTACGCGCTCCTGCCCTGGCTCGACGATCCGTTCTATATCCTGAAGCGTGAGCTTACCTGGATACCGCTGTTCGGCTGGTACATCATCAAGCAGCGCATGGTGCCGGTGAACCGCGCGGCGCGCGGCAAGGCGATGACCGATGTCATGGAGCGCACCAAGAACGAGATGGCGACCGGGCGGCAGTTGATTATCTATCCGGAAGGCACCCGCCGTCCCCCGGGCGCGCCACCTGAATACAAATATGGCATCGCCCGCCTCTACCGTGACCTGCAGGTTCCGGTCGTGCCCGTCGCCATGCACCCGGGCCTCTTCTGGCCGCGACGCAGATTCCTGCGCTTCCCCGGTCATTTCAAGGTACGCGTCCTGCCTCCGGTCGAGGCCGGCTTGGATCCGGATGCATTCCTCAAAAAGCTGATCGAGGTGACTGAGGCCGCAAGCGATGAGCTGCTTGTCGAGACGGTCAAGGCCAATCCGCATCTGCCGTTGCCGCCAACGGCGGAGCAGCGGCTGCGCGAACTCGGTCAGGCCTGAGCTGCGACCGCCCTACTGCATGTTTGCCTGAAGCGGAGCCGATTCAGGCAAACACGCATAATTCAAATGATTACAGCGACCTTTGCGCGTCCGATAAGACGCGCGGCGCTGCAGTCGCGGTCAATCGTGCAACTACGTCCTCCAGCCACTGGTCGCGGATGCCCATTTCTTTGAGATGAGCGAGCGTATTAAGGACATATTCGCTGTTCGGCCCGGACTTGCCGGATGCAATCGCGACGGTTTCCGCCGCTTCCGCCGCACTGAGCGCCCCGGCATATTGGGCGTGGCCGCGATCGATCACATAGGCAAGCGCCGGCACCCGGCGTCCGTCGGCGAGTTGGACCGGCATCGTCCGCTCCTTGTAGACCTGCGTCACCAACTCGCGCTCGCGCAGATAGCCGATCACATCGGACTTTTCGCTTCCCGGCACGCGAAATGCGGTGCCGATGCAGGAGCCGCCGTAGTCGAGGCCGAGCACCAGACCGGGCCGCTGCTCCGTGCCGCGATGCACCCAGGAGTGTACGCAGAGGGAGCGGCGGTACCCGAAGGCGCGTGCCGTCGACTTCTCCTCAAAACGGAAACCCGGGTTCCACATCAAGGACCCGTAGCCAAAGACCCAAAATTCGTCCATATCCACTGCCATTCATACACGCCGCTTTGCCACATGTCGCATCATTCACCGGCACGGTCGCGACCGATCGAGCCGAAACTTCTACGGCACACACTGCGGAACACGGAAGAGGCAGCCGGCCGCCGTATACAGGAATGGAAGATAGTTTGCAGGATCGGCAACCGCCACCCGGAATGGGATGAGAGAAAACCAAAAAGTTCTTTCGGCCCTTTCGTCTTCGATCGCGATGATCCGAAGCGGTTTCCGCCACAGCACCAATTGGAGTACGCGATTAGAATGACCGTCACCGATGTCGCCAACGGATCACCAGCCGGCAAGAAATTTCTTTGGCTGGCAGTGGGCATCGTGCTCGCCGCTGGCATTTATTCCGCCGGCTGGTTCTTTGCCGCGGACCAGATCGAAAAGCGACTGACAACCTATCTTTCCGAAAAACGGGAAAACGGTCTTGGCGGTGAGTGCACGGACATGGAAGTGCGGGGCTTCCCGTTCCGCATCGGTCTTTTCTGCGACAAGCTGCGCCTCGACGACAATCTTCGCGGCGCATCCGCATCCTTCGGCTCCCTGAGGACGGCTTCTCAGGTCTATCAACCGGGACGCGCGGTTGTCGAACTCGACGGCCCCGCCGAGGTCCGGATGTCTCCGGGCCTTACGGTTTCGGCCGACTGGACGCTGCTGCATGCGAGCCTCAACGCGACGATGTCGGGCCTGGAGCGCTCGTCGATCGCCTACGACAATCTCACCGGAACGGCGCGTTGGCCGCTGACGGGTGACAGTCTGGGCTTCGGCGCAAGCCACGGCGAGATGCACTTGCGTCAGAACGGCGAAGACCTCGACGCCGCCCTGAGCGTGGAGAAGCTCGACCTGCGCCCGGCGCAAGGACCGAGCCTCGCCTCCCCGGTCGATGTCGCAGCGGACGTCACCGTCGTTGGCAAAGCCGGGTGGATGCAGGCGGGTGCCCTTTCAGAACACATGCTGCGCGGTAGCAGCGGCGAACTGCGTCACTTGACCCTTGATGCGGGCGACGGAATGAGCGCGAAGCTCTCGGGTCCGTTCTCAGTGAATGATCAGGGCCTGATATCCGGCGAGTTTTCGCTGACCATTATGAATATCGATGCCTGGCACACGAGCCTCATGAAGGTCGTTCCCGAGGAGACGGACCTGATCAACAACATCGCGACCATGCTGAAGGCTCTGGCCGGCGGCAAGAATGAGGCAACGGTAAAACTCAACGTCCGCGACGGCACCGCCTTCCTGGCCTTCATTCCGGTTGGCGTGCTGCCGGCGCTCTGAAGCCGAGGCGGCGGTCTCCCGCCGCTTCGCGGTTGCCCGCTATTTGGGATCCATTGCGTGCCGGCCGAAGTCCGGCATTGCCGTGTCCTGACCCGCCTGGATGATCGAGCGGCGGATTGCCCGCGTGCGGGTGAAGAGATCGAAGAGCTTGTCGCCGTCGCCCCAGCGGATCGCCCGTTGCAGATAGGCAAGGTCTTCGGAAAAGCGGGCGAGCATTTCGAGGATCGCATCCTTGTTGTGCAGGCAGACGTCACGCCACATGGTCGGATCCGACGCCGCCAGACGCGTGAAGTCGCGGAAACCCGAGGCCGAATATTTGATGACTTCGGACTCGGTGACCGTTTCCAGGTCGTCCGCCGTTCCCACGATGTTGTAGGCGATGATGTGCGGAACATGGGAGACGATCGCCAGCACCTTGTCGTGGTGCTCGGGGTCCATCTCATCGACCATCGAGCCGAGCGTCTCCCAGAAGAGCCTGAGCTTCGCGATGGCCTCTTCGTCGGCGCCGACGGGCGGCGTGAGGATGCACCAGCGTCCGCGGAAAAGTCCGACGAACCCGGCATCGGGGCCGGAATGTTCGGTACCCGCAATCGGGTGGCCGGGGATGAAGTGGACCGTATTGGGCAGATGCGGCGCCATCTGCGCGATGACCGAGCCCTTCGTCGAACCGACATCGGTGACGATTGTGCCGGGCTTCAGATGCGCGGCGATCTCGGCGGCAACGGCGCCGGAAGCGCCGACCGGCACCGAAACGACAACGAGGTCGGCATCCTTGACCGCCTCAGCCGCCGAAAGCGTGTAGCGGTCGCCGAGGCCGAGCTCGCGGGCGCGGTTCAGCGTCGCGGCACTCCGTGTGGAGACTACGATCGTGCCTGCCAATTGTTTCTCGCGGACTTCCCGGGCGATCGACGACCCAATCAGGCCAATACCGACAAGGGCGATCGTTTCGAACTGTTGAGCCATTATTTTTGTCCCATAAATTCAGTCAATGCGGCGATGACGCCTTCGTTCGCTTCCTCGGAACCGATGGTCATGCGGAGCGCATTGGGAAAACCGTAAGCGCGCACGGAGCGCAGGATAAAGCCGCGGGCTGTCAGGAACGCATCCGCCTCCTCCGCCGATTTCCCGCCCGTCCCCGGAAAGTGGATCAGCACGAAATTGGTTACGGAAGGTGTCACACGCAGACCGATCGCCTGCAATGCCGCGGTGACTTTCGCGAGCCAGGTAAGATTGTGATCGACCGCCACGGCAACGAAGGCCTGGTCGCGGATCGCTGCCGCGCCTGCGGCGATCGCAGGTGCATTGAGATTGAACGGGCCGCGTACGCGATCGACGGCATCCACGATCTCGCGCGGGGCAAACATCCAGCCGATGCGAAGCCCGGCGAGCCCATAGATCTTCGAGAACGTCCTCGTCATCACGACGTTGCGATTGCTCGACACCAGTTCCAGGCCCGCTTCGTAATCGTTGCGCCGGACGTATTCCGCATAGGCAGCGTCAAGCACCAGCAACACCCCGGAGGGAAGGCTCGCGTGCAGCCGGCGGACCTCGTCCACCGGGATATAGGTGCCTGTCGGGTTGGCCGGATTGGCGATGAAGACGATCTTCGTCCGTTCCGTCACGGCCGCGAGGATCGCATCGACATCGACGCGCGCATCCTTTTCCTTGACCGTGACTGCTGCGGCGCCGGCGGCCAGGATCTGAATCTTGTAGACTAAGAATCCGTGCTCGGTGATGATTCCCTCGTCGCCCGGACCGAGATAGGTGTGGCAGAGAAGCCCGAGCAACTCGTCGGAACCATTGCCGCAAACGATATTGGCCGGGTTCAGGCCGTGAACCGCAGCGATCGCGTCCTTCAACGCTTGCGCCTGACCGTCCGGATAGCGTTCGAGATTGAAGGCTGCGTTCCGGAACGCCTCAAGCGCGCTCGGACTTGGACCGAGCGGCGTCTCGTTCGACGAGAGCTTGTGAACCTTGGCAACACCCGGCGCATGCTCCTTGCCCGGCACATAGGCGGCGATGTCCAGAATGCCGGGACGCGGCTGCGGGCTCTTTGAAACAAGGTTCATCGGATCGGCTTTCACGGGAGGAATTGTGGCAAAGCCAATAGCCGGGCAGAGGAAATTTGTCGAGTGCGACAGCCCTGCCTTATGGGGCTTTGACCTCTGGTAACCGTTTGCGCGTGCTTGGCACGCCGTGCGGTGCCAGCACCGGAACGAAGACGCGGCGCGAAGCGCGGACGGCCACCGGCAGGCCCTGATAGAGCCGTTTTTGCGCCTCGACGATGATCACCCCGGAAAACACCGGCCAAAGCGAACGGCCGAACCGCTCCAGGCTGTGCCGCAGGCGAAGGACGATCTTGCGCTTCGACGGTGGAAAGAACAGCGCCTCGGAGGTGGCGCCCGGCGTGAAATTCGTCTCGCGGAGCAGCGCCGTCAACTGACCGCGCGAATAGGGTCGTCCCGAGCCGAACGGGGTGTGCTCCATCCGCGCCCAGACGCCGCGGCGATTCGGAACGACGATAACCAGCCGGCCGCCGGGCGCAAGGACCCGCCAGATTTCCTTCATCGTTTCGCGCGGGCTTTCGGCGAATTCCAGCGAATGCACCATCAGCACGCGGTCGATCGACGCGTCGGGCAGCGGCAGTTCCTCGTCGAAGACCAGCGCCGTCGAAGACAACTCGGCGACTGGCCAGTTCACCGCACCCTGCCCGGCCGGCATGAAGGCGAAGGTCCGCTCGGTGTCCGCCCGGAAGCGCTCGAGATAGGGAACGGCATAGCCGAGCCCGACCAGCCGCTCCTCGGGCAAGCGCGCCCAGACCGAGGAGAGCGCCATGCTGACGGAATGCTCCGCCATCCGGCCAAGCTCGGAATGATAAAATTGGCGAAGATCGACGATATCCGTGTGCATGGCCAACATGTTAGCTTTGGGGCGGTAGACTTCAAGGCGAGCCTCGCTACATTCGGCAGAAGCGGTTTCGCCCGCAGCCCTCGTCACACCCGATCGGAGGACCTCATCATGGCCGCGCTCGAACTCGACCTCTTCCTCTGCCGTACCGATAATTTTGGTGTGCTTCTCCATGATCCGGAGAGCGGCGCAACGGCATCGATCGATGCACCGGAGGAGCAACCGATCCTCGACACACTGGAGCGGCGGGGCTGGCGCCTCACGCACATCCTGACGACCCACCACCATGGCGATCACGTGGCGGCGAATGTCAGTCTCAAGGAACGCTTCGGGGTTACGATCATCGGGCCGAAAGGCGAGGCATCGAAGATCCCCGGCATCGACAGGAGCGTCGGCCAAGGGGACCATTTTGATTTTGCCGGTCATCCGGTCGAGGTCATCGAAACGCCGGGACATACCGCGGGCCACATCTGCTTCCATTTCCCACAGGACAGGATGCTGTTTGCCGCGGATACGCTGTTTGCACTCGGCTGCGGGCGACTGTTCGAGGGAACTGCCGAGACAATGTGGCAATCGCTGAACCGGCTGACGGCGCTCCCCGACGACACGTCGGTCTACTTCGGCCACGAGTACACGCTTACCAACGCGCATTTCGCCGTGACGGTCGATCCCGAAAACGCGGCCCTCAAGGCGCGCGCCGCTGAGATCGAAGAGACGCGCTCGGATGGCGGGTTCACCGCGCCGACGACCATCGGCCTCGAAAAGCGGACCAATCCGTTCCTTCGCGCGGGCGATCAGAAGATCCGCAAGCATCTCGGGATGGAGGGCGCCAGTGACGCGGAGGTGTTTGCAGAGATCCGCAAGCGCAAGGATAATTTCTGATGGACGTCTCACGGGATCTCACGCCAGCCGCGATTGTCGACGCGCTTGGATTGGCGAGACATCCGGAGGGCGGCTGGTATGTGGAGACCTTCCGCGACGACCTCGGCGCGCCGCGCAGCCATTCGACGGCGATCTACTATCTTCTCGAAAGGGGCGAGCGGTCGCACTGGCACCGCGTCCGTGACGCGGCCGAAATCTGGCACTATTACGCGGGCGCCCCTCTCGAACTCAGCATCGCCGAGCCGGGCAAACCGGCTTCGCGCTTTCGCCTTGGACCGGATTTGCTTGACGGACAAAGGCCGCAGCACGTCGTCCCCGCCAACTGGTGGCAGTCGGCCGCCTCGCTCGGAGACTGGACGCTCGTCGGCTGCACCGTCGCGCCGGGATTCGATTTTTCCGCATTCGAGATGGCGGCCCCCGACTGGCAGCCGCCAAAGAACTGACGCCTACTCCGCCGGCTGCGGGGCAGTCCTGCTCTTGCGAAAGACCATGTCCCTCGCTGCCAGCACCGCGCCGCCGGTCACAAGCAGGCAGGCTGCGGCTATTCGCCACGAGGGTTCCGCAAAGCCGAAGAGGATCAGGACCAGCGTTGAGAGAACGGGCGCCGCATAGCTTGCAACGCCGAGGAGCTGGATATCCCCGTTCTTCACGCCGAAGTCCCAGGCATAGAAGGCCGCGCCGACCGGCAGAAGGCCAAGCCCGGCGACGGCAAGCCACTCGAAAGCCGTCTGCGGCCAGATCGTCGTCTCGAGACCGAGGTGGCAGAGGAATGAAAGGATGGAGGTCGCCAGGCAGAATCCGGTCACGACATCGGTCGAAACCGCGTCGAAGCGGCGCGTCAGCAAGGAATAACCCGACCAGGTGAAGGCGCAGAGAAATGCCGCGCCGTAGCCGAGTGTATACGCCTCGTCGAAGGCGACGCCATTGCGGGCGACGATCAGGATGGTGCCGCCAAGTCCTGCGAGCGCCCCGGCGATATGATACCAGCGAAGCCTCTCTCCCGGCAGCAGCGCCGAGCCGACCACGATCAGCAGCGGCCAGAGATACGCGATAAGGCCCGCCTCGACCGCCGGGGCGTTGCGAAGCGCGGTGAAATAGAGAAAGTGGTAGCCGAAAAGACCCGCAATGCCGATGATCCAGACCTTCGCGGGCTGTTTCAAAAGCGCGAATCGCTCCGGCTTCACAGCCAGTACGACAATGCCCGGCAGGCTGCCGATCAGGAAGCAGATCGCCGAAAGCTGGAACGGCGGCATCTTGCCCGAAGCAGCTGTAAAGAGCGCCAGCAGCGACCACATCAGGATCGCGGAAAAACCGATCAGCGTTGCCTTGAACTTCATTCCTGTCCCCACGCCCGGCTCACCTTCGTGAAAGCCGCGTCAAATCAATCATGCCCTGCTACTGCATGTTTCCTTAAATCGTAGCCGATTTAAGGATAAAAACATGCGGCAATTCAAGGTGCTACAGCGTCCTTTGCGCGTCTGATAAGACGCGCGGCGCTATAGTTAGCGCCCGTTCGCGACGAGCGAAAGAGAAGATCGGGATCGATCACCCGCCGAATCGCGTCGCGGAAACGGTCACGGGACCAAGCTTGGTCGGGATGCGGACATAGACCGGAGCATAGACATTGACGGTCTCGGCTTTTGCGAACCAGATCTCCATCGTCTCCAGCCGGCGCAGATACTCGACGTCCTCACGACCCTTCCTGTATCCCGCCTTCGGCACGAAGCGGACACCACAGACAATGACTTCGCCGTTAAATCCCCGGGTCTTGAAGGCTCGGGTTCCCCTGGGCGACAGCTTGATGTCGAGCCGCGATTCGCCATCGAAAATCGGCAGCGTATTGGGACAGACCCGGCTCTTCCCCGGAATGATCAGCCCGGAGAGCGGATCCAGCACGTTGCGCATGTCGCGGCTCGTTACTGGCACCCAGTTCTTCGGGAGCGGGTTGCGTTTCGGGGTCATACTCGCACGCACGACATTGCCGTTGCGGAAGGTGACGCTGATCGCACGCGACTTCCTGCCGCTGCGATAGGACATCGAATATTGCGAGGCGCGCAGATGATCATTCCCGATCACCCCGGAAACGCGTGTCTGGCCGGACGTGCGGCTGATGATGTCGACGAGGCCGGCCGAATTCAGTGTGCCGGAAATCGTGTAGCGATTCTTTTCAAGCTCGGTGTGGAAAGTGGCCCGCGCGAGCGGCAGGCCGGCAAGCGAAATGCTGTAATCCGTTTGATGCGCGATATCCGCAGCCGAGGACGCTGTGGAAAACATCATCGCGGTCAGCAATGCTGACGCCCGGAAGCCATTGCGCCTGTTCATGCCCGAAAGCCCTGTCGTTCTGCCGTCGTTGCAATTCTCTGGGATGCAAGCCGTTTGCGGCTTTTTTTGCGCCAAATCCTTAAAATACAACCGCGGCAATGGAGAACAAGCGTCGCCTCTTCATTCCACGGTCTTGTGAGAGAAATAGCGCAGTGAAGAACGGCTTGGAATGGGTATGGACGCCGATTAGTGTATCCCGATGAGCGATCGCCTTACGAGACCGGCTGGAAAATCTGCGGTTTTTCGAGAATGCGCAGTGTTTGGCTTGACTGGCAGGCCTTCTCTGACTATAGAACCGCGACTTTCCAATAATGGCCAACAGGAACGCGGCCTGGGCTCTGGGCCCGCTACCGCATTGTCCGGCGGCGATAAAGAGAATAGGTGTACCATGTCCCGTAGTTGCGAATTGACCGGCAAGGGCGTCCAGTCGGGCCACAATGTCAGCCACGCCAACAACAAGACCAAGCGCAAGTTCCTCCCGAACCTGTGCAACGTCACGCTGATTTCCGATGCTCTCGGCCAGCGCTTCCGTCTGCGCGTTTCCGCAGCCGCTCTCCGCTCGGTCGAGCACCGCGGCGGTCTCGACGCTTTCCTGCTGAAGGCTGACGAGAACGAGCTGAGCATGCGCGCTCGCCTGCTGCGCCGCCAGATCGTCAAGAAGACCGCTGAAGCAGCCTGATCGCCGCCAGCGCTTCTGACAAGACTTAAAGGCTTGCGGGCTCTGTCCGGCAAGCCTTTTTCTCGTGTCGCCACATATTCATCCGCCGTGCCTGTCCCGGCTATGTCGTCTCCAACTGGTGGCATCACCCAGGATAAAAAAATGCTGACCAACCGCACGTTCTTTATCTATGTCGCGCTCATGACCTCGGTGGTCGTGGCGTCGAATTTCCTCGTCCAATATCCCCTTCCAGGCTCCGTTGCCGGCATGAACCTCGGCGATCTCTGGACCTGGGGCGCTTTCAGCTATCCCTTCGCGTTCCTTGTCACGGACCTCACCAACCGCCATTTCGGACCGCGGATTGCGCGCCGCGTGGTGGTTGCCGGTTTTGTCGTCGGCGTTACCTTCTCGATCTATCTCGCGACGCCGCGCATTGCGATCGCTTCCGGTTCCGCGTTCCTGTTCGGACAGCTCCTCGACATTTCCGTGTTCAACCGGCTGCGCCGGCAGACCTGGTGGCATGCACCGCTCGCCGGCTCCCTCATCGGCTCGGCATTGGACACAGCGATGTTCTTCTCCTTCGCCTTCGCGCCGTTCTTCGTGTTCTTTGGACCGAACGACAGCTTTGCGCTGGAGACCGCCCCCCTGCTCGGCGCGCTTGCTGCGGAAGCACCGCGCTGGATCTCCTGGGCGCTTGGCGATCTTTTGGTGAAGATCCTTTGCGGCATCGTGCTGCTCTTGCCCTATGGAGCGCTGATGAGCGTCATCAAGCCGATGCCGGCAGCCAGCGCCACCGCCTAAGGCCAGTACAAAGATGTTTACGGGGTCGCGATGCGGCCCCGTTTTCATTTGGGAGACGACGAGTTCGTCCCGTCAATCCAGGATCAGCCGGAATTCAAGCATCAGGTTGCGTTCGAGAATCGAATGATTGTCATCGGAAACGACGATCACGCGAACCTCGCCGTCGGGCCGAACGACGACATCCAGCCCCTCCATATTATCGATCTGATAGCTCATGTCGGCCTTGAGCAACACCTCGCCGTCGACCACGGCGCCCGGACGAATGTCACCGGCGGCAATCCGGCGAATGCGCATGCCGAGGCCGGAGGCGAGATTGAACCGACGCTCCAGGAGAAGCAGGTCGCCATTGGGCAGGAAGTCACCGTCGGTGACAGCATAGGGGCCCTCGCGAACGACCGTGAACGCGCCTTTCATCGGCCCGTCCAGAATCCCCGCCAGAAGGTTATCCGCCTTGTCGACGCTGCGTTCCGCGACTGTGACCGCAGCACCGCGAAGGGGACTGTCCTTTGGCGCGATCGCTATGGTTTCGAGGCCGCCATTGACGCGCAATTCCTCGACGGGGAACGGCAGGGCCATTTGCCGGACGGGCTTCGAGCGCGCGAAGCCCGGATCGGGATAGATCTCGATACGGGCCAGCTGCTCGAAGCTGACGATCGCCTCCCCTTCACGCAAAGCCAGGCCCTCGGAGTCCACCCTCCACTTTTTGAGCTCAGCACCACCATTTCCATCGGTCATTGATGTCACGGTCAGCTCGGTCAGGCCCTGAAGCCTCCCAGCATCGTCGCGGACAACGGCTCCCTCGATCCAGTGGCCGGTGTCCATCACGGCGACGAAGGAATCGCTGCCGGGTCGGAACCGGATCGCGGAAATTGCACCGAGCAGCGGGTTGGACGACGTCATTTCGATCCCGCCGATAAATTCGAGCCCGCCAAACACCGTTTGATCGGAGCCGGATCTGAATTGCGTTACCTGCCGGCTCTGAACGGGTACGATCTCGCTCGCCGGCCCCGCCTGGGCGATCGTGGCCGATGCCAGAAGGGAAAGGACAACAAGGCTTCGACGGAGCATATGAGAGGGACCTTCGGAGGGCAGGATGGGGCCTGGTAAGGCAGGGAACGACTTCGCAGGAGGGGCCGATCGAACCGGTCCAAACCATCGGCGCCGTCGGTATCGGGCCATAGAAATCCGATCGGCTCCTAGCCCGCGCGGCGCGTGCGCCCCGGGCGCCGATGCATGCTTTCGTCCTCGAAGAGCGCTGCAAGCTGCTCCGTCATCGCACCGGCCAGTTCGTCCGCGTCGACGATGGTCACGGCGCGGCGGTAATAGCGCGTCACATCGTGGCCGATGCCGATCGCCAGAAGCTCGACCGGCGAGCGGGTCTCGATCTGCTCGATCACGGCGCGCAAATGGCGCTCGAGATAGTTTCCGGGGTTCACCGACAAGGTGGAATCATCGACCGGGGCGCCGTCCGAGATCATCATCAGGATGCGCCGCTGCTCCGGCCGCGCCAGCAGGCGGTCATGCGCCCACATCAGCGCCTCGCCGTCGATGTTCTCTTTCAGCAGGCCCTCGCGCATCATCAGCCCGAGATTGCGGCGTGCGCGACGCCAGGGCGCGTCTGCGGACTTGTATACGATGTGCCGGAGATCGTTGAGGCGGCCGGGCGACTGCGGCTTGCCGCTCGCGAGCCATTTCTCGCGCGACTGCCCGCCCTTCCATGCCTTGGTGGTGAAGCCGAGGATTTCCACCTTGACGCCGCAACGCTCCAGTGTGCGGGCGAGAATGTCGGCGCAGGTCGCAGCAACCGTGATCGGCCGGCCGCGCATCGAGCCGGAATTGTCGATCAGCAGCGTCACCACGGTATCGCGGAAGGTCGTGTCCTTCTCACGCTTGAAGGACAGCGGTTGCATCGGGTCGATGATGATGCGTTGCAGTCTGGCCGTGTCGAGATACCCTTCCTCGAGGTCGAACTCCCAGGAGCGATTCTGCTGGGCCATCAGACGACGCTGTAGCCGGTTGGCGAGGCGGCCGACTGCCCCCTGCAGGTGAGCCAGCTGCTTGTCGAGGAACGCACGGAGGCGGTCGAGCTCCGCCTCGTCGCAAAGCTCCTCGGCGGTGATTGTCTCGTCGAATTCCCGCGTAAAGACGGTGTAGTCGACCTTCTCGTTGAAATCCGCGAAGGGATGGTTCGGCCGCTTGACTTCGCCTGGCGTCTCGCTCTCCTCGTCGCCCTCATCTTGGAGGTCGTCATCGGAAATCTCGGCGCCGTCCATCTCGCCTTCTTCCATCTGCTCCTCGGCAGACTGGTTTTCGTCGGCGGGCGCGGCATCGGAGCCTTCTTCCTCGTCGCTGGCGTTCTCGTCCTGCTCCTGGCTGCGCGGTTGATCCTCGTCGGTCTCGCTTTCCTGTTCGTCCGGCTCGATATCGTCCTCGCCGTATTTCTCGGCGACATCCATCGACGACAGCATGTCGCGCACGACGCGGGCGAAGGCCTGCTGGTCATTGATTGCGGCCGACAGATTGCGCATATCCGCTGAGGCCTTGCCCTCGATGAAATCGCGCCAGAGATCGAGCACCTTGCCGGCCGATGCCGGTGGCCTCTCCCCGGTCAGTTTCTCACGCACGAGAAGCGCCACTGCCTCTTCGAGAGGCGCATCAGACTGGCTGTCGATCGCCGCGAAATTCGCCTTGGCGTATTTCTCCTCGAGCATCGAGGTGAGGTTGTCGGCGACTCCGGTCATCCGCAGCGCACCGATCGCCTCGACACGGGCCTGCTCGACGGCATCGAAGATGGCTCGCGCGTCCGCCCCCTGCGGCGACATCGTCGCGTGGATGCGGGCGTCATGGCACGCCTTGCGCAGCGCCATGGAATCGCCGAGGCCCCGCGCCACGGCCAACTCCTGCCGACTGGGGCGCTTCGAGACCTCCGGTAGCCGGATGCGCTCGCCCGCCATTCCGGGGCGCTCATTCGCAAAGGCGACCTCGAGCTCGGCGTCGCCGGCAATCGACCGGATACAGCCGGAAAGCGCCCGCTTGAACGGCTCAGCGGCGTTTTCCCTCGTGTTCGGCTTCGCCTTGGAGTTCGAGCTCACGACAATTCCTTTTTCAGCCAGATACGGTGACATCCGGGGCGCTCAAGTCCGCTTGACCGTGAGAGTCCGCGGGGGCCGGCTTCTGCCCGAGGCCGGCAGCAGAAACCCTCAGGCGGTGGCTTCCAGCACGATGTTGGCGGCGCTCTCCTTGAGCTCGACACCGAAGGCCCGCTGGTAGTGCTCGGCGACCAGCGCCCGCTCCAGCTCGTCGCACTTGTTGAGGAAGGTCACGCGGAAGGCGAAGGCGATGTCGCCGAAGATATAGGCATTCTCCGCCCAGGTGATCACCGTACGCGGGCTCATGACAGTCGAAAGATCGCCGTTGATAAACGCTGCGCGCGTGAGATCGGCGACGCGAACCATCTTCGATACGGTCTCGCGCCCCTTGTCGGCGGTAAAGCCCTTGACCTTGGCGGCGACGATGTCGACTTCCTTGTCATGCGGCAGATAGTTGAGCGTGGTGACGATCGACCAGCGGTCCATCTGCGCCTGGTTGATCTGCTGCGTGCCGTGGTAGAGACCGGTCGTATCGCCAAGACCCACCGTGTTCGCCGTCGCAAACAGGCGGAAGGCCGGATGCGGACGAATGACGCGGCTCTGGTCGAGCAGGGTCAGGCGGCCGGAGGACTCGAGCACGCGCTGGATGACGAACATGACATCCGGGCGGCCTGCGTCGTATTCGTCGAAGACGAGCGCCACATTGTGCTGGTAGGCCCAGGGGAGAATGCCGTCCTTGAACTCGGTGACCTGCAGCCCGTCCTTGACGACGATCGCATCCTTGCCGACGAGGTCGATACGGCTGACATGGCTGTCGAGGTTCACGCGCACGCAGGGCCAGTTGAGCCGTGCGGCAACCTGTTCGATATGGGTGGACTTGCCGGTCCCGTGATAGCCGGCGACCATGACGCGTCGGTTGTGAGCGAATCCTGCGAGAATGGCGAGCGTCGTTTCGCGATCGAAGAGATAGTCGGGATCGAGATCGGGCACATAGGCGTCGCCCTTCGAATAGGCAGGAACGCGCAAATCCGTGTCAATGCCGAAGACCTCCCGGACAGAGATCGTCGTGTCGGGGAGGTTCGAAATGTCGAGGTCAATCTTGCTCATCATGTCTCCAGAGCGGCCGCCGGTCGGCACCCGCGCATTCGCCTGCAAAAAGTGCTTTCTGTCATAATCCGCGTTGTTAGCAGAAACCAGCCTGTTTTAACAATTGATAGGCTTGAATAACCGCGCGAAAACGGTCCTCCGATCCCCTGTCTCCGCCATTTGCATCAGGGTGATGTTTCTTCACGAGATCCTTGTAGGCCGTCTTGATATCGGCGGCCGTTGCCGAGGCCGCAAGGCCGAGCGTCTCGAAGGCCTTGGCTTCGAGCGTTTTCAGTTTGCGCAGGCGCGGTTCGTGCCGGGCCGAGCGGGCACGCGCCTCGCTGAAGAAGCCGAACGGATCGCGCATGCGGGCTTGCGCCCCCGCCGTGCCGGAGCGCATCTGCGACTGCGTTGGGCCGCTGCGGGCGCTCTTGTTGACGCCGACGGTCCAGGTCGGGCGATGGCCGGTCACGGCTTCCTTCTGGTAGCGCGCGATCTCGGTATCGGACAGCCCGGAGAAATAATTGTAGCCCTTGTTGTACTCCTTCACGTGCTCGAAGCAGAACATGAAGTACTCGCCCTCGGCATTGCGGCCGACGGGAGCCCGATGCATCGCCTTCTTGTCGCAGCCGTCCCACTGGCATACGGGCGCAGACGGCTCTGCGCGCGGCTCCACCTTGCGGCGCGTACGGATGCGATCGAAGTATTTTGAATCGAGTTTCATAGCCGACATTATGGGGTTTGGAGGCCCCCACAACAAGAATTGACAAAGCGGAATGTTGCTGGCTTTGTGCGAGCTTTTTGCACCGCCACAGCATGCTTCCTTAAATCGATTACGATTTAAGGAAGCATGCTGCACTTCAAAGTGCTACAGCGTCTTTGCGCGTCTGATACGACGTGCGGCGCTGCGGGGCCAATGCGGACAGCACTTCGTCTCGCAGCAAGCAGGGAAATAGGACGGAAGAATGTCGCTGCAAAGCCGTATCGAACAGAAACTCATCGAAGCCTTCCATCCCGAGCGCCTCGCGGTGATCAACGAAAGCCATCTGCATGCCGGTCACCAGCCCGGTTTCGACGGCGAAGGCGAAACGCATATCAGGATCAGGATCGTTTCCAGCGCGTTCGACGGCATGAGCCGAGTGGCGCGCCACCGCGCGATAAATGATCTCCTGAAGCCTGAGCTCGATGCGGGTCTGCATGCGCTCGCCGTCGAACCATTCGCGCCGGGAGAGCCGACGCGCTGGTGACGAGGCGCTAGCCGATTGGCGCATCGTCCTCGGCGGGGCGGATGCGCAGCTTTGTAATCCGGTTCTTTACCCGCTTCATGACAATGAAGCGCTTGCCGTAGAAGGTGAAGGCCTGCCGCTCTTCCGGGATGCTCTTCGATTCATGGATGACAAGACCGGCAACGGTGGTCGCCTCCTCGTCAGGCAGCGACCAGTCCAGCGCCCTGTTGAGGTCGCGGATCGGTACCGATCCATCGACGACGATCGAACCGTCGGCCTCCTGCCGCACGCCTTGGATGTCGATATCGTGCTCATCGGCGATATCGCCCACGATCTCTTCAAGGATATCCTCGAGTGTAACGAGACCCTGGACCTGACCATATTCGTCAACGACGATGGCAAGATGCAGCTTGCGCCGCAGGAAGGCATTGAGCTGATCTTTGAGATTGGTCGTATCCGGCACGAACCACGGCTTCTGCGCGATCTTGACGATATCGAGGCGCTCGGGTTCGACGTCCGGCTCAGCTAATACGCGCAGGAGGTCCTTGGAATGGACGACGCCGACGATGTTGTCGGTCGATCCGCGCCAGAGCGGCAGGCGCGTGAACGGGCTCTCGAGGATTTCCCGAATGCAGACCTCCGGCGGCTCCTCCGCGTTGATCGCACGCATCGCCGTACGGTGGATCATGACGTCGGAGACCTCGAGTTCGCCGAGGTCGAGCACGCCACCGAGCCGGTCGAGGTCCGCCTTGATCACGGATCCCTCCCGGTGAAGCAGATCGACAGCGCCCCTCAGTTCCTCATGCGCCGACAGCATCGGCATGTCCGACGAAAGCTTTACGCCAAAGAGGTTGAGGATGCGCCGGACAATCGCATTGACGAGCGCCGATACCGGGCCAGCAACGGCGACCAAGGGGCTCACTACCGGCGCCACCGCGCGCGCGAAGCGATCCGGCGAAGCAATCGCCCAGCTTTTCGGCAGCACTTCGGAAAATATCACGAGCAGCACGGTCATCCCGAGCGTTGTAATCGCCACGCCCATGTCGCCAAAAAGGCCGATCAGCAAGCTCGTCGCCAGCGAAGAGGCAAGAATATTGACGAGGTTGTTGCCGATGAGCAGCGTGCCGGTCAAACGATCGCGCCGCTCGATCAGCCGATTGACGAGACCGGCGCGCTGGTCGCCATTGCTTTCCAGCATATGCATCCGTGACCGCGAGGCAGCCGTCAGTGCGGTCTCCGAGCCGGAGAAGAAGGCGGAGAGCAGCAGAAGGCAAATGATCGAAACGAGAGACAGCCAGTATTCCGCCAGAAAGGCTAGAAACGCGTCGCCGGTCATTGGGGGTGCTTCTCCTTGAGGAAGCCCAGCACCTCCGAGGACGGCACATCATCCGCGACGAAGGACTGGCCGATGCCCCTTGTGAGAATGAAGGTGAGCTTGCCACCCTTCACCTTCTTGTCCTGGGCGATCGCGTCCATCAACCGTTCGGCCGGCGGCAGCTTGCCGGGTATGTCGGCGATCCGCGTCGGCAGGCCGACTGCCTTGAGATGGGCTTCCACGCGCCGCGCATCGTCGGGGCTTGCGAGATTCATGCGGGAGGAGAACTCGTGGGCCAGCACCATGCCGATCGCAACGCCCTCGCCGTGCACCAGGCGCGCGCTGTCGTATTCGGTCGCCGCCTCCAGAGCGTGGCCGAAGGTATGCCCAAGATTGAGAAGCGCACGCAGACCGTTTTCGCGCTCGTCGGCAGCAACGACGTCGGCCTTGGCCTGGCAACTGACGGCAATGGCCTCGATCCGCGCCGCCCCCCCGGCGAAAACGGCCTGCCAGTTCCGTTCGAGCCAATCGAAGAATTCCGGCTTGTCGATCAGGCCGTATTTGGCGACCTCCGCGTAGCCCGCCCGGAACTCGCGCGGGCTCAGCGTGTCGAGCACGTCCGTGTCGGCGAGGACGAGATCGGGCTGATGAAAGACACCGATCAGGTTCTTGCCATGAGGCGAATTGATCCCGGTCTTGCCGCCCACGGAGGAATCGACCTGTGCCAGCAGCGATGTCGGAACCTGGATAAAGCGCGAGCCGCGGCGGACGATACCGGCAGCAAAGCCGGTGAGATCGCCGATGACGCCGCCTCCGAGGGCGATCACCGCGTCGTTCCGCTCGATCCTGGCGCCAAGCACGGTCTCGCAGACGGGAATGAGGTGGTCGAAGCTCTTGGTCTTTTCGCCCGCGGGAAGAACGAGCGAGACGGCCTCGATGCCAGTTTCGCCGAGGCTCGCCATCAGCGGCTGAAGATAGCGCGGGGCGACGTTCTCGTCAGTTATGACCGCCATCTTCCGACCCTTGAGGCGCGACGCGATTTCCTTGCCCGCCGCGGCGATGAGGCCGGGACCGATGAGGATGTCATACGAGCGATCTCCAAGGTCTACACGGACCTTGCGCTCGGCGGCGGGTATCACATGGCTAGTCATGGCTTTGAGCTTTCTGGCGATCGGCGATGGCGGTAAGAACCTCCTCGACGATCATCTCCTTCCTCACATCGCGCGAGAGGACCGTCAGATCCGCCTCGGCATAGATCGGGTAACGCGCGCGCATCAGGTTTTCGAGTGTCTGCTTCGGGTTCTCGGTTTTCAGGAGCGGCCGCGTATCGCGTTTGCTCACCCGCTCCCACAGAACGTCGAGCTCCGCATTGAGCCAGACCGTAACGCCGCCCTTCTTGATCTGCCGGCGCGAGCGCTCGTTGATGTAGGCCCCGCCACCGGTCGAGACCACCCGCGGACCGGATCTTAGCAGACGTTTCAGCACGCGGGCCTCGAGAGCGCGAAACTCTTCCTCCCCGTAGGCCGCGAAAAGCTCGCTGATCGTCATGCGGGAAACCCGTTCGATCTCATGATCGGAATCGATGAATGGAACGCCGAGCGCCTGTGCGGTCAGTCGACCGATCGCCGATTTTCCCGCCCCCATCAATCCGATGAAAACGAGGTTGCGCTTACCGAGGGCGAGCTTCGCCCGTTCGGCAAGCGTCGCGGAAACCGGTTCGGTCACGTCGTTCATTGCACTTCATTTTCCCCATTCCCCTCCGATATCGACAAATCGGCGGGGAGCGTCAAGTCGTCGCGCGTGCCGGGCGACGCTTCTTGAACTCGGCGGCGCGCCCGTTCATATAGTTCACGCATCCGCAGCAAGCGCACGTCCATCCAGACATACAGGAATTGCTGCAGCACTTTGAAGAACGACTGCATGATTTCTAAACCAGCTCTGATTTAAAGGAGTCATGCAGAGGAGACCGAAATGCCGACCCTTTTCCGCTTCCTGTTCTTCTTGGCCGTCTTCGCCGGCATCGTCTACGGCACGATGGTGGCGCTCGTGACTTTCGTCGAGCCGGTCGAGCGGGATGTAACGGTGCGCATTCCATCGGAACGGGTCAACAAGCCGAAATGAGCGATCTCTCCGCCGCCTATGTCGAATCCTTTCTGGAGATGATGAGCGCCGAGCGTGGCGCGGCGGCCAACACGTTGCAATCCTATGAGCGCGACCTGATAGATGCGCTCTCGTTTCTGCGGACCCGCGGCACGCGATTGATCGATGCTTCGGCCGACGATTTGCGAAGCTATCTCTCGCATCTCGCCAGCGAGGGCTTCAAATCCTCGTCGCAGGCACGCCGCCTGTCGGCGTTGCGGCAGTTCTACAAGTTTCTTTACGCCGAGGGCCTCAGGGGCGACGACCCTACCGGGATTCTCGATGCGCCGAAGAAAGGACGCGCGCTGCCGAAGACGCTCAGCATCGATGATGTGTCCAGGCTGATCGGTCAGGCGGAAACGGAAGCCGCCACCGGCGGTGAAGACGCACTGGCGAAACTGCGCATGCACGCGCTGATCGAGCTCCTCTACGCAACCGGTATGCGGGTCAGCGAACTCGTCTCGCTGCCGGCGAGCGTGTTGTCCCAGAACGGACGCTTCCTCGTCATTCGCGGCAAGGGCAACAAGGAACGGCTGGTGCCGTTGTCGCAGGCCGCCTTGCGCGCCATGCGCGCTTATGGAGAAGCCCTGCGCGTCAGGAACGCGGCGGCCGACCCGCCAGAGGAAAGCCCCTGGCTCTTTCCGTCCCATGGCAAGACCGGCTTTCTGCCGCGCCAGGTTTTCGCGCGCGACCTAAAGGGCCTCGCGGCACGCGCCGGCATAAGGATTACTGCGATCTCGCCGCATGTGCTGCGCCATGCGTTCGCCAGCCACCTGCTCGCCAACGGCGCCGACCTGCGCGCCGTGCAGGAACTGCTCGGCCATTCGGACATTTCAACGACACAAATCTATACACATGTGCTGGAAGAACGGCTGCATGACCTCGTGCAGAACCATCACCCCCTTGCCAAACAGGCGAAAAAACAGGATTAGGACCGCCGGGCAGGCTGGCTTCGACCGCAGAGCCCTGTCGCAAATTGATCGGAAACGCATCTCATGCACAACTATCTCGATTTCGAAAAACCCATTTCTGATCTCGAAGGCAAGATTCTCGAACTGAAGAAACTCGCCAGTGAAGATGAGAGTGTGAATACATCCGACGAGATCGCACGGCTTGAGGTGCGTGTACGCGACGCGATGGCCGAGATCTATTCCAAGCTGTCGCCGTGGCAGAAGACCCAGGTCGCCCGCCACCCCTCACGCCCGCATTTCCTCGACTACGCAGCCGAACTCTTCACCGAATTCACACCGCTCGCCGGCGACCGCAACTTCGGCAACGACGATGCGATCCAGGCGGGCCTCGCCCGCTTTCGCGGCATGCCGGTCGCCGTTCTCGGCCAGGAGAAGGGCAACGACACCAAATCGCGCATCAAGCACAATTTCGGCAGCCCGCGCCCGGAAGGTTATCGCAAGGCGATCCGCGTCATGGAGATGGCCGACCGCTTCAGCCTGCCGCTGATCACGCTGGTCGACACGGCCGGCGCCTATCCCGGCGTCGACGCCGAGGAACGCGGGCAGGCCGAGGCGATCGCCCGCTCGACCGAGATGTGTCTCAAGGTCAAGGTGCCGATTGTCACCGTGGTCCTCGGTGAAGGCGGCTCCGGCGGCGCGATCGCGATCGCAACCGGCAACCGCGTCTATATGCTGGAGCATGCGATCTACAGCGTCATCTCGCCGGAGGGCGCGGCTTCGATCCTGTGGCGCGATTCAGCGCGCGCCAAGGAAGCGGCAAGCAGCATGAAAATTACGGCCGAGGACCTGAAATCACTCGGCATAATCGACGGCATCATTCCCGAACCGGTCGGCGGCGCCCATCGCGACCCGCTGTCGGTCATCGGCCGCACCGGGACCGTGATCGCCGATGCGCTCAAGGACCTGTCCGGCCGCAGCGGCGACGAATTGCGGACGGACCGCCGGCAGAAATACCTCAATATCGGCCGAAATCTCTGAACCTTTGCGATTAAAACGGCGGTAGCGGCAACCGGAAATCGGACTGTGGCCAAATCTTGGCCATATTCGTACGGTCATGAAAGATGGCGTGCGCAGGGGGATCCTGCAGGGTTAAGATTTCGTGAAGAATAATCGCTTACTGATTCGTTGAGGGCGCCTCCTCGACGGGTGCGGCGCTCAATGACGGATTTTGTTTTTTAACGGGCCTCTGCCGATGCGTTTCAGGAACCTTGTTGCCACCGCCGCTATCGCAGCCGCGCTTGCCGGCTGCACCAACGAGACGCTGGATTCTGTCAATCTCTCCTCGGTAAAGAACAAGACCGAATATCAGCTTTCGAGCAAGATGACCGCAAAGATGCGCGAACTGGGGATGCAGAAGACGTCTCCGATCGCACTGCGGATCTTCAAGGAAGAAGGCACGCTCGAAGTCTGGAAGGCCAACGCGGCGAACCGCTTTCAACTCCTGAAGAGCTACAAGATCTGCGCGTGGTCCGGAAAGCTCGGTCCCAAGGTAAAGGAAGGCGACCGGCAGGCACCGGAAGGATTCTATCCGCTGTTCCCGCACCAGATGAATCCCAATTCCAATTATTATCTCGCGATCAACACCGGTTTCCCGAATACTTACGACAAGGCGAACGGCCGTTCCGGCACGCATCTGATGATCCATGGCGCCTGCTCTTCGTCGGGCTGCTATTCGATGACGGACGAGCAGATCATCGAGATCTTCGCGCTCGCGCGTGATGCCTTCAGGGGTGGACAGCAAAGCGTCCAGCTCCAGGCTTTCCCCTTCCGCATGACCGCGGAGAACATGGCCCGCCATCGCGACAATCCGAACATCGAGTTCTGGAAGATGCTGAAGGCCGGCTACGACCAATTCGAGGTGACCAAGCGTCCGCCGGATGTGAATGTCTGCGAGAGGAAATACGTCTTCAACCAGCAGAGCGACAGCACGTTCAATCCGACGGGCCAATGCCCGGCGATGTCGACGCCACCTGCGCTGCAAGTGGCAATGACAAACTTCGAGAAGGACTATCAGCGCAATTACGACAAGGCGCTGAAGAAGTACGAAGGCATGGTCTGGTATGAACCGAGCGAAGCGGAGCGCAAGGCGATCGTCGCCGACCAGCGCAAGGGCCGCGAACTCGCCTATGCCCCCACGGGCAATTCGCTCGATGCCGGCAAGCTGATGAAGGTGAGCGACCTCGAAAAACAGCTCGCGGATCAGAAGGCGGCCGAGGAAGCCAAGCAGGCGGCGCTGATCCAGAAGGAGGCGCTTGAGAAAGCGACCCGTGGCGGCGCGAGCGTGCCGGTACCGCAGGCAAGCCCGATCGAGCGGCCTGTCCTGCAGGCGGCCGTCCAGACGCCGCCCGCCAGAAAATCCTTCTGGAATCTGTTCTCGGCCAGCGAACCGGAAGCCGCGACGCCTGCACCTGCGGCACAGGCACCCGCACCGCAGGCCGCCGCGCCGGCGGCACAGCAGCCCGCGGCAAACCAGCAGCCGGCAGCCGCCGACCAGAAGCAGACAGGAATGCCCGCCGAAAGCAATGCGCAAGTGGCTGCGGCTCCGGCGGAAAATCCGCAGGCGGCAACCGAACAACCCGCCGCCGAACAGCCGAAGAAGCGTCCGTTCTGGAAGATCTGGGGCAATTGATGCCGGACGAGCCCAGGATCGTCTATGACCTGAGGGGGCTTAAGTGCCCCCTTCCCGTTTTGAAGACGCGCAAGCGCATGCAGGCGCTCGCACCCGGGTCCCTGATCGAGATCGAGACGACGGATCCTCTGGCGGTTATCGACATTCCGCATTTCTGCAACGAGGACGGACACCGGCTTGAGGAAGCCGCGCCCACAGAGGGCGGCCATCGCTTCGTCATCCGCAAGAAGGCCTGACGGATCGAAGAAGGCGTGCGGTCGTCAGTCCATCATGCAGGGTCGATCCGACCTGAAACCATCGTGACCTCAGGTTGCGTCTGCCCCTCATCCGCCTGCCGGCACCTTCTCCCCGTTTTGACGGGGAGAAGGGACTCGCTGCGCGCTCCAGTCCCCTCGCCCCGCTTGCGGGGAGAGGGTTAGGGTGAGGGGCAAAGCTCCTGGCTCTATCGCATCCAACTCCGACGCGCTCCAACGCGATCGGAATTCTTGCTATGATCGCGTCGCAGGTACATACAGGCTGTACAATGAACGATGCGAGCGGCAATTTCCACGACAGTTCCGGCGCGGCGGTGCGGCCGCCGATCGTCTGGGCACTCGCCGTTGTGGCGGGGCGTGTGATCGACGCGCTCTACCCGCTGCCTTTCCTGCCGGCGGCAGTGCCGGCCGGTTGGTTGGGCGCCATCGTGTTCCTCGCCGGCCTGGCACTGTTGATCTGGGCGGCGACGACCTTCCGCCGGGCGGGAACGAACATTCCGACCACCCAGCCGACGACGACGATCGTCGAAGAGGGGCCTTACCGCTACAGCCGCAATCCTATCTACATCGGCATGTTTCTCGGCCTGATCGGTCTTGCCATCGGCTTCGACAGCCTGTGGCTCCTCATCCTGCTGGTGCCGTTTTACTTTGTCATCCGGTACCTAGTGGTCGCCCGAGAGGAAGCCTATCTCGAAGTGAAGTTCGGCGACGCCTATCGCGGCTACAAGAGCCGCGTCCACCGCTGGCTGTGAAAATCAAGCCGCAGCCGATTGGCAAATCCAACCGATTCCGCGCACTGCGGTCTAGAATCTCACGCCGGGAACCGCGAGTGGATTGTCCGAGAGAGCTTGCGCGTCCGGCCGGTCGATCCGGGGCTTGCCGGTGAAGGCATCGAAGAGGTCGCGCACGAACGGTTCCTCGAGTCCCTTCGTGATCAGCACCATGCGCGTGCGCCGGTCGGCAGGATCGGGCCAGGCGGCGAGCCGCTCCGGCGCATGAAAAACGGTCTGCACGCCGTGCAGAACGAGCGGCCGTTCAGGATTGTCCGCCATGGAAACGACCGCCTTCATCCGCAACAGCTTTTCGCCATGGGCCGAACGCAGAAGATCGATGAACATTTCCAGCGCCATCGGCTCGATCGGACGATCGTGGACGATGCTGAAGGACCGGATGTCCGAACCGTGGCGCGTGACATCGTGATGGTGGTGATCGTGATGTCCATGATGATGATCATGCTCATCGTGGTCGTGGTCGTGATCTTGGTGATCATGATCGGCGTGCGCCTCGTCCTGAAGCCAGCGGCCGACATCGGCGACCTTGGTCGACGCGTCATAGAGACCGCAGGCGAACAGTTCCGCACGGCCCGCCTCATCCGTATCGCCGTCGATTACCGGCGCGCGTGGATTGAGGTCCCTGAGCCGTTCCAGAAGCGTCTCCCGCTCCGCGTCAGTCGCAATCTTGGTTTTGCTGACGACGAGCCGGTCGGCGACCGCGACCTGCTTCAGGGCTTCCACGTGGTTCGCTATCGTCTGCAGACCGTTCACCGCGTCCACGACCGTGACGACACCGTCCAGTCTGAAGTTTTGCGCGATAACCGGATTTCCGAGCACGGATTGCAGCACCGGCGCCGGGTCGGCAAGCCCGGTCGTTTCGATCACAACACGCCGCAGCGGCTTGATGCGGCCGGTCTGCATACGGTCCATGAGGTCGGCAAGCGTGTCGACAAGCTCTCCGCGCACCGTGCAGCATAGGCAGCCGTCGGAAAGCTCGATCACGCCGTCGCTCGAGGCCTCGACCAGCAGGTGGTCGATCGAGACATCGCCGAATTCGTTGATGATGACCGCCGTGTCGGCGAGGTCCGGATCCTTGAGCAGGCGATTGAGAAGCGTCGTCTTGCCCGCACCGAGAAAGCCGGTGAGGATAGATACCGGCACCACCGGCAGGGGACCGTTCATGGCGGACTCCATCTTAGATCACGCTGGTCTCGGATCGACTCGAAACCACGAAATTTGAGACGCGCGATGCGGCCGAAGACCGCGCACCTCTTGTTACCCGGCTCTAGAAACTCGGGCGAGGAACCGGAATGGGCACGTTGGCGATCTCGACGCCGTCGCCCTGCCCCGCGATATCGCTGCCGGCCTTGGCGATTTTGGCGCCACTGCCCGGGATAAGCCCGGCAAAAGCAAGCTTGAGCGGGCGATTGAGTTCGTGGATGTAAGGAGAAAGCAGCTTCTGGCGCCCGGCTTCGTCGCGGCCTTCACTGCGCACCTTCGCGGCGGTCTTGGAGCAGATCTGCTTGCTGACGTCCGTAACCGTGTCGCGGCCCTCTCCATAGGGAGCGATCTGCGTCAGAGACTGCTTGCCCGCGCTGCTGGTCGTCAGCGCCATCTGCAAGAGACGGGCAGACTCGTCGGCGCGGGCGCCGAGACTGTCTTCACCGAGAACGACCGAAACGACGCTGCGGCCATCGCGCGTCGCCGAAGAGACCTGATTGAAGCCCGACGCGCAGATAAAGCCGGTCTTCATGCCATCCGCGCCATCGAAGCGGCCGATCAGCATGTTGTAATTGGCATAGTCCTTCTTGCCGGTGGTGAAGCCTTCCAGCGAAAAATAGGTCGCATATTCGGGGAACTCGCGCTTCAACGTGATCGCCAGCACAGCAAGGTCGCGAGCGGTTGTATACTGCCCCTCGCCCGGCAGCCCGTTGGCATTGATGAAATGGGACGAGGTCATCCCGATACGCCGTGCCTCGGCATTCATCCGCTCGATGAAGGCAGACTCGGAGCCGCCGACCGTTTCCGCGATGGCAACGGCGACGTCATTTGCCGATTTCACCAGCATCATCTTCAGCGCGCTGTCGAGGGTCATCGCCTGGCCGGGCTTGTAGAACATCTTGCTCGGCGGCTCGGACGCGGCATTCTTCGTCATTACGACCGGGCTTTCCAGCGTCAGTTGCCCCGTCTTGATCGCCCGGAAAGTCGTATAGGCCGTCATCAGCTTGGTCAGCGATGCCGGGTACCACTTCCGGAAGATGTCCTGATGCTCGTAGACCTTGAGCGAGTTGACGTCGACGACCAGCCGCGGATTGGCAAATGCCGGCATTACCACTGCCAGAAATGCCGCACAGGCTCCCGCGAGAACGCCCACCGTCCTCGCCCCATCACGCCTCAAGAATCCACCTGTCACCACAATCCAACCTCGAAATTCCGCAATTGCCTCGTCTTGTCCCGGTATTTAGCCTATATGGCGAGGAGATGGCAAAGCCCAATCCTTGGCTGCCGCGCCAATCCACTGCGCCCTTACAGCGCCGCGCGTCCAATGGGACACGCAAAGTCGCTGTGGAGCTTTGAGTTTCTGCGTGACTTTGTCCTCAAATCGATTCCGATTTAAGGAATCATGCAGTAGTGACCGAACAGACCAACAGGACAACCCTATGCCGATTCTCAACCGCGCTGCCGAACTCCAGAACGAAGTTACAGAGTGGCGGCGCCACCTGCACATGAACCCCGAACTCCTGTTCGCGGTCGAAAATACGGCAGCCTTTGTGGAAAGGAAACTGAAGGAATTCGGCGTTGACGAAATCGTGACTGGTCTTGGCAGGACCGGCGTCGTCGGCATCATCCGCGGCAATCTCGGCACCGGGCGGACCATCGGGCTCAGGGCCGATATGGACGCCCTGCCGATCACCGAGACGAGCGGCAAGCCCTGGTCGTCGACGACCGCGGGCAAGATGCACGCCTGCGGCCATGATGGTCACACGGCCATGCTGCTCGGCGCGGCGAAATATCTCGCCGAGACACGCAATTTCGCGGGCTCCGTCGCGGTCATCTTCCAGCCGGCGGAGGAAGGAGGCGGTGGCGGCAACGAGATGGTCAAGGATGGCATGATGGAGCGTTTCGCGATCGCGGAGGTCTACGGCATGCACAACATGCCGAGCATGCCGGTCGGCCATTTTGGCAGCCGCATCGGCCCGATCATGGCGTCGACCGACGAGTTCACCATCACCATCAACGGCCGCGGCGGCCACGCGGCCCAGCCGCACAAGACGATCGATCCGATCGTCGTCGGCGCGCAGATCGTCAATGGGCTCCAGACGATCGCCTCGCGCACCGTCGACCCCCTCGCATCCGTCGTCGTCTCGGTCACGAAGTTCAACGGCGGCTTCGCCCACAACGTCATTCCCGAGCAGGCGGTCCTTGCCGGAACCGTCCGCACCCTGATGCCGGAAGTGCGCGACACCGGCGAGGCGCGCATCCGCCAGATCGCCGAAAGCATCGCCGGCGCCTATGGTGCGACGGTGAACGTCTGGTACGGCCGCAACTATCCCGTGACCGTCAACCATGCCGACGAGACCGCCCACGCGCTTGCGGCAGCCGCGACGGTTGCCGGAGCGGCCAAGGTCAATCCCTCGCTCGACCCGATGATGGGTGGCGAGGATTTCTCCTACATGCTGCTCTCCCGGCCGGGCGCATTCATCTTCATGGGCAACGGCGACACGGCCGGCCTTCACCATCCGGCCTATGACTTCAACGACGAGGCGATCCCGCACGGGATCTCCTATTGGGTGAAGCTCGCTGAAACGCGACTGGCCGCCTGAGAGACGCGAGCGGGAGGCGGCGGTAATGCACCAGATCGACAAGACGGATCGCAGAATCCTGAACATCCTGCAGGCGGATGGCCGGATCACCAACCTTGAGCTGGCCGACCGCATCGGCCTGTCGCCGACCGCGACCAGCGAGCGGCTGCGCCGGCTGCTTAAGGAAGGGTACGTCTCGGGCTTCGGCGCGCGCCTCGACCCGCACAAGCTGGGCTTCGGTCTGCTCGTCTTCATCGAAGTTATGCTGGACAAGACGACACCGGAAGTCTTCGACCAGTTTGCGATCGCCATCAAACAGGCCCCGGCCGTGCTCGAATGCCATATGGTCGCCGGCGGCTTCGACTATCTGGTCAAGACTCGCTTCGAGGACATGACCGCCTACCGCAACTTCCTGGGGCAGGTGTTGTGGACACTGCCGGGCGTCAAGGAAACCCGCACCTACGCTGTCATGGAAGAGATCAAGAACGACGGTCCGCTGCCGCTCGTCTGAAAGCGGCAGCGGACCCTTTGAAAATACGCAATTCCGGACGAAAAAACCGTTACATGCTTTTCCTGGATTTGCCTCTTACAGCGAAGCCATGTCGATCACGAAGCGATAGCGCACGTCGCTCTTGACGACACGCTCGTAGGCCGCATTGATTTCGTCCATGCGGATCATCTCGATCTCCGAAACGATGCCGTGCTCACTGCAGAAATCCAGCATCTCCTGGGTTTCCTTGATCGAGCCGATCATTGAACCGGAAATGCTGCGCCGGGCCGGAACAAGCGAAAAGGCGTGGACCGGAACCGGGTTCTCCGGAATGCCGACAAGCACCAGGTCGCCATCGACCTTCAGCAGATTGAGGTAGGCGTTCCAGTCGATCTCGGCGGCGACGGTGCAGATGATGAGGTCGAAACTTCCGGCAAGCGCCTGGAACGTCTCCGGATCGTTGGTCGCGTAGTAATGATCCGCACCGAGTTTCAGCCCGTCCTCCTTTTTGGAGAGGCTCTGGCTCAGCACCGTGACCTCGGCACCCATCGCGTGGGCAAGCTTCACGCCCATGTGCCCGAGGCCGCCCATGCCGACGATTGCAACCTTCTTGCCGGGTCCCGCCTTCCAGTGGCGCAGCGGCGAGTAAAGCGTGATACCGGCGCAGAGCAGCGGTGCGGCTGCGTCGAGCGGCAGGTTCTCGGGAATCGAAAGCACATAGCCTTCCTTGACGACGATATGATCCGAGTAGCCGCCCTGGGTCGGGGTCTTTCCGTCGGCCTCGACGCTGTTATAGGTCCCGACCAGACCCGGCAGATAATGTTCCAGATCGAAATCGCGGGTGGCGCAGGTCGTGCAGGAATCGACAAAGCAGCCGACGCCAGCGCGGTCGCCGACCTTGAACTTCGTGACCTTTGATCCGACCGCCGAAACAATCCCGACGATCTCATGGCCTGGAACCATCGGGAGGGTGGAGTTGCCCCATTCGTTGCGGGCCTGGTGGATATCGGAGTGGCAGACGCCGCAATATTTGATGTCGATAACCACATCGTCGTCGCGTGGTTCGCGGCGCTCGAACGTGAAAGGTGTAAGCGGCTTCGAAGCATCGGTCGCCGCATATCCTCTAGCTATAGCCATGAGTCTGTCCTTGATGTCTGGGAAATGATGCGCTTGGGAGGCATGGACCTCCTGCGGCGCGGCAGACTATGCTGTTCGGGAAGGACAATGCGTTAGTGCAATTCTGCAAAGTTTTTGCATAATCCTGCAAGATTGAACGGACCGCTGTGGCAAGGCCACCTCCTGGCTCTATCTGAACGGCATCCCGCACATATCTAAGATATTGGAAAGACCACTGAATATGACGACGCTACGACAGACGCCTCGCCACGAGATGATCGACATCATTGCCCGTATCGCCGAAAGAGATGGAGACTACGCAACGGTCATACCGAGCCTCAGCGTCCATCGGCATTCAAGCACGGCGACCCCGAATTGCGCGGCTTACAAACCGAGCCTCGCGATCATCGTGCAAGGCGTCAAGCGCGTGGTGCTTGGCGACGAGACGCTCGTCTACGGCGCCTCGGACTATCTCTTGACCTCGATCGACCTGCCGGTTCTTTCCCAGATTTCGCAGGCGTCGCCGGAAGAGCCCTATATGAGCCTGGCGTTCCAGATCGATACCGGGAAGATCCCCGCGCTGCTTGACCTGATTGGTGATGGGCCAACAAAGTCCCCTGCCTCGCCACGCGGAATGACGGTGAGCAAGATCACGCCCGATCTCGAAGACGCGGCGCTCCGCCTGCTGCGGCTGCTCGAACGCCCGGACGACATTGCTGCCCTGCTGCCATTGATCGAGCAGGAACTCCTCTACCGCCTGCTCATCGGACCGCATGGCGCAAGGCTCCGGCAGATGACGACGGCGGAAAGCCAGCCGCATCAGATCGGCCGCGCCGTCGCCTGGCTGAAGGAGCATTATTCCCGTCCCTTGCGCATCGACGATCTCGCAAGCCGCGTCAGCATGAGCGTTTCCTCGCTTCATCACCACTTCAAGGCCATAACGGCAATGAGCCCGCTGCAATATCAAAAACAGCTCCGGCTGCAGGAAGCGCGGCGCCTGATGCTTGAGGAGCGCCTCGATGCAGGCGATGCCGGCCATCAGGTCGGCTATGAGAGCCAGTCGCAGTTCAGCCGCGAATATGCCCGCCAGTTCGGCGAGCCGCCGGCGCGCGATATTGGCCGCGTTCGCCGCAGCCTGGTCGGCCGATTGAGCGGCGAGAGGGAAATGCTGAGCGAAGGTTAGGGAGCCGGCCTAAACGCAGCCGTCCGCGCCGTGCTGCCGCGGCCCCTTGAGGGAGCCTCGCTTACCAGCCGTCTTCCAGCATCTGCTCCAGCATGTCGGCAAAGAAATCGGCGCTCTCGCGGCTGAGGCAGAGCGGCGGCTTGATCTTCAGCACGTTCAGATGATCGCCGGTTGGCTGCATGATGACGCCGAGATCGAGAAGGCGATCGCATATGGCCGCCGTCTCTTCTGTCGCCGGCTCGAGCGTTTCGCGGTCGCGGACGAATTGGACGCCGAGATAGAGTCCCATGCCGTGGACCGCGCCGACGATCGGAAAGCGCTCGCCAAGCGCCTGCAGCCGCGCCTTGAGGTGGTCGCCAATGGTGCGGGCATTCTCTTGCAGGGCCTCATCGTGGAGAATATCGAGCACGGTCAACCCGACGACGGAGCTGACCGGACTGCCGCCGGCCGAGGAGAAGAAGTAGCCTTCCTTCTCCAGCGCCTCCGCCATCTCGCGCCTCGTGATGACCGCGCCGAGCGGATGGCCGTTGCCCATCCCCTTGGCAACCGTGATGATGTCCGGGACGACGCCCTGCTCCTCGAACCCCCAGAAATGGTGGCCGAGGCGGCCATAGCCCACCTGCACTTCGTCGGCGATGCAGACGCCACCTCTTGCCCTGACCATGGCGTAGACGGCCTCGAGATAGCCGGGCGGCAGCGGGATGCCGCCCGCGTTTCCGTAAACCGCTTCGCAGATGAAACCGGCAAGACCTCCCTGCTTCTCGTCGATTTCCGCCAGTTTCTCGCCAACGGCGCGGACATAGTCGCCGGTCGAACCTTCCCCGCGGAACGGTCCGCGATACGTGTTCGGCGAAAGGACCGGGTGCACCCAGTCGGGCCGCGTCGTCAGCGCTTGCGGGTTGTCGGCGATCGAGGTCGAGACCGCATCGCTCGCGACCGTCCAGCCGTGATAGGCTTCGAGCAGCGAGACGACATGGCGCGCGCCCGAATAGGCCCAGGCCAGCCGGATCGCGAGGTCGTTCGCCTCCGATCCGCTGTTGACGAGAAAGACCGTGTCGAGGCCCTCCGGCGCCAATCCCGCGAGGCGCTCGGAAAATTCCGCGACGGATGCATAGTGGAAGCGCGAATTGGTGTTGAGCAGCGACCATTGCCGGCCGACGGCTGCAGAAAGGCGCGGATGGCCATGGCCGAGAATGGTGACGTTGTTGACCATATCGAGATAGGCCCGGCCCTCGACATCGAACAGATGTTCCCTCCAGCCACGCTCGATCTGCGGCGGCTGCCGGTAATAGTTCTTCTGCGGCCGCGCGAAATGACTTTGCCGGCGCTGAAGCAGTTCGCTTGCTATCGGCAAGGAAGCATCACAATCGAAACCAAGCATTTGCGCGGGCGACGGGCAGAGCGCCCGCCAGGCTTCCACCTGGTTCGCCGTCGCAAAGGGCGGCGGGTCTATTTCCGCCTCCGTTGACAGTTGGACACGGATGAAGCCCAGCGCCGACCGATCGCCGGGAACGACCCCGATCGGCGCGCCGGTTTCGATCGCCCCTTCCGCGCCATCGGCCGGTTCGACGCCACTGAGATGGAGATGCAGTCCGTCGGTCGACAAAACCAGTCTTTCGCCACGCAACTTAAGCTGCCCATCAAAGGGAGCATGAACGGCAGTTTGTCCGTGCAGGCAAAGATCGACTTGCAGCGCGAAGGTCGCTGGCGGGTTTGCCTGGAGAAGCCGCGTTTCCGTCAAACGAAATTCGCCGTAGCGTGTCGTCGAAGCGCCGGCTGCCCGCGCCGCCGATTGCAAAAGCAGCGCTTCGGTGTCCTCATAATGCCAGCGGTCGGCCGGGAGATGGGGGCCGAGAAGTGAAAGATCGACAATGCCGACGTGGCTTGGGTCGATGTCCGGCAGCAACCGGCCGTCCGTCAGAGGTACGGTCAATGCCGCCCCCTTCCCCACGGCCTGACGAATTGCCTGCTCCATCAGGCCGAACGGCACGGAAAGCGCGACATCGAGGATTTCGCGCTCATGGGCGGCGTTTCCTCGCACGTAGGCGTTGTCGGGATCGATCTCCAGCTGCTGCTCCGTACTCGCGACCAGGATGCCCGCTCGTGCCACGATTAGCGGCCAGAGCGCCTTCAGTTCGGCATCCGTCAGCGGGAACGCTGCGTGAAAAGCCCTGACCGCCGGCAAGATAAAGAAAGGATCGCCATCCGAGTGGTGAAGCAGCGATGCACATGCAACCGCCAGTTCGGCGACGAGCCACCCCTTGAGGATATCGCCGAAGTCGATCACGCCTTCAGGCACGAGCCGGCCGCTCGCCTCCGTCCTGCTCACGACGTTGTCGTCGGTGACGTCCTGGTGAATGGCCTGCACCCGCAACTGCGGCATGAGCGGTTGCACACGCCGCATGGCGCCGATCATCGCTTCGGCAATGCGTTTGCGCAGATCCACGTCAGCGATCGTCGACAGCAGATGCAGCGCGACCGGTCCCGCCCGCCGAAGGTCCCATTGCAGTTCCCGATCGAGCCCTGGATGGTCGAACTCGCGAAGCTCCCAGGCGAGCCGCCCGGCGAGAGCGCCGAGTTCGGCGACCGTTTGCGCCGGAAGGTGTTTGCGCCGGGTCAACGGCGTGCCATCGAGATAGGTGAGCAGCCGAAACTGATAGGGCACGTCCCGGACAATTGCGTCTACAATCTCTTCGCCATTCAGTGTGGCTACTACAGCCGGCACCTTCGGAGCACCCGAGCTGGCGGCAAGATGATGCAGGGCTGCGTTCTGCGCCTCGAGTTCGACCCGCGCATATTCCAGCCGACAGATTTTCAGGACAAAACGGCCGTCGTCGGCGTCCAACCGGTAGTTTCGGTCCTGTTGGCTGCCGAGTTCTGTGAGGGCGCCTGAAAGACCGTAATGTTCCGACAAGATGCGTTTCGCCTCCTCGACGGAGACATCCGGCCTTGCGAGTTGCGTGCGGAGCTTGAGCGACTCTCCGTCCATTCTTCCATCCCTGTCTATTCGCGGAACCGCCTCACTGCGAGGCGCCTTCAAGGCGATAGCGCGTGCCTGGATAAAGCAGCCGCGCGGTCGTCACGCTCGCCGTTTCCGACCAGGTCCGTCGGCGGATCATCAGGCACGGTTCGTTGCGGCCGATCGCGAGAAGCTTGCATTCCCACGGCTTGGGCGACACGGCCTCCACGATCTGTTCAGTGCGGGTGATCGGCGCCACCAACGTCAGATAGGCGTTCGGGGTCATGGTCCGGAAATCCTGCGCCATGTAGTCAGGGCAGATCGCCGGGTTGACGAACCGATCCTCGATCTGGATCGGCACCTCGTTCTCGCAATGGACCATGATCGAATGGAACACCCTGGCTCCCGTCGGAAGCCCGAGCGCATGGCCGATCTCCGGGCCTGTCGGCTCCTCCTGCAACAGATTCAGCCGGGAGGTGTGCCGATGGCCGCGCTCGCGGATCTCGTCCGCGATGTTGCGGACCTCGAGGAGCGCCGTGCTGCCCTTATGCGCAGCAACGAACGAACCGACGCCCTGAACCCGAGTGATTGCGCCTTCGCTCGCAAGCTCCCGCAACGCTCTGTTCGCCGTCATCCGGCTGACGCCGAGATCCGCGACGATATCGTTTTCCGACGGTATCCGGTGATTGGCGGGCCATTCGCCGCTCTCGATCCGGCTGCGAATGAACTGCTTTACCGCCTCATAGCGCGGCACGGGCCCTTCCGCGAAGGTCGACATGTCGCTCGTCCGCCCCGGTGGCGTCATTGTCTACTCCCATCTTATGCCGATCAAGGCTGCGGCTCCTCCCGGCAATCGATGATTCTTTTCGTCCATTTTAGCCTTGCGCGCCACCATAAAATATCTATAGTTCCATATACAACCACGTACAGGAAAAACGCACATGCCAACTTTTCCCGTCCCCCGGCTCTTCGCGGAGCGCGCTCTTCTTCCAACCGGCTGGGCCGAAAACGTGGCAATTATTCTTGACGGCAACGGCGGCATCGCGTCCGTTGTGACCGGCCAAGCGCCTGCGGAAGGTGACGAGCGGCTTTCCGGACCTGTCGTTCCAGCGATCACCAACCTTCATTCCCATGCGTTCCAGCGCGCCATGGCTGGTCTTGCGGAAGTGGCGGGCACGGGAGACGATAGCTTCTGGACCTGGCGCGAGAAAATGTACCGCACTGTCGGCCTCGTCGACCCTGATGACGTCGAGGCGATCGCCGCCAAGCTTTACGTGGAGATGCTGAAGGGTGGCTTCGGCCGCGTGGTCGAGTTTCATTATCTTCATCACCAGGCAGACGGTACCCCTTATGCCGATCCGGCCGAAATGTCGCTTCGGATATTGAGTGCGGCTGAGGCGACGGGCGTCGGCCTGACCCATCTGCCCGTCTTCTATGCCCACGCCAATTTCGGCGGCATGGCGCCCAATCCCGGTCAGCGTCCGTTCCTGCATGATCCGGATTGCTTTCTCGCCCTTCTCGATCGCCTCGTTCCCGCCTGCTCGAAGGCCGGCGCCAGGCTCGGCTTTGCCATTCATTCGTTGCGTGCTGCGACGCCGGACGAAATGCGGACAATTCTTGGGGCGGCTCCAGTCTCAGGACCGATCCACATTCATGTGGCCGAGCAGACGCGCGAAGTCGACGACTGCCTTGCCTGGAGCGGCAGGCGGCCGGTCGAATGGCTGCTTGACGAGATGCCGGTCGACGCGCGCTGGTGCGCCATCCATGCGACGCACATGACGGCTGAGGAAACGAAGCGGCTGGCTGCTTCGGGAGCGGTTGCCGGCCTTTGCCCCGCGACCGAGGCCAATCTCGGCGATGGCATCTTTCCCGCGGTCGATTTCATCGCCGAGCATGGCCGCGTCGGCATCGGCACCGATAGCCACGTCGCAACGAGCGTTGCCGAAGAACTGCGGCTTCTCGAATACGGCCAAAGGCTGCGCGACCGCCGGCGCAACCGGCTTGCCGCTGGTCCAGGCGCGTCCGTCGGTCGCTCGATCTTCGAGGCGGTGCTTGCCGGCGGCGCGCAAGCGGCCGGTGTCGATTTGACCGGCATCAAGGCAGGCGCGCCTGCGGACCTCGTCGTCCTCGACGGCGACAACCCCTACATCGCCGCGGCAAGCGGCAACCAGATTCTCGACCGCTGGCTCTTTGCACTCGGCGGCGAAACGGTCCGCGGCGTCATGGTCGCCGGCCAATGGAAGATCCGCAATGGACGCCATGATCGGGAGGAAGACATCGACCGCGCCTTCGCGCGGGTTCTGACGAAACTGAAATAGTCATCGAAGCGACGATCAAAAAAGGGGAATGCGCATGTCGATCAGCACAATGAAACTCACCCTCGCCGCCGCCGGCCTGATGCTTGCGGCCTCCGCCGGCAGCGCCAGCGCCTCCTATTGCAGCGACGGCAAGACCGTGACCTTTGCCGGCATAGACTGGGAGAGCGGCGCCTTCATCACCGAAGTCATGAAGACGATTCTTGCCAAGGGTTACGACTGCCAGGTGGACTCCATCCCCGGCAACTCGGTGACGCTGGAACAGGCGACCGCCAACAACGACGTCCAGATCTTCGCCGAAGAATGGCTCGGCCGCTCGGACGTGTGGAACAAGGCCGTCGAGGAAAAGAAGGTCGTCGCCGTCGGCAAGACCTTCGTCGGCGCCAGCGAAGGCTGGTTCGTGCCGGACTATGTGGTTCACGGTGACCCCTCGCGCAATATCGAGGCGAAGGCACCGGACTTGAAGAGTGTCTCGCAGCTTTCCGACCCGAAGATCGCCGAGATCTTTGCGGATCCGGAAGAGCCGTCGAAGGGCCGTTTCCTGAATTGCCCATCCGGCTGGACCTGCGAAGGCGTAAGCTCCGCCAAGCTCGAAGCTTACAAACTCGGCGAAACCTATGTGAACTTCCGCCCCGGCACCGGCACGGCGCTCGATTCGGCAATCACCTCGGCCTATTTGCAGGGTGAGCCGATCCTCTTCTATTACTGGTCTCCCACCGCGATCATGGGCAAGTTCAAGCTCGTCCAGCTTGAAGAGCCGGCCTACAACGAAGCCTGCTGGAAGGAATTGAGCAGCGCCAACGGCAAGCGTGATGAAGGCTGCGCCTTTCCCTCGGTCGACGTTGCCTACGGCGTGAACAGTACCTTCGCTGCGGAAGCGCCGGAAATCGTCGCGATCCTCGAAAAGGCGACCTTCCCGCTTGAGGACGTCAACGGCAGCCTCGCCTACATGGCCGACAACAAGGTCGACGCCACGGCCGCCGCTACCGAGTTCCTGAAGACCAAGGGCGACGTCTGGGGCAAGTGGGTCTCCGACGAGGCGCGCGGCAAGATCGAAGCAAGCCTGAAGTAACGACAGTTTTGCCGAACCGTGCCCGCCACGCCTCTTCCGCCTTCAGCGCGGGACGGGGGCGTGGCAGCCATGGCTTAAAAGCTGTTTCCGCAGAGCAGGCAGGTTTGCGGTGAAGACCGCCAAGGTGCCTGAACAAGGAACGACATCAGATGTTTCCGGACTCTCTCAATCTCTCCATCCGGGCGCCTGTGAATGACTTCATCCAAGCGCTCGTCACAAATTATGGCTGGGTCTTCAAGGCGATCAGCGGCGTCATCCTGAAAGCCGTGCTGTTCATCGAATGGATCCTGCGCGGCCTGCCCTGGTGGCTCGTCATTCTCGCCTTCATGGCACTCGCCTGGCAGAGTTCGCGTCGCTGGTCGCTGACCGTCGCAGTTGGCGCCCTGCTTCTTGCCGTCGGCGTGCTCGGCCTCTGGGATCTGACCATGCAGACGCTGGCGCTGATGCTGATGGCAACGATCGTCTCGGTGGTGATCGGCGTGCCGATGGGTATTCTTGTCGCCAAGAGCCGGGTCGTCCGCAACATCACGCTGCCCGTGCTCGATGTCATGCAGACGATGCCGAGCTTCGTCTATCTCATTCCGGCACTGATGCTTTTCGGTCTCGGCAAGGTGCCGGCCATTCTCGCTACGATCATCTATGCCGTCCCGCCGCTGATCCGCCTCACCGATCTCGGCATCCGCCAGGTCGACACGGAGGTTATCGAGGCAGCGACCGCCTTCGGCGGTAGCCCGACGCAGATCCTTTTCGGGGTCGAGCTGCCGCTTGCGACACCGACCATCATGGCGGGTCTCAACCAGACGATCATGATGGCGCTTTCGATGGTGGTGGTGGCCTCGATGATCGGTGCACGCGGTCTCGGCGAGCAGGTGCTGAACGGCATCCAAACCCTCGACGTCGGCAAGGGCCTGGAGGCTGGCATCGGCATCGTCATCCTGGCGATCGTGCTCGACCGCATTACGCAGGGCTTCGGCAAGGCCCGGACGGAGGACGCCCGCAATGGCTGATATCGAAATCCGCAATGTCTACAAGATCTTCGGGCACGACGCGAAGACGGCGCTCGCCATGGCCAAGGACGGCCTGGACAAGGCCGATATTCTCGCCCGCTCCGGCTGCAGCGTCGGCCTCAACAATGTCAGCCTCAAGATCGGCGCCGGCAAGATCTTCGTCATCATGGGGCTTTCCGGCTCCGGCAAGTCGACGCTGGTGCGCCACATCAACCGACTGATCGAGCCGACGAGCGGCGAGGTCGTCTTCGACGGAAGCAACATCCTCGATCTGGATGCCAAGACGCTGCGGGCGTTTCGTATGCGCCGCGTCAGCATGGTGTTTCAGAGTTTCGCCCTGATGCCGCACCGTACCGTGCTGCAGAATGTCGTCTACGGCCAACGTGTGCGCGGCGTATCGAAGGCGGACGCCCGCGGCATCGGCATGAAATGGATCGATACGGTCGGACTTGCCGGCTACGACGCTAAATTCCCGCATCAGCTTTCCGGCGGGATGAAGCAGCGCGTCGGGCTCGCACGAGCGCTTGCCGCCGATACCGACGTGATCCTGATGGACGAGGCCTTCAGCGCACTTGATCCGCTGATCCGCGCCGACATGCAGGACCAGCTCCTGCAATTGCAGCAAAATCTCTCGAAAACCATCGTCTTCATCACCCATGATCTCGATGAAGCGTTGCGCATCGGCTCGGAAATCGCGATCCTCAAGGACGGTCAGGTCGTGCAGGTCGGGACGCCGGATGATATTCTGGGCAATCCGGCTAACGACTATGTCGCGCGCTTTGTTCAGCGTCGGCAGGGAAGACCCGAATCCCATGACTGAGACGATCACGATCGACGGCCCCCTCACCTGGCGAGAGATTGCTGCTGTCGCCGGGGGAGCGCGCCTCGCCTTGTCCGATGCCGCCCGCACGCGGATCGTCGAAGCGCGACGGATCGTTGATGCTCTGGTCGAGCGTGGCATCCGCGGCTACGGCATCAACACCGGTGTCGGTGCGCTCTGTGACGTCGTGATCAGCCGCGAGAACCAGCGAGCCCTGTCGCGCAACATCATTCTCAGCCATGCCTGCGGCGTGGGCGAGCCGCTCGGGAACGCCGAGGCGCGCGCCGTGATGGCGGCGCAGATTGCCAACTTCGCCCACGGCTTCTCCGGCGTCCGGATGGAAACCGTCGAGGCTCTGCTTGCACTTCTCGATGCCGACATCATTCCGCTGATCCCGTCGCGTGGCTCGGTCGGCTATCTCACCCATGCCGCCGCCATCGGTCTCGTCCTGATCGGACGAGGTGCGGCCGTGCATGGCAAAGACCGGCTGAGCGGCGCCGACGCCCTTGCCCGCATCGGGCTTGAACCGTTGCGGCTCGAGGCGAAAGAAGGCCTCAGTCTCGTCAACGGCACACCTTGCGCCACAGGCCAGGCTGCCTTGGCCCTTGCCCGTATGGAGCGGCTTCTCGACTGGGCGGATGCGGCCTCTGCGATGACTTACGAAAACCTGGGCAGTCAGGCGAATGCATTCGCCGAGGGGCCGCTGGCGCTGCGGAAATCGCGCGGCCTCCAGGCGGTCGGCGCGACATTGCGTGACTGGCTGGCACAAAGCCCGATGCTTGCCGAAACAGCCGGCACCCGCACCCAGGACCCATTGAGCCTGCGCGCCATACCCCATGTCCATGGCGCCGCGCGTGACACCTTCGATCACGTCGCCGAGGTGGTGAACCGGGAGCTTTCGAGCGTTACCGATAATCCGGCGGTTTCCGGCACGCCGGAAGCACCGGAGGTGCATTCCCAGGCGCACGCCGTCGGTGCCGCCCTCGGTCTCGCCATGGACAGTCTCGCGATCGCGGCGGCGGAGCTCGCAGCGATTTCGGAGCGCCGCATCGACCGGCTGGTGAACCCGCTCGTCAGTGGTCTGCCTGCCTTTCTCGCGGGCGACAGCGGCGTTTCTTCGGGCTACATGATAGCGCAATACACCGCCGCGGCGCTCGCGGCAGAAAACCGCCGCCTGGCGGCACCGGCAAGCCTCGATGGCGGCATTACTTCTGCGCTTCAGGAGGACATTCTCACCCACGCAACGCCCGCAGCCTGGAAGGCGCTCTCGATCCTCGACAATCTCGAGCAAATTCTGGCGATCGAGTTGCTCGCGGCCGCCCAGGCCTATGATCTGCAACCACGATCCCGAGCCAAGGCGACACGGACGGCCTCCCTCTATGGCTGCATCCGCGAAACGATCTCGACCTATGCCGACGACCGGCCTATGAATGAGGACGTCGATCGGATGCGCAATCTGATGCAAGGAGCTACGCCATGAAGATCCTGCGTTCGAACGAATATAGGCGCATGCCGTGGAAGAACGGCGGCGGCGAGACTGTGGAAATCGCCGTCTCCCCGGAGCGCGCGTCGCTTTCCGATTTCGACTGGCGCATCAGCATGGCGACGGTGGCGAGCGATGGTTCTTTTTCCACCTTCCCCGGCATCGACCGCACGCTCTCGATCCTCGAAGGTGCCGGCATGACACTCGCGATCGAAGGGCGACAGCCGAAACTGCTGACGGTCGCCGATGCGCCGCTGTCCTTCCCCGCCGATGCGCCGACATCGGCTGCGCTTCGCGACGGCCCGGTTATCGACCTCAACGTCATGACGCGACGCAGCGCGCTGAAACACCGCGTGCGGCGGCTTCACGTCGAGGGCTCGCAGTCGCTCGAATCCCATGCGCGAGAGCTCATCGTCTTCTGCCACCGCGGAAGCGTCACACTGGCGGCGGAAGGGGTGACCGCGACGCTCCATGCACTGGATGCGGCGATCCTCGTCCAGCCGCCTCCTCTCACGCTGTCGGCCGACATCGCGTCGGGGCTTTTCCTTGTCGAGATGATGCCCGGCGGCGCGGCCTGAGGAAATGCCTTCCGGCACCGTGATCTACCGCAAGGACGTCGACGGGCCCGGCAAGGCCCTGCGCCGGAGTTCATAGGCTCACCGCGCCACAAAACAGCTCAGAAATTTGTTGGGAACTTTTGTGCGTCCGAGAGGACGCATTTTCTTTATTGCCGCCGCCCGCCATCCAAATGCGGTTGCGGCAAGAGAGCCCTCCGCCCGATCCCCCCGGCTCAAAATCCGCCTTCGCGTCTACGGCGTGCGCTCTCGCTGCGATAAGATCGCAATCCCGGACGGAAAAGCCTGAACTGCTCTAGCGTCCTATGCTCGCGGATTTGGAACCGCTCTGCGATTGCCCTCCGCCGCGTCCACCCTGGGAGACACCATCGCCGTGAGAACTGCCAGGATTTGTGCTGTCCGGGCCGTTACCCCAACCGTTATTGCCGTGATCTTTGCTGCCGCCTCCACCCGATTTGGCGATTGCATTCGACGTAAGGCTCGTCGACAGCAACATCGTCACCGCCGGCGGCGTCACCACTGCGAAGCGGCCGCAGCTTTTCAAAAACTCGCGCCGGTCTTCTTCACTGCGTGACGGCAGCCCGTCTGGCATCTGAGAACTCATGAATGCCTCCTGTTCGCGTCGGATAACCGACCTAGCGTACTGTAAGACCAAAGAAATTGATAGCGGGAATTATCTCGTTACTTTGACGGAGCAGGACTACGCAGCGATGATTCTTCTTGGTTAAATAAACAGCAAAAAATAGGGTCGTTTAACTCTAAAGCATTATGCCGAAAAGTCGGTGAGAATGGCGCCTCGCGCCGTCCTGTTCGAAACATTCACGACACACTGGCGATTTTTGCGCGGGTTTTACGCCTTGCCCGGGGCTATCGGGCGAAAAATACGACGCAACTCGCGAAGCTTTCGCTTCGTTTCCTGCCGCCGGGAAGAATGGGGCTCGCCTCCAAAGCGATCCCAGGATGGATAATGCAACAGTTCCGTCAGAAGCGTCAGAAGCGTAAACGACGCGCGGAGATATTGTCGTTCTATCTGGATTTTTCGCCGCCAAAGTTGGAAATGCGCGGCCTTGCCGAACAACGCCGCGGGAGTACTCCCGATATTGAACAATGCACTTATCGTCAGAATCTGTGTGTCGATTGCATTTCTTTCATATCCCGCTGAAAACAGCGACCTCAACACCTCCCATTGTATCTCACCTGTGGAACGCGCAATGTTTGCTATGTCGAGAAGATGGCGCAGGTCGACCAAACCTCGCCAGTAGTCTCCATCCTGAAATTGATCGTGCAGCATCAGATAGACCACCTGGGCGAACGGCGAAGGGATGTAGACGTGGCCTCCGGCGAGTGCCATCCGGTTGCCGTTGCGGTACAGCCATTCGATGTCGCTGAAGGAGGCTGGACCCTTCAGGCGGCAATGGAGGTCGATGCTGCCGGCATCAGCGGGGCGAGCGAGTACGACAGGTAGACGGAACTTTGGATTTCCGGGCCAGGAGCCCACACCGGCGTCTTCGCGGGTTTCATAGCCAACACTTTGCAGTGCTGCAATCGCCCTGGCCATCTCGGCGGGTCGAACGAAAATATCCAGATCGGTAAGCATCCGCGCACCGATCTCGTCCTGTCTCTGCGCCACTAGAATTGCGGCGCCCTTCATGGCAACCGGTTCGATGCCAATGTCGTTCAAACGGCTTACCGCTTCTTCCAGCTGGGAATTCAGCCGTGAATTGCGCTGTGAATTTCTCTGGTAAATCGCCGCAAGATAGGTCCGAACCTCCTCGGGGATATCGTCCTGGCGCGCAAATCTGGCCACCGCCACGGCAAGCGACGGGATCGTCATGGTCTTGTTCGCCAGGTCTATGACGGCGTCCCAGTCTATCTCGTCGGGAAGGCGGCCATCAAGGCAGGAAGCAAGAGCGAGAAGATCCCTGTAGCTACTCCGCTTCATGATACCGGTCCAGGATCGCAACGGCTTCATCGAGCCGTGAAAAAGCAAGCTCCGCCACGCGAGCGCCGGAAACGACATTCAGCAAGCTCTGGAATTGGGTCATGTCCAGCCGTCGCGCGGGAGTAAACGCGCCTGCGACCAGTTCAGACAGAGCCTGCACCGGCTCTACTGCCGAAACCACCGCCGGCCCCTTTTTTCGGCGGCGGATGAGCACGATCGTGTGCAGCGGAACACGCTCGCGCGGCGCCTGCCGAACCGGCGCGACATACCGGACACTTTTGTTGTCGAGGCGGCGGTGCACCGGGCAGGACATGATCGCATCGCGAGACCCCTCAAGGAGACCCCACGAACCGGACTTGAGCGCGAGCGCAAAGGGCACCCCGCGCACCAGACCCCGGCCGTCCATCAATGCAATATCGTCGCCGCCGCAATCAAAGCCCGCGTCAACGAGCGCCATAGCAAGTGTCGTCTTTCCCGCTCCTGGCGCGCCGCAGATCAGAAGGCCCCGCGATTTCTTCACCAGAAGCGCCGCGTGAAGCGCAATGTCGGTGCCGACCGCCGCCAAGACGTCTTCGGTGAGAAAGCTCTTCAATGCTGGCGCCGCCTCGGCGCCAGTGACGATCATCCCCGGAGAGCCGTTCCTGCTGATGCACAGCCGGTCGCCGAACCTTGCCACATTGTAGCAAAAAGGGGCCTCGATGCCCTTCACCGCCAGATGATCGAAAACGGGCCGAAGCAGATCGACGGCACCTTGATCGTAATATGCCACCGATGCGGCAGTCGCGGCGAGATCAAGCACATGTGTGCCAACAGGCGGTCCGTCGCTCTCGTCAAGCACAATGTCCAGCAATCCCTGACGGGACCAGGAAAGGAGATATTTTCTCACGAATGCACCGGCGGAACTCCGGTTGACGCCACGCGCCGCAAGGTCGGATACCAGTTGTTGAAACGACATGGCTTCGGCGAGATTGCAGGTCAGATACGCCGTTAGGTCGTCAAGTTCAAAAATCCGTTGCAACGATTCGACGAAAATCGTTTTGCGGTTCCCAATCAGGAAAAACTCTGCGCGGTCAGAAACGCGGAACTTCATTCCAACCCCCTTTGTACGCTGGTCGGAAACATGCAACTGCTGCACTTACTTCTGATCTAAAATCCGCGTTCCTGCTAGCCGGAAAACAGTCCAGCCCGATAACGTAGGATGCCTGAAGACCTTGATGGCTGCTACCGTCGATGAAGACGACTGTTGAGTGAGCATGATCCGATAGGGCAGTTGTCGACCTTGCTTACCTCGCTTTCGACCACACAAGCGGGACCCCGTACCGTTGCGGCAGGGGACCCGCCCTAAAGCTTTTCTGAAATAATTAGGTTCTTGTGGTTGCTTCACCGCGGCGAATTCCATGGAGCTAGGGTGTCATCACCTTCAATCCATAGGACCTTAGTCCCGCACGCCGCGGGCAAACGTCTTAGGCCTGTATTTCGGCTGCGAGCGCGACCACGGCAAGGCGCTCTTTGGACAAGATCATGGCCGGGCACTTGAAGCCGCTTCCGGGGCACTTCATGCTATCGATCAACGACGTTTCGGCGATCCGGCAGACGTTCGCGGGGTTCGCCTTTCTTGAGGCCGAACTGACCTACTCCGTCGGTCGGGGGCAAGGAAAGGCGGTGCGGGAACTGATCATCAAAGGCGCCGATTGTGCCAATTCGCGGCCTCCTAATCGCCTCCAACAGGGGCCTCTCGACGCGCTCATAAACCCGCCATGAAAATAGCACTGCGGCAATAACTCCAACAGGATGATGATGTCCGGCGCCAACGGGAAGGCGTTCCAGAGCGTCAGAAAAAGAGAAATCGGAAAGGTGTGGAAGAGATAGAGCGTATAGGAGCCGTCGCCGAGATAGGTCCAAATGCTCCGCTCGGCGCGGACTTGCATCGTGCCGTAGACGATCAGGCCGGCGGGGACGCCATACACGAGGACGCGCTGGAACGCCTCTTTGCCAAGAAGGAAATCAATAGTGTCGCCAAACGGAGTGATGCCTAGTGGGCCGGCAATCAGGATGGCGGTGGCACCAAGCGGGATGCCCCACAAGGCCGCGCGGAACGGTGGCGCGAAGGCAAGGGCAACCCCGATCAGGAATTCGATAATGATCGGGTTGCCGATGAACTGAAACACCGGCCCTGCCGACCTGAATGCACAAGAGATGGCAAAGAGCCCCAGCAGGAGCGGCAGGAACCGCCGATCAAACAGCACAAGCGTCGCCGCGCCGTAGAACAGCATCTCAAAACAGAGGGTCCATGCCACAGGGAGGATAGGCGCGGTCATCACGTCGAGAGCCGGCCAAAGGGTGATTGTCGTCACCACTTCGCGCCAGCCAAAGCCCGCCTTGGCCGCGACGAAGGCTGCCGGGATAGATGCCAGATAATAGATCGGCACGATCCGGCGAAGCCGCTTCCAGGCGAATTGCTGCCATGTGAGATTGCGTCCGGTGCGCGTGATGATGACGCCTGAGATGACGAAGAAAATATCGACGCCGGCCGTGCCAGCGATCTGAATTTCAGGCGGGAGAACGCCGCTGGAGCCTGTCGCCTGAAAAGCTGTCAGCGCCGCATGCAGGTAGACGACCATGAGCGCGGCGACAAGACGCAGAACTTGTAATGACCAGATCATGTTTCACCTCAACCATGGCGATTAGCTTGCCATGGTTGCGGGGAATATCAACTGCAACCTTACGAGAGCAGTTTGCACCGAGTGCCACGAACGCCTGCACGAGGACGTGGTGGAAGAGGAGATGAGGAGATGGGGAGATGGGGCAATGGGGTGATCGAGAAGCCCTGCAGCGATGACGAAGGCTACTTTGACGAGCCATGCTGAGGCTGCCGCTGGTCGGGCGACCGAGATGGTCAACACTGGTGTGAGTTGGAGGATGTGGCTGCCGAACACGCACTAGCTGAAGACGATACGTGGGTCCCGGTAGGGCTCAGTTTGGCGAGCCGAAGTAATCAAAGGCGGGAAGCGACATGCAGGCGATGAGGCTTCTTCAAAGCGGGTTTGAGACCGCTTCGAAAACGGTGCGTTCTGGAGTGGATTTCGACAAGATGCCGGAAAATTTCACTTTTCCTGTCAAAATTCCGGACATTCACGGGAAGCTACAGAGAGCTACACATCTCTTAGGTACGTTCTGTTACCTATGTCTCCGGGCTGGACAAGGCTTAGAATGGTAGCGGAGGAGGGATTCGAACCCCCGACACAAGGATTATGATTCCTCTGCTCTAACCTACTGAGCTACTCCGCCGCCGGCACCGTGAAGCTTCCCCGAGGAAGCCCGTCTCGGCTGGACGGGCGGCTTATAAGGTGCTGTTCCGGCTAGTGTCAAGCAAAGTCTGCGGGAAAATGTGAACTTTTCCCGACGTTCCTGATCGCACCTGCTCAAGCCGCCGCCGGTGCCTGCAAAAGCGCCTTGAGCGCCGCTTCCGCGCCGGGCTCGCGTTCGGATTTGCGGATGAAACCGCCGCCATAGACGCGCGCGTCTTCGCCGGTGCCGGAATAGAGTGCGCAGGCCTGGCCAGGTGCAACGCCGGCCTCCCCTTCGGCAAGCTCGACGTAGAGACCTTCTGCGTCGTTTCTCAGGACCGCCGGCGCCGGCTGGCGGGTGGAGCGCACCTTGGCGAAGCAGTCGAAGCCGCGGGCAGCAGCCTGCGCAAGCTCCTCGTCGCCCAGCCAGTTGACGTCGCGCAGATAGACACGGCGCGTCTCCAGCGCCTCCTTCGGGCCGACGATGACACGGCGCGAGCGGGCGTCGATATAGACGACGTAAAGCGGCTCGCCGGTGGCGACCCCGATGCCGCGCCGCTGGCCGATCGTATAGTGCAGGATGCCGTCGTGGCTGCCGAGCACGCGCCCGTCGAGATGGACGATCTCGCCGGCGAGAGCCGCATTCGGCTTCAGCTTCGAAACGATGTCGCTGTATTTGCCCTGCGGCACGAAACAGATGTCCTGACTGTCGGCCTTCTTGGCGACGATCAGGCCCATGTCTTCGGCCAGAGCACGCGTTTCGGTCTTGGAAAGCCCACCGAGGGGAAAGCGCAGATAGTCGATCTGTTCCTGCGTTGTCGCGAACAGGAAATAGCTCTGGTCTCGCTCGGCGTCCGTCGGCCGGTAGAGCGCCCGCTGCCCGGCATAGCGCGGCTTCGGGCTCGGCCGGGAGCGGATGTAATGGCCGGTGGCGAGCGCATCCGCGCCGAGCTCCTTGGCGGTCGCAAGCAGATCGGCGAACTTGACCGTCTGGTTGCAGGCAACGCAAGGGATCGGCGTCTCGCCCGCGATATAGCTTTCGGCGAAGGGATTGATCACCGTTTCGCGGAAGCGCGCTTCATAATCGAGCACATAATGCGGAATGCCGAGCGTCTCGCAGACGCGCCGCGCATCGTCGATGTCCTGGCCGGCGCAACAGGAGCCGGCGCGGTGCACGGCCGCGCCATGGTCGTAGAGCTGCAGCGTGATGCCGAGCACGTCATAGCCCCCGCGTTTGAGCAGGCCCGCCACAACGGAGGAATCGACGCCACCGGACATGGCGACGACGACGCGCGTATCTTCGGGCTTGCGGTCAAAATCGAGACTGTTCACGGGATCCAATCCGGCATTGCGGGGCACGCGTCGATCGCCTGCGCCGCCCTGTTTCACGCTCATGCCTTGGGCCTTCCGCAAAAACGGCGCCAAGCGGCATTTCAAAGCTTTCTGTGCCGCGACATATAGAAACTTGTCCGCCCTGCGGCAAGGGCGGAGGTTTGGCTGCGGATCAGCCGCATCAAGCTTTCAGATCAGCTTCATCCGCATCGCGCGAGCGATCGCCTGCATGCGGTTGACCGCATCGAGCTTGCGGGTCGCACTCTTGAAATAGCTGCTGACCGTGTAGGCGGAAATGCCGAGAATGATGGCGATCTCGTCGCTGCTCTTGCCGGCCGCTGCCCACCGCAGGCACTCGATCTCGCGGCTGGACAGTTTTTCACGCGCCGCGCTCCCGGTATCGAAAGTGCGCTCGAGACACTCGAAGAGCTGCACGAGCGTCAGATAGAGCATTGCGCGTTCCGTGCCGACCGGCTCTTCCCGCGTTCCCGAAAGCATGACGACGAACGGCTCCCCATAGGTCGTATGCAAAAGCACGGCAAAATGACGCGTCATGTCAGTATGGGCCTGAAGGTGGCGGACGGACAACGCCTCTCCATCCTTACGTGTGATGTCCAGAAGCTCCGCGCCACCCACGACCGGCAGTTTCGTCTGGCGCAGCCGCTCAACGAGGACGCTCGCCTGAAAGGCGCCGGAGGCATCGTATTGGCGCACCAGTTCGGCGGGCCAATTGCTGAGCACCAGACGTTCGGAAAACCGCTGCTGCTCGGCCAGCGGCAGCCGAGCGATCACGAAGCGGCTGAAGCGGTAGCGCGCAACCAGTCGCCGCATCAAGTGCAACAGCTCGTATTCGGTGCGCACCGATGCGGGATCAAACTCCGAAAGCATGTCGTCATCAGCCTCGTGCCGCGAGGCCGGTTCACTCGATTCCTTCATACCTTGTCACCACGTTGCCGGCGGGTTCGCCTGGTCGAGAATTGAATGCTCCCTTGCAACCCTGGCACAGTCTTCAACTGGCGGCTGCAATACAGCCGGCACCGATCAGCTGGTCGCGCAAGCAACGCGGCCGATCAAGAAAATATGTTGTGCCCAGGAGATAATTCCAGGAGCGTACACGCGAACGCTCATTCTTTGCTGTGCGCCTCGCTATCAAAAATTTTAGTTGAAGTGAAATGTGGTAATTGCATGGCTCCCATGTGAAAACCACGCGAAACTTGGGTTTTTCCATGCGGAGGCCAGCAAATATCGGCAAGGAGACAACGCGCCCGACAGTGATCTCGTCTGTGACGTCCGGTGTTACGTCGCAGCTTCGAAGTGTCTCAAATTATGAGCAAATTGTTACCGGCGGCTTAGGCAAATGTTAAATGTGGCAAGCTAAGGTCGCGGTCATATGGTCTTGAGTTTGTGTAGAGAGTCCCATGACCGAAATGATGCGACCACGCGTAAAGTATGTCATCGGCCCCGATGGCAGCCCTCTGACGATCGCGGATCTGCCACCGGCCAACACCCGGCGCTGGGTTATCCGCCGGAAGGCTGAAGTCGTCGCCGCCGTGCGCGGTGGCCTTTTGAGCCTCGAGGAGGCGTGCGAACGGTACACCCTGACCGTGGAGGAATTCCTTTCCTGGCAGTCCTCCATCAACGATCATGGTCTCGCCGGTCTGCGGACCACGCGCATCCAACAGTATCGCCACTGATTTCACCCGACAGGGCCATAGTTCAACACCGGCGGCTTCGGGATCTGCCCGCAGCCGCCGGTGTTGTTTTGGATCGCATGACGCCGCTACCGCGCCGCGCGTCTCATCAGACGCGCAAAGGACGCCGTAGCACTTTGAATTGCTCATGTTTCCGATCGCGGAAAACATGTTGTAGCATTCCCGCCGGCAGCAACAGATGCGGAGCGAAGATCTATGGAAATCGCCCACGAGGAAATCAATGCAAAGGGCCGTTATTCGGCGACCGTGGAGGGCCATACCGGCGAGATGACCTATTCGCGGTCCTCACCGAAACTGATCATCATCGATCACACGCTGGTGCCGGATGAATTGCGCGGCAAGGGCGTCGGACAAGCGCTCGCAAAGCACGCAGTCGACGAAGCGCGAAAAGGCAGCTGGAAGATCATTCCGCTCTGCCCTTTCATGCGCGCGCAAGCGATGCGCCATCCGGAGTGGCAGGACGTCATTCAGGCGTAAGCGGGCCCGCGCGATCGGCGTTTTCGAAGCTCAGCGGACGGCGCGCTCACAAGCAGCCGAGGTCGTGAAGACGCGCTCTTCCGTCATGCTCCGCCTTGCATTCCGACGAGTCGATCGTCCATCGACGACTTGATACGCCCGGCATCCGAACATGCGGGGGGATCGATTAGATCATTTCATTGTTCCCTTGAAACAATGAAATGATCTAACTCTTTGAAGCCACACAATTCCGGACGGAAACCGTTACATACCTTTCCTGGAACTGCTGCAGGCTGCAATAGAAACGTCTCCCGCGTCAGGCAGACTGCATGACTCGAGAAGACAGCACCGCACGTCCAATCAGATACGGAAAGATCGCTGTAACACTTTGAAGGAGCATAATGACTCAGGCGCGCATGCGGGCGCCTGTGTCTCGTTCTTCGAGCGCCGCCGCTTTCGCGTACTCGGCCTGAACCTCCTCGAGCGCGAGTTCGGCCGCATCCTGCTGCGCCTTCAGCTCGCGAATCGAGACCTGTAGATTGTCGGCTCTCTGGCGGGCGGCCTTGGCGAAGGTGGGATAGGCAAAATGCGCGGGATCCGAAATTCCCGACTTCTTCTCTTCGAATACAATCTGACTTTCCAGATCCTTGGTCATTCGCTCGAACTCAGCCATCATCATCTGAAGCTGGTTCAACTGACGCTGCTTCTCCCGGACCTGAAATTCCTTCAGGCGGACAAGGCTCTCACGTGCTTTCATACGCAATACTCCCGTGGATAGCGAGACCCCGGTTACTGATCCTGACCCGTCGTGCCGGCCCCGTGGCGACCGGAAACAAAAAATAGAAGCGACCTTAACAAAGGCCTACCGCTGGTAACCTTTCGTTTACGGGCATCGTTAATCATAGGGGTGATGATTTAAGGCTCCGTAAATGCTGAAGCATGAAATGTGGCACTTCGCGCATTAACGAGTCGGAAGAGTCAGATAGCGGCATTTCCTCATGTATTACATGAGAGGTGCCATTTGAGATTCACCTTTTGAATCAGGAGACTGCTAAAAATATTTAACATTCTCGATACACCTTGCCAGAGTGAATCAGAATTTGTTAACCATTTGGTGGCAGCCTCCAAATCAGGCAACGACTGGATCCGTATCGCGTAAGGGGGCCACGACGTACCTTGGGCGGCGGAAAAGGGGAAAAACATGCGGGTTCTACTTATCGAAGACGATAGCGCGACAGCTCAAAGCATCGAGCTCATGCTTAAGTCCGAGAGTTTCAACGTTTACACGACCGATCTCGGTGAAGAAGGCGTCGATCTCGGCAAGCTTTATGACTACGATATCATTCTTCTCGACCTGAACCTGCCGGATATGTCCGGTTACGAGGTCCTGAGAACGCTGCGCCTGTCGAAAGTAAAGACCCCGATCCTCATCCTGTCGGGCATGGCGGGAATTGAAGACAAGGTGCGGGGCCTCGGTTTCGGCGCTGACGACTACATGACCAAGCCTTTCCACAAGGACGAACTGGTCGCGCGTATCCACGCAATCGTCCGTCGCTCCAAGGGTCACGCCCAGTCGGTCATCTCGACCGGCGAGCTGATCGTCAATCTTGACGCCAAGACTGTGGAAGTCGGTGGTCAGCGCGTGCATCTGACCGGCAAGGAATACCAGATGCTGGAGCTCCTCTCGCTGCGCAAAGGCACGACGCTCACCAAGGAAATGTTCCTCAATCATCTCTATGGCGGCATGGACGAGCCGGAGCTGAAGATCATCGACGTCTTCATCTGCAAGCTGCGCAAGAAGCTCGCAAATGCTGCCGGCGGCGCCAATTACATCGAGACAGTCTGGGGTCGCGGCTACGTGCTGCGCGAGCCCGACGGCAACGACTACCTGGAAACGGCCTGATTTTCGATAGCATCACGGTCGAGACCCGCATTTCCTCGTCCGCTCTCACGGCTATTATCGGATCGAAAACCCCGCCCCTCTCGGGCGGGTTTTTCTTTGGCGGCAGGTTGCCCGCTCATTAAAGCGCGTCGCATTCAATTGGAGGCGCGCGACGCGCTTTTAAGTCTTTGTTTGCATGCATGTCGTTGTCCCGATACCGCTGCACACTTTCGGGCGACATGCATTTAGACAATGACGAGACGACGGCGCCTCCTCTCCCGTCCACGCCGTCTCATGTCGGATTGGCGCTGGGCATGCCGAAAGGGCGCATGCAAAAAGGCCGCAGCATTGCCGCGGCCGTGTTTCAAACAACTAGTTTATTTCACCAATGATCTAACGAGGCTCTCAACGCTCGTCAGGCGGCCATCGACTGGCCGGCGAAGACACTCGTCAGGATCTTGCGGTCAAAGGGCTTCAGCAGGAAGTCGTCGGCGCCGGCACGTTTGCCCGCCATCATCTTCTTCAGGTCCGCCTCGACAACGCAATAGTAGATGCGCACCGACGTGCCATTCGGCAGGTGCCGGATATTGGCGATCAGATCGAGCGCGCCGTCCAGCGCGGCATCGACGATCAGGATGTTCGGCAACTCGGCTTCGCAGCGCACCAGCGCATCAAGGCTGCTTGGCGCCTCCAGAACCAGAAATCCCATGCCCGAGAGGATGCGCTTCCCAACTTTCCTGACAACATCCGAGCCATCGGCAATCATCAAGCGCCGCATGTCCAAACTCCTTCACGCCTACTTGCACGCGCACCCCGCATCCAAGAAACAAAGCCTATACAGATTTGGCAAAGAAACCGTTACGACGATTGCTTAATGCTTCCTTTCGGCTTGGCGCCGATCCAACGCTTCTTAATCGCGCAGAGGCGAGCGCAACGCCAAGCCGCACACGAAAAACCCTCCGGCAGACTTGCGTCGCGGAGGGTCGGATGCGGGCCGTTTTGATGAAAGAGGGATACTCTAGGCCTCGGTCTTGGCGGTGAACACGATCGCCTCGCCGGTCGAAACGACGTCGATCGTCATTCCGGCCTCCTCGCCCAGCAGGACGGTGTAATAGGGCTGGATCGAGTGCGCATCGACGGCCTCTTCCGGAGTGCCGGAGAGCAGTTCCACGAGCTTCGGCGGCACCCGCATCATTCGCCCCTTGGCGACGAGCGTGAAGGTCGCGTCGAATTCGGGCTTTTCCAGCGTGATGTCGATCGAGCCACCGCGCGGGATGGAGCCGTAGGCGACCAGGAAGAGATTGAGGAGAAGCTTGACGCGGTTCTTGGCGATGATCGCGCGCGGGCCGTTCCAGTTGACCTCGGTCTTCCTTTCCGCCGCGGCGAAATCCTTGGCCGCCTTTTCGGCTTCGCCCGTATCGATCGACGCGCCGACCGAACCGGATGCACCGAAGGCAAGGCGCGCAAACTTGAGGCGGACGGAAGCGTTGAGCGCACTGGTGCGGATCAGGTCCATCGCATCGGCATCAGCTCCCCCCTCGTCCAGGAGTTCAAGGCCGTTATTGATGGCGCCGACTGGCGAAATGATGTCGTGGCAAACCCGGCTGCAGAGCAGTGCAGCCAGATCGGGTCCCGTCAATGTCAGGTTCGGATTCTTTGCCATCATTCTTCCTTGTTTGCTATCCGTCTGCCGGCGCCACCGCCGCGCGTTCTTGCCCCGCAACCAAAGCTGCCGCACGACCATGGCATGGGCCATGAATCGCGCGGGCGCGGCCGGTAATCACTAGGCCATAATGACATCACATTTGGTAAACCGATTGTTAAGATGATCGGTTCAAATTGCTGGAGCATCCCGAATTCAGCCTGAATCGCTGGAGGATGCGCGGCCGGAACCAGTTTTCACACTTTTCCGCGCCCGCCCCTGGAATTGGACCAGACCCGCGCCGGACGCGCAACCGATGCAAATGCCGGCCATGACAGCCGGCGCAGGTCACTTTCGTGCCTGACGGAGGAAACGATGCAGCCGTTCATGAAGGCAACCACGATGGTTGTTCGCGCTATCCTGACGATGATGCTGATAGCCGGCACCATGTCTGCCGCCCACGCCCAATCCCCCAACAACAGCCAGTACACGATGCAGGAAATCGTTGACGCCGGCCACGGCTTCTTCGGCGAAACATCGGGCGGACTTGCCAAGGTCGTCGAACGCGCCTTCGAGCGCTACGGCTTGCCGAATGGCTACATCCTCGGGCAGGAAGGCTCCGGCGCCTTCATCGCCGGCCTCACCTATGGCGAAGGCGAACTCTATACGAAGAACGTGGGCCAACACACGGTCTTCTGGCAGGGACCCTCGCTTGGGCTCGACTGGGGCGGCCAGGGGAGTCGCGCCATGATGCTCGTCTACAATCTGCCCAGCGTTCCGGCGCTCTACAAGCGGTTCGGCGGCGTCTCCGGCTCGGCCTATGTCGTCGCGGGCGTCGGCATGACGGTATTGACCGACGAGCACGTTGTTGTCGTGCCGATCCGCACGGGCATCGGCGCGAGACTCGGTCTTAACGTCGGCTATCTCAAGCTGACGCAGCAGCCGACCTGGAATCCTTTCTGAGGGTACTTCAAGCGGCGGCATGTTCCAGAAAAGCCGCTGACCCGGCCGCTGCAAAAATGCCTCATCTCCCCGTCTCGCCAGAAATTAAGCGCGTCTGAAAAGACGCGCTTTGCTGTTCTAGCACTTGCAGCATTCAGGGCATCATGTTTACTGCGGGGGAAGCACCGAGATGGCGCCTGGCTTCCGCGGCGGGCGGCGCATCCGGTCCAGATTGAAACGGCCAGCTCGTGATTGAATTTGCGCTCCTCTTTTCCCTGGGCTTTCTGACAGCGATTGTCATCGGCCTCATGGCCGCCCCTGCCATTCAAAGACGCATCGTGCGCTTTGCGGAGGATCGGCTGAAGGCGACTATGCCTCTGAGCCCCCAGGAAGTACGCGCGCAGAAGGATGCCGCCCGCGCCGCCTATGCTGCCGAAAATGCCAAGGCCCAGCAGGCGCTCCGCCGCGAGCGCGACAAGAGCGTCACGCTGATGCTGCAAAGCGAAAATACCCTGCGGGAGGCGCGCAAACTTGCCGGCGAGAAGGCCGATCTGCAGGCTCAACTCGCCGACATGAACGTGGAGGCCGCCGACATGCGCTCCACCATCCGCCAACTCGAACAACGCATCGAGCGGATGAAGTCGACCTCTGAAACCTCGGAAAAGCACAACGGCGCCAAGGACGATACGATTCGCAAGCTCAACGGCCAGATGGAGAAACAAGCGGCGGATATCGACAATCTCCGGATAGATCTCGCCGCCCGCGAAACCGAGATCGAGCACCTGAAGAGCCGGGTCGCCACACTGCGCGACGAGCGCGAGGCACTTCGAGGCGAACTCAAGGCCGAGAATGCCCGGGCACGGGAAATGGAACTGCGGCTCGGTCGGAACGAGACCCGGATACGCCAGCTTGAAACCACCGTCGCGCGCGAAGCCGCCACCAACGCGGACCGCGAGAACGCGCTGACGCGGCGCGCGGACGAAATCGAAAAACTGAAGGCCCGCCTGAAGGACCTGAATCATGAGATGCGCGAAGCGGCCAAGGCACTTCGCGCGGCGGGTCTGACCATGCCGAAACGCGCGGAGCAAAAGTCCGCCGTCGTGGACGCCGTGAATGGAGAGATCGCCGAGCCCGCCACAAAAGCGGCGCCTGCGGCCGCTCCAGGCCCTGACACGACCATACTGTCCGAAGACCTGCGCAATCGCGCTACCGCACTTTCGGAGCGCCTGATAAACGCCAAATCCGCCGCGCATGACGAGGCGCTGCGGCAGGAGATCGCCGATATTGCCGCGGGCATGATCGCACTGACGGCGGCAAGCGAAGGCAAGGCGTCACCGATCCGCAGCCTTCTTGCCGGGGAGGAGACGGGCGCAACGCCGACCCGCAAGAGCCTCGCAAGCCGCGCCAAGGAATACCTGCCTCCGGAATGAGCGCGCTGTCGACCGTTTTTCCTTTTTGAAGGCTATGCCTCACGTCGTCCGCATGCTTCGGACGATAGAAAGCGCAAGCGTCAGAGGCGCTTGTTGATCAGTGCAACCTGATGCAGCGCTATGCCGGCAGCCATGGCGACGTTCAGACTGTCGAGGCCCGGCCGCTGGCGGATGCGCGCTGTCTGGATCGCAGAAAGGATCGCCTCCGGTAGCCCTTCGCCCTCGGTGCCGACGAGGAGCGCCGTGCGCGGCGCAGGCTGGATATCGTTGATGTCGACTGTGCCGCGCGGCGACAGCCCCCAGATCGCGAAACCGGCGACTTGAAGTCGTTCGATCAGCGAGGATGCCGTCCCTTCGCGTGCGAAAGGCATCGTCAGTACCGATCCGACCGATACCCGGATTGCCTTGCGATACATCGGATCGCAGCTCGTGGCGTCCATGAACACGGCATCGACGCCGAAGGCGGCCGCATTGCGAAACAACGAGCCCATGTTGTCGTGGTTCGATATCCCGCAGGCGACGAGGACCAGGCTCACCGCCGGAAGTCCCGCGATCAGAGCATCCGCGTCCGGCATCGCCTCGCGCCGCCCGAGCGCCAGGACGCCGCGATGCATGTTGAAGCCGGCGATCGCGTCGAAGACCCGAGCATCCGCCACATAGACGGGAATGTCGGCCGGAAATTCCGCAAGCAGCCCGGTCAGGCCGGCAACGCGGCTCTCGAGCAGCAGGATCGCCTCGGCAACGATGCCGCGTCCAGCGCGGTGAGCGGCAGCCAGCATGCGGAGCACGACAGTGCCTTCGGCGATGAAACGGCCCTGCCGCCCCGTCAGATCTCGCTCCTTGATCGCGACGAATGCGGCGATGCGGCCATCGGACGGATCATCGATGCGGGCGAGGGAGGGCAGCGTCATGGCGAATCCGTCAATTGGTCCTGACGGTGATGTCGGCGACGATGCGCCCCGCGGGAATGTCGAACACGATCGCACGCGGCTCGGCACCTGGCAGATTGCCGTAGAAAAGCACCTGCGAACCGGAGAGTGCGACATTGCTCACCGAAAACCCGGCCGGCAGTGCGGCGATCGCGCTCACCGGCGCGTCGCTCGGCACGTCTATCGCGGTCGGCGCCGCCTCCGCGCGACCATTCGGACGGGTGACCTTGTAGACAATCGTCCCAAGGACAGCCATAAGCATGACGAGCATCACGCCGGCCGAGACGAGTTGCAGGCGCACCATCTTGCGACGGACATTCTCCATCGCGGGATCAAGCGGCTTTTCTTCCTGTTCATCGGGCTCGATTGCAGTCATGGCTGGCTTTCTATCGGAATTGAGACGGAATGAACGATCCCTTTAAACAAGCGGCCGACAATAGGAAAGTCCTGAAGGCGGACGAGAGCGCGGCCGGAAGGCTGGACGCCTTCCTCACGGCCGCGCTTTCGGGCGAGTTTTCCCGCAATCGCATCAAAAGCCTGATCGAACAGGGCGCCGTCTCGATCAACGGCTCGACGGTCAGCGAGCCGAAAAGAAAGGTGCATCCCGGCGACGTATTCGAGATTGCCTTGCCTGAGCCCGAGGATCCCGAACCGAGGGGCGAAGAGATCGCCCTTGACGTGCTTTACGAGGACGACGACCTGATCGTTCTCGTGAAACCGGCCGGCCTGGTCGTGCATCCGGGTGCCGGCAATTGGACGGGCACCCTCGTCAACGCTCTCATCCACCATTGCGGCGACAGCCTTTCCGGCATCGGCGGCGTCAGGCGACCAGGTATCGTTCATCGGCTCGACAAGGAAACCAGCGGCGTCATGGTCGTGGCGAAGAACGATGCCGCCCACCGCCATCTTTCGGACCAGTTTGCCGACCACGGGCGCACCGGACCGCTCGAGCGCGCCTATCAGGCAGTGGTCTGGGGACGTCCCCGTCAGTTGAAGGGCACCATCAACGCTCCGCTGGGACGGGCCCTAGACCGGACGAAGCGAGCGGTCAAACGCGAGGAGAGTGACGACGCGCGTGAGGCCATCACCCATTATGAAGTCGTCGAGCGTTACCTCGAAAAACCGGATGGCACCTGCCTCGCCTCGACCGTAGTGTGCCACCTCGAAACCGGCCGCACGCACCAGATTCGCGTCCATATGGCCCATATCGGCCACCCGCTGATCGGCGATCCCGAATATGGTGCAGCCTTTCGTACCAAGGCCAATCTGCTGCCGGAACCGGCAAAAGCCGTGGTCAACCGTTTTCACCGGCAGGCGCTGCACGCCTTCATGCTGCAATTCGAGCACCCGACCACGGGCGAGACGATGCATTTCGAGGCGCCGATGCCCGCGGACATGGAGGTCCTTGTCGCTGCTCTACGCGCTGAGGAGTGATCCTACAGCGCCGAACGTCTTATCAGACGCGCAAAGGACGCCGTAGCGCTTTGAATTGCTGCCATGTTTTTGTCCTTTAATAGAGTACGTTTGAGGATACATGCAGTAGCCCTTGAATTCGCCGTTGCGGATTCCAATCTTATAGAAGCTTCAATTCGCAACATTCCCTTCCCCGGTCTCACGGTAGCGTGAAACCGGAGTCCTTGAATCATGCTTTCGCCGTACTTATCTTTTAGCTTCGTGGGGTCTTGACGAAGACCCACAGCCCGGTCTGCCGTCCCGGAGGCCGGAGACGCAAAAAGGGGGTGCTTCATGGCCCGCAATACTTTGCCGACCATTACCGCCGGAGAGGGCGGTCTCAACCGTTATCTCGACGAAATCCGCAAATTTCCGATGCTCGAACCGCAGGAAGAGTACATGCTCGCCAAGCGGTATCAGGAGCATGACGACCGCAGTGCCGCGCACAAGCTGGTGACAAGCCATCTTCGCCTCGTCGCCAAGATTGCGATGGGCTATCGCGGCTATGGCCTGCCGATCGGCGAAGTCGTGTCGGAAGGCAATGTCGGTCTGATGCAGGCCGTCAAGAAATTCGAACCCGATCGCGGCTTCCGGCTGGCGACCTATGCGATGTGGTGGATCAAGGCAGCCATTCAGGAATACATCCTGCGCTCCTGGTCCCTCGTCAAAATGGGTACGACCGCCAACCAGAAGCGGCTGTTCTTCAACCTGCGGCGGCTGAAGGGCCGCATTCAGGCTCTCGATGAGGGAGACCTCAAGCCCGAGCAGGTGAAGGAAATCGCGACGACCCTGAAGGTCAGCGAGGACGAGGTCGTTTCGATGAACCGTCGCCTGTCGGGCGATGCCTCGCTGAACGCGCCGATAAAGGCCAGCGAAGGCGACTCGGGGCAGTGGCAGGACTGGCTTGTCGACGACCATGACAACCAGGAAGAGATCCTGATCGAGCAGGACGAACTCGATAGCCGCAGGGCCTTGCTCGCCAGCGCGATGAAGGTTCTGAACGATCGCGAGCGCCGCATCTTCGAGGCCCGTCGCCTTGCCGAGGATCCGGTAACACTTGAGGACCTCTCGTCCGAGTTCGACATCAGCCGGGAGCGTGTCCGGCAGATCGAAGTCCGCGCTTTCGAGAAGGTTCAGGACGCGGTCCGCAAGGCAGCGCTCGAACGCTCGAACGCCTTGCGCGTCGTCGAAGGCGCGTAACGGCTCGGTTTCCCCGCCCGCGGGAAGTCACATAGGAACAAGAAAAATCCCGGCCGGGGCTCTCCTGGCCGGGATTTTTTTGTATCGCCATCTCTTCCCCGGCTATTGGCTGCTTGCGGCCGTGTTGCCGAGCGCGCCCCACGCCTGCATCGCCTTGTTGAAGGCTTCGATGCCGGCAGCCCCCTTCTCCAGCGTCAGCAAGGCACGACGCCCGTTCCGGTAGGTGATCGGAATGTCGATCCAGCTGCGGCTGCGCAGCAGTTCCGTATTGTTGCTGACAGCTTCGGCGAAGTCGTTGAGCGCGATCATGTGGAAATCGTCGGTGATCTTAGCGGGGACGGCGATCAGGGGATCGCCACGGTCCTGCTCCGTGCGCTTCATCGAAACGCGCTGGACACCGTCGATTGCGCCGCCCTCGAAGTTCTCCGGAAGCGAGAACACAAATTCGACTACGTGGCTCGCCGGCAGAGACGGGTCGGCATTGCGCTTGATCGTCATCAGCGCGGTCAACCCCCTGTCGGGCACCGTGATCTGCGCCTGGATCGTCGGCTCGGGCTTCGCGTCTCCGCCCGGCGACTCATCCTTGATCGACCAGGCGACGGTACCGGGGATCGCCGTCGGGGAGGACTGGCCGAGCCGTTCCTCGTAAAGGAACATCTTCTCCCCGTCGGCGACGGAGATCTCCGCCTGAGGCGCTTGCCCGGCGTCCTGGTTCGGCGCCGCGGGGGCCTCTGCCCCTGCCGTCTGCTGTGGTTCGGCACCACCACTTGGCGGCTGTCCGGCCTCCGTCTGAGGAGCGACTGACTTGCCCTCCTGCGAGACTTCCGTGTCGCTCGCGCCCGCCGGACCCTCATCCACTTCGGACCCATCGGCAAGCAGCCGCTGGGTGAGCTTGGTCGAACTGTCCTCGGGCTGCGCCGTTTCGCCAGGCGTGCCAGACTGCCCGCTTGGCTGGCTGGGCTGGTCGGCAGGCGCGTTCTGGCCGTCCGGCGTTCCGGTGCCCTCCGGCGCCGCGGGCATGATCTTTGCGATCAGCCCCGAAAGCCAGGCGTTGCCCGCCTCGCGGTTCTGCCAATAGGCATAACCGCCGCCGCCGAGAAGAAGCGCAATGACGGCGCCGATCGCCAGCCGCTTGAAATTGAAGCGGGAGGGCTTGGGTGTTGCCCGGTAGGACGGACGAGCCGGCGCGGAAACCGGAGGCTCGCTGCCATTCTCCTTGGCAGCAGTTGCCGCTCCGTTCGCAGCCGCCCCTGCCCCGGCGTTGTCGCCAAAGCCAAGCAGGTCGTCGATGTGGTTCCAGGCGGTGCTGGCGCGCTCTTCCTGGCTCGCGGGCACAGGCGCCTTTTCCACCGGCCACGACCATTCGGAAATGTCGGCTTCGGCAGCCTTATCCTTCTTGCTCTCCGTTGCCGGCGCGAAAGGATCGTTTTCGTCGAAGGACCAGGAGCGCGACGGCTCGGCGTCGCCGGGATGCTGCTGTTCGGGCTCGTCCGTTACCGGTTCCACCGGGTGGATGCCCAGCCGCTCTGGCGCCGCCGAAGAGGCATCCCCGGCCGCCTCGGGCGCCTTTGTCGTCGAAGCCGTATCGTCCCATTCCGGCAGGGCCCATTCCGACGCGGCGGATTTCGCCTCCGTATCCCCCTCACTCGGGAGAGATTCGGGCCGTACCGGCTCCCCGTGATCGGGCTCGGCCTCGACCTGCTCGTCGCGGAAATCGTCAGCGCGCGATTCGGGCTGTCCCGCATCGTCAACCGGCGGCGCCTGATCGGCTTCGAATTCATGTTCGGCCGGTCGTTCGTCTGTCGGAGCGGTCCGTGGTGCCGCTGCTTCGTCCGTCGGTTCTTCGGCCGGCACTTCCTCAGGCGGTTCGGACGGGGTGCCCTCGTCATAGGCGGCGACCGGTTCGTGTGCCGCCTCCTCGTCGATCGGCGCGGCGTGCTGCGCCTCGTCGCCCGCTTCGGCGCTAACCAGCGGCGGCGACACAGGTTCTGCGACTTCCGACTCCTCGCTTGCAGGTTCCTCGGTCTGTTCCTCCGACGACGCTTGTTCCGGCTCGTCAGCAACGCTCGCTTCAGTCTGCGGCTCGCTCGAGGCAGGCGGCTCCTGCCCCGTCGGCGTTTCGTCTACGCGCGGCTCGACCGCGTCGGTTTCCTCGACGGCAGGGAGGGCTTCCGCATGCTCGCTTTCGACTTCGCCGATTGCCTGTTCCAGCTTGTTAAGCTGGCGATTGATCATGTCGTCCGATGGCCGTGGGCTCATGTTTTCGAGTTGCCGGCGCACGGCACTACGCGCCTTCTCGTAAACCCTGCCCCGCATTTCCGGTGTGTTTTCCGACAGGCCGTCAACGGTCCTGCGAATAACTGCAACAAAATCCGCCATCAGAACTTTCTCATACTCCCAGGCATGCGCCCGCAATCACCGACGCCACTGTCGTCGCGCCGACACTAGTCCTCAAAAGGGTCCGTCACAAGTATTGTGTCATCGCGTTCCGGGCTCGTCGAAAGAAGTGCGACCGGCGCGCCGATCAGTTCCTCGACCTGGCGAACATACTTGATCGCTTGTGCCGGAAGATCGGCCCAACTGCGGGCGCCGACCGTCGATTCCTTCCAGCCTTCAAGCGTAATGTAGACGGGCTTTACCGAAGCTTGCTGCGCCTGACTTGCCGGAAGATGGTCGATCTCTTGTCCGTCCAGAGTATAACCGACGCAAATCTTCAACTCGTCGAGACCGTCAAGTACATCAAGCTTCGTGAGCGCAATGCCGGTGATTCCGTTCGCGGCGACGGACTGACGCACCAGCGCGGCATCGAACCAGCCGCAGCGGCGCTTGCGCCCGGTGACGGTCCCGAATTCATGGCCGCGTTCACCGAGGAACTGGCCGACCTCGTCGTTAAGCTCCGTCGGAAACGGTCCTTCGCCGACACGTGTCGTATAGGCCTTGGTGATGCCGAGAATATAGCCGAGCGAGCCCGGCCCCATGCCCGAACCGGCGGCCGCTTGGCCAGCAACCGTGTTGGACGAGGTGACGAAGGGATACGTGCCGTGGTCGATGTCGAGCAGCGTGCCCTGAGCGCCTTCGAAGAGGATACGCGCGCCTTTGCGCCGATGCTTGTCGAGGAGCAGCCAGACCGTATCCATGAACGGCAGCACGCGTGCGGCGACCGACGACAGTTCATTCATGATCGCCTGATGGCTGATCTCCACTTCACCGAGCCCGCGGCGCAGCGCATTGTGATGTGTCAGCAGTCGGTCGACCTTTGCCGGCAGCGTGTCCAGATCGGCAAGATCCATGACGCGAATGGCGCGGCGGCCGACCTTGTCCTCGTAAGCCGGGCCGATGCCGCGGCGCGTCGTGCCGATCTTGGTGCCGCTGTTCGAGGCTGCATCCTCGCGGAAGCCGTCGAGCTCCCGGTGCAGCGACAGGATGAGCGTCGCGTTGTCGGCGATACGCAGGTTGTCCGGGGTGACCTTCACGCCCTGGTTGGCAAGCTTGTCGATCTCCGCGATCAGCGCATGGGGATCGATCACGACGCCGTTGCCGATGACCGCGAGCTTACCGGGGCGGACGACGCCGGAGGGAAGCAGCGACAGCTTGTAGCTGACGCCGTCGATCACCAGGGTGTGGCCGGCATTGTGGCCGCCCTGGAATCGCACGACGATGTCCGCGCGCTCCGAAAGCCAGTCCACGATCTTGCCTTTGCCTTCGTCGCCCCATTGGGATCCGACCACCACGACATTCGTCATAATTTTCTTCCTGTTCGCACGCGCACAAGGGATTGCGCCATTCTGAAACCCGCGCATCTATACTGTGTTGTCTTGCGGAAAGCGACCCCGTTGTGCCCCGCTCGAAGCCCTTTTTCGCATGACAACCGACGGATTTAGCGCCTATATCTCTGCTGCTTTCCCGCCTCTCCGGCACTCATTCCCGTCCCACATGGATCGCAGCATCGTGAACGCCAGGGCCTATTTCTATCTCGCAATAACTTCGCTTTTTTGGGGCGGCAATTCAGTCGCGGGCAAGATGGCCGTCGGGCACGTCAGTCCGATGATGCTGACGACGCTGCGCTGGATGGTGGCACTCGCCGTCATCCTGGCATTGATGACGCCGCAGATCCGTCGCGACTGGGACAAGATCCGTGAGCATTGGCTGCAATTGCTGGCCTACGGCGCGGTCGGCTTCACCATGTTCAACGCATTCCTCTATTCGGCGGTGAAATATACGAGCGCCATCAACGCCGTGATCCTGCAGGCCGGCATCCCGATGCTGATCTTCCTCTTCAACTTCGTCCTGTTCCGCACAAAGGCCTCGGTCGCGCAGATCATCGGTTTTACGGTGACTCTGATCGGCGTGTTGATCACAGCCGCGCATGGCGACCTCGCAAGCCTCATGCAATTGCAGTTCAATTTCGGCGACGCGCTGATGATCCTCGCCTGTATCGTCTACGCCGCCTACACCGTCGGTCTGCGTTGGAAGCCGAACATGCACTGGCAGAGCTTCATCGCCGCGCCGGCCTTCGGGGCACTCTTGAGCGCTATCCCGCTCCTCATCTGGGAATTCTCAAACGGCAGCGCCATCGCACCCGACGCCAGCGGCTGGGCGATCGTCGTCTATGCTGCGATCTTCCCATCGCTGATGTCGCAGGTTCTTTACGTGCGCGGCGTTGAAATGATCGGCGCCAATCGCGCCGGACTGTTCATCAATGCCATCCCGGTTTTCGGGACGCTCCTTTCCGTGCTTCTTGTCGGGGAGACATTTCATCCGTTTCATCTCGTGGCATTGCTGTTGGTGCTTGGCGGCATTGCCATCGCGGAACGTGGCCGTCCGAAGCTGCCGCGCTGATAAGAACTTCGCCGTGCCGTATGAAACGCGACAGCGCCGCACATCTGAACGACGTGCGGCGCTGTCGCCGAGTTCCGGGTGGGGTGTCGCTTAATCGATATTGAACACCAGTTGCTTCGCCTGGCGGATTGCCGCGTTGGCACGCAGCTTGTCGAGCACCGTCTCGGAGACCGGACCGTCGACATAAAGCAGAGCGATGGCGTCGCCGCCTTCCTTCTCGCGACCGAGCTGGAAGTTGGCGATGTTGACGCCGGCGTCACCGAGCGTCGTACCTATGAATCCGATCATGCCGGGGACGTCGGTGTTGGTGAGATAGACCATGTGCTTGCCGACATCGGCATCGAGATTGATGCCCTTGATCTGGATGAAGCGCGGCTTGCCATCGGAGAAAACCGTACCGGCGACCGAACGGGTTTGGTTCGATGTCGTCACCGTCAGCTTGATATAGCCGTCGAAGACGCCGGACTTGTCGCGTTTCACTTCGGAAAGGATGACGCCCTTTTCCTTGATCATGACCGGCGCGGAAACCATGTTGACGTCCGCCACCTGCGGACGGATCAGGCCGGCAAGAACGGCGCTCGTCAGTGCCTTGGTGTTCATCGCCGCCGTGGAACCGTCATAGAGGATTTCGATTTCTTTGATAGCGCTTTCGGTGACCTGGCCGACGAAGGCGCCGAGAACGTCGGAGAGCCGAATGAAGGGCTTCAGGATCGGCGCTTCTTCCGCCGTGATCGACGGCATGTTGATGGCGTTCGAGACAGCGCCGTTGACCAGATAGTCGGACATCTGCTCGGCGATCTGCAGCGCCACGTTCTCCTGCGCTTCGGTCGTGGAAGCGCCGAGATGCGGCGTGCAGACGACGTTCGGCAGACCGAACAGCGGACTTTCGGTGGCGGGTTCCACCTCGAAGACGTCGAAGCCGGCACCGGCGACATGGCCCGATTTCAGCGCTTCGGCAAGCGCGCTTTCGACGACGAGGCCGCCACGCGCGCAGTTGACGATGCGCACGCCCGGTTTCATCTTGGCGATCGCCTGCGCGTCGATGATGTTGCGGGTCTTGTCCGTCAGCGGTACGTGCAGTGTGATGAAATCCGCTCGCGCAAAGAGCTCGTCGAGTTCGACCTTGACCACGCCCATTTCCTCGGCGCGTTCCTTCGACAGGAACGGATCGTAGGCGACGACGTGCATCTTCAGCCCGATGGCGCGGGCACAGACGATCGAGCCGATATTGCCGGCACCGATGACGCCAAGCACCTTGCCGGTGATCTCGACGCCCATGAATTTCGACTTTTCCCACTTGCCGGCCTGAGTGGAACCGTCTGCCGCGGGAAGCTGCCGGGCGACGGCAAACATCAGCGCGATAGCATGCTCGGCCGTCGTGATCGAGTTGCCGAAGGGCGTGTTCATGACGATGATGCCGCGGCGAGATGCAGCCGGGATGTCCACATTGTCCACGCCGATACCGGCTCGGCCGACGACCTTGAGATTGGTGGCGGCAGCGATCAGCTTCTCCGTCACCTTGGTGGCGGAGCGGATCGCGAGACCGTCATAGTTGCCGATGATCTCGGCGAGCTTTTCCTTGTCCTTGCCGAGCTTCGGCTGGAAATCCACTTCAAGGCCGCGGTCGCGGAAGATCTGGACGGCGGTTTCCGACAGTTCATCGGATACGAGAACGCGAGGTGCCATGAGAGGCCTCCTTGAGGATCAGTTCTGAAAGGGTGCGTGAGTGGCTTCGCTCGCAGCGAGCGAAGCTTATCGCTTGGATCAGGCGGCGGCCTGCGACAACGTCGCCTTCTGGGTCTCGAAGGCCCAGGTGAGCCACGGCATCAGCGCTTCCATGTCGGAAGTCTCGATGGTGGCACCAGCCCAGATCCGTAGACCGGAGGGGGCGTCGCGATAGTGGCCGATATCGTAGGCCACACCTTCCTTTTCGAGCAGGGCGACGACGCCCTTCGCGAAAGCGGCCTGGCCGTCGGCATCCAGGGCAAGAACGTCCTTGTCGACGATCTTGAGGCACACCGAGGTGTTGGAGCGGGTTTCCGCCTTGATCGCCAGGTTTGCAATCCAGGCATTTGCGTCGACGAACCGATGGATCGCGTCGGCGTTGGCGTCTGCCCGGGCGATCAGCCCCTTGAGGCCGCCGACCGACTTCGCCCAAAGGAGCGCGTCGATATAGTCTTCGACACAAAGCATCGACGGCGTGTTGATCGTCTCGCCGGAAAAGATGCCTTCGATCAGCTTGCCGCCGCTGGTCAGGCGGAAGATCTTCGGCAGCGGCCATGCCGGCGCATAGGTCAGCAGCCGTTCGACTGCGCGCGGCGAAAGAATGAGGACGCCATGCGCGCCCTCTCCGCCCAGAACCTTCTGCCAGGAGAAGGTGACGACGTCGAGCTTGGCGAAATCGAGATCCTGGGCAAAGGCGGCGGAGGTCGCGTCGCAGATCGTCAGGCCCCTGCGGTCCGCCGGAATGAAATCGGCATTCGGCACACGCACACCGGAGGTCGTGCCATTCCAGGTGAAGACGACATCGCGGTCGAAATCGACCTTGGCGAGGTCCGGCAATTCGCCATAGGCAGCCTCGAACTTGCGAACATCGGCGAGCTTGAGCTGCTTGACCACGTCGGTCACCCAACCGGCACCGAAGCTTTCCCAGGCGAGCATGTCGACGCCACGGGCGCCGAGCAGCGACCACAGCGCCATTTCGACGGCGCCGGTATCGGAAGCGGGCACGATACCGATGCGGTAATCGGCGGGCACTTCAAGAATTTCACGGGTGAGGTCAATGGCCTGCTTCAGCTTCGTCTTACCGATCTTGGCTCGGTGCGATCGACCGAGCGCGGCATCGGAGAGAGCTTCGAGCGTCCAACCGGGACGCTTTGCGCAGGGGCCAGAAGAAAAATGGGTATTTGCCGGACGCACGTCCGGCGTGGCAGGCTTCGTCATAATGCTATCCTCTCAGATAGAAGCCCCTCGTTGGGGAGGGGTGTCCCGCCGCCGGGAATATTGCGGGTCAGAGAGGAAGTCAAGCAACTTGCGTCGCTTTTGGAAAAATTTTCGGCGTTCCGGGTAAACTTCGAACACAGAGAGTGCAGACGCCGAACGATTGTTACCAGAGTGAGAAGCGCAGGCCCGCGCGGATCTCGTGGCGGGAAAGGCCGTCGTCATGACCCTTGGCGCCACTGGCGCCGGCAAGCGCCTCGGCTCCGAAGCCGAACATGTCGCCATCTGCGATGTGGGAATAGCGGTAGCCGAGATCGAATTTCAGCCGATCCGTGATGTCGTAGGAGACACCGGCCATGAGTGCATAGGTGAAGCGCCAGCTGTCTTCTCCCTCATAGGACGTTCCACCTGCCACACCCGCGCAGGCGCCACCGCCCGGAACACAGGTTGCCGTCTCCCGGACGGTGTTCCAGTTGATGTTCGTGGCGCCGATGCCCGCGCCGAGATATGGCGTGAAGCCGGCAAGTGTCGCCAGGTCGACATAGCCGTTCGCCATGAGCCCGAGCGCGGAAAAATTGGCGCTGTGCGACAAGTCGCATGACGTTCCGGCGCCCTGGCCTGCGCAGGGAGTGGCTGACAACGACGAGCCGTCGAACCGCCCCTCAAAATATTCCGCGGTTATGTCGGCGCGCACGACGTCATTGAACTGATAGCCGATACCGATCGTGCCGGAGATCGGCCTGTCGAAACGGGCATTGTCGAACGGAACGCTGCTGTAGCCGCCGGTGCCGGCGTCGAAGGTGCGATAGGAGGGATCGCCCTCGTCGCGCCACGGCGCATAACCGATGTCGCCGCGCAGATAGAGACCGCTGCTGCGCTCCGCTTTCGTCGAGATGGTGATCTCCGGCGCGTCGAGCAAATCCTCGTCTGCGGCCTCCACCATGCCGGAGAGCAGAAAACCGGCGCTGAAAGCGATGCCGCAAATCCCGTTCCGCCAATGCATGTCCGCGCCCTGCCAGTATTCGTGTCAGCGGCCATGACGGCCCGCTTGCTGGCGTTAACTATTGGCAGCGACAAGTTAACCATCGGTTAAGCATGTTGATTGACGGAAAATTTAAGGAAATCCGGCACGGCGGCCGCCCCTCGAAAGGTGAGCCCCCGAAGTGAAAAGGGGCCGCATGGCGGCCCCCGGACGATGTCTCGCTCTACAGCCCGGACTATTGCAGGGCGTAGCGCATGCCGAGCTTGAAGTCATGCGACGTGATGTCTTCGAAGTGCATCGGGGCGTTCACCGTGGAGCCGTCGTAGGTACGAATATTGCCGGTCTTTGCGTCGCCGAGATCGACGTAGCTGTAGCCGAGATCGAGCGCCAGGCGTTCGGTCGCCTGATAAGCGACGCCGGCATGCACCGCCCATGCAAAGTTCCAGGTCGGGTCGTCGTCGGCATAGGCAACGCCGAGGGTCGGCACGTTGATGTCACGGAAACCCGAGATCCTGTTTCGCGAGGCACCGATACCGGCGCCCACATAGGGCTTGATGCCGTACCAATCGCCGATGTCGACATAGGCGTTGGCCATCAACAGCCACTCCGATTTGGCGGCGTCGTAGTCGTTCGTGCCATCCCAGATCGGACCAGTCGGGCCGCTGTGGCCGTAACGATCAAGCGCGGCGAAATCCGCCTTGCCGCGGTATTCGACGATACCGTCCAGGCGCAGCCAGTCATTGAATTGATAACCGATACCGACGCCGGCGAGCGGCGCGCTGTCGAACTCGCCTTCGTCGAGGAACTCGTGAAGTTCCACGACATCCATGAGTTCGTGCTTCATATGACCGAGTTTCTGGTTGCTCATCCCCAGATGGCCGCGCAGATACCAGCCGCTGGGCACTATAACCGGCGCAGGATCTTCGACATAAAGGTCGGCAGCCAAAACCGGGGCGCCGCTCAATATTGCGGCAACAAATGCAATCAAAGGTCTTTTCATAATAGCTCCGCGAATATTCTGACCCGCGCCGCGTTGCCTCGGCCGGATACTGCACTCTTGTTGCGTCAAAAGTCGCACGCTGCGGTTAATATCGGATTAAGCATAGAAATTTACTCTGTTTATTAACAATTGCTCATGCTCGCCCTATTCGACAACCCGACGCAGCAACAAAAAAGGCCGGCGATCGATGCCGGCCTTCAAAAGCAATCATGGTCCTACAGCGTCGTATGTCTTTTCAGACGCACAAATATCGCTGTCGCACTTTGATGGTCAGGCGGCGCTGCGAACGCTGCCGATCACGTTGACCAGTTCGTCGACGATACGCTCGACCTGGCTACGATCGTCACCTTCCGCCATGACGCGGATCAGCGGTTCGGTTCCGGACGGACGGATCAGCAGGCGGCCATTCCTGGCAAGTCCCGCCTCGGCATCGGCGATCGCCTGCTGCACGGTCGGATGCTCGAGCGGTTTGCCCGTCGACACGCGAACATTCTTCAAGACCTGCGGCACGGGCTCGAAGCGATGGCACACTTCGCTGACCGATTTGCCCTGCCGCTTGACCACGGCGAGAATCTGCAGCGCAGCCACCAGACCGTCGCCGGTCGTTCCGAAATCGGAGAGCACGATATGGCCGGACTGTTCACCGCCAACGTTAAGGCCATCCTGGCGCATCTGCTCGACGACGTAGCGGTCGCCGACCTTGGTGCGGTGCAGTCCGATGCCCCGCTCCTTCAGGTAGCGTTCGAGGCCGAGATTCGACATCACCGTCGCGGCTATGGCGCCACCCTTCAGCATGCCATCGGCAGCCCAGCTGTCAGCGATGACGGCCATGAGCTGGTCGCCATCGACGACAGTGCCGTTTTCATCGATGATCAGGACCCGGTCCGCATCCCCGTCGAGTGCGATGCCGATATCGGCCCTGACTTCGTGGACCTTTTTCGACAAAGCGGCCGGATGCGTCGACCCGCATTCGAGATTGATGTTGACGCCATTCGGCTCCGTCCCGATCGTCACCACTTCGGCGCCGAGCTCCCAAAGCGCGGACGGGGCAACCTTGTAGGCGGCGCCGTTCGCGCAGTCGATGGCAATCCGCAATCCCTTCAGCGTGACGTCGCGCGGCAGGGTCCGCTTCGCCTGTTCGATATAGCGGTAGATGTCGCCATCGACGCGCTTGGCCCGGCCGATATCCTCGGGCTTGGCAAGCTGTGCGGACATATCCTGGTCGATGAGCTCCTCGATCTTCTCCTCGATATCGTCGGAAAGCTTGTAACCATCAGGTCCGAAGAGCTTGATGCCGTTATCGCGGAAAGGATTGTGCGAGGCCGAGATCATCACGCCGATGTCGGCGCGCAACGATCGCGTCAGCATGGCGACACCTGGTGTCGGGATCGGTCCGAGCAGGAAAACATCCAGGCCAGCCGCGGTGAAGCCGGCGACCATTGCATTTTCCAGCATATAGCCGGAAAGACGCGTGTCCTTGCCGATCACGACGCGGTGACGGTGCGCGCCGTTGCGGAAGATCGTCCCGACGGCAATGCCGACACGCATGGCCAGATCCGGCGTCATCGGGAAAATGTTGGACTGCCCGCGAATGCCGTCAGTCCCGAAATATTTGCGCCTCATAAAAACTCCATTGTCCCGCTTCGGCAGGATCTTCTTTGTCGGCCGCGTCTGTCCGCGTGTTCCGCGACTGGATTTCATATCGCCGGACCTCGTATAAAGGGCTTGACGCTCGCGCGGCTTGTTATGGCTGCAGCCTGCTCGCGTCCACCGCAGAGGTCAGGCATGGTTGAATCATCTTTGGCATAAAACCGCAGCAAACGGCAGCAATCCTATCATCAGAAATCATTACAGCGCGTTACCAACTGCGCGAAAGATACGTTCGAAGAAAATACCCAACAAAAAAGCCGCCGCTCCCTTCGGCGCGGCGGCCTCCGATTCTGATTTTTTCGACCGGTGCTATTGCGGTTGCGGTTCGAAGCCGCCTTCCGGCTCCTCGCCCTTGGCACCGGCTTCCTTCTTCGTACCGGCCGAGGGAACGGCCGAACCACGATGCGGAGGCGTATCGTCTCCGAGGTCGCGTGCGGGTTTCTCGCCGCGGATGAGCGCCTTGATTTCGTCCCCGGTCAGGGTTTCGTATTCCAGCAGGCCTTCCGCAAGCGCCACGAATTCGTGGTTCTTCTCGGTCAGGAGGTGGCGCGCCGTTTCGTAGGCATCATCGATCAGGCGGCGGATTTCGTTGTCGATCTTCTGTGCCGTCGCTTCCGAAACGTTCTTCTGCTGCGCCACGGAGTGGCCGAGGAAGACCTCCTGCTGGTTCTCGCCATAGGCGACTTGACCGAGTTGATCGGAGAAGCCCCATTGCGTCACCATCGCACGCGCAAGCTTCGTCGCCTGCTCGATGTCGGAGGAGGCGCCGGAAGTGATGTTCTCCTTGCCGAAGGTCAGTTCCTCGGCAACGCGTCCACCCATCATGATGGCAAGGCGCGAGATCATCCACTTGTAGCTCATCGAGTAGCGGTCACCCTCGGGCAACTGCATCACCATGCCGAGCGCACGGCCGCGCGGGATGATCGTCGCCTTGTGCAGCGGATCGGCGGAGGGAACGTTCAGAGCGACGATGGCATGGCCCGCTTCGTGATAGGCGGTCAGCTTCTTCTCGGCCTCGGTCATGGCGGAAGAGCGGCGCTCCGCACCCATCATGATCTTGTCCTTGGCGTCCTCGAACTCCTGCATGGTGACAAGGCGCTTGTTGCGCCGCGCCGCCATCAGCGCAGCCTCGTTGACGAGGTTCATGAGATCGGCGCCGGAGAAGCCCGGAGTGCCGCGCGCCAGGACCTTGAGATCGACATTCGGCGCCAGCGGCACATTGCGGACATGCACCTTGAGGATCCGTTCGCGGCCGTTGATGTCCGGGTTCGGTACGACGACCTGGCGGTCGAAGCGGCCCGGACGCAACAGCGCCGGATCGAGCACGTCGGGACGGTTGGTCGCGGCGATCAGGATGATGCCTTCATTGGCTTCGAAGCCGTCCATTTCGACGAGCAGCTGGTTCAGCGTCTGCTCGCGTTCGTCATTGCCGCCGCCGAGGCCGGCACCGCGATGGCGGCCGACAGCATCGATCTCATCGATGAAGATGATGCAGGGGGCGTTCTTCTTCGCCTGCTCGAACATGTCCCGGACACGCGACGCACCGACACCGACGAACATCTCGACGAAATCAGAGCCGGAGATCGTGAAGAAAGGCACGTTCGCTTCGCCGGCGACCGAGCGGGCAAGCAGCGTCTTACCGGTGCCAGGGGGGCCAACCAGCAGCACGCCGCGCGGGATGCGCCCGCCAAGGCGCTGGAACTTCTGCGGGTCGCGCAGGAATTCGACGATTTCCTCGAGATCCTGCTTGGCCTCGTCGACGCCGGCGACATCGTCAAAGGTGACGCGGCCGTGCGCTTCGGTCAGGAGCTTGGCCTTGGACTTGCCAAAGCCCATCGCCCCACGGGAGCCACCTTGCATCTGCCGCATGAAGAACAGCCAGACGCCGAGGATCAGCAGCATCGGCAGCAGCGTACCAATATAGCTCAGGAAGCCCGAGGACCCATCCGTTTCCGGACGCACGGTGACGGTAACGTCCTTGGCTTCCAGCCGTTCGGTCAAGGCCGTATCGACGGAGGGCGCGTAGGTCTGGAAGGTGGCGCCGCTTTCGGAATAGCTGCCGATCACCTTCGAGCCGGTGATCACGACTTCCTTGACGCGGCTGGCGTCGACATCCTTCAGAAACTGCGAGAATGGAATTTCACGAGAACCGGCGCGCTCAGTCGGCTGCTGGAACATGCTGAATAGCGCAATCAGGAGAAGCGCTATGATTGCCCAAAGGGCAAAATTTCGAAAATTAGGGTTCATCGAACTCCCCGGAACCTGTCGCAACTCGCGCATTTCGCCGAGCTACAGTCTTGTTCCCTAACATAAGGTTCTGGTGTCGCCTTGCCAAGGCAAACCGCCAGCTACCTTTCCATTTCTGTCAAAAACATCGTGAACCGGCGGAGCGGGGTATCGTTCGCGCCCAAACAGCATCGCGACCGCATCTGCCATGATCCGGTCGAAACCGGGCAAAAAGGCGTCGTAGAGACCGATGCGGCATTCCACCTTCGCCTGAATCGGGCTCATGCCAACGACATTGGCGGCTGCTGGAGCAATACGTGGCGCAGCTCGGGAGGCCCGTTTGGCGACGCCAGACGGCAGGCCTGCGTCAATAAGCCTCTGATCCCATTGACCATCCTGTCCCTTGGCAGTCACCATCAACGGGCTGCGTTCGCCATTCGTTACGTTGAAGCGCCCGTCCCACGTCTTCGTCTCGCCCGGTTCAATGACAAGTGCGGAAAGGTTGCGCGCCTCACGGTAGAGGTAGAGACCGCTTGGACGCCTGTCGTATACGACGCCCCCGGCCGTCATCCGTCCCGGCATGCCCGCTTGCAGAAAGCCGGATATGCGCTCGATCGTCGCATGCACGGGCAAATGATTGCGGCCGCCGAGCACGGCAGCGACGGACAGAAGCGCGCGGCGCCAGTCGGCGTCGCCCAGGTTTCCTGCCTGCTCGGCCGCGATCTCGGCCGCGACGGTCTCGTGGACCCGGACATGGCTTTCGATCAAGGCGGCTGCCCGCGCCGACGACGCGGCCCTTTGCGCAGCGCTCCACCGGGCGGCCGGCGCCTCCTCCGAAGCTGCGAGCTCGGAGCGCACGCGAACACGCTCGAACAGGGGATTGGCATTGCTCGGATCGTCGAACCACGCGACACCCCGCGCGGTCAGGAATGCCCGTATGTCGGCACGCCGCAGGCCGAGGAATGGCCGCAACACCCAGATCCGGCGCCCGTAAAGCATGGTGCTCGCCATGCCGGCGCTGCCCAACCCCTCCCCTTCGCCACGCGCGCCGCGCATCGCAATCGTCTCGTGCTGGTCATCCAGCGTATGTCCGGTCGCAATGCAGTCGGCGCCAAGCGAGGCGGCGGCGTCCGCCAGCAGTTCATAGCGTTTGTGGCGCGCTGCCGCCTGAATCCCGGTTCGCGGTTTGTCGCCTTCCCAGCGGCAGACAAGATGAGGAACGCCGAGTTCGGCACAGAACGCCGCCACCGCTGCTGCCTCATCTGCGGATTCCGGTCTCAAGCGGTGATCAATCGTGCAGGCGACGAGCGAGAAACCTTCGCGATCTTTGTCGCCGATTGCGGAATGGAGGGCGAGAAGAAGTCCCTTGGAGTCGCTGCCTCCAGAGACGGCCACGAGGATCCGGCGAGGCTCGATGAAGGCGCGGAGAAAATATCTGGCCGTGGCAATGACGGCTTCAGGCACGTCGGTGGGCCTCAGCAGCCAAAGCGGCTCTGCTCGCTCGACACCTTTGCTTTCACGGCGGGCGAAGCCTTCGGGTAGCGCTTATTCACCTCGCGCAGCGTCGCGCAGGCAGTTTCCTTGTTGTCGAGTGCACCGAGCGACATGCCGAGCTTCAGCAGCATCTCGGGCGCCTTGGGCGATTTCCCGTGGGATTGATGCGCGTTCAGGAAGGTCTTCGCTGCGTCACTGTATTTGCCCTGCGAATACTGCGCCTCGCCCATCCAGAAACTGGCGTCGGCCGCCTTGTCGCCGTTGGGAAAGGTATCGAGGTAATCGCGGAATTCCTGCTCAGCCAACCCATAGTCGCCCGAAAGCACGTGTCCGTAGGCGGATTGGTAGAGATCGCCGGGATTGTCGAGAGAGGCGGTTTGCTGCTCGCTGCCGGGATTGCCGTTGAGGCCCGCATCGCCGCCGTCTGCCGTTCCCGCCCCAACGCCGGGAAGCGTGGCGTTCGCGCCCGGCTGGGCATCGGTGGTCGCCGACACCGGATTGCCGTTCTCGTCGAAAATGATCTGCCCCAACGTCGTCGGCGGTGCGGCGCCCGTCGCGCCCGGATTGGCGCCCGTTGCCGCCATGTCGTTGCCGGCGGCGGGAGGTGCCACCGGGGGCTGGCTATCCGTCACCCCAGGGGTGACGGACGCCTGATCACTGGAGTTCGGCGTTTCGAGTGCGCCGCTCTTCTTCGAAGAGGACTTGCCGTTTTCGAGGTCCTGGAAGCGGAACTCGTTGTCCTCCTGGAACTTCCGGATCTGTTCCTGCATCTGCAGCAACTGGAAGCTCATTTCCTCGATACGCCCGTTGAGCGAGCGGATCTGTTCCTCGAGTTGACCGATCCGTCCGAGGTCGGCCGACTGCACCTTCACCACCGGCAAGTCATGTTTGCTGGCGGCATCGGCATGGGTCACGCGGGCGAAGAGCCCGGAAAGTGGCATGGCATTTGCCGCTGGTCCGAGACCCGAAAGGGCCACAAGACCAACCAGTCCTGCCACGACAAATTTCTTCATTTCGTCTGTCCTGTTCGAATACCGATTACTCCCACCCGCGATCGCGGTCCGCGATACTGTCGCCGATTCTTAAGGTGAGCGCGCCGCACAGTTTTCCAATTGCTGTGAAAAAGCAACGGAGTTCGGCTAAAGTGTGGTAAAAAAGAAAAGGCGGCCCGTGGCCGCCCCTTCAAATTCAAGTTCAGTGACCGGACGATCACATTCCGGCGCCGCCGAGAACCGTTACGGCGCGGCGGTTCTGCGACCAGCAGGAGATGTCGTCGCAGACGGCAACCGGCTTTTCCTTGCCGTAGGAAATCGTGCGCATGCGGTTCGCGGGAACGCCGCGGCTGGCGAGATAGTCGCGGGTGGCAGCGGCACGGCGGGCGCCGAGCGCCAGGTTGTACTCGCGGGTGCCGCGCTCGTCGGCGTGGCCTTCGACGGTGATCGCGTAGTTCGGGTACTTCGCCAGCCACTGGGCCTGACGGTCGAGCGTCGCCTGGGCGTCGGCACGGATGGAGCTCGAGTCCGTATCGAAGAAGATGCGGTCGCCGACGTTGACGGTGAAGTCCTGCTGCGAACCCGGCGTTGCCGCACCTGCGCCAAGACCGAGGCCGGCGGCATCATTCGGCAGGTTCTTTTTGGAAGCGCAGCTGGCAAGAGCGAGCGTCATGACGAGAGCGATCATGACCGGATTGCGGGCGATGGACTGCATGCGGCTCGCGGCCGGGGTGTCAATTCGGCTCATGGGCCGGGTCTCCTTGGAAGTGTCTGATTCACGGTTGCCAGACTGTAACCGGAAGCGGTTAATTGCTTTTCAACTGATATGGTTAACAAATCGATAATTTGCGTGGGACGCCTGCTAGAACAGCACTTTGCGGCGAGAAAGCGGCACATCGGCCACATTTCCCGCCGCTTCTGTGGACACCGGATCACGATGATCTTGGATCGATCGCAAATGTGATCGGTTCTGGTCCATGCTACCCGGAGACGGTGGTCTTGGGGCTGCGACATGCACAAAAACAAAGACATGAAGCGCGCCGCATGGATCGGTCTGATCGCGGCGCGCTTCAGCAAGTAGAGACGCGGGATGCGGGCGGAGAACCGCTTACAGTTCTCCTCGTCCGCTCTATTCCATCAGAGGAGACCAGGCCGGGTCGGATGCGAAGCCTTGTGTCTGGACCGGTTGCTCGTTGTAACCTGTGAGGTCGATCGAATAGAGCTGCGGCCCGCCGGCACCCGCGTTCTGGCGGAAGAACATCAGGACGCGGCCGTTCGGCGCCCAGGTCGGGCCTTCGTTGTGGAAGCCGGTCGTGAGGATGCGCTCGCCCGAACCGTCCGGCTTCATGACGCCGATCGAGAACTTGCCGCCCGACTGCTTGGTGAAGGCGATGAGATCGCCGCGAGGAGACCAGACCGGCGTCGAATAGGAACCGTCACCGAAGGAAATGCGCGTCTGACCGGAACCGTCGGCACCCATGACATAGAGCTGCTGCTTGCCGCCGCGGTCGCTTTCGAAAACGATCCTGCTGCCGTCCGGAGAATAGGATGGAGACGTGTCGATCGCCGCTGTGTTGGTCAGCCGCGTCGTCGTGCGTGAACGCAGGTCCATCGTGTAGATATTGGCGTTGCCTTCCTGCTGCAGGCTCATGATCACCCGTTGGCCGTCCGGCGAGAAACGCGGTGCGAAGGTCATACCCGGGAAGTTGCCGACAACCTCGCGCTGTCCGGTTTCGAGCTGCAGCAGGTAGACGCGCGGCTGCTGGTTCTCAAACGACATGTAGGTGATTTCCTGACGGTTCGGCGAGAAACGCGGCGTCAGAACGATGTCGTTCGAATTGGTGAGTGCGCGGGAATTGGCGCCATCCTGATCCATGATCGCGAGCTGGCGTTTGCGTGCCGTCTTCGGGCCGCTTTCGGCAACATAGACGATGCGTGTGTCGAAGTAGCCCTTTTCACCGGTGATCCTCTCATAGATCGCATCGGCGATGATGTGGGCGACGCGGCGCCAGTTTTCCGGCTGGGTGTAGAACTGCTGTCCCAGCATCTGCTGACCGGCAAAGGTATCCCACAGACGGAATTCAGCCTTCAGTCGGCCATCGCCTTCCTGGGTGACGCGTCCGGTGACCAGCGCCTGGGCATTGATGACTTTCCAGTCCTCAAATCGCGGGGCAGCGTCCGGGTTGGAAATCTTCTCGATGAACGCGCCCTTGTCGATCGGTGCGAAAAGGCCGGAGCGCTTGAGATCGGCAGCAACGACGTCGGAGATCTTCTGACCGAGTTCACCCTGCAGGAAGTCGGTCACGGCAATCGGCAGCGGCTCGACGTTGCCCTTGTTGATGTTGATCTCGACGAGTGCGTTTGCCGGCGAAGCAATGAGCCCACAGCCTGCGAACATCACCATCAGAAGGCGGAAAAAATTGCGTCTCAGCATTTCCATAAAGCCCTTCAGCCTTTCATTTTTTTGTACCGGTGAGGACAAGTGCGCGCCGTTTTCCGCCCGCATCCCGCCCCAACCTGTTTAGAGCATCGAGCTTGGGTCGAAGTTGACGACCACCTCGCTCCAGGAATCATATTTGTCGGCCGGCAATCCCTTGAAGGGCGCGGATTTCAGGATGGCGCGTCGCGCTCCACCGGCGAGCGCCCGCCGCGCGGCATCGGAGCCACCCGTCGCTTCGACTTCCGGTTCTCCGACCAGTTCGCCGTTCGGGTCGAGCCGCATCGTCACCTTGATGCGGACGTCCGTGGCATCGGCCATTCCGGGGATGATCGACCAATTGTTCTGGATCTGGCCGCGAAGCGCATCCATCTCGCTCTGCGAAAGCGTGTTGCCGCTGGTCGTCTTCTTGCCGCCGAGCGCTGCTTCTTCGGTCGAGCGCCTCGCGCCGCCGCCGGACGATTCCTGCTTGTTGAGCAGCGCCGCAATTTCGTCGGCGTTGAAGTCGCTCTCCTTGGCGGAGGATGCCTTCTTCTGCTCCTTCTTGGTCTCTTCCTTCTTGCGCTCTGGCGTCTTGGCGGTCTGCGCCGGCTTTTCGACCTTGGGCTTCGCCATCGGCGTCGGCACCTTGTCGGGCAGCGCCTCGGCCTCCGGATTCTCGGCCGGCTGTTCCTCCGCCGGCGCCGGTTCCGGTTTGGTCTCGGGCTTCACTTCCTGCTTCGGCTCGGGCAGTGCCGCAACCTCCGTCGCGGGCTCCGACGCCGGCTCGGGCTCCTCGACCTTCTGGATCTCATCCTTGACCGGATCTGGTGTCGGCAGCGCCTTCTCGGTTTTCTCCGGCGCGGCCGCCGATTCATTCTGGACCGGTTTGGTATTGGGTGTGGGCGGCGTCTTCAGGTCCACGTCGTTGTCGCCGATGTTCTCGGCGTTCTCGACCGGCGTCGGCTTCTTGGTCGGAACCGGGGAAGCCTTCTCCTTTGCGGGGGCTTTCTTGTCGCCTTGCTGTATCTGTGTGATCGATTCGATCGGTACGATGTCGACCGGCAGCGCCTCGACGTCCGCGACTTCGAAATCGGCCGGGCTACCGAGCGACACCAGCGCCCAGGTGAGCACCAGGGCGTGGAGGACAGCAGATGTTGCGAGACTGCCCTTCATGACCGGGGATCACTTTTCCTGTTCTTGAAGCGTTACGAGGCCGAGATTCTTGAAGCCGGCCGCCGAGATCCGCGCCATGACCTTCATCACCGTGCCGTAGTCGGCGTTGGTATCGCCGCGCACATAGATGCGCTCGTTGTAGCCGGTGGTGGCAATTGCCTCGAGTTTCGGAACGACCTCGTCGATGGCGATCGGTGTTTCCTGCAGGAAGATTTCCCCGGCCGGATTGACCGAAACGGTAATCGGCTGGGTATCGGAGTTGAGCGCCTTGGCCTGCGTCTCCGGCAGATCGATCGGCACGCCGACCGTCATCATCGGTGCCGCCACCATGAAGATGATCAGGAGAACCAGCATCACGTCCACGAAGGGCGTGACGTTGATTTCGCTCATGATTGCCTTCTTGCCGTTGCGTCGACGTCGTCCGCCGCCCGAACCCTTGGCTCCGCCAACTGCCATACCCATCAGCGTGGTCTCCGTGCTCGAGGGTCGTTATTGCGCAGCTTGGCGCGAGGACTGCAGCTTCTCGTCGATCTGCCGCGACAGGATGGCGGAGAACTCGTCGGCGAAGGCTTCCATGCGTGCCGTCAGCTTGCCGGCGTCGGCGGAAAACTTGTTGTAGGCGATAACCGCGGGGATAGCGGCGAGCAGGCCGATGGCGGTCGCAAGAAGCGCCTCGGCGATACCGGGCGCGACAACGGCAAGGTTGGTCGATTTCGAGCCGGCGATCGCCTGAAACGAGGTCATGATGCCCACAACCGTTCCGAAGAGACCGATGAAGGGAGCCGCCGAGCCGATGGTCGCCAGCGATCCGAGCCTTGCCTCGAGCGTCTCGGATTCACGAGCGAGCGTGACGTCCATCGCCCGGTCGATACGCATCTGCAGGCCGATCGGAGAGCGGGCGCCGCGTTCGAAGCTCTTCTTCCACTCGCGCATCGCCGAGACGAAGATCGCGCCCATGCCGGCCGTCTGCCGGTCGGACAGCGTGCGATAAAGCTCTTCAAGCGACTGGCCGGACCAGAAGACCTGCTCGAAATTGTCGAGCTGGCGGCGAACGCGCCCGAAGTTGAGCGTCTTGTCGACCACGATACCCCAGGTCCAGACCGAGGCTGCGATCAGCCCCAGCATGACCAGCTTCACGACAAAGCCCGCTTCCATGAACAGCGACCAGAGGGTCACATCGCTCGTCGCGGCCAATCCAACCTGTTCCATCGTTTCCAGTCCCCGAATCCAAATACCCGGCAAGAGCGGCTCATGCTCATGACCGGGTCGCCCAAACGTCCTGTTGCAAGAATGCCCCGGCATCGCCGCTGATCGCGGCATTGCGATCTAATGCTTCAGGTTGCCTTCTTGCCGTCAATTTTGGTCAAAGGATGACGTGCACTGCACAAATCCTAATACACGGATTAAGACACCATTATGGTTAAGGGAGTGTTACTGCGGCGGCACTTCGACCACTGGAGTATCACGGAACTTCATAACGCGTCGCACGTTTCGATCGCATGAGTTCCTTTTCCCTGAGACTGAAAGCGAAAAAACCGACGCGGCACTTCCGCCGCGCTGCAACGGACTCCGTGTAAGGTGTTGCCATGGCGCCTCGGGCAATGTGGAAGGGACAGCTTCGGCTTTCGCTGGTGTCGATACCCGTCGAGCTCTTCAGCGCGACCCGCTCGGGAGCCAGCATCTCCTTCCGGCAAATTCATAAACCCTCGGGCAAACCGGTGCACTACCAGAAGGTGGTCGAAGGCATCGGGCCGATCGATGTGGACGAAATCGTCAAGGGTTATGAATACGAGGATGACAGGTACGTCCTGCTCGAACCCAAAGAAGTCGATGCGATCAAGCTGGAGACCAAGAAGACGCTCGAACTGGTTCAGTTCGTCGAGACCAGCGATATCCCGCCGCTCTATTTCGACAAGCCGTATTACCTCGTGCCCGCCGATGAACTGGCGGAGGATGCCTATCGCGTCGTGCGCGACGCACTAAGGACATCGAACAAGGTCGGGCTCGGGCAATTGACGCTGAGGGGCCGGGAATATCTCGTCGCCGTAAAGCCTTGCGGCGACGGCCTGCTTCTGGAGACGCTCCGCTATGCCGACGAGTTGCGAAAGGCCGACCCGATGTTCTCCGAGATCTCCGGGAAGAAGGCGGACAAGGAGCTGCTGGACGTCGCGACCGCGCTGATCGAGAAGAAGAGCGCCCCTTTCGACGCCGATGTATTCAAGGACAACTATGCTGCGGCGCTGAAGGAGCTGGTCAAGCGCAAGATGAAGGGCAAGTCGGCGCGTGTCGAGGTCGAGGAAGGCGAACGGCCGCAACGGCGAGGCGACAATGTCGTGGATCTCATGTCGGCCCTGAAGAAGAGCCTGGAAGGCGGTGGTGGCAAGAAGCCGCAAACCAAGGCGAAGTCGTCTGCGCGCGGCGGCCGCCGGAAATCGGCATGAGGGTGACCATGGCCGCTCGCAATGAACAGCTGTCTGAATACAACCGACGCCGCGACTTCTCGAGAACGCGCGAGCCGAAGGGTACGGTGACCCGGGCGCATCCCGGCAAAAAGCGCTTTCTGGTCCAGAAGCATGATGCCACGCGCCTGCACTACGACTTCCGCCTCGAATGGGAAGGTGTGCTGAAGAGCTGGGCGGTGACGCGTGGTCCGAGCCTCAATCCGGAAGACAAGCGGCTGGCCGTGCGCACCGAGGATCACCCCTTGGCCTATGGCGACTTCGAGGGCACGATACCGGAAGGGGAGTATGGCGGCGGCACGGTAATGCTGTGGGACACCGGCTGGTGGGAGCCGGAAGATGACCCGTCCGAAGGCCTGAAGAAGGGCAAACTCTCGTTCCGGCTGCATGGCAGCAGAATGAAGGGTGGCTGGGCGCTCGTGCGCATGCGGCCGCGCGACGGCGAGAAGCGCGAAAACTGGCTGCTCGTCAAGGAGTCGGACGAAGTAGCGTCGGAGGACGGCGAGAGCCTGATCAAGGAGAACATCACCAGCGTGGTCACCGGCCGCAGGATGGAGGAGATCGCCGGGGGCAAGGGCGAAAAGCGGGCGCGTGTCTGGCACTCGAACAAGAGCACGGCGGCCAATCTGAAGGCTGGCGCGATTGCCGAGAACGACAATGCAGGCAAGCGTCCAACGCGAAGATCCTCCGGCAAGCTGCCCGCGTTCAAGGCGCCGCAACTTGCGACGCTGGTGACGAAAGCGCCTGCCGGCGATGCGTGGCTGAACGAAGCCAAGTTCGACGGCTACCGTCTGATGTGCGCCATCGGCGGCGGCACCGTCCGCTGTTACACGCGCAACGGTCTCGACTGGACCGCGAAGTTCCCGGCTATTGCTTCCGCCCTTGCCGAGCTCGATTGCAAGTCCGCCCTGATCGACGGCGAGGTGGTGGCGCTATCGGAAGAAGGCTCGTCCTTTTCTGCCCTGCAGAAGGCACTGAGGACCGGAGCCAGCACACGGCTCTATGCTTTCGATCTGATCGAGCTCGACGGAAAGGACCTGAGCAGCAAGCCACTCGCTGAGCGAAAGGAGCGGCTGGAGACCCTGCTCGACACGCTCGGCACCACGTCGACCATTCAGTACAGCGAGCACGTTCGAGGCAACGGCGAGCATGTGCTGGCCGCCATATGCAAGGCCGGACAGGAAGGCATCATCGCCAAGGAAGCGAATGCTCGCTACCGTAGCGGACGCAGCCGGAGTTGGCTGAAGGTCAAATGTACGAAACGCCAGGAATTCGTCATCGGCGGCTACACCCCCTCGTCGAAAAAGGGGCGCGCCTTCGCCTCGATCCTTCTCGGGACCTTCGAGGGCGACAACCTGGTCTACCGGGGCGGCGTCGGCACCGGCTTCGGTGAAAAGGCGATGGAGGAACTCGCCGCCGTCTTTGCAAAGCGCAGGCGGCAGACGTCGCCCTTCGACAGCGTGCCGAAGGAAAGGAACCGAAATGCCGTCTGGCTGAAGCCCGATCTTGTCGCAGAGGTGGATTTCACCGAGTTTACGGCTGACGGACATATCCGCCACGGCTCATTCGAGGGATTGCGCGAGGACAAGGAGGCCAAGGCCGTGAAACTGGAAACACCGAAGCCGACAGCCGCCGAGGCGGACACGGGAAGAGGCAAATCGTCAACCAAGACGCGCACGGCGTCGCCCGCAAAGGGTGATACCGATGTCCTTGGCGTCCGCATCTCGCATCCGGATCGCGTCCTCTTCGAAGGCCAGGGGATCACCAAGATCGACCTCGCCCGCTACTACGGCGTCGTGGCGGGCAGGATGCTGCCCTTTGCGGCCGACCATCCCGTCTCGCTGGTGCGCTGCCCGCAGGGCGGGCAGCGACAGTGCTTCTTCCAGAAACATGCAAGCGACGGCTTTCCGGACGCCATCCGGGAAGTGCCGATTGAAGAAGCGTCGGGCGAGACCGAAAACTATATGTATGTCCATGATGCAAAGGGCCTGGTCGCCGCGGTGCAGATGGGCACGCTCGAGTTCCATATCTGGGGCGCAAAGATCGACCGGCTGGAGAAGCCTGACCGGCTGGTGTTCGATCTCGATCCCGATCCGAGCGTCGATTTCGCCACCGTGAAGGCGGCGGCCGCCGCCCTGCGCGACGAACTGGCCGACATCGGCCTCAGAACGGTTGCCATGGTGACCGGCGGCAAGGGCGTCCACGTGATTGTGCCGCTTCGCCCGCATGCTGGGTGGGACGAGGCAAAAGGCTTCGCCAAGGCGATCGCGCAATCCTTTGCCGAGCGCGATCCGGAGCATTTCGTCGCCACCATGTCGAAGGCGAAGCGCAAGGGGCGGATCTTCATCGACTGGCTCCGGAACGACCGCGGCGCCACGGCGATCGCCCCCTACTCCACCCGCGCCCGCGCAGGCGGCCCCGTCGCCACTCCAGTCAGCTGGGACGAACTCGAAAGCCTTGCAGCCGCCAACACGTTCCAGATTTCCGATATTCTTGAACGCATCGAAGCCGGAACCGATCCGTGGGCGGATATCGGCGAGATCAGGCAATCGCTGACGAAGAAGATATTGAGTTCGGTCGCCGGCTGATTCGCGAGGGACGAAGGCGAGTTTATGCGGCTTCCCGACCGCACCGTGCCTGTTGCATGTTTCCTTAAATCGGAACCGATTTAAGGACAAAAACATGCAGCAATTCAAAGTGCTACAACGACCTTTGTGCGCCTGAGAAGACGCACGGCGCTGTAGGGCTATTCGACCCGGGTCGGAATCCTATGACCCGCCGTCAGGAACTTTACTGCAAGCGCTTCCGGCAACCTTCGTGGTCGCCCCTGCCCGTTGATGACGGCGATGATGACCTTGGCGGCGATCAGGAGCATACCGTCGCGGCGGATCTCCTGCTGCAGTATCATCTTGGCGCCACCGGCCCGCTCGGTCGCCGTCTCGATCGTCAGGATATCATCCATGCGCGCCGGCAATTTGAAGTCGATCTCCATGCGGTGGACGACGAAGACGAGGCCTTCCGTATCCCCCTCTATTGCGAGCGATGCCTGTTCAACGCCGAGCAATCGCAGGTAGTCCGTCCTGGCCCGCTCCATAAAATGCAGGTAGCGTGCATGATAGACAACGCCCGAAAAATCGGTGTCCTCGTAATAGACTCGCTGCACCAGCCGATGGCCATTTTCGGTCAGCTCGCCCGCGAGCGAAATTAGTGACATCGTCTCATTCTCCGGGAGGATTTGTCTTTTTCTGTGCAGGAACAAAAAGCCATTTGCAAGCATTGCAGCTTTGTCACAATCCTATCCTATCACCTCACCATGTCCTTCTTCGCGATCAGGAGAACCGTGCATGAAGATTGCAATCCTCGGCGGTGATGGTTTCGTCGGCTGGCCGACCGCGCTGCATTTGTCCGATGCGGGCCACGACATCCACATTCTCGACAACCTCTCCCGCCGCTGGATCGATACGGAGCTCGGCGTGCAATCGCTGACCCCGATGGACTCGATTCAGGAGCGCACCCGCATCTGGCACGCGGAGACCGGCAGGCGCATCCACTTCAACCTGATCGATCTCGCTCGCGACTATGAACTCCTCAAGAACTGGCTCGCCGAGCACCGGCCGGATGCGGTCATCCATTTCGCCGAACAACGCGCCGCGCCTTATTCGATGAAGACCGACCGGCACAAGAACTACACGGTCAACAACAACGTCAACGCCACGCACAACCTCCTCAACGCGCTGGTGGAACTCAGCCTCGACGCCCATCTCGTGCATCTCGGGACAATGGGCGTCTACGGCTATTCGACCGTCGGTGCGGCGATCCCCGAGGGCTATCTGCCGGTCGGGATCGAGACGATGAACGGCGAGACGGTGAGCCAGGAGATTCTTTATCCGTCCAATCCCGGCTCGATCTATCACATGACAAAGTGCCTCGATCAGCTTCTCTTCCAGTTCTATGCCAAGAATGACGGCCTCAGGATCACCGACCTTCACCAAGGCATCGTATGGGGCACGCACACCGAGCAGACGCGCCGGCACCAGCAGCTCATCAACCGTTTCGACTATGATGGCGATTACGGCACGGTGCTGAACCGCTTCCTGATCCAGGCGGCGATCGGCTATCCGCTGACGGTTCATGGCACCGGCGGCCAGACCCGCGCCTTCATTCACATCCAGGACTCGGTCCGCTGCATCGAACTCGCGCTCAACAATCCGCCTGCGCGCGGCAGCCGCGTCGAGATTTTCAACCAGATGACCGAGACGCATCGCGTCCGCGACTTGGCAGAGATGATCGCCGGCATGACCGGATCCAAGATCGCCTGGCTGCCCAATCCGCGCAAGGAAGCGGCCGAAAACGATCTGGTGGTGCACAACGAGAAGTTCCTGGCGCTGGGTCTCGACCCGATCCGGCTTCAGGATGGATTGCTCTCGGAGATCGTCGATGTGGCGAAGAAGTTCGCCTATCGCGTAGACCGCTCGCGGGTACCGGCCGTCTCGGCCTGGACGAAGGAAATAGCGCCGCTGATCAACCACGATCCGGAAGGCAAGCGTCTGAAATCCGTTTCATGAGCCTCTCGACTACCGATCCGGAGGGGCTCCGCCCCTCCTCACCCGCCCGCGCCCGCCACGCCTTTGTGACGCTGGTCACCAATGCCGATTACGCCCTCGGCGCGCGGGCACTCGCCCGCTCCATTCGCCTAACGGGAACGAGAGCCGATATCGTCGTCCTGCACACCGGCGGCGTGGACCCCTCGACACTTGAGCCGCTCGGCGACTTCGGCTGCCGCCTTGTCGAAACGGATTTGCTGCCGCTATCCGACGAATTCAACACCAGGCACGCGCGGCGCAATGTTCATGAAAAAGCGCCCTTCACCAAGGGCCGCAAACCCGATTTCCACTCGCCGCTCGACAATTTCTGCAAGCTCAGGCTCTGGCAACTCGTCGAATACGAGCGCTGCGTCTTCATCGACGCCGATGCGATCGTGCTCCGTAACATCGACAAACTCTTCCGTTACCCGGAATTTTCCGCCGCTCCGAACGTCTATGAGAGCCTCGGCGACTTTCATCGGCTGAATTCCGGCGTTTTCGTCGCGGAACCGTCGCTCGATACGTTCGAGAAGATGGTTGCGGTGCTCGATGCGCCGGACGCCTTCTGGCCGCGCACCGACCAGACTTTCCTGCAGAGCTACTTTCCCGACTGGCATGGCCTGCCCGTGACGATGAACATGCTGCAATATGTCTGGTTCAATCTGCCGGCGCTCTGGGACTGGCGCTCGATCTGCGTGCTGCATTACCAGTATGAGAAGCCATGGGAGGCGGATCACCCGCGCGCCGAGGCTCTTCGCCCGCTCATCGAGCTCTGGCGCGCGTACCTGACTGGCGAGAATATTCCGGACCTCGCCACGCTCGACAATCCGGTACAAGCCGGCACCGTGCCCTCATGACCCGCGTTCTTGTTTCCGGCGGGACCGGCTTCGTCGGCCGTTTCATCGTCGAGCACCTCATCGCCCACGGCTACAAGGTTACGGTCGGCGGGCGCATGCCACCGCCCGCGGGGTTCTTCTCGCAGCCGGTATCCCACGTTTCGCTTCATCTCGATCCGGATGCGGAGCAGATCACCGCCTTCGACGATATCTATTATTTCGTCCATGCGGCCTTCGAGCATGTCGAAGGAAAGTATCGAGGCGGTGAAGGCAGTGACCCGGACGGCTTCCGCCGCGCCAATCTCGACGGCTCAGTCCGTCTCTTCGAAGAGGCCCGCGCTGCCGGCGTTCGCCGCTGCATCTTTCTTTCGAGCCGCGCCGTCTACGGCGAAACGCCGGTACCTTTCGTCGACGAGACATCGCCCGCCATGCCCGACACGCTCTACGGCGCGGTGAAGCTTGCCGGTGAAGACGCCTTGAAATCGATGACCGGCCACGGCTTCGTCACCGTCAGCCTGCGCGCGACCGGGGTCTACGGGCCAGCGGGTCCCGGCCGGAACCACAAATGGAGCAGCCTCTTTGCCGACTACCTCGCAGGCAAGGCCGTTCCGCCGCGCGCCGGCACCGAGGTCCATGGCGACGATGTCGCCCAGGCAGTGCGCTTGATGCTGGAAGCCGACCCCGCAAAAGTCGCAGGCGAGGTCTTCAACGTCTCAGACGTGCTGACGGACAACCGCGACATCCTCTCGCTTCTTCAGGCGGCAACCGGATGTCCCCTTCCGTTGCCGGCGGAGGCGGGTATGGATGAGTTCAAGGTCATGTCGACGGACAAGCTGCGAGCGCTCGGCTGGTCGCCCGGAGGACGGGATCTTCTGGCGGCAACGATACGCGAACTGGCCGGGGACGCGGGCGTGCCCCTAGCCTTTCCAAGCGGGAGAAGGCCGCCGGATGACGGGCAATAACCGGCAAAACGGTCACGGCAACCTATCCAAGATCGACCACGACGATTTCCGGTGGGACGCCGAAACGGATCGGCGCGATCGAGCACCCGAGACCGCCCGAGACGATCAGATTGCGATCCCCTTCGACGATATGACCATATGCATACCGGTCGCCAAAACGGGAAGGCACGGCTGGCGCAAGACCCGCAAACCGCACCTGGCCGCCATGAGTATGGCCGGACAGTGTCAGGGAAACCCGCGCCGGCACTTCCGGAAAGATATCGGGTTCATGAGCAAGCAGGATGACGGGCGCCGTGTCGCTCACCTGCGCCAGCGTTCCGTCGAGATCATCGAGGCCCGTCATCGAGCGCCGGCCCCATTTCTTGCCGGGCAGAAGGGCCAGCTGGTCCTCGAGCCCGGCAAGCCAGAATCCAAATCCGTCCTTCTCCAGGCGGATGGCGGCGTTGCTGTGGACCGCAATGCCGACATTCGCCAATGCCCGATGCCCGAAGGTCTCGCCGCCGCCGTTCTTCTGCGCGGTCCTGTCCTCCCACCAATCGTGATTACCCATGATCGCATGGACGCCAAGCGGGGCCCTGAGCGTGGCGAGCGCCTTCGACCATTCGCTGGAGTGGACATAGCGTGTGACGAGGTTCATGCCCGATGCATAATCGCCAAGCAGAACCGTGACATCGCCGCCGAGATCGTTGGCTTGCGCGCATATGGAGGCGATGCGCTTGGTGGACATCCACGGTTCGCAGGCATGAAGATCGGCGAGTGCTACCACGCGAAGCTTCAGGCCGGGCGTCCAGCCGGGCGGTGTCAGCCTGTAGCGCGCGATATTCAGCCGCGCGAGTGGCTCGATCGCAAAGGCATAGCTGCCGAGCGCCGCGAAACTCGCGAAGCCGCTGCCGAGCGTCTGCAGGAATCCCCGGCGCGTGATCATTCAGTCGTTCTCCAGCGTCAGGCGGAACTGGGTTGTTTCCAGGTCCTTCGGCGGATTGAGGCCGAGATGCTTCCAGGCGTTCGCCGTCAGCACCCGGCCGCGCGGCGTGCGCTGGATGAAGCCCTGCTGGATCAGATAAGGTTCGATGATGTCCTCGATCGCGTCGCGCGGCTCGGAAAGCCCGGCCGCAATCGTCTCGATGCCGACCGGCCCGCCGCCGAAATTGTGCGCGATCATCGTCAGGTAGCGGCGGTCCAGCTGGTCTAGCCCCATGCTGTCGACGAGGAGGCGGGTCAGCGCCTCGTCGGCGATCTCCCTGGTTACGGCCTCCGCTCGTGCCACCTCGGCGAAATCGCGCACCCGGCGCAAGAGACGGCCGGCAATACGCGGCGTGCCGCGCGCCCGGCGGGCGATTTCGCGTGCACCCTCGTCGGTCATGCCGAGGCCCATCAGCCGCGCCCCGCGGCGGACGATCAGCTCCAGTTCCTCGACCGTATAGAAATTGAGCCGCACCGGAATGCCGAAGCGGTCGCGCAGCGGCGTCGTCAGCAGGCCGAGGCGGGTGGTCGCCGCCACGAGCGTGAACTTCGAAAGGTCGATCTTCACCGAGCGCGCCGCCGGTCCCTCACCGATGATGAGATCGAGCTGGAAATCCTCCATGGCCGGATAGAGGATTTCCTCGACTGCCGGGTTCAGGCGATGGATTTCGTCGATGAACAACACGTCGCGCTCTTCGAGATTGGTGAGCAGCGCCGCGAGATCGCCGGCCTTCGCAATGACCGGTCCGGAGGTCGAGCGAAAGTTGACGCCGAGTTCCTTCGCCATGATCTGCGCGAGCGTCGTCTTGCCGAGACCGGGCGGACCGACAAAGAGCACGTGGTCGAGCGCCTCGCCGCGATTGCGGGCCGCCTCGATGAAGATCTTGAGATTGGCTCGCGCCTCCGCCTGGCCCGTGAACTCGTCCAGCGACTGCGGACGCATCGTCGCATCGAGATCCTCGCCTCGCTTCTCCGGCGCAATCAGGCGTGCGGCTTCACTCATGTCAAACTTCCATTTCGGGATGAACGGCACGGCAGCATGGCGTCCGGGTCTAAGCCCCTTGCCACGGTGGTTCCCACGCGTTCGACCATATTGGGAACGCAACGGGCAATCCAGCGCGGTCGGCACGCGATTACCTCATTCCAATGCTTTTGTGGCCGGAGAAAGGCTTGGCCTTCCGCCCTCACCGCGCCAGTTCCTTTAGCCCAAGGCGAATAAGCCTGGCACTGTCGCCGCCCTCCCCCCCGTTCTTCAAGGCCGCGGCGACGGCGTTTGCCGCCTGGTCGCGCGAATAGCCGAGGTTGGTCAGTGCAGAAACCGCGTCCGCGACAGGTGCCGAGGCAACCCCCTCGCCCAGTTCCTGCTTGAGGCTGATCGCGGCAGATGGCTCTCCTGCAAAGGCCGGCGCCTTGTTCTTGAGTTCGGTAACGATACGTACGGCCACCTTGGGACCGACGCCCGGCGCCCGGGAGACCGATGCCTTGTCCTGCAGCGCTATCGCGCTTGCGAGTTCGCTGGGTGTCAGCGTCGAGAGCACTGCCAGCGCCACTTTCGACCCCACGCCCTGAACGCTCTGGAGGAGGCGGAACCATTCACGCTCGAGCGCGGTCAGGAAGCCGAAGAGCTTCAACTGATCCTCGCGCACATAGGTCTCGATGAAGAGCACTGCCGCCTCGCCCGCCGATCCGAGTTTGCCGAGCGTGCGTGCCGAACAATGGGCGACATATCCGACGCCATGCACGTCGAGAACGACGTGATCCTCGCTGATCTCGTCAATGGTGCCCTTGAGTTTGCCGATCATCTGATCTTGTCTTTCTGGGTGGTTTGGAGCGCAAACGTTTAAGCAGATGGGCCACCTAGCCGGCAAGAGCCGCGAGGCGGCTGGTGATCGCCTGCCGGTTGTGTGCGTGGCAAATGGCGATGGCAAGCGCGTCGGCGGCGTCATTGCCCTTGAACTCAGCCTTCGGCATCAGCACCTTCAGCATCATGTGGATCTGCTGCTTCTCGCCGTGGCCGACGCCGATCACCGCCTTCTTCACCGCGTTTGGCGCATATTCCGCCACTCTGAGGCCGGCACGAGCCGGGACAAGCATCGCGATACCGCGCGCCTGGCCGAGCTTCAGCGTCGCGGTCGCATCCTTGTTGACGAAAGTCTGCTCGACGGCCGCTTCGTGAGGCTGGTAGCTGTGCACGACATCCGCAAGCCCGTCATGCAATTGGCAGAGGCGCGAAGCAAGATCCATCTCGCCGTCGGAGGTCACGGTGCCAGAGGCCACGAAACGCAGCGAATTGCCGAAGGTTTCGATGATGCCCCAGCCCGTGCGTCTAAGGCCCGGGTCGATGCCGATGATGCGAATCGTGTTCTGCATGCCTCACCCTATGTCGGTCAGCGGGACGCTGCCAGAAAAAAGTGAACAAAACAAAAACATTGCACAGGAATGGCAGGCGCGGTCGCGAAAACGGCTTACAGCGCCGCGCGTCTCATCAGACGCAAATCGAATGCGATTTAAGGAAACATGCAGTGCCACTCTTGGCTTTAAGAAACTTGAACCTACATTGCGATCGATCAATTTCCTTTAATTGAAGGTCCTGCCATGATCCCTTTCTCCGTTCTCGACCTGTCGCCCGTAACCGAGGGCGGCAGCGTCGCCCAGTCGCTCGAAAACTCGCGCCGGCTGGCGATCTCAGCGGAGGAGAACGGCTACAAACGTTTCTGGCTGGCCGAGCATCACGGAATGAAAGGCATCGCCAGCGCCGCGACGTCGCTGGTCATTTCCCATGTGGCGGCGGCGACGCGCTCGATCCGCGTCGGCTCGGGTGGCATCATGCTGCCCAATCATTCGCCTCTCGTCATTGCCGAGCAGTTCGGCACGCTGGCTGCGCTTTATCCCGGCCGCATCGATCTCGGCCTCGGCCGTGCGCCCGGCACCGACATGAGGACGGCCCAGGCACTCCGGCGCAACATGGAGGCCAGCGCCAACAATTTTCCGAATGATGTCGTGGAACTCCAGGCGCTGCTCGGTCCCGTCACCGACGACCAGAAGATCATCGCCGTGCCCGGCGCCGATTCCAATGTGCCGATCTGGCTGCTCGGTTCAAGCCACTTCAGTGCTCACCTCGCCGGCATGCTCGGTCTCCCCTTCGCTTTCGCCTCACATTTCGCCCCCGACATGCTGCTCACCGCGCTCGAAATCTACCGCGAACGCTTCACGCCGTCGTCGCAGCTCGACAAGCCGCACGTGATGGTCGGCGTCATGGGGGTTGCCGCCGATACCGACGAGGAGGCGAATTATCTTTTCACCTCCATGCAGCAGTCCTTCGTGGCACTTCGCCGCAACGCCCGCGGCCGCTTCCCGCCGCCGGTCGAATCCATGGACGGATTGTGGAGCGGCGACGAAAAGATCTTCGTCGATCACGCCATGTCCTATGCGGTCGTCGGGGGTCCCGAGACGATCCGCAGGAAAATTCAGACCTTCCTTGAGCAGACCAGGGCCGACGAGCTGATCATTTCCATGCCGATCTTCGACATGGAGGCGCGGCTGCACTCCTTGAAGCTGTTTGGCCAGGCGCAGCGGGACCTCGCGGCTGCAGAGTGAGCGAGAGTTTCGTCGGCTGCGAAGCCATGCTGAAACAAAAAACCCGCGTTCCACTCGGAGCGCGGGTCGTTTTCGTCAGATCAAAAGGGAACGTCAGGCCGAAAGCCTGGCAAGAACCTCATCGGAAACTTCGAAGTTCGAATAGACGTTCTGAACGTCATCGTCGTCTTCGAGGTTGTCGATCAGCTTCATCAGCGACTGCGCCTTTTCCTCGTCCACCGGCACGGTGTTCTGCGCTTTCCAGATCGCCTTGACGGTTTCCGCTTCGCCAAGAACCTCCTCGAGGGCCTTCGAGACCTCGCCTATGTCCTCGAAGCCGCAGATGATCGTATGACCATCCTCGTCCGTCGTCACGTCATCGGCACCCGCTTCGATCGCCGCTTCCATGACCTTGTCGGCATCGCCGACGGAAAGCTTGTAGGTGATTTCGCCGACGCGATCGAATGAGAAGGAAACCGAGCCGGTTTCGCCAAGTGCGCCGCCAGCCTTGGTGAAGGTCGAGCGGACATTCGAGGCGGTGCGGTTGCGGTTGTCGGTCAGCGCCTCGACGATGACGGCGACGCCGCCCGGGCCGTAGCCCTCGTAACGGACTTCCTCATAGTTCTCCGCATCGCCACCCGACGCCTTCTTGATCGCCCGCTCGATGTTGTCCTTCGGCATCGACTGCGCCTTGGCGTTCTGGATCGCGAGCCTGAGGCGCGGATTCATCGCCGGGTCGGGCATGCCGGATTTTGCCGCGACAGTGATTTCGCGCGCGAGCTTGGAAAACATTTTAGAGCGCACCGCATCCTGACGGCCCTTGCGGTGCATGATGTTCTTGAACTGTGAATGGCCAGCCATGGCACCCTCTGCATGCATGAAATTTAATGAGATGGGGCGCCTTATAGTTTTATTGCCGCGCCCCGTCCAGCAGGGGGCCGCGTCTTTTCAATTCGCGGCAAATGGCGACCGTGATCGAAACGGCGCCTCACTCACATGCCCTTCAGAACATAGATCAACGGCTTGCTCGGCAAGGATCGGAGCGAGACCTTGACGGTCGCCCCCGTGGCAAAGCTCTTGTCAAAGCCGTCGCCGAACATCGCCAGAAAATCGTCGATCAACGGCGGCCGGTGCATCGGCAGGATCAGCGCCGCACGCAAGCGGGAAACGACGCGGCTCATGCTTTCGGCCCCCATGGTCAGGCCGCCGTCGACAGGCACCATGAGCACGTCTAGCCGGCCGATCTGACGGTAATGGCTGTCGTCGAGCTCGTAATGGAGGTGACCGAGATGGCCGATGCAGAGCCCCGCGACCTCGAAGATGAAGATCGAATTACCGTTGAGTTCCGAGCCTCCGTAGCCGGAGCGTATGTCCGTCGTCACGTTGCGGATATAGGCGTCGCCGACGACCAGATCATGGTCGGCCGCCTCGCCATCCTCGCCCCAGCCATGCAGGACGTGGCGAATGGCAGTATCCGGCGCCAGCGTGTAATGGCTGGAATGGGCTTTGTTCATCGTCACCACGGTGGGCGGCGCGGGAGGCCGGAACCAGCCGTTATAGTCCGTGGCGATCGAAATGCCGCCCGGCGTTTCGATCAGGAATGTCGAGTGGCCGAGATAGGTTATGTCGACCTCGCTGTCGGCTGCGGCCGCAAGCGTTGCCCCCGGAGGCGTGACGCTGACGAACGTCGCCTTCGGCGTTGCTTCCGCGATCGCCTGGCATTGGCTGACCGGGGGCGGAGACTGCTGCGCATGGGCATGTTCCGGCCAAAAACTATGGATCAGCCAGATGGTGGCAAGAGTGTAGGCAAGGTATCGGAGCAGCATCCTTCACCCCTCACACGCGTTTTCAGAGCGGGATGAGGAAAAATGTGCGCGGTTTTCCGCCGCATCCCGCTCTAACTCATTAGAATAGATCACGATGACCTTAGGTCGATGAGACCTAAGGTCATCGTGATCTAGCGCGTGGCAGGATCATTCAAGGTCGCCGCTCCGTCCAGCGCCAAACAACCGCCAGCGCTCACAATCGCGTCATTGTCCGCATTTCTCGAACGCCCGGCTCGAAGCGTTTCCTTCAGACCGGCCCAGGAGACATGTCATTCCGCCGGCGCCCCTGCCGCTTCTTCCTTGATGACCTTGGCACGTTTCCTGCCCAGCGAGCGCAGCGTCACATAGAAGACGGGCGTCAGGAACAGGCCGAGAAACGTCACGCCCAGCATGCCGGAAAAGACCGCCGTGCCGAGCGACTGGCGCATTTCGGCGCCGGGACCTGTTGCGATCACCAGCGGCACGACGCCGAGGATGAAGGCAAAGGCGGTCATCAGGATCGGCCGAAGCCTCACACGACTTGCGTCGATCGCTGCTTCGACCGGCGTCTTGCCTTCGTCCTCTCCTTGCCTCGCGAATTCGACGATCAGAATCGCGTTCTTCGCGGCAAGGCCGATCAGCACGATGAGGCCGATCTGCGTGAGCACGTTGTTGTCGAACCCGCGGATGGCAACGCCGAGAAGCGCGGCGAGAACGGCAAGCGGCACGATCAGGATGATCGCCAGCGGCAGCACCCAGCTTTCATATTGTGCGGCGAGCGCGAGGAAGACGAAAATCACCGAAAGCGCAAAGATGAAGGCGGCCGTGTTGCCTGTCTGGCGCTCCTGGAAGGCAAGCTCGGTCCATTCGAAGGTGGTACCTTGCGGCAGGACCTGGGCGGCGAGTTCCTCCATCTTGTCGAGTGCCGTGCCGGTCGAGACGCCAGGCGCGGGATTGCCCTGGAGCGGCACTGAAACATACATGTTGTAGCGCTGGACGAGCGAAGGTCCGCTGGTATCGCGGATCTCGACAAGCGTTCCGAGCGGTACCAGCGCACCCGACGCGGAACGCACCTTCAGAGCGAGAATATCCTCCCTCTCCACGCGATATTCCTGGTCGGCCTGGGCGCGAACCTGGTAGACGCGGCCGAATGCATTGAAATCGTTGACATAGGACGTCCCCAGATTAATCGAGAGCGTCTCGAAGATATTCGGGATCGGCACGTTCAATGCTCGCGCCTTGTCGCGGTCGATCGCCAGGAAGAATTGCGGGCTCGATGCCGAGAAGGTGGTGAAGACCCCGGTCAGCCCTTCGGTCTGGCTGGCCATGCCCATCATCTGGCGGGCAAGCCCGAGCGCACGGCGCATGTCGGCGCTCTGGCGGTCCATGACCTGCATCTTGAAGCCACCGGCATTGCCGATGCCGCGCACGGACGGCGGCGGAATGGCGATGATGAAGGCCTCTTGGATGCTCTGCATCGTGCCGAAGATCTGACCGATGATCTGGGTGGCGCTCTGCCCGTTGGCGAGCCGCTCCTCGAAACTGTCGAAGGGCGTGAAGATGACACCGGAGTTGGACGCATTGGTGAAAGTCGCGCCGCTGAAACCGGCAAACGCGACTGCGTCCCTGACGCCGGGCACGTCCCTGATCATCGCCGATGCCCGCTGCACGACCGCGTCGGTCCGTTCGAGCGAGGCGCCGTCCGGAAGCTGGATGACGACGATGGCATAGCCCTGGTCCATCGTCGGAATGAAGCCGCGCGGCACGACTTGGGCCATGTACCAGGTAGCACCAAGGAGGCCGACGAAAACGATGAGCGCGGCCGCGAGCGCCATCCGTGTCTTGACGAGGTTGCGCACCACCCATCCGTAACCATCGGCCATGCGATCGAAGCCACGGTTAAAGCCATTGGCGAGCGCCCGACCGAACCGTGTGATCGGATTGCGGCTTTCATGCTCGTGACTTTCATGCGGCCGCAACAGAATGGCTGCAAGTGCCGGCGAAAGCGTCAGAGAATTGAGCGCAGAGATGACTGTCGCCACCGCAATGGTCACCGCAAACTGCAGATAGAACTGGCCGGCTATGCCGGGAATGAAGGCGGTCGGTACGAACACCGCAGTCAAGACGAGCGAAATCGCGATGACCGCCGCGCCCACTTCGTCCATCGTCACATGCGCCGCTTCCCTCGGGGTCATGCCTTGCGCGAGATTGCGCTCGACGTTCTCGACGACGACGATCGCGTCATCGACGACGATGCCGATCGCAAGCACCAGGCCGAAGAGCGTCAGCATGTTCAGCGAGAAGCCGAAGGCAAAAAGCAGCGCGAAGGTACCGATCAGCGAGACGGGGATGGCCACGATCGGAATGATCGCCGTGCGCCAGGATTGCAGGAAAACGATGACGACGAGGGCCACCAGGATCGCGGCCTCGCCGATCGTCTTGTAGACCTCATTGATCGACTCCGCGATGAATTCCGTCGGATTGTAGATGATCCTGTATTCCAGCCCCTCCGGAAAATCCTTCGAAAGCTCCGCCATGGTGGCCTGGATCGCTTCCGCCGCGGCGAGCGCGTTGGTACCAGGGCGCGAGAAGATGCCGAGCGCGACGGCGGGGCTGCCGTTCAGATAGCTGTTGGTGACGTATTCGCGGGCGCCGAGCTCGACGCGGGCGACATCCTGCAACTGCACAAGCCTGCCGTCTTCCGTGGCCTTGACGATCACGTAGCGGAACTGCCGGGCGTCGCTGAAACGCCCGTCGGTCGTAACCGTGTACTGGAAGGCGCTGTCGCCCGACATCGGCGGTCCGCCGATGGCACCGCCAGAAACCTGGACGTTCTGCTCGCGCAGCGCCTCGACCACATCACCCGAGGTCATGCCGTAGGCGGAGAGCTTCTGCGGATCGAGCCACACGCGCAGCGCATATTCGCGCTCGCCGAACAGGGTAACATCACCGACGCCGTCCAGCCGAACGAGCAGATCGCGGATGCGCGTACGGGCGTAGTTGGAGACATAGAGTTGGTCGTAGCGATCGTTCGGCGACAGCAGATGAACGACCATCATCAGGTCCGGCGAGCTTTTGGTCGTGGTGACACCGATGCGCCGGACCTCCTCCGGCAGTCGCGGTTCGGCTACGGAAACGCGGTTCTGCACCAGAACCTGCGCCTGGTCGAGGTCCGCGCCGAGCTTGAACGTGATCGTCAATGCCATCGAGCCGTCGGCAGTCGAATAGGAGGACATGTAGAGCATGTTCTCGACGCCGTTGATTTCCTGTTCGAGCGGCGTGGCGACGGTATTGGCGATGGTCTCGGCATCCGCCCCCGGATAGGAGGCGCGCACGACGATGGTGGGCGGGGCGATTTCCGGATATTGCGCCACCGGCAACTGAAAATAGGCGATGCCGCCGACGATCAGGAGAACGATCGACAGCACCGAAGCGAAGATCGGCCGATCGACGAAGAAGTGCGCAAATCTCATTGGGCATTCTCCGCCGCTTGCGCTGCTTCCTGCGGGAGCACGACGAGTTCGGGCTTCACTTTCGCGCCGGGTCGGGCGCGCATGAGACCGTTGACGATGATCGTCTCCTCGCCCGTCATGCCGCTGCGAATGACCCGGTAGCCATGCAGTCGCGGCCCGAGACGCACGGGCTTGGTCATGACGCTTCCATCCTCGCCGACCTCGTAGACGACGCGTTCGTTCTGGTCGGCGGCGATCGCCTCATCAGGAACGAGGATCGCCTTGTAGGTATTGGAGCCTTCAACCTCCACGCGCCCGAAGAGGCCTGGCTGGAGGATGAAGTTCGGGTTCGCGAACCGGGCGCGCAGGCGCATCGTGCCTGTCTGGTTGTCGACCCTGTTTTCCGAGAAGTCGAGCTTGCCTTCGAATGGTCGTTCGCTGGCGTCGGCAATCGTAACCAGTACGTTGAGCGCCCCCCCGCCCTCCTGAAGCACGCTGCCCCGCTCCCGCGCGGTGCGGGCGTAGGAAAGTACCCGCCGCTCGTCGACGTCGAAATAGAAATCGATCGGATCGAGCGAAACGATCGTCGTCAACACGGTCTGATCCGCCTGGACGAGGTTGCCCGGCGACAACAGGCGCCGGTCAACGCGGCCGCTCAGCGGTGCCGTGATCGTCGTATATTCGAGATCGAGCCTGGCCCGCTCGACGGCCGCCTCGGAGCCGCGCACATTGGCTTGCGCCGCAAGCAGCGCACGACGATCGTCGTCGAGCGCTGATACCGAGAGCGTGCCCGTACCGGCGAGCGATTCCGTGCGTTTGAACTGGGATTCCGCGAACTGAAGCGTCGATCGCGCCGCTTCAAGCGAGGCTTCGGCCTGGGAGAGAGCGGTGCGGAACGGTCGCTGGTCGATGACGAAAAGCTTGTCGCCTTTCTTCACCAGTGCACCGTCGGTAAATAAGACCTCGTCGAGATAGCCGCCGACCCGGGAGCGGACGGCGACCTCGTCGACGGGTTCGAAGCGGCCGATGAATTCGTCAGCGTCGATCACATCGCGCACCACCGGTTTGGCAACGGTCACAGTCGGCGGCGGCGGTGCGTTCTGGGCAGCCGCGGGCAGTGCGGCAAGAAGAAAGAACGGAACGCTGAAAATCGTTGGCAAATGCCACTTTAGCAACATGCACGTCCTCCGAAAGCGCTTGAAACCACCAAACCGACCGGCGCGAACCCGGCACATCTGGCGACACTGAAAACCCGAAGCAGGAGCCTGCGGGCGGCATCAAATGGAAAACTTGCAAACGGCGGCCGCATCCCGTGCGGCTCTGGATTTGACGCTAACCTGCCACCATTTGGTGGGGCTGTCACTTGAAAAAAGGCAACTCGGGAAAGACGATATGCAGCACCGGATTGCCGGCGGCAAACGCCAGAAATCGCGTGTAAAATCGCCAGATCGCGCGGGCTATCCTGGGATTACGACCAGAACTGCGGGATCGTTTCGCTGAGTCTCGGGCCAAGTCGGAGCGGCGCGATCTTCTCCGCAAGGCCCGTGCGATCGGAAATCTCGACGCCGACGCCGCAGATCGTTGCCGGGCCGGAAGCCGCCTCGAAGCGGCCCTTGGGCATCTTGGAGATGAACCGATTGAGCGGCTCTTCCTTGTCGATGCCGAGCGACGAGTCATAGTCCCCGCACATTCCGGCATCGCTCATATAGGCGGTGCCGCCGTTGAGGATCTGATGGTCGGCAGTCGGAACATGGGTGTGCGTTCCGACCACGAAGCTCGCGCGGCCGTCGACGAAATGGCCGAAGCATTGCTTTTCGCTGGTGGCCTCCGCATGGAAGTCGAAGACAATGGCGTCAGCCTGCTCCCCGAGCGGACAGGCATCGAGGATCGTCTCGGCGGCCTTGAAAGGGTCGTCGAGCTCGGGATGCATGAAGACCCGCCCCATGATGTTGGCGACCAGCACGCGGGCGCCGTTGCGGGCAAAGAAGAGATTGGATCCGCGCCCCGGCGTCCCGGCCGGATAGTTTGCCGGGCGCAGGAACTGGTCGTGCCTCTCGCAGAAGACCACCGCTTCCTTCTGGTCCCACACATGATTGCCGGTCGTCACCACGTCGGCGCCGGCATTGATCGTTTCGAGAAAGATGTCTTCGGTAATGCCGAAACCGCCGGCGGCGTTCTCGCCGTTGACGATGACGAAGTCGAGCTTCAGGTCGCCGACCAATCCCGGGAGACGCTCCCAGACGGCCGTGCGGCCCGTCTTGCCAACCATGTCCCCCAGAAAAAGAAGTCGCATACCCGTTCAATCCCGCTTGGATCACCATGGTTTGGGTCAATCGACCCTAAGTCCCACAACGTGATCGGTTCTAAAAGCTAGAGCGGGATGCGGCGGAAACCGCGCACTTTTCCTCATTCCGCTCTAAAATGCCGAAAACCGCTCTCCGTCAGCACCGCGTCAAGCGCCACGTCGTGCGGTTCAGCCGGCACTGATGCCACTTCCTGGCAGTCGAATGCAATCCCGATGAGTCGCGGCATGTGACCTTTGCGGCGCAAGCGGTCGATTGCGCGGTCATAATAGCCGGCACCATAGCCGATCCGATGCCCCACCGAATCGAAGGCCGAAAGCGGCACGAGCATGATGTCGGGATCGATCTCTGGCGCGTCCGGGCCCGGCCCGGTCGTACCGAAGCCGGTCTGGACCACCGCCACGCCATCGACGAGCTCGCGAAAAAGGATGGTGTTCTTGTCGATGATCACCGGCAGGCAGAGCCGCGCGCCGCGATCCTTGAGCCGTACCATCAGCGGCCGGATGTCCGCTTCCGAGCGAATCGGCCAGAAGCCGGAAACGACATGACCGGGGTCGAGTGCAATGACATCGCCGGCGTGGTCGGCCATGGAAAGGCTCGCCTCGATACGCACTTCCAACGGCATCGCATCCCGCAAAGCCAGGCGTTCCTTTCGCAGCGCTGCCTTCAAATCCTTCGGTGACATCCGAGACCTCTCCCTGCGGGCTCCTCGCCCTTCATGCCGGTTTAGCGCGAAGCGCCCACCGCATGTCTCCTTAAATCGGAGCGGATTTAAGGATAAAAACACGCAGTAATTCAAGGTGCTACAGCGACCTCTGTGCGTCTGGTAGAACGCACGGCGCTGTAGCTGCGCAACAATCCTCCGCGCCTTTCCCATTTCGGCCCGGCGTTCGCGCGTCATTGATCACTAGAGCATCCTTTGCGCGTTCATTCGAACGCACGGCGCTCTAGGCACGGTTCCGCTTTCGAAAGTCGCCTGGCGTGTGCAGATACGTTCGCGATTTCAAATAATTAGCTCAGGCCAAATCCCGCGTGCATTGCGGCGGCACGGCCTTGCGAGCGAGAGTGGCGGGCGGAAGTCCATGGCCGAAAAGATGAATCAACTCGACGCCCTCGAGTTGCGTTGCCTCGCCCTTGCCGCCCGCGGCAGGAGCCGGCAGGAGATGGTTTGTGAGACGGACATTCCGATGGAACGCATCAACAGGGCGCTCGACGGCGCGATGCGGAAGCTGCAGGCAGGCAACCTCGCCGAAGCGATCTTTCGCGCAGCAAGGCTCCATCTGATTTCATAACATCCAGTGGGAACGATAGACGGCTTCCAGGCGCGCGCCGTCCAGGCCCGCCGGCCAGCGAGGCCCGCTCAGGCCAGCGTCCTTGAGCAATCGCGGATTGTCCCACGGCGCCTCGCGGCACTGCGCGACCTGCGACGCCTGCCAGGCACGCCAGTGCCCAAGCAGCGAACGGAGTTGCATGATCGAGGAAGCGCTGGCGGAACGGGCAGTGAAGGGCATGCTCATGAGCGGATCTCCGAAAGGACGCTCGAAAGAGTTGTATTTTCCGCCATTGGTTGACATCTGACAAACGAATTGCGAACATACCTATCATCAGATTTTCTGATGGCTGGTTACATGTCCTTTCCACTCGACAGCGATCTCCTGAGAACCTTCCTCGCGGTTGCCGACTCCGGCAATCTGACCAAGGCGGCCGACAACGTCGGCCGCACCCAGTCGGCCGTGAGCATGCAGATCAAGAAGCTTGAGGACATGCTGGGCGACGCGCTGTTCGACCGGCATTCGCGCGGGGTCGTGCTGACGACGCAAGGTCAGCGCCTCGTCGACAATGCGCGGCGCATCGTCGCCCTTCTCGATGACACGGCGGCATCCATGCGCCAGCCGGCCTTGGACGGCTCGGTCAGGATCGGCATCCCCGAGGAATACATCAACTCCACCCTGCCAAAAGCCTTGGGTGCGTTCGCCGCCATCCATCCTGGCGTGGAGGTCACGGTGCAACAGGGTACGTCGATGTCCAACCTGGCAGCGCTGGAGGCGGGCGAGATCGATATCGCCATCGTTTTCGAGCCAGGTGGACGCAGCAAGAACGAGGTCCTCATGGTGGATCCAACCGTCTGGGTGACCTCGGATCAACACGGCATACACGAGCGGCAGCCCCTGCCGATCGCCGCCTATACTTATGCAACGGGCGGATGGTGCGACGACCTGGCGATGCAGAATTTGAAGAAGCGTGGGAGACGGAGCCGTGTCGCCTATGTCAGCCGTACGAGCGGCGGCCTGATAGCCGCCGTCGTTTCAGGTCTTGCGATCGCGCCGCTGTCGCGCAGCGCCATACCGCCCGGTTGCCGCGAACTGACCGAGGACGACGGTTTTGGTGTCATCGACATGTCGAACGTGGTGCTGCGCACGAGATCGGAGAACCGATCACCGACGACCGACGCAATGGCCGATGCCATTCGCAGCGCTTTCCTGGGCACTACAGTGCCGCGCGTCTGATAAGACGCGCAAAGACGCTGTAGCAGCAGGATCCGCTACGAGAAAGGGGAAGTGCGATCCACGACGACCGGTGGATTGTTTACGATCCCGGGTGCCTACAAAGTAGGTGGGCGCCGTGTGTCCGAACCCACGAGTTCGGCCAGGGACAACTCCCTTGAGATCGTGTATGGCCCCGGGGATTGTGGTTCCTGTCGGGAAGCGCAGACCGCGCGCTCAGATATAGAGGCTCTTGGCGGTTTTCGCCAGAGGCGTTTTTAAAGAAGACGATCAGTTCGCCGGAGCACCGGCGCGGCCGTTGAGCTTGGCGGCAATGCTGTGGATCTGCGCCGTCACTTCGCTGAGTGCCGAGGCCAGCGCCTCCTCGCTCCTCGCCTGCTCGGAAAGCTGAACGTCGCGGCCGCTCTTCAGGTTGCCCAGTTCCGTCTCGAGGCTCTTGAGCCGGCGATTGACCTCGCTGAGTTCATCCATGACCATGATGCCGGCCATCACGGTCAGCCGCAGGTCGCCGATTTCCCCGAACTGTCCCTTTAGGTGGCTCACATATTGATCGAACCTCGCCGCGAGGTCGCTCAGATGATCCTCTTGCCCTTCCTCGCAGGCCATCCGGTAGGCCTTGCCGTCGATCGTCACCGTTACCTGCGCCATAGCGTAAACCTCAACGATCCAGCACCGCTCGAATGGTTTCCATCGCCGTCACCAGGCGACGGGAGACTTCGCGGTTGACCTCTTCCAGCCGATTGGCCCGGAACTGGGACTGATCGAGTTCCTGCGCCAGCCGCGAGCGATCGATATTGACCCGCCGCACCTCGCCCTCGAACTCGCTCAAATCCCTTTCCTTGTCGAAACGACCGTCTATCGCCCCCTCAAGCGATTGCACCGCGTTCCGTAGCTCCTCGATCGCCGCTTTGACCGTCTTTGCCGGCATGCTCCCGATACCTCTCTAGAGCGGGATGAGGAAAAGTGTGAAGCGGATTTCCGCCCCGCCCTAAATCAATCTGCCGCCGCATGATTCCTCAAATCGAAATCGATTTAGGACAAAATCACGCAGCATTTCAAAGCGCTACAGCGACCTTAGCGCGTCCGATTGGGCGCGCGGCGCTGTAGAGTCGTCTGCACGTTCCCCGAACGCGCCGCTCCGGAAGAGCCGAATCGCCAGACGCAGTCCGCTGCTTCGCCTCGGTTCTTTTTAAACCCATTACATAAGTCTCAACAATGCCCCGTGCGGCAAAACGCCGTCGGAAGCTGTGGATCATTGCTCCCGAGCAATCGCACTCATACTGTATGCTGCCCGCACAAGAACGGTATCGAAAAGCACGTCGCCATTTGGCCGCGGAAGGCCCGTATTTATTGACTCGCGTGGAGCACCTGCTATGTGTCTGCCGCTTCTCACACGGTCTTGGAGGATAGAGACCGTCCCTGACCACCGAACTCAAACGGAACAGTCATGATCTCTCGCGAAAAACACGATCGGATGGCAAATGCGATCCGCTTCCTCTCCATGGACGCCGTCGAGAAGGCAAATTCCGGCCACCCGGGTCTCCCAATGGGCGCTGCCGATATCGCAACGGTTCTCTTCACGCGATACCTCAGCTTCGATCCCAAGAACCCCGCCTGGCCCAACCGCGACCGCTTCGTGCTTTCGGCCGGCCACGGCTCGATGCTGCTCTACTCGCTGCTCTATCTCACGGGCTACGAGGACATCACCATCGACGAGATCAAGAACTTCCGTCAGCTTGGCTCCCGCACGGCCGGCCATCCGGAATACGGCCATGCGGCCGGCATCGAGACCACCACCGGTCCGCTTGGCCAGGGTCTCGCGAATTCGGTTGGCATGGCGATCGCCGAGCGCAAGCTGCGTGACGAGTTCGGCAGCGACCTGATGGAGCACTATACCTACGTGCTCGCCGGCGATGGCTGCCTGATGGAAGGCATCAGCCAGGAAGCGATCGCGCTTGCCGGCCACCTCAAGCTCAACAAGCTGATCGTCTTCTGGGACGATAACAACATCTCGATCGACGGCCCGATCTCGATCGCCGATTCGACCGACCAGCATGCCCGCTTCCGCGCCTGCAACTGGAACACCATCGCGATCGACGGTCACGATCCGGACGCGATTGCGGCAGCGATCGAACAGGCCCAGAAATCCCACAAGCCGACGATGATCGCCTGCAAGACCGTCATCGGTTTCGGCGCCCCGAACAAGGCCGGTACCCACAAGGTCCATGGTTCGCCGCTCGGCGCCGACGAAATCGCCGCCACCCGCAAGGCGCTTGGCTGGGAGGCCGAAGCCTTCACCGTTCCCTCGGACGTGCTCGACGCCTGGCGTCTCGCCGGCCTTCGCTCGACCAAGGTGCGGAAAGACTGGGAAGAGCGCCTCGAAAAGACCGAGACCGAGAAGAAGGCACAGTTCATCCGCCGCTTCTCCGGCGAACTCGAAGGGAGCCTTGCCTCCGCAATCAGCGCCTACAAGCAGAAACTCGCTGACACCAAGCCGTCGCCCGCGACCCGCAAGGCTTCCGAGGACGCGCTCGAAGTCATCAATGGCGTTCTCGCCGAGACGATCGGCGGTTCCGCCGACCTCACCGGCTCGAACAACACCAAGACGAGCCAGACCCATTCGATCACCCCGGACAACTTCTCCGGCCGCTACATCCACTATGGCGTGCGCGAGCACGGCATGGCGGCGGCGATGAACGGCATGGCGCTGCATGGCGGCCTCATCCCCTATTCCGGCGGCTTCCTGATCTTCTCGGATTATTGCCGCCCGTCGATCCGCCTCGCCGCGCTGATGGGCATCCGCGTCATCCATGTGCTGACCCATGATTCCATTGGTCTCGGCGAAGACGGTCCGACCCATCAGCCGGTCGAGCACATGGCTGCGCTACGCGCCATTCCGAACCTGTTGATGTTCCGTCCCGCCGACGCGACGGAAACCGCCGAATGCTGGCAGCTTGCGCTCGAAAGCCATAACCGTCCGTCCGGCATCGCGCTTACGCGCCAGAACCTGATGGCCGTGCGCACGGAGTATGAGGAAGAAAATCTCTGCGCCCGTGGCGCCTACGACCTGATTTCCGCAAGCGATGCCCAGGTGACGATCTTCGCTACCGGCTCGGAAGTCGAGATCGCCGTCAAGGCCTGCCAGACGCTCACCGCCAAGGGCGTTTCGACGCGCGTCGTGTCGGTTCCCTGCTTCGAGCTCTTTGCCGAACAGAGCGAAGACTACCAGCAGGCCATCATCGGCGATTCACCGGTCAAGATTGCGGTCGAAGCCGGCGTCCGGCAGGGGTGGGATCACTTCATCGGCACCGATGGCACGTTCATCGGCATGTCGAGCTTCGGCGCCTCCGGTCCCTACAAGGACCTCTACAGGCATTTCGGCATCACGCCGGAAGCCGTCGTAGCGGCCGCGGAAGCCAAACTGTCCTGATCAAGCCCGAGGGCGCTCCCCAAGGGCGCCCTCTTTCCGTACAATGCCATTCTGACAGGGAGAGACCCGACATGACAGTGAAAGTCGCCATCAACGGTTTTGGCCGCATCGGCCGCAACGTGCTCCGCGCGATCGTCGAATCCGGCCGCACCGACATCGAAGTCGTCGCCATCAACGACCTCGGCCCGGTCGAGACGAATGCGCACCTGCTGCGTTTCGATTCCATCCACGGCCGGTTCCCGGCTGATGTGAAGGTCGAGGGCGACGCCATCGTCATCAACAACGGCAAGCCGATCAAGGTGACCGCCATCCGTAATCCGGCTGAACTGCCGCACAAGGAACTCGGCGTCGATATCGCCATGGAGTGCACCGGCATCTTTACCGCGCGCGACAAGGCGGCCGCCCACCTCGAAGCCGGCGCCAAGCGCGTCATCGTCTCGGCCCCCGCGGACGGCGCCGATCTGACGGTCGTCTACGGCGTCAACCACGACAAGCTGACGAAGGACCACCTCGTCATCTCCAACGCATCCTGCACGACCAACTGCCTGGTGCCGGTCGCCAAGGTGCTGCACGACGCCATCGGCATCGACCACGGCATGATGACGACGATCCACTCCTACACCAACGACCAGCCGTCGCTCGACCAGATGCACAAGGATCTCTACCGTGCACGTGCGGCCGCCCTGTCGATGATCCCGACCTCCACCGGTGCTGCCAAGGCCGTCGGCCTCGTGCTGCCCGAACTGAAGGGCAAGCTCGACGGTGTCTCCGTGCGCGTGCCGACCCCGAACGTCTCGGTCGTCGATCTCAAGTTCGTCGCCAAGCGCGAGACGACCAAGGAAGAGGTCAACGCGGCTATCAAGGCAGCCGCCGATGGTCCGCTCAAGGGCATTCTCGGCTATACGCTTCAGCCGAACGTCTCCGTCGACTTCAACCATGACCCGCATTCCTCGATCTTCCATATGGATCAGACCAAGGTCATGGAAGGCAAGTTCGTGTCGATCCTCTCCTGGTACGACAACGAGTGGGGCTTCTCGAACCGCATGGCGGATACGGCGGTCGCCCTCGGCAAGCTCCTGTAAGACCGATGTTTCGGGCCCTTTCCTCAACGACGGTGCGGTGGCGCCCGCTCGAAGGGGAAGGGCTCGAACATCTGAGCCTCACGGCTCTTGAAGCAACGGCCGGCGCGGCCATCCGCGCCGAAAGCGTCGTTATCGGTGAGCGCGGCGGCCGTCCTTATGGTCTGCGTTACCGGATCGACTGCGACGCGCACTGGCAAGTGATGTCGTTGCTGATCGAAACGACGGAAGGCAGGACGTTGCACCTGCTCTCAGACCGCCAGGGCCATTGGCGCGACCTCAACGGCGTCGCCCTTCCTGAATTCGACGGCTGCATCGACATCGACCTGGCCGGCACACCCTTCACCAACACGCTCCCGATCCGCAGGCTCAACCTCAACCGGAAAGCCGGTACGACAAAGCTCAAGATGCTCTTTGTGCCGTTCGATAGCTTCGAACCCACGGTCGACGGCCAGCATTACACCTGCCTCGAGAACGGTAAGCTCTACCGCTTCGAGGCAGAGGATGGAAGCTTCACGGCCGACCTGCCGGTGGACGAGGACGGCCTCGTCATCGACTACCCTACCCTTTTCCAGAGACTATCACCGGAGACTATCTGATGACTTTCAAGACTCTCGACGATCTGACCGACATCGCCGGAAAGCGCGTACTGGTGCGCGTCGATCTCAACGTACCAGTCAAGGACGGTCAGGTGACCGATACCACCCGCATCGAGCGCGTGGCGCCGACCATTCGCGAGCTCTCGGAAAAGGGTGCCAAGGTCATCCTGCTTGCCCATTTCGGCCGGCCTAAGGGCGAGCCGGTCGCCGACATGTCGCTGAAGATGATCGCGCCCGCCGTCGAGGAAATTCTCGACCAGCGCGTTCATTTCGCCGCCGACTGCATCGGCGACAAGGCCGCCAATGCCATTGCCGAGATGAACGACGGCGATGTGCTCCTGCTTGAAAACACCCGCTTCCACAAGGGCGAGGAAAAGAACGATCCGGCTTTCGTCACGGCGCTGGCCGCCAATGGCGACATCTACGTGAATGACGCCTTCTCCGCCGCCCATCGCGCCCATGCCTCGACCGAGGGGCTCGCGCACCACCTTCCGGCCTATGCCGGCCGAACCATGCAGGCCGAGCTCGAAGCCCTCGAAAAGGGCCTTGGCAACCCGAAGCGCCCGGTCGTCGCTATCGTCGGCGGCGCCAAGGTCTCGACCAAGATCGACCTGCTCCAGAACCTGGTGAAGAAAGTCGACGCCCTGGTGATCGGCGGCGGCATGGCCAATACCTTCCTCGCCGCACAGGGTATCGATGTCGGCAAGTCCCTCTGCGAGCATGACCTAGCGGACACGGCAAAATCGATCATTGCCGCCGCGTCCTCGGCCGGTTGCGCCATCGTGCTGCCGGAAGACGGCGTCGTGGCTCGCGAGTTCAAGGCCGGCGCAGACAACGAAGTCGTCGATACCAAGGCGATCCCGGCTGATGCCATGATGCTGGATGTCGGCCCGAAATCGGTCGCCGCAGTCAACGACTGGATCTCTCGCGCCGAAACGCTTGTGTGGAACGGTCCGCTCGGTGCTTTCGAAATCACACCCTTCGACAAGGCGACCGTCTCTGCCGCCAAGCATGCGGCAGCCCGCACGAGGGCCGGTTCGCTCGTCTCGGTTGCCGGCGGCGGCGATACGGTCGCAGCCCTCAACCATGCCGAAGTCGCCGACGATTTCACCTATGTTTCGACGGCCGGCGGCGCCTTCCTTGAATGGATGGAAGGCAAGCCGCTACCGGGCGTCGACATCCTCCACCAGCAGAAGTGATCAGGCTTTCCGACCCGGGCAAGCTCATCGGCCTGGGTCGGAAGGTAAAAATAATTATGATATTTCAAACGATTAAAATAATTTAAATCGTTTTAGTCGATTTTCCCGCCATTTTCCCGGACAATTTCTTCTGTTATCGCGCCTTTATTCGGAACGCGGCGGACGCATCTGCGCCTCAGACCGAACTTGTTTTCATTCGTCGCCCGCTCCGTTCGTGATCGGCGCTGTCTAAGGAGAAAAAACATGAGCGAAAGACTGGAAGATATTGCGGTTGCGATGGTCGCCAATGGCCGGGGCCTGCTCGCCGCTGACGAGTCGACCGCAACAATAAAGAAGCGCTTCGACAGCATTGCACTGGAATCCACCGAGACCTCGCGCCGCGACTATCGCGAGATGCTGCTGCGGTCGGAGGAAGCGATGCGCAACTACATCTCCGGCGTCATTCTTTACGAAGAAACGCTGTTCCAGAACGCAGCCGACGGCACGCCGCTCGTCGAGATCATCCGGCAGGCCGGCTCGATTCCCGGCATCAAGGTCGACACTGGCGCAAAGCCCTTGCCCTATTTCGCAAAGGAGACGATCACCGAAGGCCTCGACGGCCTCGCGGCACGGCTCGCCAAGTATCATGAGGCCGGCGCCCGCTTTGCCAAATGGCGCGGTGTCATAGCCGTCTCCGATACCCTTCCGACCTGGGGTGCAGTGAAGGCCAACGCCCATGCACTGGCCCGCTACGCCGCACTCTGCCAGGAAGCGAAGATCGTGCCGATCGTCGAGCCGGAAGTGCTGATGGACGGCGCCCCCGGCGACCACTCGATCGAGCGTTCCGAAGAGGTTACGGAATGGGTGCTGCGCACCGTGTTCGAGGAACTCGGCGACGCGCGCGTCAAGCTCGAAGGCATGATCCTGAAGCCGAGCATGGTGATCGACGGCAAGAAGGCGCGCAAGGCGTCCGTCAGCGAGGTTGCCGAGCGCACGGTCAAGGTGCTGAAGCGCACCGTGCCTTCCGCCGTTCCGGGCATCGCCTTCCTCTCCGGCGGCCAGTCGACGGAGGAAGCAACCGCGCATCTTTCCGCCATCAACACAGCGCACGACCTGCCCTGGAAGCTCACCTTCTCCTATGGCCGCGCTCTGCAGCAGGAGGCGCTCACCGCCTGGAACGGCAAGGCGGAAAACGTCGCCGCCGGCCAGCGCGCCTTCACGCATCGTGCGAAGATGTGCAGCCTCGCGGCCAAGGGCAGCTGGAAAAAGGACCTCGAAAAGGCCGCCTGAGGCGTCAGCACCGGACCGAAAAGTGGGGAGCGAGGAGAAGGCCCGGCGGCAGCGATGTCGCCGGGCTTTTGCTTGGGGATGGATAGCGGCGATCTCCGCCGCGCGGCAATTGTCAGGGAGACAAGTTCGCTGTTCCGGCCGGCGCACAACGGCTCTATCGGTATGTCGATCGAGCAGGAGCATTTCAATGACAACCGTTTCCTTCGCCACTGTCGATGTTTTCACCTCCGAGCGCTTCGCCGGAAATCAGCTTGCCGTGATCCCCGACGCACGCGGATTGACCGATCGCCAGATGCAGGCGATCGCCACGGAATTCGGCTATTCCGAAGTCACCTTTGTGCTTCCGCCAGGCGATCCCGCAAACACCGCGCGGGTGCGCATTTTCACGCCCACGACCGAAGTGCCGTTTGCTGGACATCCGAATGTCGGCACCGCCTTCGTGCTCGGTCGACAATCGGAAATCTTCGGCAAGTTGCCGGGCGACCACCTGCGTTTCGAGGAAAAGGCGGGATTGGTCGAGGTGGCCCTCTTGCGCCAAGACAGCGTTGTTACAGGCGCGAGCATCGTCGCGCCACAGCAGCTTGCCATCGGCCCGGTCATTGACACAGCGACCATCGCCGCCTGTGCCTCACTCCGCCCAGAAAGCGTGAGCGATCGCTGCCACGCGCCGGTGCGGATTTCCGTCGGCCTTCCCTTCGCGGTCGCCGAAATCCGGGATGTGGAAACGCTCGCGATGGCGCGCCCGAACGTTAGCGTCTTCGACGAAGCGAATGCACGCTATCCGCTTGCCGAAGACAGCTTCAGCCTGTTCCTCTACGCCCGCACCCAGCAGCAGCCGTGGCAGGTAAGAGCCCGCATGTTCGCGCCGCTCGACAATGTCATCGAGGACCCAGCAACCGGCAGCGCTTGCGCCGCGCTCGGCGCCTATCTCGTCTCGCTCCTTCCGGATGCCGACGCGGAAATCCAACTCACGATCGAACAGGGAGTCGAGATGGGTCGGCGCAGCCTCATAACCGTTGCCGTCAGCAAGCAGGGCGGCTCGATCCGCAAGGTCGGCGTCTCGGGCGATTGCGTGGCCGTCATGCGCGGATCGATCGAGGTGTGATTCTGCCGCGACAGCGCGAGGTTCAGCGCGTCGCGGCCTCCTGGTTCCCGAACGCGTCGAGGAGCGCGCGGAAGCGCGGGTGGTCGCGAATGGCGTCCAGATCGGAGTCCTGCTGGAACCAATGGAGGTGATAGCAGGAACTCTGCGGCACGACGGTCTCAAGGAGATCCAGCGCGCGCTCGCCCTCGCCGAGAAGCGAGTAGACGCAGGCTGCATTGTATTGCGCGACCACGTCGTCCGGATCGATCGCCAGCGCACGAGTCACCCATTCCTTCGCGCGCTCGGGTTCGCCCATGTGCGCGAGCGCCAGCGCGCCGCGATGCGCCGGGCTGGCATTTTCCGGATGCCGCTCGAGCGCGCGTTCGGCCCGCTCGATGCCGATGCGCGCCCAGCGCTGGCGCTCGGTTTCCATCCCGAGCGAGAAGTAGCAACCCATCAAATGAATTGGCGAAAAATAGTCGTCCGGCCTGATCTCGGCCGCGCGCTGGAAGAATCCGACCGCTTCCTGAAACCGACCCAGCGCAAACAGGAAGCGACCATAGTATAAATTCGCTTCATAAAGCGAGGGATCAAGCGCCAGAGCCTGGCGGAACTCGCGGCCGGCCTCCTCCGTTTGCCCTTGGTGATTCAATGCCAGCCCGCGTGAGGCATGCGCTTCCGCCAGATTTGAGTCGAGGGCGAGCGCCCTTGCGCTCATCTCTAGAATGCTGTCGAGCGAAAACTCCTTTTCGTGCCAATCCCTGATCGCACATTCGCATTCGGCTATGCCCGCATAGGCACGAGCATACTTCGGATCGAGTTCGACAGCCTTCAGGAACATCCGGCGCGCAAGCAGCAGGTAGGGCCGGGTCCAGGTACGGGAGAACTGCCGACCCCGAAGATAGTAGGTATAGGCTTCCACGGAGGTGGTCGGATCGCTCTCGATCGCTTTCTTCTCCTCCGGCAACAGCTTGATCCTGAGTTGGTCGACGATCGCATGCGTGATCTCGTCCTGGATCGTGAAGATATCCGTGAGTTCGCGATCGTAGCGGTCCGCCCACAAATGTCCGCCGGTCTGCGCGTCGATAAGTTGGCCCGTGATGCGCACCCGCTCGCCCACCTTGCGGACACTGCCTTCGAGAATGAAGCGGACACCGAGTTCCTGGGCGATCTGCTTCACCTTCACCGGCTTGCCCTTGTAGGTGAATACGGTGTTTCGGGCGACGACATGCAGGCGTGAAATCTTGGACAGATCGGTGATGATGTCCTCGGTGATGCCGTCGGAGAAATATTCCTGCTCCGGATCCTGGCTCATGTTCGTGAAAGGAAGAACGGCGACCGAGAGCTCATAGCCGGGCTCTACCGTGACGGCGGTCGGCTCCGCTGGCTTCTGTACTGCTACACCGCCGCCGAAGGAGATGGTGTAGACGCGGACGCTCGCGGCAATGTTCTTCAACGCATGCTCCCCCTTGTCCACGAAGCCAAGGTCGAGCCGCGAGCCGACATGATCGCGCACTGAGGCGGAAACTGCGATGCCGGAAGGCTCGGCCAAGCCCTCGAGCCGAGCCGCCACGTTTACCCCGTCACCGAAAATGTCGCCGTCTTCGACGATGACGTCGCCGAGGTGAACACCGATCCGGAGCTCGATGCGCCGGCTCCTTGGCAGGCCCTCGTTCCTGGCGAGCATGCCGCGCTGGATCTCGGCTGCACAGGCGACGGCATTCACCACACTCGAAAACTCGACCAGCATGCCGTCGCCCGCAAGCTTGACGACGCGTCCCTTGTGGTTTGCGATCTTTGGCTCCAGGAACTCGCGGCGATGCCTCTTCATCGCTGCAAGCGTGCCGGCCTCGTCGGTTCCCATGAGACGGCTGTAACCCACGACATCGGCAGCGAGGATGGCGGTCAGACGACGTTCCAAGAGACCCTCGATTTTCATCTTGTGTCCGAACAAGCTAACTTATCCTTTTATAGTCTGGATGTCGTGCGGATACTTCCGCACCTCGGCCATCAGAATAGCCCGGCGCGTACAGAGGATCTGTTTCAAATGGAACCAGCCGTACGGGACATCAACTATTCTGGGTCGTGCCGCGATTTTCCGTCCGGAATTGCCTGGCTTCAAAGAGTTCGATCAGTTCTCTGTTTCAACGAAACGATGAAATGATCTAGGGCCGCACAAGCACGGTGACCATCATCACCGCGATCGCGAAAACCGCGATCTTCCAGAAGTCACGACGTTGGCGCAGCCCCGGCAAGCCGAACGGCTTGATGAGTTGAACACACATTGCCAATAGTAGGAGAGCCGCCAGGATCTTCGACATTCGTTCAATCCCCGAAAGCTCTGTTCGCCACGACGGGCCGCGATGCCGAAGCGGGATGGGCCGGAAAACCTTTGTGCACTTTTCCTGTCTCTTTCCTCGACGTCATATCGTCGTCACTTTTGGTCGCATAGAGGGCTATTGTTTCCGCCGCCGATTTGCAATGACAGGTGGCACAGAATCCGGCTGGCAATTGCGGGAGCTCGGCCCTAGCTTGCTGACGGCAGAACGATTTTCGGATTGATGATGAGAAAGAACCTGCTTCCCGTCACCGCGCTCCTGCTTGGTACCCTGTTTCTCTTCCTTGGAAACGGCCTGCAGAGTCTGCTCCTGCCGGTCCGCGGCACGGCGGAAGGGTATCCGACGACCATTCTCGGACTCCTTGGCACCTCCTGGGCCTCCGGCTTCGTTCTCGGCTGCTTCCTGGGGCCGAATGTCGTCAAGCGCATCGGGCATGTGCGCGCCTTCAGTGTCTTCACCGCCCTGATCGCCATCATCTCCTTGCTAACCGGCATCCTGGTCGATCCGATCTGGTGGGTTGCATTGCGCGCTGTCACGGGTTTCTCGACCGCCGGCACATCGATGATCATCGAAAGCTGGTTGAACGAGCGCGCCACCAATGAAAGCCGTGGCGTGATCTTCTCGCTCTATATCGCGATCACTTTGTTCGGCGTCGTCGGCGGCCAGATGATGATCCCATTCGGCGAGACGTCGACGACCTTCTTCTTCATGATCTGCGGCATTCTCTATTGCGTCGCGATGCTGCCGACGCTGCTCTCCAAGGCCGCCTCGCCGCAGCCGCTGAAACAGGTCCGGCTCGATCTGCGCGGCCTCTACCGCAATTCGCCGGTCTCCTTCCTGGGGATTCTGCTGGTCGGTATCGCAAACGGCGCCTTCGGAACGCTCGGCGCGGTCTTCGGTCGCCAGGCCGGTCTTTCCGACAGCACCGTCGCAACGATGATGAGCGTGGCAATCTTTTCGGGAGCCGTCATGCAGTTGCCTGCGGGCCGTATTTCCGACAGCATCGACCGGCGCTACGTGCTGGCGGTGCTCGCCGGCATCGGCGCGCTTGCGGGTCTCCTGCTCTTCCTCGTCGAACCGGGCCAGGTCTGGATCGTGTTGACGCTGATCGCCATCTACGGTGCGGCCGCCAATGCGCTTTATCCGATCGCCGTCTCCCACGCCAACGACTTCGCGACGCCCGAAGAATTCGTCAAGGTTTCAGGCGGCCTCTTGCTGCTCTACGGCATTGGCACGATCATCGGCCCGACGATCGGCGGACCGGTGATGACGGCGACGGGGCCTTACGGCCTGTTCATGATCACTGCCTGCGCGCATATGTTGATCACGGCCTACGCAATCGTCCGTAGTCGCCGCCGCGCACCGGTTCCGGTCGCTGAGCGCGACGCCTTCTCGCCGGTCAACGCCGGTACGCCGACGACGCCGGAAAGCCTGCAGCTTTCGCCGCGCGCCGCACCGCTCGATGAGCCGCGAGACGATATCAGCGACAACCCCGAGGAAGAGGAGAGATCGAATGAGCCTGTTTGACGACGACCTTCCCAAGAAGAAGACGGTCCACGAGATCGGCAGCGACCTGTCGCTGCTCTCGGTCGATGAACTTTCAGCGCGCATCGCGCTTTTGACGGAGGAGATTGCAAGACTGGAGGCCGAGCGGGCGCGTAAGTCGGCGAGCAAGTCCGCAGCGGAGAAGCTCTTTCGCTAGGTGACGACGCGCAAAGTCTTCTTGCGCCCGCGCCTCCTTCTTCGCGACCCGAAATGAACGCTGCTTAACGGCAAATTAAGCATTTTCGGCGATTGTCGAGTCATCCGGTTTCTCCCGGACTCAGACATTTTCTCCGACTGGCGAATGGGTCTGATTTTTCTCCCTGTTTTACCTTGAGAGCCGCCTTCCGCGGCTCTTTTTTTGTCTTGCGACCGGTGTATTTCAAAGAATTGTGGAGATTAACCCTTTCTTAAGAATACCCTTGCGCGGAATGCGGTATGGGGTCATTCTTCAACCATAGAGGGGGCCAGGGGACGTTTTTCCCGGAGCCGCCCGTCACCTGACCGTTATGCGTTTGAACCAGGGAAAAAACAGGCCATGTCCGAGAGAGGATTGAATACCGTCAGCTTCGCGGGACACGCTGCGTCCTCGGCGCAGTTCAAATCGCTCTATGCGGAAGGCATGGGCCTGGTCGAAGAAACGGCAAGCTATCTCGATGGGCCGGGCCGCCTGGCCTCCAAGACGCTGCCGCGGATGGCGTCGGTGCTCTACGCGGCCGAGTCGATGCGGCTTACCACGCGGCTGATGCAGATGGCCTCCTGGCTTCTCCTTCAACGCGCCGTCAACAACGGCGAGATGAGCCGTGATCAGGTTCTTTCAGAAAAGAGCAAGGTTCGCCTCGACAGCTTCAATGTCGATCGCAGCGCGCCCGGCTGGAATGACCTTCCGGAGACGTTCCGCGATCTGATCGAACGGTCGCTCCGCCTGCAGAACCGCGTCGCCATGCTCGATCGAGAGATTTACCGGCCGCAGGAGGCGACGAGCTTCGTTCCGGACAACCAGAACGGCGTCAAGGCGCAGATCAAGCTGCTGCAGACCGCCTTCGGCGCCAACTGACGCCCGAACGGCTCACCTTCCCTGACAATCCAGAACCCGGCCGCGCGCCGGGTTTTTCGTGCCGGAGCATGACTCTGCTACCGCATCTATCCTTACCGACTTGAGGATAAAAACCCGCAGCAATTCAAAGTTTACAGCGACCTTTGCGCCTCTGACAGGAGGCGCAGCGCTGTAGACGCGGGCAACAAAAAAGCCCGGCAGGGCCGGGCTTCGAACACGCTGAAAACAGCGAGCAATCAGAGGCCGAGGCCTTCGAAGCGCTTCTTGAACTTGGAGACGCGGCCGCCGCGGTCGACGAGCTGCTGGTTGCCGCCGGTCCAGGCCGGATGCGACTTCGGGTCGATTTCCAGGTTCATGGTGGCGCCTTCCGAACCCCAGGTCGAACGGGTTTCGTATTCGGTGCCGTCGGTCATGACCACCTTGATCGTGTGGTAGTCGGGATGGATGTCTGCCTTCATAACAATCTTCCTAGAGTTCCAGGGTCCAATTGTCGCAAGGCATTGCGACTTTGGGACCGAACACGTAAATGAAGCCGCAGACCGCCACTGGGCTACGGCTCCCCAATTCGATGCCGTGCCTATACATGAAGGTCTGCGGGATAACAAGTGCCGCGCGGAAGACTTATCAGGAAAGCCCTTCCACGCATTTCAAAGTGCTACAGCGATCTTAGCGCGTCCGATCGGACGCGCGGCGCTGTAGGCGATCGGGGGTCATGTGTCCACACGAGAGAACCAACCGCCAGCACGCAGGTCCATTCGCCCGCTTGCCGCCGTGCTGCCCTACCTGGCGCGATACCGCCCGTTTGTGGTTGGAGCCGCAATCTCGCTGACGCTCGCCGCGGTCACCACGCTGACATTGCCGCTGGCTGTCCGCCGGATGATCGACAACGGCTTCTCCAATTCCGATTCCGGCTTCATCAACACCTATTTCTCCATGCTGATGGTGCTGGCCATTGTCCTCGCTCTTGCCAGTGCCGCGCGCTACTACTTCGTCATCTCGCTCGGCGAACGCATCGTCGCCGATCTCCGCCGAGATGTCTTCGCCAAGGTCACCCGGCTTTCCGCCTCCTTCTTCGATGTCAACCAGTCAGGGGAAATCGTGTCCCGCCTGACCGCCGACACGACGCAGATCAAATCGGCCGTCGGCGCCACGGCGTCGGTGGCGCTGCGCAATCTGATCCTCTGTCTCGGCGCCATCGGCATGATGATCTATACCAGTCCGAAGCTTTCGAGCCTCGTGCTTGCAGCGATCCCGGTCATCGTCTTTCCTCTCGTCGGTTTCGGCCGGTCTGTCCGCCGGCGCTCGCGCGAGGCGCAGGACACACTTGCTACAGCCTCCGCCTATGCCGGGGAGGCGATCGCGGCAGCCCGCACGGTCCAGGCCTTCAACGGTGAAGAAAGCGCCAATCGGCATTTCGGCAGCGCGGTGGAAGACGCCTATGGCGCGGCGCGGGCGGCGATCAAGGCGCGGTCGATCCTCACCGGATTTGCCATCACCATGGTCTTCGGCAGCGTCGTCGCCGTGCTCTGGTTCGGCGCGCGCGACGTGCTCGCGGGCACGCTCTCGGCAGGCACGCTCAGCCAGTTCCTCCTCTATTCAGTTTTCGCCGCCGGCAGCCTCGGCGCGCTCTCGGAGGTTTGGGGTGAACTCTCGCAAGCGGCGGGTGCCGCCGAGCGCCTGAACGAACTGCTGACGGAAGTGCCGCAGATCCAGGCGCCCGAGCATCCGGTCGCCATGCCGGTGCCGGCACAGGGGGCGATCGAGTTTGCCGACGTCCACTTCGCCTATCCGGCGCGCCCGGATTACAAGAGCCTGAACGGCCTGAGCTTCGCGGTCAAGCCGGGCGAAACAGTGGCCATCGTCGGCCCCTCCGGCGCAGGCAAGAGCACGGTCTTCTCGATGCTCCTGCGCTACTACGATCCGGCGAAAGGAACTGTCACAGTCGACGGCATCGACGCCCGCACCGTCGACCCCAAGGAGTTGCGCGGCCGCATTGCCATCGTGCCGCAGGACACGACGATCTTCGCCGCCTCCGTCCACGACAACATTGCGTTTGGCGCGTCGGATGCGAGCCGGGAAGCCGTCCGCGCAGCCGCTGCCGCCGCGCAGGCGGACGAATTCATCGCAAGGCTTGATCGGGGCTACGACACCGAAGTCGGCGAGCGCGGGGTCACGCTTTCCGGGGGCCAGCGACAGCGTATCGCCATCGCAAGGGCGATCCTCAGGAACGCGCCGATTCTTCTCCTGGACGAGGCGACCTCGGCGCTAGACGCCGAGAGCGAGACATTGGTGCAGACGGCGCTCGACGGCCTGATGCGGCAGCGCACCACCGTTGTCATCGCACATCGGCTGGCGACCGTGCTCAAGGCCGACCGTATCCTTGTCATGGACCACGGCCGCGTCGTCGAGGAAGGCACACATACGTCGCTGATCCGCCAAGGCGGCCTTTACGCAAAGCTCGCCCGGCTGCAGTTCGACCACGGCGCGGAAGCGCTCTTCATTGCGGCTCGAACTTAGACTTTCGTCGTCCAACCGCCGCTGATACATCTTCCGCCATTGCACCGCCGGAGCCGGGCCCTATTCTTAAGGACCCGGCCTTTTGCAGCCGGCATCGTCACCGACGACATTGGGAGGATTTCCGCATGGCATTCACGAGATTGACCCGCCGCGCCGCTATGGCCTTCGGCCTGACCGCGCTTTCCGCGTTGGCCATTGGGCCAACAGCGCAAGCGCAAGACTTTCCGGATCGGCCAGTGACCTTGGTTGTCCCCTTTGCTGCCGGCGGCTCGACCGACGTGGTCGCGAGAATCATTGCCCAGAAGATGTCGGAGGATCTCGGCCAACAGGTCATCGTCCAGAACGTGGCCGGTGCCGGCGGCAATCTCGGGGCCGCCAACGTCGCCCGCGCCGATCCCGACGGCTATACGATCCTGATGGCCACGGTTGCGACGCACGCACTCAATCCGTTGATCCTGAAGACCAAGCCCTATGACCCGGAAAAGGATTTCGCGCCGATCTCCCTGCTGGTCATCGTGCCCAACGTGCTGGTCGTCAACCCGGAGCTGCCGGCCAAGACCGTCGAAGAATTGCTCGCCTTGCTCAAGGCAGCGCCGGACCAGTACAGCTACGCCTCGTCCGGAAACGGAACACCGCTTCATCTCTCGGGCGAGCTCTTCAAGAAGATGGCGGGCGTCAGCATGCAGCATATCCCTTACAAGGGCTCCGGGCCGGCGCTGAACGACGTCATCGGCAACCAGGTCCCGATCATGTTCGACAATCTCCCCTCGTCGTCAGGGCATATCAAGGCCGGAACCTTGCGGGCGCTCGCTGTCACGACCGCCGAACGCGCACCGTCGTTCCCCGATATTCCGACAATCGCCGAATCCGGCATTCCCGGCTACGAGACCTATACCTGGAACGCGCTCTTCGCACCCGCCAACACGCCCCAGCCGGTGATCGCCCGCTTGAACGAGTCGGCAAACAAGGCGCTCGCCGACCCGGCGGTCCAGAAGCGCATGGAGGAGTTCAGCGCGAAGATCGTCGGCTCGACGCCCGAGGAGCTCGGCGCCCACGTCAAGGCAGAGCTTGCGAAGTGGACGCCGGTGGTACGCGACGCCAACATCCAGATGGACTGACGCTTTCGGTCAAGCGCCGGGTCTGAAACGGACCCGGCGCATTGCCGCCGCTTGCACCAACCAACCCCGCCAGTCGGACGTCTACGTCGCGAATCCGGCGTTGCGCCCCGCCGCGCGGCCAGAGAAGATGCAGCCGCCGAGGAAGGTCCCCTCGAGCGCGTTGTAGCCATGCATGCCGCCGCCGCCGAAGCCGGCCACCTCGCCCGCCGCATAGAGACCCGGAACCGGTTCGCCGGATATCTCCAGCACCTGCCCAGCGAGATTGGTCTGCAGGCCGCCGAGTGTCTTGCGCGTCAGGATGTGCAGCCGAACGGCGATCAGCGGCCCGGCCTTCGGATCAAGAAGGCGATGCGGTTTTGCGGTTCGCAGCAGCCGGTCGCCGCGATAGGTCCGAGCACCGCGGATCGCGATCACCTGAGCGTCCTTGGAAAAGGGATTGGTGATCTCACGATCACGCGCTTCGATCTGCGCTCTCAGATGGGAGGCCGAAAGCCGGTTCTCGCCGGAAAGCCGGTTCATCGCCTCGACTAGGTCCTCGAGCCGGTCGCGGACGATGAAGTCCTCGCCTTTGTCCATGAAAGCCTGGACGGGACCCGGCGGATTTTTGCCGAGCCGCTTCAGGAGAAGCGCCAGGTTCTTGCCGGTGAGGTCGGGATTCTGCTCCGACCCGGAAAGGGCGAATTCCTTCTTGATGATCGCCCTGGTCAGAATGAACCAGCTGTAGTCGTGACCGCTGCGGCGGATCGCCTCCAAAGTGCCGAGCGTGTCGAAACCCGGCATCGCAGGCGCCGCGAACCGATTGCCGTCGGCATCGCACCAGAACGAGGACGGCCCCGGCAGAATGCGAATGCCGTGATCCGGCCAGATCGGGTCGAAATTCCTGAGGCCCTCCGTGTAGTGCCACATGCGATCGGCATTGATGACGGAACCTCGCGCTTGGCCGGCGATTTCGAGCATGCGGCCGTCGACATGATGCGGCACGCCGCTCACCATCGTCGCCGGAGGTTGCCCGAGCCGCTTGCGCGGCCAGTTTCGGCGTACGAGTTCATGATTGCCGCCGATGCCGCCGGAACTCACGATGACCGCCCCGGCCGAGATTTCGAAGCCTCCGACGACGTCACGCGAGCTGCGCTGGCCGCGCGCCACCGGATCCGCCTTGAGGATCGCGCCGCGGGCGCCTGTTACCACACCATCGGTCGTCACCAGTTCATCAACGCGATGGCGGAAGCGGAATCGCAGAAGGCCGCGGCTTTCCGCTTCCCGCGCCTGCCGGACAAAGGGACCGAGGACAGCGGGGCCGGTGCCCCAAGTCACGTGAAAACGCGGGACCGAATTGCCGTGACCGTGGGCGAGCCCACCCCCACGTTCGGCCCAGCCGACCACCGGGAACAAGCGAAGCCCAAGCGAATGGAGCCAAGAGCGCTTCTCGCCGGCGGCGAAATCGAGATAGGCATCGGCCCAGAGCCGCGGCCAATGATCTTCCGGCCGGTCGAATTGCGACGAGCCCAGCCAGTCCTGGCGCGCGAGATCGCGGCTGTCGCGAATTCCCATGCGCCGCTGCTCAGGGCTATCGATGAAGAACAGGCCTCCAAGCGACCAGAAGGCCTGACCGCCTAGATTCTGCTCCCCCTCCTGATCGAGAACGATCACCTTGCGGCCACGCGCCGCAGCCTCGGACGCCGCCACGAGCCCGGCAAGGCCCGCACCAACGACCAACACATCACAATCCATGCAAGGCGCCCTCCCTACAACGCCGTGCGTCCCTCCAGACGCACAAAGACGCTGTAACACTTTGAATTGCTGGGACGTAACTGTTACGCAGACGTCAAGGTCAATTCAAGGGCTCGGAGACGCCGCTATTTCTCTGTCAATTTCAGCTCGATACGCCGGTTCTGTGCCCGAGCTTCAGGGTTGTCACCCTCGGCGATGGGCTGAAATTCGCCGAAGCCCGCGGCCACTAGCCGGTCCGCTGGCACGCCCCTGGACATCAGGAACTTCACGACCGATGTCGCGCGGGCGGACGACAGCTCCCAGTTGTCGGCGAAACGGCCGGATCCCGACAGTTGCACATTGTCGGTATGGCCATCGACGCGCAGGACCCAGTTGATCTCGGCGGGAATTTCCTTGGCGAGATCGAGAAGCGCGGCGGCAAGTTTCGCCATTTCGGCCTGGCCTTCGGGGTTCAGGTCGCTGCTGCCCGACGGAAAGAGCACTTCCGACTGGAAGACGAAGCGGTCACCGACGATACGGATGTTTTCACGATCGGAGAGGATTTCCCGCAATCGGCCAAAAAAGTCGGACCGGTAGCGATTGAGCTCCTGCACGCGCTGGGCCAGCGCCACGTTCAGCCGACGGCCGAGATCGGCGATCTTGGCCTGCGATGCCTGATCCTTCGCCTCCGACGCCTGAAGGGCGCCCTCGATGGCCGCGATCTGGCTGCGCAGCGCGGCAATCTGCTGGTTCAGAAGCTCGATCTGGCTCATCGCACGAGCGCTGACCTGCTGCTCGGCCTCCAGTTCCGATCCCAGCCGGCCGATCTTCTGGTTGGCCGCTTCGGTGCTGCCGGCGCCTTGGTCGAGCAGCGCCTGCAAGCGCGAGCGCTCGCCTTCGGACTGGGCAAGCGAAGCCTGGAGGTTCGCAAGCGAATCCTCGAGATCCTGCTTGCCGCTCTTTTCCAGTGCAAGAAGCTGCGTCAGTTCATTGATCTGGCTGTTCAGCCGGTTCAGCACCTCGTCCTTGCCGGTGATTTCCCGTCCAAGCAGGAATTGCGCCAGCACGAAGACGCTCAGCAGAAACATGATCGACATCAGCAACGTCGAGAGCGCGTCGACGAAGCCTGGCCAATAGTCGATCGTTCGGTGACTGCGACCTTTACGGGCAAGGGCCATGGACTCAGTCGCCTCCGCTCTCGTCTACGCGGCTGAGCTTGGCCATCGACTTCTCCCCATGCACGGTGATCCTCTCGGCCTGGCCGATGCGCGACGTCAGCTTGTCGAGGGTCTTGCGCATCGACTTCGCTTCCTCCTGCTGCGCCTCGATCCAGTCCCTGAGCATCTGCTGCTCGCCGCGCATGTTCTTGACGAGGCCCTGGATGCCCTCCGCCAATGACGCCATCGCGGCTGTCGTGCGCTGATTTGCGCCGCCCTCCTGGTTGAGCCGCGTGAGCTGATCCGTCAGCCGGCGCAGCTCCTCGATGGGCGGCTCTCCGGCAATGCTGACCGGCGAGGAAAACCCCGAACCGACATCGGTTACCGAGGAAAGCCAGTTTTCGAGTTCCGTATAGAAGCGGTTCTGTGCGCGTCCGGCCTGGAGGTCCAGGAACCCGACGATCAGAGATCCGGAAAGCCCGAAGAGTGAAGCGGAAAAGGCCGTTCCCATGCCGGTCAGTGGCGCGGACAAGCCGGTTTTCAAAGTGCCCAGCAAATCTTCCGTGGTGCCGCTACCGGCGTCCAGGGACTGGATGACTGTATTGATCGAACCGATCGTGCCGAGCAAACCCCAAAAGGTGCCGAGCAGGCCGAGGAAGACGAGAAGGCCCGCGATATAACGGGTTATGTCGCGCGATTCATCGAGACGCGTGGCAATGGAATCAAGGATCGAGCGCAAAGCGATCGCTGAAATGCCGGTTGTCTGTCGGCCGCCGATCAGCGCCCGCATCGGCGCGAGCAGGACCGGATCACGTCCGACCTTGTCCGCACTTCCCGCGGCACGAAACGAGTTGAACCAACGGACCTCGGGCCTCAGGCCGAGGACGTGGTTGAACGCGAGAAGAATGCCGATCAGCAGAACACCGAGGATGAGCCCATTGAGGCCCGGATTGCCGACGAAGGCTTCACGAGCCTGTCGAAAGAGAATGGCGGCGACGAAACCGACGATGATCAGGAAGATGACCATCGTCCAGAAATAGGGCATGGGACTCGAAAGCTTGTGCGGATTGTAGTTCTCCTCCACGCTCTCCCGACCGCTCCATCCGGACAGATTCAGTTTCGTCATAGGTTAGCCAAACTCCCGGGTTCTCCAGCACCGCGCGCTTCCTCAGACACGCAAGGGTTGCCGCAACGCTTTGAATTGCCGTGGCATTTCCTCGAATTCGACGTCAATTCGAGAAAATGCGTAGTCGGCGGCGGGGCGGCATCGCTCCGGCCCGGAGACTAGTGGAACTTTGCGCCAAATTGAAGGGAAAACGGAAGGGGCAGAGCGTTAATGGCTCAGCGGTTACTTTGAGCATTCGGCCCTCGGTATTCTCGTAGTGAACTGGGTGAGGTGACCGAAACAGCCGCACTCTCACATTCAAGTGCCGCCGTGACACCCAACTGCCACGTGACACTGGCCCTTTCCATTCAACCGGCATGGGCATAGGCTCCGGGTCCTGAGTTTTCCCGAGCCTCCCGGAGTTCCAGCCCCATGCGTGACCTGCACCTGCCCGGCCGTTCCGTCGTCATGGGCCGGCATGGCGCCGCCGCCACCTCGCACTTTCTTTCCACGCTCGCCGCCATCGAGATCCTGCGCTGCGGCGGCAACGCCGCCGACGCCGCTATCGCCGCCTGCGCCGTGCAATGCGTGGTCGAGCCAGGTTCGACAGGCATCGGTGGCGACAATTTCGTCCTCTTCGCCCCGGCAAGTCCCAATCTGGCGGATGCCGACAGGAAGGACGGCAAGGTCTATGGCCTTAACGGCTCGGGCCGCGCGCCCAAGGGCCTCACCGCGGAGCATCTGCTGAAGCAGGGATTGCCAGAGATCGGGCTGACCTCCGTGCATGCCGTCACCATTCCCGGTGCGGTCGATTCCTGGAGCAAGCTGAACCAACGTTTCGGCTCCATGCCGCTGGCCGATCTGCTGCAGCCCGCCATCCGCCATGCCGAGGAAGGCTTCGTGGTGACCGAGCGAGTCGCCACCGATTGGAGCCGCAATGAAGGCAAGCTGAAGGCGGACGCCAATTCCGCGCGCATGTGGTTGACAAACGGCCGCGCGCCGAAGGCCGGTGAGGTCTTCCACCAGCCCGAGCATGCGAAAGTCTTGCGCGAGATCGCCGCCAACGGCCGCGACGGCTTTTATACCGGCTGGGTCGCCGAGGACATGGTGGCCTACCTGCGCAGCCTGGGCGGCAGGCATGCGCTGGAGGATTTCGCCACGCAAGAGGCCTTCTGGGTCGAGCCGATTTCGACGACCTATCGCGGCATCGAGCTCATGGAGATACCGCCGAACGGCGTCGGCATCACAACATTGCTGATGCTCAACATCCTGAGCGGCTTCGACTTGAGCAAATATGATCCGGTCGGTATCGAACGTTTCCATATCGAGGCGGAGGCCACGAGGCTCGCCTTCCAGGCGCGCGACATGTATGTCGCCGACCCCGCCTTTGCCGATGTGCCTGTTGAGAAGCTGCTGTCGGCTGGCTTCGCCGACGAGCTGCGCGGCCGCATCGACCTGAAGAAAGCCATGCCGACGCTGGGCGCGGCCGGCGGCACCACTTATCGCGATACGGTCTATATCAGCGTGGTCGACGAAGAGGGCAATGCCTGCTCCTTCATCAACTCGCTGTTCTGGCCCTATGGCACCGGCCTGGCCAGTCCGAAGACCGGCGTGCTGCTGCAGAACCGCGGCACCGGCTTCCGCGTCGATCCTGCGCATCCCAATTGCGTGGCGCCCTGGAAGCGCCCGCTGCACACCATCATCCCGGCGATGGCAATGAAGAATGGCAAGCCTTGGCTCTGCTTTGGCGTGATGGGCGGCGGCTTCCAACCGGTCGGCCAAAGCCATGTGCTGACCAATATCCTCGACTTTGGCATGAACGTGCAGGAGGCCATCGACTGCGCCCGCGGCTTTCACCAGATGGGCCGTTTCGAGGCCGAGCGCGGCATTCGCGAGGATGCGCTGAACGGCCTCGCGGCGCTAGGCCACGAGATCAAGATGGCCGAGATGCCCCATGGCGGCGGTCAGGCGATCATGATCGACGCGGCCAGCGGGGTGCTGCAGGCTGGCTCGGATCCGCGCAAGGACGGCTGCGCGCTGGCCTACTGAAACCTATCTCGCCGCCGAGACTTCGAAGTCCAGGAAGAAGGCTGCCGTTTACTTCGCCGGAACGGGGCGATGGATCACATCGCGCAGCGCCTTGGCGATATATTCATTGCCGCAAACGACCGAACCGTCGTCGAGTGGCTTGCTGCCGCCGTCGACGTCGGTCGCCCAGCCGCCGGCTTCGCGGATGAGCAGGATGCCGGCCGCGATATCCCATGCGGCGAGGTCGCGTTCCCAGTAACCGTCATAGCGGCCTGCGGCCACGTAGGCGAGATCGAGGGAGGCGGAGCCGAAACGACGGATGCCGGCGACTTCGCCCATGACATGGCGAAGTTCGATCAGATATTTGCCATGATTGCCGCGGCCGAGATGCGGCGTGCCGGTGGCGATGACGGCATCCGACAGGTTCTTGCGGGCGCCGACGCGCAGGCGGCGGTCGTTGAGGAAAGCACCACCACCCTTCTCGGCGGTGTAGAGCTCGTCCGTTGCCGGATTGAAGACGACGGCACCGACGATTTCGCCTTGACGTTCCAGCGCGATCGAAACGGCAAAATGCGGAATGCCGTGCAGGAAGTTGGTGGTGCCGTCGAGCGGGTCGACGATCCAGCGGTGCGCTCCATCGGTTCCCTTGATCTCCTCGCCCTCTTCGCCGAGGAAGCCATAGGTCGGCCGGGCTTTGAGCAGCTCTTCGCGGATAATCCGCTCGGCCTTGCGGTCGGCCTGGGAAACATAGTCGCTCGGCCCCTTCAGCGACACCTGGAGGTTCTGCACTTCGCCAAAATCGCGTGCCAGCGACTTGCCGGCCTTGAAGGCGGCCTGGACCATGACATTGAGAAGGGCAGAACGAGCCATGTGGCGAATCCTTTGATAGCGAAGGCCGGCTGAGCCATCTCGAACCGGACATTGAACCTGTCTGACGTATCCTGCCCGAAGGCGCGCAGGGCGCGACCGAAGCTGGTCCGTCGTCAAAAAACCGAGTGAATTCACTCCGTCCGCAGGGCGTGTATCGAGAATGGGAAGCCGCGGACAAAAACCGCGGCTTCAAGACCACAAAAGCCGCGGAAGTTCAAGCGAAATAGCGTTGCCGCCGTCAAACGGACCAGCGATTACCGACTTGGCGCGCAGCCGATATCAGGAGGAGCGGAACTTGTTCGCCGCGGCAAGCGCGGATTTCTGCTGTCTTTCGTTGAGGCCCAGATAGAAGTCCTCGAGCGCATCGTCCTTGAGGCCGGCACGGCGCGACAGCACATACCACTTCGCCGCCTCGACCGGATCCGGGCGCGTGCCGATCGCATTGACATAGAGGTGCGACAGTCGGTTCTGCGCCACGACATTGCCGCTTTCCGCCGCACGCTTCATCCAGGCGAAGCCTTCTTCGAGGTTGCGGTCGCCGGCGATGCCTTCCACGAGCCAGATCGCCATGTCGAGTTGCGCCGTGTCGTAGCCGGCGCGGGCAGCGCGCTGCAGCCATTCCCGGGCACGCGTGCGCTTGTTCTCGTCTATGCCGTCGACGTTGAGATAGATCTGCGAGAGAGCATATTGTGCGTCGGCGATGCCTTGCTCGGCGGATTTCTCGTAATAGGGCATCGCCGCCTTCAGGCCCTTTTCGCCCGGCATGTCGGCAACGAGCGTTTGTCCGTAGTTGAACTGCGCCGAAGCATTGCCGAGGTCGGCCGCCTTCTTCATCAGTTCCTCGGATTTCTTCCTGTCGCGCTTGACGTGACGCCCCTCCATCAGGATCAGGGCGTATTTGAACATGGCCGCCGGATCGCCGTTATTGGCAGCCTGGCCGTACCAGAAGGCTGCCTCCTTGGCGTCGCGCGCGACACCGAGACCTTGCTCCAGGATCGATGCAACCAGCGTCTGCGCTGCTGGGTCGCCGAGCTGCGCCCGCGGCAACGCCAAGTCCATCGCCGTCAGATAGTAGCCGCGCTGGAAGGCGCCATAGGCATCGTCCACCTTTCCGGTGAACGGTTTTTCCGCCGGAAGCGCCGGCAACTGCGCGCCCATGCGATCGATAACGTTGACGCCTTCCGACGGCGTGCTGCCATCACCGGCCTTCGTCTTTTTTGCCGCGTCGGTGTCGGGCTTCTGCTGCGGAGCCGCGCCTTCCGGCGGGGCCGCACCGTTGAAGGGAGTGATCCGCCCGCGCTTTGGCGCGTTGCCCTCCTCGGCAGGCGCACCGGTGGCCGGTTGCTGGGCGCGAACCGGCATCGCCACGAGAGCGACGGCCATAAGGAGGGCTGCAGCCCGGCTGGACTTCGACGACAAACGGCTCAACATCGGATCGTCTTAATCTTCAAACCGTGGCGCTTTTTCGTCAAGCAATGCGTTGACGGCAGCGACAACCGCCGGCGCCTGCTCGGGCTCGCCGAAGACCGCAAGACGAAGAGCCACGAACTCGGCTCCCGTTTCGGCGACCGCAAGCACCGATTGCGGATCGGTACCGCCCATGACGACACAGGGAATTTCGATCATCGACGCCCACCATTCGGCGAGTGCGAGGTTTTTCGGATGCGCTTCCGGTTTGATGTCGCCGTCGGTACGGCCGAAGAAGACATAGTCCGGCCTGAGCTCGCCTATTTCGAGCGCGTGGTGGCGATCGGAGGCATTGCCTCCTCCGACGATCAGCTTCGGCGTGTGCTTCTCGATCGCGTCGCCGAGCGCATCGGCGCCGCCGGCGATATGCAGGCCATCCGCCTTGGCGCGTCCCGCGACCCGCGTGTCACCCTCGATCAGCGCCGCCGCACCCGCCTGCTGGATCACCGGCACCAGCAGTTCGGCATGCTTCTGGAACTCGGCGTCGCTAAGGCCGTACTGCGGCAGGATGACGGACGCCACGTCGCCTCCCCTCAACGCGTCGGCAAGCTGCTTCGAACGCTGCACGGCATCCGCCATGTCCGGCACGATCAGCACAAGGCGGCAGCGGTTTTCTACATTGCTCATGACATCCGTTCCTGGCGACACCTGCTTCACTGCATGATTCCTTACATCGGAGGGACAAAATCACGCAGCACTTCAAAGTGCTACAGCGATTTAGCGCGCCCAGATTGGACGCGCGGCGTTGTAGGAGCGAAAGCCGCCACTCGATTTCGTTCGGGAAAACGGATAGACGGAGATGACCAAAGGATCAACCGCCACCCATGCTTCCCGATTTCGACTTCTATCTCATCGCTGTCCCCGCAGTCCTGCTCGTTGGCCTCAGCAAGGGCGGCATGGGAGAAGCGCTTTCGTTGATGGGCGTTCCGATTCTGTCGATGGCGGTGTCGCCCGTGCAGGCGGCAGCGCTGCTGCTGCCGATCCTCATTGCCATGGACATCGTCTCCTTATGGATCTGGCGCAAACATGGCGATCGGAGGACGCTCACGATGCTGCTCCCCGGCGCGATCGCCGGCATCGCCATCGGCTGGGCAACATCGGCCTATGTGTCGCGCGACGCGCTGAGATTGATCATCGGCCTCATCACGGTGCTGTTTGTATTGCGCTATGTCTACAATGTCTGGCGTTCACGCAACGGCGTGGCGATTGCCCCGAAGCAGCACCGAGCCGGCCCGGCCGCCCTCTGGGGCTCGTTTGCCGGTTACGGCAGCTTCGTCGCCCATGCCGGCGGCCCGCCTTTTCAGATCTATGCATTGCCGCTGAAGCTCGATCCGCGTGAATATACCGGAACCATCGTGCGCTTCTTCGCCGTCCTCAATGCGGTGAAACTCATTCCCTATTTCGCCCTTGGCCAACTCGACATCAGCAACCTGAAGACATCCGCCACGCTTTTCCCGCTGGCAATGGTCGCGACCGCCTGCGGCGCCTGGATCGTCCGGCGGATGAAGCCGCAGATTTTCTATCCCTTCATGTACACGATGGCCTTTATCGCCGGATCGAGACTCGTCTGGGATGGTCTTACAAGCCTCATGTCGGGCGGCTGAGGCGTGCGGAAATTGCTGCGAAGCAACCCCATGCCGCAGCGCACAATTTTCTTGCCGCTTGCGTAGAATTCGCTTAACGTTCGGCCATGACCATCGCGGACCCCTTCGATGCCATCGCGGATCCGAACCGGCGCTACCTGCTGGAGGAACTGCGGCGCGCGCCGAAGACGGTGAACGAATTGGCCGAAGGTTTGCCAATCAGCCGTCCGGCGGTATCGCAGCACCTCAAGGCCCTGCTCGACTGCAATCTGGTGTCGGTTTCCTCCAGCGGAACGCGGCGGATCTATGCGATCCACAAGCCGGGCTTCGACAAGCTGAACCTCTGGCTCGACCAGTTCTGGTCGTAGCGATTTCCGGGAAAATTGTAACGGTTTTCCGTCGGGAGTCGCGAAAACAGAGCGCCCGGCAGAAATAGACCGGGCATCAAGCCCGGTCTATTGTTTATGCATTCCGTGATGGGATTGGTTCTTGACCTTGTTGCGTTGTCACCAAAGCAGACAACGCCTCACGAAAATACCGTTCAGAATCAGTGAGTCGAGGAACGGAGTCTTTCGATTTCGTCCTTGATGCGCAGCTTCCTCCGCTTGAGGTCGCTAATCAACTCGTCCTCGCAGGACGGTGAGTTGAGAGCTGCGTGGAGCTCCTGTTCCAGGGCGCCATGTTTTTTCTCAAGCGTTGCAAGATGAGCCTCAATGGTCATTTGGCAGTCCCTTCCTTTTGCTTGCATCCGGCAGGTAAATGCCGGATGTTTCATGGTTGAAACCTTATTACTCTGCCACGCCATTTTTCATTTGTCGAAGGCGAAATGATGACGTCGGATAACTTCCCGTCATCGCCCAAGATGTGGTAGAGCGGCGCATGAAAATTCCGGATCGCAGATCACGGCGGCCGGGCTGATGGGGATCATTTTGCATGCCGGACCAGGACCAGGCCGAACTCAGACTGACCATTGCGCGCCTGAGGCAGGAACATGAAGATTACGATGCGGCCATCAATGCGATGATCCAAACCGGTTGCGATGCACTGCGCATCCAGCGCATGAAGAAGAAGAAACTGGCCATCAAGGACAAGATCACCAAGATCGAAGACCAGATCATCCCTGATATCATCGCCTGAAGACATCATCGCCTGAAACGGATCCAGACAGACGTGACCGACACCACCACCCCGCCCGTCGCCATCATCATGGGAAGCCAGTCGGACTGGGAGACGATGAAGAACGCCGCCGACACGCTCGAGGCGCTCGACATCGCCTACGAGGCCCGCATCGTTTCCGCGCACCGCACGCCGGATCGGCTCGTGAGTTTCGCCAAGGGCGCACGTGACGAAGGTTTCAAGGTGATTATCGCCGGCGCCGGCGGTGCGGCGCACCTGCCGGGCATGTGCGCATCGATGACGCCGCTGCCGGTCTTCGGCGTTCCGGTGCAGTCGAAAGCGCTTTCCGGCCAGGACAGCCTGCTTTCGATCGTGCAGATGCCGGCCGGCATTCCCGTTGGCACGCTGGCGATCGGAAAAGCGGGAGCGATCAATGCGGCGCTGCTTGCCGCCGCCGTCCTCGCACTTGGCGACGACGACCTCGCCGATCGCCTCGACGACTGGCGCGAACAGCAGACCGTCTCGGTTGCCGAGTACCCGGTGGACGAGGCATGAAGACCATCGGCATCATTGGCGGCGGTCAGCTCGGCCGCATGCTGGCGATGGCGGCTGCCCGCCTGAACTTCCGCACCGTCATCCTCGAGCCGCAGCCGGATTGTCCCGCCGCCCAGGTCGCGAACGCGCAGATCGTCGCGCCCTACGACGACGTGCACGGGCTCGATGAGCTCGCCGCGGCCTCGGACCTCATCACGTACGAGTTCGAAAACGTACCCGTCTCCGCAGCCATAAGGCTCGCAGCCGCGCGCCCGGTCTTTCCGCCGCCGAAGGCGCTGGAAGTGGCGCAGGACCGGCTCGTCGAGAAGCGCTTCATCAATGACTGCGGCATCGCTACGGCGCGCTTTCACTCCGTCGACAGTCAAGTCGACCTGGAAATGGCACTCGCCGATTTCGGTGGCGCGGGGGTCCTGAAAACCCGCCGGCTCGGCTATGACGGCAAGGGCCAGCGCGTGTTCCGCTCGACTAAGGACGATCCAGCCGGCGCTTTCATGGCTCTGGGACAGGTGCCTCTCATCCTGGAAAGCTTCGTGTCGTTCGAGCGGGAGATTTCGATCATCGCCGCGCGCGGTCCCGACGGCAACAGCGTCTGTTTCGATCCGGCGGAAAACGTTCATCGGAACGGTATTCTCCACACCTCCACCGTGCCGGCGTCTGTGGGCTCCGCGACAGCAGACGCAGCGCGGGCCGCGGCCACGGCCATACTCGACGCGCTCGGCTATGTCGGCGTGATCGGAGTTGAGTTTTTCGTGATGGCCGATGGCAGCGTCGTCGCCAACGAAATCGCCCCGCGCGTCCACAATTCCGGCCATTGGACGGAAGCGGCCTGCGTCGTCTCGCAGTTCGAGCAGCACATCCGCGCGATCGCGGGCCTGCCGCTAGGCGACCCTTCGCGTCATTCGGACTGCGTGATGCGAAATCTCATCGGCGACGAAATTGCCGAGGTGGCGGGCTTGCTTGCCGAAAGCAACGTGCTGGTTCACCTCTACGGCAAGGCCGAGGCACGCGCCGGCCGCAAGATGGGCCATTTCACCCGGCTGCGCTGAGGGGAAGCCCACAGATTTGCGCTGTGCGGCGGTAAAATCCCCTGCCTTGCGGTTGACACAATAGGGGCGACACGGTATGTGCCTGCCTACTTGGAGCGCGCTGAATGGCGCGCTTTTGATTGTTAGAGATTACCGGGCGAATTTTCGTTCCCCGAAACCTGCGGATCAGAAAAATGAAGATCAAGAATTCGCTCAAGTCGCTGAAGACCCGTCACCGCGAAAACCGTCTGGTTCGTCGCAAGGGCCGCGTCTACATCATCAACAAGTCGAACCCTCGCTTCAAGGCTCGTCAGGGCTGAGGGTCCCGGGCAGCGGCCGAATTGCCCTGCCTGATTGGCGGTTCGCCCTTGGTGATCCCCCATATTTGATTTGATCTTGTTCCATGGCGGGCTACGATGTCCGCCATGCGTATTTTTGTGACCACGATTCTGGCATGTCTTGCCACGCTCACCGTCTCCCCAGGAGCCGACAATTCACTCCGGGCGGCGGAACCCTCGCCGCAAGCGGAAACGGCAAACCTCACGACGCCGAAACAACGTCTTGATTCTCTGTTCGCCGACCTGAAGAAGGAACGCGACGAAAGCAGGGCGCGGCAGGTGGCGGAACGCATCCGTCTGGAATGGCAGGAATCCGGCAGCGCTACGGTGAACCTCCTGATGCAATGGGCCGACAAGGCGATCACCGACGACAAGCAGCCCGTCGCGCTCGACATCCTCGACCAGGTGATCGTTCTTGCCCCGAATTATGTTGAAGGCTGGAACCGCCGCGCCACCCTGCACTATCAAATGGGCAACTACCGCAAGTCGATGTCCGACATAAATCGCGTGCTCGCGATCGAGCCACGGCATTTCGGCGCCCTTGCGGGCATGGCAACCATGCTCGCTGCCGCCGGCAAGGACGAGTTGGCGATGCGGGCCTGGCAACAGTTCCTCGACATCTACCCTTCGGATCGAAAGGCGCAGGAACAGCTTGGCGAGTTGGCGGAGAAGCTCGCGGGCAGCCGGACCTGAGCTGAAACGGATGTATTGTGTGAGCGCTTCGCTACGCAAGCTGCGTGCAGCACGGCCCCGCTTCGCGGGGGCGGCGCGCAAACGGCCGTCCCGGGATTGCTTCCGAAGGCACATGCGGTAGAAACTGGACTTTCTCAAGCGCAATTTTGGGGAAGACCGATCCGATCATGCTCGCCGCGCTACTGCTACTCGCTACCCTGATAATCGCCAGCGTCGGCTACAGTATCTGGCAAGCGCGCAGCATATCCGCACGCTTTCCGAATCAGGGCGAACTCGTCGATGTCGGCGGCTTCCGCATGAACTGCATTCACGTCGCCGCGCCCAGCGGTGCCGATCTACCGCCTGTCGTCTTCATCCACGGTGCCGGCGGTAATCTGCTCGACCAGATGCATGCCTTCAGGCCGGCGCTGGAAGGGCGGGCGGAGCTGCTTTTCGTCGACCGGCCGGGACACGGTTATTCAGAGCGGGGCGGAGCCGTCAATGGCTGGCCCGACGGTCAGGCGGATGCGATCTCGAAACTGATGGAGCGTCGTGGCATCGATCGTGCCATCATTGTCGGACATTCCTTCGGCGGCGCGATTGCCGCAAGTTTCGCGCTTCATCACCCCGAGCGAACCGCAGGCGTCGTTCTTCTCGCACCGGCGACGCATCCCTGGCCTGGCGGAATCGACTGGTACGTCACATTGACGAAGCTGCCTTGCCTTGGCTGGCTCTTCGCCCACACCGTCGCGACGCCGCTCGGCCTGCGCCTCATCGACAGCAGTACGCTCTCGATCTTCTCACCCAACACGCGACCCGTGGATTACATAAACAAGACCGCTCCGCATCTGGTGCTACGGCCGATGACCTTTCGGCACAACGCAATCGACATTGCCAACCTGCACGCCTACGTGACGCGTGTCTCTCCGCGCTATGGCGAGATCGCGGCACCGACCGTCATCATCACCGGCGACAGCGACGCCATCGTTCTTGCCGATATCCATGCGCGCGGCCTTGCGCGCGATATTGCCGGCTCGGAACTGTTGTGGATCGGCAATCTCGGGCACAAGCCGGACTACGTGGTGACCGACGTCATCGTTGCTGCGATCGAGAAGCTGGCGGGCAAGCCGCTCGATCTGCAGGAGGTAGCGCGGCAGGCCGAAGCCCGCCTCGCCGCCACAGCGCCGCGCGTCTTGTCAGACGCTCAAAGGACGCTGTAGCGCTTTGAATTGCTGCATGTTTTCTCCTTAAACCGGCTACGATTTAACGACACATGCAGTAGCAATGCTCCAATGCAGGAAAAGTCTTATACGCCGGTGAGCCCGTCCGAGCCGATATAGGCGATGCGCAGCATGTTGGTCGCGCCCGGCGTTCCGAGCGGCACGCCGGCGGAGATGATGATACGGTCGCCCGGCCTTCCGAAGCCCTCCGACGCGACGATCCGGCAGGCCCGGTTGACCATATCGTCGAGATCGGTTGCATCTTCGGTCACGACGCAGTGCAGGCCCCAGACGACCGAAAGGCGCCTTGCGGTCTCGACGATCGGCGAAAGCGCGATAACCGGCACTTGCGGCCGCTCGCGTGCGGCGCGCAGGCCCGTTGCACCTGACGACGTATAAGTGACGATCGCCGCCAGCTTCAACGTTTCCGCGATCTGGTGAGCGGCGAGAGAAATGGCGTCGGCGCCGGTCGCCTCCGGCGGCGTGCGCTGTGCATAGATGATGCCGGGGTAATGCGGGTCGCGTTCGACGTTGCTCGCGATTGAGGCCATGGTCGAAACCGCCTCGATCGGGTACTCGCCGGAGGCGGACTCGGCCGAAAGCATGACCGCATCGGCACCTTCGAACACGGCCGTGGCCACGTCGGACACTTCAGCGCGGGTCGGAACCGGCGATGAAATCATCGACTCCAGCATCTGGGTCGCAACGACGACAGGCTTGCCGGCACGCCGACAGGCGCGCGTCAGCTGCTTCTGCAGGCCAGGAACGGACTCGAGCGGCATCTCCACACCGAGGTCGCCGCGCGCCACCATCAGCGCGTCCGAAAGCTCGATGATCTCGTCGATGCGCTCGATCGCTTGCGGCTTTTCGATCTTCGACATCAGGCCAACACGGCCGCGGGCAACCTTGCGGACCTCGGCGAGGTCTTCCGGCCTCTGGATGAAGGAGAGCGCCACCCAGTCGACCTGCCCTGTCGCCAGCACGGCGTCGAGATCGACGCGGTCCTTCTCCGTCAGCGCGCCGACGCCGAGCAGCGTGTCGGGCAGGCTCACGCCCTTGCGGTCCGATATCTTCGTCCCGGAGACAACGGTCGTGACAATGCTCTTGCCGTCCGTCTTCTCGGCCCTGAGGTGCAGCTTGCCGTCGTCGATCAGCAGGCGGTCGCCAGGTTTCACCGCCTCGAGAATTTCCGGATGCGGTAGATAGACGCGGGTGTTGTCGCCGGGGATCTCCTTGTTGTCGAGGGTGAACGTCTGGCCGATCTTGAGCTCGATCTTGCCCTCGGCAAATTTGCCGACGCGCAGCTTCGGACCCTGCAGATCGGCGAGAATACCGATCGGCCGGCCGCACCGGGCTTCCACGTTGCGGATCTTCTCGATCATCGAGCGCATGACATCATGGCTCGCGTGGCTCATGTTGATACGGAACAGATCGGCCCCCGCCTCGTGCAGCTTCTGGATCATCTGCTCGTCGGACGACGCCGGTCCGAGTGTGGCGAGGATTTTGACTTTTCTGTTCCGCTTCATCAATTCTGGCTTTCCTGCGTGCCGGGCGTATCGGAAAGCTGAACCATCCAGCTGCCCTGCCGCCCCGTGTCATATTCCTTGAATCCCATCCGCTGGAAGCCGCGTGCGAAGCAGTCCTGCACGCCGGTGATCTTGAACTCGTTCTCGGCGACGCACATGTTGACGTCGCCGGTCCAGCGACCGCCGCGCACCGCATCTTCCGCGTAGAGATAGTAGTATCTGGATTGCAGCTCACCCTCGATCAGGGTCGCGCAGGTCGTCGCCGGCACCTGCCACCAGCCTTCCGTCACCCAGCCTTCCTTGGCGCGGTAACCGATCGCCACGCCAACCAGGGTTTGCGTGCCGTTGCAGACACGAAAATCGGCACGAGCCTCGTCGGCGAAGATAAACGAACCAGAGATTGCCAATAAAAACAGGAGGGCGGCCCAGAACGTTCCCAGGGCCGGTTTCGCTTTGGAAAAAGGATGTCTAGACACGGCTTCCAACGGAACTCCGTTTTGATTTGCGTGGCACTTTCTTGCGACGACCAGCCCCGAAAGTCAACGCAACCCTAATCGATTATAATTGGCATTCTGGTGACAGAAGGTGGAAGAGTTTCGCCTTTTTCTTGCGAATAGCGGTTGCGCATGCGATCACGAGCCGGCGTTGGCAGATCGAGCAGGAGCGGCATGCAGCACTATTCCCCTTACGAGATCGTTGAAGGCAATCCGGCGAATGGTCTCGTTCTTCTAGCCGACCACGCCATGAATCGCCTTCCACCGGAATACGGAAGGCTAGGACTTCCGGAAAGCGCCTTCGCCCGTCACATCGCCTATGACATCGGCGTCGAGCCGCTTACCAGGGAATTGGCCGCCGCACTCGATGCGCCGGCCGTGCTCGGTTGCTTCTCGCGGCTGCTGATCGATCCGAACCGCGGCGAGGACGACCCGACGCTGATCATGAAGATCTCCGACGGCGCGATCATCCCCGGCAATCATCCGATCACGGACGAGGAATGGGAGAACAGGCTAAACCGCTTCCATCGCCCCTACCACCGAGCCGTGTCCGAGACCATCGCGCGGGCCGCCGCGGCGGGAGGAAAGGCGCCGCTGGTGATCTCGCTTCATTCCTTCACGCCGACCTGGAAGGGTATCGCCCGCCCGTGGCATGCCGCGGTGCTCTGGGACAACGACCCGCGCGCGGTGTTTCCGCTGATAGAGCGGCTTGAAGCAGCGGGCGATATCGTCGTCGGCAACAATGAGCCCTATGATGGGGCACTGCGCGGCGATACCATGTACCGGCATTGCATGACGCCGGGCATCGCCCACGCTCTGATAGAGATCCGCCAGGACCTGATCGCCGACGCGACTGACGTTGCCGCCTGGGCTCGGCGTCTCGTCCCCGTCCTGGCGGAACTCAACAGCTTGCCGATGCTGCATGACTATCAGCGGCACCCCTCGCGCACGGGCGCCTATGACGGCTGACCACTGCATGCCTCCTTAAATCGCAGCCGATTTAAGGATAAAACATGCACTAATTCAAAGTGCTACAGCGTCCTTTACGCATCCGATAAGACGCACGGGCGCTGTCAGAGGAGACCCTATGATGACGGAACTCAGCCAGGATCAGCAAACCGCTTTCGAAGCCGCGGCCTTCCGGCGGCTAGTGGCGCATCTGCGCGAACGCAGTGACGTTCAGAACATCGATCTCATGAATCTCGCCGGCTTCTGCCGCAACTGCCTGTCCAACTGGTACCGGGAAGCGGCTGAAGCCTCCGGCATTGAGATGAGCAAGGAGGAATCGCGCGAGGCCATCTACGGCATGCCTTATGAAGAGTGGCGCGCGCAGCATCAAACGGACGCATCCGCCGAGCAAAAGCTCGCCTTCGAGCGCAACCGGCCGAAGGAATAAGCTCTCCATAATTCCACTTGGGCTGGCGGCGCGGTGGAGGCGGAAAACGCGTCGTATTTTCCGGGATCGTGCTCCGGGAAATCGCGCCGATGTTGCGCAATCGCCCTTGACCTCGGCTGCGGTTCGCGGCAGGTCACAGCACCCAAGAAATTCATCCCCACATAAGGAGAAGATCATGTCGGATGCTCACGGCGTCGCACGCGACCAGCTTCGCGCTTTCATCGAACGGATCGAACGGCTGGAAGAGGAAAAGAAGACCATCGCCGACGACATCAAGGATGTCTATGGCGAGGCAAAGTCGATGGGCTTCGACACCAAGATCTTGCGCAAGGTCATTTCCATCCGCAAGCAGGACCATGACGAGCGCATGGAACAGGAAGCGATCCTCGACACCTATCTGCAGGCGCTGGGCATGGTTCCCGCAGCCGAAGACGCAGCATAAGTACGCCGCCGGATTCCAACAAAATGCCCGCCGGTGCGTCCGGCGGGTATTTTTTGTTCCGGGAAGGGTAGCGATCAGTTGGTGCTGAACTTCTTCACTTCCATGAAATTCACCGCACTGCCGCTGAAGCGTGCCGTATCGACCGCGCGGACGCCACTCGTAAAGCCCGCAGCATAGACTGTCGTCGGGGCCACCCGAAGCGACTTGCTGACGAAACGCGGTGCCTTGACGGGTTTCGACAGGGTAGCGACACGACCGGTCGAAAGCGCCCATTCCGAAATGATCTTCTGCGTCAGCTTGGGCTCGGTGCGGACGGACGAACGGCTCGCAGCTTCTGCGTCCCGCTTCTTCGGTCGATGGCTCTTCGCCGGTGCCTCCGCCTGCGTGCTGAAGGCGCTGTCGAAAACCGACGCCTTCGAGCTCGCGCTGGACTGCGGCGCATAGGCGGCCATTTCAATCGGTTGTGCGGTCGGTTCGGGTTCTGCTGTCGGCGCTGCGAGTGCCACACGCGTTGCCGCCTCGGCAGCGACGTCGCTCGGCGCCTCGGCGGACGCTACAACGGGACGATCGGCGAAAGCTGGTACGGCAACCTCGACTCCGGCAACGGCCGCAAGAGCAGCTTCTCCGGCCGGACGCATCGCGGGTACCGGCACGAAAGCAAGCGCCTGAGCTTCGGTGTCGCCGACCGCAGCGTCGGCAGACGCCACAAGCGTTTCGTTGGCGACCAGCGAATTCATATCGCGACGATCAAGCATCTGCGGAACCGGGACCTTCAGCGTGCTGAGATCCGCATATTCCGACGGCACGGCCGGCGTCTGCTGCTGCATGGCCGCAGCCATTGCCTCCTGGGCAGTGTTCTTCTCGGGAGCGACAAGCGCAACCGCAACGCCACCGTTGGCCGGCGTCTCCTTGAAAGCCGGGCGCACGGCCGGAACCGGCGCATTGATGTTCTGCTGCTCTTCCGTGGTCGAGCCGGCGACCGATCCCGCGACGCCCGGAAGCGCTTCCTGTGCAGCCGGCGCAGATGCGGCCGGTGCCGCGCCCTCGCCGTCGTCCGCAGCGCCGGCGGCGATTGCCGCTGGTTCTTCATCCTCGTCGCCGCCACCGCCGAAGAGCATGGCGAAGAGATTGCCGCTGCGCTTGCCGCTGACGTCGCCCGGTCCCTTGGCGCCGCCGCCGGCAACTTCGATAGCCGAGGCGCCGACGCGCCGCTTGTAATCGGCAACGGCCTGCTGGTAGCCCGGCAGCGGCTTGCCGTCGGAAGGTACGTGCATGGTCTTGCCGTCCGGGAAGAGGCGCGCGAGCTCGTTGCGGGTCATGCGCGGCCAGGCGCGTACGCCGCCGACGTCCATGTGGACGAAAGGAGAGCCGGACGTTGGATAATAGCCGACGCCGCCGACCTGGAACTTCATGCCGATCTCGCGCAGCGTCTTGAGCCGAACGTCAGGGATGTAGAAATCCATCGCCTTGCCGAGCATATGCTGGCTTTTCTTGGCGACACCTTTGGAGCGGGACCGCAGCATGCCGTTGGTGGCCGGAGAGCGATAGGCGGAAACGACATGGATATAATCGCGTGAACCGCTCTTCTGGTAGACTTCCCAGATGAGGTCGAGAAGCCTCGGGTCCATCTTGGTCGGTTCATTGCGCCGCCAGTCGCGCAGGAAACGGTTAACCTGCTGCAACCCCTTGGAATCGTAGCGGCCGTTGCGCTTGAAGGTGATCTGCGCCTTTTCCTTCGTATGGATGAAATAGAGCTTCAAAGTTCGGGTCTGGCCAGCGGCCCCGACCGGAGGTGCCATGCCCGGCGTGACGAGGGACGCCGCCAAAGCGATTGAGGCAAGAACCTGCGGCGCCTTGCGGGCGATCGCCGAGCAGACTCTGCGCGCTAAGAAGCCGACTGGCTTCTTCAAACCGAACAAATTTGGCATTCAATCCCCGTCCGACGGACAACCGTGCTTTGTTGTCTCAGATGACTGTCAAATAAGGTGACAGCATGGCAAATATGCCACAGTCGTCACCGCCCCTTATAATATAGTGAACAGTTCACTAACAAGGTCTAAACGGCGGTGACCTAATTGCACGGCTAATCAGTTGTGAATGCGTCGAATTTATGCGGCTTCGCGCAGCGGATTATCGGGATCTATGCCGTAATCCTTGAGCTTTCGGTAGAGCGTCGAGCGCCCGATTCCGAGTTTTCGCGCCACTTGACTCATCTGCCCGCGGTAGAACTTCAGGGCAAAACGAATCAGTTCTTCCTCGACCTCGGCGAGTTTGCGCACGTCGCCACCTTCATCCACGCTGGCAATCGCGTTCTCCAGACGGTTATCCGACGCATGCTCCCGGGACGTTAATTGTTCCGCGACCTTCAAATCGGCATGAGCGTTCGGAGCATATCCGGCAAGCGTCGGAGCGCGCTCCGGCCCGGCCTCGCCCCAGGAGAAACCCGAACGATCGGCGACGACATAGCCGGGGATCTGGGTCGCGATCTGCGGAAAATCCTTGACCGTGAGTTCGTTGCCGTCCGCGAGCACCACAGCGCGGAAAATCGCGTTTTCGAGCTGACGGATATTGCCCGGCCAGTCATAGGCCGTCAGCAGCGCCATCGCGCCGCTCGACACCGTCAGCGGTGCGTTGAGCCGCTGCTCGGCGGCAAAGCGCTCGACGAAGGCGCGCACCAGCACCGGAATATCTTCCTTGCGCCGGCGCAGCGCCGGAATGGTGATCGGGAAGACGTTGAGGCGGTAATAAAGATCTTCCCGGAACCGGCCTTCGCGCACCTCGTTGATGAGATCCTTGTTGGTGGCCGAGATCAGCCGCACGTTCACCTTCTGCGGATGACGCGCGCCAACGGTCTCGATCTCGCCCTGCTGGACGGCCCGCAGCAGCTTCACCTGAACATCGAGCGGCAGATCGCCGATTTCATCGAGGAAGAGCGTTCCGCCATCCGCTTCGACGAATTTGCCGGTGTGCTTTTCGGTTGCCCCGGTGAAGGCGCCCTTCTCGTGACCGAAGAGTATGCTTTCGACCAGGTTGTGCGGGATCGCACCGCAATTGACGGTGACGAACGGCTTGCCGGCCCGGTCGCTTGCCGACTGGATCGCGCGCGCTACCATCTCCTTGCCGACGCCGGATTCGCCTTCAAGCACGATCGGGATATTGGACTGCGCGGCGCGACGGGCGAGATCGATGACCCGTATCATCGCCGGGCTGGCCGAGACGATGTCGTCGAAGCCGATCGCGCCACCGCGCGACCGACGCGACGTTTTCACCTTGCCGTCGCGGTGCGCCATCTTCAGCGCGTTGCCGATCGCGACCGAGAGCCGCTCCGGCGAGACCGGCTTGACGAGGAAGTCGAAGGCGCCGGCCTGCATGGCGTGGACCACCGTTTCGATGCCGCCCTGTCCGGTCTGGACGATCACGGGCGTATCGACGCCGCGTTCGGCAAGCGCTTCGAGAAAGCCGTGGCCGTTCATCTCGGGCATCAGGAGGTCGAGCAGGATGACGTTGATGATACCGCCCTTGCGCACCAGCACTTCGAGACCGCTGCGGCCATTGTCGGCGAGATGCGCGACGTGACCCAGTCGTTCGATCATGTTCGTCAGCAACCGGCGCTGGACCGGATCGTCATCGATGACAAGAATATGTGATGTCACGAAAGCCTCCTGCTTAGGACACGCAGTACTCTTTGGCCAACCTCATGTGCCAAATCATGCCAGCCATTCGTGCCATAAAGGGCTGAACATCATGTTTTGAGAAAAGCTTGCATTTTATCCATTGGCGGCGATAGCAAAGAGGCCCATATGGCTTGTTGCCCCAGCCACAACGCGAGAAATCCGAAGATGCCGCTATCCGCTCGAAACCTTGCAGCTTCCGCCACTCGATCCGCGCTTCGCGCGACGGCCGGACAGGCGCATGGCGTTGCCGCCGACCTCGGCGATCTGCCGTCCTGGCGCCTTGAAGATCTTTACGTGTCTTCCACGGCGGAAGAGTTCCGCTCCGACCTGGCGAAGGCGGATGCCGACGCGATCGCATTCGAGAAGAAATGGAAGGGCAAGCTTACGGAGGCGGCCGGCAAGACCGGTGACGAGGGTATCGGCGCGGCCGTGAAGGAGTTCGAAGCGCTTGAGGACCTTATGGGGCGGATCGCCTCCTTTGCCGGGCTGACCTACTTCTCCGACACGTCAAAGCCTGCCAACGGCAAGCTTTACGGTGACGTCCAGTCGAAGCTTACCGACATGTCGGCTCATCTCTTGTTCTTCTCGCTGGAACTCAATCGCATCGAGGACGGCATCATCGATGCGGCTCTGAAGAATGACACCCTCGCAGCACACTACAAGCCCTGGATCCTCGACCTGCGCAAGGACAAGCCCTATCAGCTCGACGACAAGCTGGAGCAGCTTTTCCTCGAGAAATCGATGACCGGCGCGACGGCCTTCAACCGCCTGTTCGACGAGACGGTCGCGGCGCTCACCTTCAACGTCGACGGCGAGGCGTTGCCGCTCGAGGTTGCTCTGAACCTTCTGCAGGACCCCTCGCCCGAGACCCGCAAGAAGGCGGCGATGGCGCTCGCCGAAACCTTCAAGGCGAACATCCGCACCTTCACGCTGATCACCAACACGCTCGCCAAGGACAAGGAAATCTCCGACCGCTGGCGCGGCTTCGAGGATATCGCCGACAGCCGCCATCTCGCCAACCGCGTCGAACGGGAGGTCGTAGACGCGCTGGCCGCCGCGGTGAAGGCAGCTTATCCGCGTCTTTCGCACCGCTACTACGCCATGAAGGCGAAGTGGCTCGGCATGGAGCAGATGGAATTCTGGGACCGGAACGCGCCGCTGCCGGAAACGCCGAACGCGCTCATCCCGTGGAACGACGCGAAGGACACGGTGCTTTCCGCCTATCACGCCTTCGCTCCGGAAATGGCCGCGATCGCCCGGCGTTTCTTCGATGACCGCTGGATCGACGCGCCGGTGCGGCCCGGCAAGGCGCCCGGCGCCTTCGCCCATCCGACGGTTCCGTCCGTCCACCCTTATGTGCTCGTCAATTATATGGGCAAGCCGCGCGACGTGATGACGCTCGCCCATGAACTCGGGCACGGCGTGCATCAGGTACTCGCCGGCGGACAGGGCGCGCTGATGGCTTCGACACCGCTGACGCTTGCCGAAACCGCCTCCGTCTTCGGCGAGATGCTGACCTTCCGGGCGCTCCTCGACCGGACTAAGGACAAGCGCGAGCGCAAGGCGATGCTCGCCCAGAAGGTGGAGGACATGATCAACACGGTCGTGCGCCAGATCGCCTTCTACGAATTCGAGCGCAAGGTCCACACCGCTCGCAAGGACGGCGAGCTTACCGCGGATGACCTCGGCGAGATGTGGCTTTCGATCCAGACGGAAAGCCTTGGGCCTGCGATCCGGATCTCCGAGGGCTATGAAACCTATTGGGCCTACATCCCCCACTTCATCCATTCGCCCTTCTACGTCTATGCCTATGCCTTCGGCGATTGCCTCGTGAATTCGCTCTACGCCGTCTATCGAAAGGCCGAGAAAGGCTTCCAGGAGAAGTACTTCGAGCTCTTGAAAGCGGGCGGAACCAAGCATCATTCGGAACTGCTGGCGCCCTTCGGGCTCGACGCCACCGATCCGTCGTTCTGGGCGCAGGGATTGTCGATGATTGAGGGGCTGATCGACGAGTTGGAGGCGCTTGATAAGGCAGCCTAAGCCGCCGGCTAATGCCCAACGGCCGGATGTTGAACGGACGACGACCAGCTTCGATGATCGAGAATGCGCCCTATGTCCTTTTCCGGGACGACAGCGAGAGCCGGACGACGGTCTTCGCCGAACCTTCACGCGTCATCACGGCGCGTACGCGGGGCGAATTCCGGCGCGGCCTTGCGGAAATCGAAAGCGCTCACCGCGCCGGAAAGTGGCTCGCCGGCTATATGGCCTATGAGGCCGGCCACCTCTTCGAGGAAAAGCTCGAGCCCTTTGCCGAGGAGAACCGTGAAACACCGCTGATGTCCTTCGGCGTCTTCGACGCGCCCGCGGAAGGTCACCCTCTTGCCGAACCGCAGCGACGGACGGAAAACGAACCCTTTCTTTCCGAGCCTTGCGCCGGCTTGGACTTTCCCGCTTACCGCGCGCGGTTCGAACGCCTGCATCGGCACCTTCGCCAAGGTGACTGCTATCAGGCGAACCTGACGATGCCGATATATGCGCGCTGGTCGGGCGACCCACGCGCGGCCTTCTGGTCGCTGATTGAGCGCCAGCCGGTGAAATACGGGGCGCTGGTGGCGCTCGACGGCCCGGTTCTCCTTTCGCGCTCGCCGGAACTGTTCTTCCGCGTCGACGCCGACGGCTGGATCGAAACCCACCCGATGAAGGGCACGGCGCCGCGCGGCGCGACGGCCGAGGAGGACGCGGCGATCATTGCCGGGATGCGGGCGGACGAAAAGACCCAGGCCGAAAACCGGATGATCGTCGACCTGCTGCGCAACGACATCTCCCGCGTTACCACAGTCGGAACATTGGACGTCCCGAAACTCTTCGACATCGAGACCTATCCGACCGTTCATCAGATGGTGAGCCACGTCAGGGCGAAACTTCGGCCCGATACCGGTATCGCCGATATTTTTGCGGCTCTCTTTCCCTGCGGCTCCATCACCGGCGCACCGAAGATCCGGGCGATGGAAATCCTCCATGAATTGGAATCCGGGCCGCGCGACGCCTATTGCGGCGCTATCGGCTTCATCGCGCCGAACCGCGTCATGCGATTCAATGTGGCAATCCGCACGATTTCGCTGTTTCCCAACGGCCGGGCAGTCTTCAATGTCGGCGGTGGCATCGTCTTCGATTCGAAGGCCGAGGCGGAATATGACGAATGCCTGCTGAAGGCGCGCTTCGCCATCGGCGACGCCGAGATTGCGCGATGACGGATTTTTCCCTGATCGAAACGATGCGCTTCGAGCCGGAGAGCGGCTTCGTCCGGCTTCGCTTGCATCTCGCCCGGTTGACGCGCTCGGCGAGGCGGCTTGGCTTTGCAGGCGCAGGCGCTGCGGAAGGGCACCTGAAGGAGGCGGTGCGCGGCGCCGAAGGTCCGCTGCGGGTCCGCTTGACGCTTGATCGCCACGGCGTCATCGCCGTGACCACCGCTCCCTTCTCCCCTCTTTCCGACGAAATCGTCTGGCGCGTGCGGATCGCTGCCACAAGGCTCGATTCCAGCGATCGGCTGCTTCGGGTCAAGACGACACGACGCGAGGTCTTCGAGGCGGCGCGCAGCGAGTTCTCCGCAGCGGAGGCCGACGAGGTCATTCTGCTGAATGAAAAGGGCGAGGTCTGCGAAGGCACGATAACCTCGGTCTTTCTCGATGACGGAAGCGGCATTCTGAAGACGCCGCCGATCGCCTGCGGCCTGTTGGCCGGCGTGCTGCGCACCGAGCTCGTCTGCCAGCGCCGCGCGCGCGTTTCCCGGCTCTCCCCTGCCGATCTTGAAAGCGGACGCCTCTACCTCGGCAATTCCCTACGAGGTTTAATCCGGGCGAAACTCGTGGTCTGAACCCGCCAGAGTATAGCGTTTCACCCGGTCGCGCCCTTCGCGCTTGGCAAGGTAAAGGGCCTCGTCCGCTCGGGCATAAATGTCGTTGACGGTGTCGCCCTCGCGGTATTCCGCAAGCCCCACCGAGCAGGTGTAATAGAACTCCGGGATGTTCGAAAGCGGGCGTGCGCTACGCACCTTGTCCAGCAACCGATCGAGAATGAGATGGCTTTCACTGACCGTCGTGTCCGGCAGGATCAGCATGAACTCCTCGCCGCCGATTCGGCCGAAGCAGTCTGAGCGGCGGACGAACCCCTGCATCTGGCGGGCGAAATCGAGCAGCACTTCATCGCCACGCTGGTGGCCATAGCGATCGTTGATTGCCTTGAAATAGTCGATGTCGATGATCGCCACGCAACCCCACATATCCGGGTTGCCAGTGCAGTTCGTGATGAACTCGTTAAGCCTGTTCATCGTATAGCGCCGATTCGGCACGCTCGTCAGTTCGTCCACTTGCGACGCACGTACCGCGAAATCGCGGTCCTGCCGCAGTTCGCGTTCCTCCGCGCGTATCGAGGTAATATCGACGGCAATGCAGAGCATCCAGCCGCTAGCGTCGACCGTCTCCGTCATCCACAGCCAGCGGCCGTCATGAAGGTCGGTTTCAAGCGCACGAAACGGGACCTTGCCGCGCCGATGGACCGTGGCCGCGATCCAGGCTTCGATGTCGTCCGTCTTCACCACCGTGCCCTTGCCGCAGGCATAGTTGCGCCGCATAAGATCGGCCCAGGTCGGAAAGTCATCCGGAGCGAGATTATAGGCGGCGCGAAATGCGTCATTGGCAAAACACAAACGATCCTGCTGATCATAAAGTGCGATCAATACGGGCGATCGGGCCTCCAGTTCCATCAAGGTCTGGAGATGGTCGCCAAGCACGGTCAAATCTCAATCCCTCCGGGCAAACGCATTAGGGAAATGCAATTACAGCAAGAATATACACACGCAAGAGCTATAACACGAATCGCTTGTGGCCGAATGCCCGCCATGCCAATGGAAGGGAATATGGTTAAGTCGCAAAACCTTCCGGTCCTCCAGCATGAAGCACACCCCCTACGACGGCTCGTCGAAACCCTTCACGATCGGCCTCGCCCAGCTCGATCCCGATCGGTGGATCGAACCGGACGATGCGCTTGAATTCTATCTCGACGAAAAGGCGCGGCTGCTCACCTCGATGCGCGAGACCATCTTCGTTGCCGAGGCCGGAACGGAGCTTGCGCAGGGTGAACTCCTGAATGTCCTGACAGAATACCTACCGAGACAGTATCCGGCGCTTTACCGGCGAGAGGGCGACGCGATGATCGTCGGCAAACGCCGGGTGGCGCTCGTCGGCGACGCCCCTCTCGTCACCGCGGGTTCGCTGATCCAGGACGATCTTGCGATCATGGAGCGAAGGAATGGCGATTGGCGGCTTGCTGCCGCCTATGTCGCCTTTCCATCCTCCTGGTCGCTGGCAGAAAAATTCGGCCGGGCAATGCACGAGATTCATGCGCCCGTTCCGGGCTTCGGCCAGGGCACGCGCAATGCCGAACTCATCAGCCGCATGTTCGACAATCTTTCGCCCGGCCGCTTCGTCGAACGCTTCAACTGGGCGATCAACGTCGACGGCGCGCTGCACTTGCCGAAGTCGAAGTCCGAAGGGGTCGATGCAGAAGCGATCTCGCTTTCCGAAGACGGGACCTTCATACGCGTTGAACGCCAGACGCTTCGCAAACTGCCCGAGACCGGCGCGATCGTTTTCACGATCCGCATTTATTCTGACCCGCTTGCCGCACTCAGGAGCCGCCCCGACGCGGCGGCACTTGCACAATCCTTCGTTGCCCAGCTGCGCGAATTGACGCTGCCTGAAGCGGCCTACAAGGGTCTTGTAAGCAAGCGGGAGGCGCTGATCGCGGCGTTGCTGGCGGTTGCCGGTTAAGCAAAGTCTAAAGTCGCGGTTGACGCACTGGCTCTTTATTGTGACAGGAAACTATGCTCTTAGAGCATCCGCTTTCAGCGATTTCACCTGGAAGCGGGCAAGATACTCTAGATCGCAGTGCCTTGGCGCCTTCGGCGCGTTCATCGAACGCCCGGCGCTGCTGGCTTGAACAGAGACCCGAACGCCCGCTTTCCCCGCGCGTTTCAACCAACCTCACAGGGATGTTTTCTCAGGAGAAGACCAAAATGGCAGATACCACTTACCCGGTTTATGGCGAGATCACCGGACCGATCGTCATGATCGGTTTCGGCTCGATCGGCCACGGCACGTTGCCGCTGATCGAACGCCACTTCAAATACGACAAGAACCGGTTGATTGTGGTCGAACCGCGTGAAGACGCCAAGGACACGGAGATTTTCGAGCGCCATGGCGTGCGTCACGTCAAGGCATACGTCACCAAGGACAACTACAAGGAGCTGCTGAAGCCGCTCCTGACCGAGGGCGGCGGCCAAGGCTTCTGCGTCAATCTCTCCGTCGACACCTCCTCGCTCGACCTCATGAAGCTCTGCCGCAAGCTCGACGTGCTCTACATCGACACGGTCGTCGAACCCTGGCTCGGTTTCTACTTCAACACCGAAATGGACAACGCGGCCCGCACGAACTACGCGTTGCGTGAAACGGTGCGCAAGGAAAAGCAGAAGAACCCGGGCGGCACCACCGCGGTATCGACCTGCGGCGCCAACCCCGGCATGGTCTCCTGGTTCGTCAAGAAGGCGCTCCTCAACCTCGCCGACGATCTCGGCCTGAAATATGAGGAACCGCATCAGGACGACCGCGAAGGCTGGGCGAAGCTGATGAAGAAAGCGGGTGTCAAGGGCATCCACATCGCCGAGCGCGACACACAGCGCAGCAAGGAGCCGAAACCGCTCGACGTGTTCTGGAACACCTGGTCGGTCGAAGGCTTCATTTCCGAGGGCCTGCAGCCGGCCGAACTCGGCTGGGGCACGCACGAGAACTGGATGCCGAAGAATGCCAAGAAGCACAAGAAGGGCTGCAAGGCGGCGATCTATCTGGAACAGCCGGGCGCAAACACGCGCGTGCGCACCTGGTGCCCGACGCCCGGCCCGCAGTACGGCTTCCTCGTCACCCATAACGAATCGATCTCGATTGCCGACTTCTTCACCGTTCGCGACAAGGACGGCGAGGTCACCTACCGCCCGACCTGCCACTATGCCTATCATCCCAACAACGACGCGGTGCTCTCGCTTCACGAGATGTTCGGCAACGGCGGCAATGCGCAGCCGGTGCACCACGTTCTTGACGAGAACGAACTCGTCGACGGCGTCGATGAACTCGGCGTGCTGCTCTACGGCCATGACAAGAACGCCTACTGGTATGGTTCGCGCCTGTCGCTGGAAGAGACCCGGCGTATTGCGCCCTATCAGAATGCCACCGGTCTGCAGGTGACGAGCGCCGTTCTCGCCGGCATGGTCTGGGCGCTCGAGAACCCGAAGGCGGGCATCGTCGAAGCTGATGAGATGGACTACAAGCGCTGCCTGGAAGTGCAGCTTCCCTATCTCGGCCCGGTCGAAGGCCACTACACGGACTGGACGCCACTCGAGGGCCGTCCGGGCCTGTTCCCGGAAGACCTCGACACCAAGGATCCGTGGCAGTTCCGGAACATCCTCTTCCGCTGACATCGCAGCAGATAAAGTTGTAGATCCGGCCCGGAGCATAGCTGCTCCGGGCTTTCTTATCAGCGCCGTTAAAGGTTGCGCGGCAGCGCAATGCCCGCCATTCCGAGTGACGGAATCGCGGTCTAACGTCTTAGAATTGATCACGTTTACGACGTGGAGCGATTCAATCCAAAATCGCCGAGATTTCAGTGACGGTCTTGCTTTCAACTCATGATCGCGGCATGGTTTCGCGCACAGAACGAAACCGCCTTGGCAAGACGCGGGAGAAAACGCCAATGAAGCCTTTCGCCATTCCGACCCTTCTGGCCGCCGCGGCAGCGCTGGCTTCATGCCAGTCGTCGCCACGGGAAATCGGCGGACCGCCGCCTCGCCAGGCTGCCGGCGTCGAAGGGGCCTGGGTCGATCCGAACGGCATCGTTTCCACCTTCGCCGGCGGAACTTTCTCGACACGCACCACCGACACCAACCAACTCCTCGCCTCCGGCAACTACGTCAATGTCAGCCCGACACTTGTCGAGATCAGCATGACGTCGCTGGTGCGCAACACCCAGTCGAAGGTCAACTGCGCGCTCGTGACCCAGAGCCAGTTGAACTGCACCACGGATTCCGGCGCACAATTCTCGCTCGCGCGCCGCGGCTGAACCGAATGGACACGGTGACGAAGGGTTCCGTTCAACACCCTTCTGAATGAAGAAGGCCTGCCAAGCGCGGGCCTTTTCTTTGATCGACCAGCGGGAGCCCGCGTCCAATCTACGGGGAGACGATACTGAGGACCTATGTGGGAAGCTGCCATTGCGGCGCAGTCCGTTTCGAGGCCGATCTGGACATCAGTGCCGGCACCGGAAAGTGCAATTGTTCCATTTGCACGAAGATGCGCCTGTGGTCGGTTCGCGCGAGGCCCGAGGCTTTTCGTCTCATCGAAGGCGAGCGCGAACTGACGGACTACCAGGGAAGGAACAAGGTGGCCCATCACCTTTTCTGCAAGCACTGCGGCGTGCACCCTTTCCAGCGCATCGATGTGCCGAATATGACGGGCAGTCCTTATCTCAATATCAATATCGCATGCCTCGATGGCATCGACACCGACGAGTTGATGGTAGCACCTCTAAGCTATTACGACGGTCGCAATGACAATTGGGCGGAAACGCCCGCCGAAGTGCGGCATCTTTAGCCCGAACGGCATCAGCTATCGCGGCCCTTCGAAGGCCGCGTCGTGTGGTTCGGCAGCGGGCTTAACCCTACTGCGTGATTCCTTAAATCGGGATCGATTTAGGGACAAAATGATGCAGCAATTCAAAGTGCTACAGCGACCTTTTGCACGTCCGATTGGACGCGGGGCGCTGTAGTTGGAATCCGGCAAAGAAAGGGCGGCTTTAGCGCTTGAAGTCGGCCGCAACTGGTGAAAACATCCGCCACGCCACCTCGGTCGGGGGATTGAGCATTCCTCGCGATTTCGCAATCGATCGGAAGTCCACAGGCAGAACGGGAGAACATCATGATCAGACACATACGGACCGGCCTCATGACCGCGTCTATTCTCGCCCTTTCCTCGGGCGCCGCCTTCGCCGATTATGAATTGAACATCCTGCACATCAACGATCTCCACTCCCGTATCGAATCGATCAACAAGTTCGATTCGACCTGCTCGGCGGAAGATGAAGGCAAGAATGAGTGCTTTGGTGGCGTCGCCCGCCTGAAGACGCTGATCGACCAGAAACGCCAGGAGTTGACCGGCAAGAATATGCTTCTGCTCAACGCGGGCGACAATTTCCAGGGCTCGCTCTTCTTCACCACCTACAAGGGCGCGGCGGAAGCGGAATTCCTGAACCTGATGAAGTTCGACGCGATGACCGTCGGCAACCACGAATTCGACGAAAGCGAGGACGGGCTCGCGAGCTTCCTCGACAAGGTCACCTTCCCGGTCGTAACGGCAAACGTGCTGCCTAGCCACAAGTCGAAGATCGGCGACCGGATCAAACCGTCGATCGTGCTCGATGTCGGCGGTCAGAAGATCGGCATCGTCGGCGCCGTCGCCAACGACACGCCCGAACTTGCCTCTCCCGGACCGGATATCCTGATCGGCGAGGACGTCGCGACGATTACGAGTGCCATCGAGGAAGTCAAGAAACAGGGCGTTAACAAGATCATTGCGCTGACCCATGTCGGCTACCCGCGCGACCTTGCGGCAATCGCGAAAATTCCGGACGTCGACGTCGTCGTCGGCGGTCACTCCCACAGCCTGTTGTCGAACACCGATGAAAAGGCGGAAGGCCCCTATCCCACGATGGTCGACAATCCGGGCGGCTACAAGGTGCCGGTTGTGCAGGCTGGCTCCTACAGCAAATATCTTGGCGACCTCGTCGTCACATTCGATGACAGCGGCGTCGTCAAGGCCGCCAAGGGCGATCCGATCCTCATCGACTCCGCGATAAAGCCCGACGAAGCTGTGCTTGCCCGGATCAAGGAACTCGCCAAGCCGATCGAAGAATTGCGAACCAAGGTCATCGCCAAGACCGAAACGCCGATCGATGGATCGCGCGAGAATTGCCGCGCCAAGGAGTGCGAAATGGGCACACTGGTGGCCGACGCCATGCTCGACCGCGTCAAGGGTCAGGGTGTGACGATCGCCATCACCAATGGCGGCGGCCTGCGCGCTTCGATCGACGCCGGCGACGTGACCATGGGTGAAGCGATTACCGTGCTTCCCTTCCAGAACACCCTCTCGACCTTCGAGTTGAAAGGTGCCGACATTCGCGCCGCGCTAGAAAACGGTCTGAGCCAGATCGAAGAGGGTGGCGGACGCTTCCCGCAGGTGGCCGGCCTCAAATATTCCTTCGACCGCACAAAGCCGGCAGGCAGCCGGTTGGTGTCTGTCGAGGTGAAAGAGGGCGAGGCCTTCACCGCGCTCGACCCGGAGAAGACCTATTCGCTGGTCAGCAACAATTTCATGCGCGGCGGCGGCGACGGCTATGACGTCTTCAAGACCAAGGGCGAGAACGCCTATGACTACGGTCCGGGACTGGAGACGGTGCTCGCGGACTACCTTGCCGCGCACCAGCCGTTCAAGCCCTATACCGATGGCCGCATCACGGAAGTCGCTGCGGCGCCTGGCACGACTGCGAGCGACATAGCTGCTCCGGCAGAGGAGGCGAAGCCGGCCGAGGGCACCGCTGCCGCACCCGCTCAGCCGGCAACCGAGACGGCGGCTGCCGGACCGCAGAAGCACGTCATCGCCCGCGGTGACACGCTTTGGGACCTCGCCGAGTCCTTCTATGGCGACGGCGCGCTCTGGCAGAAGATCTCCGCAGCCAACGGCGAGCCCGCTCCGCGCAGGCTCGAAATCGGCCGCGAGCTGGCAATTCCGGCCAAGTAAGACAATTTGCCTCTGGCAGATCGGCCGGCGCGGGCTTCCCCGCGCCGGCATTTCTTTTTAGAAGAGCTTGAGACCGACGGCGCTGGCAACCAGAAGCGCCCATGAGGACCGAGATGACGACCGCACGCGCCGAACCGACCACCGACCACCCTTCCGTGAGATCCGGGAAGATCGGCGTGCTGCTCGTGAACCTCGGCACGCCGGACGGCACCGACTACGCCTCGATGCGCCGCTACCTCAAGGAGTTCCTGAGCGACAGGCGGGTCATCGAATGGTCGCGTCTCTACTGGTATCCGATCCTCTACGGCATCGTGCTCAACACGCGACCCGGCAAGGTCGGAAAGGCCTACGAGCTGATCTGGAACAAAGAACTGAATGAGAGTTGGCTACGCACCTACACCCGCAATCAGGCCGGCCTGATGGCGAAGACCTTTGTCGATCGGCCGGCGGTTGTCGTCGACTGGGCGATGCGCTACGGCCAACCGTCCATCGCCTCGCGCATGGAAGTGCTGCAGAAGGAGGGTTGCGATCGCATCCTCGTCTTTCCGCTCTATCCGCAATATGCGGCGGCCACGACCGCAACGGTCAACGACAAGGCGTTCGAGGCGCTGTTGAAAATGCGCTGGCAGCCGGCGCTGCGAACCGTTCCGCCCTATCACGACGATCCGGTCTATATCGATGCGCTCGCCGCCTCGATCAGCAAGCATCTTGCAGCGCTCGACTGGGAGCCGGAAGTCGTGCTCGCCTCCTTCCACGGCATTCCGAAGAGCTATTCCGACAAGGGGGATCCCTATTATTTCCAGTGCCAGCAGACCGCGCAGCTATTGCGCGAGAAGCTCGGCTGGCCGGAGGAAAAGCTGCAGGTCACCTTCCAGTCCCGCTTCGGCCCGGAGGAATGGCTGCAGCCCTATACCGACAAGACCGTCGAGAAGCTGGCGAAAGACGGCATCAAGCGTCTTGCGGTCGTCAATCCCGGCTTCGTTTCCGACTGTCTGGAGACGCTGGAGGAAATCGCCGGCCAGGCCGCCGAAAGCTTCCACCACAACGGCGGCGAGAAATTTGCGCATATTCCCTGCCTGAACGACAGTGCCGAAGGCATGGCAGTGCTCAATCACGTCGTGCGCCGCGAGCTTGAGGGCTGGCTCTAAGCGGCCCTTCTCTACACACCGCTTGAATTATTGCGCCGAATCGCCACGTCATACTCTTGGGGCACTCCAAACGCTGGAGTTGCGAGGAGGGAGATATGTCGGTGGGCGGCATGGATATCGCGGTCATTGCATTCGTCGTTCTCGTCGTCCTGGTGCTTTTCGCCGGGATCAAGACGGTGCCACAGGGCTATCGCTACACGGTCGAGCGCTTCGGCCGCTACACGAAGACCATGGAGCCGGGACTGAACCTCATTATTCCTTTCATCGATCGCATCGGGGCGAAGATGAATGTGATGGAGCAGGTTCTCGATGTGCCGACGCAGGAGGTCATCACCAAGGACAATGCCAGCGTCGCGGCGGATGCGGTGGCCTTCTATCAGGTGCTAAATGCCGCGCAGGCCGCCTATCAGGTGTCCAATCTCGAGAACGCCCTTCTCAATCTGACGATGACAAACATCCGCTCGGTGATGGGGTCGATGGATCTCGACGAGCTGCTTTCGAACCGCGACACGATCAACGACCGGCTTCTTCACGTCGTCGACGAGGCTGCCAACCCCTGGGGCATCAAGATCACCCGCGTAGAGCTCAAGGACATCGCCCCGCCGAAGGATCTGGTCGACGCCATGGCACGGCAGATGAAGGCGGAGCGCGAAAAGCGCGCCCAGGTGCTCGAAGCCGAAGGTGCCAGGAACGCGCAGATCTTGCGCGCCGAGGGCTCGAAACAGTCTGCCATCCTTCAGGCGGAGGGCCAGCGCGAGGCCGCGTTCCGCGACGCGGAAGCGCGCGAGCGGCTTGCCGAGGCCGAAGCCAAGGCGACGAGGATGGTTTCCGAGGCGATCGCCGCCGGCGACGTGCAGGCGATCAACTATTTCGTCGCACAAAAGTACACCGAGGCGCTCGCGTCGATCGGCACGGCGAACAACCAGAAGATCGTGCTGATGCCGATGGAGGCCTCCTCGCTGATCGGCTCGCTCGGCGGCATCGGCGCCATCGCCAGGGAAGTCTTCGGCGAGGGCCAGCCTCCTAGCTCGCCTCGCCCGCGCCAGTCGACGCCGCGCACCGGTCCGGCTGGCAATTCCTCCGAAACGACCTCTTGAGGGCGTCCCCATGATCGCACGCATCGTCCTCGAACTCGGGCCCTGGAGCTGGTGGGTGCTCGGCCTCGTCCTGCTGGCGGCAGAATTGGTGCTGCCAGGCGTGTTCCTGGTCTGGATCGGGTTCGCAGCGCTCGCTACCGGCAGCCTGTCCCTCCTCCTCTGGGATACGGCATTCTGGGTCTGGGAGATCCAGGTCGTCGTCTTCGCGCTGCATTCGGTGTTCGCGGTGCTCATCGGGCGGCGCTTCGTCTCCTCCTCGGTCGAGAGCGATGAGCCGCTGCTCAACAAGCGCGGCGAAAGCCTCGTCGGCCGCACGGCGGTTTTGGAGCAACCGATCGCCGAGGGCCGAGGGCGCGTACGCCTGGACGACACGACCTGGTCGGTCGAAGGGCCTGATCTGCCGGTCGGCACGCGCGTGCGGATCGTGGCAAGCAGCGGCCGGAACCTGACCGTCGAGCGTGCGTGAGCGCATGGCAGCAAACCGGTCTCGAAACCGGATTTTCCATTTGGAAACGATTGGTTAACCACGCGCCTTTACGGTTGCGAAACGATTGCAATCACGTTTTCGCGGACAGACGGCGCATGGTGCCCAATATTTCACGCTCGATCACAGCGGGCGCCTTGCGTCCGAGGATGCGGGCGTGGCTCGTGGCGGGCTGCGCCCTCTTCGCCGGCACACCTGCCGGCGCGGAAAGCCCTCCTCCAGACGCCCCGGTCGCGAATTTGGCCGCTGGTACCCTCGGCCAAACGGCGAATGTCGCAGCGATCACCGATCCGCAAACGACCGGTGCCGTTGCCGGCAGCGACCTTCCCCCGGCACTCGACGAGGACTTCAACCGCCTGAACCGGCGCGAGGACACGATCGATGGTCTGCGCGCGCGCATCGATCCCTACGAGGGCCAGGCACCGGGCATCCGCATCGGCACGTTCGTCCTGAAACCCGCCCTCAGCGAGACCTTCAATCACGAGCGGCAAAGGACAGGGGGCCGCAGCGAGAGCCGAAGCTTCATCGAAACCGGTCTCAAGGGATCGCTCACCTCGGACTGGTCGCGCCACCAACTGAGCATCACCGGCGAAGGCGTCTTGCAGAACAACACGTCGGGCCGGGGCGAAGAAGAACCGCGCGCGGACCTCGACGCCGAATTGCGCCTCGACCTCAGTGAGCAGACGATCGCCAGGCTGAGGGCCGGTTACAGCTTCGAACGGGAAGACGCCAACGATCCGAACGCGATTGCCAATGCCGAGACGCAATCCGGCGTGAACATCTATCGGCTGGGCGCGGCCGTCGAGCGCGACTACGGTCTCATTCGCGGATCGCTCGGTGCCGATTTCGAGCGCCGAACCTATGGGGATGTCGAGCTCGACAACGGGGCTACGCTTTCTGTCGAGGATCGCAATCGCAATATCGGCATTCTGAACGCGCGCATCGGCTACGAGCTTTCTCCGGCCCTCATCCCGTTCCTCGAAGCGTCAGTCGGAAAGTCGAACTATGATCTGCGCGAGGACACGCTCGGCTTCGAGCGGTCCTATCAAACCTACGCGGGCCGCGCCGGGTTGGAGGTCGACCTTGGCGAAAAGCTCAATGGCGAACTCGCGCTCGGCTACGAGACCTACCGCTTCGACGACGACCGGCTCGGCGATCTTCGCGGACTTTCGGTTGACGGACGCGTCAACTGGTCGCCACAGCGCGGCACCGACGTCCTGCTCGGTGTCGCAACCTATCTCGACCCGTCGACGACACCCGGCGACGCAGGCTCGATCGACTATGTGCTGACCAGCATCGTCACCCGCGAACTGCGTTCGACATTGGTTGCCCGCCTGTCGAACAGTGTGACATTGCGCAACTTCCCGTCGGATGCCATCTCCTCCGACGAAACCACCTGGCGAACCGGCGCCGGCCTGACCTGGGACATGAACCGCTATCTCGCGCTCACCGGCGACATCAGTTACGAACGAACGAACAGGGATCGCGGCGAGTCGAGCGACACCGCCCGCATCGGTCTCGGTCTGACGCTAAGGCGCTAGAGCAATTCCAGGAAAAGTGTGCTTTCTGTCCGGAATTGTCTCGTTTCAAAGCGTTAGACCATTTCATCGTTTCAATAAAACGATGAAATGATCCAAGAGCGAAGAAGAGGGTCGGTAAAGGGCGTCACTGCATAATGAAAAAGGCCGCGCCCTCTGGCGCGACCCGCTTTTCAGTCCGACTGAGATCACTTCAGGCTTTGCAGCAGTGCCTTCAGCGGCTCCTCGACGGAGGGCCTGATGTCGCCGCGCTCGAGCGCGAAGGCGACGTTCGCAAGGATGAAACCGTCCTTCGCCCCGCAATCGTAGGTATCGCCGCGGAAGTGATAGGCGGCGAAAGGCTGCATGCCGGAAAGCTTCACCATGCCGTCGGTCAGCTGGATCTCGTTGCCGGCGCCGCGCTCCTGCCGTTCCAAGATCGGGAAGATATCCGGCTGCAGGATGTAGCGGCCGTTGATGAAGAAGTTGGATGGCGCGGTACCGGGCGCGGGCTTCTCGACCATCTTGGTGATCTTGAAGCCGTCGCCGATTTTGTCGCCGACGCCGACGATGCCGTATTTGTGGGCCTGGTCGGGCGCACATTCCTCAACGGCGATCACGTTGCCGCCGCTTTGCTCGTAGAGTTCGACCATGCCCTTGAGGCAGCCCTTCTCACCCTTCATGATCATGTCGGGCAGCAGAAGCGCGAAGGGTTCATCACCGACGAGATCGCGCGCGCACCAGACCGCATGGCCGAGACCGAGCGGCGCCTGCTGGCGTGTGAAGCTGGTGGTGCCGGCCTTCGGCAGTATCGCCTCGAGCAGCTCGATTTCCGCCTTCTTGTTCCGTTCGCGCAGCGTCTGGTCGAGTTCGACCTGGATATCGAAATAGTCCTCGATCACCGCTTTGCTGCGGCCGGTCACAAAGATCAGATGCTCAATGCCTGCTTCCAGCGCTTCATCGACGACATACTGGATGACCGGCTTGTCCACCACCGTCAGCATCTCCTTCGGCACCGCCTTGGTCGCCGGCAGGAAACGCGTCCCAAGGCCCGCCACGGGGAACACGGCTTTGCGGACTTTACGCTTGTCGGTCATAGACACCTCCTTGCAGTGGTTCTCAACTCTAGCCTCAAAAAGGCAAACTGGATTGGAATTAGTCGCCGATTGCTATTTTTTTGCAAAAGAGGACGACCTGGCTTATTCATGGTAAAGACTTTGTTGACTTCGTTTCTGTAGGCTTCTCCCCTGATCCGATGCGGATTCCGCTGTTCGGAGTGAAGAGAACCGCATGCTGCCCTTTCGCGGCATGCTGCGGGCGACATTGCAAAACCGGAGTATTCCGCCCGGCATGAACGCTGGCTGAACGCTCCGATGAGAAACGGAACCGATAGCTGATGATCAGAAACCGCAGAACGTTCTTCCGCCATATCGCCGCCGCCCTCATCGTTACTGCCGCTACGCTTTGTTCAGCACCTGCACACGCGGACCCTGGCTTCCAGAACTGGATCAACAAGTTCTACGCGACCGCCGCCAAGAGCGGCGTTACCCAGGCGACCTATCGCAAGGCGTTCGCCGGCGTGAAGACGCCCGATCCGGCGGTACTCGAAAAGGCGAATTACCAGCCCGAGTTCAAGCACAAGATTTGGGAATATATAGACTCGCGTGTCAATCCGTACACGAAGCGCGTCGGCCAGGAAATGGCTGCCAAACATGCCCGAACGCTCAACTATCTGGAGAGGCACTTCGGCGTCGACAGGAACATTCTCCTGGCAATCTGGTCGATGGAGACGAACTACGGTGCCGTCCTCGAAAAGGACGACCGGCTGCACTATGTGCCGCGCGCGCTTGCGACGCTTGCCTATGCCGATCCGAAGCGGGCCAAATTTGCAAGGACCCAGTTGATCGCCGCGCTGAAGATCCTGCAAAGCGGCGACATCACGCCGCGCGAGTTGACCGGGTCCTGGGCGGGCGCCATGGGACACACGCAGTTCATTCCGACGAGCTACCTGCTTTATGCGGTCGATGCCGACGGAAACGGGCACCGCGACATCTGGAATTCGGTCCCGGATGCACTGGCCACAGCCGCCAACCTCTTGAAAAAGAATGGCTGGCAGCCGAGCGAGACCTGGGGCTACGAAGTCGTGCCGCCGGCCAACGCCGCGAAATATTCGGGCCAGACGAAGACGCTCGGCCAATGGGCAGCGCTCGGCTTCATTCGGCCGAACGGCAAGGGTTTCCGAAGCCCGAACACGCGCGCCGAACTGAAACTGCCGACCGGGGGCAACGGTCCGGGCTTCCTGATGACGCGCAACTTCTTCGTGATCAAGCGCTACAACGCATCCGATTCCTATGCGCTCGGCGTCGGCCTCCTTGCCGACCAGATCGCCGGCTACGCAGGAATGCAGCAGCGCTGGCCGCGTCCAGACGGATCCCTTGATATCAGCGAAAAGTTCGAGTTGCAGAACCGTCTGAAGGAGCTCGGCTATTACAGCGGCGAGGTCGATGGCAATTTCGGCTCGGGCTCCAAGGCCGCGATCCAGGCCTTTCAAACCCAGAACGGCCTGACACCGGATGGCGAACCGACGCAACACCTCCTACGCGCCTTGCGCAACTGACGGCACTTCCGCACGAATTTTGCAAATCACGGCGATTTCCGCTCATTCGGTCCCAAATCGCCGTGATTTGGCGTATGTATGCTATAGTGAGTTGCACATGCAGCGCCGCGCGTGTCATGGATGCGCAAACTCGCTGTAGCAACTGGAATTGCTGCGTTTGACGGTGAAAGCGATCATGTTGCCAATCAGAGACGCTGGGGTGAAGCGGTTCTTGCATCCGTTTCGTTTCGCGCCGATCCTTATAGGGGCCGTGGCAATGCTCGTCGCCGGCTTCTTTGCCACCATGGCCGAAGCGCAGGAGCCGGTCCCGCGGCGCAATGTCCTGCAGAGGCTCTTCGGCGTCTTCGTTCCCCAAAGGCGCATCTACTACCGGGATCAGTACGACTACCCCCGCCAGCCCGCGCCCCGACGGGTGCTGAAACGCCGACAGCAGCAACCGGCAGAGCCGCAGCAGCGCCGCCAGCAACGCGCCAAGCCGCGCCTGGCGGCAACGCCGCCGCCGGCGCCGGTTGTCGAGAAATCGCCGGATGCGAAAAAGGTCCTGGTCGTCGGCGATTTCGTTGCCGGGAGCCTTGGCGACGGTCTGAAGACTGCCTTCGAGACAACGCCGGGGATTATCGTCGAAACCCGCGCCAACGGCTCTTCGGGCCTTGTCCGCAACGACTATTTCGACTGGCCGAAGATCCTGCCGGACTATGTGGCAGAGCTGAAACCTTCCGTGATCGTCGTCAGTCTCGGTGCCAATGACCGACAGCTGATGCGGATCGGCGACGTCAAGGAGAAGTTCCGCACAGATGTCTGGACCGAGGAATACCGCAAGCGGGTCAACGCTCTCGCAACTCTGGCGCGCAAGGATTCGCTTCCGGTTCTCTGGGTCGGCATGCCACCGTTCCAGTCGAGCGCCATGACCGCCGACATGGTGACGCTCAACGGCATCTTCCGCGAAGAGGTCGAAAAGGCCGGCGGCCAGTTCATCGACATCTGGGACGGCTTTGTCGACGAGGGCGGCAAGTTCGTGCTGACCGGCTCCGACATCAACGGCCAGCAGGTCCGTCTGCGTGGTTCCGACGGCATCAACCTGACCAAGGCTGGCAAGCGCAAGCTCGCCTTCTATGTCGAGAAGGACATCCGCAAGCTGCTTGGCGAGGCGGCAGCAACCGACACGGACGTGCCGGGCGCGGAGGGGCTGAAAGATCTGGTGGTGACGGCTCCACTTGCGAATGAGGATATCGTCAAGACACAGCCGATCAGCCTGACCGATCCGGAACTCGACGGCGCGACCGCGCTTCTCGGCGGTGACACCCCGTTGAAGAGCACCGGCAAGAGCCCGCGCGACCTGCTCATCGAGAAGGGCGCGGTCGTCGTGGCCCCTCCCGGGCGCATCGATGATTTCCGTCTGGCAAAACCGCAGTCGGCGGCCATTAAGCCGGCGACCGCGAACTGAGCCTAGGGCGAAGCGATCTGTCGGCTCATAGGGAACTAGAGTGCCTACATGGCCCGATGTCGTGTATCGCTGATTGCCTGTGAACTCCCCTCCATCCCTCGAGCTCGGCCGGTCAAGCGCAAGAATGACGCCCGGGAGTAATGAGCCCCAAAGAAAAAGGCCCCGCAATCATCTTGCGAGGCCTGTGACAGTTGTACGCGGAAGCGACTACCGCGGCAGGACGCTCGACCCCATCAGCGCTTCGTCGATGGCACGCGCCGCCTGCCGGCCTTCGCGGATCGCCCAGACGACGAGCGATTGGCCGCGGCGGATGTCCCCGGCGGTCCAAAGCTTGTCGACCGACGTCCTGTAGTCCGGCTCATTGGCGACGACGTTGGTCGAACCGCGGCGGTCGGTATTGAGGGACAGCTTGTCGCCGAGATCCTTGAGCACGCTGTTGGTGAAGGGACCGCGGAAACCGATGGCGATGAAGGCGAGATCGGCCTTGATGATGAACTCGGTTCCGGCGATCGGCTTGCGCCGCTCGTCCACCTGACAGCACTTGACGCCGGTAAGCACACCGTCCTCGTCACCGACGAATTCCAGCGTCGCGACCTGGAACTCGCGAACCGCACCTTCCGCCTGGCTGGAGGACGTGCGCATCTTCGTCGCCCAGAATGGCCAGACGGCGAGCTTGTCTTCCTTTTCCGGCGGTTGTGGACGAATATCGAGCTGCGTCACCTTGACTGCACCCTGGCGGAAAGCCGTGCCGACGCAGTCCGATGCCGTGTCGCCACCGCCGACGACAACGACATGCTTGCCGCCGGCGAGGATCGGTTCGGAGGGCCAGCCGACGCTGTCGATGTTCTCGCGGCCGACGCGGCGGTTCTGCTGCACGAGGTACGGCATGGCATCATGCACGCCGGCAAAGTTCACGCCCGGGATTCCGGCATCGCGCGGGGTCTCGGAGCCGCCGCAATAGAGCACCGCATCATTGTCGTCGAGGAGCTTCTGCACCGGCAGGTCGACGCCGACATTGATGCCGCAATGGAAGGTGACGCCCTCGCCCCGCATCTGCTCGATGCGGCGATCGATGAAGTTCTTCTCCATCTTGAAATCCGGAATGCCGTAACGCAGCAGCCCGCCGGGCTTCGACTCGCGCTCGTAGACATGGACCTCGTGACCGGCGCGGGCAAGCTGCTGAGCGGCCGCCATGCCGGCGGGGCCGGAACCGATGACCGCGACCTTCTTGCCAGTCTTGGTGACGGCCGGCTGCGGCACGATGTATCCCATTTCGTAGGCCTTGTCGGCGATCGCCTGCTCGACCGTCTTGATCGCGACCGGCACGTCCTCGAGGTTCAGCGTGCAGGCTTCCTCGCACGGCGCCGGGCATACGCGACCGGTAAACTCCGGGAAGTTGTTCGTCGAGTGCAGGTTGCGGATCGCCTCGTCCCAGTTGCCGTTGTAGACGAGGTCGTTCCAGTCGGGAATCTGGTTGTGCACCGGGCACCCGGTCGGCCCGTGGCAATAGGGGATGCCGCAGTCCATGCAGCGCGCGGCCTGCTTCTGCACTTCCTGGTCGGACATGGGAATGGTGAATTCACGGAAATGGCGGATGCGGTCGGATGCCGGCTGGTACTTTGCCACCTGCCGGTCGATCTCCAAAAACCCAGTAACCTTGCCCATCTTACGATCCTGATACCTTCAAATCTGAACAGCGCGTTCAAGCGCGCGAGGTGCCCCCGGATCCTGCCGGACCGGGGACCGTTGTCACAGGGGCCGGTTACTCGGCCGCTTCAGCCATCTTCATGCGCTCCATGTCTTCGAGCGCGCGGCGGTATTCGACTGGCATGACCTTGCGGAATTTCGGCCTGTAATCCGCCCAGCCATCGAGGATCTCCTTGGCACGGGGCGAGCCCGTGTAATGCAGATGGTTCGAGATCAGCTGGTAAAGTCGCTCCTCGTCATGGCGCGTCATGTCGCCCGAGACATCGACCATGCCCTTGTGCATCAGGTCGCCGCCGTGGTGGTGCAGCTTCTCCAGCATGTCGTCTTCCTCCGGCACCGGCTGCAGCTCGACCATCGCCATGTTGCAGCGGCGGGCGAAATCGCCCTCCTCGTCGAGAACATAGGCGACGCCGCCGGACATGCCGGCCGCGAAGTTGCGGCCCGTTCCGCCGATGACGACGACCACGCCGCCGGTCATGTATTCGCAGCCGTGATCGCCGACGCCCTCGACGACTGCGATCGCACCGGAGTTACGCACCGCGAAGCGTTCGCCAGCGACGCCGTTGAAGTAGCATTCGCCCGAGATCGCGCCGTAAAGCACGGTGTTGCCGACAATGATCGACTGATGCGGCACGATCCTCGAGGCTTCCGGCGGCCGGACGATGATGCGCCCGCCCGAAAGGCCTTTTCCGACATAGTCGTTGCCGTCGCCCACCAGGTCGAAGGTAATGCCGCGAGCGAGGAACGCGCCGAACGATTGGCCCGCCGTGCCTTTGAGCGTCACGTTGATCGTATCGTCCTTCAACCCCTTGTGCCCCCAGCGCTTGGCAAGCGCACCCGAAAGCATCGCGCCGGCCGAACGGTCGACGTTCTTGATCTCGGTCTCGAAGGCGACCGGCGCCTTGGTTTCGAGCGCGTTCCTCGCCTTTTCGATCAGCTTGCGATCGAGAATGTCGTCGATCGGGTGGTTCTGGCGCGCCGTCCAATAGGTCGCTTCCTTCGGTGCCTCCACCTTGTGGAAGATCTTCGAGAAGTCGAGACCTTTGGCCTTCCAGTGTTCGATCATCCGGTCGCGCTCGAGCAGTTCCGAAGCGCCGATGATCTCGTCGAACTTCTTCACCCCAAGCGAGGCGAGAATTTCGCGCACTTCCTCGGCAACGAAGAAGAAGTAGTTGATGACGTGTTCCGGCGTGCCCTTGAAGCGCTTCCGCAAGACCGGATCCTGGGTCGCGACACCGACAGGACAGGTGTTCAGGTGGCACTTGCGCATCATGATGCAGCCGGCGGCGATCAGCGGCGCGGTCGCGAAGCCAAACTCGTCGGCACCAAGCAGCGCCCCGATGATGACGTCGCGGCCGGTCTTCAGGCCGCCGTCGACCTGCAATGCGACGCGCGAGCGCAGGCCGTTCAGCACCAGCGTCTGCTGCGTTTCGGCAAGGCCGATTTCCCACGGGCTGCCCGCGTGCTTCAGCGAGGTCAGCGGCGAGGCGCCGGTGCCGCCGTCGAAGCCGGCGATCGTGATGTGGTCGGCGCGCGCCTTGGCAACGCCGGCTGCAACCGTACCGACACCCACTTCCGACACCAGCTTGACCGAGACGTCCGCGTCCGGATTGACGTTTTTCAGATCGTAGATCAGCTGCGCCAGATCCTCGATCGAATAGATGTCATGGTGCGGCGGCGGCGAAATGAGACCGACGCCCGGGGTCGAATGCCGGGTCTTGGCAACCGTCGCATCCACCTTGTGGCCGGGCAGCTGCCCGCCTTCACCGGGCTTCGCCCCCTGGGCCACCTTGATCTGCAGCACGTCGGCATTGACCAGATATTCGGTGGTGACGCCGAAACGGCCGGATGCAATCTGCTTGATCGCCGAGCGCTCGGGATTCATCGAGCCGTCGGGACGCGGCAAATAGCGATCGCTTTCCTCGCCACCTTCGCCGGTGTTCGACTTGCCGCCGATACGGTTCATCGCGATCGCCAGCGTCGTATGCGCCTCGCGGCTGATCGAACCGAAGGACATCGCCCCGGTCGAGAAACGCTTGACGATATCCGCCGCCGGCTCGACCTCCTCCACCGGGATCGGCTTGCGGCCAACGGCCTCGGCGCTCTTGATCGTGAAGAGACCACGGATCGTGTTCATGCGCAGCGACGACGCATTCACCATTTCGGCAAATTCGCGATAGCGGTCCTCGGCGTTGCCGCGCACCGCGTGCTGGAGCGAGGCAATGGCATCCGGCGTCCAGGCGTGGCTCTCGCCGCGCATGCGATAGGCATATTCGCCACCGATATCGAGGGTGTTGGCGAGCACCGGATCGGCCCCGAAGGCGGCCTTGTGGCGGGCGACCGTTTCGGCCGCGATCTCCTCGAGACCGATGCCTTCGATCGTCGTCGCCGTGCCGAAGAAGTACTGGTCGACGAGCTTCGACGACAGACCGACGGCGTCAAAGATCTGGGCGCCGCAATAGGACTGATAGGTCGAAATGCCCATCTTCGACATGACCTTGAGGATGCCTTTGCCGACCGCCTTGATGTAGCGGTTGACAACCTCGTTGGCGTCGACTTCCTTCGGGAACTCGCCGCGCTTGTGCATGTCCACGAGCGTGTCGAAGGCGAGATAGGGGTTGATCGCCTCGGCGCCGTAGCCGGCGAGCAGGCAGAAATGATGCACCTCGCGCGGTTCGCCCGATTCGAGCACGATGCCGACCGAAGTCCGCAGGCCCTTGCGGATCAGGTGATGGTGCACGGCCGCCGTCGCAAGCAGCGCCGGAATCGCAACACGATCCGGGCCAACCTGGCGGTCGGAGAGCACGATGATGTTGTAGCCGCCCTTGACCGCCGCTTCCGCCCGCTCGCAGAGACGATCGAGCATTTCCGGCATGCCTTCCGCACCGCGCGAAATGTCATAGGTGAAGTCGAGCGTCTTGGTGTCGAACCTATCTTCCGTATGGCCGATCGAGCGGATCTTCTCGAGATCGCCATTGGTGAGGATCGGCTGGCGAACCTCGAGCCGCTTGGCATGCGCCATGCCTTCGTGGTCGAGGATGTTCGGGCGCGGGCCGATGAACGAGACGAGGCTCATCACCAGTTCCTCGCGGATCGGATCGATCGGTGGGTTGGTGACCTGCGCGAAGTTCTGCTTGAAATAGGTGTAAAGCAGCTTGGCCTTGTTCGACATGGCCGAGATCGGCGTGTCGGTGCCCATCGAGCCGATCGCTTCCTGCCCGGTCGTCGCCATCGGCGACATGAGGATCTTGGTGTCTTCCAGCGAATAACCAAAGGCCTGCTGGCGGTCGATCAGCGACACGTCGCGGCGAAGCGCCCGCGGCTCGACCGGCTTCAGATCCTCGAGGATCAACTGCGTATCATTGAGCCACTTGCGGTAGGGATGCTTGTTGGCGAGCGTCGACTTCACCTCCTCGTCGGAGATGATGCGGCCCTCTTCCATGTCGATCAGCAGCATCTTGCCGGGCTGCAGCCGCCACTTCCTAACGATCTTGTCTTCGGCGACCGGCAGCACGCCGGCCTCCGACGCCATAATGACGCGGTCGTCGCTGGTGACGATGTAGCGCGCCGGACGCAGGCCGTTGCGGTCGAGCGTGGCGCCGATCTGGCGACCATCGGTGAAGGCAACGGCCGCGGGCCCGTCCCACGGCTCCATCAGCGCTGCATGGTACTCGTAGAACGCCTTTCGTTCCGGCGACATCAACTGGTTGCCGGCCCAGGCTTCGGGAATCAGCATCATCACCGCATGCGCGAGCGAGTAGCCCCCCTGCACGAGAAATTCGAGCGCGTTGTCGAAGCAGGCCGTATCCGACTGACCTTCGTAGGAAATCGGCCAAAGCTTGGAGATGTCGTCGCCGAAGAGCGGCGAGGAGACGGAAGCCTGCCGCGCCGCCATCCAGTTGACGTTGCCGCGCAGCGTGTTGATCTCGCCGTTGTGCGCGACCATGCGGTAGGGATGGGCGAGCTTCCAGGAGGGGAAAGTGTTCGTCGAGAACCGCTGGTGTACCAGCGCCACCGCCGACTGGAAGCGCTCGTCGGAGAGATCCTTGTAGTAGGCGCCGACCTGGTAGGCGAGGAACATGCCCTTGTAGACCACGGTCGAAGTCGACAGCGATACGACGTAGAAGCCGAGATCGCCGCCGTCCGCCTCCGCATAGATGCGGTTGGAGATCACTTTGCGCAGCGTGAACAGCCGGCGCTCGAATTCCGCATTGGTGGCGGCGTCGCGGCCGGCACCGATGAAGACCTGCACGTGGTGCGGCTCGGTAGCGGCGATGTCCGGCGCCTTCGAAAGCGACGAATTGTCGACCGGCACGTCGCGGAAACCGAGCAGGTGCTGGCCCTCCTCGGCGACGACTTCGCTGATCACGTCCTTGAAATGGGCGATCAGCTTTTCGTCGCGCGGCATGAAGAGATAGCCGACGGCATATTCGCCGGCCTTCGGCAGAGTGACACCCTGCTTCGCCATTTCCTCGCGGAAGAAGCGGTCGGGAATCTGAACGAGGATACCTGCGCCATCGCCCATCAGCGGGTCAGCGCCGACCGCGCCGCGATGGGTCAGGTTTTCGAGCATGAAAAGGCCGTCGCGCACGATCTGATGCGACTTCTGGCCCTTCATGTGAGCGACGAAACCAACTCCGCAGGCATCATGCTCGTTTCGCGGATCGTAAAGTCCCTGTTTTCGCGGCAATCCGGATGGGAATGCGGGCGTTTTCGCAACCGTCGCAGCGTGTGCGAGGTGGAGCCCTGATTGCTGTGATGGCGAATGATCCGTCATCGTCTTCCCTCCTATTGGACCCGGAGATTCCGGGCATACCGCCGCCCGCGCATTCCCTGCCGCGTCGCGCCTTTCGCGCTGCGGCAAAGCTGGGCATTATCGTCGCATGATCCTGATCAGGTCGCAAATGAAGCGCGGCGCTGCACCAGGCACGAATGTCCGCGACCATCGTGATGCCAGGCGTCAACAACCGGATGAAACCCGGCGGAAACCCCTTGCGCTACACGCCGAATGCCGCATTCTGCGGCACTTCCGGCGATTGTTCCGGCCCTAGACCGAAATAGGACAGTAAACCTGTCCTATTTCATGCGCTCTATGCCAGAAAGCGCCCCCCTTCGCAAGGGGCATATGAGCAAATATTGGAAGAGAATTTGCCGAAGATTGCCGGAAATTTCGCGCTTTTGAAATTAAATTACAATCATCCGGGGATTTCTTCACTTTGGTTTCAAACTGGTCTTGTGTTGGCACACCCGGTCAGGAGGCGCATTGATCGTCTGTGGAAGTCGGTTATGGTCTCGCCGAAACGGCCGGCGCGACTCCCGCATGATTCCAGTTTAAGGACGCGATCGCGCGGAAAACTCAAAATATCGCGGCGATCTTGCGCGACTGGTTTCAGCGGCGCCGCAGGAACAGGGTGACTTCAGATGATCTTTTCTTCCGACAACTGGGCTGGCGCCCATCCGGCAATCGCCGAAAGCCTGGTGGCTCATGCCGGCGGCTACGCCTCCGCCTACGGCACGAGCGAACTTGACCGGAAGGTGGAAAAGAAGTTCTCCGAAATTTTCGAAAAGGACGTGGCGGTGTTCTTCGTCGGCACCGGCACCGCCGCGAATTCGCTGGCGCTGTCCAGCGTCAATCGGGCGGGCGGCGTGATCTTTTGTCATCGAGAGGCGCATGTCAACGTCGACGAGTGCGGTGCGCCGGAATTCTTCTCTCACGGGGCAAGGCTTTGCCCGGTCGATGGCGCAAGCGGCAAGATGAACACGTCAAGGCTCGAAGCCGAGATCCGCCGCTTCCCCGCGGAATTCATCCATGGCGGCCGGCCGATGGCAGTGACCCTTACCCAGGCGACGGAAAGCGGCACGGTATATTCGCTGGCGGAAATCGATGCCGTTGCTGCTGTCGCGAAATCGCATAAGCTTCCGCTGCACATGGATGGTGCGCGTTTTGCCAACGCGCTCGTCAGCCTCGGCACGACGCCTGCGGAAATGACCTGGAAGCGCGGCATCGACCTCCTATCGTTCGGCGGCACCAAGAACGGCTGCTGGTGTGCCGAAGCGCTGATCCTGTTCGACCTCTCGAAGGCGCAGGAAATGCATTTCCTGCGCAAGCGTGCCGCCCAACTCTTTTCCAAGTCCCGCTTCATCGCCGCGCAGTTCGACGCTTACTTCTCGGGCGATCTGTGGCTCAATCTTGCTCGCCATGCGAACGCAATGGCGGCGCGTCTTGCTGATGGAATTTCCGCCTCGGCCAGGAGCCGGCTTGCCTGGTCGCCAGAGGCAAATGAGGTCTTCGTGATCCTGAAGCAGGACGTGGCGTCGAAGCTGCAGCAACAGGGTGCAGTCTTCTACGACTGGCATGTGCCGGACCACTTGACAGACAGCGTAGCCGGAGACGAGGGGCTTTACCGGCTTGTCACAAGCTTTGCCACACGGTCGCAAGATGTCGATCGCTTCGTCGAAGCTTGCTGACAGGGCGGAATTGCGAAATCTGAAACGGCATGTGATTGTAGCCCTACGCAATCACCGGTAGGTCGTGCCACAGGCCTCCCGTTTCCATCTATGCTTTAGTGTTGTGACAAATCAGCGAGCCACATGCACCGTTGCCCTGACGCCGGTCTCGATCGCGGTCTCACGGGGGGTCCGCTAACGATACCCGATCGCTTACCGCCTCCGCCAGACCGGGTTTCTGTGCGCATGCGAACTGAATTGCAGGAGATTACAGCCGCTATGACACAATCTAAGGGCGCACAGGTCTGGGCCAGCCGCGCCTTCATGGATTCAACACGCATCACGGCATTTACCGCCGATCCATTGCCGACCGGGATGGGCCTGGGCCAAATGGCCGAATTGAATGAAGCCGGCGAACGGATGTCGGCCGAGCATTTTCCAAAGGAGATCTTCGCCAAGTATCCTGACAAGAAGGAAAAGAAGCAGGCCGATCTCGTGCTTGCTGCAGGCGCGGTAGTGGTCTCGGCGGCCTGTGCAGACGTGCTGCGGCAATTCGATCTCGGCCATTCCTCGCTCTATCCGATCAAGCTTTTCCAGCATGACCGGACGACGCCCGTAGAGGGCGAATATTTTTGTCTCAATATCGGCGAGCGCAAGGATGCCTTTCTGCTCAGTCACTCACCAAGGGTCATCGAATTCGGTGACGGCACTTTGAGCATGCCGCCAAATCTTCATGACGACGATGTGGCCGTCAGTCCGGCGGCACTCGAGGGCCCCGATCTGTGGGTGAGCCCTCCCTTGAACCGCATATTCTTTCTGAGCGACCGTCTTACGCAGACCCTGCGGGCGGGAAAGATGGGCAGAGTCTTTGGTTTCCGCGCCTGCCGCATTGTCGCGGCCGACTAGATCATCTGAGGGGTGGAGGGATCGATGGCACCTTTTGCAAAAAAAACGGCGCCCCCGAGGGACGCCGTCTTTTTCGAATTTCGATCGTTAGACCAGATTAGAGGTTCTGAGCCTCGATCTGCTTCGGCTGCGAAGCAACCGAGGAGATCTCGATGCGACGCGGCTTGGCTGCCTCCGGAATCTCGCGAACGAGATCGATGTGAAGCAGGCCGTTTTTCAGCGAAGCGGACTTGATCTCGACATGGTCGGCAAGCTGGAAGCGGCGCTCGAATGCGCGCTTGGCAATGCCGCGATGGAGAAACTGGCTCTCCTCGCCCTTGTCTTCGCTCTTTTCGCCCTTGATCGTCAGCGTGTGTTCACGCGCTTCGACCGAAAGCTCGCTCTCGTCGAAGCCGGCGACGGCCATGGTGATGCGATAAGCATTTTCGCCCGTGCGTTCGATGTTGTAGGGCGGATACGTCTGCGACTGATCGGGCTGACCAAGGCTGTCAAGCATGGTGAACAGGCGATCGAAGCCGACGGTGGAACGATAGAGCGGGGAGAAGTCGAAGTGACGCATGGTGTCCTCCTTAAGAGCAACGATTTGCGATGTCTGGTCTGCCACCCCATAAGGCTGCGGCTCGACCGGTGAACGGACCCATCATCGGCGTCCGTGACCAAGACATGGGAATGCGTCTGCGCAAGTTCAAGGGAATTTTTGCGCGGATTTTTTCCGACCGGCATTTGGTGAACGGAGCATGAATGACCGGTTTGGTCCCCGTTCAGCCGAGGCGGGTTAAAACAAGGACACTGGGAACAAAATCCCGGCGCTGAAGCGACATGTCCCTTCTGCTTCAGCGGCCGGAAACGGTGATCGTCCGGATTTCACCCACCGTTTCCGGCCTTTTTTCTTTGACGCGCTTGAGGCCACCGCCTATCCCTGAGAAACAACACGCGGTCGCTGAGCGGAAAACTTCCCTTCCCTCTTCCCGCGTCAACTCGTTCAACGTGTTTGCATCTCGGGCCGTCGCTGTTCATGACCACGATCCTCCATTCGACGCCGGACAACCCGATACCGGGTAAACACGCGACGGGCTTTTTCGATGGTGTCGGCAACCGCAAGATCCGCTATGCGGTCTTCAAGACGGAAGCCTCGGTCGCCCGCGGCACGGTCGTGCTGCTGCAGGGCCGCAACGAGGCGATCGAGAAATATTTCGAAACGATCGGCGAACTCAACGCGGCCGGTTTTTGGGTCGCCACCTTCGATTGGCGCGGCCAGGGCGGCTCCGAACGGTTGCTGCGGCAGCCCGGTCGTGGTCACGTCGAGCATTTCACCGACTACGAGCGCGATCTCATGATCTTCCTCGAGCAGATCGTTCTGCCAGACACGCGCCTGCCCTTCTCCATCGTTGCCCATTCAATGGGCGCGCTGGTGGCCCTGTCGCTGGCGCCGATGCTCGCGAGCCGGATCGACCGCATGGTGCTGCTCGCCCCCTTTGTCGGCCTCAGCGGCCAAGCCCTTGGCCAGCGGAGCATCTTTTCGATCGCCACGATAATGGACTGGATCGGCCTTGGAACGTTGCCGCTCCATCGCGACAAAGGTAATCGCCCCTTCACGAACAACGTATTGACGGCCGACCCAAATCGCTATGCGCGCAACCAGGCGCTCACCGATGCCTGTCCGCAATTGCGGCTGGGGCCGCCAACGGCCCGATGGCTGCGGGAGACCTTCCAGGCAATACGGCGTGTCCTGCGCCGCGAACATCTGACGCGGGTCATCGTGCCGACCATAATCCTCGCCCCGACTGCCGACCGCCTCGTGCCGCATCTTGCCGTCGAAGTCCTGGCACGCAACTTCCGCGCCGGGCACATGATTCCGATCGATGGCGCGCGTCACGAGCTTCTTCACGAGACCGACCGTTACCGCGCGCAGGCGATGGCCGCGATTTTGGCGTTCCTGCCCGCGTTCGAGGAGGCAGACATGGTGGCCGGCCAATTCGAGGAAAGCTTAATTCCCACGGCATGATTCCGTAGATAGGAATCGATTTAAGGACAAAATCATGCAGCAATTCAAAGTGCTACAGTGAGCGCCGCGCATCCGGGTCGGACGGGCTCCGCTGTAGTATTTCCAGCGCCTGCGCGTGAAGCTCGCGACTGCCGGCTGCGATGATCTCGCCGCCCATTTCCGCCGGTCCGCCCTGCCAATTGGTGACGACGCCGCCCGCCTGTTCGATCAACGGGATGAGTCCGCCGACATCGTAGGGCTTCAGGCCGCACTCGATGACGAGGTCGACGTGGCCGGATGCAAGAAGCGCGAAGGCGTAGCAATCGCAACCGTAGCGGAAGAGCCGCACCTTGGATTGCAACGCTTCGAAGCGCTCCTTGAGGTCGCCGGTATAGAGATGCGGCGACGTGGTGAACAGCACCGCATCTGAGAGCGCATCGCAGGCGCGCGTCGAAAGCACCTTCTCCCCGCCGGGGCCGCGATAGATCGCCTTCTCGCCGTCGGCGAAATAGCGTTCGCCGGTAAAAGGCTGGTCCATCAGGCCCATCACGGCCTTGCCGTTGCGATAGAGGCCGATCAGCGTTCCCCATACCGGAAGGCCGGAAATGAAGGCACGCGTCCCGTCGATCGGATCGATGACCCATACATGCTCGCGGTCGAGACCGACATTGCCGTGCTCCTCGCCGAGGATGCCATGGCCCGGAAATGCACTTTCGATCAGCGTCCGGATAGCCGCCTCGGCCGACCTGTCCGCCTCCGTGACGGGATCGAACCCGCCCTCGAGCTTGTTGACGACACTGGTGCCGGTCCGGAAACGCGGCATCGTTTCGGCTTTGGCAGCGTCGGCGAGGCGGTCGAAGAAGGTGCGGTCCGGCAACATATCGCTCTCTCGAAGGCAGAAAGGAAGGCGATCCTGAATAGACGAATTTGATCGAAAGGCAAGAACGCCGGAGATGAGCAACGAGAAGGCGGGCTGCGGGTCGGATTGGCGCACGCGTCGCCGTCGATCAGGAAATGTCCCATTGCGGTGCGGAAGTTTTGGCGCCCACAACTTGACATTTGTGCAGCGCAACATTACAGTCTTTGAGCAGTCACTTGTGGCTGCAAATACCCTCCTTGGGTGTTTCCTCCCTAGACTTGACCGCGCCGCTGGCGCGGTTCTTTTTGAGTGACGGTTGGAAGCACTATTCTGCCGCGAGCGGCAGATAGGCACCATATTCCTCGACATGTTGTGCAAGCGCGGCGATGAACGTCGTAAGATCGGCCGTCAGCGCGGCAAATCCCGGCTTCTTGACGAGGGTCGTTTCGTCGACATAGAGGCTGCGGTTGATTTCGATCTGCAGCGCATGCAGTCCGCGCGTCGGCCGGCCATAATGTTCGGTGATGAAGCCGCCGGCATAGGGCTTGTTGCGGGCGACTACGTAGCCGAGCTGCTCGAGCAGGTTGACGGCGGTGCGCGACAATTCTCCCGCCGCGCTCGTTCCGTAACGATCGCCCACAATGAAGTCCGGCCGCTGGCCGCTGCCCGGAAGGTGAACATTGCCAGGCATCGAGTGGCAATCGATCAGCACGGACATCCCGAATTGGACATGTGTGCGGGCGATCAGTTTCCTGAGCGTCGCATGATAGGGCTTGTAGATCGACTCGATGCGTGTCAGCGCTTCCTCGACCGGAAAGCGGTTGCGATAAATTTCCATATTCTCGGCGACAAGGCGCGGCACGGTACCGAGCCCGCCGGCGACCCGCATCGAGCTTATGTTGGCATGCGGCGGCAACTGCCCTTCGAACATGCGCGGATCGAGTTCGTAGGGTTCACGGTTGACATCGAGAAAGGCGCGCGGGAAATGGGCGCGAAGCAGCGGGGCCCCTAGAAAGGTGGCGTTTTGAAACAGCTCATCGACGAAGTGATCTTCCGAACGGCGGATCGAATGCGCGTCAAGCCGAGATTGACTCAGAAAGGACAGTGGGTAGGACCGGCCGCTATGCGGGGAATTGAACACAAAGGGAATCCGCTGACTTGCGGGCTCCAGTACCTCGAAAAATTCCCGCTCGACCACTTCCCCCATCGCAACCCTTTTTACCATGTCCGGATCTTGCTGTTTAGATCATGTTGCCAGTTGGTCGCCTCTGTGTCCATAGTGACGTCTTGCTGGTATCAGGGCTTGATCTGCCCTGTTCACCAGATATTTACCATGTTGCGGTTTGCTGAGCTGCCGCACTCCACAAGCATTGAAAAGAAGAAGCCACGGCCGAATTCATGACTGCGAAAATCCTCCTTGCCGAAGACGACAACGACATGCGCCGCTTCCTCGTGAAGGCGCTGGAAAAGGCTGGCTATAAGGTCCTGTCCTACGACAACGGCGCCAGCGCCTACGACCGGCTTCGCGAAGAACCCTTTTCGCTTCTGCTGACCGATATCGTCATGCCGGAGATGGACGGCATCGAGCTCGCCCGCCGCGCGACCGAGCTCGACCCGGACCTGAAGGTAATGTTCATCACCGGCTTTGCCGCGGTGGCCTTGAACCCCGATTCGAAGGCGCCGAAGGATGCCAAGGTCCTCTCCAAGCCCTTCCACCTGCGCGACCTCGTAAACGAGGTCAACAAGATGCTGGCGGCCTGACGGACTCGGAAATCCCGGCTTACTGACAGGACGAAAATCACAACGCCCGCCAAACTCCTGCGCGGACGGCGCGCACTGCTTCGAGGCTGTGGCCGATCAACACGGATCGGCCACAGTCTTTTCATTTCAATGACTTATCGGGAGGGTCCGCGTGTGCAAGGCGCCGCGCGAACCCGCTTAACCACGAGAAACGCCACTCGAGAACGCCGTCTAAAATTCTGTCAAAAATCCTTCTAAAAGCCTATTGACGCGGACGAGGGTTTTGTGGTCTATGCGCCGCATCGGATGGGCGTGTAGCTCAGCGGGAGAGCACTACGTTGACATCGTAGGGGTCACAAGTTCGATCCTTGTCACGCCCACCATCCTTTTCAAGGGCTTAGCGGGAAACCGCTGAGCCCTTTTTAGTCTCTGGTGCCAAATGGTGCCAAGTTGGGGCGGTGAAACGGTGCCATTTTTGGCACCCGGCAGCCACTGTGAGCACTCTCACCCGGACCTTCCCGAGCTCTCCAATTGCAACCCGATGCAACGGACAATCGGGCATCTCGGGGTCGTTTGCGGGAGAGGGCGAGATCATTACCGTAAGCCCGATTTACTCTGCCCCAATTGCCCTCCTACAGCTGCGCGGCCGGCAACCAATTGGTTTCTTATGATGCGTCATGTCCCAATAGCCTGCTGTTTAACGGGCACGGAGTGGCCGAAGACGGGATTTGGTGCAATTGCCGCTCTTCAGTAGCCTTCCGGCAAAGGCCGAACCGGGTGGAGAGCCAAAGTTTGGCAGCCGCTCGGCACAGGTCTGGTTTGTGCCGCCAAATGGACGTTCGACGAGGCCGGCGAGCTGGCCGCGCAGAACGAACGCGCTAACACCCTGTGCTCCCCCACAGCTTTCTAAGCTTTTGCACTTGATCACGGCGAGTAGGTCGCTTCTGCGCGGCATGACAGAGGCGGTGGAACTGGCAGTGGTTATCAAATCACGAGGCGAAGCATAGTAAGGATCTGTGTTTCTCGGCGCGGAATGCATGGCGGCTTCAGATCACCCTATAGGCACGGTCGGTCGTCCAACCGGCGAGGGCGAGGAAGGCGTTTGACGGGCCGCACGGCTTCTCATTGCCAGCGCGCGATTTGAGTACAGCGGATTCCCCGTGATCTCAGGGCCGAGCCATTTCGGATGCGGGGGATCACCCCAACAGTTGCGCAATTCTACTTCAGCGACGACCAGACCTTCATTTACCCCGGAATAGACGTCGATATGCCAGAGATGATCAGCATAGCGAACCTGGTATCGAGTCTTCTCGACGATACCCAACGCGAACTCGAACATCTGCAGCGCGTCGGAATACGGTATTGCATATTCATACTCCTCGCGTCGCATACGGTCTCTGCGGAACTTGGCTGTCAAAGTCGCGCGCTCGGCGTCAATTGTCCTCACGCGCAGCGTACGGTTTTTTGTTGCAATGAGGTAGGCTTGCCGAAGCGCGGAGCCCGCCGAGGCGCTCTTCCGCCAACGATCATTCAAGACCTGAAACTTACGTTCGATCTCTATTGCCATTATTTTGCCTATGCGCGCGCCGCGTCGCGAACCATATTCTGCCCTGGCGAAACGTGCTCTTCATTGATCTGGGACAAGGAACGTCCTTTTTGACGTTTTGCAGCTATTCCGCCGCAGCCTCGCCTCCCTGGCTTAAGACCGCATTTTTCTTGGCAATTGCATCGCGGGTCGCGGCGGCCGCAGCCGTCGTCGACTGCGTATCGTCGCCCGCGACCTGCACCGTCGGCGAGGCAAACGAGATGCCATTCGTCTTGAAGGCTTCCTTGATCAGGGCCTGGGCCCGACGCCTGACCTGGGTCTGATTTCCCGGTTTGGTCGTCATCGCGAAGCTCAAGGTCACGCCGTAATCGCCGAACTGCTCGACGCCCTTCATCTTCACCGTTTCAATGATCAGCGGGCCCAGCTCCGGATCTTCGAGCAGCGTCGCGCCGACACCCTTCACCACTTTCTTCACCTTGGCGACATCGGTGTCATAGGAAACGTTGATCTTGAACTTGTCGATCACCCAATCACGGCTCATGTTCTGAACCGCGCCAAGCGAGCCGAACGGCACGGTGAACACCGGACCGCGGTGGTGGCGCAGCTTTACCGAGCGGATGCTGAAGGATTCGACCGTTCCCATATAGCTGCCGCTCTGGATGTATTCGCCGACCCGGAAGGCATCATCCATCATGTAGAACACGCCGCTGATGACGTCCTTGACCAAACTCTGAGAGCCGAAGCCGAGGGCGACCCCGAAGACGCCCGCGCCGGCGATCAGTGGAGCGATCGCAACGCCCAGGCCAGAGAGCACCATCAGCACGGCAACCACCGCAATGAAGGCGGCCAGGAAGTTGCGCAGAATCGGCAGCAGCGTGCGCAGGCGCATATTACGGGCGAGTTGCGCCGGATCCGCGACGTCGACACTCGCCTGCTTCACGCGCAGATCGATGAACTCCTTTGCCAGTTGCCAGACGAGATCCGCCGCGAGCAGGATGACGACACCGGCGAGAACGCCGCGGAAGATGCGGTTGAAGGCATCGTCCTGCATCATCGAACTGCCGTTGAAGCGGAAGACAACGGCGAGCCAGGCAGCCGCCAGCCCAATGATCACCAGCCGGGCGCCCCGTTCGGTCAACACATTGCGCAGCACGCGCATGCCGTCGGTCGCCGAGGCGTCGAGCATCGTCCTCGTCGTCGTGCTGGTAAAGCGCAAGAGCGGCGGTAAGCCGAGAACATAGATACCGATCCAGAACAGCACCTTCATGCCGGCGACCCAAAGGAGCCACAGCAGGACCAGGAAGGCGACAATCATCGCATTTCGGAGCATCCGGCGCGCCGCCGTCGTGGCCTCGACCGGGCGGCGAAGTGTTGTGTCGATCGCCGTGCCGAGAATGACAAGCCCGATTATAGCGGCAACAAGTGTGCGAACGTCTTCCGCAATCGAGAGGGCCTGCATCACATCGGTAACCGCCCACACAAAGGCCAGCGCGCAGATGAAGAGCACCGATCGATTGAACCAGAACCTGGCGGCGCTGGGGGCAAGCGTCGCACGTTTCCCTTCTGCGCCTGGCGTCGTGGCCGCCTCCGCCGCCGGCTTGAACACAGCCGATGCGACGGCAATCAGCAGGCGCGCACTTATCCAGGCTATGAGCAGTGGTGCGACCGCTGCCTCCAGTCGGGGAGGCCAATCGGAAAGCACGAATGTGACGATTGCGGCGATTGCAAAGGCGACGAGAGGTGCGATGTGGATGAAGGCGCCAAGGCCGCCTCCGTGCTGGGCGGCGTTGCGCTCAGCATTGCGCCGCAGGAAATGGCGTAGCAGGTATTCAGCGCCGTAGCCGACGAGCAAAAGGAAGGCGAACCCCCGCAGAATGGGCATCGTTCCCTGGCTCTGCATGGCGCCGGCGATGCGCTCCTTCGCGGCCCGCCATTCGGGAGCCATCCGTGGAACCGCGTCCCGCATCCCGCCCAAGTGCTTCCTGATTTCCGCGACCCATTGGGAGGCAAGCCCGGTCGCCGGCACCGGTGCCGCCGGCGCAGCCGTCTGCTTGGACACCAGCCATTGGCGAACCTCTGGATCGTCGAGCAACTCGATGAGTTGCTGCACCTTGGCTGGAGGCGGCGCGGCCGTCGGCTCTTGGGCGGCCACAGGAGCGGCGAAGCCAAAAACGAGCCGCAGAAGCAAAAGGAGCGAGGCGAGCAATGCGCCACCGTGACCACGCTTGAGCATCGCAATAACCCGTTATCCTTCCTTTGCACCAGCACAATTGGCAATCGGTTCGCTGCCGCCGCCGTTGCCCCGGCGAGAACAGGGGTATGGTCAAGGCGTGCGAACTCCGAATGGCACCGCAGCCCACGGGTCGGCATTCAGTCGGCCACCACGCTCCATTTGTCGTCCGGATCAAAACGGTCGATGAATGGCACGATCGCCTCGGTGCTGGGTCCGAGGTCCCGTTCGTAGACGATACCCTGCTGGTTGACGACGAAGGTCTTGACGCCGGTCTCGGCATACGTGACCGGCCAGGCGATCAGGCCGAAGCCGGCGATCATGTTGTCGTTGATGACATAATCGTATTTGCCGCCGGCGATATTGTTGCCCTGCGAGGTCAGGATTAGGAAGCGATAGCCGAAATAGCCCTCGCCCGCCTTTGCTTTTTCGAGCGCCGCCTCGCTGATCGCATCGCCGACTGGACTTTCGCCGTCGCCCTGATCGGCCGGCCAGTAGAGCCCGTCGGTCTGGCCCGGGCTGCTGATCAGCTTCTGGGCATATTCGAGCACGCCGTCCGCATCGCGGTCCTCGGAAGCATAGTCCTTCTGAGCCTCGACATAAGCGCGTACCGCTTCGATCGCCTCAAGCTCGTTCTCGCCGACGCGGCGGTTGACGATCTCCTCCAGCCCGACAAAGGTGTCGAAGGCCCATTTGCCGTCCTCACCCTTGGTGATCGGGAATGGCAGCGGCCAGAGGCGATCGCCGATTTCGAGGATCTTGCGCTGGTCGAGATCGCGGACGACCACGTTGCGGGCTGCCCCTTCACGAATGAGCGTGAAGGTTTCCATCGCCCCTTCGCCGGTCTTCACCTTTGCCGCATCGAGGCCTAGCAGCTTTGCCAGCCCGTCGAAGTCGTTGGCGGCAAGCCTCGACTTGAAGGCCTCCACCGCTTTGGCCGGATCGTCGAAGGCCGGCGGGTCTTCGGTCGCGGCGTAGTCGTCGATGCCCGACGATTGCTGCGCCTGCTCTGGCTGCTGCGCCTGCGCGACGGCGTCGATACCTGCAAGGCCGCCCGCAAGCGAGAGCGCCGATCCGAGGAGAAGGGTGTGCAAAAGTTTTGTCATGGCCGTTCTCCCTCCGCTCAGCGCCTGCGTCCACCACCGCCACGGCCTCCGCCGCCACGGTGCATCGGCGGTCTGCCGCCGCCGCCACGACTCATCTGCGGCCGCCCGCCACCGCGATGACCGCCACCCATGCTGTGGCCGCCACGCCGCGACGACGCCACTTCGCGCCGCCCGGCATTGACGTTGCCGAGGCCGGAGGGCTTCTTCGGCCGCTTCTGTACCTTGGAGGCCATCTTCTTCTTGCCGGCTGGCCGGTTCACCTGCGAGGGCTTGTTGCCCTTGGGGCGATTGACGCTGGGCTTCGAGCCTCCGGGTTTCGCCTTCGCCACCGCCTGCCCGCCCCCGGGGCGCGCCGTGGCATCCCGTCTCGGTTGAGCCTTCAGACCCTCCAGGGTGCTCTTGCGCACGTCCTTGAGCTGGCCGCCGCCAGCACCACCCGGGCGCGCCTGCGGCCGATCGCGATTGATCTCGGCGGCGCGGTTGCGGATGTTGTTGTTGCCGTTGGCCTTTATGTTGTTCCTGATGTTCGTCCGATCGAATTTCTGGAGCTGGTCGCGGTCGAAGTTGATCTTGCTGCGGTCGACGTTCTTCCAGTCGATGTCGTTCCAGTTGACCTTGCCGTCGAAGTCGATGTTGTTGAAGCATTTGTTGCAGTCGACATCGATGTCGCCGTCCCAGTCACCGCCCCAAACACCCCAATCGTCCCAGTCGACGATGGCGGCAAACGCCGCGCCGGTGACGGCTCCCGCGAAGAAGGCGGCTCCGGGATACCAATAGGCGGAATAGGGTTCTTCGTAATAGCTGATCGGCGCGGGCGCGTAGTCCGCCTCGTAAAGCATCTCCGGCGGATACTGCGGCACGTAGATCGTTTCCGGATTTGCCGCCTGTATAACGATATTGTCGCCCTCCTCAACCACCTTGATCTTGTCGTCTGTCTCGATGATGTCCTTGGCAACCGCCTCGTCGCGCGATTGCTGGATGGCGATCAGCACGTCTTTCTGCTGATTGGCGATCGCCTCGCCAAAGGCCTGCGTCCAATCGAGGTCCTCGCTCATCATCTTGACGATCTCGGGATAGTTCAGGAGTGAGATGATACTGCCGTCCCAGTCGTCCTTCGGCTTGAGGCCAGGATTCTTCTTGCGCGTCTCGAGAAACCGCTCCGCCTCGACGATCTGCAGCGGATAGAGTGAAGCGGCCGAGACAAGCGCCACCAGCTCGTCCGGATAGAGTGCGATCCGGGCGACCAGGACTTCGAGCTCGTCATCGCTGAGAGGCTCGGGTGCGGCTTCCTGCTGTGGTGTAGGCGCTGCCGTCGCCGTTTCCTGGGCGAGCGCCAGACCACACGGTGCAAGCAGGGTTAAAGCGACTGCCGTCGCGCGGCAGAACACAAGAAACTGCTCCCTGACCATATTCTTCCTCCAAAGGGCTCCACGGCCTATTGCTCACGGCATTATTATGGGCAGGAGGCGGCTCTGCGTCCCGGACCGCTTGGTGCCGAGCTACTGCACAGGCTTCGTACGTACCGGTTGCTGCTGGTTGATCGTACCCGTGGCGCCGGGATCCGGCCTTTGTGCCGCGTTTCTGCGCTTGAGGAGATACTTGTTGATGGGCTCGCGCTGCCCGTCAATGACGCGCTGATTTATGTCAACGCCTGGGTAGTGATCTCCGGAGTAGCCGTCGGCCAAGGAATAGGAAGCTGGGAATGCGGTCACGATAGCACCGGTGGCAGCGAACAGAATCTTCCCTGTGTGATTCATCGTACTCTCCCGCTTTCTTGTTTTCTGGATGTTACGCCCATCACTCCTGTTCGTCGTTGATTGTGATCAACGAGCCAGACAGGCAGGCCGCGGCCAATCTGCGCCCAGCTTTCTGTGCCTCAGCCGTTGGCTCCAAGCACATGTCCTGCGTCGGCTTTGTCGTGGCAGCGACGGAGATCCCTCACTTCTGCCGACAGTCCGGCCGGTCTGTCGCGAATATTGCTGGTTCAGACTGCGCGGCATCTGCGTCAACGAGTTAGCACATCAGGAAGCGAACGAACGGACGATGCATTTGTCTCAAATCAATGACACGCTGTGTCCTCATTCCTAAAGTTGCCCGATGTGGAAAGCGCGCGTCCTACTGAACGTGCAAAGCTTCCGCAATGCTGTGCCCGAGAGCTGAAACGCGTGAATGCAACAACTGCATGCGATTTGGAGGGGGACATGACGATCGCGCATGAGGGCACCTTCAAAACTGAGGTGCATTCCGACAAGCTCACTCTCTTGCCACTCACTGCTCTAGTCGTGGGCTCAATGATCGGCGGCGGCGTTTTCAACTTGCCGTCAGACATGGCTCGCGCCGCTTCGCCCGGGGCAATATTGATCGGTTGGGTCATCACCGGCTTCGGCATGCTGATGCTGGCGTTTGTCTATCAGACGCTGGCAAACCGCAAACCGGATCTCAATGCCGGTCCCTATGCCTATGCGAAGGCCGGCTTTGGTCCATTCATGGGCTTCATCAGCGCCTGGGGCTATTGGTTGAGCGCATTTCTTGGAAATGTCGCCTATGCGGTCGCCATCTTTTCCGGACTATCGTTTTTCATTCCAGTGTTCGGCGATGGGAACAACCTCGTTTCGATCGTCGGCGCCTCGATCTGCCTCTGGGCCATTCACTGGCTGGTGCTGAAGGGCGTCAAGCAGGCCGCTTTCGTCAACATCGTTACCACGATCGCCAAGCTCGCGCCGCTCTTCCTTTTCGTATTGATCGCCGTCGTCGCGTTCAATTGGGACAGGTTCACGCTCAATTTCTGGGGACGCGGGGGTGCTCTTGATGCCCCCGACCTCGGCAGCGTCATGTCACAGGTCAAGAGCACGATGCTGGTCACCTTGTGGGTCTTCATCGGCATTGAAGGGGCGAGCGTATACTCCGCGCGTGCAGCCCGGCGCTCCGATGTCGGTCGGGCGACGGTGATCGGTTTTCTTGGTGCGCTCGGAATTTACGTCCTCGTGTCCATGCTTTCGACGGGGATTTTGAGCCAACCGGAACTGGCCGGTCTCAAGGTCCCGTCGATGGCCGGAGTCCTGCAGCCACTCGTGGGGCAATGGGGGGCCGCTTTGATCAATGCAGGGCTGATCGTCTCAGTTGGCGGCGCATTCTTGTCCTGGACATTGCTTTGCTCCGAAATTCCTTACACGTGCGGGCGCGACGGCACCTTTCCGAGCTGGTTTGCCGTCGACAATGAAAACGGCTCGCCGGTAAACTCGCTCTGGGCGACCAATATCCTGATCCAGCTTTTCCTGGTCCTGAGCTTCTTTTCGAAAAGCGCCTACCAGTTCTTCTATTTCATCGCTTCGGTTGCGATCCTGCCTCCCTATGTCTTTTCCGGAGCCTACGCCCTCAAGCTCGCATTGAGCGGAGAGACCTATCACCAGAGGGCGTCCGGTCGAAACAGGGATATCGCCATAGGTGCACTGGCGACGCTTTATGGCGTCTGGTTGGTCTACGCCGCCGGACTCAGCTACCTCTTGATGTGCTCGATCCTGTTTGCCCCTGGCCTCCTTGTCTACGCGAAGGCCAGGAGGGAGCGAGGCGAACAGGTGTTTGCCGGATTTGAATTATGGCTTGCCTGCCTGGTCGTCGTGCTCGCCATCGTCGCCGCCTATTTGCTGTGGATCGGAAAGATAAGCCCGCTCTGAGCGTGATGGGTCAAGTTGCAGGGGCTCCGGTTGAAGGAGGAGATGCGCATGCGCAACTTTGGTGTTCATTCGGAAGTAGGTAAGCTCAGGACCGTCATGGTGTGCAGACCATCATTGGCGCATCAACGACTGACCCCGGCGAACTGCCACGATCTGCTGTTCGATGATGTCATCTGGGTTCACGAAGCTCAGAAGGATCACTACGACTTCGTTCTGAAAATGCAGGAGCGAGGAGTCGAGGTCCTCGAACTCCATGATCTCCTCGCCGAGACGCTCGTCGACGCCGATGCGCGCAAGTTCGTTCTTGATCGGCGCATCACCCCGAACGTCATGGGTGCCCAGATTGCCGAGGCCATGCGGCCCTGGCTCGATGAAATGGATTCGAAACAACTCGCCGCCTACCTTATAGGCGGCATTGCCATTGCCGACCTCCCCGAAGGCAGGGGCAAGGCGCTGATGGTGGGCGCTTTCGGGGGACTCGAATTCGTTATTCCTCCCATCCCCAACACGCTCTTCCAGCGCGATCCATCCTGTTGGATATACAATGGCGTGACCTGCAACCCGATGTTCTGGCCCGCGCGTCGTGCCGAAACGCTGGTGCAGCGGGCGATTTACAAATTTCATCCGATCTTCAAGGGCGGCGATTTCAATATCTGGTGGGGCGACTCGGACGAGCAGTTCGCCAACGCTACCATGGAGGGCGGCGACGTAATGCCCATAGGCAACGGCACCGTGCTCGTTGGAATGGGGGAACGGACCACCTATCAGTCGGTGGGCCAAGTGGCCCAAGCACTATTCAAAAACAAAGCAGCGACGCGGGTCATCGGTTGTCTGATGCCGAAGAGTCGGGCCGCGATGCATCTCGATACGGTCTTCAGCTTCTGCGACCGTGACGTCGTGACGCTTTTCGCCGACGTGGTCGAGCAGATCCGCTGCTACAGCCTGCATCCCGTTGATGACGAAGGAAACTTCGAGGTCCGGGCCGAGGAGCGTCCGATGCTTCAAGTCGTGAGCGAGGCGCTGGACATCCGGAAACTCAGAACCGTAGCCACCGGCGGCAATGCTTATGAGGCGGAACGCGAACAATGGGACGATGGCAACAATGTCGTCGCGCTCGAGCCAGGGGTAGTCGTCGCCTATGACCGCAACACGCACACGAATACGCTGCTGCGGAAGGCGGGTATCGAGGTCATCACGATCCGAGGGGCGGAACTGGGGCGCGGACGCGGTGGTGGACACTGCATGACCTGCCCAATCTGGCGAGAGCCGGCCTATTGAAGAATTCCCATCCTGACTATGGCAAATGGAGCAGCATCATGAGTTTCAATCTCCGCAATCGCTCGCTTCTTACGGTGCAGGACTACACACCTCGCGAGTTTCGTTACCTTCTCGATCTCGCGCGCGATCTGAAGCGCGCCAAATACGCACGCACGGAGCAGAAACACCTGGAAGGGAAGGAAATCTGCCTGATATTTGAAAAGACATCGACGCGCACCCGTTGTGCATTCGAAGTTGCCTGCTCCGATCAGGGCGCCAACGTAACGTATCTGGACCCCGCCGGTTCGCAGATCGGGCACAAGGAATCGTTCAAGGACACGGCCCGGGTCCTCGGTCGAATGTATGACGCCATCGAGTATCGCGGCTCCTCCCAGCACGGGGTCGAAACGCTGGCAAAATATGCCGGCGTGCCGGTCTATAACGGCCTCACCGATGAATATCATCCTACGCAGATGATCGCCGACGTCATGACCATGCGTGAACACGCCGACAAGCCGATCAGCGACATCAAGTACGCCTATGTGGGCGATACGCGGTCGAACATGGGGCACTCATTGCTGATCGTCGGCTGCCTGCTGGGCATGGATGTGCGGATCTGTGGCCCGAGATCGCTCTGGCCTTCGGAGGAATATCGGAGCATAGCCGAGAAGCTCAAAGGGCAATCCGGAGCGCGCCTGATGATCACCGACGATCCCCAGGCGGCCGTGGAGGGAGTCGACTTCATTCATACCGACGTATGGGTTTCGATGGGCGAACCGAAGGAAGTCTGGAAAGAGCGAATCCAGTTGCTCACCCCCTATCAGGTCAATGCGGATTTGATGAAGGCGAGCGGAAATGCGCAGGTCAAGTTCATGCACTGCCTGCCTGCATTCCACGATACCGAGACAACACTCGGGAAGCAGATAGCCAACGACTATGGCATGACCAACGGCCTCGAAGTAACCAACGACGTATTCGAATCCGAGGCGAATGTTGCGTTCGAGCAGGCGGAAAATCGTTTGCACACCATCAAGGCCCTGCTTGTCGCAACGCTGGGAGATTGAACATGCGTGTTGTGATCGCGTTGGGCGGCAATGCTCTCCTGAAGCGCGGGGAGGCGATGACCGCAGGCGTACAGCGTCAGAACATCAAGATTGCGGCCGAAGCCATAGCACCGCTTGTCGCTGAACATCAGGTCGTGATCACGCATGGCAACGGTCCGCAGGTTGGGCTGCTTGCGCTCCAGGGGGCAGCTTACAAGCCAGATGAGGCCTATCCGCTCGACGTACTTGGCGCAGAGACAGAGGGCATGATCGGCTACATGCTGGAGCAGGAGCTAGGAAACCTCCTTCCATTCGAAGTGCCGCTCGCGACATTGCTCACCATGGTCGAGGTCGATGGTGCCGATCCCGGATTTCAGAACCCGACCAAGTTCGTGGGGCCGGTCTACGAAGCGGACGCGGCTGCCAAGATCCATCAGGAGAAAGGATGGATTTTCAAGCAGGACGGTAACAAATGGCGCCGTGTCGTTCCATCGCCCGTTCCCAAACGGATCTTTGAGATACGCCCGATCCGCTGGTTACTGGACAAGGGAACTGTCATGATCTGCGCTGGAGGCGGCGGTATCCCCACTATGTATGAGCGGGGTGCGGACCGGAAGCTTGGGGGAGTGGAAGCGGTAATCGACAAAGATCTTTGTTCGGAGCTTCTGGCGCGAGAACTTGAAGCTGATCTGTTCATTATGGCCACAGACGCCGAGGCGGTCTACACCGACTGGGGAACAGCCGATCAAAAGGCTATCTTCAAGACGCCGCCCGACGATCTGAGTGCATACTCGTTTCCCGCAGGCTCCATGGGTCCAAAGGTCGAAGCGGCGTGCCATTTCGCCAAGACGACAGGGCACTCGGCTGCGATCGGGGCATTGGCGGATATTCCGGCGATCGTGCGTGCGGAGCGGGGGACCATTATCAATTCCTCATTCCCCGAAATGACTTGGCATGGTGTTTAGGCGCAGACGCTCGCACTTTGGAACAATTAAGATGGCACAAATCCCTCGCGAGAAAGGTATCGGCCCAAGAGCGATTTCACGTCCCCCTTCGCTGGTCGATGCCCTTGTCCCTTGCTTGGCTCTTGTTGTTTTTCTTTCGCTTTCCTTCGTGTTGTTCGGCAGCGGTGCCTCATCTGGCCCCAACCAGATAGCGTTACTCTTCTGCGGGATTGTTGCGGCGGGAGTAGCCTATAAGAACGGGTCGCGATGGGATGACATCCGCCAAGCCGTCGTAGACGGTATTGCTGCAGGCCTTCCGGCAATTCTGATTCTTCTGGCTGTCGGAGCGCTCATCGGCACCTGGGCGATGAGCGGAACGATCATTTCAATGATCTACTACGGACTGAAGCTGCTCAGCCCGGTTTATTTTTACGCAACAACTTGCCTCGTTTGCGCCGTCGTCGCCTTCAGCATCGGCAGTTCCTGGACGGTTGCGGGAACGCTCGGTATCGGTTTGATGGGCATCGCTGCGAATATGGGGCTGTCGCCGGCGGTCACGGCTGGCGCGATCATTTCCGGAGCATATTTTGGCGACAAGGCTTCGCCACTCTCTGACACGGTGAATCTCGCCACGGCGACTGCCGGCTCCGACATCTACAGCCATATCCGTGAATCGCTTTGGACCTCCGTGCCGGCGCTGCTTCTTTCATCGATCGCTTTTGCGTTGCTTGGGCAGGCAGGCGAGTTTGATGCCACGCGTGCGCTCGCAATGATCGACAGCAAGGTCGACGTCTCGCTCTGGTCGTTTCTGCCTCTCGTACTCGTCTTCCTGCTCTCGATCGCCAGGCTTCCGCCCTTCGTGACCATCTTTGCAGGAGCTATCGCCGGTGCCATCGTGGCGGTTCTGCACGATCCGGAGGGCGTCGCAACGTTTGCTGCAGCTCCAGACCTGCCTCTCGGCTTGGCGTTGCTGAAAGGTGCATGGGCAGCGCTCGCCAATGGGTTCATTTCGTCGACAGGGGAAAAATCCATCGACCTGGTTCTTTCCCGCGGTGGCATGTCGAGCATGATGAACACCGTTTGGCTGATTATCACGGCTCTTGCTTTCGGTGCGGTCGTGGAACACGCGGGACTGCTGAAGCGACTGATCGATCCGATCGTGGCGCGGACGAAATCTACGGCAGGATTGATCGCGACGGTCGTCGGAACGTCGGTTGTCTCAAACGTAGTCACCTCCGATCAGTACATATCCATCGCCCTGCCTGGAAAGTTGTTCGGTCGCACCTTCGCAGATCGAGGCTTAGCCCGCGTCATGCTGTCGCGGGTCGTCGGGGACTCGGCCACGGTGACTTCACCCCTCATACCTTGGAACAGTTGCGGCGCATATATGGCAGCGACACTCGGGATTTCCACCGCCGCATATGCTGCCTTCTGTTTCTTCAATATCGTGAACCCGCTACTCACCATCATTTTCGCTCTTCTGAATTGGCGGATAGTGCGAACGGGGGGTCTCGGGGCTCCAGATGAGTCGAGAAATCCGGCGCCGAATCTGAAACACACGTCGGCTCCAGATGAAGTTGCGTTTGTTTCCAAGAGGTAGAAAATGGCGGTGGAAATCGAGCGAAAATTTCACGTCTCAGGTCAGTTTGCCGGCGACGAAGAACCGGATGGTTAGTGTCCGGACCATAGATGGGGCTCGCGCAGTGCTGGCCATGAAACCAGACCGACTCAGCGCAACGGCACCGTCACGCCGCTGCCCAAGAAGTGAACCAAGCAGCTATTGAACACTTTTGTCGTCCTGTTGATTTGAAGTGGAGCACCAACATGCCGGAAAACAAAGACTTGGATCCGAATGCAGCACCGATCAGCGCCGCGCAGCTTCGCATGCAAATGCTGGAGCGGGAGATGGCAGAAATGGACAAGGAGCGAAAGCTCCGGGCAGTGCAAGAACAGAAGCTCGCCGATCTTGCTGCGGATTTCCTCGAGAAACACGTCTCGGAGGAGGAAATCGCGGTGGTCCGCCGCCTCGTCGCAAGCGCGGTAAAGGCCGGGAAATTCGAAGCCATGGTCTACAGCTTCCCGTCTTCGCTCTGCACCGACAGCGGCCGCGCGATCAACAATGCCGATCGCGACTGGCCGGAGACGCTGCAGGGCAAGGCCAGGGAATTCTACGAGCGTTACCAAACGTTCGGCAAACCCCAGGGCTACAAGCTGAAGGCGATGATCATCAATTTCCCCGGCGGTGTGCCGGGCGATGTCGGCTTCTTCCTCGACTGGTCGCCCGACAGGGTGTGAGTCGCGCCGAGGGACGGAGAACGTCCGTGGCCTGCGAGTGCCGCAATCGTTTCCCTGCGAGGCTTCGGCCCGTTCGCCTGAAGCCGTATGCGTCACGTACATGCATCTACTCAGAAAACGTCCGGGACCGTCCGGCGCATATGAGTATCCGCAGCGTAGTCTCCGGGCCGCTTCTGGCGCTTGCCAAGGTCGGGTTCGGCGAACTTCACCCGTTCATAGGGGATCGAGGCAAGCATGTGCGAGATGCAGTTGATGCGCGCACGCTTCTTGTCGTTGGACGGCACGATCCACCAGGGAGCATAGTCGGTGTCGGTCATGCGGATCATCTCGTCGTAGGCGCGGGTATAATCCCACCAGCGGCGATAGGACTCGACGTCCATCGGGCTTAGTTTCCACTGGCGCAACGGGTCGTCGATGCGCTGGCGGAAGCGCCGCTCCTGCTCTTCTTCGCTGACGTCGAGAAAATACTTCAGCAGGAGGATGCCGCTTTCGATCATCGCCGCCTCGAAACGCGGCGCAAGCTCGAGGAAACGTCGCGCCTTCTCCTCGGTGCAGAAGCCCATGACGCGCTCGACGCCCGGCCGGTTGTACCAGGAGCGATCGAAGATCACGACTTCGCCGGCCGCCGGCAGTTGCTGGATATAGCGCTGCATGTAGATCTGGGTCTTCTCGCGATCAGTCGGCGCCGGCAGGGCGACGACGCGGAACACGCGCGGGCTCACGCGCTCGGTGATACGCTTGATCACGCCGCCTTTGCCGGCCGCGTCGCGCCCCTCGAAGACGATGACAATCCGCGCCCCGCTCTTCTTCACCCAAGCCTGGAGGTGGGCAATCTCCACCTGCAATCGGGCGAGTTCCTTCGCATAGTCGCCGCTCGAGGTCGTCTCCATCGCATACACCCCGGCGACTTTCCTGTTGCTGTCCCTGTTCTTTTCTTTAGCTTTTTTGCCGTTCTTGCCATTCTTGACCATGCTATCCTCCCATCTCCAATTGCCGTTGTGTTTCAACAGTTACTATTCGTGCGGCAGGCGGTCGGTCCTACTGCGCCGCCCTTGTGGTGCCGCCTTTCTCGAAGGCATCCAAGGCGTCGTCCAGATCCTCGAAGATCATCCCGGTGCCGATTTTCGCGATCACGCCGGCCCGCTCGAGGATTTCGCGGGCCTCGAAATGCAGCTCGGCGATCGCAAGCGCGATGCCGCGCTTACCGAGATCGTCATGAACCTCCTCGAGCATCGCGGCCGCCGAGATGTCGATCTGGGCGATCGCGCTCGCATCCATGACGAACCACCGGGTATTGGCAGGCAACGCGTCGATCACGGCACGCAGACGCTCCCGGACGTAGTCGGTGTTGAAGAACAGCAGGCTGCCCTGGACCATGAAGATGGCAAGGCCGGGCACCGGCCGCGCCGCCTGGTTGCGATGGAGCTTATAGAAGCCGTCGCGGCCGGCAAGCCGGCCGAGCAACGCGTCACGCGGAAACATCGTCTTGCGTAAAATGTAGACTAGCGTCGCGGCAATGGCGGTGACGACGCCTTCCAGCACGCCGAAACTGATTGGGCCGAGCATTGCGATGATCGCAAAAAGAAACTCCATCCGGCTGATGCGCCAGATCTCCTTCAGGGCGGCAACATCGATGAGGCTCAGCGCTGTCGCCACCAGCACGGCGCCGAGCGTGGGGATCGGCAGGATGCGCAGGACGTCGCCAAAGAACATCAGGACCGCCATGAGGGCAGCGGCGGCAACTATGCTTGCGACTTGCGTCCGGCCACCGACGGTAAAGTTCACTGCCGTGCGCGAGTCCGAAGCAGTGATAGGAAAGGTTCCGAAGAGCCCGGCGGCGATATTCGCCGCTCCGAAACCCTCTAGCTCGCGGTTGGGATCAACCAGATAGCCGCCCTTGGCCCCAAAACTGCGGGCGGCGATGATGCCGGAGCCGAAGCTCACCAGAAAGATGGCGCCGGCGCCAAGCAGGAGCGACTGGAAGGGGAGGCCCGTGATCGACGGCAGCGTCAAGGACGGCAGGCCATCGGGGATGTCGCCGACGACGGCGATGCCGTGCCCTTCGAAATCGAAAAGGGCGGACACGAGTACGGACAGCGCGACAACCAGTACCGGCCCGGGTATTGGCGATTGCATGATGCGCGCTGCCTGCAGCAGCGCGAATGACGCGGCCGCCAATGCGAGCGACGGCCAGTGGATCGCGGCCGCCTTGGCGATAAGTTCGAGGATGGGAGCGACTAGGCCATCAGCCTCGATGTCGATGCCGGTGACCCGGTCTATCTGACCGATCAGGATCGAAAGCGAAATGCCGGCGAAGAAGCCGATCAGGATCGGACGCGACAGAAAGGTCGCAAGCACCCCGAGCCGCACCGCCCGCGCGATGAGACAGAGCGCGCCGACGGCGAGCGCAAGCAAGGCCGCCACCGCGACCCTGTCCTCGGCTACGCCGGGAACAGCATAGACCGTGGCAAGCACCGCAGCCAGCACGGTCATGGTCGCGGCGTCCGGCCCGACGATCAGGCGTTGCGAGGGACCGACGAGGGCATAGGCGATCAAGGGTGTGATGCTGGCGTAAAGCCCAGTCTCCGGCGGAAGGCCGGCGATGGCCGGATAGGCGATGGCGCTCGGCAGGCCGACTGCGGCTATCGCGAGCCCGGCAGAGACATCGCTGCGCAACCAGCCCGCCCGGTAACCGGCAAGGTTCGCAATCAGCGGTAGGCGAGATAGGGTCAGCCCCATGCCGTTGCCTCCGGATCAGTGACCTGTCAGGACGAGCGTCTGGACGGGCAAGAGCAGCGCCTGCAGCCGGAGGATCGCTGCGTGCACCAGCGCGACGGCGTCGATGACATGTAGGTACAGCCAGCGTTGCGTGCTGATGCCGGGCTCATGGAGCGCGTCATGATTGCTGGTATAGGCGTTGGCGATGCAACTGCTTCCCGGCGGAATGCCGCTGAACTGACTCTGATAGAGCGGCTCCAGATAAGCCGTCAGTGTGCCCGGGCGTGCCAGTTGCTGGGCGTCGACGAGCAGGTCCGTTGGCCGATACTGGCCGGCGGCGATGACGTCCTGCACCTCGGTGACGACCATCGGGATGATGGTGAAGGGCTTGCCGATGCAGGTCGCCTCGGCGATCATCCCGGCCCTCATCACCTGCGCCTCGATCTGGCCGAAGCCGGCAATCAGTCCGGTGCGGCGCTGATCGGGCACGAGGATGCCGGCGGTGCGGATCATCGGATTGACGATGTCGCCGGGCCGAAGGGTAAATTGCTGCACGGTACCGGCGACGCCGGCGCGCACGGTCGTCTTGTCCAAGTCCACCTGAGCCTGGGCGAGTGCCGCCTCGGCGCTTGCCTTCTGCGCCGGCAGGAGCGAGGAGATCTTCGTCTCCAGCGTCTGC
>NZ_JASKLT010000070.1:0-1029 GCF_030124405.1 Sinorhizobium sp. 7-81 | reverse complement strand
TGGACTTCCAGCTCGCCATTGACAAGGGCGCGCCGAAGGGAAACCTTCATCTGCTCTCTTGTCTGGAGATGCGCGTCCATGCCCGGCTGATACTCCACGTAGGTGCCGCGTCCGCCGGCTTTGGCTTGATCAAGCGCTATGTCGGCAGCCTGGATAAGCCCGTCCACCGATTGGTCACCGATCGGGGCAGTCGCAAGCCCAACAATCACTCCAGGATCCACCTGCGTTCCCGCGAGATCATACGGCAGTTCAGCGGCATCGATAAGCTGCTGCGCCAGGTTACGCGCTTCGTCACTGCTGTTGATGCCGGTGCGCCAGACGACGAATTCGTCGCCGCCCAGTCGGCAGAGCATGTCGGATTGCTTGACACAATTGCGCAGCCGCTCAGCCACACGACGCAGCAGCAGGTCGCCGGTGGCTCGACCATAGGCGTCGTTGACCGCCTTAAGGCCATTCAGAACAACACAGTGAATTGCGACTTTTGTGCTCGGCGCGATCTTATCCGAAGTGCGTTCGAACTCCTCGCGGAGGAACTGACGATTCGGCAATCCGGTCAGCGCATCGTGTCGCGCCATGTGATGCATTTGCTTTTGCGCCAGAAAGCGTTCTTGTTCCGCGTTGCGAAGCTCGGTGATGTCGAGGGCAATACCGACATAGCCGAGAAACCCGCCGTCCGAGGTGAAGCGTGGCTGTCCGATATCAATGACTGAGGCCAAGCTGCGGTCGGCGCGGCGAAGACGGTATTCTACCCGGACCGGCTCTCTGTGACGCGAGGCCGCGCCAAATCCGCATTCGACTTTTTGACGATCGTCCGGGTGAACGGCCTTGGCCCATCCGAAACCGCGGGCCTCTTCGGCGGTCTGCCCGGTCGTCTCGAGCCAAAGACGGCTGTGGTAAGTGGCTGCGCCGCTTGCATCAGTCACCCAGATCATCACCGGCGCATCGTCGGCGATGGCCCTGAAACGCGACTCGCTCTCCTTGACGGCTTCCAACGCTCTGCGGCGATCATCGACATTTTCGACGATCCCG
>NZ_JASKLT010000069.1:0-1036 GCF_030124405.1 Sinorhizobium sp. 7-81 | reverse complement strand
ACCGCAACCAGTTTCGGTTTTTTCCGTTGGAGGAGTTCGGTGAGCCATCGAGAAGCATGTCTGCTTCGACCTGCTCTGACGTGCTGAAGAATAGCAGTTGCGCCAACCACCAACGTGCTCCGTAGCATTTCATCGCCGGCACGGGTGATCACCCCAAGCCTGACCTTGCCGGCAGTCGAATGGTCTTTGGGCGTCAGCCCGATCCAGGCGGCAAAATCTCGACCGGACTTAAACATCCGAGGGTCTGGGGTTTTCATCATCAAGAGCGATGCGCCAACCGGCCCAACACCCGGAATTTCGGCCAGGCGCCTGCTGCATTCATCGGAGCGATGCAACGCAGCCAATTTTTCCTCGACGGCTTTCGTCTCGGCAAGCAAGTCTCGATATTCAACGCCATGCATGGCAAAAAGCTCGCGGGCTAGTTCAGGTAGGGATTGATCAGCGGCTATTCGCTCCAATAGCGGTTCGATCCGGCACATGCCCGTGGCCGCGACAATGCCGAACTCCATGGCAAAACCGCGAATGGCATTGGCGAGCTGTGTCCGATTACGGATAAGTCTCTCTCGCACGCCGACCAACATCAATGCCGCCTGCTGGTCGGCGGTTTTCACCGGAACGAACCGCATGGTGGGTCGGCTCATCGCCTCACACAAAGCTTCCGCATCCGCCGCGTCATTCTTGCCGCGTTTTACATACGGCTTCGCCAGCTGAGGCGCGATCAATTTCACTTCGTGCCCGAAGGAAGCTAATAACCTCGCCCAATGATGAGCGCCTCCGCAGGCTTCGAGTGCGATGGAGGTAGGCGCCGCTTTCTCGAAGAATTTCACCATCTCCCTCCGCGAGAGCTTCTTGCGCAGGATCGGTAGCTCGGCTGCATTCACGCCATGCAATTGGAAAACGCTTTTTGACGTATCCATGCCAATTCGGATAATCTGTTCCACGGACGGTCTTCCCTCGATTGAGCTTTCAACGAACTCATTCTGGCACATCGCGATGCCGTTGGGAGCCGTCCACCCCAACACGGCAACCGGGCAAA
>NZ_JASKLT010000068.1:0-1056 GCF_030124405.1 Sinorhizobium sp. 7-81 | reverse complement strand
CTAGAGCACGTCCACTTTAATCCGGGTCATATCCTGCTGCTGCGAAGTAGTTCGCACACTCTTGCGGCTCGAAGAGCTTGACGATGTCGCCAACGGTGTTCCAGAGGGCGTCGACGGAGCGTTCGGCCCTTGCCCGCAGAAGCGCCTTGAGCTTTGAGAAGGCGTTTTCGATCGGGTTGAAGTCGGGGCTATAGGGCGGGAGATAGAGCAGCGTGCAGCCGGCGGTTTCTATGGCCTGTCGGATGCCATCTGCCTTGTGGGCCGGCAGGTTGTCCATGACGACGATGTCGCCGGGCGTGAGCGTAGGCACGAGAACCTGCTCGACATAGGCCCGGAAAGCCACTCCATTCATCGCCCCGTCAAGGACCATCGGCGCGGTCATGCCGGAGAGCCTGAGCGCCCCGGTGAACGTCGTAGTTTTCCAATGACCATGCGGAACGCCCGATCGGCAACGCTCTCCGCGCGGCGAGCGACCGCGAAGCCGGGACATCTTCGTGGAAAGACCCGTCTCGTCTATGAAGACGAGGCGGGCTGGATCGAGATCAAGCTGTGCATCGAACCAGTCCTGACGCCGCTTCAGGAGGTCTGGCCGCTCCTGCTCCAATGCATGTGCGGTCTTTTTTTGAATGTGAAGCCGCGCTTGCGCAGCCAGACGTCGAGGGTGCTGCGGCCGATAGAGACGGATCGGTCCTCTTCCAGACGCAAAACCATCTCGTTCAGCGTGATGTCCTTCGACACCTCGATCATGCCGATGATGAAAGCCTCATGATCGTCGAGACGGGAACCTCCAGGTCGCCCCTGCTTGGCAGCGCTCACCTGACCCTGCCGGGCGCTCGCGATCCAGGCAATCGCCGTCGAAATCCCGATCCCGAACCGCGCTGCAGCCGACCGCGCGGACATCCCACCAGACGACGCAGCCAGAACCCGGTGGCGAAGATCATCACTCAATGCTCGGGCCATATTCCCTCCGACAAATCAAAGACAGGAGGAGGGAATCACAGCACGCTCTGAAAAGGAATCCTCACGCCGATTCCGCTTTCATCGGACGCGCTCTAG
>NZ_JASKLT010000067.1:0-1106 GCF_030124405.1 Sinorhizobium sp. 7-81 | reverse complement strand
CCGTCAGGCTGCTTTCACCGACAGGTCCGGTTGATAGGCCGCATTACCCGAGAGCATCGACCAGACGATCCTCGCATTCTTGTTGGCGAGCGCGACCGCCGCGACATTGGGGTGCCGCCGTTGCCGCAACTTGCCGAGCCAGAGGCTCCGCGGATCCTGTTTGCCGCCGGCGCGACCGAGAGCGGCGCGAGCGCCGTGGATCATCAGCGTGCGCAAATAACGGTCGCCGCGTTTGCTGATGCCGAACAGTCGGACCCGTCCTCCACTTGATCGCTGCTTCGGCACAAGGCCCAGCCAGGCCGCGAACTGGCGGCCGTTCTTGAAGCAGGTTCTGTCACCGACAGCTGCAATCAATGCCGTCGCCGTTATCGGCCCAATGCCTTCGATCTTGCCGAGGCGTTGGCACGGCTCGCTGTTGCGGAAGATTTCCCGTATCCGGCGATCATGGGATGCAATTCGCCGATCCAGTTCTGCCAATTCCTCCCGCAGATCCCTCATGAGAGAACGCATCAGCTCGCTGAGGCCGTCATCGCAGCCTGCCATGATCTCGGCGAGGCCACGTCGCAACTGGGTGATGTCCCTTGGGATGACGATGCCGTGCTCGGCAAGAAGGCCGCGCACCTGGTTCACCAGCTTGACCCGATCCGATACCAGGCGACGGCGAATGCGATGGACGGCCTGCACGGCCAACTGTTCAACGGATTTCGGCGGCACGAAGCGCATGGACGGCCGGCCGACCGCTTCACAGATGGCTTCTGCATCGTTCCGGTCGTTCTTGTTCGACTTGACGTATGGCGTCACGAACTGAGGGCTGATCAGCCGCACCTGATGGCCAAGCTCGGTGAGCACGCGAGCCCAATAATGCGCCCCGTTCGAAGCCTCCATGCCGACCAGACACGCCGGCAAATTGGCGAAGAAGCGGGCCACTGCATCGCGATGCAGCCTCTTTCGCACAACGACATTCCCGTGCTTGTCGACGCCGTGAACCTCGAAGACATACTTCGCCAAATCGAGACCTATCCGAACGACCTGCATGACATCCTCCTTCATCGCAGTTGACGTTCGAGATTCCACCTCGCCGCGAGGGCGGGGTCCATACCATTGGC
>NZ_JASKLT010000066.1:0-1228 GCF_030124405.1 Sinorhizobium sp. 7-81 | reverse complement strand
AATCGAGACCTATCCGAACGACCTGCATGACATCCTCCTTCATCGCAGTTGACGTTCGAGATTCCACCTCGCCGCGAGGGCGGGGTCCATACCATTGGCCGTTTGTTGCAAGAGAGAAAATCTGTGATGCCGCTCTGGTCGGGTGCAAGCCATGTGTCCGGCCTTCGCGAGGCGGCGCATATGGCCGCAGGCCCTGATGAAGTCCGCGGATCGGGTTCCAATCAAATTAGCGCGCTCGAAGCGCCTTGAGAATCTCGGATTAATCCAATCCCTCCCGCCAATCGTTCAGGGGCTCCAGCGATGGAAAGCGCGGCGTGGGCTGCCTGAGTCGATGCCGCGCATCCTAAACGTTCTTCTCGACCTGTCCCTTCTCCCAGCCCGACGCCGGATTGCAGAACTCGGGTTCGAACAGATAGTGGCTGGCCATCGCCAGGAAGCGGACATTGACGTCGCGCTCCTTGCCGCGCCCGACCTTGTCGATGGCGGTCTTCATGTTGTCGTAGATGCCGCGCCGGGGAACGCCGCCGAAGACGCGGAAGGCATGATTGTGGGCGTCGAACAGCACTCGTGCGTCTGCAGCAGATAGGCCCGCATGGCGAAGGTGCGGCTGTAGCTTCGTATGCGCGACTTGCAGCTTGGTGCGCTCGTTGCCGATGATCGCCCAGTCCTCGGACCAGTCGAACTGGAACGCTTCACCGGGTTCGGACGCCAGCGGCACGAATGTCCCGCGGCCCGACGTCTGCAGTTCCCTTTGCCGATCGGCTTTCCATTCCCGAGCTAAGCCCGCCACGCGATTGTAGGAACCGTCATAGCCGAGGCTCAGCATATCGGCGTGCAACTGCTTGAGCGTGCGCTTCTGTTTGCGCGGCTTGCTGGCCTCCGTCTTCAGCCAGGCCGACAATCGGTCGGCAAGGGGTCAAGCTTGCTGGGCGGTTCCGGAACCTTGAACTTCGGCTCCACGCCCTCGGATTGCAGATATCTGCGGATGGTATTCCGGGACAGGCCAGTCCTGCGGCAAATCTCCCGGATCGATAAATGTTCTCGAAAATACCAGCGTCGGATCACGCTCAATAACGCCATGTCGATCACTCCACAGCCCCCACTCAAAACAAGCAGGGGTGGTTCAAACGTAACCGCCCGATTGTCACCGCCTGCCGGCTATCGTCGTGATGGCCTAAGACACGTCTTTAACGACGTCGTTAGCGACGTGTCTTAGGCGAGGTTTGCG
>NZ_JASKLT010000065.1:0-1298 GCF_030124405.1 Sinorhizobium sp. 7-81 | reverse complement strand
TCGACAAGGTAGAGACCATGTCGAGCACGATGCCGGGTGAAGCGGAACGCATCATATTGGTGCGGCAAAACCGCCTCAGGTGCGGACCCGGTCGGATTGCGCCGGTGCTTCCAAGTCCGAGAGCAAGGATGCGATCAGGGCATCCGGTGCCTTGAACCGGCCACGCCTCAGTTCAGGCGGGACCGCCTCGACCGCTTTCAGCTTTTCGGACGGATCCATGCGGAGATAAACCTCCGTCGTACGGATGTCGGCGTGGCCGAGCCATAAGGCGACCTTGAGGACGTCGCGTATCGCCTGCAGCATGACGACTGCGCAGCCGTGCCGAAGCTGATGAGGTGAGACGCGACGGTCGCGCAGCGATGCGCAGCTCTTGGCCGCCTTGCCGACATGCTTACCGAGCACATACTCAAAGCCGGCACGGGTCATCGGCTCGCCCTGTGCATTGACGAAGAGCTCCGGTACGCGGACTGCGCCGCGCACGCTCAGCCAGCTCCGAGGGTTCCGCCGTGTCCTTCCAGAGCGGCAGGCAGCGTTCCTTGCGGCCCTTGCCCCGAACCGTCACGCTCGCGCCGTGTCGAAGCGACAGGTTTTCCGTCAGGACACCAACCAGTTCGGAGACCCGCAAGCTCCCGGCAAAGCAGAGGTGCATCATCGCCCGGTCGCGAACCCCGGATCGCGTCGCGAGGTCGGGAGCGTTGAGGATCGCGCAGACCTCTTCCATCGTCAGATGGCGAATGAGCTTCTGGGCATGGCGCTTGGTCGGGATCGCATGGACCCGGCCGATCTGTTCCAGTGCGGAGGGTACCTTGTGCTCGATATAGCGCATGAACGCCTTGATGGCGGGGAGTCGCACGGTGCGCGTGGACGCGCCGTTGCCGCGATCCTGTTCAATGTGCGCAAGGAAAGCGACGATCATCGGCGCGTCGAGGTCTTCAATGGTGAGCAGAGACGGACGAGTGCCGAGGCGTCTCGCTGCGAAGTTGAACAGCAGCTTGAAGCTGAATGCATATGTCTCGCAGCTTTGCGGGCTATAGCCGCACCACCTCCGCTATCGTCGCGGTCGAATAATTCCGCTTGGCAAGCCAGTCCCTGAACCCGTCGACATATGGTTGCAACCAATTGATCCGAACATCGACGCTTCGGCGATGTCTACGTTTTCGCTTTGTCAACTCTGTTTCCTCGATTTGCTTGTTGGTTCCGGCGGAGTCCGGCGCGTCGAACAAATCGAAGGTTTCAAATTCCAGCAGTAGGCGAGCAGCTTATCCGTTCTCCAAAACGCCGAGTGGGTCATCTCACAG
>NZ_JASKLT010000064.1:0-1370 GCF_030124405.1 Sinorhizobium sp. 7-81 | reverse complement strand
CCATCTGTGGACGCCCCGCAAGACGCAAGCGGTTTTTTCGGCGGTCGGCACGTTGTCGGATGCTGCCATCTGTCCGGCCTCTTGGTGCAGCGCAAAGGCTGCGGGCCCGTATGGGAGTTCGCGGACCGGATCCATATCACCCGAAGCGTGCTTATGCGCACGGTGGAAAGCCCTGGTTTTCCGGCCCCGTCTCGCCGACTGTTGTGCCATACCCTCCTTCGACCGACCACGTCTCCGACGGCCTCAGGCCCGTCCGGCTTACGCCGTGACCGCGGCTGGAGCCTTGTAACTCTCCTGCTTCATGAGCAGCGCCCAAACGATCCGTGCCATCTTGTTGGCGAGCGCGACCGCCACCAGCATCCGCGGTTTGCGCGCCAGCATCTGTTCCAGCCAAGAGCCCTTCGGTGCGCCGCGCCTTGCTGCCTGTTTTATGACCGCCATGCTGCCGATGATGAGCAGACGCCTGAGCGTGCGCTCGCCCATTTTTGAGATCGCGCCGAGCTTCTGCTTGCCGCCCGTCGACTTCTGCAGCGGGGCAAGCCCGAGCCAAGCGGCGAAGTCGCGCCCCTTTGCGAAGGTCTCGGCCGGCGGAGCGAGGGCCGCGATTGCGGTCGCAGTGATCGGGCCAACGCCGGGAATCGTCATCAACCGCCGCGACACCGCGTCCTCGCGGGCGCGCCGCGCGATTTCGCCGTCGAGTTCGGCGATCCTGCCGTCCAGGTCGGCCAGGAGGTCCAACATCAGCCTGATCATCGCAAGGGCGGCTGGCGGCAACGAGGAGCCCATCTCGTCCTCATCGAGCAGGTCGGCCAGCATCGCCACATAGGAAGGTCCTTTGGGCGCGACCCAGCCATATTCCGTCAGGTGACCGCGGATCGCGTTGATCAGTTGGGTCCGCTGGCGAACCAGAAGATCGCGGGCCCGGAACACCAGCGCCGCTGCTTGCTGTTCCTCGCTCTTCACGGCGACGAACCGCATGTTCGGGCGCTGCGCCGCCTCGCAAATCGCCTCTGCATCGACGGCATCGTTCTTGTTTCGCTTCACGAAGGGCTTCACGTAGGCCGGCGGGATCAGCCGGACCGTATGGCCCATGTCCATCAGTTCGCGACCCCAGTGATGGGCACCGCCACAAGCTTCCAGGGCGACGGTGCAGGCGGGCTGGGCGGCGAAAAAGTCCAACACCTTCCCCCGGCTGAGCTTCTTGCTGAAAACGGCGCGGCCGCGCTCGTCTGCACCATGTGCATGGAAAACATTCTTCGCGATATCCAGACCGATCGTGGTAACCTCAGGCACGGACGCCTCCCTCCAATGGTTGCAACACCGCCATTCTGGCACAGCGATGCCGTCGGGGGGCGTCCACCCCATCACCC
>NZ_JASKLT010000063.1:0-1395 GCF_030124405.1 Sinorhizobium sp. 7-81 | reverse complement strand
TCCACCTTATCCTCAACAGAGGCTTCGTCGTTTTGGGAAGCTTCGAGCGATCAACCATTCGCGACGAGACTTCAAAGTCGGCGTTGATCTTCACGACGAGCAGCTTGCTGAAGTTGCCCGACACCTTGACTGAAACCTCATCCTTGGACTTGAATGGGGTGATGGTTTTGATCTCAATGTGATCGTTGCCAAGCCTACCGTCGGCACCCTGTGCGTAGTTCTTGTTCAGCTTTATTCCGTAGGTGATGGCGCCGAACAGTTCTCCTATGTCTCCGTACACATTGAGATGGCGACCTGTCTCAAGGTGGTAGCTTTCTGCCAGTGACAGGAGATCCTGAAAGTACGGGATCAAAGATCTGATCGCGTTGGGATATTTGGCGCGCCACTCGTGATATTGAAGCTGTTCTTCCACGTCGGACCAGGAAACCCACTCGCCGTCGTCATAGAAGGCTCGATCCCAGATATCAGCATCCATTTCAAACCTCTTGGAAGTCCGTTCTTCGCGACGCAGCCCGTGCGATCTTCTGATCGACCCAGCCAGAAAGGTGGTTCCAAAGTTCTTGGTCTCGGCCGACTTGGCAAGCGATCTCTATGATCTGCTGGTAGGAAATAGGCTTGATCGCCCTTTGGCCAGCTAGACTGGGATCCATCAGGCCCCGTTTCGCTTTCCGCGCCGTTGGAAAACCTGGGTGATCGGCAAAGGCTGCGAGGGCCGCCGCTTGCAAGTTGCGGTGCTCGCCTATCGCCGCCGCTAACACGGCGTTGCGCATCCACTGGTAGCCGTCTCCCTTAAAAGGGCAGGGCGTATGGTCAACATACGGATCGAGCGTGAAGACATTTGGGATGTACTCCCAGTATCGAATACCCTTGCCCGTAAGAGCACAGTGCGCGCGGACGCCGTTACGCGGGTTGATTTGGTCGGCGCACTTCCGTCGCATTGGCGTTCGCCTGAACCCAACACCGCCGTCTGACTACATTGTCCTCCGGGTTCAGTGAACTTGCACTCGATGACGAGTGCCGCCTTTGAGCCGACGGCCAGTGCATCGACTTGCGTAGGCCGAGGTTCTCCCAATAGCCGATCAGTATCCACCCACTCGAGTGTTATTGCCCATGGACCGCCCGAAGCCACCCCAACATGCTCCGCGATGGCGTCGAGGATGCGGTCGCGATCTCTGCTTGTCTTGAGTGTGCCGAACACATCGATCGCGATGGCTTGCGAGGAATGCGCCTTGTGTGCCTGAATTCGGTTTGTCCGATCGCGGTGCCAGGGGAACGCCTCCCAGTCCTCGATCGCTCCGTGGCTAGCCGGAAACAGATTTCTGCGAACTGCCTCGAAATCGGAGATCATCTCGCAGCGCCCCTCATTGCTGTCGAGCAAGGTGATGTTTCTCTCGA
>NZ_JASKLT010000062.1:0-1416 GCF_030124405.1 Sinorhizobium sp. 7-81 | reverse complement strand
GTCGTTTCCGAGAACGGCCGCACCTCGATCCCGACGCTGGAGGCGAAGGTCGGCGACAACCGGCTGACCGGTGCGCTCGACCTGACGCCCGACTTCAAGCCGAACGGCACGATCGACTTCAACCTGCCGAACCTCGGCCTGTTGGCCGCGATGGCCGGCCTGACCGCATCCGGCGATCTTGCCGGTTCCGCAACGGTGCGCAGCGTCGATGGCATCACGTCGATCGCGCTCAAGGCGAACGGCGGCAGCATCAGTCGCGATGCGCTGACGATCGCCAGGCCCACCGCCGACATCAGCATCGCGGATATCGCCAAGCTGGCAATCAGGGGCAACATCGGCGCGGAAAGCCTCGGGCAGGGAGAAAACCGGCTCTCCGCCCTCAATCTCGCCTTCGAGCAGCAGGCGGGAAAAACCGGCTTCTCGCTCGACGCGTCCTATGACGGCGCGCCGGTCGCAGCCGCGGGCGATCTCGTCAGCGATGCCGGTCGCACGGAGATCCGCCTCGCATCCTTCTCGGCAGCCCCGAAGCGGGTGCCGCTGCAGCTTGCCGCGCCGGCGACCGTCGCCATCGAAAACGGCATCGTTCGCCTCGGCGATCTCACCATCCTCGCGTCGGACGGCGCAATTGTCGTCGCCGGAACCGCCGGCGAGCAACTCGACATCACGGCGCAAATCAACGCGCTCCCCGCCACCCTGATCAACACCTTTGCCCCGACGCTTGGCGCCGAGGGCGCGATCGGCGGCACCGTCGATGTCGACGGGCCGGCAGCAGCGCCGGTGGTCGGCTACGATCTCGCCTGGAACGGCGCATCGATCGCCTCGGTTCGCTCCGCCGGCATCGTTGCGCAGGACGTCACCGCGAAAGGCACGATCACGGTTGCCGAAGGGGAAGTCCGCTTCGATCCGATGGCGATCGAGAGTGGAGACTTCCGCGGCAACGTCACCGGCCGCCTGAACCGGGCGGACGCGACCGCCTCGGCGGACTTCAAGCTCTTCGCCGAACCGCATCTGCTGCCCCCCGGCCTCGCCGCGAAATTCGACAGGACGATCGCGATCTCCGGCAACGTTGAAACCGGCGAAGGCGGCAGCGTCAGGCTGAGCGCGCTTGAGCTGACGTCCGGCACTGTCGACGCCCGCGGCTCCGCGGCACTTGCCGAAGGCGCACTGACCGCGGCGATCGAGGGCACATTGCCTGACCTCGGCAAACTGCTTGCGGACGCAACGGGCAATGCCGCGTTCAGCGCCGACATCTCCGGTCCGCTCGACGAACTCGGCGTGAAGGCGCAGATGACTTCCAGCGGCGCGACGCTTGCCGGGCGCACGCTGACGGACCTGGCGATCAATGCCGATGCGACGGCGAAACCCGGCAGCCCGCAGGCGAAGCTGACCGCGACCGGCGCGCTCGGCGGCCAGGCG
>NZ_JASKLT010000061.1:0-1421 GCF_030124405.1 Sinorhizobium sp. 7-81 | reverse complement strand
GATAGCGTCCGTCAAGTTGGTGTAATTTCGGGTGTGGAACCGGGCCGTCATGATCAGGCGGCTTTCGGTGTGATCTGAAGTGGCCTTTCCTCCTCGATTGCTTGTGGGTTAAGCTCGGCCATACCCTCGATCTGCATGTAGCGATGTTGCAGTTGCCATTCGTCGTTGGCTTCGAGCAGCACAGCTCCGATCAGGCGGATGATGCTGTATTCGTTCGGGAAGATGCCGACGACATCGGCACGGCGCTTCACCTCCTTGTTCAGGCGCTCCAGCGGATTCGTGCTGTGAAGTTTGGTGCGGTGCTGAGACGGAAAGGCCATGTAGGCAAGCACGTCACCTTCGGCGTCGTCCATGAAGGTGCCGAGCTTCGGCCATCTGGCCCGGAGTTGATCGGCGACATGCCGCCATGTTTGGACGGCATTGTCATGATCAGGCTGAATGAAGGCCTGGCGGATGGCGGCCGCCACCATGGTGTGCTGGCCCTTGGGAACGTAAGCCAGCGCATTACGCATCGCATGAACGCGGCATCTTTGCCATGTCGCGCCGAGAACACGGGTGATGGCGGCCTTCAGCCCCTCATGCGCATCGGAGATGACGAGCTTGACGCCGGTAAGGCCACGGCGAACCAGATCGCGCAGGAAGCTTGTCCAGAACGGCTCAGCCTCGGAAGGGCCGATGTGCAGGCCGACGATCTCCCTCTTCCCGTCCGTATCGACGGCGACGGCGATTATTGCCGCCACCGAGACGATGCGGCCACCCTCGCGCATCTTCAGGTAGGTCGCATCGAGCCAGAGATATGGCCAGGCACCGGAAAGAGGGCGCTTGAGGAAGGCGTTCACGCGTTCGTCGATGTCCTTGCACAGCTTCGACACGGATGATTTCGAGATGCCGGTCATGCCCATGGCCTGCACAAGCTCGTCGACCTTGCGGGTCGAAACACCGTTGATCCAGGCTTCCTGAATGACGGCGACCAGTGCCTTCTCCACCGTTTTCCTCGGCTCCAGGAAGCCGGGAAAGTAGGTTCCGGTGCGCATCTTCGGTATTTTCAGGTTCATGGTGCCGAGCCGCGTGTCGAGCGTACGGTCGCGGTAGCCGTTCCGCCAGGTCTGGCGGGCTTCGCCACGCTCGTAACGTCCAGCGCCGATCAGGCCATCGACGTCGGCCTCCATGATCAGTTGCAGCACGCTTTCGGCAATGGCACGAAGAAAATCTGGGTCGCCACTCTTCGCGGCAAGCTCGGCAAGGGGTAATCTGTCGTCGGTCATCGGGGTCTCCGTTTCGGTCAGGTTGAAGCTTTGCAACTCCACCTTCTCCGACGGGCCCGGTGCCCACCCGACGTCTTGCGGAAACCGCAGTGTAATTTCCACCGCAACTTCCACTCAAATCGCCCCCGAAATTACACCATCTCCGCGGACACTATC
>NZ_JASKLT010000007.1:176456-297901 GCF_030124405.1 Sinorhizobium sp. 7-81 | reverse complement strand
GCAGACGCTGGAGACGAAGATCTCCTCGCTCCTGCCGGCGCAGAAGGCAAGCGCCGAGGCGGCACTCGCCCAGGCTCAGGTGGACTTGGACAAGACGACGGTGCGCGCCGGCGTCGCCGGTACCGTGCAGCAATTTACCCTTCGGCCCGGCGACATCGTCAATCCGATGATCCGCACCGCTGGCGTCCTCGTGCCCGAACAGGCCGGGCGCGTGGCGCTTGTCGCCGGTTTCGGCCAGATAGAGGCGCAGGTGATGAGGGCCGGGATGATCGCCGAGGCGACCTGCATCGGCAAGCCCTTCACCATCATCCCGATGGTGGTCACGCAAGTACAGGACGTCATCGCCGCCGGCCAGTATCGGCCGACGGATCTGCTCGTCGACGCCCAGCAATTGGCACGTCCCGGCACGCTGACGACCTATCTGGAGCCGCTCTATGCGGGCCAGCTTGCCGGCATCCCGCCGGGAAGCAGCTGCATCGCCAATGCCTATACCAGCAATCACGACGAGCTGGAGTCGGGGAACATCGGCACGCTGCGGTGGCTGTACCTGCATATGGTCGATGCGGTCGGGCTGGTGCATGCGGCGATCCTGAGACTCCAGGCGCTGCTGCTTCCCGTCCAGACCCTTGTCCTCAGCGGCCATTGATACGGAGGCGACCGGCATTGCGGTTCACTCCCCCTCGCCTGCCGCTGCTTGCGAATCTTCGCGGCTACAAGGCGAGTTGGCTGAGCGGCGACATCTCCGCAGGCCTGGCGATCGCTGCCGTGGGTTTGCCGAGCGCCATCGCCTATCCGGCGATCGCCGGCCTTCCGCCGGAAGCCGGCCTCTACGCCAGCATCACGCCGCTCATCGCCTATGCGCTCTTCGGCCCGTCGCGGCGGCTGATCGTTGGGCCGGACGCCCCGACCATGACGGTGCTGGCAGCAGTGCTCACCACCGTCTATGCCGCGCCGGGGGTGGCTGAGGACCGGGTCGCCGTGGCGGCACTGCTGGCGCTCGCCGTCGGCGCCCTGTGCCTGATCGCGCGCGCGGTCCGGCTCGGTGTGCTCGCGACCTTCCTGTCGCGCCCGATCCTGATCGGCTTTTTCGCCGGCATCTCGCTTTCGATCCTGATCGGCCAGATCGATCGCATCACCGGCATCGATATCGAGGCCGAGGGCCTGATCACTCCTATCCTCGAACTTGTCGGCAAGGCCGGATCGATCCACTGGCCGTCCCTCATACTGGCGACCGTGTCGTTCGCGCTCCTGCAGGCGGCGCGCATCGTGCATTCGCGCATTCCCGGGCCAGTCCTGGTCGTCGTGCTCTCGGTGCTGCTGTCGGCCCTGTTCGATTCGAAGGACAGGGCATCGCGGTCGTCGGCGAAATCCCCCGCGCGTTGCCGTCCTTGACGCTGCCGTCGGTCGCGGGCCTCCACCTCCAGTCGCTCCTGCTTGGCGCCGGGGCCATCTTTCTGGTGAGCTTCGGCTCCGGCATCATCGCCGCCCGCAGCTTCGGAACCAGGGGCGGCTACGTGGTCGATCCGAACCGTGAACTCGAAGGTTTCGCAGCGGCGAACATTGCCGCCGGCCTCTTCGGCGCCTTTCCCGTCACCGCCTCGGACTCGCGCACCGCGGTGAACTTCACCGTCGGAGGCCGGTCGCAGATCGCGAGCATCGTTGCAGCGGCGGCACTGATGGCGATCCTCCTGTTCTTTGGCGACATCCTGCGCATCCTGCCGATCCCCACGCTCGGTGCGGTGCTGGTGGCGACCGCCCTCAGCCTGATCGATCTTTCCGCCCTGAGGGCGATCTGGCGCATCAGCCGCATGGAGTTCATCTTCGCGCTGATCGCATTGTTCGGGCCGATCAGCTTCGGTGTCCTGGAGGGCGTGGTTACTGCCATCGCCGCGACGCTGGTCTACATTTTGCGCAAGACCATGTTTCCGCGTGACGCCTTGCTCGGCCGCGTTTCCGGCCGTGACGGCTTCTACAAGCTGCATCGCGTTCCCGCCGCCCGCCCGGTGCCCGGCTTCACCGTCTACATGGTCCAGGGCAGCCTGCTTTTCTTCAACACCGATTACGTCCGGGCACGCCTGCGCACCGTCACTAACGAGCTGCCGGCCGATACCCGGTGGTTCGTGATGGATGCGAGCGCGATCGCCCAGATCGACATCTCGGCGGCCGCGATGCTCGAGGAGGTTCATGACGATCTCGGCAAGCGCGGCATCGCGCTTGCGATCGCCGAGCTGCATTTCGAGGCCCGCGAAATCCTCGAGCGGGCCGGCGTGATCGCGAAGATCGGTCCCGAAGATGGTCTTCGAGGATCTCGAGGATGCGCTGGACGCTTTCGAAGCGGCTGATCGCAAGGCGACCGCCGCAGAGAGGAAAAGTGTGTAAGCTGTCCTCCATCCGGAATTGCAGTTCAATGATCGAGGCCCGGTGACAATCGCAGGAACGGACCGGCGCGCTTGACGCCGCGTGGCGTCAGGAATACCTTGACCGTCAAGATATTCCTGACAGGAGGAGGCAACGATGAGCGCTGAACCGAAAGTCTCGGAATCTCGCGCGTCGACGGAGGCCCTGCCGCAGTCGGAAACCTATTATTGCTCGTTCTGCCTGCGGCCGAGCCACGAGGTCGACAAGCTGGTGGCTGGCCACGGCCGCATCTTCATCTGCGACGAGTGCGTTGCGACCTGCAACGACTACATGCTCACCGGAACGTCCGAGCGGCCGGCCCGCGCGCCGCTGGAGGAGGCGCCGACGGAAAGGCTGCTTTCTCTGCTGAAGCCGATAGAGGAAACGGTCGAAGGCAAGAGCAACCAGCTCCAATCCGTCGTGGAAACCTTGCGGTCGCGACGCGTGAGCTGGGCCCATATCGGCCAGGCGCTGGGCATATCGCGGCAAGCGGCCTGGGAACGGTTTTCCTAAAGCATAGCCGCCCGGCGCCTCACGCCGCCGGATATCCGGCCTGCCTGCGATATTCCGCGACCAGCCCCTCATAGGCTTCGAACGGCGGCAGCGCCTCGTAGCTGTGGACGGCGGGCGTTGTCGCCCAGGGCAGTTTCTCGCTGGTCCAGGTTTCGACGAAGGGCGAGAACCAGCTCGGGTCGTCGAGCATCGTCGCGCGGAGATTGACGAACCAGTCCATACCCTCGGGCCACGTGAACATCCAGCTCATGCAGTGCGGACAGAAATAGTGCCGGCTCGCGCCATGCAGGCCGCCGATCACCGGCTCGCCCTTCGTGACAGAAAACCCCTCGCTCGGGATCGCGGCGCTCAGCGAGAAGGCGCTGGCGGTCATCCGCTGACAGCCGGTGCAATGGCAGGCCATTGTCAGGAGCGGCGGAGCGCTGACCTTGAATCTCACTCCGCCGCAGCGGCATCCCCCCTCCCAGAGCAAGTTGCTTTCGGTCATGCTTTTCTCCTTCGGTGTCCGTCGTCGGTGTTGGCTCACCGCCCGGCCTATCAAAACCCCGCTCCAGGCTCGGCCAGATAAGCCTCCTCGGCCGGTGTCGAGGTCCGGCCCAGGATGGCGTTGCGGTGCGGGAACCGACCGAACTGCTCGATCACCTGGCGATGGCGGATGGCATAGTCGAGATAGTCCGCATCGCCGAGTTCGGTGAAAAGTTTTACCGCCATCGTCTGGTCAGCCAGGTTTTCCGAATGCTCGAACGGCATGTAGAAGAAGGCGCGCAATTCCTTGGACACCGCCAGATCGGCGCTCGCGCCGATGGCGAGATTCGCCTCGCGCAGCGCCAGGCAATCGGTGGCGAAGGCGAGTGGCGAGCCGCGATACATGTTGCGCGGCAGCTGGTCGAACAGGATGATGGCGGCGAGCCAGTTGCGGGGCGTCTCGCGCCAGATGTCGTCGAGCTTTCTCGAAAGCGCCAGATGCGAGGCCTGGAAGCGCTGCACGCAATGCCGGTCGAGTTCCTCACTCGGCGTGAACCATTGCTCATAGGAAAGCTCCGTGAACCAGAACTTAAGGACCTCTTCCGGCGTGCAGATCTCGATCTCGTCAGCCATTCCTTGCCTCTCGTGACTTCCGGCCATCAGATAGAGGGCGATCATGCCGTTTCCACCGCCGATCGCAACGCCGTCGGTTCATCGCCGCTTAAGCAGAGCCCGGCCGATGGATTTCGGGGGCTCCGCGCGCAAGACCAGCGACGTCGTCACCGCCCCGAATCTGGCGATCGCGTCGACAATCGTCTCAAGCTCTCCGGGCGATGGAACCAGCACCTTCAGCAGAAAGCAATCCTCCCCGGTCAGCCGCAGCACCTCCACGATATGCGGCATCTCGGCGAACTGCTTGAGACAGGGCCGGATGTTCTCGTGCGTGGTGCGCAGCCGGATGACGGCCATCATGCCCAGTCCGAGCGCGGCCGGGTCGACCCGCGCGCCATACCCGACGATGAAGCCGCGCTCCTCCAGCCGCTTGACACGTTCCGACGTCGCCGGCTGCGAGAGCCCCACCCGGCGCCCCAGTTCCGAGATCGCGATGCGGCCATCGTCCTGCAGCGCTTCGAGGATGGCGATGTCGGTCGGGTCAAGTGTGCGATGATTTTCCACCAATGTCATGTCTGGCCTTTAATTCATCGGATGTCGGAGACGTTTTCCGATAGTTCTGCATTCCAGGCGAAAATGAAAGCCGTCATCCTCTCCCGGTCTTGGAAACGACAGGAGACCCCATGACCACCTTCATCATTCTGCCGGGGATCGGCGGCTCGGGCGATGCCCACTGGCAGACGCGCTGGGAGAACGAAGACCGGAGAATGCGCCGGTTTCGGCCGACGAACTGGGACAGCCCGGACCTGACGGACTGGATTTCCGCGCTGGAGCGGTCGGTCGCCGAGGCGCCCACGCCTCCCGTGCTCGTAGCGCACAGCCTCGCATGCCTTCTCGTCGCACACTGGCAACAGGCTTCCGTCCTGCCGGTCGCCGGCGCGTTCCTTGTGGCGGTCCCGAATCCGCAAGCGGCGGCATTTCCGAGCGAAGCGAAGGGCTTCGCCGACCCACCGACGGCCGCACTTCGTTTTCCCTCCATCATCGTCGCCAGTGCTGACGACCCCTACGGCACCCTGGCGTATGCACAAGCCCGTGCCCGCCAATGGCAAAGCCAGTTCGTTGAAATCGGCGCCTGCGGTCACATCAATGGGGAGAGCGGTCTTGGCCGCTGGCCGGAAGGTTTGAACTTGCTGATGGCATTTGCGGCCGAATGCGTGCCTGTGGCGGGCCTCCAAGCCTAACGAGGGCCGCCAAGGCAAACCGTGCAGTCACGTTACCGAACGGAGCGCCCCGTGACGACACGTGACGGCAGAACGTGGCTCACCCCCGACGCTTGAGAATGCCGATGAAGGCGATGCCGCCGGCAAGGCCGGTGACGATGCCGATCGGCATGTCCTCGGGCGCCATGACGACGCGGGCGATGAGGTCGGCGAGTATCAGCGTCAGAGCGCCGGCAAAGGCCGAAAGCGGGATGACGCGGACATTGTCGCTGCCGGCGAAGAGACGAACGAAATGCGGGATCATCAGCCCGACGAAGCCGATCGCGCCGGAGAACGCCACCATGACGCCGGTGAGAAGCGCGGTGATGACGAAGAGCATCAGGCGAAAGCGGCGCACCGGAATGCCGAGCGTCATCGCCGTCTCGTCGCCCATGGCGAGCGCGTTGATCTCGCGCGCCCGGATGGTGAGCCAGCCGAGGCAGACGGCGAGCGCCAGCGCCGGATAGACGAGATGCGGCCACTGCGCGAGGCCGAGACCGCCGAGCATCCAGAAGATCACGGTGTGAACGGCACGCGGATCGCCGAGGAAAATCAGGAGATTGCCGGCCGCCGTCAGAGTAAATGCGACCGCGACGCCGGAAAGCACGAGGCGGTCGGCGCCCGTGCCGAGCACGCGGCTGACGAGCGCCACCAGCGCAGTGGCGCCGAGCGCGCCGGTGAAGGCGAAGAACGGCACCGTCGCAAGGCCAAGGACAAGGCCGGTGTGGAGCAGCGCGACGATCGCGCCGAGCGCCCCGCCGGCCGAGACGCCGAGGAGATGCGGATCGGCCAGCGGGTTGCGCGTCACCGATTGCAGCACGGCGCCTGTCACCGCAAGGCCCGCCCCGACGAGCGCGGCGAGCACCACGCGCGGCAAGCGCACGTCCCAGACGATGCTCTCGCGGCCAGCCGACCACAGGACCTCGACGCTGCCCGGCGCGATCTTCGCGGCAATGATCGACCAGACGGTCGCAAACGGGATCGGCGCCGAGCCGAGCGAAACGCCAGCGGTGACCGTCAGACAGAACAACAGCGCTGCTGCGAGGAAGAAAAGCGCGGATCTCACGTCGGTTGCAGCCTCCGGGTTTCTCGGACTTGAGGGCCAGATGCCGCGGCATCATTATTGGGAATCATTGGGTTGCAGAGCCTTCTTCATCCGGTCCCGGTGATAAGCAGCCGCTCTTGCACGCCGCCGACGGCGGGGGCTGCCGAATTCCTGTGTCGAGCACGGAAGTGAGGTTCTGGCGTGAGCCATCGCGCCTTCCGCCAGCGCCGCGATGCCGCCGAACGTGCGACAGCAGGCGCGGAAAGCTGACGCAAGCCCTTTCCGGACGTCACGGTCACTCACATCACTTCTGGGTGAAAACTCTTCGCCAGCCGCCGGATCGCCTCGACGTTGCGCGGCCCTGGCGTCGCCTCGACATAGTCGAGCACGACGAAGCGGTCGTTCTTTACGGCGTCCACATTCCTGAAGGCCGGATTGTTCTTCATGAAGGCGATCTTCTGCTCGGCGCTCACCTCGCCGTAGTCGACGATCACGATCACCTCCGGATTGCGGTCGATCACCGGCTCCCAGGAGATTTCCGTCCAGCTCTTCTCGACATCATCAACGATGTTGACCCCGCCGGCCGCCTCGATCATCGCGGTCGGAATGCCGTAACGGCCGGAAGTGAAGGGCTTTTCCTCGCCGGAATCGTAGACGAAGACGCGCACCGGTCGCTCGGCGCCCGTGATCTTGCCGGTGATGTCGGCCAGTTCACGACGGTAGCCCGCTGCCAGCGCTTCCGCCCTCTCCTCGACGCCGAAGATGCGGCCGAGGTTCAGGAGATCGATGAACACGTCCTCCATCGTCGGCTTGCCCTTGGCCATGATGTGGATGCAGCTCTCGGTGAGCTCGTACACCTTGATGCCGAAGGGCGACAACGTCTCCGGCGTCACCTCGCCGCCAATCTTCATGCCATAGTTCCAGCCGGCGAAGTAAAAGTCGGCATCGGCGTTGAGCAGCACCTCCTTGGTCGGGTATTTTTCCGCAAGCTCCGGCAGCGCCTTGACACCCTCGCGCAAGCTTTCGTTCAGCGTCTTCCAGCCGGACACGCCCGTATAGCCAACCATGCGGTCCTGCAATTTGAGCGCCAGCATCATCTCGGTGAGATTGACGTCGTTGGAGATCGCGCGTCGAGGCGTGGCATCGAAGGTGACCTCGCGGTTGCAGCTCTTGACGGTGACGGGATGGGCAAGCGCGGGCGCCGCGGCAAGAGCAAACAGGCCGGCCGCAAAAAGAAGTCTGTTCATCGGGTGGCTCCTGTGGAACTGGAAGCTCGCGCGACGGCAGGCGCTGCGGGCGGCGCGAGCGTGAAGGAAAATCGGGAGCAGCCGGCGGCATCGCCATGCGCCGTCGCGTGGACACCGAAGGCGGCCGAGAGCGCCGAAGGCTGCAGCACCGTCTCCGGCGGTCCGAAGGCGGCAAGCCGCCCCTCCGTCAGGATCGCAACATCGGTCGCGAACTCGGCCGCGAGATTAATGTCGTGCAGCGTCGTGACGATCGTCAGCTTCAGCGTCTGCAGGAGATCGAGGATTTCGAGCTGGTGGCGGATGTCTAAATGGTTGGTCGGCTCGTCGAGGATGATGATCTTCGGTTCCTGGGCAAGAGCGCGGGCAATCAGCACCCGCTGCTTTTCGCCGCCCGAAAGCGTGGCGAACTGCCGTCGCGCCAGATGGGCAAGGTCGAGATGCTCGAGCGCATGCGCGACCCGCTCGCGATCGCGATCGCTCCAGCCGCTGATTCCCTCGCGACGCGGGATCCGTCCCATCATCACGACGTCGCGCACGCTGAAGGGGAAATCGCCGGGCATTTCCTGCAGCACCACGGCGATCGTCCTTGCCGCCTCGCGCGCGGTCATCGCCCAGAGGCTCACGCCGTCGATCTCGACGCGGCCAGCGATCGGCTCGACCGCGCGGTAGAGGCAGCGCAACAGCGAGGTCTTGCCGGCGCCGTTCGGACCGATGATCGCCAACCGGCTGCCCGGCGCGACGGAAAAGCTGATGTTGCGGACGAGGCGGAGACCAGCGCGCGGGCCCCATTCCAGCCCTTCGACGCGGAGGCTGGCGCCCGCGGCGGGATTAGGAAAGGCGTGAAGCGGTTGTCCGCCCGCGTCCCGCGGCCCATTGAACTTGTCACAGCTCATGAAAGTGCCCTCTCCGCTCATTGGAACCGCCCTGCGGTTTCCTCGGAGACGAGCAGCGCTGCCGGAATGCGGGAAAGGCCCCCGTCGTCCGGGCCGAAGCCCGGATGCGGAAAAGCGGGAAACGACTCTCCGTGCGCGTCCTGCTCCGACTGGCCGTCACGCCCGGCCGAGGGCAAGACGCTGCCTTGCGCCTTGGCAAAAGCGGCGGCGAAGCTCACGAGATCATCGATGTTTTCCTCCGGCGAAATGTCGCCGAAGAGGTAGGTCGCTTTGCCGGTCGCCTGGAAGGCGATGGTGCAAGGCCGTGTGCAGGCGGTCATCGCGACGGTGCCGGCGATCGCGAAATCCTGGTCGAGCGGTCTGCCGAGAGCGCAGACGCTGCGGTTCAACTGCGCGAGCAACTCGGCGCCGGGCCGGCACGGCCCTCCGGTGAAGCGGCAATCGGTGCAAAGGGTTATCTTGTGCTGTCGGAAGTCTGATTTCGCCATGGCTCTTTCCCGCCGGGCTGGGCCGGAGAGAAAGTGGCGAAAATGCAAGAAGACGGTAGCCCGCCAAGCAGAAGCCAGTTCTTTTCCATCGGAACACCCCGTCCGTTGTGGTTGATCGGTTCGATGGCAGGTCTCCTGGCTCGCGGGTCGCCGCGCATCCACGTCTTCCCGGCTCGTCGCCAGTGACATGGTGTGAATGCGCTTTCCGCTCACAGTTGCGGGGGCAGCCACGGTTTCGGCCCCTCCTGGGTCGTCCTCACCGTGTTCCCTTTTCAGCCGCTTCCGGGTCACGGAAGCAGCACCATCGCGCCCTTGGTGACATGAATCGCGGTGGCAAGCAACCGGTGGATGAAGGAGGCAGGGAGATATCAACATGGGGGCGTCTCGTTGCGAAGCCATGCATTGTTATTAAATAACATTACATCTGACAAGGTACGGACTCTCGCAAATGTGACGATGGCGCGTGAACCGGAGCGAACGTCTCACGCCGAAAACAGATTTCCGGCGAAGAAGTCCACGAAGACACGACGTTTGGGCGACAGGCAGCGGCTGGAGGCCACATCACCTGGCGCCGGGATGTGTGGCTCGCGACCGGCGGCGAGATCGCCGACTGGTACAGGGACTATCTGAAGGATCAGGCGACGACGCGATGAACCACCGGGTCTATCTCAGCGGCCAGACCCATAACAGCATCGGCACGGCAACGAGCACGATGACGATGGAAAGAGGCAGGCCGAGGCGCGGATAGTCGCTAAAGCGGTAGCCGCCGGGACCCATGACCAGCGTGTTGCACTGGTGGCCGATCGGGGTCAGGAAATCCGAGCCCGCGCCGATTGCCACCGCCATCAGGAAGGCATCCGGCCGGTATTCGAGCGCCGCGGCGAAACTCGCGGCGATCGGCGCCATGACGAGCACGGTCGCGGCATTGTTGAGGAACGGCGTGACGGCCATCGCTGCGATGAGGATGAGGGCAAGCGCGCCCGCGGGCGGGAGGCCCGAGGCAACGCCGCTCAGCCAGCCGGCTATAAGGTCCGAGCCGCCGGTGGTGCGCAGCGTGTCGCTGACCGGGATCAGAGCCGCCAGCATGACGAGGATCGGCCCGTCGACTGCGCGGTAGACGTCGCGCAACGGTATCACGCGGAAGACCACCATGGCCAGCGCCGCCGCGAAAAACGCGACCGGTACCGGCACGACGCCGATCGCGGTCGCCCCCATGGCTGCGGCGAGCACGAGCAGCGGCACCGTCGCGCGGCGGATTGTGCCGAGCAGGATTTCGCGCTGGGCAAGCGGCAGGCAGCCGAAATCCTGCAGGAAGGGCGGCAGATCGCGCCGCGTCCCCTGCAAGACGACGATGTCGCCGGCCTGCAGCCGGATGCTGCCGAGACGCTGCTTCAGCCGCTCGCCCTGGCGGCTGACGGCCAGGAGATTGATGTTGTGATTGTTGAAGAGTGCCAGCCGCTGCGCCGTCATGCCGACGAGCGGCGAGCCGCTGGCGATCACCGCCTCGACCGCCTCGATGTCGGCCGGCGCCTTGCCGTTGCTGGCTGCCGGCGAGCGGTCGCCGGAAATCCTGAGCTTCGCCTGGGAAACGATGCGGTCGAGCGCCGCCGGCCCGCCTTCGAGCAGCAGGATATCGTCGGCCTCGACCTTGATATCGGGCAGCGGTGCCAGATGTGTGCCGCGCCGGAAGATGGCGATGACGACGGCGCCGCCGTCGCCGAGCTTGACCAGGTTTCCGAGCGGCTTGCCAATCCCAGGCGAACCGGCCGGGACGATCGCTTCGGACGTGTAGTCCGTGATTTCGATCGCCTGGTTGACGGAAACGTGCTGGCTCTTGCGCTCCGGCACCAGCCTGTAGGCGAAAAGCAGGAACACCGCGCCGACCGCCGCCAGCGATGCGCCGACGGGGGTGAAATCAAACATCGTGAAGCTTTCGCCGGTCAGATCCTGCCGCATCCGCGAAACGACCACGTTGGGCGAGGTGCCGATCTGCGTCATCAGCCCGCCGATCAGCGAACCGAAGGCCATCGGCATCAGGAACACCGAAGGCTGCACATTCGACCGGCGCGCGAACTGGAAGGCGACCGGGATCATGATCGCCAGCGCCCCGATATTCTTGATGAAGGCGGAAAGCACCGTGACGGTGACGACGAGAAGCGCGAGTTGCGCCCTCACCGAGGTCAGGTCCGGCAGGAAGCGTTGGATTGCCGCGTCCACAACGCCGGAGCGCGCAACACCCGCACTGACGATGAGCGCGCTGCCGACGATGATGACGATATCGTCGCTGAAGCCGTCGAAGGCATGGTCGAAGGGCACGATGCCGACCGCGACCGAGAGCATCAGCGCCGAACACGCGACAATGTCGTAGCGGAAGCGGTCCCAGATGAAAAAGGCCATCATGGTGCCGATGACGAGAAACGAGAGCGATTGTTCGGCGGTCATGGGCAGTACCTGAAGCAACGCGGGTCGGGCGATGGCCTTCCAAAAAGCGGCCTACGCAGGCAGCCGCAACGAAACGCGCGAACAGGAGTTCGTGCGACCGTGGCCCTCCGGCGAGTCCGGCTCCTTACATCCTTCAAAGCGGCCACCGGATGCAACAGAATTCGCATCGAAGCACCAAACGTCACCAGGAAACTGCACCGAGACTCGTTGGTTCCTTTGATCGTTGTTGAAGAAGGAATAAGATATGCAGCCAGTCTAGCGTGTATCAACGGGCCGCTCGCGCAATGGAGAGGGGCGCAATCGCCGGAGCCAAGGAAAACCGTCATGAAGATCGCCCTGCCCGCCATTTGCCTGGGTTTTCTGCTCGCCGCCTGCGCCTCCACCGCCCCGCCGTCGATCGGCTACTCGCGCAATCTCGAGCCCATTCCCGGCAGCATAACCTATGGCGGGCAGCCGCGCACGAAGCTGACCAAGGCGCCAGTCGGCAGCATCGTGCCGCACCGGTTTCGGGACAAATTCGGCCGTCAGGTCTCCGAAACCTATGTCATAGAGCCGGACCGTTCGCTGCAATTGATAAGTCGCCGCATCGACTATGACCTCCCCAGCGACCGATAGGATGGATCGCCATGAAACATGCCTCGCCCGCCCTCCTTGCCGCCCTGCTGCTTGGCGCCTGCACGGCCACGCCGCCGCCGTCGGTCGGCTACGGGCGCTATCTCGAGCCCATTCCCGGCAGCATAACCTATGGCGGCCAGCCGCGCACGAGGCTGACCAAGGCGCCGGTCGGCAGCATCGTGCCGCACCAGTTCTTCGACAATTTCGGCCACCGGGTCTACGAAACCTATGTGATCGAACCGGATCGCTCGTTGCGACTCGTTGGCCGTCGCATCGACTATGATATTTTCGGCGATATGGACGATTGATGTTCGGTTCGGTTTCGGACGGCGGCGCCCCGCGGTGGCCGCTATTCCCCGCCGCCGAGCGAGTGAACGAAGACCGCGAGTTGCTTGACCGTGGTGTCGCCGATGCGAGGCAGCCATGCCGGCATGACGCCGTGTTTCGGCGCCTTCATCTGGTTGATGATCGCCTGCTCGCCCTCGCCATTCAGCCAGATGGCGTCGGCAAGGTCAGGCGCGCCCATCTCGCGGCTGCCTTTCGCATCCTCGCCGTGGCACGAAGCACAGTTGTCCGCGAAGAGCTGCTTGCCGGGCTCGACCAGCGCCGGATTCGACGGCGTCCCGGTAAGGCTCACGACAAAGGCCGCCGTCTGCTTCAACTGCTCGGGCTCCAGCATCTCCGCGAAGGACGGCATCTCGGAGACGCGGGTCTCGCCGTCGCTGGCATGGCGGATGCCGTGCGCGATCGTCTGGTAGATCTCGTCGGGCTTGCCGCCCCAGAGCCAATCGTCGTCGTTCAGGTTCGGGAAGCCTTTCCCGCCCGCCGCACCGGAGCCATGACACTGCGCACAGTTCACCTTGAAGGCGGAAGCACCGGCGGAAACGGCGAACTGCTGCAGTTGCGGATCGGCAATGATCTCATCGAGCGAACTCGAAGCGATCCGCTCCAGGTTGCCGGCCTGCGCCGCCTTGGCATTGGCAAGCTCGACGCTGACCTCGGAGCGGCTCGAATAGCCGAGCACGCCTTTGGTCGCGTCCGTCAGCATCGGCCACGAGGGGTACGCGATTGCGTAGCCTATTGCCCAGATGATCGTGGCGTAGAAGCTGTAGACCCACCAACGCGGCATCGGGTTGTTGAGCTCGCGAATGCCGTCCCACTCATGACCGGTGGTCTCGACGCCGCTGATCTCGTCAATGTGTTTATCCGCCATGGATCAATCCTCCTTACGAGCGGCATGAGGAAAAGTGTGCAGCGGTTTTCCGCCCGCATGCCGTTCTGACTTCTCAGAGCCGATCACATCGTGATCGAAGGGGATAAAGGCGGCCTGATGGGCGGCATTCCTGGCGCCCGGCCGGAAGATGAAAACGACGACACCGAGGAAGAAGAGCACCATGGCGACGAGGCCCCAGCTGTCGGCGAAGTGGCGCATGAGCGTGTAGGTTTCCATGTCGGTTTCCCTCCTCAGCGATAGCCGGTGGTGTCGTCATAGGTGGAGAAGTCGACGAGCGTGCCGAGCATCTGGAGATAGGCGATGAGTGCATCCATCTCCGTCAGCTTTTGCGGATCGCCGTCGAAATCGCCGAGCTTGGCTTTCGGGTAACGCTCCTCGACACCGGCGGTGTCGGCGTTGGCATCGGCCTGCGCCTTGAGGTCCTGAGCCGCGTTATCGATCATCTCGTCCGTGTAGGGGACGCCGACGGCCCTGTTGGCCTTGAGGTTCATCGCGACGTTCGTCACCTCGAGCGGCGTTTCCTTGAGGAAGGCGTAGCTCGGCATCACCGATTCCGGCACGACCGAGCGCGGCTCGATCATGTGCTGGACGTGCCATTCGTTGGAGTAGCGGTCGCCGACGCGGGCAAGGTCCGGCCCTGTGCGCTTCGAGCCCCATTGGAACGGATGGTCGTACATCGACTCCGCCGCCAGCGAGTAGTGCCCGTAGCGCTCGACCTCGTCGCGGAACGGCCGGATCATCTGGCTGTGGCAGACATAGCAGCCTTCGCGGACATAGATGTCGCGTCCGGCAAGCTCCAGCGGCGAATAGGGTCGCATGCCTTCGACCTTCTCGATGGTGTTTTCGAGATAGAAGAGCGGCGCGATTTCCACGATGCCGCCGATCGAGACGACGAGCAGCGAGCCGACCAGGAGGAGCGTGGCATTTCGTTCGAGGGTGGCGTGTTTGTCGAGAATGGACATCGGTCTGTCCTCCTATTCCGCAGGCTGCGGCAGCGGCGTCGCACCGAGGATCGGGGCTTCGTCGCGCACGCGTCCGAGGATGGTCATTGTTACATTGAAGGCCATGAGCAGCGCCCCGGCGAGGAACAGGCCGCCGCCGACGGCACGCAGCACATAGTAGGGGAACATGGCCGCGACTGATTCCGCGAAGGAATAGACGAGGAAGCCCTGGTCGTCGTATTCACGCCACATCAGCCCCTGCTGGATGCCGGCGACCCACATGACGGCGGCGTAGACGACGATGCCGAGGGTGGCGAGCCAGAAGTGCCAGTTGACCATGCGCATGCTGTAAAGCCGCTCGCGGTTCCAGAGCTTCGGGACGAGATAATAGATCGCGCCGAAGGTGATGAGCCCGTTCCAGCCGAGCGCGCCGGAATGCACGTGGCCGATGGTCCAGTCGGTATAGTGGCTGAGCGAGTTGACCGTCTTGATCGACATCATCGGCCCTTCGAAGGTCGCCATGCCGTAGAAGGCCACGGACATGACCATCATGCGGACGATGGGATCGGTGCGGACCTTGTCCCAGGCGCCCGAAAGCGTCATCAGGCCGTTGATCATGCCGCCCCAGGAGGGCATCCAGAGCATGACGGAGAAGACCATGCCAAGGGTCTGCGCCCAGTCTGGCAGCGCCGTATAATGGAGATGGTGCGGACCCGCCCAGATGTACATGAAGATCAGCGCCCAGAAGTGGATGATCGACAGCCGGTAGGAGTAGACGGGGCGGTTCACCTGCTTGGGGATGAAGTAATACATCATCGCCAGGAAGCCGGCCGTCAGGAAGAAGCCGACGGCGTTATGGCCGTACCACCATTGCGTCAGCGCGTCCTGAACACCCGAGAAGGCCGAGTAGCTCTTCGAACCGAAGAAGGAGACCGGCACCGCCAGATTGTTGACGATGTGCAGCATGGCGATGGTGACGATGAAGGCGAGATAGAACCAGTTCGCCACATAGATATGCGGCTCCTTGCGCACCAGGATCGTGCCGAGGAACGCAACGAGGTAGGCGACCCAGACGATCGTCAGCCAGAGGTCGACATACCATTCAGGCTCGGCATATTCGCGGCTCTGGGTGATGCCGAGCAGGTAGCCCGTTGCCGCCAGCACGATGAAGAGCTGATAGCCCCAGAATACGAACCAGCCGAGATTGCCGCCGAAGAGGCGTGCGCGGCTGGTGCGCTGGACGACGTAGAACGAAGTTGCGATCAGCGCGTTGCCACCGAAGGCGAAGATGACGGCGGAGGTGTGCAGTGGCCGGACGCGCCCGAAATTGAACCAGGGCTCGACATTGAGGTCCGGGAAGGCAAGCTGTAGGGCCGCGATAACGCCGACCAGGAAGCCGACGACGCCCCAGAATACCGTGGCGATGACGCCGTATTTCACGACCTCGTCGAAATATTCCGACCGCGGGGGTGCCGCCGCACCCGCGACCGCCGGGCGGAACTCGATCCGCTGCAGCAACAGGATCGTGCCGCCGAGCAGCACGAAGAACAGCACCCACATATGCGCCCCGAAAAGGCGATCTTGAGCGAAGCCGGCCCCAACCAGCGCCAGGAAGGCGCCGACCCCGAGCACGATCATCTCGAATGTGTATTTCATGGTTGGGTCCCCAACTTTCTCAAATCGCTGACGACGGCGCACTGAACGACGCATGCCGCCGCAACCTGCCCTGATCTGTCAGAATCGCGCGCCGGCAACCTTGATTCAGATCAAGGCCCGCGCTCACCCATCGACACATGTTGCGAACATGGAGGCGGCACGTGAAGCGATGGTGGGAAGGGCCGGAGCGCATGAGAGCAAAAATCAACGGCCGAACGTTAGGGACACTTCCCTCGGCTTTTACAGGGTCGCCGGTTGAGCCGCTGAGCTGGTTGGCCGGCGCCCATCAGGACCAGCTCGCGCTCTGCGACAGCTTGGAAGCCATTGCCGACAGCCTGCCGGATGAGATCAACCGTGGGACCTGCGCCTATGCCGCAAAGATGATCGGACCGATGATCAGGGATCTTCATGCCGGCGAGGAAAGGCTGGTCTTTGCCTGGATCGAGCAGCGCTTCCCGGACGACACGTCGGTGCATGCCGTGCTTGAGCGCCTGAAATACGAGCATTGCGAAGACGAGTGTTTCGCCGAGGAACTGACCGAAATGCTCGGTCGCCTTGGCGCGGCGGACAGGACCGTCAATGCCGAGACCGCCGGCTACATGCTGCGCGGCTTCTTCACCAATGTGCGCCGCCACATCAGCTTCGAGCAGGAGTGCCTTCGCAGCATGCTTGTCCGGCGTTCAGGCAAAACGCCCTGCTAATTTCCCGCAACCAGCCTGCTGGAGTTAAGCCACTTTGGAGTAGATATCGAGTTTGTCGCTGGAGACGAATCCGTTCCGGCGGTAGAACTCGGATACTCTGCCCGAGTGTTGCGATACCAGCCATACTTTGTGACACCCCGCCGCTTTTGCCGCCTCGACGATGGCGCCGAGCAGTGCCGTTCCGACACCGGCACCCTGCGCACCTGGAAGCACCGCAACCTCCTCCAGGTACAGCAACTGGCCCGCATAGTGTCGATGCCGTGTGCCGATTGTAATTCCAACGAGATTATCTGCATCCCAAGCCGCTAACGCTATTCGCCTGGGCGCTGCCAAGAGCTGCGAGACACGCTCAGTTGCGGCTTCGACTGACCAGTCCTCATTCCAAGGAGGCGCGGCGTATGCGCGAGAAATGATGGTTGCTGCCGCTTCGAGGTCTGCCTCGTTCATCTGGGTGATCAAAAAAGACATGCGTTCAGATTTCATCAATGACCTTCCACAGTATGTCTCTCGAACACCGGCGATGTGAGCGTTTCGAACCGGCGGACTCCGCCGCCTGCAGTCAATCGTGCTCAGCTTCCGTGATGGGCAAGAGTCGCAAACATCTCGAAATCGTCGCGCAATTTGCTGCTGAAATCTACCCTAGCGATAGCGTTCCAAGAAATGAACGCGGTTGTTGAAATTAATGCACAGTTGGAACAAACTGCCGCTGATACATAGTCGGCAGCTTTCCTCCGGCCCTGGGCACATCTTCTGCATCGGGTCGCGTCGTGAAGGACAAAATGGCTTTCTTTCTGCAGACCTTTGGAGGTTTGAGGCTCGTCGACTCGGAAAGCAACCACGTTGCTTTCCCCGAAAAGGGATTGCTGATTCTCGTTTACTTGCTCACAACCTCAAATGGTTCCGCGTATCGACAGGAGTTGGCTGCGTTCTTGTGGAGCAACGAGGACAAGGCGGTTTCGCTTTCGAACTTGCGTAAGACCGTTTCGAGAATAAAGACTCGCCAAGATGAACTCGGAGCGCAGTTCCTTTCCTTCACGGAAACCATGATTTACGTTGATCGGGGGTCTCTGTCCTCCGATCTCCTGTCGATTGACAAAGAGGGTGTGGCAGAGCCTGTTGCTCGGCTCATGCGCCTCACAGACCTACTGAAGCAGTCTTTCATCGGGAAGGTTGACTGCCACAGCTCCGATTTTGACAGCTGGCTTGCGGAACGCAGAAATCAGCACAAGGGCCTTCTCAAAGATTCGCTGGAACGAGCGGCACCTTTGGCCCGCACCCAAGCCGAATCTGAAGTCGTCAAGGATGCGGCTATCCTCCTCTTCCGAGCCGAACCCGCGGATCCGGATACGCTCCAGTTCCTCGTGAAAATATTTGGCGCGGAAAGAGACGTTGAGGAGCTGCGACGGTTTTTTGAGCAGAGAAGCAGTTCAATTTCGCGGGGCATCGATGCTCTTAGCGCTGCCATCGACAAGAAATCGGCAAAGATCCCCGCCAAGGTACGAGCGCACTCATCTGATGCCGGCATATCCGGCATCAAAGCAGAAATTCCTCGCCTTGTGTTGCTGCCTCCGACCAATCAATCCAGCCGTCCCGACGCTGGCCTCGTCGCCGCATCGTTGATCGAAGATATTACGATCGGATTTTGTGCCCTCAACAGCCTCCAGGTTATCGCCCCCCATTCGGCCGTTCGAATTGGCCACGATATGGAGGACCAGGTTGCGTTCTTCGAGCACCATTCGGTCACCTACGTTCTCGACACCCGGATCAGCAGCCTGGGCGGCGAAGTGACGTTATTCGCCCAGCTAATCTTCCTTCCCGATAGCGAGATTACCTGGGCGGAGAGATTCGGCCTCGGTCATCTTGACCTCGTTCGCGATCGAAGAGTGATTTCGCGACGCATCGCACTTTCTGTTTCCAGTGAGATCGAGCGGCATGAAACGACACGCTCCTATCTTGAGCTGAACCCGATTGCCTACCATCGATATCTTGTCGGCAGACCGCACCTTAATCGACTCACGCTTCCAAACTTGCGACGTGCGCGCAAGGAGATGAAAGCCGCGCTGCAAGCAAGTCCTGATTTCGCGCCGGCGCTGAGCGCCATGGCCCGAACCTACTCAAAGGAGTGGTTGTTAACGGCACGAGGCGATATCGATCTTTTGAAGACGGCGGAGACTTTCGCAGCGCAGGCCATGGGAGCGCGCGCGGACCTAGCCGATGGCTATCGCGAATTTGGCGTTGCCAAATTGTTGCAGGGTGCATTCGATGAAAGCGCTGAAGCGATGGAATTGGCAGAGACGCTTGGTCCGCACTACGCGGATGTCATCGCCGACTACGCGGATACGTTGGTCCATTGTTCGCGCCCTGCCATGGCCTTGCAGAAGATTGAGCGCGCGATCGAGTTGAACCCTCTCAGCCCGGACGCTTATCTTTGGACCGCTGCGGGAGCCAACTACGCTCTCAGCCACTTCGAGGCGTCGCTGGATTATATCAGCCAGATGGAAGATCCCAGCTTGGCGGACAGGCTTTCAGCCGCCAATTGGGCGATGCTGGATCACATGGATAAGGCGCGTTTTTTTGTGCGCAGAGTTCGCGAAGCCAATCCGGCTTTCGACGTCGACCAGTGGCTGGCCGCCGTTCCGAGTAAGGAGCAATGGCACAAGGATCTCTACCGTGAAGGACTAAAGAAGGCAGGATTTTAACCGCAAATCTGCAACCGGGGAAATAAAGCAATGGCTAGAGTTATCGTCATTAGCATAGCGGGTGAAGAAGGTCTCTGGGTGGTCGATCTGGATGCCGGGAGCGTAGTGCCTCTCGATCCGCCCAAGGCAGGGGGGCTCAAGACAGTGACCGACCTTCGCGCAAGCGGCACAATCGTGGCGAAGGGCGTGGACATTGCGGTGGTCGTCAGGTCAGCCGAGGCCGCATTTTCAGGTCACTATGATGGCTAGCCTGTAAACCCAGTACGGCCCTTGAAATCCGACAGCGCAGATATCGCAGCCGGTGATCACGCCGTCAACGACTGCCTCGCTGTGCCTTGCAGCAGCGCCATTGATCGACGGCGCTGCGGCTCAGGATCGAAGTCGATCATCATCGACCGCGCCGCGTTGCGTTTCTCTCAGCGCGGATTATCGATTTCCCGGAAGCACGACGCCGACATCGGCGCGCTACGGCCCCTACCCTTAGCGCTCAGGCCGCAATTGCCCTGCGTCGGTCGGCATGCTCCTGTATGACCAGGATCGCGCCGATCAGCTTGCCGTTGCTCGACAGGCATGGCGTCATGCGGCAGCGAACCACCACCGTCCGTGCATCGACGGTCTTGGCAAAGGTGTAGTCGACGACTTCGCCGCCGAAGCAGCGGTCAAGATGGGCCTTCACGCGTTGCTCGAAGCGCTGGAGGCCGATGAACTCGACGATGTGCCGGCCGATGAGATCAATCGGCCTGCTTTCGAGATGATTCGCATTCAAGGGATTGGTATAGAGATAGCGGTAGTCCGGCGTGATGACGGCGATCCGGTCGGGAAAGCAGTCGAGAATCGCCTCGTTGAGCAATCCCTCGTCGGCGCGCCCCTTGCTCGGCAATATTGCCCGACGGTCGAGGTCGAGACCGGCGAGGTTCGCCACCCCCGTCGCCGCGAAATAACGATCGATCAGCGATTGAAGCAGGTGCGAATGGCGCAGCACGCAGGACATGTCGTCCGCCTCGGCGCGCAGGATGTCGACCAGGAACTGAAACTGCAGCCGGGCGTCTTCCACGCTCGCGGCCTTCTCGTCGTAAACCGCGCTCAGGATAGGATCAAGCTCACGATCCAGAATGCCGATCAGGTGTTCGTCAGCCACGCTCACGGCATACTGCAACTGCGAATATTTGAACCAGAACAGTTCAATCAGTGCGTTCAATTCGAATCCCCATTCCCCACGGCAATGCCGCGTCGATGCACTTCAAGCCAGACGGTAATGTCGCAGACGATATCCGGGTTTTGATGATTTCCCCTCGATCCCAAAACTGCAATGCGCCTGTCACCCACAGCGCTTGCAGCAGCCCCCATACCACAACGATGAGTTTACACTCATTGCGGCATCGTTCAACAGCGAGAAAGCGCGCGCTTCAAGCATTTTCGGATCATGGCAATGAGCGACTCGGGGACACGCAAAAGGGCAGCCGAGTAGCGAGCCGGCAGCCAGAATCGAGAGCGCACAGCGATAATCTCGGGCTAACTCCTCCGGTTGAAGATCGCTGCTGGCGCCCCTGATCTTCCGTGATACATTGCAATTCGGGATTATATCCGGATCGAGGGGGCACGCATGATGCGGGGACTTTATCGGCTTGGCATTCGGATTTCGGCGCTAGCGATATTTCTCCCGGCGGCCCTATGGTCCCTGCCGGCATCCGCAACGGACCCTTACGCCTCGAACAACGGTCTCTATCCGACGGCGAGCGAATGGAGCGGCCCTTACCGCAGCTTGAACTACAACTATCCGGAAACAGCCGGCAACAAGTGGTTCGCGGTTGCGCCACGCATGCCGCTGAACATCGAAAATGCCGGCGACTATGTTGCCAAGCTCAAGGCCTTCGTCGAGCCGAACATGCGGGCGATGATCGATGCGCCGGACACCTGGGATCCGGCCGCGAATGGCTGGTATGGAATGATCTGGCAGGGCGCCGGCACCGCTGGCCCTAACGGCGTCGTCGATCCGGAGAGCGGGCAGGAAGCCATCCTCGGCTCGTTTTCCGGACAGATAATCACTCAAGGGACGTTCCAGGACTCTGGCCTGACGGTCAATATGCAGAACCATACGGTCATCTATTACGATGCCCTCTCCGCCACGATGCTGAAGAAACTCTGGGCCGATCCGTTCAGGCCAAATCGAACGGCGGTGTCGTTCCCGGAGGGCGGGATGGTGGTCAAGGCGGCGGCGGTGACCCCGACGCCGGAGCAATGGCCCGTCGTCGAGGGCTCCGGCATCTGGAATGTCTATCGTCCGACCGTCGAGTCGCTCCAGGGGCCGGACTACGATCCCTACACCAACGCCAAGGCCGTGGTCGTGCCGCTCCGGGTGCTGCAATTCGATATCATCGTGAAGGACACGGTCGCCTCCCCGCAGACCGGCTGGGTCTTCGTCACCTACGTCTATGACAAGGATGCCCCGGGCGCGACTGCCTGGGACAAGCTGGTGCCGCTTGGCGCCATGTGGGGCAACGACCCGGCTTTCGCACGTGAACCGAACGGCACTGACCCGAAAGGCGGCCCCCTGCAAGAGACATGGATCAATCAGAAGGCGCCCGCCTATGCGCTCTCTTCGCTCGGCTGGGGCGGCCGGCTTTCCGGTCCGATCGACGTCTCGGAACGCCACAACGTGCTTCTGACCGACGGCAGCCGGGTCCCGATGCAGCGGGCCTCCTCCTGTCTCAGCTGCCACGGCACCGCGCAGTTTCCCTTCGTCGCAAACCTGTATCCTTCTCCGAACAAGGCCTTTCCGCGCGAAGGAACGCTTTTCCCGATGTATCCGCCCGGCTCGGAGATGTGGGCGCGCTGGTTCCAGAACAGACCGGGGTCAAAACCGCAGAACGACAATGAGGATGCGGTCGCGCTCGACTACGACATGCTGATCATGTTTGCCCTCAGTGCCTTCGACGCCGCCGCCGGCAACGACGTCTTCGTTCAAGAACATGTCGACGTCCACTAGGCACCCGGGCGACCGGCTCGGCGCGCTGATCGCACAGGGACCGGCGGAGCCCTCCGACATGCCCTCGCAGCACCGGCAACTGACCGTGATGTTCGCCGATCTCGTTGGCTCGACCGCGCTCCTGGAGGAACACGGGCCGGAGGCATTCAGCGACCTGCTGCGCATCTATCACAACCTCTGCACGGAGGCGACGCGGACGCAGGACGGGACGGTGGCGAACTATCTGGGCGATGGCGTCATCAGCTACTTCGGCTATCCGCGCGGCACGGAGGATGATCCGCTGCGGGCCGTGCAGGCCGCTTGGACGATCCTTCAGAACCTTGAGCAGCTCAACCGCAAGCTGGCGGGTGCCCGGCTTGCGGCGCGGATCGGCATTGCGACCGGGCGTGTCATCATTCATCAGAAACCGGGCGACTACTACGGCGAGAACGTCGTCGGCGCCTGTCTGAACAAGGCGGCACGACTGCAGACGCTCGCCTCGGCGAATACGGCGGTCGTCTGCGCCGCGACACGCAAGCTGGCGGGAAAGGCATTCGATTTCGAGGATCTCGGTCCGCAAGATCTGAAGGGGTTCGAGCAGCCGGAGGTCGTCTTCAGGCTGCGGCCGCGACGGCGCAAGGGCCTCAGCCGTTTCGAGGCGTTGCGCGGCGAGCGCCGCACCCCGCTCGTCGGCCGCGACCGAGAGCTCGCACTGTTGCGCAAATTGATGGCGCGCGCCGCCGGCGGGTCGGGTGGAGCCGCGGTTCTCGTCGGCGAACCCGGTATCGGCAAGTCGCGACTGATCGACGTGTTGCGGCGCGATCGAGCGATGGAAAGCGCTCGCTTTCTGTCTCTGCAATGCTCGCCCGCCCACCAGTTTTCATCGCTTCATCCCGTCAAGGACTATCTCGACTGGGTGTCCGGCGTGAATGCCGACGATGCGCGGGACGTCCGGCGCGACAAGCTTCGGCGGCTTTTCCAATCGGCCTGGCAGACGGACGAGGAACAAACCGCGGTGCTGATGGACGTGGTTGCGTCGAGCGGCCCGGAGCAGGAAGCGAATGCCGATATCGGCATTCTCCTCAAGAGGCGCATGGCCTTCCAGATCTTGTCCAAGAAGGTGTTCAGCACGGCCGTGCCCGGGCACCCGCTGTTGCTGGTTTTCGAGGACGTGCACTGGATCGACCCCACCTCTGCGGAATTCCTCGAAAATCTGGTCAGGAACGCCGCTGACCATGCCTGCACCGTGCTGACCACGACCCGGCCGGAGGGCCCGTTTGCGGGACGGCTGAGTGCACTGGGCGAAGTCGTGCAATTGGAGCGGCTGAGCGATGCACAGTCCGTCGAACTCGCTAAGGCGACCGGCCTTGCTGCCGGCATGGACGAGGAAACGCTGCATGTCATCGTCGAAAAATCCGATGGCGTCCCGCTCTTCGTCGAGGAATACGCCTCCATGCTTGCGGAAAACCTCGGCGGGCGAGAAAAGGGCGAAGGTCAGAAGGTGCGGCGCGACGTTCCCATGACTCTTGGCGGGCTCGTGCAGAACAAGCTCGACCGGCTCAATCCCCATGCCCAGAAGGTCGCGAGGATCGGGGCCACGGTCGGGCGCGTCTTCGACCTTCAACTGGTCCGCTCCCTGTCGGCACTCGGCCGGACCACCTTCGACAAGGCGCTCGCCACGCTCGAAGCCGCCGATATCGCTCATAGGGGAACGGCATCCGGAAGCCAGCCGGCGGCGATCTTCAAACATGCCCTGGTGCAGGATGCGGTATACGGATCGCTGAGCACGGCCGAGCGACGCCGGCTGCACGGCCTCGTGGCCGACGCCATGCTCGCGGACAAGGGTGGGCGCCGGATCACCGCCGAGGTACTGGCCGATCACCTGCTTGCCGCCGGACGCAACAGGGAGTCGGCCGAATGGCGCTTGACGGCCGCGATGGCGGCGGCCGGAGAAGGAAGCGCGGCGGAGGCGCTGGCGCATATCACCCGTGGTCTGGCGGCGACGGAGCTATTGCCGGCAGGCGACGAACGCGACGACGTTGAACTGCGGCTGCGGGCGATCGAAGGTCCGACGCTCATGGTGACCCGCGGCCCGGGCAACCCCGCCTTTGGCGCCGCCCAGGCGCGTGCGCTGGAATTGCTGCGCCGTCAGAACAAACCCGACAACTTGGTTCCCGTCATCTATAACACGGCCTTGCATGACTGGGCGTGTGGCAGGCTCGCCGAGGCGGACCGGGTAAACGACGAGATTTTCGCGATATTGGACGCGGAACCATCGGATGCGGCCTACCTCGCCGCCCATACGATGCGCGGCCTCGTCGCCTGGCATCGCGGCGATAATCCGGCTGCGCTCGAACACCTGAGCGCCACCGTCGCGCGCTATGATCCCGCGCTACACCGCGAGTTCTACATGCGCTTCCTCAAGGAATTCGGCGTCTTCGGGCGGTTCTATCTCGGCCTGACGCATACCGTCATGGGGAAGACCGCCGAGGGTGCGAAGCATGCAAAGGCGGCGCTCGAACTTGCAAAGCTGGTCAAGCGGCCGCACGTTTACGGTTTCGCACTGCTCGCCAACTTCGTAACCGCCATGCTGCGCGACGATGTGCCGACGGCATCCCGTTACAGCGAAGAAGGCATCGAATTCGCCGGCCGTCAGGGCTTTCCAGAAATGGTCGCCATGTCGATGATCTGCCAAGGCTGGGCGAAGGCGAAACGGGGCGCGATCGATACCGGTATCCACCAGATGGAGGAAGGCTCCGCCCTTTGGGCGATGACCGGCTTCGCGAACTGGCAGGCCTATTTCGCAAGCCTGCTTTCCGACGCCTATGTGGCCGTCGGGCGGCTCGACGAAGCACGCGCGCTGCTGGACCGGCACGATGAAAGGGTGGCGCGTTTTGGCGAGGCCCAGTTCGAGCCGCTGCTGGCGAAGTCGCGGGCGGTGCTCTTGGCCGCAGCCGGCGACTCCGGTGGCGCAGCCGCTGCCATGCAGATCGCGCGTGAACGCGCGGCACGCAACAAGGCGGCGCTTTGGATGGGCTAGCGGGGCGCCTTTAGAGGCTACGCTTGATGTTCCAGCGGTCGTGGTACCAGAGCCATTGGCCCGGATATTCGCGCACCCAGCTCTCTACCTTGTCGTTCAGCATCTGGGCCGTAGCATTGACGTCGACGCTGCCGTCGGCCCGGCGGGGAATCGTGATCGCCGGTTCGAGCTCCAGCCGGAAGCGACCGCCAGGCAGACGGATGCAGCGGGCGGGATAGACCTCGCAGTTGAACTGGCGCACGAGTTTGGCCAGCAGCGGATTGGTCTGCACGTCCCTGCCGAAGAACTTGGTCTTCAAACCCTTGCGGAACTTCTGATCGACCAGAACGCCCACGCCGCCGCCGCGCTCCAACTGACGGGCAAGCGCGAAGGAAGAACCGGCATGCGACGGCACGAGATTGCCCATCCGCGCCTTGCGGAACTCGAAGACCTTATCAGCCATGTAGGGATTGTTCGGCGGGCGGAAGAGAACCGTGACGTCCAGCCCGAAGGCTGAGCCCGCGACGGGCAGCATCTCGAAATTGCCGCTGTGGGCCGTGAAGACGATGAAGGGCCGCGGGTCGTCGCGCAAGTCCAGGAACAGCGGAATACCTGACACTTCCACCCTGCCCGGCTCCGGCCGATGAGGGTCGAAATCGAAGAGCTGGTCGAGGAAGACGTATTCCGCCGCCATGCGGCCCATATTGCCCCAGCTGTCGAGCGCGATCTTCTCGAGCTCCGCCTCGCTCTTTTCCGGAAAGGCGTTGCGCAGATTGGTGAGTGTCAGCTTGTAGCGCCCGGTCTTCGGGCCGATCCACCGGGCGACGCGATCCATGAAGTTGATCGCCGCGTCCGGCGGAAAGAGCTTAAGCACCGTCAGCAGCAGGAACACAAACTGCGCAATCAGCCATTGCCGAAAATGGTTGGCGGCCAGCACAAGCCTCGTGATCAGCATCCGCACGTGTTCAGTCCATCCGAAGGATGATCTTGCCGAAGACCTGTCGCGATTCCATCCGCTCCAGCGCCCGGTCGATATCGTTGAAGCCGACTTCGGTATCGATCACCGGATGCACGAGGCCGCGACCCATCTTCTGCATGGCGTTCGCCATGTTTTCCATGCGGCAGCCGAAGGAACCGAGCAGCTTCAACTGCTGCTGGAAGAGCATCATCAGGTTCATGTCAGTCGAGACGCCGGACGTCGAGCCGCAGGTGACGAGACGCCCTCCCCGCTTCATCGACAGCATCGAGCCTGCCCAGGTGTCCTTGCCGACATGTTCGAAGACAACGTCGACGCCCTTCTTCCTGGTGAGCTTGCGCACCACGCCCTCGAAGCGGTCGGTGCGGTAGTTGATGACATGATCGGCGCCGAGCGCCTTCGCCTTCTCGATCTTGTCGTCCGAACCGACAGTGGTGATCACCGTGCAGCCGATCTTCTTGGCAAGCTGGATCGCGGCCGTGCCGATGCCGGAACCGCCGGCATGGACGAGGATCGTTTCCCCGGGTTCGAGCTTGGCGTTGTCGAAGAGCATGTGTTCGACCGTGCCGAAGGTGACGGGTGCCAGCGCCGCACCGACGGCATCGACGCCCGGAGGCGCCGGAACGAGCAGGCGCGCCGGGAGGTTCACCAGTTCCTGCGCGAAACCGTCGAGGTGGAAGCCGTGCACGCCGCCCACATGTTCGCAGAGATTGTCGCGACCCTCGCGGCAGGGGCGGCAGAGCCCGCAGGTGCGTGCACCATAGATCGAGACGAGCTGGCCCGGCAGGACATTGGCGACACCTGGGCCGATGCTCTCCACCACGCCGGACGCTTCCGCGCCGATCACCAGCGGCATCTTGCGCTTGGCAAAGGCCATGCCACGCCATCCCCAGACGTCGATGTGGTTGAGCGCGACCGCCTTGACACGCAGCGTGACTTCGCCGGGACCCGGCGCTTCCGGCTTCGGAAGGTCGGTGATTTCAAGCTTGCGGTCATCGAGCAGTTGCAGGGCGCGCATGGGTGTTTCCTTTGCCGAAGACGGCATCGATTCTGAAAGTTTTGACGCGGGATGCGGGCGGAAAACCGCCCACACTTTTGCTCATCCCGCTCCATTCGTTATGGGCCGCGGGCTTACGCCGGCTCCGCCGTCATGACAAGGCTGGCGTTCTGGCCGCCGAAACCGAAGGAGTTCGACAGCACGGCGGTGACCTGCTGGCTGCGCTTTGCGTTCGGCACGACATCGAGCACGATCGCCGGGTCGGGATTCTGGTAGTTGATGGTCGGCGGCAGCGTGCCGGTCAGCATCGTCTGGAGCGAGAAGACCGCCTCGACCGCGCCTGCGGCCGTCAGCGTATGGCCGATCATCGACTTGTTCGACGAAACCGGAATCGTCGGCAGGCGCTCGCCGAAGACGGACGACATCGACAGATATTCCATCTTGTCGTTCTCCGGCGTCGAGGTGCCGTGGGCATTGATGTAGCCGATACCCGTCTCGTCGATGCCGGCGTCCTCAAGCGCGGCACGGATCGTCGCGATGGCGGGGCCGCCATCCGGCGACGAGCGCGTGCGGTGGAAGAGGTCGGCCTTTTCGCCGCAACCCTTGAGGATGCCGTAGACGCGGGCACCGCGGGCAAGCGCCGCTTCCAGCGATTCCAGCACCAGCGTCGCAGCGCCTTCCGCGATGACGAAGCCGTCGCGGTCCTTGGTGAAGGGCTTCGAAGCCTTCTCGGGCGGGTCGTTCTGGGTCGAGAGCGCGGACAGCAGCGAGAAGCGGATCAGCGCCTCGGCGCTGACCGAGCCGTCCGTTGCGACCGTCAAGGCGCGGTCGGTGCGGCCCTGGCGGATCGCCTCGACACCGAGCTGGATCGCCGTAGCGCCGGAAGCACACGCCGTCGAAAGCGTCACCGGCAGGCCGCGCGTGCCGAAGCGGTCGGCAAGGCGTTCCGAGATCGAACCGAAAAGCACCGCCTCGTGAAACACCGGATCCGCCTTCTGCCGCATCGCAGCAAGGAAGCGGTTATAGGCGTCGCCCGGCCGCTCGGACGGCGGCGAACGGTCCGCAAGCTCGAAGCGAGCGCTCCATTCCGGCTCGATCGGCGGGGCAGCCAGGAACAGCGGACCGTTGAAATCACCGGAAAGACCGGCCTGCGCCAGCGCCTCCAGCGTCGTTTCGCGCGCCATCGCATAGGAGCGCTCGACCGCATTTTCCGCCGGCAGTTCGATGAAATCGACGGTACCGCTGATGCGCGTCGAAAGCCCCTCGGTCGGGAAACGGGTGATCTTGTGGATGCCCGAAACGCCGCCGGAAAGCGCCGCCCAGTTGTCTTCCAGACCCTGGCCCAGCGAGGTGATAACGCCCATGCCGGTAACGGCGACGATCGGGCGGCCGAGATGATCCGTATATGCCTTGCTCATGGTGCGAGCCCCCTTATTCCGCGGAAAGCACGGCGATGCCTTCGCCGCGGGCGTGGCCGATGGTCGTCACGATCGCCGTCTTGGCCGGTGCCGTCATCGCGGCCTCCGCCTCGGGATCGAAGGGCGGAACCGTTGCGGCGTGGCCGAGGGAGAGCGCCGCGAGCGCCAGCCCCACCGGAAACTGCGCCTCGATGCCGTGTCCGACGATACCGCCATAGGCGCGAACGGGCCGGTGGGCGAGCTTCGTTTCGAGAAACGCCTTCTCGCGCCGTGCGAGATCATGGAAGCCGCTGGTGCCGGAAAAGACGACGGTCGACTGCGGCTCGAAGGCCGCTGCCGGTGCCGCGAGATCGGAGAGACGCGCCTCCAGCCGGCCGTCCTGGCGGCTGCCGCGATCGCCACCGATCGCCTCGATCGAGGCATAAATGCGGGCGCCCCGCGCCTCCGCATATTGCCGTGATTCGAGCACGAGGAAGGCGCCGACCGAACCGAGGATGAGGCCGCCGCCGTCCTCCGGCTTGCGCGACCAGATCGGGTGCCAGTCCCCGAGTGCGCAGCCCTGGATGGCTTCGATGAGAAGGATGATGTCCATGCGCTCGGCCGAAAACGCCCCGCCGACCAGCGTGTGGCTCGACTGGCCGGCCTTGATGCGAGCGAAGGCGGTTTCGAAGGCGGAAATGCCGGCCGCCTCCTCGCCCATGAAAGTGCGCGACGAGCCCGTCACCTTGTGGACGATGGAAATATTGCCGGCGAGCAGGTTGGAAAGCTGTGCAAGAAAGAGCGTCGGACGCAGTTCCGTCGTCAGCTTCTCGTTCAGGAGCTGCTCTCGATCGTTGCGCTTCAGGCCCTCGTCGACGATCAGCGAGTCGACGTTGATGTCGCGCTCGCCGCCGCCGGCCGCCACGATCATGTCCATGCTGCCGCAGGCTTCGAGATTGTCCTTCAGGCCCGCATCGTCGAGTGCGAGGCCCGCGGCGAAGACGCCGAGGCGCTGCCAGTTCTCCATCTGCCGCTGGTCGCCGCGTTTGGCGATCTGCTGCGACCAGTCAATCTCCGGCAGCGGGTGGATCGGATAGGGGGCGAAGCGTTCCGTCTCTATGCGCGCCTTCGGCGGCTCGGCGGCGCTCAAGAGCGCGACGTGCGGCTCAACACCGACGCCCTGGCTCGTCACGATGCCGACGCCGGTGATCACCACATCGTTTGGGGATTTCGTCATCTTCAGTTCTCCAAACCGGCCGTCGCGGCCATCAGTCCCAGTTCCTCGGCGCGCCTTCGAACGATATCGCCGAGCGGCACCTGATCGAACGGCATCGTCCTCAGCTTCAGTTGGGCATCGCATACCTTCTTGCCGCCCGAGGTGATCTTCGCCTTGGTCACTGCAAAGCCGGATCCTTCATGCTCCAGCAGCGCCTCGATCTCAAGCTCGGTGGAAGGCTCTACAAAGGTGCGCATCTTGGCGCCGTCGACCGACATCAGGAAGGGCATCGCCGCAAATTTCGTCGCGGCAAGCACGAGGAAGCCCGAGGCCTGCGCCATCGTCTCGATCAGGAGCACGCCTGGAACCAGGGGATAACCCGGAAAATGCCCCTCGAACACGGGGCTCTTTTCCGGAACGACGGATCGTGCCGTCAGGCGACCCGCAGCGAGATCGACCGTTTCGACGCGGTCGATCATCTGGAAGTATTCAAGGAGCATGAAGGCTGACCCCCGTTGGTTTCGGGCTCAAGTAAAAACGCCGATGCCGCCTGTCAAGCGCGGGACGCGACAGGCGGCATCGGTAAACGGAACGAACCGCGTCAGCGGAAGGTCAATCAGGCTCTAGATCACGTGATTTTGGTTGGAAAAACCAAAATCATAAACGTGATCGATTTCAACAAAGTAAAGCGGAATGCGGGCGGAAAACCGCTTCACACTTTTCCTCATCCCGCTTTGGCAGCCCGAAGTTCATCGATCTTCGCGCAGAGGTTCTTCAGCACGAAGTATTCCTCGGTCGAGACCTTGCCTTCGTTGACTTCCTGAGTCCACTGCTCAAGCGGGATCTTGATCCCGAATTCCTTGTCGATCGCAAAAACGATGTCGAGGAAGTCCAGGCTGTCGATGCCGAGATCATCGATCGTGTGGCTTTCCGGCTTGATCGTCTCGCGATCGATCTCGCTGGTTTCCGCAATAATATCGGCGACCTTGTCGAATGTTGCTGTCACGCGCATACCTCATGAAAATCGAGTCTTGGCGATCCCTATAGAAAAATGCACGGCAAAAGCCAATGCCTCTTGGCTTTTGCCGTGGTGATTGCCGTGGCGATTAAAAAAACGGTGTTGCTAAACGGCGACCGAATGCCGGCCGCGCCCGTTCGAAAGATGGGCGTCGAAGACGGCGGCGACCGAACGGGCGAAGGGCCTCCCGCGCGCCGTGAGCTTGAAGGCGCCAGCCTCGATCGTCGAGAGGCCATCGGTGTCGCGCGCACGGAACAGCTGTGCCTCGTCGATGACCGATGCGGCGGCCGCCGGGAATTCCGCCTCGATGCGAGCGAAGGAGAAGCCGAACTCGCACATCACGAGAGCGATCACCCGCGCCCGCAGTCGATCCTCCGGCGTCAGGGCGTAGCCGCGAAGAGCCGCAAGGCCGCCCTGCTCCACCTGGCGCAGATATTCCCCGGTCGCCGGCATGTTCTGCACGTAGCCCTCGCGGAACTGACCGATCGCCGACGCGCCAAGGCCGATCAGCGTTTCGGCCGTGTCGTCCGTATAACCCTGGAAATTGCGCCGCAACCGCCCTTCCCGGCTGGCGACAGCGAGCGAGTCAGATGGTCGCGCGAAATGGTCGATGCCGATCGCCTCGTAGCCGGCGGCGACGAGCATCTCAGCCGCCCGCGCCATCTGCGCATAGCGGGCGACGACGTCCGGCAGGCTCGCCTGCGGAATCATCTGCTGATGCTTTTTCATCCACGGCACGTGCGCATAGCCGAACAGCGCAACGCGATCGGGCTCAAGCGACAGCACGGCTTCGATGGTCCGCTCGAGCGTTGCCGTGGTTTGATGCGGCAAACCATAGAGCACGTCGCAATTGACGGAACGCACGCCGCGCGCCCGCGACGCCTCGATCGCATCGCGCGTCTGCTCGTAGGTCTGGATGCGATTGATGGCCTTCTGCACGACCGGATCGAAATCCTGGATGCCGAAGCTCGCCCGGGTCATGCCGATCGCCGCCAGGGCATCGTGGCGCGCCTCGTCGAGATCGTTCGGATCCATCTCGACGCTGATCTCGCAATCCTCGGTAAAGGTAAAATGCCGCGAGAACCGGTTCTTCAGCGCGATAAGATCATCAGGCCGCACGAGTGTCGGCGAACCGCCGCCGAGATGCAGCGCGGTCACGCGTGCGCCCGACGTCACCCGGTTGCCGACAGCCTCAATCTCCTGGTGGAGGCCCGCCAGATAAGCGGCCACGGGTTCGTAGCGCAGCGTGTGCTTCGTATGGCAGGCGCAGAACCAACAGAGGCGGTCGCAATAGGGAATATGCGCGTAGAGCGACAGGCTGTCGCCCTCGCCGATCGCACCGAGCCAGCTCTCGTATTCCGCGTTGCCGATTTCTCCGGAGAAGTGCGGCGCGGTTGGGTAGCTGGTGTAGCGCGGCACCGCCGCCGCATATTTCAGAACGAGTGCGTCTTCCATCTTTCTCTCCAAGAAGGGTGAAGGAGAGATAAGCGAGAGTAGCGCGGCCGCCTTTGATTTTGATCAAGTATACTCGCCAACTTCCGAAAAATTGACACTTCGCAATTTCATCTGAGACATAGTTTCGCGGTTCCGGAACTGGCACCTGTCAACTCTTGATTTGAGAACTTCAATCCTCTTTGGTTCCTTCAGCGCCGCGCGTCTTATCAGAAACGCAAAGGACGCTGTTACACAGTGGGGCACGGAAGAATTGCAAATCGTCAGCGAACATAGCCGCAAGGACATCCATAATTCGGACATCCCGGTCGTCTGCGCTGCATGCGAGGCGCGCCACGGCGGCGTCTGCAGTACACTCACGCCAAGCCAGCTCACCGAACTCAGCCGCCATTCGACCCGCCGACGCATCGATCCGGGCAGCGAGATGGTCGGCCAGGGCGAAGCGACCAACAATTATGCGAACATCATTCGCGGCGTGGTGAAGCTCAGCAAGATGCTCTCCGACGGTCGCCAGCAGATCGTCGGCCTGCAGTTCGCACCCGACTTCATGGGCAGGGCCTTCACTCGCGAGAGCGCACTGAGCGCGGAAGCGGCAACCGGCATCGATATCTGCGCCTTCCCGCGCGCCGTCGTCGAGCGGCTGGTCGCGGAAGCGCCGGGGCTGGAACATCGGCTGCACGAGCAGGCTCTGAAGGAGCTCGACGAAGCACGCGACTGGATGCTGACGCTCGGCCGCAAGACCGCGCAGGAAAAGGTCGCGAGCTTCCTCTACCTCATCGCCACTCACATCGATCCGGAGCATGGCAATGCAACCGAGTTCGACCTGCCGCTATCGCGCGCCGATATCGCAGACTACCTCGGTCTCACCATCGAAACGGTAAGCCGCCAGATCACCAAGCTGCGCAAGGACGGCGTGATCCGCGTCGAGAACAGCCGGCGGGTCATAGTGCCCGACGTCGACCGACTGATGCGCTTCGCCGGTATGGATTAACAGCACGGCGCGTTGGACCGCGAATCGAAGCTCTATTTGAAGATACCTTCCACGGCCAAGCGCGGATCGTCGAGAAGGATCGCGTCCGGTGCGATCTGTCGTAGCCGTTCAAGCCCTTCCCGATCGACCAAGCCGACGGGAAACGGCGGGTACTCGGCACGAGGGACCATCCGCGGCTGACCAACCATCACGGCAAGGCGCATGCCGGCGTTACGCACGGCGGTAGCACGTTCGGCGGTCGCATCGCCCTGCCACAGCCTGAACCAGCTTGCGCCCGCTCGCCGCGCCTCTGGTGCGGAATCTGGCTGTTCCAGGAAAGCAAGAACAGCGATATCCGCCATGATGTCCTGCGCGGCACCGATAAGTCCGATGTCACGCAATCCAAGCAGAGTTCGCTCGACCGCGTCCATGAACGCGATTTCGCCGATGATTTGCGAAAGATGCCGTTCCTCCGTCAGCTTGACGTCGAGCAGAAGACCAAACGGATGAGAGGCAGCCAGGGCATCGCTTAATGTCATTACCGCCGGCAGCAGGCTGCGGAGTGTTGCTAGATCGATCTCGGCCACGGCACGCGTGTCACCGCACAGCCGCCGAAGATCGGCATCGTGCATGCAGACAAGGGCTCCATCACTTGTCCGGCGGACATCGGTCTCGATGGCATCGGCGCCGGCCGCCGCTGCCGCTTTGAGAGCTCCGACAGTATTTTCAGTGGCGAGAGCCGCACCGGCGCGATGGGCGATGATGAGCGGCTGGCGTTTGCATTGCTCGGTCCACAATGAGGTCATCACATCTGATATAAGCGGGGATCAGACAAAACAGAAGAAATTCAGAACAGCAATGCTACCAGCGCTGCGGCGGCAAAAGCCAGTGTCATGGCCGAGCAGGCTCCGTAGAAGACGGAAACCGCGGCATCGATATCCTCCGGGATCGCGACCGCTCTTCCGGGTTCGTTGATCATCGGCTCGTCGACCCTCACGCCGCCATAGGTCCGCGGCCCAGCCAACTGGATGTCGAGTGCACCCGCCATTGCCGCCTCGGGCCATCCGGAATTCGGCGAGCGATGGAGGCCATGGTCGCGCAAGGCAACGGAGATGGCGTTGCGCGCCGCCTCGATGCCGCGATAGAGGCGCGCGCCGGCCGCAACGAGCAGGATCGAAAGCCGCGCGGCAGGCCAGTTGGCAAGGTCGTCCAGCCGTGCGGAAGCCCAGCCAAAATGCAGATATTTCGGGCTCTTGTGGCCGATCATCGAATCCGCCGTGTTCAGCATCTTGTAGGCGAACAGACCCGGAAGCCCGGCGACTGCGTACCATAGGGCGGGCGCCACGACGCCGTCGGAGAAGTTTTCAGCAAGGCTCTCGATCGCTGCCCGGCAGACGCCGGGCTCGTCGAGCGTCTTCGGATCACGACCGACGATCATCGACACCGCCGTCCTGCCGCCTTCCAGCCCATCGCGACGCAGACCTTCCGCCACGCGCATGACATGTTCGCCGAGGCTCTTCTGGGCGAGAAAGACCGCAACGAGGAACGCTTCCAGCAGGAAGCCAATGGCACCCAGTGCACCGAACAGGCGGTTAAGAACGACGCCGACTACGATGCTCGCCATCAGCGGGAGCAGGATCGTCGCCAAGCCCCGCATTTTCAGGGCGCCCGCTCCCGCACTGCCGCGGTTGAGCGCCCGATCGAAAAGCCCGATCGCCTTGCCGAAAAAAACGACCGGATGCGTCACGCGCGACCAGAGCCAGTCGGGATCGCCGACGAGACGGTCGATTATCAGCGCAACGATGAGGATGAGGAAAATTTCAGCCGTCATTTACACACCTGTCCGCTGCAAGGCATCGGCGAGGCGCCGATCACCGTTTTCGTCCGGGGTGAGTCCGATCCTGAGCCAGTGCGGGTTGTAGTCGAACCTGCGGGTCAGAACGTGCACTTCGCAGAGCGCGGTATGAAGCTCGTAGGCGCGCTTATTTTCGATTAGGGTGAAAAGCCCCGTACCGCCCGCGATCTTCAGACCGGCCGTGCGGAGCACCGCGTCCAGTCCGGCCTTGCGCGCGAGAATGCCTCTCGCAATCGCATCGGTGTCGCCTTCCATGAGTTTCGCGGAAATGGCAAGCGCCGGGCCGGAAACCGCCCAGGGACCGAGCCATTCGCCGAACGCCCTAAGCACGGGAGCGCCGGCAGCGACGAAGCCGAGCCTCAGGCCTGCGAGGCCGAAAAACTTGCCGAAGGAGCGGAAGACGATGAGGTTGTCGAAAGCGGCGGCGTATCGGGCGACGCTCGCATCCGGCTCAAGATCGCCGAAGGCTTCGTCGACCACGAGCAGGCCCCCATGCGCTTTCATGGCCTCGGCCATCCCAAGAATTTCCTCCGGCAGGAAGAGCCGCCCAGTCGGATTGTTGGGATTGACGACCACGGCAAGGCGATGCGCCGCAGTGAGATCGTCAGCGCGCTCCACGGAGTCGACCGCTATGCCGGCGACTGCGAGCACGCGGGCATATTCGCCATAAGTCGGCGCGAATACGGCGGCGCGCTTGCTCGTCCCCACCAGTCGCGGCAGCAACTGGATTGCCGCCTGGGTCCCGGGCACCGGCAGGGGCATGATATCGCCGGTTCGGTAATAGCGGCTCGCAGCCAGTCGCGCTGCCTCTTCGACATAGCGGTCCGGCAGGCGATGCCAGATGTGCGGGTCGATCTCCGGCAGAGAAACCGGGCACGGGTTGATGCCGGTCGAAAGATCGAGCCAGTCGCCCGGCGTTCCACCGAAACGCGCGGCGGCCTCGGTGATCCCGCCGCCATGAAGGATGGGAGCGGTCATCGCCTGTCCGCGAGATCGATGAGATGCATGAAGGAGCCGGCGACATTACCGCGCCGGAGGCCAGCATGGCCGAGATCGACACCCGCGGCATCACGGACCGCGAAGAGCGGTTCTGCCGCCCCTTCGGAGACAATCGTCGCATAATGGAATTCGTGCGCCGTCATCGGTCCATCGAAAAATGCGTTGTCGAGCGGCGCGACGCGCCGGTATCCAAGATGCCGCTTGCGCTCTGCAAAGCTGGTCACCAGCGGCAAGAGGCCGAGCATTTCGTAACGCCTGCCATCCGCTGCGACAAGCCCCTCGCCGAGGGTCATGTAGCCGCCGCACTCCCCGAAGATGCGCGCGCCTGCCTCCGCCGCGTCCCGCGTGGCCTTGCGGAACCGCGTCGCCCCGGCCAGTTTTTCGGCGTGCAGTTCGGGATAGCCGCCGGGCAGATAGATGGCATCGGCGCCGCTCTGGGGCGCTTCGTCCTGAAGCGGCGAGAAGAAGGAAATTTCCGCGCCCTGCCCGCGCCAACCGGAAACGAGATGCGCGTAGTAGAAGGCGAAAGCCACATCACGGGCGATGGCGATTCGCTGGCCGAGCGGTTTCAGCGTCGTGGTTTCGGCTTTCACCGGCTGTGGCGGCGGGGGTGCTGCGGCGCGCAGAATGGCATCGAGATCGCAATTGGTCTCGATGAGATCCGCGGCATGATCGATGAACGGCTCCAGACCCCCGTGCTCGCCCGCCTGCACCAAGCCCAGGTGACGCTCCGGCAGTTTCAGCGTGCCCTCATGCCGAAGCACGCCGAAGATCGACACGCCGGCACGCTCGAGCGCATCGCGCAGCATCATCTCGTGGCGATCGCTGCCGACCTTGTTTAGGATGACGCCGACGACGCCGATATCGTCGCGGTAGTCCGCGTAACCGCGAACCAGCGCCGCGACCGAATGGGACAGACGGGCGCAATCGACGACCAGGATCACGGCAAGGCCGAGCGTCGCGGCAAGGTCCGCCGGCGCCCCGGTGCCGTCGGCGGCGCCATCGTGAAGACCCATCATCGCCTCGACGACAAGCCTACGCCCGTCGGCGGCCGCCTGCGCAGCATTGGCGACAAGCAATTCGGGGCGCATCGCCCAGGGATCATAATTGAGACAGGGTTCACTGCTTGCCGCGGTGTGGAAGGCGGGATCGATATAGTCGGGCCCTGCCTTGCCGGGCGCAATGGCGATGCCGCGCCGCCTCAACGCCCGCATCAGCCCGAGCGTCACCGTCGTCTTGCCCGACCCGGAGCTCGGGGCAGCAATCAAGAGACCGCTCATGCGCGATCCCGGAGAACGCGGTTCGCGAAGGGATCGGTCGCGAGCACGCGGCCATCACGTGCCCCCAGCCAGTCGAGAGCCGCGCGCAGGCGGACGACCTCGCCGACAACGACGATTGCCGGTGGCTCGAGGCCGGAGGCCGCGACATCGGCTTCGGCGCGCGAAAGCGTGGTCTCCAGCACCACCTGATCGGGCGTCGCGGCATTGCAGACGAAGGCCACCGGCTCCTCCGGCGAGCGACCGCCGGCGATGAGATTGGCTGCGATCTGGCCGATATGCTTCATCGCCATGTACATGACGATCACCGGCGAGCCCTTGGCGATGCCTTCCCAATTGATCCGGTCCGGAACGACGCCGGAGGAATCGTGCCCGGTCAGGAATGTGACCGCATGATTGACCTCGCGGTGCGTCACCGGAATGCCGGCATAGGCAAGACCGCCGATACCGGCGGTGATGCCCGGAACGATGCGGAACGGTATGCCGTGCTCGACGAGCGTCAATGCTTCCTCGCCGCCACGGCCGAAGACGAAGGGATCGCCGCCCTTGAGGCGGAGCACGCGGTTTCCGGCGCGCGCCAGTTCGACGAGGCGCAGCGAGATGTCGCGTTGCTTTGGCGAGGGTTTGCCGCCGCGTTTTCCGGCAAATTCGAGCGTTGCGCCGGGCTTCGCGAGCTTCAGGCAATCGCCGTTCACCAGCGCATCATGGACGATAACGTCGGCCTGGCACAGGGCATTGGCGGCGTGCAGCGTCAGAAGGCCAGGGTCACCCGGGCCGGCGCCGACCAGCCAGACGGAACCGGGTTCGAGTTCGGGCAGGCCGGCGAAAAGTGCATCCGTCATTGCATAATCCTTGAGGTTCTGCGGGACTGCAGACCTGATTCAACCCGCGAGGCAGGTAATTTATTTTCATAGAAATCGACGACAGAGCATTGAATCTGCTCATCAAATGGCACCCGCAGATCACTGGACAACGCCATCAGGTGGCCCCCGCGCGCTTCGTCCGGATGGCAATCCTGCCGGCAACACGCGCGGGACCGGCGATGGCCGCCGTCGCGCGGGCCGAACGGATTTTCGGCACGATCAGAATTGCATCCAGACCTGCTCCGGCAAGTGCCGCGCCTTCCGCCACGCCGTGGCAGCCGGTATGGGCAAAAACGATCTCCGAGGGATTCTGCAATCGCGCCGCCTCCGCCTCCAGCGTCGCGGCGTCGAAGAAGCGCACGGGCACGGAAAAATGACGGCCGGCGGCATGGATCGCCGCCTCATCGGCGCGGGCATCGAGCGAGGCGACAAGCTCAATCTCTTCCTTGCCGGCACCGACTTCGGCAAGCGCCCGTTCGGCAAGCGCGATCACTTCCTCAGGCGCGGTGTTCCGCTCGCAGCCGAGGCCAAGGACAAGCTTGGTGGTGGTGACGGTTGGTCCATTGACCGAAGGCATCTGCTGTGCGGCTCCCCTGCAGCGCCGCGCATCCGCCTCGATACGCAAGCTGCTCCTTGATTTGCTGCACGGCTTCCCGAGCCATCCGGGAATGCATGCAGCGGTCGGCGTTCCATACGAAGCGCCGGCCTGGGCAGATACCCGCACCGGTCTGGACAGCACCGGATCAGGCCCCCTGCATGGGTCGGCCGCACCGGACGCTCTTACAGTCCGCTCGAAACGGACGCCGTCGCATGATTGTCATTTTTACCGGAGCCCATCCGGCCGGTCAAACCGGATTGCGCCATCCACGTGTCGTAATCGGCGCGGAAGACTCTGCGTCTGCCTGAGGCGACGGACACCCTCACCCTTTGCATTTCCCCGCCAGCTCTGACACAAGGCGGAAACAACTCCGCTGCCACTCCGCTTCCCGAGCTTTCCGTGCACGATCTCGCCCTTCACATCCTGCTCTTCCTCTTCGCTGCCGCCTTCATTGCGGGATTCATCGATTCGATCGCCGGCGGCGGGGGGATGATCACCATTCCCGCCATGCTGATCGCGGGCATTCCGCCGCTCGAAACGCTCGGCACCAACAAGCTGCAATCGCTCTTCGGTTCGGGTTCCGCAAGCCTCGCCTATGCGCGATATGGCCATGTGAGCCTGAAAGAGCAGCTGCCGATGGCCGCAATGGCGGCGCTCGGCTCTGTCCTCGGCGCGCTGCTCGCGACGGTCGTTCCCGCCGACGCGCTCAAGGCCGTTCTGCCCTTTCTGCTCATCGCCATCGCCGTCTATTTCGGTTGCAAGCCCAACATCGGCGAGGTCGAAAGGCACCACCGTACCTCGAAACTCACCTTCACCCTCAGCTTCGTACCGCTCATCGGCTTTTATGACGGCGTCTTCGGTCCCGGCACCGGGTCCTTCTTCATGCTTGGCTTCGTCACGCTCGGCGGCTTCGGTATCATCAAAGCGACGGCCCACACGAAGTTCCTGAACTTTGGCTCCAATCTTGGCGCCTTTTTCGTTTTCCTTGCCTATGGCGTGGTGCTCTGGAAGGTCGGCCTGACGATGGGCGCCGGTCAGTTCCTCGGCGCCCAGGTCGGCTCGCGCTTCGCGATGGCGAAGGGCGCGAAGATCATCAAGCCGCTGCTCGTCATCACCTCGATCGCGTTGGCGATTCGGCTGCTCGCCGACCCGGCGCATCCGCTACGGATCTGCCTCGGCATTTGAGGTCGCCCTCCAGACCCGCCGACCTCCGCTACCACTCGAGCAGTTAACTAATCCGAAAGGCTGAGCTTGCCGCGATTCGCCGGCCGTGGTTCTATTGCCTTCGAGTGGGGACTCAAAACGATGACCGAGGCTGGGGCGAGCTACTTTGCCGGGGGTTGCGTGATGCCCAGCATTGCTGCGGCTGGCGCCACCCCTGACGTGCTTTTTCTCCTCCGCGTTCGCCGGACCGCAGGGCTTCTCGCCTCTGCGGCACTGATGCTCGCTAGTTCAGCGTACTTCGGCTGGCACCACGTCGTGGACGCCTATGTCTCGATCGCGGCGGTTCTTCTGTTCTCGAATTCTTTCTCTGCACACAACTTGAGACAAGCTCAGGGTCATCCGCGATGATGGAATTGCTAGGCCTGAAGTCGATCCTGATCATCGCGCTGATTTTCATTCCTCTGGAGCGACTGCTTCCGCTTCATCCGGAACAGAAGGTGCTCCGCAGGCACTGGCTCAACGACGTGATCTACCTCTTCTTCAACGGAATCCTGATCAAACTCGGTTTGCTCCTTGTCGTCGGCTCGCTGATGATCGCCATACGGGTGATGGTTCCGGAAGAAGGCCTGCCGGCCTATGTGCAAGCGCAACCGATCTGGCTCCAGGCGATCGAGGTGATCCTGATCGCCGACTTGGGATTTTACCTCGCGCACCGAGCTTTCCACGCCGTTCCCTTGCTGTGGAAGTTCCACGCGATCCACCACAGCATTGAGGAAATGGACTGGCTTGCCGCACATCGCGTCCATCCGGTAGACCAGATCGCGACGATGACGGCATCGCTTTTGCCGATATTTGCGCTTGGATTCTCGGACTCCGCGGTCGCGATCTATGCCCTCCTCTACCAAGCGCAATCGCTGTTGATCCATTCAAACACGCGGATCAGTCTCGGCCCGTTCAAATGGCTGTTCGCCTCGCCGCAGTTCCACCACTGGCACCATGCGAACGAGCGCCAGGCATTTGACAAGAATTTCGCGGGGCAGTTGTCATTCATCGACGTGTTGGCGGGCACCCTCTACATGCCCTCGCGAACGCCGACTGCCTATGGCACCGATGAGCCGGTACCGCCACTTTATCACCAGCAACTCGCCTATCCGATCAAGATGCAAACACACCGAGCATCGACATCTGAGGCGCAAATCTCGGAGAAAACACGCTGATGAGCGACAGGCTCGAAGACCTGATCGGCAAGGGTTTGATCATTGTCGTTTTCTTTTTCTTTGCCGTCCAACAGGGTGCGGCGATCATGGTGATGATCGATCATCGCGAGACCACCGATTATTGGGGGCTGGCTTTTACTTCGCGTGCCCTGGGCCTGCTGTTCCTTTGCATGGTCGTGTGTCTTACGCTGATCCGCCTGCCGTCGCGACGAAATGCAGAAGGCGCAGAGCCGCGGCTAAGTGCTCTCGCCGGCACATTCATCCTCATGATCATCCCTGTCTTACCCGGGGGCTCGATCGGACCAGGTCTGCTGCTCTTTTCCACTGTTCTTGTCGCAGTCGGGTTCGCGCTGTCCATCTACTGCCTGTTTTGGCTTGGTCGCTCATTTTCCATAATGGCGACCGCGCGAGAATTGGTCACTGGCGGCCCCTACGCGATCGTTCGGCATCCGCTCTATGCCGCCGAAGCCGTCAGTGCTGTGGGTTTTCTGATCGCCAACTGGTCGCTTGCGGCATTCGTGGTTGGCGCGGCCCACTTCGCCTTCCAATTCCGGCGAATGTTCAATGAAGAACGCGTGTTGCGGGCTACCTTTTCCGATTATCCCGATTATGCCAGCAGGGTGCCGATGCTCATTCCGCGACTGTCGAGACCGATCCCGGGAACGGAACGAGGGTGACGACGGTCCCAACCCGAGGCGAGGATGGCCAAAATCATACAGTAATCCAAAGTGATACAGCTCGCGTCTGATTAAACGCGGGGCGTTAGAATACCGCGAGCAGCAACGCGCCGGCGGCAATCAGGCCGACGCCGAGCCAGTTCATCGGGTTGAGCTTCTCGCCGAGGAAAAGTACGCCGAACATGGCGACGAAGACGATCGAGAGCTTGTCGATCGGGGCGACGCGAGCGGCATCGCCGAGTTTCAGGGCGCGGAAATAAGCAAGCCAGGAGGCGCCGGTGGCAAGGCCGGAAAGGGCGAGAAACAACCATGTGCGCCCCGGAATCTCCGCAGGCTTTTGCCATTGCCCGGTCGCGGCGACGATGCCGACGAGCACCACGAGGATCACGACCGTGCGGACAAGTGTCGCGAAGTCGGAATTGACATTCGCGACACCGACCTTCGCGAAGATGGCAGTGAGCGCCGCGAACGCGGCTGAAAGCAACGCCCACAACTGCCAGCTTTGTGCCATCAGAATTCGACACCCTTCTGCGCCTTGATGCCGGAGCGGAAGGGATGTTTGACGAGTTCCATCTCGGTTACCAGATCGGCAATCTCGATCAGGTCTTCCTTGGCGTTGCGGCCGGTCAGGACCACATGCGTCATGTGCGGCTTTTCTTCCTTGAGGAAGCGCACGACGTCGGCGACGTCGATGTAATCATAGCGCAGCGCGATGTTGATCTCATCGAGCAGAACCATGGAATTGCGCTCGTCGCGGATCAGTTCCTTGGCCTTTTCCCAGGCCTTCTCAGCCATGGCCACGTCGCGGGCGCGGTCCTGCGTTTCCCAGGTAAAGCCTTCGCCGAGCGTGTAAAACTGGCAGAGATCACTGAAATGCTTCTCGATGAGGTCGCGTTCGCCGGTGTGCATGGCGCCCTTGATGAACTGCACGACGGCGCAGGGCATGCCGTGGGCGATGTGGCGGAAGATCATGCCGAATCCGGCGGTCGACTTGCCCTTGCCCTTGCCGGTGTGGACGATGATCAGACCCTTTTCGTCCGTCTTCGTCGCCATGATCTTCTCGCGGGCGGTCTTCTTCTTCGCCATTTTCATGGCGTGGCGGGCTTCGTCCTTTTCCGGCGCAACTTCGCCGCTATTTACCGTTTCGTCGCTCATCGTGATCTCTCCCTATTCGTTTCCGGTACGCAGCCGACGGACGGCAGCCTCTGCGGACAGGCTGTTCAGGTCAAAGCGCGCCGAGTTGGAGCGCGGATTCCACAGGCCGCGATCGATCGTTTCCAGGAAACGCTCCGCCATCTCGGCAAGCGCAGCCGGGTTCTTTTCCTGCAGGAAGGCAAGGACCTTTTCGTCGGCAATGAAGGCCCGGTAGGCGGCCTCGAAATGGTGGTCGCGTACGGCGCCGGTGGTCGCGGCGAAAGCGAACATGTAATCGACCGTAGCGGCGATCTCGAAGGCGCCCTTATAGCCGTGGCGCATGACGCCATCGATCCATTTCGGGTTGACCACACGGGCGCGTACGACGCGGCCGATCTCCTCTTCCAGCGAGCGGATCACCGGCTTTTCCGGGCGCGAATGATCGTTGTGATAGATCGCCCGGCGCTGACCGCTAAGGTGCTCCGCCGCAGCACTCATGCCGCCCTCGAACTGATAGTAGTCGTCGCTGTCGAGCAGGTCGTGCTCACGGTTGTCCTGGTTCTGCACGACGGCCTCGATCGACCGTAGCCGTTCCTCAAAAAGCCCGCGCTCGGCCTTGCCGTCCTCGCCGGCGCCATAGGCATAGCCGCCCCAGGTGAGATAGGCATCGGCGAGATCGGCGCGCTTGTCCCAGCCCTTCTCGTCAATCAGAGCCTGCAGGCCGGCCCCGTAAGCACCCGGCTTGGCGCCGAAGACGCGATAGGAGGCGCGGCGCGCCGCTTCCTTCGGATCGACGCCCTTCTCTTCCAGCCGCCGCGTCTCGGCACGCATGCGCGCGGCGATCATGTTGTCGGCATCATCCTCTTCCAGCGCGCCGATAGCGCGCACCGCCTTGTCGAAGAGCGCGATCTGTTCTGGAAAAGCGTCGCGGAAGAAACCGGAAATCCTGAGCGTGACATCGACACGCGGACGACCGAGCACCGCCAGCGGTACGATCTCGTAGCCGGTGACGCGGCGCGAGGCCATGTCCCAGACCGGCTTTGCGCCGATCAGCGCCAGCGCCTGGGCGATGTCGTCGCCGCCGGTGCGCATGTTGGAGGTTCCCCAGGCGGTGAGCCCGAAAGAGGACGGCCATTCCCCATGGTCCTGGAGGTAGCGGCGGATGAGCAATTCGGCCGATTTCTTGCCGAGCTCATAGGCCGCCGGCGTCGGCACGGCGCGGCTGTCGACGGAATAGAAATTGCGGCCGGTCGGCAGCACGTCCGGCCGCCCACGCGTCGGCGCGCCCGAGGGGCCGGGTGCTACGAAGCGCCCATCGAGCCCGGTGAGCAGACCTTTGATTTCTGCTTCACCGGAACCCTCGATCGAGGGCTTCAGTCGCGCGTCGATCCCGTCAAGGACAGCACGGGTGGCTGGCCAGTCAGCGGGACAGGCGATCTCGCCGGACACCAGCTTCGCAGCGAGGAGTTCGATACGCTCAACGGTATCGCCGGCGGTGCGCCAGGGTGCATCCGAGAGAGAGGCGAGAGGCGTGGGCTTCGGGCCAGTCCACGGCGTGGACATGACGCAGTCGAGGGGATCGAAAGGTTGCCGCTGCGAAGGCGCACCTCCGTCTACCCTGCCGGGCATCTCCCCCACAAGGGGGGAGATTGGCAGGTGGCGACCGCTCGGTTCCCCGGTGCTGCCGCCAATACTCGGTTGGTCGACGCTATAGCTAACAACTGCACCTTCTGCCGTCAGACCCGCCTGGGATGACCGGGCCACGAGACTTGCATCGCGTTGCCGAGCCGTTGGGCTCGCCTCACCTTGCGGCGCCGCCGATGTAAGAGCCGACGCATCCCCGATCCCCCCCCTTGCGGGGGAGATGTCCGGCAGGACAGAGGGGGGTACTCGCGCCGACCCGCCTAGCCCCAGGTCCGACGCAATGGCCCGCTGCAGGCTCTGGTCGCCGCCCTCGCCTAACCCACGCGGCACCCGCGCCAGCGCCACGGTGAGGTCGGTCAGCAAACGCCCTTCCGGCGCGACGCCGAAGATATGCAGCCCGTCGCGGATCTGCATCTCCTTCAAGTCGCAGAGATAGGCATCAAGCTTTTCCAGCGCCTTGTCGTCGCTGTCGGCTTTTTCGATGCCGGCATCATGATCGAGACCGATGTCGCGGACGAGGTCGAGGATCTGTCGGCTCAGGAGCCTGAGCCGCCGCGGGTCGCCACCGGCCGCCTCGTAATACTCGTCGACCAACGCCTCCAGATCCTTGAGCGGTCCGTAGGATTCCGCCCTCGTCAAAGGCGGCGTCAGATGGTCGATAATGACGGCGCTGGTGCGGCGCTTGGCCTGCGTGCCCTCGCCCGGATCGTTGACGATGAAGGGATAGAGATGCGGCGTCGGGCCGAACACCGCCTCGGGATAGCAATTCTCCGAAAGCGCCAGCGCCTTGCCCGGCAACCATTCGAGATTGCCGTGCTTGCCCATGTGAATGATGGCGTCGGCTTTGACGACCTGTCGCAGGAAAGCATAAAAGGCGAGATAGCCGTGCGGCGGCACGAGGTCCGGCGCATGATAGGTTTCCTTCGGATCGATGTTGTAGCCGCGTGCCGGCTGGATGCCGACGAGAACATCGCCGAAGCGCGCGAGCGGTAGCGCGAAGGCGCCGTCGAGGAAGAAGGGATCGACTTCGGGCTCGCCCCAGCGTGCCGTTACCTCGTCTTGAATCTGCTTCGGAAGGGAGGCGAGGAAATCCTTGTATTGATCGAGCGAAATGACCTCGCGGATTTCGCGATCGCGGCTCGCAGCATTGGTCGGCCCAGCCATGAGGAAGCGTATCAGCGCATCGCCGTCCTCGGGAAGGTCGCCGACGCGATAGCCTTCCGCGGCCATCCCCTTCAGCACCTCGATGGTGCCGGCCGGCGTATCGAGGCCGACGCCGTTGCCGAGGCGGCCGTCGCGGTTCGGGTAATTGGCCATGACGATGGCAATGCGGCGTGCCTCGGGCTTTGCCCGGCGCAGCCGCGCCCAATTGGCGGCAAGCCGCGCGGCAAAGCGGACGCGATCCAAGAGCGGTTCGTGCCCAACGATGTTCGCTTCCACGGCCGGGTCGTAGACAGACGCCGCCTTGAACGAGACGGCGCGGGAGAGAATGCGGCCGTCCACCTCCGGCAGGGCGACGTTCATGCCGAGATCACGCGCCATCAGCCCCTGCGCCGAGGCCTCCCAGGCGGCGCGCGAGGAACCGGAAAAGATCACCTGCAGGACTGGCGCGCCGGTCGATTCGAGCACCGTCGGCTGACGATCGGCACCGGGCGCGGAGACGGCAAAGCCGGTGGCGTTCATCACCACGTCCGGAGCGGATTCAGCGAAGATCGCCTGCAGCGTGCCGATCGACACCTGATCCTTCAGGCTCGAAACGAAGACCGGCAGCGCCCGCATGCCTTCAGCCGCAAGCGCCTCGATCAAGGCTTCGACGGGCTTGGTTTCGCCGCTTTGCACGAGGGCGCGGTAGAAGCAGATGGCGACAGTGGGTTTGGAAACGGCGTCGGCGTGGGGAATACCCCCCTCTGCACTGCCGGGCATCTCCCCCACAAGGGGGAAGATCACGGAGGCAACCGCCTGCACTTCCACGGGCAGGGGGTTGGAGGGCCACCCAGTAGTCGGCGTCACCTTTGAGGGGGAAACGGGGGCTGCCCGCGGGTCAATCTCCCCCCTTGTGGGGGAGATGTCCGGCAGGACAGAGGGGGGTGTTCCCGGCAAGCCAGCAATTACGCGCCACCGGTCCACACCGACCGCGCCCTCGCCCGGCCACCAGATGCCCGCCTTCAAGAGCGGCCGCGCCGGCTGCGGCTTCTCGCGGCCGGAAATCAGCGCTTCGGCATAGTCGAGAAAAAGGCCGGCATTGTCAGCACCGCCTTCGGTGAAGTATGCCCAGAGGCGCTCCCGGTCCTCCGCCGACACCGTCGAAAACGGATCGAGGCCTGGATCCGGCTTGTCATCGCCGGGAAGCACCGCGATCTGGAATTTGCCCATCACCGCGGCGGCATGCAGCGCCTCGAGCAAGTAGCGGAAATAGCTGGCGCCGCCGAGCGGGCGCACGACGATGAGCTTCGCATGCCGCGCCGTACGGTCGACATAGGTGTCGACTGACATCGGATGCATCAGGTTCATCAGGCTGGCTATGCGCAGCGTTCTTGCCCCCGTCCGCCGTCCGTGGGCCGCCGCAATCGAGGCAAGCTCGGTGTCGGCGGCCGAGAGGAACAGGATGTCGGCCGGGCTTTGCCCGAGATCGATCGCCTCGTTGCCATCGGCGATCGTGCCTTTCTGGGCGAGCAGCAGATGCATTTTCTATCCGATCACACCAGCGCCGAAATCGCCGCGCGGACGGCAGCCTCGTCCATGTCGTGCAGGCCGATGACGACGAGGCGCGTGCCGCGTGCCTCGCCGGCCGCCCAGGCCCGGTCGTAATACTGGTCGATGCGGCTGCCGACCGCCTGGATCAGGAGGCGCATCGGCTTGCCGGGGACGTCGGCGAAGCCCTTGAGGCGTAGCACATCGTGTTCCGCGATCACGCCCTTCAGCCGGTCGATGAAGGCGGCCGGATCGGCGATCGCGCCGAGTTCGACGACAAAACTGTCGAATTCGTCGTGGTCGTGCTCCTCGCCGGCCTCATGTTCCATCTCGTGATGGGACTTGCGGTTGGCGATCTCGCCCTCGGTGCCGACGCCAAGGCCGAGCAGGATGGCGGCAGCCACCTCGCCATTCTTCGCCTCGATCATCGTCGGCTTCCGGCTGATGCGGGAAGCCACCTCGTCACGCACCGACTTGAGGCCCGAGGCGTCGATAAGGTCGGTCTTGTTGAGAACGATGAGATCGGCGGCCGTCAACTGGTCCTCGAAGAGTTCTTCGAGCGGGCTCTCATGGTCGAGACTGTCGTCGTTGACGCGCAACGCATCGACCTTGTCGTGGTCGTCCGCAAAGCGGCCGGCGGCAACCGCGGCGCTATCGACGACAGTCACGACGCCGTCGACTGTCACTTCGCTGCGGATATCCGGCCAGTTGAAGGCGGCGACCAGCGGCTGCGGCAGCGCAAGGCCCGAGGTTTCGATGACGATATGGTCGGGCCGGTTCTCCCGTTCGAGCAGCTTCGTCATGGTCGGAATGAAATCATCTGCAACGGTGCAGCAGATGCAGCCATTGGTGAGCTCGATGATGTCTTCCTCGGAGCAGGCCTCCGCACCGCAACCTTTCAGGACATCGCCGTCGACGCCGAGATCGCCGAACTCGTTGATGATCAGCGCGATGCGCTTGCCGTCGGCATTCTGCAGCAGATTGCGGATCATCGTCGTCTTGCCGGCGCCGAGGAAGCCGGTGATGACTGTGGCCGGGATCTTGCCCTGCTGGGCCTTAGCGAGTGTCATGGATCAACCCTTCATTTTCAGCGGCAGTCCGGCCGCGACAAAGTAAACTTCGGCGGATTTCTCCGCGACGATCTGGTGGAGGCGGCCGGCATGGTCGCGGAAATCGCGCGCCATCCGGTTTTCCGGAACGATGCCAAGACCGACCTCGTTGGAAACGAAGACGAGGCGCGCCCGCGCCTCGGGCAGGAAGGCGGCGAGCGCGGCGAATTCCGCCGCCATGTCGCACTCTTCCATCATCAGGTTGGTGACCCAGAGCGTCAGGCAGTCGACTAGGATTGCGCGCGCCGGATCGTCGATGCGGCGAAGCAATCCCACGAGGTCGACCGGCTCCTCATGGGTCGTCCAGCCCTTGCCGCGCCGCGTGTCCTGGTGGTGGCGGATGCGATCGCGCATCTCGTCGTCCCAGGCTCGTCCGGTCGCGACGTAGTGCATCGGCAGCCCGGAGGCTTCGACGAGCTTTTCCGCGAAAGAGGATTTGCCGGAGCGGGCGCCGCCAAGGACGAGAATCGGTCCGGCATGGGGAATGATCATGCCGCCGGCCCCAGCGCGCCGACGGCTTGCAGCGGAAAAGAAAAGCCAACACGCCGACGGCGTGTTCGCAAGGGGGATTTTTGAGCCACGACAACCTCCGTGCTGGCATCGGGGAACGGTCTCCCCCTGCGGGCGGAATGCCCTGACGGATGGCAGGTCTCCTGGCTCACGGCGTCACGGCTTCAAAGCGACGTGCGTTCAACGATTGCTGAACACAAGCCGCCAAAAAGCCGAACGGGTCCGCCTCGCCTTCCCGGCATATGCAGCATCATGAAAGGCGGACGATTCGTAGAAGAAGAGGCGTCCAGCCCGGCTGATCACGATGCCATGCCAGTGGCTTTTCCGGCCTGAAAGTCCAATCCCGCGAAACTGCCCCATGCAGCGCGTCAGGAAAAGGTGACAGACCCGATGGCGAACCCTGACCGTTCTACAGTCGCGGGGTCGGCTGCGATAAGGGCGCCCGGTTTGGGTCCGCCCCGTCACATTCCCATTTACTCCCCGCTCCGCTCCGGCGCGAGGGAACCATCCTTTATCGTTAATTATGAAGCGGAACCCGCAAAGTCAATCGACCGGCTGCGACATGGGCCGCCCCGAAATACGCCAGCAACCATAACTGACAACCGGAAGCCGAGTTTCACCGCGTCGCTATTGCCAAGGCCGCGTGGAAATCGGACATTCCCATGAAACGAGAATTTCATGGAATCAATGATGAACGCCAAGGAAAGATCCTTTCTCACCCGCGTGCGCGACGTTCTGCCGGAGCTCCATCCGGCGGAGCGGCGCCTGGGCGACTTCGTCTGCGATTTTCCGGGTGAGATCGCCAGCTATTCGGCGCAGGAACTCGCAGCACTTGCGCATGTGTCGAAAGCCACCGTCTCGCGCTTCATCCAGCGCCTCGGTTATGAGAACTACGAGGCGGCACGCCGGCACGCGCGCGCGGACAAGCAAACCGGATCGCGGCTTTTCCTGGCGACTGCCACCGATTCAGCCGGCGAACAATCTGTTGCCGCGCATGTGGCGCAAGGCGTCGCCAATCTCGAAGCGACATTCCTCGCTATAGCGGAGAGCCAGATAAACGCCGCGTCGGAAGCAATCCTGAAGGCCCGCAAGGTCTGGGTCATCGGCTTTCGCGCCAGCCATTCCTTCGCCACCTACCTTCAGTGGCAATTGACGCAGGTCATCGAGAACATCGCCGCCATTCCGGGTGGCGGACAAACGATGGGCGAACATCTCGTCAGCTTCTCGGACGAGGACGTCGTCATCGTCTTCGGCTTGCGCCGTCGCATCGCGCTGATGGATAGCCTGCTGGCGCAAGTGGAGAAATCCGGCGCCAAGCTGCTGTATATCACCGATGAAGGCGTGCCTTTTCTCAGCCCGGCCGAGTGGCATTTCCGCTGTCAGACGTTGGCGCCGGGGCCGCTCTTCAACCATGTCTCGGTCATGGCGCTCTGCCATCTGCTCACGACCCGCTGCATCGAGATCGCCGGCGTCGCCGGTCGAAACCGTCTGCGTGGCATCGAGGCGCTGAACGACGCGCTCGAAGAACTCTGATCGCCGTTTGGGCGCCTGCCTGAAATTGCAGAACATTATTTAATCACAAGAAACGGCAGTTTGACGCGCAAGAATTTCGAAGTTCTGGTGGTAGATGCTTGATCTCCCACGTGAAATCCTATTTTCACAAATATTGGCATGAAACCTGCCTTCCCGTTGGTGTCCAGGAAGATGATCGCAGCGCATAGCATCCGTATGTCTTTGTTACGGTTCGGCAAATGCAAATCACCTTCCACCGGGCAAAATCCGTTATGAAATCCTCGTTTCATGGTGTAGACTGATGAAACTAAGTTTTCACGTTGTTAGCCAACAAGGGGAACAAACCATGGCAGCGGAAAATATGGTGCAGTCCGGCGGGAGCTCGCCGGTTATACGACAACTGGAATCGGCTTTCACGAAAATCGGTGTGACGGGAGCGCACAAGCAGATCCTCGCTCTCGTTCTGATTGGCTGCCTGTTCGACAGCTTCGAACAGAATACCATCGGCGTCGCCGGCCCCATCCTGAAGGAGCATTGGGGGCTCACCGGCACCGATATCGGCTTTCTCAACACGATCACCTTCGGCAGCGCCGCGCTCGGCCGGTTGCTGTCGGGCATACTCGGCGACCGGTATGGCCGGCGGGTGATGCTGACGATCAACCTTCTGCTTTTCACCATCGGTTCGGCCGCCTGCGCGCTCGCGCCGAATTTCGCGACGCTCTGCTTCGCTCGCGCGATCGTCGGCTTCGGTGTTGGCGGTGAGATCTCCACCGCGGTGACGATGCTGTCGGAATTCTGCTCACCGAAATTCCGCGGCACGGCGGCGGGTCTCGTCAATGTCGGCGCCGGCGGCTTCGGCAATTTCCTCGCCCCGGCTTTCGGTCTGCTGATCTTCACGCTCTTCCCGGGCGAGAACAGCTGGCGCTGGCTGTTCGCCGCGCTTGCCCTGCCCGCTCTGCTCGTCGTCTTCTACCGCCGCTTTGTCCCGGAGACGCCGCGCTTCCTCGCATCGAAAAACAAGATCGACGAGGCAAACAAGGTCCTGTCCATCCTTGCCTCCGGATCGCTTCGGCCCCGGAATCTGGTCGTCCAGGAATATCTGACGAAAGATCACATCCAGGACGAAGCTCCGCAGAAAAGCGACTGGAAGGAACTCTTCCGGGCTCCGTTCCTTGGGCGGACCATCCCGGTGGCGATCGCGATCCTGATGAGCTACGGCGCCCAGCTCTCCGTGCTGACGCTGATGCCGGTCATTTTCGTTTCGATGGGATATACGCTCTCCGGAAGCCTGCTCTACAGCATGATCATCCAGAGCGGCAGCGTGCTCGGCGCCATCGCCGCCTCTACCTTCGGCTACTACTTCCCGCGCAAGAGGGTGCTGACGCTTGGCGCCGTGTTTGCCTGCCTGGCAGCGATCTCGATCGCCTATCTCGGCACCAATATCTACCTCGTCCTGCTGTTTGGCGCCATCTTCCAGTTCTTTGTCCTGCTGCTCAACACGTCGATCTGGATCTACGCGCCAGAGCTTTACCCGACGCGCATCCGCGCCTTCGGCGTGGCGCTCATCCTCGCAACGGGGTCGGCGGCCGGCTCCTTCGTGCCGACGATTTCCGGCGCACTGTTCGACAGCTACGGCATGGTCGGCGTCTTCGCTCTCGCGGCGGCGATGTATGCGGTCTTCGCCTTCTGCATACAGCTCGGTCCGGAAACCTACGGCATGTCGATGGAAGACCTTCAGCAACCGGCCGAAGCGGAGCAGCCCAAGGCTGCCCAGCAGCAGGTCCGCGTCGGAGTGGAACTGAGAACGTGACCTCGCACATCCTTCTGATCAACCCCAACAGCTCGCGCGCGACAAGCGACATGATGGTCTCCATCGCGCGCAAGGCTGCAACCGGGCGCTTGGCCGTGGCAATTGCCACGGCTGAGCGCACCCCGCCGATGATCGTGACCCCGGAGCAGTTGAAAGCGTCCGCCGCCGAGGTCGTCGAGATCGGCTCAAAACACGACCCCGCTTGCCTCGGCATCATCGTCAGCGCCTTCGGCGATCCGGGACTGGCTTCGCTTCGGGAACGCGTCGACATTCCCGTCGTCGGGATCTGCGAAGCGTCGATGATCGAGGCCTCGCGTGCCGGGCGGCGATTCGGCGTCGCCACCACGACACCGGACCTCCTGGAGGCGATCGGAGATCGGGCCCGCGACCTCGGCGTCGCGCATCTCTATACTGGCATCCGCTGCACGCTTGGCGATCCTGTCGCCCTCGCCGCCGACGAAGCACTGCTCAGGCAATCGCTTGCCGAGGCAGTCCGCGCCTGCATCGAAATCGACGGCGCCGAAGCCGTCATCATCGGTGGCGGCCCGCTCGGACAGGCGGCCGAGCAATTGCAACCGCTTTTCGAAACACCGATCATCGCCCCAATCCCCTGCGCTATCGAGCGCGTGTTCGACCTACTGCAGGTGAACGTCTGAGGGCGCGTCCGACAGCACAGTAGCCTAAGCAATGACCGGCAAGCCGGCCTTGCGCAGCCCCTCGATGAAATGCGCATAATGCTCCCGCTCGACATAGGGCGTGAGTATCCGCCAGTAGTGGGCGAGGTCGGCGGGAATGCTGGCGGTGATCTCGGGGATGAGTTCGCGCGCCTCCTCCTCACGGGCAAGCTGGCCGAGGCTCGCAAGCAGCACCACCCGATTGAAATAGGCGCGGCGAAGCGAAACGCCGCGCTCCGAATAATGCCGGGCCTCCTCGTAGTTCCCGAGATGGTAATGAGCGAGCGCGATCCTGTCGAGGAACAGATAGGTCAGCGGGTCATGCGGACTGAGCCGCAGCGCCATGTGGAGCGGATCGAGTGCCTCGACGAAATGTCCGGTGAATATCCGCGCCCAGCCGAGCGCCATATGCGCCAACGCCAGGTTCGGATTGAGGTCGATCGCGCGCTGCGCCTCTTCGACGGCCGCGGGCGCGCGCTGTGCGGCGAAATGGGCAAGGCACATGGCATAGTGCGAATAGGGGTCGCGCTCCTCAAGCGCCACGGCGCGCTCGGCAGCCGCGTAGAGTTCGGCGCTGTCACGGTCGACATCGTCGCTGAAGCCGTGGAAGCAGCGCGCATAGAGCGAGCGGGCAAGCATCATGTGCGCGCGGCCGAAATCGGGATCGAGGGCGATCGCCCGCCGATGCCAGACGATCGCTTCCTTGAAGTGCTCGGCTGTGTCCTGGGCATTGTGCAGCCACGTGCCGCGCATGTGACATTCATAGGCGTCGAGATTGTGGGTGGAGTTGAGCAAGGCGCGCCGGCTCTCGCCGATGAGGATTTCCGGCTCGATGGCGCCGACGACGTTCTGGGTGAGTTCGTCCTGGATGGCGAAGATATCCGCAAGTTCGCGGTCGTAGCGCTGGGCCCAGAGATGGACGCCCGTCTCGGCCTCGATGAGCTGACCTGTCACGCGCAGACGCGTCCCCGCCCGGCGCACGCTGCCTTCGACGATGTAGCGAACGCCGAGATCGCGGCCGACCTGCTTCACGTCGACGGCGCGGCCCTTGTAGGCGAAGGAGGAATTCCGCGCGATGACGAAGAACCAGCGATAAAGCGAAAGCGCGGTGATGATGTCCTCGGTCAGCCCATCGGCAAAATACTCCTGCTCCGGGTCCCCGGACATGTTGACGAAGGGAAGGACGACGATGGAGGGCTTGTCGGGAAGGTGGAGCGGTCCGCCGAGCACACCGGCCTCGACCGGATCCTCGCGACGCCAGTCGACCCTGTGGACCGGCACGGGACGCGGAATGTTCTTCAGGCTGCGGTCGCCGAGATGGACCATCGGGAAATCAAGCTTGCCCTCGATCTGATCATGAAGCGTGCCCGAGACGCAGATTCCGCCCGGCAGCGCGACCTCCTGGAGCCGCGCCGCCACGTTGACGCCGTCGCCGAGAAGATTGTCGCCTTCCACGACGACATCGCCAAGGTTTAGACCGATGCGGAACTCCATCCTCTGATCGGGACTAAGATCGGCATTGCGGCGATGCAGCGCCCGCTGGATCGCGACCGCGGCCCGCACGGCCTGCACGGCACTGTGGAACTCCGCCACGACGCTGTCGCCGGCCGATCCGAATATGCGCCCACCATGCTCTGCGACGAGATCGCCGATCGTGGCGTTGTAAGTGCTGAGCGTCGCAAGCGCGCCTTCCTCGTCGGCAGCGACGAGCCGGCTGTAACCAGCGACGTCGGCGGCAAGGATCACTGCGAGCTTCCGTTCCACGGGGGCAGCCGCTCCTGCGGCATCTGGCCAGAATATTTTAAGCGTAGCTTAAATGCGGAATCCGGAGAAGCAACAAATTGGCACCGCCGGGCGCCGCGTCCCGTGCCTCTTCGGCGCTCCGCGTGACTTCACGCCGTCTTGCGCTCGCCGCCCAGCAGCCGGTCGAGCCAGGTGGGATCGAGCACGGCTTCGAGTTCACCGGCGATATCGTCGAGCGCCGCATCGACGGACTGGCGGTAGTTGCCTCCACCGCCTTCGATGCCGAAGCTTCTGAGCAGCGCGGCCCGATAGGCGTCGCTGCCGAAGAGCCCGTGCAGATAGGTGCCCATCACCTTGCCGTCGGCGGACATCGCCCCGTCCCGGCGGTCGTCGATCGAAACCGGCGCGCGATCGCAATCGGCGCCGACAGTCTTGCCGAGGTGGATCTCGTAGCCATCGAGCGCCACGTCGTGCTCCAGCGACCAGGCGCGGCTATTGCGCACGGTCTTTTCCGGCGCCATCTCGGTTTCGACGGAAAGCAGGCCGAGACCGGCGATCTCGCGTTCGCTGCCTTCGATTCCGAGCGGATCGGTGACGCGCGCACCCAGCATCTGGTAGCCACCGCAAATGCCGATCACCCGCCCGCCGCGCCGCACATGGCGTTCTAGGTCGCGATCCCAGCCCTCGGCGCGAAAATCCTTGAGGTCTGAAATCGTCGATTTCGAGCCGGGGATGACGACGAGCCCGGCATCGTCGGGAAGCGGTGTGCCGGGGCGAACGAAAACGAGGTCGACCTCCGGCTCGGCTCTCAGCGGATCGAGATCGTCGAAATTGGCGATCCGCGACAGCACTGGCACCGCGACCCTCAGCGCCTTGCCGCCGCCGCGCGCGAGCTTTTCGAGCACCACCGAATCCTCGGCAGGCAGCCGGGCCGCACTTTTCAGCCAGGGCACGACGCCGAAGCAGGGCCAGCCGGTGAAGCGGTGAACGGCCGCAATGCCATCGTCGAAAAGCGTCACGTCACCACGGAACTTGTTGATGAGATAGCCGCTGACCATGCGCCGGTCCTCTTCCGGCAGGATCGCGTGCGTGCCGACCAGCGAGGCGATGACGCCGCCGCGGTCGATGTCGCCGACAAGCACCACCGGCACGCCCGCCCGCGTGGCAAAGCCCATATTGGCGATGTCGCCGGCCCTCAGGTTGATTTCCGCTGGCGACCCGGCGCCTTCAACGATGACGAGATCGGCCCCGGCGGAGACCAGTTCGAAACTCTCCATAACGGCGCCGAGCAGCTTCGGCTTCAGCGCCTGGTATTCCCTGCCCTTCGCCTGGCCTGCCACCCTGCCTTGGAGGATGATCTGGCTGCCGACGTCCGACTGCGGTTTTAGAAGCACCGGGTTCATGTGGACGGAGGACGGCACCCGCGCGGCCAGCGATTGCAGCCATTGCGCCCGGCCGATCTCGCCGCCGTCATCGGAAACAGCGGCGTTGTTCGACATATTCTGCGGCTTGAATGGCCTGACCTTCAATCCGCGATTGGCGGCGAGCCGGCAGAGCCCAGCCACCAATACCGATTTTCCGACATCCGAGCCGGTCCCCTGCAGCATGATTTTCTGTGTCATGCGACCTCCCGTAACATCGAAACCATCGCCGGCAAAGGCCCGTTTTCGACGGGATTCAACCGTATTTCGCCATTCGCGATCACGGCCCGTTTCGGCCACTCACGAACGTTGTTCGAAATCGCGACAGGACTAGCGGAATTGCGACATGCGATGGCGACATTGGCATTTAAATTCCACCCACTCGCGCCTATATCGACGGCATCGAAACAACCCCGGGCGAAGCCCCGGACTCCCAAGGTAGAAAAAGTCATGCTGTTCGTCTTCAGCAAACCCAATTTCGTCCAGATCGCCTGGAACTCCAAGGCGCCGTCGAGCCAGTCCCGCGTGCGCAATGTGGAGATGGACGCGCCTCGCGGCCCGCTCGGTTTCATCCGTACGTTTAGTATCGGATAATCGGGCGCTTTCCCGATTCAAGCCGCTCCACTCGGGGCGGCTTTTTTATTGGTCGGTTTGGTAGCGGGCCCGACACGAAAGCCGCACCCGACCTCCCGCCGAGGGGATGCGGCCGTCAACATAACGCATGATCTCTCCGGAACAGGACGCCGAAAATCGCTACTCTCTTCGGGCTCGAGAGCGCCCTGCCCGTCCGCACAACCAGTCAGATCGGGAAGTTTAAGGTCCGGCACGCAATACCTGATCCGGACCTGCGGCAGTCGCCCGCCGCAGGCAAACAATTAGCCTGACATCGTTACCGGATGGTTATTGAGGGCTTAATCAATGGTGAATCGCGGTTTTTTTTGAATTTTTTTCACGACATTTTCGCGTCGATGCCGCGACGCAATCGCGACAGGAAACGTCCGGATTGAAGCACGATCGAAAATGGCGCGGACCTGCAGGCCGCATTTTGCGGCAATTGTTGTCGTAAATGCCCAAATTCCCAGCCAGACGGCGAAAAATTGCGCGCGCGGCTCGCGTTGCTAACAGGCGCGTCACAGCGCCGTTCGACGCCGCCCTCCGATTGAAGAGGTTGATTTCTCTTCGGGAATATCTAGGCTTGCCGCAGCGGTGCAGAGGAGATCCGGCCGGCGACAGGGTTCCGCGGTCAGGATTTGAACGAACTCCCACACTGCTGCAGCGGGGCATGACTTTGGCCTTTCCGATGCCGAACCTCGCGCTGCTCACTGAATAAAGTCTGGTGTCGGAACAGCAGTAACCCTGCGGCACCCTGGATCGTTGGCTGCACAAAGACTGGGAGGTCTTGCAAAGATGAAGAAATTTCTCGCGTCCACATTTCTCGCCGCGGGTCTTTACGCCGTGGCGGGCTCGGCGCAAGCCGCGGAATGCGGCGACGTCAGTATTGCCGAGATGAACTGGGCCTCCGCGGGCGTTGCCGCCCACGTCGACAAGTTCATCCTTGAAAACGGATACGGTTGCACCGTGGAGCTCGTCACCGGCGACACGATGCCTACCTTCGCCTCGATGAACGAGAAGGCGCAACCCGACATGGCGCCGGAACTCTGGGTCAACGCCGTGCGCACGCCGCTCGACGCAGCGATCAAGGAAGGCCGCCTTATCCAGGCCGCACCGCTCCTCAGCGAAGGCGGCGTCGAGGGTTGGTGGATTCCCAAATTTCTGGCCGACGCCCATCCGGACATCAAGACCGTTCAGGACGCGCTAAAGCACCCCGACCTGTTCCCGGCGCCGGAAGACCCCTCAAAGGCGGCGATCCACAATTGCCCGTCCGGCTGGAACTGCCAGGTCTCGACGGCCAATCTCTACAAGGCACTCGAAGCGGATAAAGCCGGCTTCGAACTCATCGACACCGGGTCGGCGGCCGGCCTCGACGGATCGATCGCGAACGCCTTCGAGAAGAAGACCGGTTGGCTCGGTTACTATTGGGCGCCAACTGCCATTCTCGGCAAATACGAGATGACCCGCCTCTCCTTCGGCGTCGAGCACGACAAGAAGGAGTGGGACGCCTGCTCCGCAGTTCCCGATTGCCCGAGCCCGAAGGTCAATTCCTATCCGATCTCGGACGTGTTCACCGTGGTGACGAAGTCGTTTGCCGAAAAGGCAGGTGTTGCAATGGACTATGTCAAGGTCCGCAAATGGGACAACGGCACGGTGAACAAGGTTCTGGCGTGGATGGACCAGAACCAGGGAACCAACGAGGACGCCGCGAAGCACTTCCTCGAAAACTATCAGGACATGTGGACGCAATGGGTCAGTCCCGAGGTTGCCGAGAAGGTCAAGGCGGCCCTCTGACAGAGGCAACGCAGGTGGGCGGCAGCCGCTTCGGCCGCCGCCCGTGCCTCGGCAAGCGATTGCACGCCTGATTAGGCTCACAGCGGCACAGTGTTTTTCCTGACGTCGCAAACAGTAGAGCGGAACCGCTGTTCCGCTGTCACATTTCTTACGCCGGGACACATAAGAGGTCACAAGCAGGTCTACGCTGGAGTGCCGCACGCGGTCGTTCCGAAGACGCAGCCGGCGGCATAAGACTTCCGGGCCAAGAAGGGGAAAAAATGGCTATCTGCAGTTTCTTGCCGGAACTGCTCTGCAAGTTCCCGGCCATAGACGATGGCACTATTCGCATGGCGCGCAAGAGCGTCGACGACGGATTCAAGGGGTTTGTGCGCAGCTACGGCAATGCCATCGACGCGGTGGTCCAGCCGCTTCAATGGTTTCTGAACTATCTGGAGCGGGCCTTCGTCGGTTCGCCCTGGATTTTCGTGCTGATCATCATGGTCGCCATCGTCTACTTCGGTAGCCGCAACGTGAAGATTACCATCGGCACGGCGCTGTCGATGGTGGCGATCGGCCTCGTCGGACTCTGGAACGACACAATGATCACGCTCGCCATGGTCACCGTCTGTACGCTGATCTCGATCGTGATCGGCATCCCGATCGGGATCCTGATGGCCCGCTCCGACCGTGTGCAGGCCTTCGTCAACCCGGCCCTCGACGTCATGCAGACGATGCCCAGCTTCGTCTATTTGATCCCGGTGGTGATGATCTTCGGCATCGGCAAGGTGCCGGGGCTGATCGCCGTCGTCATCTATGCGGTGCCACCGATGATCCGGCTCACCAATCTTGGTATCCGGCTCGTCGACAAGGAAGTGCTGGAGGCAGCCGACGCCTTCGGCTCCTCCGCCTGGCAGAAACTGAAGAACGTGCAGATGCCGCTGGCGCTGCCGACCATCATGGCCGGCATCAACCAGACGATCATGATGTCGCTGGCGATGGTCGTGGTCGCCTCGATGATCGGCGTCGGCGGACTCGGCAAGAACGTGCTCCAGGCGATCGCCAACCAGTTCTTCACCGTCGGTTTCCTAAACGGCTTTGCCCTCGTCGGCATCGCCATCATTTTCGATCGTACCAGCCAGGCCTTCGGCAGGCGGCTGCAGAAGCATTCGGAGGTTATTCATGGCTAGTCACGCAATCGAGGTAAAGAACCTCTACAAGATCTTCGGCCCGCGCGGCGAGGACTACGTCGATGTCGTCAAAAAGGGGATGGGCAAGGCCGAGCTCAACGAGAAACACGGCCATGTCCTGGGCCTGCAGGACATCAACATCCTGATGCCCGGCGGCTGCATCACGGTAGTCATGGGCCTCTCCGGCTCCGGCAAGTCCACGCTCATTCGCCACATCAACCGCCTGATCGACCCGACGGCGGGCGAGGTGCTCTATGACGGCACCGACGTCTGCAAGATGAACGAAAACGACCTTCGCCAGTTCCGCCGCCACAAGACGGCGATGGTGTTCCAGAAATTCGCGCTGCTGCCGCATCGCACTGTTCTCGAAAACACGATCTACGGGCTCGAGATCCAGGGCATCGAGCGGCGCGAGAGCGAAAAGCGGGCGCTCGGCTGGATCGAGCGTGTCGGCCTCAAGGGATTTGAAAACCATTATCCCAACCAGCTTTCGGGCGGTATGCAGCAGCGCGTGGGCCTGGCCCGGGCGCTCACCAACGACGCCGACATCCTGCTGATGGACGAAGCCTATTCAGCACTCGACCCGCTGATCCGCGTCGACATGCAATCGGTGCTGCTCGATCTCCAGAAGGAATTGAAGAAGACTGTCGTCTTCATCACCCACGATCTCGACGAGGCGCTGAGGCTCGGCGACAAGATCGCGATCCTGCGCGACGGCCGCGTCGTACAGCAGGGCACCGGCCAGGAAATCGTGCTGTCGCCGGCCGACGACTACATCACCGCCTTCGTCAAGGAAGTGAACCGCGGCCGCGTCGTCCATGTGGAGACGATCATGCGGCCGCTCGCCGGCAACCCGGAAGGCCTGCCGCTGGCGGCCGGCACGGTTCTCGAAACGGCCGCGCGCACGATGACCGGCGCACATGTCAACACGGCCCATGTCGTCGATACCGACGGCCGGCCGATCGGCGCGATCGACCTGCAGACGATCATCGCCGCCATGGTGACGCCGACGAGCCACACCGACCGCCAGGCGGCATAGGGCGCATGACGATTGAATGTCACGAAGGGCGCCTGCGCGGGCGCCCTTTCTGCATGCGCAGCCGTCCGATCCACTCTTTTGAAACTAAGCAATTCCGGAGGGAATTGCTTTATGCAGCCGACTTGAGCTTGCCGCTGATGAAGCGGAATTCCTGCGTCTTGCCGCCATAGCCGTAGGCAGCGGCGGAAACTTCGTGAACGAGCACGTAGCTCTCCGGATGGACTTTTCCGAGAAGCGTCTCGAAGACAGCGAAGATGGATTCGATGTAAGCGGCCAGTTCCTGCTTGGTGTTGGTGCCGTCGACCACCTTGATGTCGAGCCAAAAGCTGTTCGTCTCCTGCGACGCGATCGACTTTCCCCCGGCGAACCAGTGCTGCGGATCGACATAGGTCACCGCAACGGCGGTGACGGTCGGATCCTTGCGCAGGTGCTCCTGGGTGAGATCGCTCACTTTCGCTGCAATCTCCGCAGAGCGATCCGGATCCGGTCGGCCGGTGACGGTGACGTTGATGATGGGCATATCAGGCTCCTTCTCTGATGACTGTTGCCTTGCGACAGACCTTGCCACCAACGATGCATCGAAAAAATCAAATTGTTTTGCACGAATGGTTCTGTACAATCGAATTATGGACCCAATCGACCCCGATCTCCTGCGCACTTTTCTTGCCTTCGCCGAAGGTGGTTCGCTCGCCCGCGCCGCGGCGGTCGTCAATCGGTCCCCGTCCGCCGTGACGGCGCAGATGCAGCGTCTCGAAGCGCTCATCGGCGAACCGCTTCTGGCGCCGGCCGGCCGTGGACGTTCGCTGACACCAGTCGGCGAGGAACTCGTGAATCATGCTCGCCGCATCCTCGACGCGCATCGAGATGCCTGGCTCAGCCTCAGGGGCGCGCGCGCCGACGGTCGCATTTCGCTCGCCAGCACGCAGGATTTCGCCGATACGACGCTACCCGACCTCCTGCGCCGCTTCGCCCGCTCGCATCCGAGGGTTCGCCTGGATCTCAGGATCGGCAGGTCGAAGGAGCTGGCCTTGGCCTTCGATCAGGGTCAGGTCGACATCCTGCTCACCATGCGGCAGGCGACCGCGACCGACGAACTGCTCGTGCTGAGAGAAGAGATGATCTGGCTTTGCTCCGACAGGGGGCTGGCGACGGTCGATGCGCAGCTTCCATTGGCCGTGCTCGACCCGCCCTGCGGCTTCCGGTCCGCTGCCATTTCGGCGCTCGAATCGGCCGGGCGCCCGTTTCGGCTCGCGGCGACGAGCCCGAGCTTGTCAGGTCTGCGTGCCGCCGTCGTGAGCGGCATCGCCGTGACGACGCGCACGGCGCGGTTCCTGGGGCCGGGAATGGAGCCCGCCCCCATGCATCTCGACCTGCCGCCCCTGCCCGTCGCCGAATTCAGCCTGCGCGTGCGGGCCAACGCCGGCAAGCCCGCGACAGACCTTGCCGCCCTTCTCGCAGACGGCCTGCCGTGGAATGTCCCGCAGCCACGGCCCGGCGCATGACAGCTTGAGGCCGGCTTTCCGACTTTTCCGCCACGCGCTTACGAAGCCGGTTGCAATCACATAAAGATATCTTTATATCTTGTTGTAATTTCATTCAGCCGGGAAAAACCGATGTCCGCTTCCGCCAATGCCCTTTCCGATCTCCTCGCCCAGAAGGGCGTCCTGCTTGCCGATGGGGCGACCGGGACGTCGCTCTTCGCCATGGGCCTCGAAGCCGGCGAAGCGCCGGAGCTCTGGAACGAGGCGAAGCCGGAAAGCATCACCAAGCTGCATCAGGATTTCGTTGATGCCGGCGCCGACATCATTCTCACCAATTCCTTCGGCGGCACGCGCCATCGCCTGAAGCTGCATCAGGCCGAGGACCGCGTGCATGAGCTCAACAAGCGCGCCTCCGAGATCGCCCGCGCCGTTGCCGACAAGGCGCCGCGCAAGGTCATCACCGCAGGCTCCGTCGGCCCGACCGGCGAATTGCTGATCCCGCTCGGTGCGCTCTCCTATGAGGATGCGGTCGCAGCCTTCGCCGAACAGATCGAAGGCCTGAAGGCAGGCGGCGCGGAAGTCGCCTGGATCGAGACCATGTCCTCGCCGGACGAAATCCGCGCGGCGGCCGAAGCGGCCACCAAGGTCGGCCTTCCTTACGTCTATACCGGCTCCTTCGACACAGCCGGCAAGACGATGATGGGTCTTCACCCCAAGGACATTCACGCTGTCGCCGGCGACATCGGCCAAGGTCCGGTTGCAGTCGGCGCCAACTGCGGTGTCGGCGCCTCCGACATCCTGTCGTCACTGCTCGACATGACCGCGGCGGCTCCGGAGGCGACCGTCGTCGTGAAGGGCAATTGCGGCATTCCAGAATTCCGCGGCTCCGAGATTCATTATTCCGGCACGCCGCCGCTGATGGCGGAATATGTGCGGCTGGCGGTCGACGCCGGCGCGAAGATCATCGGTGGCTGCTGCGGCACTACCTGCAATCACCTGGCCGCGATGCGTCTCGCGCTCGATAATCACGCCAGGGGCGAACGCCCGACGCTCGACATGATCGTCGAAAAGATCGGGCCCTTGCGGAACAAGACCGCCAACGAGGGCGCCTCCGCCCCGACCCGCGAACGCAGCGGTCGCCGCCGCGCCTGAGAAGCCGAAGCAGCACAAGCACAAAGCGACAAACGCTCCGGAGCGGAATGCCCGGAGCGTTTTCTTTTGTTCGTCGGCGAAACGTCAGGCGCTGCGGCGTGCAGCACCGTCGCGAAGATGGCTGCGCCAGGCATCGAGCCCGGCCTCGATATTCTTGCGGCCGAAGCCGACGCGGAAGCGGTCTGCCGCGACCGGGAGGAGATCGGAGGCGAATAGGCTGGATGGCAGAAGCAGCACGCCCGATTCCTCGACCAGCCGCCGGCAATGTTCCTCGACGCCGTCCGCCCCGAGATAGCGAGCGAAACCGACACAGCCGCCATCCGGCGCGCGCCATTCGTAGAGATTCGGAAATTCGGCAAAGAAAGCCTGGAGCTTTGCGAGGTTTGCCGCGCAGAGCGCCAGGTTGCGATCGAGGATCCGCGCTCGCGATTTCAGCGCAATCGTCGCGAGAACCTCCGACGGCCGGGAGTTGCAGATCGAGAGGTAGTTCTTCATGCCCTCCATGCGTTGCAGAAGCGCATGGTCGCGGCAGGCGATCCAGCCGATTCGGAGGCCCGGAAGACCATAGGCCTTGGACATGACGTTGAGCGATACGCCGCGCTCGGAAAGCTCGGCCGCCTGCGGCAGGCGCTTGCCCGGATCGCGCTCCAGCCCGCGATAGACCTCGTCGCTGAAGAGGTGGATGCCGCGCTCGGCACAGAGATCGGCGAGCGCCCGGAAGGTCGCCTGATTGGCAATCGCACCGGTCGGATTGTTGGGGAAGTTGACGGCAACGAGCCTGGTATTCGGCTTCAGCGCCGCGCGTACATCGGCGATATCGAGCTGCCAGTGGTTTTCCGGCCGCAAGGGCACGCCAGTCACCGAAGCAGCGATGGTCACCGGCAGCGTCTCCATCGACTGGTAGTTCGGCACCGTCACGATGGCGTGGTCGTCAGGCCCGAGCAGTGCGAGCATCGCGCAATAGAGCCCCTCCTCGGCACCGGCAAAGCAGAGGATATCACCGTCATCTAGCCCGTCGTAAGTGGCGGCGATCGCCTGGCGCAGTGCCGGCGCGCCATAGGTTTCGGTATAGCCGAGCGTCAGTTGCTCCCAGGCCTCCCGATCGGCATCATCGGCGAGGGAAAGCAGTTCCGCCATCGTCATGGTTTCGCTGTCGCTCGCGGTCATGTGGTGGCGTGCGGTGAATTCCCAGCGCGAGAAATGGTTTTCGAGGCGGAAGGCCGGCAGGGTCGTCATGTCGATTGTCCTTCTTGAGCGCGGGCTTCGCTGGCGAAGCGGTCTCTTGTCGAAAATTCAGGCGGACTCGCCACGCCGTGCGGCCGCGAGATAGTTGTAGATCGAGGCGCGCGAGGCCCCGATGAGGCGTGCCAGGTGGTCGACCGCGTTGCGCGTCTTGAAGAGCCCCTGTTCTTCGAGTGCGGCGACGAGGGCGATGCGGTCGGCGCGTTTCATGGCGGAGAGCGCAAGCCCCCTCGCCCTCAGCCAGCCGTGCAGCGCGGCATTGATTTCCTCTCGCCAGTCACGGGAAAACAGCGCCTGCGGCCGCGGCTCCGGCGTGCCCGCAAAGGCCGCCAACAATTTCACCGCATCGTCGATCCGCGAAACGTCGAGGTTGATGCACAGCAGCCCGGCGAGACTGCCGTCGGCGTGGCGCAGCACGGCCGAGACCGATTTCAGCCGCCGGCCGTCAGGCCCGACCTTCTCGTAGGGGCCGAGCACGGTCTCGTTGCCGGGCCCCTTGCCAAACTCCTCCTCAATCAGCGACTCCATGCCGGCGGCACGGCCCGAAAAGGCGTTCCAGATGCCGGCGATCCGACCGGTCGCAAGGTCGTGCAGGACGACCTCGGCGTGAGGGTAGAGCAGCGCGCTGATCGCAGCCGCGGATGGTGCGTGCATGGCGAGACTGAAGGGGATGGTTGGTTCGATATTCATGACACCCACATCAACACATTTGTGTGTTTTGTCAATGTTAGACGAATTGTCCATTTGTTATGTGCTTGTGGACGACTGGCGGCTGTCCTATCCCCGAAGCACGTTCGATTCGAGGGGAGACGATTCATGAACGCCGGGCCAGCAGCCTTTCCGGACAGAGAAACGACAGCCGCCAGGTTTTCGAGCTTCGGCGAGACCGACCAGGCCTTCGTCAAGTTGCTAATGGAAAGCTCCGAACAAGACGAAAACCTGATCGAAGGCTTGCACCGCCATCTGGATCTCGCCTCGCAAACGCGATTTCTGAATTCGTTGAAGCTCGAAAAGCTCGGCGAATGGCTCGGCAACGAGGCACCCGCCCGCCTGCAGATGCGCCTCATGGAAGCCGCGCGCTCGAGCCAGCATCCGGCCTACCAGGCTTTCAGGACAGGATTGACGCGATCCGGAGGACTCCAGCGGGCGTTTAAGGCTTGAGGCTGTTGTCGCCCTCGAGCCTGGGCCATATGGCACTGGTATGTAAAGTCTTCCGCGCCGCCGACTTGGACCGCTGCTCGATGCCAAGTGGCGAACGCAGGAATGAGGACCGGGAAACGCCGCCGCGGATCCCTTCCCCCTGCCTCACGGGGAGAAGGTACCGGCCAGGCGGGTGGCGACCATCCATCGACTATTCACGAGAAAGCCCCTTGGCGAGGCGCACCAGATTGACGAACTCGGCGCGGTAGCCGAAGGGGTCAGCCCCTTTGGCGGCGGACGCGAGATCGGCGATCGCCGCATAGGAATAGCCGGAAAGCGCCGAGTTCCCCGCAAGCTTCTGGCCGAAGGCGGCGACGGCGGCCGAGAAGCGGACGTCCGCCGGGGCGTCGGCGAGCGATGGCTCGGCATTCGCCTCCGTGACCGGCGTGGTGATCAGCTCGCTTTTGTCGCCGTCCGACTTCTTGTAGCGGATCTTGAGGTAAGCGAGCTCGTTCGCACGCGAAGGCGCGCCAGCGGCAGGCTTCTCCGCGGCTGCATAGCGCAAGTCATCGTTGAGGACGGCCGGACTTCCCTTCGGCGTCACTTCATAGATCGCGGTGACGCTGTGGCCGGAGCCGATATCGCCCGCATCCACGCGGTCGTTGTTGAAATCCTCGCGCTTCAGGGCGCGGGTCTCGTAGCCGATGAGGCGATATTCGGCGATCGCGGCAGGGTTGAACTCCACTTGCAGCTTGACGTCCTTGGCGATCGGAAAGAGCGATGAGCCCGCTTCCTCGACCAACGTCTTCTGCGCCTCCGCCAGCGTGTCGATATAGGTGGCAACGCCGTTGCCGTTCTGGGCGATCGTCTGCATCAGCGCATCGTTGTAATTGCCTCGACCGAAGCCGAGCACCGAGAGGAAGATGCCGCTCTTGCGCTTTTCCTCGACCCGCCGCTTCAGCTCCTCGTCGCTCGAGGGACCGACATTGAAGTCGCCATCCGTCGCCAGCAGGATGCGGTTGACGCCACCCTTGACGAAGGCTCTTTCGGCCAGCTGATAGGCCGCGTCGATGCCGGCCGCTCCGGCCGTCGAGCCGCCGGGTGCCAGCGTGTCGATTGCGGTCAGGATCTTTGCCTTGTCCTTGACCGCGGTCGGTTCGAGCGCGGTGCCGGCGTTTCCGGCATAGGTGACGATCGACACGGTGTCTTCCGGGTTCAGCTTTTCGATGAGCAGCCGGAATGCGTTCTTCAACAGCGGCAGCTTGTCCGGTTCGTCCATGGAGCCGGAAACGTCGATCAGGAAGACGAGATTGACCTTCGGCGCCTCCGCCGGCACGACCTCGTAGCCCTTGATCGCCACATGCATGAGGCGCGTGTCCGCGTTCCACGGGGTCGGCGTTACGGTGACCGTTGCCTTGAAGGGCTCGGCGGGCGATGCCGGGCGCGGCCAATCATAGGGGAAATAGTTGACCATCTCCTCGACCCGCACGGCATCGGGACTGGGCATCTCGCCCGCCATCAGCGAGCGGCGGACGAAGGAATAGGAGGCCGTGTCGACATCGACGGAGAAGGTCGAGACCGGCTCGGTCGCGACGCTCCTCACCGGATTGGCATCCGCGTTGCCGAATCGCTCACGGTTCTCATCCGGCTGCGGGAGAATATCGGCCGGTGCAGCCGGCGCCGGCATGACCTCCATTCGCCCGCGCGTCGCAAGGCCGACCGCCTCGCCAACGGTGCTCGGTGCCGCGGTGTCGGCAGCCGTCTGGCTCGCCGTCGCGTCGGCTCCCGCGGCCGATGCCTCGCTTTCTGTCTTTTCGGAGTGTTTTGTGGTGGCCTGCGAGCGGGCGAGCGACGCACCGCTGCCCGCCGGGGGCGCAGCCGGCTTAGGCTCCACCTTCACGGCAACCTCGATCTCCGGCTCTGGCGGCCGATCGTTGCGGATCATTTCCAAGGTCAGGAGGGCGGCGGCGGGCACGACGATGAGCGTTGCCAGTGCCGATCCCGCGAGCAGTTTCCGGTTCATGATGGGGCTCCATATCCGGTTGAGGATGGAGCTTGGACGACCGGGCATGGCTGATCCTTGGGCGGCAGTCGAATTTTCCGCCGCGGCGTCATAGGCCTCCATGGCGGCAGCGAGAGCGCGCGCCCGCGCCTCGCTCGAAGGCGTCGGCGGCAGCTTTCCGGCAAGCGTTTCGAAATCATCGGTCATGATCATACAGCCTCCTTGCCGAGCAATGTCCGCAGGCGCTTGCGCGCCTCATGGACGTGCCAGGAGATGGTCGCTTCGGAGCAGCCGAGCACGTCGGCCGCCGCGGCATGGCTCAAGCCCTCGGCATAGACGAGCAGGACGGCATCGCATTGCTTCTCCGGCAGCGCCCGGACTGCCGTCCAGAGCGCCTCCTGCCGGTCGTCGTCCTCCCCGTCGGATGCGCGCTGCGCCGCTTGATCCGATGCATAGGCCTGCATCCTGCGCGCATCGCGCACCTGCCGTCGTCTGTGGTCGCGCGCGGCGTTGAGCGTCAAGGTGTAGAGCCAGGTGCGGAAACGGCTGGTGCCGCGAAAGCCGCGAACAGCCGAGCCGAGGCGAATGCAGACGTCCTGCGCTATATCTTCCGCATCGGCCCCATTGCCGGACCAGCGCCAGGCGACCGCACGGACGAAATCATAATGGCGCTCGACCAAGAGGCTGAACGCCTCCCTGTCGCCCCTCACCGCCTTTTCAACGAGTTCCGCGTCCAAGTCCGTGCCCGCTTCTGACCTGTTTCCCCGTTAGACGTCCGCCAGTCGCTATTCCTTGGGTCCAGTCGAAAAAAAGTTATCGCGGGAATGAAGCGACGACTGCGATGATCGGCCCGAGAGGGAACAGCCGATCGTGGCGATTGATCTCCGGCGCATAGAGGCTCGAAATCGTGCCGTCGAGAAAGAGCGCATTCGGGCAATCGAGCATGTCGCGAAACAGCGTCGCGAAATCATGAAAGCGCACCGGCCGCTTCGACACCGCGAAGACGACCTCGCCGCCTTTCGTCACGCCGACGCCGTTTCGGGTTTTCAAACTATCGCTGTCCGGCAGGAAGCGCGGATGCAGCGCCCCGTCGATCACCAGCATCGGCCCCGATTGCGTCGCAAAGCGCGGCTTGATACCGGCGGCGCGATAGGCCGCCGCCGCCATAACGCCCGCCTTGCCGTCGCCGATGTAAAAGACGCCGTTCGGCAACAGGTGGAAATTGCCCCAGCCGGAATTGGTGTTGAGCGGTGCCTGCTCCATGCCCTCCTCCACATGCAGGCCAACGGGCGAAAGATCCTCTTGATACATGCCGCCATTCATGGCGAAGACGAGATACTCGTCGCGATGCCGCAACTCGAGCGACAGCGCCTTGAAGGATTTGAACGGCGCGCCCGCCTGATCCTTGTTGTAAAGGCGAATATCGCTCGCCGCCGGATCGAAGGAGCAGACGATATAGTCCTGGCCGAGGTGGCTGACGTTACGGCAGGCAGCATCTGCCGCGTCGTCCGGCGAGGGTTTGGCAAAGCCGGCCGTGAGAATGGCAGCGCCGACGAGGAAGGCTTTCGGAAACAGTGGCATGGTTCGCGACTCGAAGCGGATCGTGACGCGTAGCATCGCACGGATTGCGGCGGTTTGATGCGCGCGGTCTTTTCCGGGATATAGGGTTGGCAGGTCAATAACGGCGCGGACGCGCCGTGGCTGGATTCCTGTGACAAGCACAGGAATGAGGGAGAGAATGTTGCTACCGTGCTGCCAGGCTAACCAACTTGATGACCGGGAGTTCGTGCTGTCTACGCGTCACCAGCCAACTGACCTGGTGAAGGCGGGCGGATAGGCCCGTTGCGACCTGGTTTCAAAGCATCTTCACGCGCGCGGCGTGTCGCTGCGATGAATAGTAGAACGCCGCGCACCCGCTAAGCTCTCTCATCAAGTCAGTTGAACTGCTCGTGCGCGGCCAAAAATATGGCCCCTCATTCCTGTGCTTGTCACAGGAATCCAGCAGCGCCGCGTCCGCGGCGCAGGAGACCTCTTCACCTAGAGGCTCAGTGCCGCCATATGGAAACGGAGTTGCATATCCGGGTAGCGATAATCCCGCCCGACGGGACAGGCATCGCGCGAAAGACAGCCATGGGCGAGACAGCCGCCCGCCCCCGGCTCAGATCTCAGATGCGTGCGGCAGCGGCCGACATCGAATGTGCCGGAAGCCAAGGCGTCGGCCGGACAGGCGGAAATGCACGGCTTTTCCATACAGGCATCGCAGGGATGGCCAGCCGGAACGCTGCCCGTATGGGGCAGCTCTCGATCAAAGCCGAGCGCGCCGCGGTAACCGTGCCAGAGGCCAAAGCGAGGATGGACCAGGATGCCGAGCGGAGAGGCCTGCAGGCCCTCGGCGCGCATCGCCCATTGCTGGAACGGCTGCCACGGCGGATCGGAGGGGAAATAGGCCGTGGCACCTGTCGTCTCGGCCACCGTGTGGATCGCCTGTTTCGACCAATTGTCGAGCGGGTTTGCGCCGCCGCGATCCGGCTCGTGCTCGCGCCACCGGTTGAAAGGCTCCCAGAGCGAAGCGCCAATATTGCCGATGAGCACCACGCTGGCGGCGGGCTTGCCATCCGCGCGCGTCGGCGCAGCCTCGCCAGCTGCAAAATTCACCGTGCCGCGCAAAAAAAGACCGTGCGGCGCGAGCGCCGCACGGATCGTTTCCACCAATTCCTCCGCCGAAGAAACCGTCATTTCGGCTTCGGCCCCTGTAGATCGTAATGCGGGCGCCAGACGTCCTTCTGGATCATGTCGGCCACCTGCGCCCTGCCGCCTTGCTCCCTGGCTCGCTCGGGAGCCTTTCAGGTGAAGGCGTCCGGCATCGAGTCCTTGCGCTTGGCGATATACTCCTTCAGAGCGTCGTCGATCGCCGGATCGAGGTAAGGCGCCTCGTAATGTTCGAGCCAGGAACGGGCGAGCGCATTGGCGCGCTGTTCGATCCGCTTCTCGCCTTCGATTTCCCACTGCTCGAAGGAATTGTTGTCGGCGAGCGGCGAGCGATAGAAGGCCGTCTGGAAGTTGGCTTGCGTATGGGCGCAGCCGAGATAGTGGCTGCCGGGGCCGACTTCGCGGATCGCGTCGAGCGCCTGGGCGTTTTCGGAAAGGTCGACGCCTTCGGCCATCTTCTGCATCATGCCGAGTTGGTCCTGGTCGATCATGAACTTCTCGTAGGAGGAAACGAGACCGCCTTCGAGCCAGCCGGCCGCGTGCAGCACGAAATTGGTGCCGGCAAGCAACGTCATGTTCAGCGTGTTCGCCGACTCATGCGCGGCCTGCGCATCCGGAACCTTCGAGCCGCAGAGCGAGCCGCCGGTGCGGAACGGCAGGCCGAGACGGCGGGCAAGCTGCGCCGCGCCGTAGGAAACCAGCGACGGCTCCGGCGTACCGAAGGTCGGCGCGCCCGACTGCATCGAGATCGACGCGGCGAAGGTGCCGAAAAGCACCGGCGCACCCTTGCGGATGAGCTGCGTGAACGAGGCACCCGCGAGCACCTCGGCCAGAATCTGCGTAAGCGTACCGGCGACGGTGACCGGGCTCATCGCACCTGACAGGATGAACGGCGAAAGCACGCAAGCCTGGTTGTGGCGGGCATAGACCTTGAGCGCTCCCACCATGGTCTCGTCGAAGACCATCGGCGAGTTGGCGTTGATGAGGTTCAGCGTCACCGTGTTGTTCTCGACGAAGTCGTCACCGAAGACGATCTTCGCCATGGCGATCGTGTCTTCCGCGCGCTCGGGCGCCGTGACCGAGCCCATGAACGGCTTGTCGGAATATTTGATATGGCTGTAGACCATATCGAGATGGCGCTTGTTTACCGGAACATCGACCGGCTCGCAGACCGTGCCGCCGGACGAGTGCATCGACGGCGCCATATAGGCGAGCTTCACGAAGTTGCGGAAATCCTCGATCGTCGCGTAGCGGCGGTTGCCGTCGAGGTCGCGAACGAAAGGAGGTCCATAGACCGGCGCGAAGATCGTCGCCTTGCCACCCACATGGGCGCTGCGCTCGGGATTGCGCGCATGCCAGGTGAAGTTCGACGGCGCGGTCTTCAGGAGTTCGCGGCAGAGTCCCTTCGGGAAATGAACGCGCTGGCCGCGCACGTCGGCGCCAGCGGCCTTCCACAGGTCAAGCGCCTCGGCGTCGTCGCGGAATTCGATGCCGATCTCTTCGAGAACAGTATCGGCATTGCGCTCGATGAGCTGCAGACCTTCCGCGTCGAGCACTTCATATTCGCGAATCTTGCGCTGGATGTAGGGCAGAGACGGTCCCGGACCGCCGCCGGTGCGGGATGCCCGGCGCGCCGCCGCTCCCCGTCCCTCGCCACGCGCGCGGCGTCCGCCGCCTTCGACCGCGCCTTGTTCTGTCACGTCGCTCATTCGCTCATTCCTCTCCCGCCGCGCCTCTATGCAAGGGACGCGGCAACGCTTTGATTAAGTGGCGCATTTTCCTTCCGAAGGTCGACACCAACTGTCGGAACCATGCACCGGGATCGATTTTTGGCTAATGCTACCAAGCCGCCGAACCGGTACGGGTCTCAATGCGCCAAGACGTGGCGCATCTCAGACACTCAACCTCGACACCCGTCAAGGCCCGGCATGGGACCAAATTCGGCACCACGCGCACGAAAGTCGTTGCAGGAGGCAGACGGCGCCCAATGTAACATCTTGAACTGTTGCAGAATTTTACCGGCTGCCCGATTACGAATGCGGTCGAGATGCGATAGGACTGTGAATGCGCGGGCGAACCGGCGGCGCCGTCGCTTTTCATCATATGCGACGTCGCTTTCAAAAAGAGATTTTTAGGTTTGGGCCGCTAAGGATGAGCAACGCGTCCGGATCGTGTCCGATCGTGCCAGATCACCGCGCGAAGACTACCGTGCCAGGAACCGAGGAACCCTACTATGGCAGACGATGAAATCATTCTCGAGGACCTTTCCGACGAGGAACTCGTGCAGCAGATGCATGACGACCTTTATGACGGTCTCAAGGAGGAAATCGAGGATGGGACGAACATCCTCCTCAAGCGCGGCTGGACGCCCTACGACATCCTGACCCAGGCGCTCGTCGAAGGCATGCGCATCGTCGGTATCGACTTCCGCGACGGCATTCTCTTCGTGCCGGAAGTTCTGCTTTCGGCGAACGCGATGAAGGCCGGCATGTCGATCCTGCGTCCGCTGCTCGTGGAAACCGGCGCGCCGAAGCTCGGCAAGATGGTAATCGGCACAGTCAAGGGCGACATCCACGACATCGGCAAGAATCTCGTCGGCATGATGATGGAAGGTGCCGGCTTCGACGTCGTCGACCTCGGCATCAACAATCCGGTCGAAAACTACCTCGAAGCGATCGAACGCGAGCAGCCGGATATCCTCGGCATGTCGGCGCTGCTGACGACGACCATGCCCTACATGAAGGTCGTTATCGACACGATGAAGGAAAAGGGACTGCGTGACGACTACGTCGTCCTCGTCGGCGGTGCGCCGCTCAACGAGGAATTCGGCAAGGCTGTCGGCGCGGACGCCTATTGCCGCGATGCCGCCGTCGCCGTCGAGACCGCCAAGGACTTCATGAAGCGCAAGCACAACAGGCTTGCTGCCGGCTGAGCCTGAAATGGCTTTTCAGGAAGAAGGCCGGCTGCGCGGATGAAAACGGCAGCCGGCTTTCTTATTTAAGCGAAAGGAAGGGCGCAGATACGGCGCCCAGCCTTAAATCGTCAGTTCGCGGCTCTTGCAACCCGGCGACCAGCCGACTCTGTCGCGTTGACGGTGTTTGCGGTATCCTGCCCCATGCCGCGTATCGTGTTGGCGCAGGAACTCAGGGTTGTCAGCGCCATCAGGATGACGCCGATCGTTGCGAGAGTCTTCGTTGTCATGACCATGATTCCTTCATGTTGCTGCAAGGCGGAATAAAAATGGAAAACGCAACGTCGGCAAGAGAACGTGCACAACCAAAGAAAGTTCATGTCATTGGTTGCGGCGCCATCGCGCGCGAAATCCTTGCGATCTGCGAAGCCAACAAACTCGACCACATCGATCTCCACTGTCTGCCCGCCATTTGGCACAACACCCCGGAAAAGATTACGCCCGGGCTGCGCGAGGCGATCGTGCGGGCGCGCAAAAGGGGCTTCGAGCGCATTTTCATAGCCTATGCCGATTGCGGCACCGGCGGCCAGCTCGACCGGCTTTGCGAGGAGGAAGGTGTCACGCGCATTCCCGGCCCCCACTGTTATTCCTTCTTCGCCGGCAACGATGATTTCGCAAAGCGCTGGGACGACGACCTCAGCGCCTTCTTCCTCACCGATTTCCTCGCCCGCCAGTTCGAAGCCTTCGTCATAGAACCGCTCGGCCTCGACCGGCACCCCGAACTGCGCGACATGTATTTCGGCCACTACCGCAAGCTCGTCTACCTCTCGCAGGTGGAGGACGCAGCGCTCCAGGAAAAGGCCCGCCGCGCCGCCGACACCCTCGGCCTCGAATATGAATACCGCTTTACCGGCTATGGCGACCTGACCCGGTCGCTTATCGACGCCTGAAATCGGGCATTCAGGCTCGTTGCTCGACGATCGCTCCAACGATGCGGCGAACGACCGGAAGCACCAGCATGAGGCTGGGGAAGGCAATGGCCCAGGACGCGCCCCAGGCGTGAGGCCAAATTGCGGCGAAGCGATCCCACCCGGCATTCATCAGCGTCGACACCGATGACACGATTCCGGACATGAACACCGAGAGTATCAGCGGCGTGATGATGGCGGCGTAGCGCGCGGGAAGTTTCTTCATCCTCATTGAATTGCGCACGAGCGTGAGCATTCGAGATCCTTTTCGTTGGTCCGGAGGGTCGTCGATAAATCTGGTCACGCGGCTTGCCGCGCCAGTTCGTCTATATAGCTTCGCGGCGTTCACGGCTTCAACCTTGGCCGGATCGCGGCGAGAGCGCGGACCTTGCCTCGCGCTGGGCGCGCATGTCGGGTATGCAGCGGCCACAAAGTCCGCGCCTTTCTCGATATGCTGGCGGCGCACCTTGATCTTCGCGATCTCTGATCCGGGCGGACGGGGCGACCGCGAAACCAGCGAGTTCCTCGATACACCGATGCTTAAGCCTCATGCTCTAACGGTTGCGTATTCATGGAGAATGCGCCGGGAGACCTGTGTGACGGCTAGGGCAAGCAAGGGGAGAGTGCATTCCGCGGCGTCGGAACGTATCGTCGTGGTGACCGCAGGCGGTGACAATCCGAATATCATGATCAATGCGCTCGCCGCGCATTTCGCCGACGTGGTGGTGCTGAAGGAGCAGCCGGAGTCGAAGGCGGTCTTCCTAAAGCGGCGGGCACGAAAGCTTGGCTGGCCAACAGCATCTGGGCAACTGGCGACGATGATCGCGTCCCGTATCGGCAAGCGATTCATCCGCCGGCGGGCGGAAGAGATCATCCATGAGCACGGCGTCTCGACCGCGCCCAACCCGTCGGTCGCAGTACACCATGTCGCCTCGATCAACGATGCCGAAGGCCGCGCGCGGCTTGTCGCCCTTCGACCCGCCGTCGTCTTCCTCATCAGTTGCCGCATGCTGAAGCCGGAGACCCTTGCTGCAATCCCCTGCCCGGTTCTCAATTTCCACGCCGGCATCAACCCGCAATATCGCGGCCTGATGGGCGGCTACTGGGCGCGAGTCAACAACGACCTCGAAAACTTCGGCGCGACCGTCCACCTCGTCGACGAAGGCGTCGACACCGGTGCCATCCTCTACCAATCCCGGCAGGTGCCGACGCGCGCCGATACGATGCACACCTATCCGCTGCTGCAGACCGCCGCTTCGACCGGGATCGCCATCCAGGCTGTCGAAGACGCGCTTGCCGGGAATCTCCAGCCGATCGATGTCGCAGCCGCGTCGCGGCAATGGTACCATCCGCCGCTCTGGACCTGGGTTTGGAATGGCGCGCGGCGCCGAATCTGGTAATCAGGTGGGAAAGTGAGGAGAACGCAAATGTCACAAGAGCGCTATGAACTCGTTCTCGATCCGACCGATCATTGGACGGTATGGGACAATGTGACCGGCGTGCCTGTGGTGTTCGCCGATCAGATCCTTGGGGGTCTCACCGAAGAGGAAGCAGAGGCGGCCGTCAAGCTGCTGGTCGAACTTGACCGGAATCGCATGGCGACCGCCGTCGAGAATGCGGCGTAGTCGCAAGAACAAGCCGAGCGCGCTGACGGGAATTCCCCCGGTGTTTCCTTCATGCGGACGCGACGGGCCTGCCTCTACCGAGCGCCTGCCCTGAGTACACGATGGGTAGCGTTGTCGACGGCGTGGCCTGTTTGGGTGCTGTCCTGCACGAAACCCCGAGCGGTGTTTGCGCAAGACGAAAGCGCAAGAAGCCCGAGGCACATCATTGCGATCACGACTTTGGGCATCGCCGTCTCCGGAATGGGCGCGCTATCTGCGCGCGATCCCAGGGAGATGATGCACCTCGTGGCGAAATCAACCCCATCGCAAGGACGCGGCGATCACGAAGGCGTGCCGCCTTCCCAACGCCATGTTTTTGACCAGCAAGTAGCGGAACATCAATGAAGGATGAGGAGAGCGGTTTTTCATGCCGCGTTCCGCTCAAAGCTGCCTGGATTGCTTCGATCCGAATCATCGTGATCCGAAGGCTCGCCATAGCCTCCATGATTGGAGAAGACCATGGACCGCAAAACTCTTGTCGTCGCAATTGCGACAGCGCTTCTGGCGGTTGCGGGATGCACCACCAGCCAGACCAGTCAAAACGCCAGCACGCCTCCCCCTCCGTCGGCCAGTACCGGCTCCGCGGGCGGCGGGAGCATGGGCGGTGGCGGACAGGGAAGCGGGAGCTCGGGCTACTAGGGTGCCGTGCGTTCAAATGAACGCACAAAGGACGCCCTAGCACTTTGATTCTAGAGAATCTTATGCGCTTTCTGTGATTCCACCTGAAAGCGGGATGCTCTAGGGAACGGCGGGCGACGATCTCATTCGATGAGCGCCACGACGGCGAACACCAGGGCGGCGACGATGATCGCCAGAACCACGATCTGTAGCAAATTTGCGTCACGCATGCCGAGGGTCCTCAGGCTTTAAACGAGCGAGACAGTCCGCTGTTCCGCGCGCTCTGTTGCGAGCGACGTGTTCTTTCCATGCGAGCTGCGGCCCGCAAATCGCCGCCAAGTTTTTCCATAAGGCTTGTACCGGTAGCCGCCGGCGTGTGACCGGTCCGTGCCCCGCTGAAAGCACCGCGCCCCGGCGCATTCGCGACGAATGCGCGCCCGCCCGGATGCGCGGCTGGGGAGCGTCGTTTTTGGACATATCCGACGTCGTGGCAAGGTGAGCCACCGCGCATGGACATGCGCATTGTCGGCTCTTGAGGAGAAGAAGAATCCCATGGCAGATCGCATCATCGTCTACTGGCGCGACATTCCCGCCCAGGTCATCATCAAACAGGGTCGCAAGAGCGCCAAGCGCGAACTCTCGCTGCGCTTCACCGAGGCGATCGATATGTGCGCAATGCGCACCGGCGCCGCCGAGACCGACGACTACCTTGCCGAATGGCGCAAGGCCGACCCGGTTTCGGTCTCCGACGACCTGGAGGCGGAGGCCGACAAGGCTGCGGCGGAACTTGAGGCCGCCTATGACCGGGAACGGCTAGTCGCGCTCGTCAAGGCCGGAGGCCGGGACAATGCCTGACCCCAAGGTCGTCACCGGCAACGCTCAACCCGCCAAGAAGGCGGCAACCGGCGCCTATACCCCGCAGGGCGTGTCGCCGAGCCGGCGCTCGCGCCACAAATATACGGTGCGGCTCTGGGCGGTGCGCAATTCGCGCTTTCTCGAATGGTTTTATAACCGCTTCGCCGACATGTTCCTGCTGCTCCATCCGCTGTGGAACGCGATCGGCTACGGCCGCGTTGAACGGCCGGTGACCTTCGTCGAGCGTCACGTCAAGGGCTTCCTCTTCGACTGTCGCATGTGCGGCCAGTGCGCGCTGTCCTCGACCGGCATGTCCTGTCCGATGAATTGTCCGAAGCAGCTCAGGAACGGCCCCTGCGGCGGCGTGCGTGCCAACGGCAACTGCGAGGTGGAGCCGGACATGCCCTGCGTCTGGGTGCAGGCGTGGAAGGGCTCGCAGAACATGGTGAAGGGTGACGCGATCATGAATGTGCAGAAGCCGGTCAACCAGTCGCTGCGCGAAACGTCGTCGTGGTTGCGGGTGACGGCGGAAGCCGCGGCCGCTCGCGACGCAGCGAAGAAGGAAGGCCCGCAGCAATGAGCCCGGATATCAATCCTCACGATCCGGGCGCCCCGCTCGATCCCCTGCCCGGCCATTCCTCGCGGGGACGGCTGGAGCGTGTGCTGCGCCGCGGCGAATTTGCGGTGACCGCAGAACTCAACCCGCCGGACAGCGCCAATCCCGAGGACGTCTACGAGCGCGCGGCGGTCTTCGACGGCTGGGTCGACGGCATCAACGCGGTCGACGCGTCCGGCGCCAACTGCCATATGTCGTCGGTCGGGATCTGCGCGCTTCTTACGCGCATGGGCTACGCGCCGATCATGCAGATCGCCTGCCGCGACAAGAACCGCATCGCCATCCAGGGCGATGTGCTCGGCGCTTCCGCCATGGGCGTGCAGAACATCATGTGTCTGACCGGCGACGGCGTGCAGGCCGGCGACCAGCCGGGCGCAAAGCCGGTCTTCGACCTCGACTGTATGTCGCTGCTCGAGACTGTCCGCATCATGCGCGACAATTCGAAGTTCCTGTCCGGCCGCAAGCTGACGACGCCGCCGCATGTCTTTCTTGGCGCTGCGATCAACCCCTTTGCGCCGCCTTACGATTTCCGCCCATACCGGCTCGCCAAGAAGATCGAGGCCGGCGCGCAGTTCGTGCAGAGCCAGTATTGCTTCGATGTGCCGATGTTCCGCGAATACATGAAGAAGGTGCGCGATCTCGGCCTGCACGAAAAGTGCTTCATCCTCGTCGGCGTCGGGCCGATGGCCTCCGCCAAGACTGCCCGCTGGATCCGCTCGAACGTGCCCGGAATCCATATTCCCGACAGCGTGGTCGCGCGCCTCGAAGGTGCGCAGGACCAGAAGAAGGAAGGCAAGCAGCTCTGCATCGACATCATCAACGAGGTGAAGGAGATCGAGGGGGTCTCGGGCGTTCACGTCATGGCCTATCGGCAGGAACAATATGTCGCCGAGATCGTGCATGACTCGGGCGTGTTGAAGGGCCGCCGGCCCTGGAAGCGCGAGAGCCTGCCGAGCGATGCGCTGGTTGCCGAGCGGCTCGAACACATTCGCGAGGGCATCGAGGAGAACCAGGAGCAAATGGCGGAGGCCGCGGCGCACCACCCGCACTAGAGCATCCCGTTTTCAGGTGGAATCACCGAAAGCGGATAAGATGCTCTAGATCCAAGTGCTAGAGCATCCTTTGTGCGTTCATTTGAACGCACGGCGCACTAGGACGTTGGGGCGAGAAATCGCGCTCCCCGCTCGATATAAGAGGAAAACCGGCGCATCGGCCTGTCCAGCGCCTTACAAACGAAGACGGGGCCTATTACAAAGCCCTACGCTCAGGATCAAAGGATCTTACATGACCCGCACCATCGTCGCTTCCGCCACCCGAGAGATCGTCATCGGCTTCGACCAGCCCTTCTGCGTCATCGGCGAACGCATCAACCCGACCGGCCGCAAGAAACTCGCCGCCGAGATGATCGAAGGTAACTTCGACACCGTGATCAAGGACGCGCTGGAGCAGGTCGCCGCCGGCGCGACGATGCTCGACGTCAATGCTGGCGTAACCGCCGTCAACCCGAACGAGACCGAACCGCCGCTGCTCGTCAAGACGCTGGAGATCGTCCAGGGCCTCGTCGACGTGCCGCTGTCGATCGACAGCTCCGTCACCGCCGCGATCGAAGCGGGCCTGCGCGTCGCCAAGGGCCGTCCGCTGGTGAATTCGGTCACCGGCGAAGAGGAGAAGCTGGAAGCGATCCTGCCGCTCGTCAAGAAATACGATGTCCCTGTCGTCGCGATCTCCAACGACGAGACCGGCATTTCCATGGATCCGGACGTCCGCTTCGCCGTCGCCAAGAAGATCGTCGAGCGCGCCATGGATCACGGCATCAAGCCGCACGACATCGTCGTCGATCCGCTCGTTATGCCGATCGGCGCTCTGGGCGATGCCGGACGGCAGGTCTTCGCTCTTCTGCGCCGCCTGCGCGAGGAGCTGAAGGTCAACACCACGTGCGGCCTCTCCAACATCTCCTTCGGCCTGCCGCACCGCCACGGCATCAATGCCGGCTTCATTCCGATGGTGATCGGCGCAGGCATGACCTCGGCGATCATGAACCCCTGCCGTCCGCAGGAAATGGAAGCCGTGCGCGCCGCGAACGTCTTGAACGGCACGGACGCGAACTGCACCAACTGGATCATGACCTATCGCGACCACAAGCCGGCCGAAGGCGGCCATGCGGTCGCCGCCGCGGCGCCGGCTGGCGGCGGCGGACGGCGTGGCGGACGCGCAGCGCGGGCCGGTGCCGCTGCGCGGGCGGAATAGTCATGGCAAGGCACCATTCCCTCGCGAGCGATCTGATGGCGTTGTGGTTCCAGGCGCCCATGGTTATTGCCACCCGCACACAAGCAATGGCAATTGCCGCTATGACGGGCTCAGCAACGGACTATGCCGAAAGCAGCCGCATGGTGACGGAGAAGATGGCTGCGGTCGCGGAAAGCGTCATGGCAGCGAACGTCGCCATCGCGAAAGAGGGAATGGGGCTCGCGGCAGCCTTTGCCGCTGGGAAGGCCGTTTCCGGCGGCCACGACCGGGTGACGGCCGCGGCACTTCGTCCCTATGCCAAGCGCGTGCGGGCCAATGTCCGCAGGCTTCGGAAGTAAGTCGACTGGCGAGGCAGAAAGATGCTGAACGTGTCCCCGAAGGAAAACAAGAACGATCCGCTGGTGCTGTTCATGCCATCGGGCAAGCGCGGCCGGTTCCCGGTCGGCACGCCAATCCTTGACGCCGCGCGTTCGCTCGGGGTCTATGTCGAAAGCGTCTGCGGCGGCCGCGCGACCTGCGGGCGCTGCCAGGTTTCCGTGCAGGAAGGCAACTTCGCCAAGCACAAGATCGTCTCGTCGAACGACCATATCTCGCCGATCGGCCCGAAGGAGCAGCGCTACGCCAGCGTGCGCGAGCTGCCCGACGGCCGTCGGCTCTCCTGCTCGTCGCAGATTCTCGGCGATCTCGTCATCGACGTGCCGCAGGACACCGTCATCAATGCGCAGGTGGTGCGCAAGGCCGCAACGGACCGGGTGATCGAGCGCAACGCCGCCATCCAGCTCTGCTACGTCGAGGTGGACGAGCCGGACATGCACAAGCCGCTCGGCGACCTCGACCGGATGAAGGCCGTCCTCGAAAAGGACTGGGGCTGGAAGGATCTCCTGATCGCGCCGCACCTGATCCCGCAGGTGCAGGGCATCCTGCGCAAGGGCAACTGGACCGTGACCGCCGCGATCCACCGCGACATGGATTCCTCGCGTCCCTTCATCGTCGGCCTCTGGCCGGGCCTCAAGAATGAGGCCTACGGCATCGCCTGCGACATCGGCTCGACGACGATCGCCATGCATCTGGTGTCCCTCCTCTCCGGCCGCATCGTCGCCTCCTCGGGCGCGTCGAACCCGCAGATCCGCTTCGGCGAGGATCTGATGAGCCGCGTCTCCTACGTCATGATGAATCCCGACGGCCGCGAGGCGATGACCAAAGCGGTGCGCGAGGCGGTGAACGGCCTGATCGGCAAGGTCTGCACCGAGGGCGAAATCGACCGCCACGACATCCTCGACATCGTGATCGTCGGCAACCCGATCATGCACCACCTGTTCCTCGGCATCGACCCGACGGAACTCGGCCAGGCGCCTTTCGCGCTCGCTGTTTCCGGCGCGCTGCAATATTGGGCGCACGAGATCGACATCGAGGTCAATCGCGGTGCAAGGCTCTACATGCTGCCCTGCATCGCCGGCCATGTCGGGGCGGACGCCGCCGGCGCCACGCTTTCGGAAGGCCCGCATCGGCAGGACAAGATGATGCTGCTTGTCGACGTCGGCACCAATGCCGAGATCGTGCTCGGCAACCGGCAACGCGTCGTCGCCGCCTCCTCGCCGACCGGCCCGGCCTTCGAGGGTGCCGAAATCTCCTCCGGCCAGCGTGCCGCCCCCGGCGCGATCGAGCGCGTGCGCATCGACCCCGAGACGCTGGAGCCGCGCTTCCGCGTGATCGGCGTCGACAAGTGGTCCGACGAGGAAGGTTTTGCGGAGGCCGCCGCGTCGGTCGGCGTCACCGGTATCTGCGGCTCGGCGATCATCGAGGTCGTCGCGGAAATGTATCTGACCGGCATCATTTCGCAGGACGGCGTCGTCGACGGCGCCATGGCCGCGAAAAGCTCGCGCATCGTGCCGAACGGCCGGACCTTCTCCTACCTTCTGCATGAGGGCGACCAACGCATCACCGTCACGCAGAACGACATCCGGGCAATCCAGCTTGCCAAGGCCGCGCTCTATGCCGGCATCAAGCTCTTGATGGAAAAGCAGGGCGTCGAGCATGTCGACACGATCCGCTTTGCCGGTGCCTTCGGCTCCTTTATCGATCCGAAATACGCCATGGTGCTCGGCCTCATCCCGGACTGCGACCTTACCAAGGTGAAGGCGGTGGGCAACGCCGCCGGGACCGGTGCGCTGATGGCGCTCCTCAATCGCGGCCATCGCCGCGAGATCGAGGAAACGGTGAGGAAAATCGAGAAGATAGAGACGGCTCTTGAATCGAAGTTTCAGGAGCATTTCGTCAACGCCATGGCGATGCCGAACAAGGTCGATGCCTTCCCGAAACTCGCCGAAGTCGTCACGCTTCCCGAGCGCAAGGTGCTGACCGATGACGGCGAAGGCGGCGGCCGCAGGAGGCGCCGCAGCAGGGAGTAGGCACAATTCTGCTCATCGGGGCGATCCGGGATCACCGCCCGAATTTGAGCCTTAAAGCGGCACCGTCAGCCCGACCTTCACCCGATCCATCGCAACGAAGGTGCGGAATCTTTTGACGTTGTTATTGCCGAAGAAGAGGCGTCGCGTGAGCGCCTCGTAGTCGGCCATGGTCGCGACGACGATGACCAGAATGAAATCCGCCTCGCCTGTGACGTAGTAGCATTGCTGCACCTCCGGCGCGGCCGAAAACTCCGCCTTCGCCGCGTCGATCAGTTCGGCCGTCTCGCTGATCACCTCTACCTCGACGAAGATCGTGATCGGTTGGCCGACCCTGGCCGGATCTACGATGGCGCAATTGGCCGCGATGACACCCGCCTCCTCCATGCGCTTGATCCGCCGCTGCACCGCCGGCGCCGAGAGATTGACCGCCTCGCCAATCGTTCGCTGCGGCGTGGCATTGTCCTCCTGCAGGATCTTCAGGATCGCAAGATCGAAGGAATCGAGGGCGATTTCGGGACGAGTCTTTACCAAGCGTTCACTCCACGAAACAAACTTGCATTTCAGGCGCCGGAATACAGCGCATTTTTCATGCACAGTGCAATACAAATTCGCCAATCTGCTGATTTGAGGCGGGATGCGGACGGAAAACCGCATACTCTTCCTCATCCCGCTCTTTGCGGCGCGGGATGCGGGCGGAAAACCGCATACACTTTTCCTCATCCCGCTGATGAACGAGGACGCCCATGTTTGTTCTGAATACCCATCCGGACTACAACAAGCCGCTCGAGCCGACTGATGCCGAAACGCTTGGAGAAGACGGGGCAAACACGGTCGAGCGCTTCCTGGCGCATCGCACCAATCATGCCGAGACGCCGCTGCATGCGCTGCCGGCGCTCGCCCGCGAGCTCGGCGTCGGCGCGCTCCATGTCAAGGATGAGGGCCATCGGCTGGGTCTCGGCAGCTTCAAGGCGCTCGGCGGCGCCTATGCGGTGATCCGGCTGGTTCTGGAGGAGGCGCAACGGCGCCTCGGACGCCCGGTCGATATCGCCGAGCTGCATTCGCCGGAGGTGATGGCGGTAGCGGCGACGATGACCTTCGCCTGCGCGACCGACGGCAATCACGGCCGCTCGGTGGCGCAAGGGGCCGAGCTTGTTGGCGCGAAGGCGGTGATCTTCGTTCACGGCGGCGTCAGCGAGGCGCGCGTGGCGGCGATCTCTCGTTTCGGCGCCGAGATGGTCCGTGTCGACGGCACCTACGATGATACGGTTGCGGAAGCGGCGCGGGTCGCAACCGCGCACGGCTGGACGATCGTCTCAGATACGTCCTGGGCGGGTTATGAGCGCATTCCCGGATTGGTGATGCAGGGCTATACGGCAATGGTCCGGGAGGCGCTGCGCCGGCTGCCGGAACCGCCGACGCATGTCTTCGTGCAGGCGGGTGTCGGTGGCGTCGCCGCAGCCGTCAGCGGTCATCTCGCGCTTACATTCGGCGACAAGCGGCCGACCTTCACCGTCGTCGACCCTGTGCGCGCAGCCTGCATCTTCGAAACCGCGCGTGCCGGGCATCCCGTGAAGATCGCCCATGGCGAGCCGACGGTGATGGCCATGCTCGAATGCTATGACCCCTCGCTTGTCGCCTGGCGGGTGCTCAAGCATGCGGCGGACGTCTTCATGACCGTTGACGAGCAGGACGCGATTGCCGCGATGAACCGGCTGGCGCGCCCGTCCGGCCACGATCCGGCAATCGTCGCCGGAGAAAGCGGCGGCGCCGGACTGGCGGGCCTCATCCGGGCGGCATCGACCCCGGCAATTCGGGCGGCCGTCGGTCTCGATGAAAACGCGCGGATCCTGCTTTTCAATACCGAAGGCGCGACAGACCCGGAGCGCTATGCCGAGCTTGTCGGCATGACGCCGGCACAAGTCTGCGCAAAAACCAATCGGGCGTGATGCGTGCACGTTGCCGTTGCATTGGCGGAGGAAACAAATGGCTGACCTGAAACTGCTCGAACGCGAAATGCGCGGATGGCGGCGCGATCTTCACGCCCATCCGGAATTCGGCTTCGAGGAGAAGCGGACCTCCGCCTTCGTCGCGGCGAAGCTCAGGGAGTTCGGCCTTGATGTCGCCGAAGGCGTCGGCGGCACCGGCGTCGTCGGTACGCTCCGTCGCGGCAACGGCAACCGAGCCGTTGCGCTTCGCGCCGACATGGACGCGCTGCGCATTCCGGAACAGGGAGCGCTTGAGTATCGCTCGCAAAACCCAGGCGTTATGCATGCCTGCGGCCACGACGGCCACACGACCATGTTGCTCGGTGCCGCAAAGTTGCTCACCGAAGACGGCGGCTTCGATGGCACCGTGCGCTTCATCTTTCAGCCGGCGGAGGAATGGGGCAAGGGCGCACTCGCCATGCTCGACGACGGGCTGATGGAGCGGTTCCCGTTCGAGGAAATCTACGGGCTGCACAACATGCCGGGGCTTCCGGTCGGCCATTTCGAGACCCGTGCCGGCGCCATCATGTCGGCGGAAGACAATTTCGAAATCGTCCTCAAGGGCGTCGGCGGCCATGCGGCCCGGCCCCACGCGGCCAACGAGGTGCTGGTCGCCGCCTGCGCCCTCGTCACCAACCTGCAGACGATTGTGTCCCGCCGCCTGAGCCCGGCCGATATCGGTGTCGTCTCGGTCACGGAACTCCTGACCGACGGCACTCGCAATGCCCTGTCCGGCCTTGCCCGCATCCTTGGCGATGCTCGCAGCTTCCGGCCCGAAGTAAGTGCCGACATCGAGAAGCAGATGCGCGTGATCGCGGAAGGCACGGCGCTGACCTACAACGTCTCCGCCGAGGTGACCTATACGCGCGAATTCGTGCCCCTTCTCAACGATGCGGCCCTCGTCGAGGAAGCCTTCGCCGCCGCAAGAACCGTGTTCGAACCGGATCACATCGCCACGGCTCGCGAGCCGATGACTGGATCCGAGGATTTCGCCCGCTTCCTTGAACACGTTCCCGGCTGCTTCGTCTTTCTAGGCAACGGCAGGGACTCCGCGACGCTGCACAATCCTGCCTACGATTTCAACGACGCCGGGCTGATCCACGGCGCCCTCTTCCACGCCGCCATAGTCAGGCAGCGTCTGCCGGCGGACTGAGTAAAGCCGGTGCGTGACGGTCCTCCGGGCTCGAGCCGCGTCGTTTCGAGGAGCCAGATCATTTCATTGTTGCGAAAACGGTCTAATTCTCCGGCAGGCCCGCCTTCTTCATGCCGGCCGCCATCGTTTCGCGGAAACGGCTGACGTCACGCAGCGAGGGAAGCGCGACATATTTGGCGATCGTGTAGTCGGGCTGAATGGCGAGAAACCGTTCGGCCGCCCAATGGGCGGTCTTCATGTCGTCGTTCATCGCTGCCCAAGCCGCCAATTGACGATACGCCCAGGTGACGTTCGTATGGCGTGTGACCACGTCCCGGGCGATCGCGGCCGCTTCCGAAAACCGGCCGGCCAACGCGTAGGCAGCCCCGAGCCCCATGCGCATGTTGAAGACGAAGGGGTCGAGCGGGCTCAGCCGCATCGCCCGCTCGAATCGCTCCTGCGCCTCGGTTGCCTGGTCCTGGTAGATCCCGACCCAGCCGTAACGGGTCCAGGCCCAGGCATTGTTCGGATCAAGCGCGAGTGCGCTTTCGATGAACGCGGACGCTCTTTGCTGGTCGCCGCCAAGACTAGCGGCTGCTCCACAAGCCGTCAGCGCCGTCGGATCGTCCTCGACCAGGCCAGATGCCCGATCGATGGCCGCGAACATAGTCCGCAACTCGGCGGCCTGGTCCGGCGACCAGAGATAGGTGATGTTTAGCGCGTGGCACCAGGCAAGCAGCGCATGCGCGCGACCATATTTCGGGTCGAGCTGCAGCGCTTCCTGAAGGGTCTTCATCGCCTCCGCGATTGCCGCGGCATTCTGGCCCCAGAGCTTCGGGAAGGCGCGCATCACGAGGTCGTAGGCTCTGAGATTCGCAGGCGGCTTGCGCGTCGCGGATTCGATCTCCGCGTGGCGCACCGCCGGATGGATGGCGCCGGCGACCTGGGCCGCGATCCGGTCCTGGAATTCGAACAGATCCGCGCTCGCCCCCTCGTAGCGGTCCGACCACAATTGCTTGCGCGATTCCGCATCGACCAGTTGCACGGAGATGCGCAGACGGTCGCCACCGCGCCGAACCGTGCCCTCCACCACATAGGAAACCCCGAGCTCGGCTCCCACCTCGCGCACATCGATGAAGCGGCCCTTGTAGGTGAACGCCGATTGGCGGGCGATCACGAAGAAATCGCGAACGCGCGACAGCGCCGCGGTGATCTCCTCGACGACGCCATCGACGAAATAGTCATCCTCCTCGCTGCTCAGATTGTCGAAGGGCATGACAACGACGGAAGGCTGCTCCCTTTCGCGTGGCACCGCGGCATGGGTTTTCGCAGCCGCGACGGATGGCGCCTTCTCCTGCGTCTGCGGGCCTGTAGGTTTTTCGATCAACGCCCTCGTCGCCGTTTCCGGCTCGACACCGAGTTCCCGCTGCAGGGCTTCGCGGCAGAGGAGATATTGCCGCATGGCAGCATTCGCCTGCCCGCGATGCTGGTAGATCCGGATCATGGCGCGGTGCGCCTCCTCGGCGGCGGGTTCAGAAGCGAGCAGCCGCTCCGCCAGGCGCTCGCAGGCCAACTCGCCAGCCGTGTCGCCGCCACCCTTCAGGTCGCGGCTCAACCGATCGACGAGTTGCAGCGCCTTCTGCCGGTAGCTGCTGACATGCGGCCGAAACCATTGCTCGAGTTCTTCGGGAATTGAGATCTCCGCAAGGAGGTCACCGCGATAAAGTTCGGCCGCCGCCGCGAGATTGCCGATCCCGCCCCGCTCGATCAGACGATCGAAGACCCAAATGTCGGCCTCGCCACTACCGGCGGCAAGGCTGATGGTTTCGAGATCGGTCTCGATCTCGATCGCCGCCCGATTGTCGGCCGGGAAAGCGCGCCGGATATCGACGAGCGCCTGCCGCAGGCTGTTGCGCGCCTGCGCCTCGCCGCGCCCCGGCCAGAAGGCATCGGCCAGCAAGGCCCTTCGCACGCCGCGACGCCCCGAGAGAACCAGGGCGGCAAAGACAAGCGCGGTCTTGCGCGTCGTAAACTTGACCGGCTCGTCCGAAGGCGAAACGACGGTGAGATCCCCGAGCAACCCAATGCGCATGCGCTGGCTCCGTTTTCACGAGATGCGAGCCACGTTAGCATTGATTGCGTTCGATTTAACGCAGATTTAGCGCTCGCCCCCTTCGGTCTCATCCGCATTTTACTCCCGCCTGAACAGCGGCAAAACGCGGCCATGGCAAGCTCCCTCCATCAGTTCGAAGATGGAGGCCGAGATGGCTACCACAGACTATCACTCCGGATATGCAACCCACGCCGGCGATATCGTCCACGCTCTGAAAGAACGCCTCGCCTGTGCCGCAGCTGCCTTTGCAAAGCAGCACCGGCACGCGCAGACACTGAGAGCGCTCGAAGGCCTCGGCCACGACCAGCTGCAAGACATCGGCTATCCGGCCAACGCGCTGGAACCGAGACCCGCCATCGAGATCAAGGCTGGCCTGATGACCAACTTGATGTCGATGCGGTGAGCTTGGCGCGGGCCTCCTGTGAGTTACGCCATCTTGGCGACATAGGACGCCAGCAATCCGCCCCAGCCGCTCTCCGAATCGAGCACGCCCCGCAGTTCCTGGGTTCTGGCGCCATAACTCTCGAGCTGGCGATGTTCGAGGACAACTGTCGTCTCGTTCTCCCCCTTCGCCTCGAACAGCACCTCCACTTCGGTGTGGAACGCGGGATCGAAGTCGAATTCGGCGTTGAGTTGCCAGGCAAAGAGGATGCGGTTTGGTCGGTCGCAAGCGATGACACGGCCCCAGTCCCGCTCTTCGCCGGCATTGCCGATCTCGTACCAGCGGCCACCGGCAATGGCCTCGACGACAACCGTCTTCTGGCCGGACTCGGTCAGGCTATGGCCCTTGATCCACCAGCTTCCCATGCCGTTGACGAAGACATCGAAGGCTTTCTCCGGCGATGCGCGGACAGTGACGGACTTGCGGACCGGTGCCGGGTCTATCGTGTGCATGATGCTTTCCTCCCGTTGCATCGATGATGTCATGCTGTGTCAGTTATCGTCCGCCGTCTCGACCACGGCCTTGAAGGCGGCAAGCTGGTCGCTCCAGAAGCGGTCGAGCCATGCGCGGAGAGGCCCTAGCCCCTCCGGATCGATCGAATAGATCCGGCGCGCGCCGGAAGGCTCGTCACGAACGAGCCGCGCTTCCTTCAACACCTTTAAATGCTGGGAAATCGCCGGCTGCGACACCGGCATTCCCCGCGCCAACTCCGCGACCGACTGCCGCCGCCCGGCGACACGCTCGAAAATCGCGCGCCGGGTCGGGTCGGCAAGAGCTGCGAACAATCTATCTTCATAAGTCATGGCTTATTATAAGTCATGGCTTATTTCTGTCAATCGGCGTGCGACGACAGTCCCGGAAAGCGAAGCGCCGCGCATTCGATCGAACACGCGGCGCCAGAACGCGACTCTTCAATGAGTTGAACGGATCTATTGCATCTGCAGTTCGGCAAAGGCGGCGCGCACATGTTCGGCGACCGCCAGCACCGGCGCCGGCGCATCATCGATGACCTTGAGCCCAATGTCGTAATGGCCGAGATCCGGCAGCCCGTCGTGTTCGCCGAGCGGCACCATCTCGCCGCGGACGAGATAGCGCGGCAGCGGCGCAATGGCGAGTCCGGCGAGCACCGCGGCCCGCTGCCCGGTGGTATAGGCGCTCAGGAACGCGATGCGGAACTTGCGCCCCGCCCGGGACAGCTTCTCGACCGCATCGGCGCGCCAGACGCAGCCGTCTTCCCACATGGAAACCGGCAGCGGATCGCGCAGATGCGCATTGCCGCATTTCACGCCAGCCCAGACGAGTTTTTCCTGCATCAGGATTTCCGTGTCCTTCGGCACATCGTCGGTCAGGCTGTTGAAGATGGCGATGTCGAGCCGATGCTCGTCGACCCGCTTGCGCATGGCGTTGCTCATGCCGATCGATACGTCGACGGTGACATTCGGGTAGGAGTCGGCAAAGCGCTTCAGCACGTCCGGGAGGATCCGCTCGCCGACATCCTCCGGCGCGCCGACCCGGACGACGCCATTCATGTCGGGCAGAAGGAACCGCGATACCGTTTCATTGTTGAGCGACAAGAGCCGCCGGGCAAAGCCAAGCAGCATTTCGCCCTTCGGTGTCAGCGACACCGAGCGCGCGTCGCGCAGGAACAGCGTGCAGCCGAGCAGCTCCTCCAGCTTTTTGATCTGCATCGAGACGGCCGACGGCGTGCGGTAGACGGTCTCCGCCGCAGTCGTAAAGTTGCCGGTTTCGGCAATGGCGACAAAGGTCTTCAGCACGTCCATTTCGAGGAGCGGGAGCGCGTGGCGCAACATCATGTTCATGGCGGAGTCCTCATTCAGAAAATCTGAAAGATAACATGATTTCATTTCGTTTGATTGAACATCACTGGTGGGCGATAGTCAAGCTGCAAGGAAGGTTCAGGGCAGGATCAGACAAGGGGAAGCGAATTTTTCGCCCACGTCCCGCCCGAACTTCAGAGGAACCGATCCCGTCCATGCTTCTGGATCGACCCGATCCAGGGCAGCGCGATCCCGGAAGGAGGAAGCTCATGTCTGCGTTGACATTGGTGGTTACACCGCACGGCAATGCCTCTTACGTCAAAGGCGGCAGGCAGATGGCAGCCAAGACCAAGCAGGACGCGATCGTTCGGCTTCAGCCGGAAACTGCGGCGCTTCCCTCGAAGATCGCCGGAGACGGCGACATCGTCCTCTCCCTCCTGTCGCACGCCCGATCCCTCATCGACCGGATCGCCACACGGCGGCACGCGAGCAACATTGCAAGGAATCGGGTGGAAACCCGCCGCGAACTGGCGAAACTTCCGGCACGGGTCAGGAATGACCTGTTACTCGCGGAACAACAACCGGTGACGCTATCGGATAAAGTTGTTTCATAAGGCGGCAGCAACCGATCACCATGTTTGATGGAAAGCATCAAACATATTCGTTTGAATGATCAATGAGGTTGCACCATATGTACTTTCATGGTCGCGACCTTTTGAGAGACTCAGAAGGAACCAGAAATGTCCACGAACCAGTCATCATCGTCATCGAGCCACGGGCTGTCCGCCCTGCCCGGCCTGTTCAACCTGCGCGCCCGCGCCTGGGCCGCCTGGAAGCGGCACCGCAATGAAGTCGTCCTGGAAAGCCTGTCCTACGACACCCTGAAGGATATCGGCTTCCCGTCCGCCGACGACGAGGTCCACAAGACCGAACAATGAGCGCCGACGTTAAATGTCCTCCCGCCCGACATCGGGCAAGACTTGACCTCCTCCAAGGGCATTCCCGAAACGGAATGCCCTTTTTGTTTGAGGCCTTGCGCGGTTCGCGGCTCGTCCCGATGCCAATGGTCCGCAAGTTCCGGCCTCACGCGGCCAGATTGAACTCCACCCTGTTGCGGCCGTTTTCCTTAGCCCGGTAGAGGGCGACGTCGGCCTGCTTCAGCGCCACGGCGAGATCGACGATGCCATGGTGCCAGTGTCCGCCAACGCTTGTGGTGATGCTGATCTGCCTGCCATCCACTTCGAGGCCTGCCCCCTGCACGTTCTGCCGGATGCGCTCCGCCAATGACCTGGCGTTACCGAATTCCGTGTTCGGCAGGAAAACCACGAACTCCTCGCCGCCCATCCTGGCGACGACATCGCTTTGCCGTACGGTGTCGCTCAGCAGACGGCCGACGGACTGCAGCACGATATCGCCGACGTCGTGGCCATTGGCGTCGTTGATATCCTTGAAATGGTCGAGGTCGACAACCAGCAGGGCCGAGCCGATGCGGTTGCGCTCCTGCGCCTGCCGTTCGTATCGCTCCTGGAAACTGCGCCGGTTCAGGAGGCCGGTCAGCGGATCGGTCTTTGCTTCATTGCTGAGCCGCGACTCACGCGCCGCGTGCCGCCGTTCCCTGTCGATGAAGCCGCCGAGAATGACCGCTCCGAAGAGATTGAAGCCGACGCTGAAGGCGCCGATCTCGGACAAAAGCTTCGTTCGAAGCACTGCCGGCAGCAGCAGCGTGCCGAGCAGGCTGAGCGAAATCATCGCGCCAAGCGCGAGGAAGCTCACGAAGGTGCTGTTCAACCGCGACCGCACCGATTGCGCCCAGATGACTCCCATCAGATAGGCGATGACCATGGATGCAAGCCCGGCAGACAATCCGATTCCGCCGGCATGGACGCGGGCGATGGCAGTGATGATCAGCGTGGCGGAAGCTCCGAGCGGGCCGAAGAATGCGGAAGCGCAGCCGACGATGAGGTTGCGCGCATCGACCAGCACGCCGGAGCCAAGATAGATGGGTTGGAAAACCGCGATCGCCGCCGCACCGCCGAACAGCACGCCCATCACCACTTTCCGCAGCGCACTTGACATGCGTCGACGCAGCAGCGAACCGTAGAAGATCGCCAGCAACGCCATCAGACCCAGACTGTTGAGAAAATGCATCGTACCGTTCACACGCGTCCTCCTCCGGGCGCCTTGGGTACGCTGGATAACCTAACGGATGCTTCCGTTCCAAGTGTTACTTTCTGCCGCATCGCTCAGCCACCCGGGCCGATGCAGGCAGCGGCGCGCAATCTCATGCCGCCAGGCGCTCGACTTCAACCGTCACGTGGGAAAGTTCGTGGAGATGCCGGAGCTTGTCGCGGTAGAGCGACGGGCTTTGCGGGTTTTTCGTCACCAGCGAAACGATGGCGCCGTGATGGCCGGGGCCGAGCTGCCAGACGTGGAGATCCGTGATGCGGTCGCCGTCCCTCTCGATCGCCGCGCGGATCTCCTCTGGCAGTTCCTCGCCCGCCGGAATGTAATCCAGAAGCACGCTGCCGGCGTCGCGGATCAGGCCCGCAGACCAGCGGGCGATGACCAGCGCGCCGACGACGCCCATCAAGGGATCGAGCCACAGCCAGCCGTACAGACTTCCCGCTGTCAGGGCGACGATCGCCAGGACCGAGGTCAGTGCATCCGCCAGCACGTGCAGATAGGCGGCGCGCAGATTGTTGTCGCGGCCGTGCCCGGCCGCGCTCTGCGCATGATCGTGATCGTGGTGCTGGAGATGATCGTGGCCGTGGTGATGATGGGAATGGTCGTCGCGGAGCAGCCAGGCACTGACGAGATTGACGACAAGGCCGAGCACGGCGACGGAAATCGCCTGCGGGAAGCTGATCGCCACCGGGTTCATGAGACGGACGAGGCTTTCCCAGCCGATCAGCAGTGCAATCAGCGCAAGCACGATCGCGCTCGCGAAACCGGCGAGATCGCCGAGCTTGCCGGTGCCGAAGGTGAAACGGCGGTTGCGAGCGTTGCGTCGGGCAAAGAGATAGGCGAGCGCCGTAATCAGCATGGCGGCGGCATGCGTCGACATGTGCCAGCCATCGGCGATGAGCGCCATCGAGCCGTAGAACGTGCCCGCCGCGATTTCCGCGACCATCATCGTCGCGGTCAGCGCAATGACGAACCAGGTGCGGCGCTCGTTGCGCTGGTGATTCTCGCCGAGAAACACATGATCGTGGCCGGACGAGGCGGAAAGATGGGCCTTGTTCATTTCAGGTATCTCCTGACGACTTCGATCAATTCGTCGGCGCCCTGCTCGCGGGCGCGCTGCCCCTGCTCGCGATCGGCGCCCGTCCCCGGCGCGGCAACATGTTCGCGAATATGGTCCTCGATCAGCTCGACAGTAAGGCCTTGGACCGCGCCGCGCACCGAGGCCACCAGGTTGAGGATTTCGCCGCAGGGCCGCTCGGCCTCCAGCGCGCGTTCGATCGCCTCCATCTGTCCCTTCAGGCGGCGGACGCGGGCGAGCAGTTTCGTTTGATTCCGGATCGTGTGCATAGCATAGGGGAGTACCCTATATTTGCCCGAAGAGCAAGCTCGCCGCAAACGCCGCCGAACCGGGCGACTGCGCAGGACGCCTCCGGTATTGATGAGGCTCGCGTCGCGCGCTGCGGGCCGTGCAAGAGAGCTTGTCAAATACCGACACGCCCGAAGCGCCCTTTCGAGAGGTCGCAATCAACAACGTTACAACCAAGAGACGCAAGTGCAAACGCAACTCAGCCAGAGCGATTTTTGCCAGATTGCGCCATGCACCGGACGCATTGTGTCGCTATTTCACAAAATTGCCGGAAAGCGGCCCGAGACGGTCGCCATTGTCGCCATGTCGCAATGGGAAATTTCTTTGCAGTCGCGGCTTTCCATGTCAATGTCGCAAATTGACAAGCCGAGCGGCCTGTTCCACGCGACGAATATGCGCAGCGTAAGCCTGGGAGGCCTCATGAACAAACCCCTGACCAAAAAGCGTTCGCTCGTTTTCTTTCTGGTGCCGAACTTTTCCATGCTGCCCTTCTCGGCGGCGATCGAAACGCTCCGCATCGCCAACCGGATGCTCGGTTACGAGGCCTATACATGGCGCCTCGCCTCCACCGACGGTCAGAAGGTCTTTTCCTCCAGCGGCATCGCGCTCGAGGTCAACACCTCCCTTGCCGACGAGCGCAAATTCCTCGGCGGCGAGAACCGGCCCTCGATGGTGCTCGTCTGTTCCGGCATCTATGTCGAGGATTTCCAGAACAAGTCGGTCAACGCATGGCTGCGCGAGGTCTACAATCGCGGCGTCGCCGTCGGCAGTCTCTGTACCGGCGCACATGTGCTGGCATCCGCAGGCCTCCTCACGGGCAAGCGCTGCGCCATCCACTGGGAAAACCTGCCCGGCTTCTCGGAAAGCTTCCCGCAGGCCGAGGTCTATGCCGATCTCTACGAGATCGACAGCAACATTTACACTTGTGCCGGCGGCACCGCCTCGCTCGACATGATGCTGAACCTGATCGATCAGGATTTCGGCGAGAGCCTCGTCAATCGCGTCTGCGAACAGGCGCTGACCGACCGCGTGCGCGGACCGCATGACCGCCAGCGCCTGCCGCTCAGGGCCCGCCTCGGCGTGCAGAACTCCAAGGTTCTGTCGATCATCGAGCTGATGGAAAGCAATCTCGCCGAACCTCTGTCGCTGCTGGAAATCGCCGAGAACGCCGATCTTTCCCGCCGTCAGATCGAGCGTCTTTTCCGCCAGGAAATGGGCCGCTCACCGGCGCGCTACTACCTGGAAATCCGACTCGACCGCGCCCGTCATCTGCTGATCCAATCGTCGATGCCGGTGGTCGAGGTGGCCGTTGCCTGCGGCTTCGTCTCCGCCTCGCATTTCTCCAAGTGTTATCGCGAGCTCTACAATCGTTCGCCCCAGCAGGAGCGCGCAGAGCGCAAGCTGACGCTGCAGATGGCGCGCTGAATCTGCCACACCACCTGCCAAATCTTTACGCGCAGCGTGGAGTCAAACACATACGGAGATCTCTTACAGGACGAAGAGATCTCCGTAATGCGTTGAATAGTTGCATTATTTTCTCCGTTCGCGCGGAAGCAAAGATCCATTAATATTATTTTTACCTCCGGCTTTTCCTGCCGCCCGACGCCCTCTATGCTCGCATAACGCGAAAGGCGTTCGCCAATCGCATCTGTTCTTGACCTCATGAGGAATGCATGTCCGGCCATAATTTGTCCGCGGGGCTTGCCGCGGGAGCGCTGTTGCTTTGCGCTTACGGAGTGCAAGCCGGCGACCTCACACATGAGGCCGCCTCAAGCAACTGGTCCGGCTGCTATGTCGGCGCCCATGCGGGTTACGCGCACGCCAAAGCAGAGGCGACCGATTCACCGTTTACCGAAGGCGCCTTCGAGGGCACGGGCACATCCTGGAACAGCCTCGGCGCACCCTATGAGGTGATCGAGAGCGACGACCACGCAGCGATCGGCGGCGTCGAGGCCGGATGCGACCGGCAAGTGGACGTCGACGGGCTGTCGCTGGTGTTCGGTGGCGCGATCGATTTCAGCCTGATGGACCTCAGCTCGGGCGGCGCATCGAAGATCGTCGGAGACACGCGAACGAGCTTCGACACCGATTGGGCCGGTACCGCGCGCCTGCGCGCCGGCATCGCCGCCGAGGATCTCCTGTTCTACGTAACCGGCGGTCTGGCGGTCGCCGATATCGACGTACGAGCCTTCGACACGCAGACCTTCCCGACGATCGGCCTCATGGATGTCTCCGGCGGCGGCGTCAAGACCGGCTGGGTGGCCGGCGCCGGGGCGGAATGGCGCCTCGCGCCGAACTGGTCGGCCTCGCTCGAATATCTCCATTACGATTTCGACGATGTCACCGCCACCGGCGCGGCAATCGATCCGGCCGGCGCTTTCCCGCGCTTCGAGAACGACCTCGATTTCGATGTCGTGCGCGTCGGCCTGAGGTGGCGACTTTAAGGCTTGACGAAGGGAGCGTCAGCAGTTGGGGGTGAACGAGGGGCGGAGGCGAAGGCATTGGCCTTCAACGAAGTTAGCGACAAAAATCTTATTTAAACAAGATATTACAGTGATTTTTTCGCACGCCTGCAAGGGCGATCGGCACTGTAGATCGATAATCAGCAGGGACGGGTGAGCCCAGAGCCTTGACGGCCGGGCCAACTCCCGTCCGTAAGCCGGCAATCGCCGACATTCATTTGGCACCGCTGTCGCCAGCAGACCGGTGGAGCATCGCAGGAGTGCAGACATGGCGCAGACATTGATCGACTTTTCCGCCGGCCAGATCACCGACGGATCGGCGGGCGGGGCCGATACCACCCTCAGCGCCGGCGGGCTGGTCTTCACGATATCGGCGCAAGGCAACTGGAGCGCCAATTTCGATAACGGCCGGTTCAACTTCACCGAGGATCCGGCCTATGGCGGCGAGCAGTTCACGATCACCATCACCAGCGCAACCGGCGCGCTGATCGACTTCTACGACTACCAGATCAGTGTGAACGCCGATCCGATGGTCAGCGGCGGCTGGGCACCCTCCTTGAATGTCGACAGCACATCCTGGCCCGGTGACGGGATCCACGGAGACGGTGTCGGGCCCTACTACTATCGAGCGAGCTTTGGCGGCAGCGTTCCCGCCGTCGTAAGGGGAACGTCGCTCAGCCTGGCCGACATCATCATACCGGACACGACCACGACCGGCACGATGAGCTTCTGGCTCGACAACATAACGATCGACTCGAACAATCGACCGGTCGTCGCGAATTTCGATGCCGCCGACGCGAAGGACTACGTTAGTGGCAGCCAGAGCGCTGTCCTCGTCGACACCGCCAGTCTCGCCGCCGTCAGCGACACCGACAACACCGGCTGGAGCGGCGGACAGGTCCGCTTCACGCTTTCCGGGCGCATCGCGGGCGAAGATGCGCTCGGCCTGCGCAACGAAGGCACCGCCGCCGGACAGATCGGCATCTCCGGCAACGATGTCACCTATGGCGGCGTAGTGATCGGAACGTTGAGCGGAGGCGGCACCAACTCGAGCTTCCTGCAAGTCACGCTCAACGGCAGCGCAACGACCGCGGCAATCGACGCCATCATCCACAATCTTACCTATAGCAACCTGGGTACGTCCCCCAGCGGCACGAGAATCATCTCGCTGACCGTTCGCGATGCCGAGAGCGGCACGTCGGCATCGACACAGACGACGATAAATCTCGTTTCTCCGAATGACGCTCCGGTCGTGACCACATCCGGCGGCAGTGCCGCGTTTGCCGAGGGCAATGCAGCAATCACCGTCGACGGCGGCATTACCGTCTCCGACAGCGACAACACCACCCTCGCCTCCGCCACGGTTGCCATTACCGGCAATTTCCAGTCCGGCCAGGATGTTCTCGGCTTCACGAATGATGGCGGCACGATGGGCAACATCGCGGCGTCGTACGACGCCGCGACCGGCGTGCTGACGCTGATCTCCGCGGGCGGCACGGCGACGCTGGCCGAATGGCAGGCTGCGCTGCGCGCCGTCACCTACACGAACAGCTCGAATTTGCCGACGACTGCGACGAGAACGATCAGCTTCGCGATCGATGACGGGCTGGAAAGCAGCAATATCGCCACCAAGACCGTCGCGCTGACGTCAGTCAACGATGCGCCTGAGGTGACGGTTCCGGCCAGCATCAGCGTCGTCGAAGACGTTGCAACCGCGATCACCGGGATCAGCTTCTCCGACACAGACGCAGGTGGTGCAAGCGTAACCGTCACGCTCTCGGTCGGCGCCGGAAGCCTTGCCGCCGCCGGCGGTGGAGGCGTGACGGTCGGGGGAAGCGGGACCGCACTGACCCTCACCGGGACGATCGCCAACATCAACGCCTTCATCGCTGCCGCGAACGTCGCCTACACGACAGCCGCCAACGCCACGGGCAATGTGACGCTGACGGCGACGATCAACGATGGCGGGAACACCGGCAGCGGCGGCGCGCAAACCGACAGCGATACGGTGACGCTTGCCGTGATGCCAGTCAATGACGGGCCGGTGGTAACCGCGCCCATTTCGATCGCAGTCGACGAGGACACGGCAACGGCGATCACCGGCATAACCATCAGCGATGTCGATGCCGCGTCCGCTTCGATTAGCGTGACGCTCTCGCTCGCTTCGGGCACGCTCGCAGGCTCCTCGGGAGGCGGCGTCGCCGTAGCCGGAAGCGGAACCGGGTCGCTGACGCTGAGCGGTTCGATCGCCGATATCAACGCCTTCATCGCCGCATCCAACGTGACGTTCACCCCGGCCGCCAACACCACATCCAACGTGGTGCTGACCGCATTGGTCAATGACGGCGGGAATAGCGGCATCGGCGGTGCGCTGACGACCCCAGCGACCGTGACGTTTGTCGTGACCGCGGTGAACGACGCGCCGGTCAATCATGTGCCGGGACAGCAGGTGACTGAGGCGGATGCGCCCGTTCTCTTCAGCAGCGGCAACGGCAATGCGATCACGATCTCGGATGCCGATGCTGGCGGCGGCACGGTGCGGGTGACACTGACGGCAAGCAACGGTGTGCTCGCGCTCGCGGGAACGACCGGACTGGTCTTCATCACCGGCAGCGGTGTCGCGGATTCGACGATGACATTCGAGGGAACCGTTACCGACATCAACACGGCGCTGAACGGGATGTCGTTCCTGCCGACGGGAGGCTACTCCGGCCCCGCTTCGCTGCAGATCACCACCAACGATCTGGGGCTTGCAGGATCGGGCGGCATGCAGAGCGATACCGACACGATCGCCATCAATGTCGATCCGCCCAAGGTGGTCAATGTCGAGGGTATGTTCGATACCACCTACCATATGCGCGATACGGTCACCATCGTTGTGACCTTCGACAAGGAGATCTACGTCGATACCACTGGCGGGCGCCCGACGCTGCTCCTCGAGACGGGAGCTATCGATCGCGAGGCCGTTTACCTTGGTGGTTCGGGAAGCAAGACGCTCACCTTCGCCTATACGGTGCAGAAGGGCGACTCGAGCGCCGATCTGGACTACGCCTCCATCAATGCGCTGATGCTGAACGGCGCAACCATCAAAGCGCTCAACTCCCTCGACGCCCTCCTGACCTTGCCAAGCGTCGGAGGGAGCCATTCGATCGGCGGACAGAACGACATCGTCATCGATGGCTCCTTCGGAGCCCCAAGTCTCACTGGCGACAGGCAGGCCTCGCTGGCCGAGGGGGCCTCGTATACATTCACGGTCGAGGATTTTTTCAGCGACCCGGCCGACAATGCCGCCGACGCTGTATTCACAGTATCCGGGGTGAATCACGGAAAACTCCTGGTAAACGGAGTCGAGGCCTCGCAATTCACGGGATCACAGCTTGCGAACGGGCTCGTCACCTTCCAGCACGACGGCTCGGAAGACTATTTCGCTCCGTTCTATGTTCATGTGGACGACGGCACCGACAGGTTCCTTTTGTCGATCGATTCCATCAACGACGCACCGATCCGCACCGGCGATCTCAGGGCCGCGGTTGCGGAGGGCGGCAGCTATAAGCTTACCGTCGCTGATCTCAACTTCACCGATCCGGACGGAGCTGCCCCCTATATCGAAATTCAGGTTTCCAACCTGAAAAACGGCGTAGTGTTCGTCAACGGCGCAGAGGCGACGAGCTTCACGGCGGCCGACATCAAGAACGGCCTCGTCACCTTCCGTCACAATGGGTCGGAGACCTCATCGGCCTCCTTCCAGTTCACCGCATCGGACGGTTACGAGACAACGCCACCCATTCCCGCCACGTTCAACTTCACCGTCAACCCGGTCAACGATGCCCCTCGCCTTACCGGCGATCTCAAGGCGACGATCACGGAAGGCGGCAGCTACAAGCTCGTTGCCGCCGATCTCGGCTTCATCGATCCGGACGACACCGCCGGAGGCGTTGCCTTCAACGTCTCCAGCGTCACCAACGGAACCGTGCTCGTCAACGGCGTCGCGGCGACGCGCTTCACCGGCGCGCAGCTCGCAGCCGGCCTCGTTACCTTCCGCCACAACGGCTCGGAGACGACGGCGGCCTCCTTCAAGGTGGCTGTGGAAGACGGCAACGAGGACCTTTCGGCACCCGTTCCCGCCACCTTCACCTTCACTGTGGGCATGGCCAACGACGCCCCAACTCTGGCCCTGACGCAGCGTCTCGCCGTTATCGCGGAAAACGCCTCGACCGCTTCCGAGCGCAAGGTCGCCGATCTCCTCGTCACTGACGACAGGCTCGGCAGCAACGTCCTCACGCTCGCGGGCGCCGACTCCGCGCTCTTTGCCGTCCATGACAACGCACTGTGGCTCAAGGCCGGCGCGCGGCTCGATTTCGAGACCAATCCCTTCCTCGATGTCTCCGTCCTGGTCGACGACAGGACCATCGGGACCGGCGCCGAAGTGATGAAAGCGGTCCGGGTCTCCGTCGCCGATGCCGTCGAGCGCTATGTCGGCAGTTCGGGCGCCAACACGCTGACGGGCACGTCGGCCGCGAGCGAGTATTTCGACGGCGGCGCCGGCAATGACACGATCAATGGCGGGGCCGGCAAGGACACGATCGTCGGCGGACTCGGCGCCGACCGGCTGACTGGCGGTGCAGGAAACGACACCTTCGTCTTCAACCTGATAGACGACTCGGCAAAGGGTTTCTCCGGCTACGTCAACAATGTCGCCTATGGCCCGGCCTCGGGCGCCGGCTATCGCGACATCATTACCGACTTCGGCAATGGCGACGACGTGATCAGCCTCACCGCCATCGACGCCAATACCGCGCTTGTCGGCAACCAGGGCTTCACCTGGCGCGGTAAGGGCGAATTCACGCGCAAGGCCGGAGAACTGATCTACAAGACCTTCGACACCGCCGGCACCGCCAACGACAAGACGATCGTCTACGGCGACGTGACCGGCGACGGCCGCGCCGACTTCCAGATCGAGCTTTCGGGACTGAAGCCGCTCACAGCTGGCGATTTCCTTCTGTGAGGCGAAATGCCTCGCGCGCAAGTGCGCGGGTCCGAATGGAAAGCTTGCATGGAGGTCACGCGTGAAGTCAATCATGGCGCAGACGCGCCGTGGCTGGCTTCCTGTGACGAGCACAGAAATCCAGCCGCGTTCTAGATTTCTGGCAACGAGCGTATGAACTTAGCCTTTACGCGCGACGATGCTGCGGGCGCTACTGGCTAGAAGTTAAAATAGATACTGACTCCCGGCCGCCGGTGGTAGCGGTAGTAGTCACGATAGCCGTAGTACCCATAATGGCGAGGGTAGCAGCGACCATAGTAGCGGCAGGAACGCCAAGCGTAACGCCTGTTCCAGTGACGATCCGCATGCCAATGGCGATGGCGCCGGTGTCTGACCTGTTCTACAGGTCCGGTCTGCACTTGCTCGGATTTCGGCACGAAAATCGGTGCGGCGTTTAGCGGTAAGGCAAACGACACGGCCAGGATTATGGCTGTCAGGGCGGATAGGAGTTTTTTCATCATATACTCTCCTTCGCTTGCTACTACATTGCACCGTCAAGCCTGAACCTCCGATGAACGGCCCACGCGTCGCCGCGACAAATCGCGCTCTCGATCGCCGGAGACTTCGAAAAATAGCTATCGACCGGCGGTATGGGCGCAGACGGCGTCGGCCGAGCGCGGCAAACAACCGCCGAAGCGCGTCGGACACAGCCTGTTCGCGCGTCGATTCGAAGGATTCGCAAGCGACAAGGTACCGCGAAGCCTGACTCACCGTCACGTCGTCGCTGTTCTGGGTCAAGCGGCGTTCTTTCTAGCTATTGGGTGATTGTGGATGGGCTGCCATGAATCGATGTGATTTTCGGATCAATTATTTCTCGGTAATTCTTGTCCGTCAGATGAATTTCTAAAGTAAAGCTATGAAGAACAGGCTCACTTTCGCGCGCTCCTGAAGATACTCGGACCAAAGTCCCAAGACCGGAACCATTGCACAGCCCGTTCGTTGTTTTGACGAATCCAACAGGAGGACGAGACAATGAAAAAACTTGTACTCATCGCGACGGCAGCCACATTGCTTGCGGGTTCCGCTATCGCTCAGACCAACAACGAGGGCAAGGGCGGAACCGCGACGGGTATGGTCGGCGGTGCTGCAACTGGCGCCATAATCGGCGGCCCGATCGGGGCCGGCGTTGGAGCCGTAGTCGGCGGCGCACTAGGCGGCGCACTCGCACCGCCTCCTCCTCCGGTCGTCGCCTACGTAGAGCAGCAGCCGGTGCAGCAATCCGTCGTAGTGCAGCAGCCGATCGCTGTCGGCAAGCCCCTCCCTAAGGCTGTCGTGCTGACGCCGGTGCCGGAGAACCCCGCCTACGCATATGCCGTCGTTAACAAGCAGCGCGTGATCGCCGAGCCGAAGTCGCGCACCGTGGTGCAGGTCATCAACTGACCGGGCGAGTTGCAACACCCCACCACCACTCAGCCCCACCTACCCTGCAGGGGGGTGGGGTTGGTTATCGGCCACATTCCACTCTCATTCTGAGATGCGGAAGGCAGGACGAGGCACGGGTGCTCCGTCCCTGGTCGGTCCGCATCAATCGAAGCCCTGATCACGCGCTCTACGCGCCCGTCTCGCTCGTCTCCATCTTCGAATTCCGCCCGCCGGAATTCAGCAAATTCCGAGTCCGAAACACTCTCGTGACGGTTGGGCCCGTGTTTCGCAATCGTATCGGTTGAGCGACGCGCAACAATTCGACGAATCCCGAACTGTGGCTCATACACATCGCGTGGCGGATAAAACTCAGCCTCGCTAAATTCGCTCTTCCGCCAGTGGGCATTCCGTTCTCTATCGGATGGAACCAACGAACCTTCCAACGGTTTTCCCTGCAGCATGCGTCAAAAGGACAGCCATGATGTTTACCGCCCTGTTCGTCGCTTCGCTCCTGGCGCCCACGAACGTACCCTCCAATGTCGCTACGGTGGAAGAGTTGCAAGCGGACTTCGAGAACGCGGTTGCCTGTGAGGAGATAGACGGCCGCAGGGTCTGGAAAGGTGCGATCGCCTATTACATTCAATCCTATGTCTATGAGAGCGATGTCGCAGGTCAGACCGATGCCGCCGACGCCGTCTTGCCCGAAGACAATACACCGGAAACGGTCAAAGAGTTCGAAAGGGCCTGCGCGGCGATCGATTCGGCCCAGTCGTCCCGTTGAGGACACCTCAACCGTCGTCTGAAACCCGTAGCGGTTTCTTCCGCGCTTTGCGACCGGCCACCGCTTCGGCACGCAGAGCGGTTTCTTCGCGATTGGCACTTCGCATCTTCAGCGGGCTTGTTTGGTATTCGCGGCTGTAGGCGCGCGAGAAGGCAGAGAGGCTGTCGAAGCCGCAGCGCAGCGCGATATCCCGAATCGGAATCCCTGAATCGCGAACAAGCCGGTGCGCCACCTGAAGCCGAAGGCGAAGATAATAGGCCGCAGGACTGATCGAGAGCCCTTTCGCGAAAAGGAGTTCGAGCTTGCGCCGCGAGATGGATAACCGCCGTGCCAGCGCCGCCACGGTCATCGGTCGCTCCAAGGTGCGCTCCATCAGCCTTATCGCGCCGGCGAGCTCGGGATCTCGGGCCTCAATGCGGCCGAGCGACACGAAGGGCTGCACATCCGTGGCGCTGTGCATCTGGTCGTAAACGAAGATGCTGGCAACATCGAGCGCCAAGGCGGGGCCTAACCTCTCGGTAATCAGATGCAACATCATGTCGAACGTCGGCGAGGCGCCACCGGAGGTCCAATATTTGCCGTCGGTGACGAAGCGGTCACCGAGGACGGTAAGCGCGGGAAAAGTCTGGCTGAAATCCTCGAGCTCTTCCCAATGCGCCGTTGCCTTGCGGCCATTGAGAAGTCCTGATCGACCGAGCAGCCAGCAACCGGACTCGATGCCCGCCACGATGTCGAAATGGCGAGCGCACTCCTGCAGCGTGGCGAGAAACCGCTTGCCGACATGCCTGTGGAGGTTGAAGCCGCCGATTACGAGGAGAAGATCGCCGCCGAGCGGCGGTACGAACCGGCCGTCGACATTGATTGGTACGCCGCAGGTCAACATGACCGCCTCTCCGTCTCCGGACAGAAGCCGCCAGCGAAAGACCTGTCTGCCGGCCACGCGATTTGCGGCGCGCATCGGATCCAGCACAGAGGCCAGCGACATGATCGACGACTCGGGCAGGACGACAACCACGACCTCAATCGGAGATTGTTTTTCAATACGTTCCCTCATGCGGATAACGTCAAATTTTATGCGGCTTATGTCAAATCCGAAAACGGCTTTCAGGCATTATCGACAGGCAATCGATCTCCCTTCGCGCGGCGTTTGCAGCCCCGCGCAGAGACGTTCCCCTTTCGGCGATTTTTTCCGGGACGGGCCGGCCGGATTCAAACCCGCCGGTCCGTTTTTTTCTTTGTGCGAATGCACATGATTCAGCCCACCTGATTTTTGGCAGACTCGTCGCCCATTAGTTGATATCGTCAGTTGGACAACAGGAGGCATTTGTGATGATCAGAAATGTGCTTGTTGCGATCTTCGGCGCGTCGCTGTTGGCAGGGACATCCCACGCAGCAGACTTGACGGAGGCTCCAGCGCCCGCGCCGGTTGTCGAAGCAGCACCCACATTCGTCTGGACCGGCGGCTATGTCGGACTTCAAGGCGGCGGCGGATGGCTCAACAGCGATTTAAGCGTCCCCGGAGCAAGTGCCTCGGAAGACTTTAACGGCGGCCTCTTCGGCGCGTTCGCTGGTTACAATTACCAGCATGGTGACTGGGTCTTCGGCATCGAAGGGGATGTCACCTACAACTGGAACGACAAGACCTTCACAGTCTTCGGCGCGAATACGGAAGTCGGCACCGATGTCTCCGGATCGGTGCGCGGGCGCGTCGGCTACACGTTCAACGAAAAAGCCCTGCTCTACGCGACCGGCGGCTGGGCGGTGACCCGCGGCTTCGTCGATGTTGCTGGCGCTTCGGAGGAAAAGGAGACATTCAACGGCTGGACCATCGGAGCCGGCGTCGATTACGGCTTCACCAACAGTGTCTTCGGTCGGGCCGAGTATCGCTACAATGATTTCGGCGACAAGGATGTGGGTGGCGTCAATGTCGATCTCGACCAACACCAATTCACAGTCGGCGTCGGAGTGAAATTCTGACGCCTGCGATCGGCCCGATCAACACCCCCGGCTCTACTCTCCGGGGGTTTTTTCTGAGGAGAGACCACCTGCCGCGCGCAAGATGTCAAGCAATATTGCCCTATTGTTAAGGATAAACATGCGGGAATTCAAAGCGCTACAGCGATCTTTGCGCATCCGGTGAGACGCGGCGCTGGAGGAGCCACGCACGAAGGATGGAAAAACGGGAGGAGCAATGGGAAAGTTTCTCGAATTTCTGGGTGGCATCATCACGATCGGCACGCTCGCTTTGCTGGCGATGACGCTTATACCTTCTCTCGACATCAGGACCCTGCTGGCGGTGCTCCCCTGGGCGTTTCCGGCAATTGCTGGCGGCCTCATTCTGGTTGCCTTCGGCTCGATGCTCGATCACCTCGCCGCGATCCGCTCAGCCGCGGAAAAACAGGCGGACATCTTCCAGAAACTGCTCGACCGACGGGCTCCGCCAAAGGCCGAATAGGGGCGAAGGCCGCTAGCAACGACGCGGCTGTAGGCATGAACCTGAATTGTCGCGACAGGTCAGCGGCGATTTTCCGGCCCGGCGGGACCTTGCGGCCGCCGAACATCGATCTCTTCAGCCGCGCACTCGTCGCTTTCAACGCACTGCGGATCAAAGTGGATTCCGCGACCACAACGCCATGCGACATCGTTCGCGTGGCTCGAAATCCGAGTGCAGTCTTCGGTAGATTGAGGACGCCTTCAATTCTACTGGTTGAAAAATCCAACTGCTGGCTCCAATATTCACGGTGAGACGACCAACCTGAGGAGGGAGCCGCCATGAACAGAAATGTGGTTATCGGCATTATCGTTGTCGCGCTTATCGTCCTTGCCGTGATGTATCTGATGCCAGCAACCGGTCCACAGACAACCGAGACGGCTCCTGCTCCGACGACGACGGAACCAGCGCCACAGCAACCGGCAACGCCACAGCAACCCGCGACAACACAGTAAGCGTTCCTGCTCGCTGCGCTGAACGCAAAAGCGCCGCATCCCTTTGAGGCATGCGGCGCTGTGACACCTTTGAATCGCCGATCCGTGTTCAGCGAAACATATAGCAATCAGCGGCTTCGAGTACGCTCAGTAGTAAGGTGAGATACACTGCTGGCGAGGCCCGTAGTAAGGCTGGAAGCTGTTGTCGTATGCTTGGTAAGAACGATATCGGGCGTAGCACCAATCCACGTGGGCTCGGCTGAAGTCCCTATAGACGCGTCGCGGCGGCGGTGGTGCCGCGATTGCACCTCCAATGACCACGCCCGCTCCGAACGCTGCCAACGGATACCACCATCCGTCACTGTGCCGGCGATAGCCGTCGCGACGATAGCGATAACCACGATAACCGTTGTACCGACCGTAGCGAGGCCCGTCGTATCCGCGCCAGCCGTAACGCGGTCCACCGTGGTGCCATGGCCTGTGGTGGACCAAGTCAATGCCGCTCGAGTTGGACTGCGACACTGGCGCAAAGGGCATGGCCTGAGCCGGTGCATAGCTTGTAAATGCGGTGACAGCCGCAAGGATCAATGTGCCGATTTTCTTCATCGTATCACCGAATCTGTTTCCGATGAGGCGATCTTTCCTTGTGGCAACTGAACCGAGTATGAACGAGCGCGGCAGTGAAACCACATCGCGCACGAGATCAGTTGCGTCTCGATGGGGAAGTCTACAGACCACAAGAGAAGAACTTTGGCCGGACTTCTGGGGAGCAGAAACTGGTGCGCCTTGGATCTGCGTTGTTTCCGAGCCCGGCAATGTCGACTTGGTGAGGGGCGGGTATCCTTGTGCCCGACATTTGTGCATCAAGCCGGCTTGTCACGGAACATGACCTTCCCTGATCCGCTAGGGGATCAGGGAAAAATCACCGAACCAACCGGCGTCAGCCTATGCGAGGGCAGCCTGGGCGATTTGCAAAATACACGGTCGTGTATCGACCCCGGCGACCGACGCCGTCCACGACGACCTGTCTGCGCGTAATCGCCTCAATCTCGGGATCACGTAGCCCCAGCCTGTAGGCACGCCGAATAGCCTGCCGTTCGCTGCAGCCGCGATAAGGTCGATAATCGTCATCATACCGTCGGTCGCGCATCTGCACGTCAGGACCACCTGGGCCGATGTACAAGTCCAGAGACTGGGCCGGCGAAGCAGATGGCAGGGCCGCCAGGGCGCCGGCCATAATCAATCCGGTCGCGAGAACCTTGCCAATGTTCATGGCTTCTCCTCCATATCCTCATTTAAGTTGCCGCTAAACTGATACTTGAACGGTGCTGGAGCAGATAAAGTTCCAGAAAACCGCTGGCTCGACGAGAACATAATGGAAACATTTGTCGGTGTTGCCGTCGGCCATCGCGGACCGGGGGTTAGTTCTCGGATCATGCGCGAACGTGTGTGCGATGAATGATGGCCCGCTCGGGAACGCCGTGGGCGAGCGCGGCCGACCGACCATGGCTACTTGCCGGTTATGGACCGCCTGCCATCGATCCGACGACCACCATCACGACCGCGTCGACATCGATTTCGCCATCGACCGTGAGCTTGTCTCCGATGCGGCTGACACGCAGTTTCGAGGGATTCTCGGCCGCCTGCCGTTCAAGTTCTTCGACAACCGCGGCAATGGCCTTCGCCTCCAGATTGCCCTCATTCAGATTGCTGGTACCCATTTCCAGAAAACGCCTTCCTTGCGCTCGGGATAATGCTTGAACTCGCACTCGAATTGCCGGCCGTAAGACGCAGCCTCCGCCAATGCCGCCTGAGCCGGCGGATTCATTCCCGTACCGGGAGCGAACCAATCTTCGAGGAGATCATCAGGAACGTAGGTCCCTATCCTCAAAGGAAGACTGGCCAATACGAAGTCCATCTCTTTTGGTGGCGGCATGCGCTTCTCCTGACCGGTCTAACAAAGTTGCAGCCCGGAGGTTCCCAGCTTGGTCCTTCCGCACCGCGCGGCCATTCCTGTGGCAGATTAAACGTCAGCGGATCGTCCCCGCTCGCTCCCTGTTCAACGAGCTTACCAGAGCCCCCTGTAGCGCGCCAAGGGCAATGCTCCGACCTTGGCAAGGCTCGTGAACTGCGGCTGCACTGCGACAACGTTATATCGGACTTTAGTCCGGCGCCGGGCTGCGTTTGGACCTCCAAAGGTCCGACGCGCCGTGCCGCCAGGTGCGATATGGTTTGTCGACGATGTTGCGGCGACGATGCGCTGGCAAACGAATGTCGCCGACCACCTCACGACAGTTCGACGGGGATCTTTACTTATGGCTTTTTCGGACGCGGAATGGAGAGATCGCATTTCCAGTTTCGCTTGGGGAGCTATATCCAGCCCCGCATCGATTGTCCTTTATATTGCGGCTGCCATGCTGATCGCCGCACTTGCGAGCGCAGGAACAGGCATCCCTTCTTACGTGCTCGTAGCAGCAGCGGTTGTAATCGTGCTGTTCATCGACCCCCCGGAGAAAATAGCAAAACACAGGGAGCGGCGGCGGCGATAGTCGCGGTGGAGGTTCCGCTTTATCGGCGATGCGGCCGCCGATTCGAAGAAGGAACAGCTGATCAGAAGTGCCGCTTACCTGCTGGCGGAGATGCCTCGCGAGCGCGCGACGATGAAATCACCCACTGGATCGCGGGGACCACCAGCCGACGAGGGCGCAACAGCTCATGAACTTGCTGCGCTGTTCGGTTGGACGAGTACCAGAATGGCCGAAATCTACACGCGGAAAGCCGACAGAAAGAAAATGGCAAAGAGCGCTATGGATAAAATGGGCGCCCGCACCGAACCCAAGCAAGGGTAACTGATTACGCGGTCTTGGTTTGTCCATTTTGCCAAATCATGCATTGAAATCATTGAATAATTTTCAAGCTCTCCAAATCAACTTGGGCATCCCGCGGCATTTGATTTGGGCACATTCGGAAGCAAGCCAAAGAAAAACCCGCCGGAGCGGGTTTGCGGGATTGTTTGGCAGGTTTCGTCAGACCTCGTATCCTGCTCGAGCCAAGTCCGACCTTCTGTAGAAGCGAGCGACAGGTGCCTCGGGTTCGAAGATCGGCATGATGCCGGCATTCTCCAGGTCCACCTTGATCGCAGCCCGGTAGCCATGCCGGGCCTTGGTAATTGCCGTCAACGATACATAGGTCGCCTGAAACTCTGCCAGAGACTGCCGCTCAATAAACTTCACCTCCCGGCCATTTTCACGACGGAGGGTCCGCTGACGGAGATAACCGCGCTTGATCAAGTCCGCGACCGTGAACGTCGCCGTCCCAAGCTCGAGTTCCGCCTCCTTGAGCCGCATCAGTTCGTCGTCGCCCCCGGACAACGGACCGCCCTCGAAGAGCTTCAGGGCGTCCGATGCCACCCTAGCTCTCTGCAGAACGGGTGTCCTGCCGGCAACGACGAATGCCGCGAGGCTGCCTTCGAGGATCATGGCGACGAGTGTGTGAAACGGGCGATGCCATGAGCGGGCGGCCTTGCTGAGGGACATGTACCCCTCTTCACTCGCTACCGCCGTCATTTTCGCCGTCAGACGGTGCGTCAATTCCTCCACCGCTGCCTTGCGGACGCGGGTGTAAGCCCGTTCATCGTCTGACCGCGTTTCGACCTGCTCCAGGATGCCTGCGTTGAGAACGTCGTAAAGTCGTTCTTCCCGAAGTCCCAGCGCCGCCCCCGCCTCTTTGCTCGTCAGGGTATGGTTGGCGGCTTCCAGAATCGGCCGCAGGGCCACGGCATCGAAGTAGGTGCGGCTATCTGGGAGGCCATCTCGAAAATCGGGATCATTTGCCTTCATCAAAGCTCTGATCCGATCTTTGTTGATCCCATAGTCGGCATGCGCTGAGTTCACACAGTAGAGGTGCCGGGTGTGCACGGGCTTGAGGATGATTTGACCTTCCCCGAACGGCATGTTGCGCTCGAGGATGTCCTGCATGAGATCGATCACAGGACCATACGCTTCCTTCGCGGCGTTGCGTCGGAACCAATGCACCATCGGGCCAATTACGGATTCGACATACTGTGTCGTCGGTCGATTCCGATCGATAACCTCCGCAACAACACGCCGGATTTCGCCTTCTCCCTTTACGGCCAGGCTGAACCCCCATTCACGCAAATCAGTCTCGTCGTGCATCCATGCACGGACGTCGTGGAGGACCAGGAAATCACCGAGATAGCGAGAGAACTCGGCGGCGACGTGAGCCTCGAGCCTGTCGAGGAAGTCCTCTCCGCCTTCCATGAATACTCGGTCGTGCAGATACCGATTCAATCGCGGCTGACGGCTCGGAACAGGTGCTGCCGCGGCTTCCTCGATCAATTCGAGATTGGAATTCACGAACTGCGGGAAGTCGTGAACGTCATCAGCGGCGTCCACTGCCACCTCCGTCAGTCGGCAGCCGTGAACCGGGCATCCTTCAATACCGCGAATGGTCCACCACGCACGGCGATAGGCGCGGGACGCCAAGCGTCCCGCCTCCCTCTCTCGGTCTCCCAGCACGCATTTGGCGCAGAAGCGATGCATTCGGCCCGACCGCATGTCCTTGCTGAGGGTTGCACAGCCCATCTGCCACGTGCCGCCAGCCCCAGACGCCCGCACAGACAGTTTTTCCAGCGTAGCGACTGGCACCCCAGACCACTCGCAGACCAGCGACAGGGCATCCGTCTTGCCATGCACGATGGCGTTGGCGGTGGTGTCCGTATGGGCGAGGAACGCCCGCAACGACGGATATCCGTTGGCGGCGGCAAGACGGGCGACGAGATCGATCGCCGCCTCGTCGTCATGATGGGGAAGCGCTACAGGCAGAACCATCACTTGCCTCCCTTGCCAGCGCTGGCCAAGTCGGCCAGCGCGTTGCCGGGATCGATTTCACTCCAGCGCGCGGCGGTGAAGACGTTATCGCTCGGAAGGCACCCGCTGTCACGCTGGTAATTGTGGGCGAAGGCACGGCGGTCAACGGTCCCCTTGCCCTTGTGCATGACGAGGAAACACGCCGCCTGGACTGCCTCGATGATCTTCCCGTAGCACCCGCTGTTGGCGACGCACAGACGGCCGAGGAAGTCATCGGCGCGGAGTTCCTCGGAGAGGTTCAGGCCGCACTTACTTTCGACGATGTCCGTCAAGACCTGCCTGATGCTGGCATTGTCTCCGGGGAGGCTCAGCGGGATGAAGCGCATCACCATCGAACGGTTGGCCAACTGCTGATCGCCCGTGAGGAGCTCGGCGAGTTCTGGCATCCCGGAATAGATCGTATGCAACGGCCAGTCGTCGATCTGCATAAGGCTCTTGAGGCGATCCTGGACGTCGAGGATCGCGCGGCTGCGGCTGTGGCGCAGCAAGTGCTGGGCTTCGTCTACGTGGAGATAGATGATCCCGCGCTCGCGCAACTGGGCCTTCACGGTCGCGAAGAGCTGGCCTTCCGTCATCTTGGCCTTCGACGGAACTCCGATCGCATCCAGGATCGCCATGGCGAAGTCTTTCGTCGTGCACGGCTTCGGTGCCTCGATGCTCAGCAGAGGCCGCACGGTCTCGCCGAACTCGTTCTTCCACGGCTGAAATTCGGGGATGCGGCTGAAATGATGGCGCAACGCGAAGGACTTGCCACTGCCAGAGGCCCCGATGAGGAACAGGGCGCGCCGACGCGATCCTACGCCGCGGCGGCAAGCCTCCACATTGTCGACGAGGTCGCGCAGCATCGTGCCCAACCGAGTGTCGCGTGCGTGTTCGATGTAGCCGCTGTAGACCTCGGCCTTCTTGTCGGCGATTGCTTCGAATGCGATGACGTTCGTAGCGTTTTCCATTACTCAGTACTCCTCGTAGTAGTTGTCAGTGGTTTCGGTAGGCTTGGGTGCCTCGGCCGGCGTCTCATCGACATCGGCTTTCTGCTTTTTCTTCTTCCTCGCATCGCGCTCACGCTCTGCGTGGTATTCGGGGATCAGTCGGGAACCGGAGACCGATCCGTCGCGCAGGGGGTCTTCCGGCGTTTCGAATGCCTGGATCAGCTCTGGCGTGCTTGCCGAGCGGACAGCCTCCCAGGAACCGAACAGGTCATTTTCCAGGATCGCGTAGTGGCTCGCGTCCAAGTGCCGCGCGGTCAGGTTTGCCCGCAGCGCCGCAGCTTCCCCGCTCTTACGCAGGCGGTTGATGGCCCGGTACATCGCTTCCAGACCGGCTTCCGCCTCTGTAGCGTTCTGACGGCGGATATCGCGGCGGGCTGCAATCCACTCAGCCAGCGACACGGAACGGTCGAGGCCGACCATGTTCCGAACAACGAACCACCCCTTGTCGCCGCGAACGGCGATGTGTTCGAGGTTCTCGGGATCGACCTTGATCTCGAAAGCCATCTGGCCGTATTTCGTGCGCTGGCGGTGCAGTTCCTCGTTCCCGTAAGGCACTCCCATGAACGGGATGCCGTACTCCCCAATGCGACGCTCGTAGCGCTCACCGAAGATGTGGAGCATCTGCTCAGGGTCCTGGCTCGGGAATTCGATGCCGTGCTCCTGGACCGCTCTGATCCAGGCGTTGTGTGGCGTAGCCCCTCCGAGACCGCTATGCGGTTTGTTGTGGTAGATGTCGCAGATCGCGAAGGTGAACAGCCTGACGACCTCGTCCGCCTGCAGGCTGATATGATGCTCGGGGTTGTAGTCGCCCTTTTCGGCGATCGAACCGAACGTCCGACCTTCGAAGTAGCTGGCGATCAACGGGCCGATCGAGTGGAACAGGCTCTCGATGAAGGGGCGAGCCTTGGGATTGCCTGCCTGCGGACGGTTGAAGGTGATCCCAGCGGATCGCATCACGGCTTCCACGCGTCCGTTGGCAAACTCCTTGCCGTTGTCGCTGAAGACATCACGCGGCTGGACAAATGCGAACCACGGCGTCTCCGCGCCGACGAACTCCGAGATGTGGCGCTTGTCGGTCATGATCATGCGGATCGCAGCGACGGCGGAGACCGCATTGGGATTCAAGCTGGCGCGGAAGGCAAGGATGTAGCGGGTGGCGACATCGATTGCGGCCACAAACCAGATGCGCTTGCCTTCGATTGCTGCCCGATACGCAGGCGGAAGCATCGCCCACATGCCGGTTTCGACGAAGAGGGACATGAGGTCGACGTTCCAGAAGTCGATCTCGATGCGCTCCCCGACACTGAGTGCGTTGATACCCCTCTTGGCAATGCCAAAGTGCTTGAGAGCCGACGCGCGGCCATGGCGGCCGTCCCACTTATCGAAGGCATCGAACTTGGAGATGATCGACTCGAATTTGCTTCGCGTGATCTTCAGAAGCTTGCGCGGGCGGTCGGCGTTTTCTTTCGCCAGTGCCTCTTGGTAATTGCGATACACCTGCGCCATGGAAGGCTTGAGCGGCGAAATGTAGCCGCGCGCCGCTTCGTAGGCAAAGGCGAGCGAATCATTGTCCGCCGCTCTCAGATGGAAGCCAGGCCCATGATGACGGTGAACGATCCCGAGGACCTGCTCGCCGCTCTCGTGATAGCGCTTGTAGTCGCGGCGGAACGTCTTCACCGACGGCGTCGGGAATGCCTGCACTTCAACCATCTGGTCGGCGCGGGTTTCGCCTTCTTCCTCAAGGCCCAGCATTTCCGCCAGGATTTCCTTGCGCCAGCCGCGGAGCTTCGCCTCGAACGTTTCCTTCGACCATCGCGGCTTCTTTCCCAGCTTTTGGCGTTCCGCATCGAACCGCTCGATGAGCTTTTCACGGAACAACGCGAGGGCGCGCGGCTTGCCCACGATGTCCTCAAACGTCTGCTCACCGAAGATCGCCCGGAGCTTCTGGCTCTCGGGGGTGTTGTGCTTGTAGCGAATCTTCGCGGCTCCGCTGGCGAGCCGCGCGTAGATGTCGCGATGGGGGATGAACACCTCGTGTTCACCGTCGTTTTCGTTGCGGAAGCGGTAGCCGTCCGCGTCACGGTGCAAGGGCAACCAATTGACGTTTTGGTCGGAGTAGCGGTCGTCGCGACCCATGTTGACGATCGCGTAGTTGAAGACGTGCGGAAGGGGGAAGGCATGCGTCATGGCAGGCTCCATTTAGGGCAACGGAAGGAAGGTGTGGCGTGGGTTACCGCCGGACCATCAACACGGTCAGGTCGTCGATCGGTCCCGGCGTTTCAGGCACCAGGACCCCGTCGTCGATCAGCAGAAGGATCGCTGTCCGGCGGGCAGCACGGTCGCAGCAGTTGCGAAGCAAACCTCCGAAGCGGAAGTAACCGCTCAGGGTCTGAACGATCGCCAGGGCGCGTTCATACTCGTCCTCGTCGCGCATACGACGGGCACGCATGATGCGCATGGCGTTCTCATAGGCACCATAGGTCGCCTCGCGCTCCGTCATGAGGCGGATGTCATGGACAGCCCCCGCGGTCATGGTGCCGTTCTTGTTCTTGCGCAGGAAGCCTTCGGCCTTGATGCGCGCCATGAGGTCCCGCATCGCCGCCGTTTTGCGGGCGTGCTTCACTGGAACCGCAACCGTGTGGCCATCTTCGAAGACGACACAGTAGTCGCAGATGTGCTCGCACCAGATGCCCTCGGCATCTCGGTAGAGAAGGACGGGATACTGAGAGTAGATCGCCTTCACGTCCTTGCGGAGCTGCAGGTACGTGGAGACACGACGCTCGAGATCGCTCTCGTGATAGAGAACGGTGTTGCGGAAGACCGATGACCCGCGGAGCGTCTTGGCGTGCGTCGCAGGCGGTTTGCGGACCGCATGCGTGGCAACCGGCTCGTTCCAGAAGGTGGTCTTAGTCGTCGTTCCTACGACGATTCCGCGTTATTCCCCCGTCCCCGGCTTCGGGCGAGCCGATCTCAGCCATGCGATTGGCCTGGCCGAAAGTGCGCTGATGCTTGATGGCGGGCAGGCTCAGAAAACCGAGGCCTGCGCGTTCGAGCTTAATGTGGCGGGAAACCTGACGTGCGAAATGCATGGAGCCCTCCTTGGCTAGGAACACGACGACACATACAAACGTGGGCAACCAGCGGACCAAATGGTCCAGCTAATTACTTGGTCTGTATGCATATCCGGTTCATGCCTGGCTCCTTTGCGGTCAGTGACCGTGCTCATATAGATTCCGCCGGCGCTGCATAGAGGGTCGGCGCGGGAATCCAGGCGAATCGTGCACCGATCTGGTGCACTTCGTGCGCTAGGGTAACTGGAGTACTAACGGATTGGGGTCTTCGAAATCGGAGTCTTGAATTAGGACAGACGACAGTCTGACCCAGCCCCGATCAGGGCGTCGTATTATTTGACGAGCCCATCCCCAAGCCGTCGGCCTGGAGCTGTGGCCAGATATGATGTGTCTCGCGATACGCATAACAACCTCGCGGAAGGACTGACACTCGCTAACTGAAAAGAACGGATAGTGAACAAACTTGGAAATGTCAAGTGGGGAAGCTCAAAGGAATTTTACAGCCACGGGCAGCAGGACATGACATGGAGACCAGCCGTTCCCGGCGCGTCTGTCGCCTTAGCTTTCCATTACTAATTTTGGGTTGTAAGTGAAACGACGAGGTCGACATTATGTGGCCTCATGCGCGATGAGGCCGAGATTGGACAAGAACAAGAACCTTCGCGATTTTTTCGCGGCCCCCGTCAATCAAACCACACGTGAGCGAATATTCTTCAGCCGCTTGTCCTTTGACCTGAAGATCGCCGCGGCACGAAACGGATATCACCTGCATCTATACGAACCGGACGTTGATCGCGATGGGTTCGATATAGTCGTGGAAGACGAGGACGTGTCTCGTTGGTTTCAGACGAAGGCAGTTCTGGCCACGGCCGCCACGACAAGCTGGGATATCAACGCAGGCCTGCTGTGGCCCACTATCGACGTAGGCGAAAAGTATGGTCGCGCGCCAGTTGAAGGAGGCAGAGGGGGCGGCGTCATCCTTATAGAAATAGACGATACCGCTCAAACGGGGGATGTAGTCTATTCGTATACGGATTACGACATAATCACTGCAATCGCCGAAGGTTTTTTGACGGAGCAGATCGCAGTTAAAACGGGTCCAGGTCGCCCGTACAAGCCTGCCCGACTCGAAGCGACAGAAACGCTCAAGCTCATCCACGCTTCGGACAGAGACAAAAAGGTATGGGTATCGCGAAAGCTCTTCGTCGAAATGAGCTCGGCCGACGCCTTGCTAGCCGCGATGGGTATGAGAACCGATAACAATTATGGCATCTACACCATAAGGAATAGCTTCCGACAGGTGATGATAGACGATACTGGAAATTCAGCTGCGAATACCGACCTCGACCTCGTCAGTGCGCTGAACTACCACATGGCGATTTTAGCTGGATACCAACCGACGGCGACCGCGGCTAAACCCGCACGATTCAAACCGTTCACCTGGGTTAAGTAGCTCCATCAGGCTAAACCAGTTGCCTGAGGAAATAGGCGTTGGGAAGAAATGCCCAAATCAAATCCAGCGAAATGACCCGATCAGCCAGCGCAGGGACAAACCAAACCCGCGAAATCAGTAACGACTAATAAAATCAATTACTTGCAAGAGTGTTTGGCGACCCCTGCAGGATTCGAACCTGCGACAACCTGCTTAGAAGGCAGGTGCTCTATCCAACTGAGCTAAGGGGCCGTTGGGCGTCGCCCTCTCGCGGACTTCCAAGGAACCTCAATGGGTCCAGGGCTGCATCCGGTTGAAACGGAAATTGTCCGAATAGGACACATTCTTGCGCGTCGAATCCTTCGGCGCAATCACACGGTAATCGATGCCGTTGCGTTCGGCGTAGGCGATGGCCTGTTCTGCACTTTCGAAGGTGAGACGCAGTTGCTGGCGCATATCGCCGGAGCTTGTGTATCCCATGATCGGATCAATGGTACGCGGCTTTTCCTGATCGAACTCCAGCACCCACAGATTCGTCTTGGCCTTGCCGGATTGCATGGCTGTCTTTGCGGGACGATAGATCTTCGCGGACATTGTTTCGAACGGCTCCCGTTTACCCATCGCAGCGCTGCGCCTTTCTCAGACGCCAACGATCGCTGAAACACTTTGATTTGCTGCATGATTCCTGAGTCTAAATCGATTCCGATTAAGGAATTATGCAGCAGCCCAGCGGGCTTTCGCCCGCGCCTCGTGTCTTCCCTTAGCGCAGATTGATCCAAAACGGAATGACCAATGAATCGAAAATGAGGCTTTTCCGACAGCATGCGTGCCGCATCGAAAACTCGCTCCCGACACGGTGATTCGGCTGCTTGCGTACGGCCGGAACCGGAGCGTCGGAGAACTTACTATTGCGGCACCGCACCACAAATTCGGCCGCGGCGGCGAGAAGAAGAAGAAAATAAATCAGGAAATTAAGTGGTCGGAGTGGAGAGATTCGAACTCCCGACCCTCTGGTCCCAAACCAGATGCGCTACCAGACTGCGCTACACTCCGTGCCAACGAGGCCCGGAGATACACGCTTCGCCTCGTGCCTGCAACATGAATTTTTGTGCCCAGTTGAAGGGCACGGGGAGACCCGACGCACTCAGTTCGCGGCCGGAATCCGGGAGCCTTCGAGCCGGTCGCCAGGTTTTACGCCGAGTCGCCTCACGGTTCCGGCGTTGAGTTCGAGCACGAATGCCACCGGTTCACCCGAATCGATGATCGCCTCGGACAACGGCACCGCATTCTCGTGAATCGTGCGAACCGTTCCATCGCGGGCGACGAAGAGCATGTCCAGCGGCAGGTAAGTATTCTTCATCCACATCATCACCCGGCGCGTCTCTCCAAAATCGAACAGCATGCCGTGATCCGGCGCCATCTGTCGGCGATACATCAGCCCCTGCTCGCGTTGGGCCGGATCGACCGCGAGTTCAACCGTCAGATCGCGGGGGCCGGCGCCTGTCAGGAGGCGGAGCTTGTCGCGGGCAAAGGAAATGTCGGCGGCGACTGCGGAGACGAGCAGCGACAACAAAAAAAGCGCCGTGACAGCGCTTCTTGCAAAAATGCGGGGAGACGGGATCATCAGTGGGACCGGCTGGTTGGCGTCGGGCCGTCCGGATGAATCTCCGCAGCCATGAGACCCTTTTCGCCGTCGCCGAAGCGCACCAGAACCACCTGCCCGGGCCGTAACTCCGTGAGCCCAAAGCGACGCAGCGTCTCCATATGCACGAAGATGTCTTCGGTGCCCTCGCCGCGCGTCAGGAAGCCAAAGCCTTTGGTGCGGTTGAACCACTTGACGAGCACTCGTTCCAAGCCGCTGGTCGGCGTGACCTGAACATGCGTTCTGACCGGCGGAAGCTGCGACGGGTGAACGGCGGTCGACTGATCCATGGAAAGAATGCGGAAAGCCTGGTATCCGCGGTCCCGTTTCTGAACAAGAGCGACGACGCGCGCACCCTCCAGAACCGTTTGATAGCCGTCGCGCCGCAGACAGGTCACGTGCAACAAAACGTCCTGCATGCCGTTGTCAGGTACGATGAACCCGAAGCCCTTCGCTACGTCGAACCACTTGATAACGCCGGTAATTTCGATGAGGTCAAGGGCGTCATTGCCAAAGTCGTCATTGTGGATGACGTCTTTCGAAGATGTTCTATCCGCCATTCTCCCAGCCCCTCGTTTACGCGCAACTCTTGATACGGTTAACTGATTCTTATTGACCAGAATAACATCGTCCCGCCGCGCATGCGCAAGTCCCACGACATATTTTGGCCGGGGTCATTTATGGGGACGCAGCCTTGCCTCTGGCTTGCTGCAGGTTAAGTATACGCCATATTCTCAGAAACAGGGACAACCCAATGCGCTATCTGCACACGATGGTTCGTGTAAAAGACCTGGACCAGGCTCTGCACTTCTATTGCACGCTCTTCGGCCTCAAGGAAATACGCCGGTACGAAAACGAAAAAGGCCGATTCACGCTCGTCTTCCTTGCCGCGCCCGGCGACCTCGACCGGGCGAACGACGAACGCTCCCCCTGCCTCGAACTCACCTACAACTGGGACACGGAGGACTACAGCGGTGGTCGCAACTTCGGTCATCTCGCCTATGAAGTGGACGACATCTACGGCTTCTGCCAACACCTGATGGACAATGGCGTCACCATCAACCGTCCGCCCCGCGACGGACACATGGCTTTTGTGCGCTCGCCCGACGGAATTTCGATCGAGATCCTGCAAAAGGGCGAGAGCCTGCCCGCGCAGGAACCTTGGGCATCCATGGGCAATACCGGCAGCTGGTAAGCTCCGCGCAATTCCGGCCGACTAGCGTCTGAACCGTGCCAGCGGTTCGACCGTGTGGCACGACACAAGGCAAGGCCTGAACATCGACGAGCGGTCTTAAGGCCCGGCCAGATGCCGGGCCTTCGCATATCTATTGTGAAGGTGCAAAAGGTTAGCCCAGGTTTACAAATTGCGCGAGGTTCATTAACTTTGCGCACCAGACGTTGAAATGGGGTTCTGCTTCGCAACCAGTTGCGCGTCAAAGCCCTTTACTTGGCCTGACCTTTCCCGTGGCGAGCTTTATGCTCGCCGCGAGGAAAATGAGTTGTTTGTTCTGGGGCGATGTTTCGGAACTGAGACTTAATGCATGCGCGAGGGGGAAAGCCTCGAGCGTGCACGGAGAGCGGGGATAAGACGTTGCAACATCTGGAGGCGAAGTGCGCGTTCCTGACATTCGGGCGCGCGGCGGCATTATCCGTATCATTGTTCGCATTGGCAGGTTGCATGTCGTCGGCTGGCGACGAGACAACGGCTTCACTGAAACCGCAGCAATCGACGACACCGTCGCAGACCGCCGAGGCCGAAGGTGACGCCGGCGAAGCAGAGCTTGCGGCCAGCTCCGCCAGCGGGGCGCAGCAGGCGCCGGGCGACGCTGCCCAGACCGGTCCAGAGGCGACACAGCAAGCGTTGACGATGCAGGGCACCGGCCTGCGCGCCACATCGGCCAGCATTTATGGACAAAACCCCACCGCCACGGCTGAGGGCCAAAACGACGCCGACGCAGCGGCTGTTGCAGCGCCCGGTAACGGTGTCCTGCCCCAACCAACGGCGGTCAATGCGACAACCAACAGCCTCTTCAGCAACGGGCAAACCATGGCCGAACCGGCCGCCCCTTCCCAACAGGGCGCAAGCAATGAAGCGCCGACTGAAGCGCAGACCGTTGCAGAAACGGCAGCGAGCGGACCTGCGACAGCGGAAGGGAACGACATTCCGGTCGCCGTTCCGTTGCCGCTCAGCGCACAGGCGGCGTTGTCCGGCAAGATGCCGGCCGAGCTTCAGCCGGTAGAAGTTGCCTCGGTGGACCCAGCGGCGCTTCAGCAAGCGAATCCCAATCAGCCTGTCGATCCAGAGAGAAAAGAGAGCGAGACGCAGGAAACGAGCAAGACCTGGACGCTCGCGAGCCTCTTTGCTCCGAAGCGGAAGGAGAAGCCGCGCTCCGACGGCGAACGCACCGCCCGGCTGAGCGAGAAGAAAACGATCACAGCCAGCAATGCGCGCCAGCCACAGGTTGCCTCCCTCGCCTACGCGTCGTTGCCTGGCGTCAACATGAATCCCCTGTTCAGCATGGAGCATGAAGCTCACGTTGCCGATGAGGAGGACGCACCCGTCGAAACGGCGGCGCTATCCGGGCTTGCGCGTCTCGCGCCGAACGGCCTCATCCTGCAAACAGAGAGAGTGGAAACCGGCTGCTTCAAGCCCGAGCTTCTCGAGATGTTGAAGACGGTCGAGAGGCACTACGGCCGCAAGGTAATGGTGACGTCCGGGCTCCGGGCGATCAAGGTCAACCGGAAACGCCAATCTCTCCACACGCAGTGCGCGGCGGCCGACATACAGGTCAAGGGTGTCAACAAATGGGAGCTCGCGAGTTTCCTGCGCAGCATTCCGGGTCGCGGCGGTGTCGGCACCTACTGCCACACGGAATCGGTCCACATCGACATCGGTCCTGAGCGGGACTGGAACTGGCGCTGCCGCAGACGTAAAGGCTAACCTTAGCGCCCGAAGAAAGCCCGTTCGATCGCATTGTCATTTTTTTGAGAAAAATGAATTTAGCCGCTTGCGGGAATCCGAAGCGCTCTCTATAAGCCACCTCGTCTTGGGCGCCCATCGTCTAGCGGTCTAGGACGCCGCCCTTTCACGGCGGAAACACGGGTT
>NZ_JASKLT010000007.1:0-176356 GCF_030124405.1 Sinorhizobium sp. 7-81 | reverse complement strand
TATAAGCCACCTCGTCTTGGGCGCCCATCGTCTAGCGGTCTAGGACGCCGCCCTTTCACGGCGGAAACACGGGTTCGAGTCCCGTTGGGCGTGCCATTCTCTCTTCATAAACTTATTGAGGTTTCTCTTCCAAGTCGCTGATTTGGAAGGTTGGTGCGGTTATCGCGACGGATGCGATCAGGTGGCCTTTGCAGCGTCTGTCACGCGCAGTTGGACGCGGCGGGTTCCCTGCCAAAGATCCGCCGAAACCGATCCAGCGACATGAATGGTCGAGCCGCGACTGCCGAGCAGGAAGTCGCCCAGCGGCGTTTCCGTGGCGCGAAAGGCAATGCCGTCGATCCGGCTGCCATCCTGGCCCTCCAGCGTTACCTTGATGTGATTGGAGCCGACCTGCCGGCAGTCGCGCAGCCGGTGCTGCGGAAAGGCGAAGATCGGCTGCGGATGCCCGGAACCGTAGGGACCGGCCTGCTCCAGAAGATCGACCAACTCGATCGTCGCACCTGACGCCCCAAGTGCTCCGTCGACCTTTAGCGTTTCGGTGGAAACCAGATCGCGCACGACAGTTTCGGCACGCTCTTCAAAGAATTGACGAAGTCTGCCGAGGTTCGCGCGCTCGACGGTCAGGCCGGCCGCCATTGCATGGCCGCCACCCTTGACGAGGAGACCGCTCTCGACCGCCGCCCGCACCAGCCTGCCCATGTCGAAACCATTGATCGAACGCCCCGAGCCGGTCCCTCGCCCACTTGGGTCAAAGGCAATCGCGAAAGCCGGCCGACGGAACTTCTCCTTGATGCGTGCGGCAATGAGCCCGACGATGCCGGGGTGCCAGTTTTCCCGCGCCGTAATGATCACCGATGCCGCCTCGCCAGTCCCATACTCCGCCAGCACCTCCGCTTCGGCCTCGGCGAGCATTGCCGCCTCCATTGCCTGGCGCTCGCGGTTAAGCTCGTCGAGCCGGCCCGCGATCGATTCCGCGGCTGCGGCATCGTCAAGCGTCAACAGCCGGCTGCCGAGAGCCGCATCGCCGATACGCCCGCCCGCATTGATGCGCGGACCGATCAGGAATCCAAGATGATAGGGCGTCACAGGGCCGCCAATTGCAGCCTTGCGGAGGAGCGCCGCAAGCCCCGGATTGCCCATATGCCGCGCGGCGATCAGGCCTTTGACGACATAGGCGCGGTTGAGCCCCTTGAGCGGTACGACGTCGCAGACCGTTGCCAGCGCGACGAGATCGAGCAGCGACAACAGATCGAACGAAGCGGCGCGCGGGTCCCCTTGGCCGCGCAGCACCCGCAGGGTGTTGACGAGCACGAGATAGACAACACCTGCGGCGCAGAGATGCCCCTGCCCGGACAAGTCGTCCTCGCGGTTCGGATTGACAAGCGCATGACACGGCGGAAGGGAAGAGCCCACCTGATGGTGGTCGATGACGACGACGTCTACGCCGCGCCCGGCGGCAACGGCAAGCGACTCGTGACTGGTCGAACCGCAGTCGACAGTGACGATAAGGCCGGCACCGTTGTCGAGCAGTTGCTCTATTGCCTGCGGATTTGGACCGTAACCTTCGAAGATGCGATCGGGAATGTAGATGTCGGCTTCGATGCCGAAGTGGCGCAGGAAGCGGACCATCAGCGCGCAGGAGGCAGCGCCGTCGACGTCATAATCCCCGAATATCACCGCCTTCTCACGGCGGCGCACCGCCAGCGCCAGCCGCTCGGCCGCCTTGCGGCAGTCGGTCAGGGTGTCCGGATCCGGCATCAGAGAGCGGAGCGTCGGGTCGAGAAAGGCGGCGGCATCGTCGAGCGCTACGCCGCGGCCGGCGAGCACGCGGGCAATCATCTCGGAATAGCCGTGTACCTGGCTGATCGCTAGTGCCCGATTTTGCCCGGCCTGATCCAGACGTGACACCCAGCGCTGCCCGCTCACCGAGCGTTCCACGCCGAGAAATGCCCGTTGGATCGGATCCGCCAATACGTCCATGCTATTCGCCCGCCTGCAGTCCCCTGTTCTTAGCGGACATTTCAGGCTGGAAGAACCCGCATGACGACGGCTCCGGCGGGCCAGATGCCAGTCGGAGCCGTTTCTCAACAGATTTAATGTGCCGAGCGGCGATCACACGGCCTTTGGCCGTTCGATACGGATGACCTGCGGTTCGCCGACGAGATAGCCCTCGCCCTTGATCGCAACGATCGCCTTGCGCACGGAAGCTTCGAATGTGGCATGCGTCACCAGGATGATCGTCTTCGGCTCCGCAGAATCCACATAGTGCTTGGAATGCTGCATGATCGATTCGAGCGAGATATCGTTTTCGGCCATATGCCCGGCAATGTTGGCGAAGACGCCGGTCCGGTCGAGAACTTTCAGCCGGATGAAATAGCCGCCTTCGTGGCTTTGTATGCGGGCCCGCTTGTAGGGCAACAGTGCGGTCGCCGGGCGCCCGAAAGCCGGGACGTGTTGCGCGCCCGGGCGGCTCTTGGCGATATCGGCGATGTCGCCGAGCACGGCCGAGGCGGTCGCATTGCCGCCGGCGCCGGGGCCGACCATCAGCAGTTCGCCGAGAATATCGGACTCGATCGCAACCGCGTTCGTTACGCCGTCGACCTGCGCGATGACGGAATCGTAGGGCACCATCGTCGGATGAACGCGCTGTTCGATGCCGCTTTCGGTGCGTTGCGCGACCCCGAGCAACTTGATTCGGTAGCCGAGATCGGCGGCCGCCTGGATGTCCTCGATCGAGATGTTGGTGATGCCTTCGAGATAGATGTCATCGGCGGCGATCGCGGTGCCGAAGGCGAGGCTGGTCAGGATCGACAGCTTGTGCGCCGTATCGTTGCCCTCGATGTCGAAGGCCGGATCCGCCTCGGCATAGCCAAGGCGCTGTGCTTCCTTCAGGCAGTCTTCGAACGAAAGCCCCTCCTTCTCCATCTTCGTCAGGATGTAGTTGCAGGTGCCATTCATGATGCCGTAGACGCGCGATACGGTATTGCCCGTCATCGATTCGCGAAGCGCCTTGATGACGGGAATGCCGCCGGCAACCGCTGCCTCATAGTTGAGCAGTGCGCCATGCTCTTCGGCAATGCCCGCGAGATCGATGCCGTGTGCGGCGAGCAGTGCTTTATTGGCGGTGACCACATGAATGCCCCGCTGCAACGCAGCCTTCACGGCTGAATAGGCCGGATCTCCGGCACCGCCCATCAACTCGATGAAGACATCGATGTCCGCCTCGGACGCCAGCGATACCGCATCGTCGAACCACTTGATCTCCGAGAGGTTCACACCGCGATCCCTGGACCGGTCCCTCGCAGTCACGGCCATGATCTCGATCGCCCGCCCGCATGTGGTTGCCAGCATCTCATGACGATCCTGGAGAATCCGCACGAGCGAGGCACCGACCGTCCCCAAGCCCGCAATGCCGATTTTGAGGGCATCTGCCATAGCAAGTTCCTAACATGTAGAGGCCCCGCCAGTGCGGCAGGGCTATTCTGGTTTGTTTATCGGTATTTATCCGATTTCCTAGCGGTGTGCGTTAAGCGAGATGACGTTGTGCATCGTCTCGTCCGCCGAGGACAGGAAGCGCTTGATGTTGCGTGCCGCCTGTCGGATCCGGTGTTCGTTTTCGACGAGCGCCAGCCGGACGTAGTCGTCGCCCTGCTCGCCGAAGCCGATACCGGGCGCCACGGCGACGTCCGCCTTTTCGACGAGGAGCTTCGAGAACTCGAGCGAACCCAGATGACGGAACTTCTCCGGGATCTTTGCCCAGGCGAACATGGTCGCCGGCGGCGGTGGCACCTCGAAACCCGCCTTGCCGAAACTCTCGACCATCACGTCGCGCCGGCGCCGGTAGATGTTACGCACCTCGGCAATATCGCTGCCATCGCCGTTGAGCGCCTGTGTCGCAGCAACCTGAATGGGTGTGAAAGCACCATAGTCGAGATAGGACTTCACCCGCGTCAACGCTGCGATCAACCGCTCATTGCCGACGGCAAAGCCCATGCGCCAGCCGGGCATGGAGAACGTCTTCGACATCGACGTGAACTCGACCGTCACGTCGATCGCGCCAGGCACTTCCAGCACGGAGGGTGGCGGCGCGTCATCGAAATAGATTTCCGAATAGGCGAGATCCGAGAGCACGATGATGTCGTGCTTCTTCGCAAACGCGATCACTTCCTTGTAGAATTCGAGCGAGGCGACCTGCGCCGTCGGGTTCGACGGGTAGTTGAGGATCAGCGCCAGAGGTTTCGGGATCGAATGCCGTACAGCCCGCTCCAACGGCGCGAAGAAGCTGTCATCGGGTTCGACCGAGATGGAGCGGATGACACCGCCTGCCATCAGGAAGCCGAAGGCGTGGATAGGATAGGTCGGATTCGGGCAGAGGATGACATCGCCGGGTGCGGTGATCGCCTGCGCCATATTGGCGAAGCCTTCCTTCGAGCCAAGCGTCGCGACGACCTGGGTCTCGGGGTTGAGCTTGACGCCGAAGCGGCGGGCATAATAGGCGGCCTGCGCGCGGCGCAGCCCCGGGATGCCCTTCGACGAGGAATAACGATGCGTGCGCGGGTCCTGGACGACCTCGCAGAGCTTGTCGACGATCGACTGCGGCGTTGGAAGATCCGGATTGCCCATGCCGAGGTCGATGATGTCAGCACCGGCCGCTCGCGCGCTTGCTTTCAAACGGTTGACCTGTTCGAAAACATAGGGCGGCAAACGCCGGACTTTATGAAACTCTTCCATCTCCAAACCTCGCTTGGCGCAAGCCTCCACGAGCCGTTCGGCTTTCGCGAAAGCAAACGCGGTGGTGAATGGCCGTCATCACGGCCATTGAACGCTTTGCGTCCAAATCACGTGAAAGGCAAGCGCTAATTCTCGATCTGTTTCAGCGTATCGGCACCGTGCTGCTCGGCCAGCAACTGCAATTCCCTCAAGCGCCGCTGATATTCGGCCTCGGAAATCGCGCCGGATTTGCGGGCAGCACCAAGCGCCGTCAACTGGGACTGCATCGAAACCGCCTCCTCGTCGGTCATTTGCTGGGTGGCGGCCGGCTTTTGCCCATAGACGGACGGATACGTGGCGAGTTCCGCCGTTGAACTGCATCCGGCAAGGGTGCCCGCAAGGAGCAAACCCAAAACCCAAGAAATCGAGCCCTGTTTTCCGACGACAAGCATGCTGGCGATGACCCCTGTTTTGCGGCGCGACGATGGACCAGTGCACCACACGCCCGGAAAAGACATGCCGATGACACTTTAACCACTTGAATTCAAAGCGATTTACTTGCTTCCTGTGATTCCATTGGAAAGCTGAACGCTCTAGCTCTTGTAATCATTTTCGGGCAGAATGTAAAAATGCAAAACAGATAAGATGCTGTGGAGGACGCCGGGTGACAGCAGACAGGAAGGCCGAGGACGGCGGTACTAAGAGCGGTTTTGCCGGCTTTGATCCGAAATCGGTCGAGCCCTACATCGTGAAGGACCCGGAAAGCCTGGCCGTCAATCTGGCCCGCGCAGCAGAACAACTCGGCAAGGCAGCCTCTGCATGGCTTGCCCCGCGCGAAGCTGGCGAGAAGAGCCATACTTTCGCCGAGCCCGTTTCCGACATGGTCAAGACGCTGTCCAAGATATCGGAGTATTGGCTCTCCGATCCGCGTCGAACGCTGGAAGCCCAGACGCATCTCATGGGCAGTTTTTTCGACATCTGGTCGCGCAGCCTCCAGCGCATGGCCGGCGACGTCGCGACCGATCCGACAAGTCTCGAGCGCACCGACAAGCGCTTTGCGGACGAGGACTGGGTGAAGAATCCTTTCTTCGACTTCATTCGCCAGGCCTACCTGGTGACCTCGGACTGGGCGGAGCGAATGGTCAACGATGCAGAGGGGCTCGATGATCACACCAAGCACAAGGCGGCCTTCTACGTTCGTCAGATATCGAGCGCTCTTTCGCCGACCAATTTCATCACGACCAACCCGCAGCTCTATCGCGAAACCGTGGCGTCAAACGGCGCCAACCTCGTCAGGGGCATGCAGATGCTCGCGGAAGACATCGCGGCCGGGCGCGGTGATCTCAAGTTGCGGCAGACGGATACGAGCAAGTTCGCCATCGGCGAAAACATCGCGATCACGCCTGGCAAGGTGATCGCGCAGAGCGATGTCTGCCAGGTCATCCAGTATGAGGCGAGCACCGAGACCGTGCTCAAGCGGCCCTTGCTGATCTGCCCGCCGTGGATCAACAAATTCTACGTCCTCGATCTCAACCCGCAGAAATCTTTCATCAAATGGGCGGTCGATCAGGGCCACACCGTGTTCGTCATCTCCTGGGTCAACCCCGATGAACGTCATGCCTCGAAGGACTGGGAGGCCTATGCGCGCGAAGGCATCGGCTTCGCTCTCGATATCATCGAGCAGGCGACCGGCGAACGCGAGGTGAACGCCATCGGTTATTGCGTCGGCGGCACATTGCTTGCTGCCACGCTGGCGCTGCACGCCGCCGAAGGCGATGACCGTATCCGCTCGGCGACGCTTTTCACGACGCAGGTGGACTTCACCTATGCGGGCGACCTCAAGGTCTTCGTCGACGATGATCAGATCCGCCAGGTCGAGCGGAATATGAGTGCGACCGGTTATCTGGAAGGCTCGAAGATGGCCACCGCCTTCAACATGCTCCGGGCCTCGGAACTGATCTGGCCATATTTCGTCAACAACTATCTGAAGGGCCAGGAGCCCCTGCCCTTCGACCTGCTTTACTGGAACTCCGATTCAACGCGGATGCCGGCAGCCAACCACTCCTTCTATCTTCGCAACTGCTACCTGGAGAACAAGCTCTCCAAAGGGGAGATGGTCCTGGCAGGCCGGAAAGTATCGCTCGCTGACGTCAAGATCCCGATCTACAATCTGGCGACGAAGGAAGATCATATCGCGCCCGCCAAATCGGTATTCCTCGGCAGCAGCTGCTTCGGCGGCAAGGTCACGTTCGTCCTGTCAGGCTCCGGCCATATCGCCGGTGTCGTCAACCCCCCGGACAGGAGCAAGTATCAATACTGGACCGGTGGGCCCGCCAAGGGCGATATCGACGAGTGGTTGAGCAAGGCGAAGGAAACACCTGGCTCCTGGTGGCCGCATTGGCACAGCTGGGCAGAAAAGCTCGACAGGAAACGCGTTCCGGCCCGAAAGCCCGGCGGCCCGCTTAACTCGCTTGAAGAAGCGCCGGGTTCCTACGTACGCGCCCGCGCCTGATCGGATCACTCGTGAACTTCTCCCGTCCGCTCGTTCCAGCAACGCTTGTGCAGCGCTACAAGCGCTTTCTTTTTGACGCCATTCTTGCCGATGGAACGAAAATTACCGGGTCATGCCCGAACACCGGCTCGATGCGCGGATTGACGACGCCGGGATCGGCGATCTGGCTCTCCGAGCATGACAGTCCGACACGGAAATACCGCCATATGCTGGAGATCGTCGAAGCAGCCGGAACGCTCGTCGGCATCAACACCGGATTGCCGAACCGGCTTGCCGAGGAAGCGATCGCCGCTGGACTCGTCGGCGATCTTCACACTTACGAGACACGTCGGCGCGAGCAGAGATACGGCCGCAATTCCAGGATCGATATCCTTCTCAGCGACCCGACGAAGGGTCTTGCCTATGTTGAGGTCAAGAACGTCCACTTCAGCCGTGACCGGGGTCTCGCCGAATTCCCCGACAGCCCGACTGAGCGCGGCGCCAAGCATCTCGAAGAACTCGGCGACATGGTGGAGGCCGGCCACCGCGCAATCATGCTCTACCTTGTCCAAAGACCTGACTGCGATGTGTTCCGCATATGCCGCGAACTCGATCCGGTCTATGCTCGTGCATTCGAACGGGCGACCGTGCGAGGCGTCGAGGCCTATGCCATCAAATGCGCGATATCGCCCTCGCAAATAGTGCCGACGGGAGCGATGACTGTGGACGAACCCGCCTTCGCTGATTTATGACATGCGCTTGAAACAATGAAAGTTCTGGAATGGTAACTTATATCGAGGCTGGCGCTGCCCCGTACAAGAACACCGGCGTCATCCGGCTCTACGGACCGGATGGTTTCGAAGGCATGCGCAAGGCCTGTCAGGTGACGGCGCGTTGCCTGGACGAACTCGTGCCCCGCGTACGGCCGGGCGTGACGACAGAAGAGATCGATCGTTTCGTCTTCGAATTCGGCATGGATCACGGCGCGCTTCCCGCGACGCTGAACTATCGCGGCTATACGAAATCTTCGTGTACGTCGATCAATCATGTCGTCTGTCATGGCATTCCGAACGAAAAGCCGCTACGCGACGGCGATATCGTCAATATAGACGTCACCTATGTCGTCGATGGCTGGCATGGCGATTCCAGTCGCATGTATCCTGTCGGCGAGGTCAAGCGTGCTGCGGAACGGCTGCTCGACGTCACACACGAATGCCTCATGCGCGGCATCGCGGCCGTGCGGCCCGGCGCACGCACCGGTGCGATCGGCGAGGCCATCCAGGCCTACGCGGAGTCGGAGCGCTGTTCGGTGGTGCGCGACTTCTGCGGCCACGGCGTCGGCCGACTGTTTCACGACGCCCCGAACATCCTCCACTATGGTCGCGCCAACGAAGGCCCCGAACTGCGCGAGGGCATGATCTTTACGATCGAGCCGATGATCAATCTCGGCCGTCCGCATGTGAAGGTTCTCTCTGACGGCTGGACTGCCGTCACGCGCGACCGTTCGCTCTCGGCGCAATATGAGCACACGATCGGCGTCACCGCGGACGGCTGCGAAATCTTCACGCTTTCGCCGGCCGGCCTGTTCAAGCCCGGCGTTGCTGCAGTGGGCAACGCGTGACAAGAACTCCGCCCCTCTCTGACGGCGAGTTGCAGCCGACGGACGAGCGGCAGTTTTTTGCGCAGCCAAAACCGCGCGTCGGCGACGCCGAAGTGAACGCTGCTACGCCCGCAGAAGCACATTATCACGGTCACCGCGATCGTTTGCGAGACCGCTTCCGTGAACATGGCGATGCGGCGCTGGCTGACTACGAGATCCTCGAACTCATTCTGTTCCGGCTCATCCCCCGTCGTGACACGAAGCCGATTGCCAAAGCGCTGCTCAGCCGCTTCGGAACGCTCGCCGGCGTTTTCGGAGCGCCGCTCAACCTGTTGCAGGAGGTCAAGGGCGTTGGAGAATCCGTCGCTCTCGATCTCAAGCTCATCGCCACGGCCAGCCACCGAATGCTGAAGAGCGAACTGCGCGAGAAGCAGGTCCTGTCATCCTGGAGCGCCGTTATCGACTACTGCCATGCGGCGATGGCGCACGAGACCAAGGAGCAGTTTCGCATCCTCTTCCTTGACAAGCGCAACGCGCTGATCGCCGACGAAGTGCAGCAGCGAGGCACGATCGATCACACGCCGGTCTACCCTCGGGAAGTGATCAAGCGTGCACTCGAGCTATCCGCGACCGCGCTCATCCTCGTCCATAACCACCCCTCCGGCGACCCTACGCCTTCTCGTGCGGATATCGAGATGACCAAGCTGATTGCCGAAGCCGCAAAGCCGCTCGGCATTGCCCTGCACGACCATATCATCATCGGCAAGGACGGCCACGCGAGCCTCAAAGGGCTTCGATTGTTCTAGACTTGGCCTACTGCGCGATTCCTTAGGGTCTGCTCACAGCCATCTCGCACGCCGGAAGAACCGGTAGAGAGTGACGCACAGTCCGACGATTATGGCCAGAACGACAAAATAGCCGTAGCGGAACCTGAGTTCGGGCATGTCCTCGAAGTTCATGCCGTAGATTCCGGCGATCGCCGTCGGGACCGCGAGAATGGCGGCCCACGAAGCGAGCTTGCGCGAGATTTCCGTCTGCTCCGACTGGCCGATCATCAGGCTCGCTTCGAACGTGAAGGCAAGCACTTCGCGCAGCGCATCGATGTCTTCCTGCACCCGTCGAACATGATCAGTCACATCCCGGAACAGATGCTGCATCGCCGCGTCCATGCCTGGAAGTTCCAGGTGCTCGTGCCGTCGGCACACGTCCACCAGCGGCACGACCGCATTGCGCAGGCGCAGGAGGTTTCGACGCAACAGGTAGAGCCGTTCTATATCGGCCTTATCCAAGCGGTCGCGCAGCAACCGGTCCTCGAGTTCCTCGACCTCGCTGTGGATTGCCTCGACCACCGGCATATAGTTGTCAACGATGAAGTCGAGGATCGAATAGAGGATGTAATTCTCACCGTGAGCGAGTGCCGCGGGTGATGCCTCGCATCTCTGTCTGACCGCCATATAAGAGGTCGACGCGCCGTGACGAACGGAAATGACGTAGCCGCGTCCGACGAAGAGATGCGTTTCGCCGAATGAAATCTGGTCGTCCGCCATATGGGCGGTGCGCGCCACGACGAAGATCGCATCGCCGTAGATTTCCAGCTTCGGACGCTGATGTGCCTTTCCAGCGTCCTCGATTGCCAGGTCGTGGAGATTGAATTCGGCCTGAATCTGGCGCAACAGCGTCTCATCCGGCTCGTGGAGGCCGATCCAAACAACGACGTCTTCGCGGCCCCGCCATTGTCCCGCCTCTTCGATCTGGATGTCGCGCAGACGCTGCCCGTTCTGGTATACCGCGGCAGCTACGACGCCCGGGCGAGCCGGAATTGCCACTTCCGCTTGGATCGCTCCAGTCACCTGGTGGGGGGTCGCCGTCGCCTCTGATGCCATTTCTAGACTCCACCGCAATTCGCCGCGCGAGAAAACCGAAAGGCGGGTGCCGCCGATACCCGACGCCTAATGCGCCAACATAGCCGTATTTCCGCACAGGCGCATCCACGATAGAACAGTGCGCATCGCGCTTCATCAAACTGCGCAATTGACGCTATAAACGCGTGCGGGTGAAATTTGCCGCATCGCACAACGATTCTCTTTCGCATACGGGAAGCGTTCATGAACCAGTTCGATCTCATCGTCATCGGAAGCGGCCCAGCGGGGCGCAGGGGTGCCATCCAGGCCGCGAAACTCGGCAAGAAAGTACTTGTCATCGAGCAGGGCAAACGCGTCGGCGGCGTCTCCGTCCATACCGGAACTATCCCGTCAAAGACGCTTCGCGAGACTGCGCTTAACCTCTCCGGCTGGCGCGAACGGGGCTTTTACGGCCGCTCCTACCGGGTGAAGCAGGAAATCAGCGCAGAAGATCTGCGCCGTCGCCTCATCATCACCCTCAACCACGAGGTCGAGGTGCTCGAACACCAATTCGCGCGGAACCGTGTCCAGCACATCCGCGGCCGCGCAAGTTTTGTGGATCCGACGACGATCGAGGTCGTCAAGGAAGACGGCGAGAGCATTCCTGTCTCCGCGACGAGCATCTTGCTTGCTGTCGGAACGAAACCGTTCCGCCCGGACTACATCCCGTTTGACGGCAAGACCGTCGTCGACAGCGACGAATTGCTCGACATCGAGGAACTGCCGCGTTCGCTGGTCGTAATCGGCGCAGGCGTCGTCGGTATCGAATATGCCACGATCTTCAGCGCCCTGGACACGCAGGTGACGGTCATCGATCCCAAGACGACTATGCTCGATTTCATCGACAAGGAGATCGTCGAGGACTTCATCTATCAATTGCGCGACCGCAACATGAAGCTCAATCTCGGTCAGAAGGCCGAGAAGGTGGAGCGGCTCGAAGACGGTAAGGTTCTGCTTACACTCGACAATGGCCGCAAGATCACGACGGAGATGGTCTTGTTTGCCGCTGGCCGCATCGGTGCCACCGATGCTCTCAACCTGCCTTCCGCCGGGCTGGAAGCGGACAGCCGCGGGCGACTGAAGGTGAACCCTGAAACATTCCAGACCTCGGCTCCCAACATCTATGCCGCCGGCGACGTCGTCGGTTTCCCGAGCCTGGCTTCGACCTCCATGGAACAGGGGCGTGTCGCCGCCCGCGTCGCCGTCGGCGCGATTGCGAAGGAGCCGCAGAAATATTTCCCCTACGGTATCTATGCCGTGCCGGAAATCTCGACCTGCGGCCTCTCCGAAGAAGAGGTCAAGGAACGCGGCATTCCTTATGAGTGCGGCATTGCGCGGTTCCGGGAAACGTCGCGCGGACACATCATGGGTCTCGATTCCGGTCTACTGAAAATGATCTTCTCACTCAAGACCCGGCGTCTGCTCGGCGTCCATATTATCGGGGAAGGCGCGACCGAACTCGTGCACATCGGCCAGGCAGTTCTCAATCTGAAGGGCACCGTCGAGTATTTCGTTGAAAACACGTTCAACTATCCGACGCTCGCCGAAGCCTACAAAATCGCTGGCCTCGACGCGTGGAACCGAATGGGCGAGATCAAGACGGTTTAAACCGTCCTCCGGGTTCCCATCTCAGCCGCCGTTTCGGCTGTTCCTTCCCAAAGAAAAAGGCCGCCTTGGGAGGCGGCCTCTTAAATTCTGTTCGACGGCAACCGGTTATTCGGCGCTCTCGTCAGCGGCCTTCTTTTTGGCCGGAGCCTTCTTCTTCGGTGCAGCGGCTTCCTCGCCTTCAGCAGCTTCGGCCTTTGCAGCAGCCTTCTTCTTGGCTGACGCCTTCTTGGCGGCCGGCTTGTCTTCGGCTTCCTCGTCGTCAGCCATCAGCTCTTCCTTGGAAACCGACTTGTCGGTTACCGAGATTTCGGAAAGCAGGTGATCTACGACCTTCTCTTCGAACAGCGGTGCGCGCAGCGAAGCGGCGGCGCCGGGGGTGTTCTTGAAATAGTCGAGGATCTGCTTTTCCTGGCCCGGGAACTGGCGCAGCTGTTCGAACAGCGAGCGCTGCATTTCGTCGTCGCTCACCTGAACACCGGCCTTTTCGCCGATTTCGGAGAGAACGAGGCCGAGGCGGACGCGGCGTTCGGCGAGCTTGCGATACTCGGCGCGAGCTTCCTCTTCGGTCGTGTCTTCATCGGCGAAGGTCTTGCCGGCCTGCTGCAGGTCGGTGTTGATCTGGCGCCAGATGTTTTCGAATTCGGCATCGACGAGGCGCTCCGGCGACTCGAACTGGTAGAGTTCGTCGAGTTGGTCGAGGATCTGGCGCTTGACCTTCTGACGGGTAACAGAGCCGTACTGGCTTTCGATCTGGCCGCGAACGATTTCCTTCAGCTTGTCAGCCGATTCGAGGCCAAGCTTGGTGGCGAGTTCGTCGTTGATCTCGAGCGGAGCGGCGGCGGCGACGTCCTTCACTGTGACGTCGAAGGTCGCTTCCTTGCCAGCGAGGTTGGCGGCCGGATAGTCGGCCGGGAAGGTCACGGTGATCGTCTTTTCGTCACCGGCCTTGACGCCGACGAGCTGCTCTTCGAAGCCCGGGATGAAGCGGTTGGAACCGAGCACCAGTTCCGCATCCTCGTCCTTGCCGCCGTCGAAGGCAACGCCGTCGACCTTGCCGAGATAGTCGATGGTGACGCGGTCGCCATTGGCAGCCTTGCCCTTCTTGGATTCGTAGGTGCGGGCGCTTTCGGCGATGCGCAGGATCTGGTCGTTGACTTCGTCTTCGGCGATGTCGACGACTTCGCGGACGACCTTGATGCCGCTCACATCCTTGAGTTCGATCTTCGGGATGACCTCGTAGGCAACCGTGAATTCGAGATCGGCCTCGGCATTGAGGATCTTGTTGGCTTCGGCCTCGTCCTCGGTCATCGCGATTTCCGGCTGCGTTGCCGACTTCTCGCCACGCTCCGTCAGGATTTCGGTCGGCTTGTCACGAACGATCTCGTTGACGAGATCAGCCATGATCGACTTGCCGTAGACCTTCTTCAGATGCGCAACCGGCACCTTGCCCGGGCGGAAGCCGTTGATGCGGACGCGGTCCTTCACTTCGGCCAGGCGCTCATTCATCCGAGCTTCCATGTCCTTGGCCGGGATGACGACCTTGAGTTCGCGCTTCAGCCCTTGAGCGAGCGTTTCGATAACCTGCATGTTCAAACCTTCATTTCACGTTGACAGTGCTCTTGCCTCGAAAGGTTTGGCGAGCACGTGAGCCGATCCATTTGCCGGGAGTGGCTTTACGCAATTCCTTGACCGTTTTGCAAGCAAAATGGCACTCCGCCAACCCTCTTCACCGTCGAATTCCGACGTTTGGCAACCGTATTGTCCTGGTGCGGGTAGAGAGACTTGAACTCCCACGCCTTGCGGCACCAGAACCTAAATCTGGCGTGTCTACCAATTTCACCATACCCGCGTTCAGACAACCACACCGCCTGATCGCATTTCCCGCAAGACAACCAGCGGGAGCACCGCGGATATTCTGGACATGCGAAGGGTTCGGGCTTTCCCGAGCGCGGCGTCTCTATATCACTCGTTTTTGCCGGATCAAAGAGAAAATGCGCGCCAATGCACGCCCGTGTCTTCACCTTCTCCTAATTATTCTGGACCAAGAAGCCGGCAAGAAAATGAAGTTCCTTCATGCTACAGCGCCGCGCGTCTTGTGAGACGCGCAAAGAACGCTGTAGCACTTGATTTGCTGCATGTATTTATCCCCAAATCGGCTACGATTTGAACACGCAGCAGCAAGCACCATCAATATAGCGGCTCCACATAAAGCTGCGCACCATTCACGGAAACCTGCCTGATCTGTGCACGCCCATCCGCGTTCACCCGCACGTTGACCGAAAGCGCATGGGCGTCGCGGGCGGTTTCAAGAACACGGCCCTCGCCTTCCGGCACGTAATAGCGCTCAATGCCGTAGTTCGGCTGCAAGGTTTGCGGCGGTGTTCCAAGTGGCGGATAATAGGAGAACGGCAGCGATCTGATGACGACGCTGTCCGGCGCTTGCGCCAGCGGCCCGAACGATGCCTCGACCGGTCCCCAGAAACCGTCCGCCTGCTCTCTGAGCCGCACGAAAAGCACCGCCCTCGTCGTCTCCTCGGGCAAGTCGCCAGCAACGATATCGGGCGAGATGCGGGAGATGTCGTAGGTCAGGATCACATAGTCGCCACGCAGGAGGTCTCGCGGATCGACCGGCGCACTTCTCAGAAGCACGTCCTTGCCGTTGCGCAGGATCGAAGCGCGGCTTTCGATCATGTATCCGAGCACGGCCGTCTGGAGCGCTGCGACCGCAAGTGCCGCGACAATGGGACTGCGCCAGCGGGCGCCAGGCAAAACAGCGTTCATTGAGAAGCCTCCCCCACTCGTCCAAGCCGTCGTTCAACTCGGATGACGAGCCAAGCCACAAGCGCGACGACCATTCCGGAAATCAGGAAGAAGCCGGATGTGCCGAGGATCGATCCGAGCGTCTCGAAGGCCAAATACAAGATCTCCAGAGCAAACACCGTGTAGCCCAGATAACGAACCGCACCGTTGCGCGCGCCCACAATTCCAATACCCATGAGGGCAACGGCAAGCAGGCCGACGCCAACGGTTGTCTCCGCCAAAACGCCTTCCGCTTCACTTTGCAAGGCGACAAGGCCGATGACAGAAACGGCGAAAGAATAGAACGAAGGCGCGGAACCGGCCTGGCAAGCGAGACCATACAGCGGCGATCGCGGCAGCGACGCGAGGAGAAAGGCGATCAAACCGGCGGCAAAGAAGGAGATTGCGAGCCAGAGTCCCGGGTTGTCGACGTAAAGCGCGCCTAGCCAGGCGACGCAGAGAAGATAAGCCAAATGGCGCGTGCGCCCTGCATTGGTGTAGCGGACCAGCGTGAGCACGATAACCGCCAGCACCGGCACGACCCAGAAATAGGACTCAATCGCCGGAACAAGTCCTCCGCTGTCGAACAGCGTGATCAGAAACGCCCAGGCAAGGCATGCGGCGATCGTCGTGACGGCGGCCGACGCGAAGGCCGCTGCCGACAGGCATGCCCCGGCGAACCAGAGAAGCATCGCATCCGCTGCGTCGCCTGACAGATGATACATTTGGCCGACCAGAGCGATGCCGGCGCCGAAGGACATGGTGCCAAGAATAAGCAGAGCGGCGCCAATCGCCTTGGCTCCGCTCCCGAAGAAATAGGCACCGAGAAAATGGAAGAGCCAGATCAATGCGACGACGCCCGAGACTCTGACGAGGCGCGGCAACACCTCCCAATTCGCCGCGATGAGCAAAAGCAGCGAGGCCGAAAGCAACAGTGCTGCCAGCGCCAACAGGACACGGCCGACGCTGAAAGTGGATTCGCGTGCGTCATATTCCGCCAGCATCGCGCTTGCCGACGACTGGGGAAGCAGGCCGAGGTCCACCCAACGCTTCAGATCCCGCTCAATGCGTCCTCGATACATCTCACCTCCGGACCGTCCTCCCGGCCATATCGGGCCTTCCCGACGCCGCGACCCGGCTTCAGAGAATAGCAAATCAGGAAAAATGGCTACTGCATGTTTCCTTAAGTCGTCGCCGATTCAAGGATAAAAACATCCAGCAATTCAAAGTGCTGCGGCGTCCTTCCCGCGTCTGATACGACACGCGGCGTTTTAGAGAAAAACAACGGGCTTCTTCCGCCCGGTAGCGTGAACGGCTTATCCGCAATGGAAATGCGCCACGGGAGTTGCGCGAGCCGCATATCTTCCATGCGGATATTGCACTGCACAAATCGATTTAAAGCGACTATATTCAAACCATCGAAGGCGACGCGAGGTGACGAACCGAACCGACGCCAGCGGGATTGGTCGCCCGCTTCCGGGACCCCGGAAAGACCCGAGCGGAAGCTCGAAGAATTCGGAGCAGCGTACTCCTCCTCCCAACGCTTCTCCGATAAGATTGGCAACACTCCTCCTCCCGGTTGCCAATCACTTACACGACGCCCGCTGGACCTCCTCCCCCAGCGGGCGTTTTGCTTTCTGCCGCGCTGAACTCGCAAGAGCGCCAGTTGCACAATATTCGAGCAATTTCTCCGCATTTGCCACATGGCCATGCATAATATGCATAGGTGCCATTCGGTATCGCCTCTACACAAAGTGCGTCCCGAGACCTATTTTTCAACCATCGATCGGGGCGGCGCACTCCTCCTCCCAGCGCACCCCGATACGGATTGGCGACACTCCTCCTCCCGGTTGCCAATCAGAACAAAGCAACGCCCGCCGGACCTCCTCCCCCGGCGGGCGTTGCTTTTTGTGCATCTCTGCCCCCAAGCGGATCCATCCTCTCGCCACAGCCGGCACGTATCGGCGACGCGCCGGAAAAGGTTGGAGCTAAAGGTGAATTAACGCGAAGGCGAAGGATTGCACACCATGCATGGGTGCGATGCAGCATTGTCTCTGTATATGCCGATCAAATCGATTATATTTGAGACCATCAGATGACGGCCAGCAAGAGAGATAGAGCGCTGGCAAACGACCCTAGAAAGGATAGGATCATGAACCTCGCACGTTCTTTCACCAACTGGCGCAAGTATCGTCAGACCTGCAACGAACTCGGCCGCATGAGCGACCGTGAGCTGAACGACCTCGGCATCGGCCGCGGCGACATCCCCTACGTTGCTCGTCAGGCGATCAAGTAATCCAAGCAGCGAATACCTGCTTCTGAAAACGCCTTCCAGTCCCGCTGGAGGGCGTTTTTCTGTTTCACAAGCCATCCCGCTCAAGCTCGCGCAGTGCCGTGATTTCGCACCTGCGAAAGCTGTGACCGCACCTGAAGCCGGCGCTCTTCGCCAGGACGTCGTCAGCTCCCAAGTTCGAACGAAAGTTACTGGAATACAACATATTAACGGCAGCCGAGCAGCTCAGCCAATCCTTGACCTGTGGCGAACTTTCGAGCTGCGCTCGCCTTGTGCTTACAAAACTGGCGATGCACTGCACAAATGCATAGCAGATGCATTTTCTTTGCACTCCATCTGCCAATTAGACAAGCGTATAAGAACCTCAACGGCGCAGACAAATCACTGTCGCGACAAACAGATCTTGAGGACACGACCATGAACCCGATTCGCATTGCAAAAAGCTGGATGAACTATCGCCGCACCGTTGCCGAGCTCGGCAGCCTCTCGAACCACGCGCTCAGCGATATTGGGATTACCCGCTACGATATCCGCAACATTGCGGCTCGTTCCTTCCGCTAATCGGAACGAACATCCAAACATTCAAGACGGCGCCTGCTGCATGTTTCCTTAAATCGTTGCCGATTTAAGGATAAAAACATGCAGCAATTCAAAGTGCTACAGCGTCCTTTGCGCGTCTGATAAGACGCGCGGCGCTGTAGTGGCGCCGTTTTCGTTTCTGCAATTGGAACCGGAATGCGCCTGTGATAGGAAGCCGCCCATGACAGCGAACACTTCCTATTCCCCCATTCATGTCGTCGGCGGCGGCCTTGCCGGATCGGAGGCCGCGTGGCAGATCGCCGAAGCCGGCGTGCCAGTCATCCTGCACGAAATGCGCGGCGTGCGCGGAACCGATGCCCACAAGACCGACGGCCTTGCCGAACTCGTCTGCTCCAACTCATTCCGCTCCGACGATGCGACCAGCAATGCTGTTGGCGTGCTGCATGCGGAAATGCGGCTTGCCGGCTCGCTGATCATGCAGGCTGCGGACCGCAACCAGGTGCCCGCCGGTGGAGCGCTCGCCGTGGATCGCGACGGCTTTTCAGCAGCCATCAGCGCCGCGATCGACAATCATCCCTTGATCACGGTCGTCCGTGAGGAGATCACCGGACTGCCGCCGAAGGAATGGGATCTTGCGATCATCGCCACCGGGCCCCTCACCGCGCCGGCGCTCGCTGAGGCGATCCGCGAGGAAACCGGCGCCGACGCCCTCGCCTTTTTCGACGCGATTGCTCCGATCGTCTACACCGACACGATCGACATGGATATCTGCTGGCACCAGTCGCGCTACGACAAGGTCGGCCCGGGTGGCACTGGCAAGGACTACATCAATTGTCCGATGACCGAGGAGCAGTACAACGCCTTTGTCGACGCCCTGATCGCCGGCGACAAGACCGGTTTCAAGGAATGGGAGGGCACGCCTTATTTCGACGGCTGCCTGCCGATCGAGGTGATGGCCGAACGCGGACGCGAAACGCTGCGTCACGGTCCTATGAAGCCGATGGGGCTGACCAATGCGCACAATCCCGCAGTCAAACCCTATGCCGTCGTACAGCTTCGACAGGACAACGCGCTCGGCACGCTCTACAACATGGTCGGCTTCCAGACGAAATTGAAATACGGCGCGCAGGCGGAAGTCTTCCGGATGATCCCTGGACTCGAAAAGGCCGAATTCGCCCGTCTCGGCGGCCTGCATCGCAACACATACATCAATTCGCCGACGCTGCTCGACTCGACCTTGACGCTCAAGTCCCGACCGGGCCTGCGGTTCGCCGGCCAGATCACCGGTTGCGAGGGCTACGTGGAGAGCGCCAGTATCGGCCTGCTTGCCGGCCGCTTCGCTGCGGCCGAGCGCAAGGGCGAAACGCTGGCGCCACCGCCGCCAACAACGGCCTTCGGTGCGCTGCTCAATCACATCACCGGCGGGCACATCGTCTCCGACGACGAGCCGGGCAAGCGCTCATTCCAGCCGATGAACGTCAATTTCGGTTTGTTTCCGCCGCTGGAGCCGGGGGCTTTAGCAAAGCCGGATGGCGCGAAGCGCTTTCGCGGCAAGGAGAAGGCCTTGGCAAAGAAGCAGGCGACAGCGGCGCGGGCTCTCAGCGACTGCGCAAACTGGCTCGGCGTTCCCGCTCAGAAGACGGCGTAGGCTATTCGTTCGCCTGGACTGCCTGCGGCGTCCCGGCTTCGTCGGTGAATTCCGACTTCGGGCTGAAGCTGCCGAGCAGCCAGACCGAGACCTCCGCTGCCTCGGCCGCGGTCCGGAACTCGAATGTGTTGTCCAGATAGGCAAAATCTGGAAAGTGAACGATCAAGCCGCGCCCGCTGTCGGACGTGTTGACCCGCACCTTGCCGGGATGAATGACGTGGCAGACGTAATGCGTGCCGTGCGATTGGATGAAGCCGGCCTTGCCGTCATGCAGACGGAGGAAGATCGCCTTCCTGTCGACGGTTGAATGCAGGGCGCGGATTGCTTCGTCGGGGAAAGCGCGGCCGAATTCGACCATCGCCGAACCCGCGTCGGGATTGTCGAAATCCCGTTCGGCACGGGCGTTCATCCTGATGTAGAACGCGCCGACGGCGACAACCACCATGATGAGCAAAAGCCACAACATCACACGAGCCCCTTTCGGACGGCATGAATCCGGTAGCTCCTGCCTATACGATATGAGACTTGCGCCAGCTTGACCAAATTCAACTCCGGGGCCACTTCGCCTGACGGCGCATCGGATCAGAAGCGCTTGCGCCGGCTCGCGCGCCACATTCGCCACTGCCGCTGCCACTGGGATGGCTGGATGGGTCGCTGAAGGAGGCGCGCTCCCGCCGCCTCCGCCCGGTCGAACACCGGTTCGGCCAGAGCCACGGGGGTAAAGGCGAAGAAATTCGCCGAAGAGATCGAGCCTATGCCTTGACGCGCCTTGGCAAGATGATCCCGGCCCAAGCCACAAAATGCACGGATTGCCCTATCGATGGCTTCAGTGTCGCTGCCGGCAAGCAACGTTTCACGGTCGAGCCCGGTCGCGCGCAGGAGTTCCGCCGGAAGGTAAACCTGCCCACGTCGGCAATGAACAGGCAGCAGCAACAAGAGGCCGGCGATCGTCTGGGCGACGCCGGCATGTCCGGCGGCCTCCGCCGATTTGGCGGCATTCAATGGATCAAGGATCAGCGACGAAAGCTGAATGAGAGCTGACGCGGTTTCACCGGCATAGCCCTCCAGCGCCGACCTGTCCTGCATCGGATCGTCGTAAAGATCGAAAATCCGCGCATCGATCATGTTCTCGAGTACTGTGACGGGCAGATGATGTTCGCGAACACATTGCAGAAGCGCTTCCGCCAGCGGATGCCCCTCGCCGCCCGATTGCTCGTTTCCGAGAAGATCGCGCCACCATTGCAAGCGGATTTCGCCCGGAAGCGGCTCATGTATCAACTCGCGCACGCGGGCGATTTCCGCGTAGAACACATAGAGCGCCGCAAGCGAGCGCCTCTTTTCAGGTGGAGAAAGCAGGCAAGCCAGATATCGATCGCGATCTGTGTCCCGCAATGTTGCGAGGATCTGGGTATCGGCCTCTTGCACGCGCAGTTTCCTTCGAAATCACACCGCGATCAGGGCCGCGGCAACGGCGCGCGATTCGGCGAGCATCACATTATAGGTTCGGACCGCCGCCCCGGTGCTCATCGGATCGGAGGAGATGTTCTGCGCCCTCAAGGCCGCTTTCAGTTCGGCGGGCAGCGGCCGGATTTCGCGCCCTGTCCCCACGAGCAGGACCTCGATATCACGCGCCTCCTCCAGCGCACGTTCGAATTTGTCCACCGAAAGCGGGTCACCCTCGACCACGTCCCATGCGTAAATGCCGGACGGCAGCATCAGGACGGAGCCGCGGTGAGACATATCCGCGAAGCGGAAGCCGCCGTTTCCATAAGCGTCTATCGGCGCCCGTCCGGGAAAATGCGCTTCGCGGATTTCGATGCCTTTTGCCATCGTCAGGCTGTCCCTGTTGCGGTGTTCGCCGGCTTGTCATCACCGCTGGCAGAATCCTGCCCGCCCCTTGCTCGGCCGCCTCTGCGGTTGAAGAGTATGAGAACCGGGCCTGCGATATAAATCGACGAGAGCGTTCCGACAACAACCCCGAAAAGCAACGTCATGCTGAAGGAGCGAATAAGGCCGTTTCCGAACAGATACAGCGCCGCGAGCGCCAATATTGTCGTGACGGCCGTCAACACCGTACGCGAAAGCGTCTGGTTGATCGACGCGTCGATCAGCACCGAGAGGGACATCTTTCGATAGCGCACGTAATTCTCGCGGATGCGATCGTAAACCACGACGGTATCGTTCAGTGAAAAGCAGACGATGGTCAGCAAGGCGGCAATGGTCGCAAGGTTGAACTCCGTGCGCGTGACGACAAGGAAGCCGATGGTCAGCAATACGTCGTGCAGGGTGGCTATCATCGCACCGAGAGCAAATCGCCATTCGAACCGGATCCAGACGTAGAGCAGAATGGCTAGAACCGCTGCGCCGATGCCGAGGCTGCTGGCTCGTATCAACTCGCCGGAAACGGCTGGTCCGACAACCTCCACCCGCCTGAATGTGTACTGGTCCTCCAGTTCGGCGCGCACCAATCCGATCGCTGTCTGCTCGGCATTATCACCCGCCTCCTGGGAAGGAACGCGGACGAGGACGTCTCGTTCCGTGCCGAGTTCTTGCACCTGGACTTCCCCGAGGTTCAACTCGTCGAGGCGAGCGCGGAGATCCGCACTGTCGGCCACACCAGACTTCGCCCTCAATTCGATTATCGACCCGCCCTTGAAGTCCGCGCCGAAGTTAGGTCCCAGGCTGACCAGCAAGATGAGCGAGGCAAGCGACAGCGCCGCCATCAGAATAAAAACCGGATTGCGGATCGCCATGAACCGAATATCCGCCTCGCTGAAGAAGCCGGTGCGAATGCCTCTCGGCAACCGCAAGGGTCGACGACGACGATACCAGCCGCGAACCAGACGGCGTGTCAGGCTGTGCGCCGTCAGGATAGTCGTCACGCTTCCGATCGCCAGCGTCACGGCAAAGCCGCGAAAGGCGCCGGAACCGAAATAGAACAGAATGGCACCGGCGATCGCCATGGTCAGATTGGCATCGACGATGCTGCTGAAGACGCGTGAAAAGCCTGTATCGAGCGCCTTTCGCAACGGTCCAGCGCCGCGCGCCTCCTCGCGAAGGCGCTCGTAGATAAGAACGTTCGAGTCGACTGCGACACCGATCGTGAGAATGATCCCGGCGATTCCCGGCAAGGTCAAAGTCGCGCCGATCAGAGAGAGCGCCGCAATGATCAGCACCACGTTCACAATGACCGCAACCACCGCAATGGCGCCAAAGAAGCCATAGAAAGCGATCATGCACGCTGCGACCGCGAGCGCGGCGATCATACCAGCCTTCCACGCGCTTGCGATGGCGTCGGTTCCGACACCGGGGCCGACCGTGCGCTCCTCGACCACCGTCAGGGTCGCAGGGAGTGGCCCGGCGCGCAGCAAAGCGGCGAGGTTCTTGGCACCGTCCTCGGACAAGTTTCCAGAGATCCGACCAGTGTCGCCGCTAATCGCATCGGCGAGCGCGGGTGTCGACACCACCTGCCCGTCAAGTACAATCGCGAACTGCCTTCTGGAGTCTGCCTCCACAAGCGGCGAGATGCGCGCCAGCGCGTCGGCGTCGAGCTTGAAGCTGACAACAGGCTCGCCGGTTGTGGGGTCGTAATCAGGTTGCGCCTCGACAACATCCCTGACCGCGACGAAGGCTCGCCTTTCGACTAGATACGGAACCGGCGGATCGTCGAGCGAATAAAGCACCTCGCTTGCTGCCGGCGGTTTCGTGTCGACCGCCTGTTGCACCGGCATCGATGGATCGAGCCACCGGAACGTGAGCTCTGCGCGCTGGCTGAGGAGATCCTTCAGCCGCTGCGGATCGTCCAATCCGGGTACTTGAACGACGAGACGATCGTTACCGCTACGGCGTATCGATGGCTCCGCGAAGGCGACTTCACCGATGCGCCGGCGCACCACTTCGATAGCTTCGGTCACCGCCGAGGCCACCCTGAGATCTATACCCTCGTCGGTGAGCCGCAGATGAACCGCCTCGCCCTGCTCCGCTCCTTCCGAAACCAGCTCCTGAACCTGGTTTCGAATGAGACCGGCGCTGTCGACGGGAGCGGTGAGTTCACGCAATGCGTCGCGCGCGGCGGAGACCTTCGTCGCATCACGAACCCGGAACTGAATTGCCTGCCCGCTGCCCGACAGGCCCGTATAGGCGATATCCGCGTCCCTAAGCGCCTTACCGATCGCATCGATCGTGGTCTCGAGCCGCTCGGAGATGATATCGTCGCGGACCAACTTTAGCGTGAAATCGGAACCGCCCTGAAGATCAAGGCCGAGCGGCACCTGCCGCTGCGGCACCCAGGCGGGCCATTCCGCAAGTTCTTCCTTGGAAAAGAGGTTCGGCAGAGCAAGAACAAAACCGGCCAGGACGACGAGCCAGATGATCGCGTTTTTCAGCGGCGAGAACTTGGGCATGCTCTAAATGCTCCATTCGCCGGCTCTGCCGGTTGCGGTTCGTGCCCGAGTTATTCCTTGACCGGTTCGCCCTTCACGCGAACCTCGGAGACCCCGCTGCGGACGACGCGAACCTTGATGCCGTCGGCGATCTCGACCTCGAGTTCCGCATCATCGACCACCTTCGTGACCTTGCCAACGATGCCGCCGCCGGTAACGACCTGATCACCGCGGCGAATGTTCTTCAGCAACTCCTCGCGACGCTTCATCTGCGCGCGCTGCGGGCGGATGATCAGGAAATACATGACAACAAAGATCAGGAGGAAAGGCAGAATAGACATCAAAATGTCTGCACCGCCCGCGCTCGGGGCACCAGTCTGCGCAAAAGCTTCGGTAATGAACATCGATCACTCCTTAAGTTCAAATTGCGCGGATCCCCGCGCGAAATCCGCCGGAATATAGGAATGCGGCGCCGCGACGCAAATCGGCCGCCCCTATCCGTTTCTCCTGCCTCTGACACAAATTCCGCGGGAGGAGAACCCCCCGAGCACTCGCGCCTGGCCTTTTCCAGCGCAAACCGTCGTGCTACCGGAAAAAAGCTGCCGCGCGGCTTTGTCTACGGATAATTCCAGCAGACCAAACCTGCGGCAATTCAAGGAATTACAGATGCACGAAGCGCCAGCGCCGCGCGGTACCGGAGACAAGCAGATGCAGGAAAACAAGATCGATGTTCTGATCAACGAGATGCAGAAGCTTTCGGCGGCTATCGAGCGGATCGCGGGACCGGCGCCTGCCGTGAACGATTGGAGCGAGGCAGAATGCTTCGTCTGGGCGCCGGCCAATCGCCATCTGCAGCCGGTGGCGAAGCCGAACCGAATCGACCTCGCGCTCATTACGGGCGTCGACCACGTGCGCGACATCCTTTTCGACAACACACTTCGTTTCGCGGAAGGCTATCCCGCCAACAACGTGCTTCTTTGGGGCGCGCGCGGCATGGGCAAGTCTTCGCTGGTCAAGGCGGTCCATGCACGAGTCGCACACGAAACCGGCAGTGCATTGAAGCTTGTCGAAGTGCACCGGGAAGACATCGCAAGCCTGCCGGTTCTGATGGAGATCCTTAAAGCGGCGCCGATGCCGGTCATCGTCTTCTGCGACGATCTTTCCTTCGACCATGACGATACGTCTTACAAGTCGCTGAAAGCGGTTCTCGACGGTGGCGTGGAAGGCCGCCCCGCCAACGTTCTGCTCTACGCAACCTCGAACCGCCGGCACCTGCTGCCTCGCAATATGATGGAAAACGAGCAATCGACAGCGATAAATCCATCGGAGGCGGTTGAGGAGAAGGTCTCGCTGTCGGACCGTTTCGGCCTCTGGCTAGGCTTCTACAAGTGCAGCCAGGATGATTATCTGGCGATGGTCGACGGATACGCCCGCTACTACGACCTGCAGGTCGAACGGGAGACGCTGCATGCGGACGCGCTGGAATGGGCAACGACGCGGGGATCGAGATCCGGCCGCGTCGCTTGGCAGTTCATTCAGGATCTGGCCGGCCGTCTCCGCCGGCAACTCGGCGATCCCGCATAATTTCGGAGGCCCAACTCTTTGAAATCACGCAATTCCGGACGGAAAACCGTTACACACTTTTCCTGGAATTGCTCTATTCGAGATAGGTCGCCGGGTTCACCGGGGTAGCGTTCTTGCGCACCTCGAAATGCACCTGCGGCTGGGTCGCCTTGCCGGTCATGCCCGAGGCAGCGAGTGTCTGGCCGCGCTGCACCTTCTGTCCGCGCTGCACCTTGAGCTCGGAGGCATTGCCGTAGACCGTAACAGTGCCGTCGTCGTGGCGGACCAGAACGGCATTGCCCAGTTCCTTCAGGCTGCTGCCGGAATAGATGACCACACCATTTTCGGCCGCCTTGATCGGCGTTCCTTCGGGCGCAGAGATGTTGATGCCGTCGTTGCGGTTGCCGTCGACATTCGCACCGTATCCGGCAACGACCGCGCCGCGCACCGGCCACCGATACTTGCTGATGCCGGTCGACTTCGGCAGGTCCTCGTCGATATCCGACTTGATCGCGACTTCCGAAACGCTCTCCTTCGCGACCGGCGGCTTGTATTCGGCAGGCTTGCCCTGCTCGAGCGAAGCGACCTTGGTCTCTGCCTTCTTGGTCGGCACCGAAGCCGTCGCCAGCGCATCCGTCGCTGTGGGAGCCGCGCCCGGCATCTTCAGCTTTTGGCCGATGCGGATCCCCTCGGCCGTCAGGCCGTTCGCCTGCTTCAAGGCGCTGACCGACACACCGTTCGCCTTGGCAATACGGTTCAACGAGTCGCCCGGCTTGACCGTGTAGAGGCCGTCACCGCCGCTGCCTTCTCCCTTGGACGAAAGCTTGCCTGCGGCGACATCGCTGCGGCTTTCGCTCTTTTCACGCGTCTGCGATTGGCCGGGAAGGATTGCCGCCTCGCGTTTTTCCGTCGGCAACGGCGACGGCCGTTTGTTACCGCCATCGAGATCGGGGATCGAGCTGGAGGCGGCCGCCTTCGCAGCGCTGCTCGCAACACCGAATGTCGGGATCACAAGGCGCTGGCCGGTTTCTACCTGACCTGCCGACTTCAAGCCGTTCGCCTTCAGGATCTCTCTCTCCGGCACTCCGAAACGCTTGGCGAGGGTGGCGACCGTATCTCCCGGACGAACCATGACCGACGGTGCGTTCTGGGTGCCCCAACCACCTTTGCTTGCCGTCTCCCTTGCCGTCGCAGACAGAGTCTCGGCCTTGGCGACAGCCACCGGCTGCGCCTGCCGTTCGGCGGGAAGCGCCTGCGGTTGCGACCGCGGAGCAGCCACGGACGGGTCCGCCAGTACAGTACGCTGAACACTCATCGGCGTTGAGGCGACGCGCGCGCTGGAAACGGGAGCCGGTGCATAAACGGTGTTCTGGCTGGCCACCGGATACGGCTGACCGAAAGTCGCGCCGCCCCCACCAGACGGAGCCGCCGCAAGCTGGCCGGCCGCAACATCGCCCCGCGGGACCGGCATGGTATTTTGCGGGATGGAACTGGTCGTTATATCGTCAGATCTTGAAAAAAGTCCGCTGAAGCGGCTGACATCCGAGCTGCAACCGGTGGCAGCGCCTGCCAGCAAGATCGCCGCACACAGGCGGATCGTGGACTTCCCTGCACTGGGAGATACAAATTTACGCATGACGCTTACCCACTCCGAACGCAACTCGCTGTGGAATGATTAAAGCGCATTAGAGTTACCGGCCGGTTAAGGACGGCACCCAATTTGACGAAACGCTAACCATAGCCGCCTACGTCCTTCCTTGCCTGGCAGGGAAAGGCATGCACCCGGCTAGAAGAGCTCGGAATAGAGCCGCTCGATCTCAGACACGGTTCTCTGCTCAGGCGGTTGATCTTCGTAATTGATATTGGATTTGTCCCAATCAAACGGACCGCCTCCTGTCCGAGAAGACGAGCGCGGGATTTCGGGCTGGGCGACCTTATCCTCGTCCAGGAAAACGCTGACCAGGGTTTGGAAATTGGCCTCGACATCGAGACCGCTTTCAGCGTCGTATTCAAGCGACCGCAAACCGGCGACAGCCGCCTCGCGTGTCCCGAAATAGCGCAGGCTGTGCTGATCCTCTGGACGGAGACTGTCGTAATATTCGATGAAGGCTCTGTAATAAGCCTTGTAGTCGCCGGTCTCGGCGAACCTCCCGAAGGCTTGGTATTCACGTGACGCCAGTTGCGGTGAAAGCTTGTTGTCCCATTCCTCCCTGGTGAGAGGCGGCAATCGCTCCGGCGATTTTTTCGTGCGGCTGAGATAGAGGAGGGCATCGACCGACAGCGAGATGCGCGGTGTCGGATCGAAGAAGCCCGCTTGCGAGGCTTGCGTTCCGCTCTCGTCCTTGCTCCCGGCAACAACCTGGTCGGCCGGACGTCCAGCGAGGTTGCCCAAGCCGTCGCCGGCCGTTGCCGCAGTCAACCTGTTCGCAATCTGCATCCGCCGTCTCCGTCATTTGCACGAGCAAAACGAAAAACGCAGAACACGCGCATACCGCGCCCAAATCCGTCGTGCCTTTCTGGCCTATGGCGACAAGCTTGCGCCAGGCTGGATTCCGTTAAGAATCCATTAACCGTCTGTTTGGGGAAAGCCGGAGATGCAATTCGGCAGTGGCAACTTACAGCACCACGCGTCCTTCCAGACGCGCAACGCTCGCTGTAGCACTTTGAATTCCTGATTATCGTAAGGGCGCGTCAGAGGAATGATGCAAGCTGCGGCACGATTGGAAGGTACGGGGCGTCGAACAGGTCCTCGCGATCGAACCGGCTGCCGGTGCGATTGACGCGAACGATCCGGCATAGCGTCTCGCTCATCATGATCGGGACCAGCAAGGTTCCGCCGGAGACCAGATGGTCGGAAAACATGCGAGGCAGGCTGTTGAATGCCGTCGTGATCAGGATGCGGTCAAACGTGCCCTCGCCCGGCACGCCCGCGCTGCCATCAGCCTGCCGGACGACGACGTTGCGAATGCCGGCTTTTTCCAGGTTTTTCTGCGCCGAACTCACCAGTGTCTGATATCGATCGACCGTCAATACGCGCTCGGCGATACGCCCCATCACGCCCGCTGTGAAGCCGCTGCCGGCGCCGACCTCGAGAATGCGCTGCCCCGGCTTGATGTTCAGGCAATGCAACAGCCGCACGGCGAAATCATAGCCTTCCATGAACGACCCGCAATCGAGCGGTATCAATCGTTGGGAATAGGCCTCGGCCTGGTATTGCGGCGGAGCAAAATGGCTGCGCGGCGTCTGTTCCACCGCCTTCAGCAGATCGTGATTCGCAATTCCTTCGCCGCGCAGTCGCAGCACCATCGCTGCAAATCCCTCCTGCTGGGAAACGCGTCCGTTCAAGCGACAGTCCCTTCTCGCAATGCGCGCGCTATACGATCCTGGACGGTATAGTCGGTCAAATCCAGTTTAAGCGGGGTTACCGAGATCTTGTTCTCGCGCAAAGCGTGAATGTCGGTTCCGTCACGAAAATCGCCGGCGCGCTCGCCGAAGCGCAGCCAGAAATACGGAAAACCGCGGCCGTCGGTGCGCTCGTCGATGGTGAGCCCGAACTCAAGCTTGCCTTGCGAGGTGACTTCCACCCCCGCGACGGCTTCGGCGGCGCAATTCGGAAAGTTCAGGTTGATGAGCGTACCAACCGGCAACTCGACGTCCAGCAAAGTGCGGATCAATGCCGGCGCGTGGGTCTCTGCCACGTCCCACGGAACGTCCCTGCCGAGCGTGTGCTGGTAGGCCTGACTGAGCGCGATCGACCGGATTCCCTGAAGCGTCCCTTCGATGGCGCCGGCCACGGTGCCGGAATAGGTAACGTCATCCGCAAGGTTGGCGCCGACATTGACGCCCGAAAGGACCAGATCCGGCTTGCCGTCGAGAAGCTTCTTGGCCGCCATGATCACACAATCGGTCGGCGTTCCCCTCAGGGCAAAGCGCCGTTCCGAGACCTGGCGCAGACGCAGCGGTTCGGAAAGCGTCAACGAATGGGCAAGGCCGCTTTGGTCCACTTCCGGCGCGACCACCCATACGTCATCCGAAATTGTCCTCGCGATCCGTTCCAGCACCGAAAGTCCTTCGGCATGGATGCCGTCATCGTTCGTCAGCAGGATCCGCATTCCGGTTCTCTTCCGCTTCTCGCGCTCAGGCTGTTTTCTCGATGCGCCGTTGGCCGCCCATGTAGGAAACAAGGACGTCCGGCACCGCGACGGAGCCGTCCTCGTTCAGATAATTCTCGAGAACGGCTATCAGCGCGCGCCCGACGGCAACGCCCGAACCGTTCAACGTGTGAACGAATCTCGTTCCCTTCTCCTCTTTCGTGCGGTAGCGCGCGTTCATGCGGCGTGCCTGGAAATCGCCGCAGACCGAGCAGGACGAGATTTCGCGGTAGGTATCCTGACCCGGCAGCCAGACCTCAAGGTCATAGGTCTTGCGCGCACCGAAGCCCATGTCACCGGTCGAGAGTGTCATGACCCGATAGTGCAGCCCCAGGCGCTTCAACACTTCCTCGGCACAGGCGGTCATGCGCTCATGTTCGTCGATAGAGCTTTCCGCATCGGTGATCGAAACCAGCTCGACCTTATTGAACTGATGCTGACGCAGCATGCCGCGTGTATCGCGTCCGGCGGAACCGGCCTCCGAACGGAAGCTCGGCGTCAAGGCGGTAAAGCGCAGCGGCAGCTTCTCTCCGTCGAGGATCTGCTCGCGAACCATATTCGTCAGCGGAACTTCCGCCGTCGGGATCAGCCAACGTTCGTCCGTGGTGCGGAAGAGGTCTTCCGCAAACTTCGGCAGTTGCCCGGTGCCGTACATCGCGTCGTCACGGACGAGCAGCGGCGGCTGCACCTCGATATATCCGTGCTCCTGCGTGTGCAGATCGAGCATGAACTGGCCAAGCGCTCGTTCGAGGCGGGCAAGTTGCCCCTTCAGGATCGTGAAGCGCGATCCGGCAATCCGCGCGGCGCCTTCGAAATCCATGAGCCCCAACGCCTCGCCAACTTCGAAATGCTCGAGCGGCTTGTGATTCCAGGTCGGCTTCGCGCCGACAACCCGCGTCACAACGTTGGCCGCCTCGTCGGCACCGACCGGGACATCTTCGAGCGGGATATTGGGAATGCGCGAGAGTGCATCCGAAAGCTCAGCTTCTATGCCACGGCTTTCCTCTTCCAGGGGCGGCATGGAATTCTTGAGCTCAGCGACCTCCGCCTTGAGTCTTTCCGCCAGTTCGCCGTTCTTCTGCGCCATCGCCGCGCCAATCTCCTTGGAGGCGGCGTTGCGGCGCGACTGCATGTCCTGCAGCGATTGAAGAATTGACCGGCGGCGCTCATCCAGCGCAATCAACGACGCAGACAACGGCTCCGCGCCCCGTTTCGCCAGGGCATCGTCGAGCACGTCGGCATTATCACGGATCCATTTGATATCGAGCATAATCGTTCCACGCGTTGGTTGCCCCATGCTCCTCAAACCGGCTTCGATCCAAGAAATCATGCAGCGATTCAAAGTGCTACAGCGGCCCTTGCGCGTCTGAACAGACGCGCGGCGCTGCAGGTCACGGCGCGAGAACGTCAGACAGTCAGCCCTTCGCGGGTCCGGTCGTCTCGGAGGAACTTTCCTGCGAAGAGGCGATCTCGCTTGCGAGTGCGTCTCTCGCGCGCTGTCTTTCGACGAGTCGCGCCGTATAGATGGAAATTTCGTAGAGAAGGATGGCTGGCAGTGCAAGACCGATCTGGGAAACCGGGTCGGGCGGCGTCAAAACGGCCGCGACGACAAAGGCGATGACGATCGCATATTTGCGCTTCTCGGCGAGCCCCTGAGCCGTGACGAAACCGACGCGCGCAAGCAGCGTCGTAACCACGGGCAACTGGAAAACCAAGCCGAAGGCGAACACCAGCGACATGATCAGGCTCAGATATTCCGACACCTTCGGCAGGAGCTGGATCGCCACCTGCCCTTCGCCGCCGCCCTGCTCCATGGCCAGGAAGAACCACATGACCATCGGCGTGAAGAAGAAATAGACCAGCGCGCCGCCGAGGAGAAAGAGGACCGGCGAAGCGATCAGGAACGGCAGGAAGGCTGCGCGTTCGTTCTTATAAAGACCGGGCGCAACGAACTTGTAGACCTGCGAGGCGATCACCGGAAAGGCGATCACCAGAGCGCCGAACATCGCAACCTTGATCTGGGTGAAGAAGAACTCCTGCGGAGCAGTGTAGATGAGCTCGACATTCCGATGGCTGAGGCCGGCCCAGCTCACCGCCCATTTGAACGGCAGGACGAGAAAGTTGAACAGCTGCTTGGCAAAATAAAAGCAGACGAGAAAGGCGACGAAAAATGCGCCGACCGCCCACATCAGCCTCGTGCGCAACTCGACGAGATGCTCGATCAGCGGCTGCGGCCGGTCCTCGATATCGCCGCTCATGCGTCACCTTTCTTGCGCGAAGCCGCGCGCGCCTTCTGCGTCTTGGTCTCGGCCTGCCCTTCGGCGGTTGCGGCTGCCTTTTTTGCGGGTGCCCTACCCGCGGTTTTCTTTGCCGTTGCGGCGGCAGGCTTCTTGGCCGGTGCGGCTTTGGCCTTGACGGCGCTCTTCGCCTTCTTCTCTTCTATCTTCGGCTCGCTTGCAGTTGCCGCGGCAACTTCGGCCGGCTTCGCCACGGCCTCCACGGGAGCTTCGGCTTTCACCGGTTCGGCCGCAGGCTGCTCCGGTGCCGGTTGCGCCGGCTTATCGGGCGTCGTCGCCTTCTGCAGATCGGACTTGATCTCGTTTCCGAGCTGGCGCAACGGATTCATAGCGTCCCGCAACGCCGCGGTCGGATTGAGACTTTGCGCATCGCTGATCGTCTTGCGCACTTCATCGAGATCCGCCTCGCGCAAGGCCTCGTCGAATTGATGGCGGAAGTCCGCGGCCATCCCGCGCAACTTCGTCGTCATCCGACCGAAGGCCCGCAGCATCGGCGGCAGATCCTTCGGCCCAACGACGACAATCAAGACGATTGCGATAACAACAAGCTCGGTCCAGCCGATATCAAGCATCCAACGTGCCCTACAACCCGTGACGCGGTCGACCGGGCATGTATCCGCCCGGTCTCGCCAGCTTCTGCTCGTTAGCGGACTTCGTCAGACTTGTGCTCGACGGTCTTGCCGTCGATCGTCTTGTCGGTCGGAGCGGTGTCGTCTTCGCCCATGCCCTTCTTGAAGCTCTTGATGCCCTTGGCCACATCACCCATCAGTTCCGGGATCTTGCCGCGGCCGAACAGCAGCAGGATCACCACCAGGACGATCAGCCAATGCCAGATGCTAAAGGAACCCATGCACTTACTCCCTAGGGCCTCGTTCAACCACAGCCCATTACGTTGTCAATTTTCAGGCGTGCCGTCGGCAAGCCGTCATTCTCGACGGACCCTAAGATGTCGAGACGTCTTTTTCAAACAGCAATATGTCGCGCTCGTTAACCGAAAGCGTGACATCACGCAATCCTTGCGGCAACAGATCGGCGCGGATACGTGCCCGCACTGTACGCTCGAATTGCGGCACAGCAAGCTCCAACAGTTCGACAACGCCCAGAAAGCGTCTCGACAGGATGCGCGCGGGGATGTCGCCGCCCTCCTCCTTGAGGTGAACGCCGGAGAGCCTGACCGCGACGCTCAAGGGCTGCCCCTCCTTGTATTGTCCCGCGGGCACGGCTCCGAGCGGCGTTTCGACGCGGCCGCCCCGCACACGCGCGTCAAAGACATTTATCTCGGAAAAGAACCCGGCCGCAAAAAGATCGCGCGGCTTCCGATAGAGCTCGTCCGCCGTGCCGACCTGAACCAGGCGCCCGTCCTTCAAGAGGGCGATCCTGTCCGCCATGCGCATAGCCTCTTCCGCATCGTGGGTCACGACGATCGCCGTTGCGCGCGTCTCGCGCAGAATGGCGAGCGTATCCGCGCGGATCGAATCCTTCAGGCGAGAGTCGAGGCCCGAAAAAGGTTCGTCCATCAGCAATACCGCCGGACGCGGCGCAAGCGCGCGGGCAAGCGCCACGCGCTGCTGTTCGCCGCCCGAGAGCACATGTGGGTAGCGGTCGGCGTAATGCAATAGGCCGACGCGTTCCAGCGCCGCATCCGCCTGCACCAATGCCTCCTTCTTCGGCAAGGCCGTCAACCCGAAGCAGACATTGTCGCGGATCGTCATGTGGGGGAAAAGGGCGAAATCCTGGAACATCAGCCCGACACCGCGCTTTTCCGGCGGGAGAAAGACGGATGGGCCGGAGATTTCCTGGCCGTTCAGGAGGAGACGGCCGCCGGTCTGCATCTCGATGCCGGCCGCAATGCGAAGCAATGTCGTCTTGCCCGATCCCGAAGGACCGAGCAAACAAAGCACTTCTCCGGCTTTCGCCGTGAGTGAGACACCCTTGATCGTTTCCTTGGAATGATATCGGTGGCTGATATTCTCGAATGCCAGGCTCGCCGCGAACGACACCCCGGACCGTCGCGTTGCCATGACGGCGCCGTTGTGTGGGTCTGAAACCATGCTCAGTCATTCCTCGAACCGAAGGCTTCGCGGCAAAATGCCCGTGCCCGGATCTAAAGCCGATATTCCTAGTCAGGATTTTTAATCGTCTTCTTCAGCCTTCGGTGTCAAGAGGCCGAGTTCTTCGAGGTCCATTTGCGTGATGGGATCCTCGTTCTCGGGGAGCTCATCCTCGCCGGCAGGAACCGGGATGTGCAGGTTCGAGGGAATGCGCCCGGACAGGAGACCGGCACCCTTCAATTCTTCGATACCGGGAAGATCGCGAATTTCCTCCAGGCCGAACTGATCGAGGAAATCCCGCGTCGTCCCGAAAGTGACAGGCCGTCCCGGAGTCCGCCTGCGTCCACGAAAGCGCACCCAGCCGGCCTCCATCAGAACGTCGAGTGTTCCCTTCGATGTCTGTACGCCGCGTATGTCCTCGATTTCCGCGCGCGTGACCGGCTGATGATAAGCGATGATCGCCAGCACCTCGAGGGCTGCCCGCGACAGTTTCTTGACCTCCTGTTCGTCCGTCTGAACGACGAAGGAGAGATCGGCGGCCGTACGGAAGGCCCAGTGGTCTGCGACCTGGACGAGATTGACACCGCGCGGCGCGTAAAGTGCCTTCAGCCGCGACATGATCCGCCCGACGTCGGCACCGCGGGGAAGCCGGCTCGCGATATAGGTTTCGGAAACAGGCTGAGCCGATGCGAAGACCAGCGCCTCAGCGATCCGTTCGGCTTCCCGCTCTAGCCTGGGATCGAGGGTAACCGCTTCGTGCTCCATCTCTTCGTCGGGCATCCCCGGCAAGTACTTCTGCGCTTCAGCCACGCGCTGCCTCCATTTCCGCCAGGGTTGCCGCATCGATCGGCTTTGGTCCACGCCGTAGATAGATGGGCGCGAAGGCACCCTCCTGGCGTATCTCCAGCCTTCCCTCGCGAACCATTTCGAGTGACGCGGCAAAGGAGCTCGCGATCGCCGTTGCGCGTTCTTTCGGGCTCGTCATGTAGCGGAGGAGAAAATGATCAAGCGCCGTCCAATCGTCGAGATTGCCGATCATCCGCGCCAGGATCAGGCGCGCATCGGACAACGACCAGACGTGGCGCTTCTCGATCGTCACCTGCGTTATCGCCTGGCGCTGCCTGAGGCTCGCGTAAGCGGTCAGCAGGTCATAGAGGGACGCGTCGTAACCCGATCTCTTTTCGGCAACGATATGTTCGGGCGCCCCGCGGGGGAAAACGTCGCGGCCGAGGCGGTTCCTGTTGACGAGCCTTGTCGCTGCATCGCGCATGGCTTCAAGGCGTTTCAGCCGAAACGCCAGTGCCGAGGCCATCTCCTCGCCGGAAGGACCTTCATCCTTGGCCTGTTGCGGAAGCAGCAGGCGGGACTTGAGATAGGCAAGCCACGCGGCCATGACGAGGTAGTCGGCCGCGAGCTCTATGCGGATCGAACGGACGCGCTCGATGAAGGCTATGTATTGTTCCGCGAGCGCCAGCACCGAGATGCGAGAAAGATCGACGCGTTGACTGCGCGCGAGATGGAGAAGCAGGTCCAGCGGGCCTTCGAAACCGGCGAGGTCGACGACGAGGGCCTCCTCATGCAATCCGCGATCGGCAGCCTCCTCCTGCCACAACGGCTCCATCGGTGCCTTTGCTCCAGGTTGGCGCTGCCATTCACCCGTATTGCTCACCAAGTCGCCTTTCCGCCGCTTTCTCGCCTAAGCCAGGGCGAACATCGCGTTGAACTCCGTCCTCAATGCTTCCTGGTCCGCATCGTCCGGCTTCCCGAAGGCCGCCTGCGCAGCTCTCGCCCGACGCAGCCGATCGCCCGACAGAACCGGAACCGCATCCGCAACGGCCCTCATTTCTTCCATTATGCCATGACAATGCAAGACGAGATCAAGGCCCGCGCCAATAATCCCGCGGGCGCGAGCGGCCATATCCCCGGCAAGCGCATTCATCGAGACATCGTCCGACATCAAGAGCCCGTCGAAACCGATATGGCCGCGAATGATTTCGCGCACGACCTTTGGCGAGGTCGTGGCCGGATTGTCGGGATCGATCGCGGTAAAGACCATATGCGCCGACATGGCCATGACTTCGTCCTTCATGGCGATGAAGGGGAGGAAATCGCTTCGCCGCAACTCCTCGAGACCGGCTTCCACAACGGGCAGATTGTGGTGCGAATCCACGAACGTGCGGCCATGACCCGGCATGTGCTTCATCACCGGCAGCATGCCGCCTGCCTTCAACCCCTCGCTCATTGCGCGGCCGATCGCGGTCACCGTCTCCGGATCGTGGCCATAGGCCCTGTTGCCGATGACATCATGGCTGCCAGGCACGGGTACATCGAGAACCGGCAGGCAATCGACCGTGATCCCAAACCGCATTAGATCAAAGGCATGGAGACGTCCCATAAGCCATGCGGCGCGCAAGCCTTGCTCCGGGTCCCGGCGATATATCTCACCGATGGCGGCACCGCTCGGGTATTGCTGAACCAGCGGCGGGCGGATGCGCTGGACGCGACCGCCCTCCTGATCGATCAGCACCGGGGCATTCGGATTACCGATGCTGTCGCGCAACTGAGCGACAAGATCGGAGATCTGATTTTCCTCGCCGATGTTGCGGCCAAAGAGGATGAAGCCCCATGGGCGCTCACCGTCGAAGAACCTCCGCTCTTCTTCGGTCAGGGAAAGGCTTTTGCAGCCGGAAATAAATGCTTTTGATTCGCTCATCCCAGAATCATAGTGCGCGCACCGTTCGGCGCGAAGTCACAAAGCCACAGTTCCTCGGTCATTCACAGACAAAGTGTCGTCCCGCAAAAGAAAAGAGCGCGACATTTCTGCCGCGCCCCGTCTTGTTTCATTCCCGGACTTACTTCGTCACGAGGCAGCTTCCGCCTGCGCTCTTGTAACGAGAGCAAAGGGCATTGGCCTCCTCCCGCGTGCCGGCCGGAATACGCACCCGGTAATAGGTGCCCTTGCCGCTGATCTCAGCCTTGCGAATATCAACGCCGCGGCCACCGATCACGCCCGCGAACTTCGCGGAGAGATTGTTGTAGCTCTTCTGCGCTTCTGCTTCCGAGGGCAGCGAGGCGATCTGGATCACGTAGCTGCCTGCGGGCACGGACGCGGTCGCGAGCGGCGCGGCCGGTGCGGCATTCGCCGTTTCCGTCACGGCTTCTTTTTCCGCCGGCGTTTTCGCTGCGTTAGTTGAAGCAGTGGCATCGTCCTGGCCTGTCGGACGCGTCTGCGGCACAGGTGCCAGCTGACTGCCAACCGCTGTCGTCTTCACACTGCGAACCGGAGCGAGCTCCTCAACGGAAGCATCGCTTGGCGCGGCAAGGGCGACCTTTTCGGCTCCGCCGGCCGGTTGTTCCCCGGCGCGCAGTTCAGAGCCCGCATCGGCGACGGTTGCCGCCCCCTTCGAACCGGAGGCCGCGGCCTGACCGGAAGCGGTCGCGGGAATGGATTGATCGTTGCCGCTTGCCGTCACGTCATTCGCCGGCGGAGCCACCGGCTCTTCGCGAGCGACCAGCGTGCCGTCGGGCTTGACGATCATCGTGCGGACCTTGCGCGGCGCAACCGCAGGAGCTTTTTCCTCCTCGGCCGACGCGGCATCGCTTGTTTCTTCGTCAGGCAGCAGGCGCGCCACTTCCTCGTCTTCTGCCGGCAAGGCGGCCGTCAACGCCTCCTCACCCTCGCTGCCTTCCAGCGGCAGAGTCTCCGGCGTCAGCGTTCTTTGGACGACATCCATCGGCTCCTCGGTCGAGGAGACCAAGGCCTCCTGGCGAGGTGCATCCCCCTGCGCTCCGGCGACCCGATCGTAGACGGCCTTGTCCTGGTTGGGTACGGTCTTGCCGCCCTTCACTTCCGGGACGACCTTTACCGGCTCCTTGTCCGCCAGGATGATCTTCGGACCATCTCCGGACAGGACGGCACTGCTCCCACCCATCCAGGCATAGACTCCAGCCCCGCCAAGGATGATGACGCCCGCTACGCTGGCGGCCAGGAGCATCGTACGCTGCGAGCGGCGACCATAGCCCCGCTCGCCGTATTCCGTGGTGCGGTCCAGTCTCGGCGCCGCCAGACGCTCTGTATCCTGCGCCGTGTCTTGACGCTCGGCCATCGACCGCTGGAAGTCTTCTTCCATCGCCTTTTCGAATTCATCGAAATCATCGACCGCCACCGCCTGAGAATGTGGCTTCGCCGCAGGCAGCGCGGTGGCATCAGCGCCGTCATCGTCGACGCGCGTACCGCTCCGTGGCGCAGGTGCGCCAAAAAGCTGCGCCATCTCCGCGTCGATATCCAAATCATAGTCAGTCGGATAGACGACGGGCTTCTCTTCGCCGTCCAGGGCCGGCAGTTGCGGTACGTCGACGTCCGCGATCGGCGCCACGCCGCTTTCCGGCTCGGCAATCATTGCGGGATCGAAAGGCAATACGCTTTCGACCGGAGCTTCCTCATCTGCGATCACCGGCGTCGCTGCCTGCGGCTCGTCGCGGCGGATTTCGGCCTCAACGGGGACCGACAGCGCCTGCAGGAACGGCGGCGCCTCGGGCTCGACCAATGCAGGATGAGCGACAACCGGCTGTTCAGCCGCCGTTTGGACATCGCCCTGCACATCATCTTTCGGCGGGTCGATGTCGAGGGCGATTTCAGACAGTTCCAGTTCGAAATTCTCGATGTCGAAGCTGGGTTCCGACTCGACCGCCTCCAGCTCTTGAACAGGCTCCAACTCCTGAACAGGCTCGGGCGCCAGAACGGGCGCCGGCGTCGCCACCGGCGAAGCGGCGGGCGCTGCGGGCATTTTCGCCACGTTCGGTTCGACGATGGGCGCGGCAAAGGCGCGCTGCTGCGACGCACCAGTCGCAGACGCAACCGGCGTCGCACGGCTGAAGGTCGGCTTGAAAGGATAGCTACTCTTCTTGACGGGCGAAGCAGGGCGCGCATGAACGGCCGGATGGGCCTCCACGGCGGCTGCCACCAAACCTGTCGCGACCGGCACTGGAAAACGCTCAACGTCGGCAAGCAGCTGATCGACATCGTCCTGAGGGCCAGGCGAAGCGGCAACCGGCGCTGCGACGGCAACGTCAGTAGCCGCAGCCGCAGCCGCTTCCTCGTTGCGCCTGGCAAGTTCGTCCGCCATGTCGATAAAGACTGGTTCCGAGCTTACCGAGAGCTTGTCCGCCCCGGCGAAGGCGGCCGCGTGAAAAGCAAGAGGCACATGCAACGCACCAAAAGCGGGCGCGTCGAACGCCTCACGCTGCTCCGAGTGCGACTGAACGCCGGCATTCGAGCGGATATCGTTGGAACCTTGCGCATCCTCAGCAAGCGACAGGTCCTCGTAGCCGAGCGAAAGTTCGAGTTCGCGCTCCAGGTCGACCGCCGGAAACTCGGCGACGTCGACTGCATCGAGTTCGGCCGGCGCCGCGGCGTCGACAACAGGAGCCAGCGAAGCCAAATCGTCATGTCGGTCTTCGATCGGCTCGGAAATCGGAGAAACGCTGTCTTCGACCACCGGGGCGAAGTTCTCGGCAATCGCCTCAGCGGGCGCGAAAGCGCCATCCGGATTGGCGTGATGCTGTTCCGTCACGCCCCCGGCGACCGGATGTTCGACAAGCCCGCTGTCCGGATGAACCGCAACTGCACGCGGAGCGTCATAGCTGTCAAATTCGCGAAGAAGCTCTTCCTCGAGGTCGAAGGCGGGATCCCGCCGGACGGCCTCCTGGTGACGCTGCAGTTCCTGCAATTGCTGAACGGCTGGCCGAGCATCGTAACCGACAATGCGGGCAAGTTCGCTCAACGGATCATCGTCGGCCAATACGTCGAATTCTGCCGGCCCGCTTCGTGCGAATTGTTTGTCTGCCATACTCTCCACTCACAATTGCCTGCGTTCGTTTGCCAGTGCATTGTGGGGAAATGGTGACAATACTTACCGCATCTCTTCCGGCGCTGAAGTGCCTGTAATAGACAGGCCCGACTTCAGTACCGAGGCGACAGCATGCACCAGCCCGAGTCTGGCAATGCTTAATTCTCTGTCCTTATCGTTAACAAAACGTAATTCAGGATTTTCTTTACCTTTGTTCCAGTGTCCGTGGAAGACTGCGGCAAGATCATACAGATAAAAAGCGATTCGGTGGGGCTCCTGCGAGAGTGCCGCCGCCTCGATGACACGGGGATATTCTGCGAGCTTGGCGACAAGCTGCATCTCTGCAGGATCAACAATCGCACCCGTCACTGCTGCGGCAAGATCAAGCGACGGGAGATCAAGGTCAGGAAAGGCTTCCGCCGCCTGGCGGAACACAGAGCAGCAACGCGCATGCGCATACTGCACGTAGAAGACCGGGTTATCCTTCGACTGTTCGGTGACCTTGGCGAAGTCGAAGTCGAGGGGCTCCGAGTTCTTCCGGTAGATCATCATGAAGCGAACCGGGTCGCGGCCGACTTCATCGACTACGTCGCGCAGCGTTAGGAAGTCGCCGGACCGCTTGGACATCTTCACCGGTTCGCCGCCGCGATAGAGCTTGACGAGCTGGCAAAGCAGCACCGTCAGCTTGGCTGTCTCGCCCGACACGGCGCGCGCCAGTGCTTCCAGCCGCTTGACATAGCCGCCGTGATCAGCGCCGAGCACATAGATCATTTCGTTGAAGCCGCGATCGAACTTGTCTTTGAAGTAAGCAACGTCGGCGGCAAAATAGGTATAACTGCCGTCGGACTTGATCAGCGGACGGTCGATGTCGTCGCCGACCTCCGTCGAGCGAAACAGTGTCTGTTCGCGATCTTCCCAATCCTCCGGCAATTGCCCCTTCGGCGGCGGCAGCGTGCCCTTGTAGACGTGCCCCTTGAACGTAAGGTCATTGATTGCCGTACGGATCCGCGTTGCGTTGTTGTCGTGCAGCGTCCGCTCGGAGAAAAACACATCGTGATGGACGTTCAGTGCAGCCAGATCCTCACGGATCATCGCCATCATCGCGTCGATCACGCGCTCCTTGACGAGCGGCATCCACTTGTCATCCGGCATGATCCTGAGGCTTGTGCCGAATTCGTCCGCCAGCGCCTCGCCCACCGGCACCAGATAATCGCCGGGGTAAAGGCCTGGCGGAATCTCGCCGATCTCCTCGCCGAGCGCCTGCCGATAGCGAAGGAATGCGGAACGTGCGAGAACATCGATCTGCGAGCCCGCGTCGTTGATGTAATATTCCTTGGTTACGTCATAGCCGGCAAAGGCGAGAAGATTGGCCAGCGCATCGCCGACAACGGCGCCGCGGCAATGCCCGACATGCATCGGCCCGGTCGGGTTGGCGGAGACGTATTCGACGTTCACCTTGCGCCCGGCACCGACGGTGCTGCGACCGTAGTCGGTCCCGGCCCTCGCCACCGAAGCCAGGAGCTTCTGCCAATAGGGGACCGACAGGCGAACGTTGATGAAACCCGGTCCAGCAACGGAGACTTCGGTGATTTCCGGATCTTGCCGCAGCTTCTCTACGATGAGGTCGGCGAGCGCGCGCGGATTCATGCCCAGCGATTTTGCGAGAACCATCGCCGCATTGGTCGCAACGTCGCCATGGCTCGCATCGCGCGGCGGCTCGATATTGATGCGCCCGAAATCAAGGTCGGCTCGCTTTTCACGCACGATATCAAGCGCTTCTAAAATGTTTTTAATTCTTGATTCGAAGTCCGTGAAAAGGTTCATCTGATCCGTCCGCTTTTTCCAGCCAAACTGGAGAATGGCGCAAAACTCAAAAGGAGGCCGGGTTCGACGAACCTGCAGCCTCCGGGCGGGGCGTCACTACCGCAAATCAGGCGTATGGTCAAACAAGCGCCGATGCGCACTGATCGCAAAAGTGTCCGTCATCCCGGCGAGATAATCTCCAACGTGGCGTGCCCGGGCCGGTTCCGCCATTCCGGCGATCTGGTCGATCCAGTAGTGTTCCTTCATAAGAAGCGGATCGGCCATGAAGGCTCTATAGAGATCGGTGACGATCGAGGCCGCTCCCTGCCGCACCCTCATCACCTCGGGATGGCGGTAGATGCGAGTCATCAGAAGATGCTTGATCTGCCGATCGGTCTCACTCATCTCCTCCGAGAACGTGGCGACCGCCCTGCCCGCCAGCCGCACGTCGCCCGCGCTCTGCGGGCGGATTTCGCGAAGACGCGCCTGCGCGACGCCAATGACGTCTTCCACCATTGCCGTAATCTGGCGCCGCATAATCTCGTGGGTAAACCGGCTGCTTTCCAGCCTCGGATACCGATCATGGACCTCGCGCATCAAAGACGCGAGAAACGGAACCTCCTCCAGCATCTCGAAAGTCAGATATCCCGCGCGCAGGCCGTCATCTATGTCATGGGTATTGTAGGCGATATCGTCGGCAATCGCAGCGACCTGGGCCTCAAGGCTCGCAAAACTCGCGAGTTCGAGATCATGCAGGGCGCAATAGTCCAGGATAGGCTGCGGAACCGGACCGCGCGTACCTTCGCCAGCCGCCGTCATCAGGGGGCCGTTGTGCTTGACGAGGCCTTCGAGGCTCTCCCAGGTGAGATTCAAGCCGTCGAACTCCGCATAGCGCCGTTCCAGCTTGGTGACGATGCGTAGCGATTGCGCATTGTGATCGAAGCCGCCATAGGGCTTCAGCACCTCGTGCAGCGCGTCTTCGCCGGTATGCCCGAAGGGCGTATGGCCGAAGTCATGGACAAGAGCAACGCCCTCCGCAAGGTCCTCATCGAGCTTCAGGGCGCGCGCCAGCGCGCGTGCGATCTGCGCGACTTCGATCGTATGCGTGAGGCGGGTGCGGTAGTGGTCACCATCGGCAGCGATGAAGACCTGCGTCTTGTGTTTCAACCGGCGAAATGCCGTCGTATGGACGATGCGATCGCGGTCACGCTGGAAATCGGAACGGGTCGGGCTGACGGCCTCCGAATAGAGCCTGCCGCGTGTGGCCCAAGGATCCGACGCAAAGACGGCGTGCTCGCCGTAACCGAAGCCGAGGGCCTGTCTGTCGAAAGTCATTTCTCACCTGTGCCGGCCGTCCCATTGACGGGACATTCAAGCCTTCATACCTATAGTGTACGCTACAGGAAAGCCGCGGCGAACTGCCGTGAGAGTCCTGAAGACAGATCAATGGCTTGGCGCCAGGTATTCAAGCCGATTTTCCGGTTTGACCCGTCGGAATGCCAAGCGCGAGGACGAATCTCTCCGGTTCTTGACCCCGGCAGGAGGCAGATATGACACAGGAAACAGTCATCCTTTCCGACGCGGCTGCCAAGCGCATCGCCGCAATTCTCCAGACAGAAAAGGACAAGAGCGCGATGCGCGTCTCCGTCGAAGGCGGCGGGTGTTCCGGTTTTTCCTATAAATTCGATCTGGTCGACGCAGAAAACGATGACGATCTGGTCCTCGAAAAAGGGAACGCCAAGGTCCTGATCGACAGCCTCTCCCTCGTCTACATGGGCGGTTCGGAAATCGATTTCGTCGACAACCTGCTCGGCCAATCCTTCCAGATTAAAAATCCGAATGCCGTCGCAAGCTGCGGCTGCGGGACGAGCTTTTCGATCTGACGAACGCCGGAGTTGAAGCGCTTCGACTTCCCGCGGCCAAGCTCTGGCTAGAGATAGGGTGACCCCAGCCAGAGAAGGCGGTTCGCCAGACGATTCGGAAAAGGTTGTTCACGGAGTCCCGCAAGCGTAACCTCCTCCGCCGTCGTCAATATCGCGCAGATCTTGCTGCTGACTGCGCGCGCAAAGGCGTCGTCAAGAACCTCCAGATCGAATTCGAAATTGAGGCGCAGCGAGCGCGGATCGAGGTTGCTCGAGCCGACATAGGCCCAACGCTCGTCAACGACCATCAGTTTGGAATGGTTGAACGCTCCCTGCGCCCGCCAAACGCGGCAATGGCCCTTTAGAACCTGGTCGAATTGCGCGGTCATTGCCCGGTCGATGAGGGTCAGATTGTTGATCGCGGGCACGACGATGTCCACTTCCACACCCCTTCGGGCGGCGGTCACCAGGGCGCTGATCAGTTCCTTGTCAGGCAGGAAATACGGCGACATCAGGCGGATATGCTGCCGCGCAACCGAGAACGCGCCCATCAGCATTTTGTGGTTGGTCTCATTCGTGCTGTCCGGCCCGGACGGCACGGCGCGCATGAGCACCGGAGGGGCGTCCGGCATGTCCTCGGGCACCCCGATTTTCCAGGCGTCGCCCTCCAGGCTCTCTCCGCTCGAAAATTGCCAATCTTCTGCGGCGACCTGGAAAATGTCGGCGACAACAGGTCCGGTGACACGGAAATGCGTGTCGAAGGAAGCAGCCTTTCCTGCCACTTCCGCACTGAAGCCAGCGCGAATGTTCATACCGCCTGCGAAGGCGACGACGCCATCGACCACCAGGATTTTCCGGTGGGTCCGAAGATTGGCATAGGGTAGTCTCAGCCCCATGATGATGTTGCCGTTGAAGACCGCGGTCGGTACTCCGCCCTCTTTCAGGTAGCTGACCACGCTCGGCACCGAATAACGCGCGCCGACCGCATCGATCAAAACCCTGACACTGACGCCGCGCTTCGCCGCGGCAATCAGCGCATCGGCAAAGCGCAGGCCGATCGGATCCCTGTCGAAGATGTAGCTTTCGATGAGGATGCTGCGCCGTGCGCCGCCGATTTCCTCAAGCATCGCGGCATAGACCGTGTCACCACCTTCCAGCATGGTGATGTGGTTTCCTGTCGACATCGCGTGACGCGCTACCCGGTCGCCAAGCATCTTCATCGCGGCAAAGCGATGGCCGAAGCGGACGGCGACCTCGTCATGCGTCACGTCGTAACGGCCATATTGATCTGCTCCTCGCGGCCGCAGCAGTGAGCGTTGCAGGCCGATGGACGTGCGGCGGATGCGATTGATACCGGCAACTGCGTAAATCGCCGCCCCGATCACCGGCGACAGGAGCACGACGCCGACCCAGCCCACGGCGGCGCGCACATCGTCCTTGGTCATCGCCGCATGGATGATCGCCGGCACGCCCAAAGCGAAGGAAAGCAGCGCCAGAAAATGCGGCCAGTAGTTTTCGACGAACTGGATCATGCGCGGGACTATAGAGCGAGACAGGGCGGAATCAATTCCTGCAACCGTCAGCAGTATTGCCGCGCGCAGAGAGCGAGATTTAGACGCTTTCCGGTGCCGGTTTTCCGTACCCACAGATGTTGCAGGTAACGGATTTGTCAAAAGAATTCGCAGCCGCTACAACGAATCGGCCCCACAGCGCCGCGCGTCCTTCCAGACGCACTAAGTCGCTGTGGCACTTTGAATTGCTGCTTGTTCTGTCCTTAAATCGAAGCCGATCTAAGGAAGCATGCAGTAGGACTCACCGACATGAAAGGCGACGCCGGCCCATGAAGATTGCCACCTGGAACATCAACGGCGTCAAGGCGCGCGTCGACAGCCTTGTCGCCTGGCTTAAGGAGTCGAACCCCGATATCGCCTGCCTGCAGGAAATCAAGTCAGTCGATGAGACCTTTCCGAGAGGCGAGATCGAAGCGCTCGGTTACCACGTGGAAACGCACGGCCAAAAGGGGTTCAATGGCGTCGCGCTCCTCTCGAAACTGCGGCCAGACGAGGTCAATCGCGGCTTACCGGGAGACGATACGGATGAGCAGGCGCGCTTCATCGAGGGCGTTTTCTCCGTCAAACACGGCGCGATCCGCGTGTGCTGCCTCTATCTGCCGAACGGAAATCCCGTCGACAGCGAAAAATACCCCTACAAGCTAAGCTGGATGCAGCGCCTCGCCCAATTCGCTGAGCAAAGGCTGAGGCTCGAAGAGCCGCTCATCCTCGCGGGCGACTACAATGTCATTCCGGAAGCCCACGACTGCTGGGACGTCAGGGTCTGGCAGAACGATGCACTCTTCCTGCCGGAAACGCGGGCCGCTTTTCGGCGGCTTCGCAATCTCGGATTCACGGACGCGGTCCGTGCCACCTCGGACGAGGTACCGCTTTATTCATTCTGGGATTATCAAGCCGGATGCTGGCCGAAAAATTTCGGCATTCGCATCGATCACCTGATGATTTCGCCCGAAGCAGCCGACAAGCTCGTGTCGACGTCCATAGAAAAGCACGTGCGTTCTTGGGAAAAACCGTCCGACCACGTGCCGGTCGCAGGTGAATTCGCGTTCGAACCGGCCTAATCTTGGGACGACAAACAGCTTAGTCGTCGGCCTGGAGGTGCATGTTCTGCGACATGACGATCGCAACACGGCGGTCGTCTTCGGTCGCCAGCGAGAAAGCCTGCTCCTGCATCGCCTGCAACCAGGGCCTGTCCTTCGGCGAACACTGATCGAGCGCTGCCGTCATGTAGGCAAGGCCACGAACGGTCTGGCCTTCCTGGAAGATCACGTTTCCGAAAACGCCCATTGCCCCGGCATGGCCATTCTTGCGCGCACGGTTCAGCCACTTCTTGGCCTGCTGAACGTTGACACTGCCGCCCTCGCCCGAGAGCAGCATCCGCGCGAGTTGGAACTGCGCCTCGGCGACACCAAAAGTGGATGCTGCCTGAAAATACAACTGCCGAGCCTGCGTCAGGTCCATCTTCACGGGGCTGTCCGGAATGCCGCGCCGATAGTAACCGGCAAGCGAAATCAGCGCGTTGACGAAATATCCGGTATCTTCCGATCCGGGTTCGACGCCCTGCTGGGCAATTTCGCTGTAGATCTTGAATGCCTCGAGGTCGTCCTCGGTGACCCCGTCGCCATAGGCGTACATATTGGCGAGCGCCCAGCGCGATCCGGTATGTCCCTTTTCGGCCGCATAACGATAGGCTTCGACCGCCTCATCCTTCCTGCCGTTCTTGTAGGCAGAAAAACCAAACTTGAAGAGCGCGAATGGGCCTGATTCCTTGGAAACGCCCGCCCCCGGATCGAACGCTCGCGCAGGCCCGGCGGCAGTCGCGCCAACCGCCAGCGACACACCCAGCACTGCAACCCTAAGCGACTTGAATTCACCCGCGAGCATCACGATCAATTTCTTCCGTTCCAGCCGGCCACGCCGAACTCATCACCGCTGCAAACATCAACCTGTGCAGGGTCGCTTGCCATTCGAGTGCTCATCGGTTCCCAACGCGGCTACGACCATGGTGCCCACGATGTTTTTCCCGCGCATCTCCGTCCGCGCGGCCGACAGTGGATCGGCAGGGCGTTTGATGCCAGTTGCGAAGGGATGTCATGACAGCACACAAACTCAGTTCACCTTAAACGGCACAGGTACAGCACTCGATCGCACGTTTGTCGGTATCATCGCTGCTCTCATTTTGTGGCGGGAAATGGACATAATCGACCCGGCCGCGATACTAGCAAACCATAGCAGCAAATGTGTTGCTGAATCGTCACATTCATGAACGCTCATAAAGTAGTGGCATCAGCGCCACGACAACGCTCGCTAGACAAAAGAAAGGCCCGGCAAAACCGGGCCTCCAGTGGTCTGATCGATGGAGATCAGAACCTGACCTTCAGCGATGTTGAAATAGCGCCGACGAAATCATTGTCGAAATCGTAAGACACGTCATCGCCAATGTCTTCACCCTCGAACGTGACCTTCCCCGAGCTGCCACTGGTCAGGATCCCGACGACACCGGCAAGGCGGAGCTCGACGTTCTGTGTCGGGGCGTAGGAGACACCGGTGCCCAAAGTCCATGTGTCGGTCTGCGTGCCGTAATCCTGACTGGTACCGCGATCCCAGGTGAGGCTGACCGCTCCGCTCCACTGATCATTGAACTTGTGACCAACGCCGCCGGTAACCGTCCATCCGTCGCGATAGAGCAAGTCAAGGCTCGTCGGGAATCTGCCGGGCGCGGGTTGGTCCGGCACAAAACTCACAACTTGCAGCTGGCTCCAATCGGTCCATTTGACAGAGCCAAAAGCCAACCAACCGGGGGCGATGCCGGTTTGCACTTTGAGTTCCAGCGAGTCCGGCATCGAAGCCGACCCGTGAACGTTGTACTTTTCGAGACCGACCTCACGTAGGTCAATGAAACCCGTCAGATTGTCCAAGTCTACGGCGCTGTTGTAAACAAGGCTTGCCCGCATCGCGTATTCGGGGATTTCATAGGCTATACCCGTGCGCCAGCCCCAACCGCTATCCTCCAGCTCGAGGCGTCCAATGCCCGAAAAACCTAACGGCGCCGGGAATACCGCGGGGTCCTGGACAAGCCGCTCCTTGAAGCCGCCGACTTCCTGGTAGAACGCACCGCCGATGATGCGAACGATACCGGGTCCCATCTCCCACTTATAGGAGCATGTCACCGCGTAGTTGTCGCTTTCGACCTTCGTCTCGATATTCTGGTTGGCACCGGCCCAATTCGTGCCGGGATTGGTGTGGGCGCCCCAAGGCTGAGAGTAGTCCGCCATACAGTCAATACTGTCACCCAAACCAGCCTTTACACCGATGCGGGGCGCCCAATAACTTTCCGTGTCATCCACGCTATTCGGGCGGCCACTCAAATCCCCGCCGCCGAACTCTCCCGTCAACGGGTTTGTATTGGCGGGATTCGTGTCCCGGACATTCTTCAGTTCGCGTTGGGGATTGACGTAGGTTGCCGTCGCTTCGGCGGCATAGTCCGACGGATCGAACAGCAGATCGATGTTATAGCCGCTGCGCTCAAGCCCTCCCGCATGCGCAGTCGACACCACCAGCATTCCAGCCACGACAGCCAAAATGCCCTGCTTCATTCCACTTCGAGCCATCAAGCTCCTCCCCTGCACTTTCAGAATGCGACAATCCACCTCACGTCGCGCTTGGAGAAAGTATCCTCACGATTGCGTGAATGGCAAACTGCCGAGCTGCAGGATTGACCGCCGGACCGGTCATCAAATTTACGTAAGAATTTCACGATCTGGACGCAATTCAGGAATCTCGGAACCGTTTTCCAACCGATGGCGGCTATTCAGGATACTTGAAAATAATATTCCACTTCCAAGTCGAAGTGTGACCAAGGAACAACAATTTCCCTTTTTGCAGCCACTCGGGCGCAGGCACCTTTTGGTACGCGGTCAATGAAACCACTGCGTGTATTGCTGCTTTCAATCGCGTTAAACCGCGTCTGATTCGGATTCAAGCCAGATAATAGAAAATCCGCGGCATTGCTACCGCGGATTGCACCTTGTCTGCGCATTCGGTAAAGCGGCGCCAACGGAAACCGTTGCACGCTCTTCTTCGAAGTGGTCTAGCCCGCTTCCGAGACGCGGCTGAGCGCAACCCCCAGCGAATCCTTTTGCAGGTCCAGTTCGACCAGCCTTTCGCGTTCTGCCTCGACAAGTTCGGCCTTGGCGTTGGCCACGAACTTTTCGTTGGCAAGCTTGCCGAGAATCCTCTCGCGCTCGACCTCGACCTTGGCGATCGCCTTTTCCAGGCGGAGTTTCTCCGCCGCAAGATCGATAAGGTTGCCGAGCGGAAGGCATGCGGTCGCTTCGGCAATGACGATCTGGGCGCTGCCGCGTGGCGCCACGGCCGCATGCTCGATGCTTTCCACTCTTGCCAGGCGTTTTATCGCAGAGACATGGCGGTCAAGCCGCTCGCTCGTCAGTCCATTTGCACCGACGATCACCAGCGGCGCGGTCGCCGCCGGTGGAACGTTCATTTCCGCACGCACCGAGCGAATGCCCGAGACGAGATCGATCAGCCAGTTGATTTCGTCGGCGGCAGCATCATCCGCATAGAAGGCAGACGGCCATTCCGCATGGCACAACAGCGTCTCGCGCTCGCGACCGGGGCCGCCTGTCTTCTCCCAGAGTTCCTCCGTCATGAAAGGCATGAACGGGTGCAAGAGCTTGTAGATCTCGTCCAGGACGTAGGCGACGCAAGCCTGCGACTCCCGCTTGGCCTCCTCGTCATTGCCGTTAAAGACGGGCTTCAGCAGCTCCAGATACCAGTCGCAGAACTGGTTCCAGACAAAGCGGTAGAGACCGCCGGCTGCCTCGTTGAAGCGGTAGCCTTCGATTGCTTCAGTGACGTCGCGGATCGTTCGCGAAAGCTCGGTCAGAATCCAGCGGTTGATCGTCAGCGACGTGGCTTCCGGAATGAAGCCTTCGCTGTTCGTCACACCGTTCATCTCGGCAAAGCGCGTTGCATTCCAAAGCTTGGTGCCGAAGTTGCGATAGCCGGCAATACGGGCCGGGTCGAGCTTCACGTCGCGCCCCTGCGCCGCCATGATCGCCAAGGTGAAGCGCAGCGCGTCAGCGCCGTATTCGTCCATCAGTTCCAACGGGTCGATGACGTTGCCCTTCGACTTCGACATCTTCTGGCCGTTCTTGTCGCGAACGAGCGCGTGGACGTAAACGGTGTGGAACGGCTCGACGGGCGTGCCGTCGGCATCCTTCATGAAATGAAGGCCCATCATCATCATGCGGGCGACCCAGAAGAAGATGATGTCAAAGCCGGTCACCAGAACATCGGTCTGGTAGTATTTTTCGAGTTCCGGCGTTTCGTTCGGCCAGCCGAGCGTAGAGAACGGCCAGAGCGCGGACGAGAACCAGGTGTCGAGCACGTCCTCGTCACGCGTCAGGATTTCGCCCGGCTTGAAGTTTTCGAGAAGGTCTTCGACATAGGCCTTCATCGGCCCTTCATGTGCGAGATAATGCTGGATCGCGGCATGCAACGCTTCTTCCTCGGTCCTCTCGACGAAGACCTGGCCGTCGGGACCGTGCCAGGCGGGGATCTGATGTCCCCACCAGAGCTGGCGCGAAATGCACCAGGGCTGGATATTCTCCATCCACTCGAAATAGGTCTTTTCCCAGTTCTTCGGAACGAAACTGGTCCGCCCCTCCCTGACCGCAGCGATCGCGGGCTTGGCCAGCGTCTTGGCGTCGACATACCACTGCTCGGTCAGGCGCGGCTCGATCGGCACCCCGCCGCGATCGCCGTGTGGCACCGTATGCCTGTGCGGCTCGATGTGATCGATGAGCCCGGCTTCCTCTAGAATCTCGACGATCAGCTTGCGCGCCTCGAAGCGATCCTTGCCCTCGAGCTGATCCCAGGCGCCGTGGAGCGCGGCCGGATGATCGAGCCCCTCGAGGAAGTCCTCATTGTTCTTGATCGTGATCCGTCCGTCCGCAGTCAGCACATTGACCTGGCGAAGTCCTCTCCGCTTGCCGACGTCGAAATCGTTGAAGTCGTGGGCCGGAGTCATCTTGACGGCGCCGGTACCGGTCGCCGGATCGGGGTATTCGTCGGCAACGATCGGAATCCGTCTCCCGACGATCGGCAGGATCACGTGCTTGCCGACAATGCCCTTGTAGCGCGCGTCGTCGGGATGGACCGCAACGCCGGTATCGCCGAGCATTGTTTCCGGACGTGTCGTGGCGACGACGAGATAGTCGCGGGTTTCCCATTCCGTGGCATTGCCGTCGTCATCGAAGGCCACCGGATGCTGATAGGTGACGCCCTCTTCCAACGGGTATCGCAGGTGCCAGAGATGGCCATTGACCTCGACCTGCTCGACTTCGATATCGGAAATCGCCGTCTGCAGTTTCGGATCCCAATTGACTAGGCGCTTGTCGCGATAGATCAAGCCTTCCTTATAAAGGCTTACAAAAACTTCGAGAACGGCATCGGACAGTCCGTCATCCATAGTGAAGCGTTCGCGCGACCAGTCACAGGACGCTCCAAGGCGTTTCAACTGGTTGAAGATCAAACCACCGGATTCGGCCTTCCACTCCCACACCTTCTCGACGAAGGCTTCACGCCCCATCTCGCGCCGGCCGGGCAGCTGTCTTTGTGCGAGTTGACGCTCGACAACCATCTGCGTGGCGATGCCGGCGTGATCCATGCCTGGCTGCCAGAGCACATCCTTGCCGCGCATACGTTCGAAGCGCACCATGATGTCCTGAAGCGTATTGTTCAGCGCGTGGCCCATATGCAGCGAGCCCGTCACGTTAGGCGGCGGGATCACGATGCAGAAGCTCTCGGCGCCGGGCTTTGCACCGGCGCCTGCACGAAACGCGTTTTCTTCGTCCCACTTTTTGGCGATGCGCGGGTCGACGGATGCGGAATCGTAGGTCTTATCAAGCATTTTTTGCGCCAGTTTTGGAGATTGATGATCAGCGTTTTGTAAACCGGAAGGGGCAACGCAAGTCAACACAAACGGCGAAAAAGCCGCAAGCGGTGACGCCCGCGGCTTCCACTCTCCGTCGAAGCGCCCGTCAGCGGCGAGGACCGCGCGCCACGCGCTCGATTTCCTCACGCACCAGACGCTCGACCAAGGTGGGCAGATTATCATCCAGCCACTCCTGAAGCATCGGCCGAAGCATCGCTTCGGCAATCTCGTCGAACGAGCGTCTTGGTCCTTGTTCGACTGCATGGGCAAGGTCTTCGAACGAGCGCGCCACCTGACGGCTGACGGCTGGCGAAACGATCGCGCCCGGCGCTTCCTCGGCGACGGCTGCTTTCTCCTGAGGAGCCGTCTGCGGCGATCCATGAGGCTCGAGCACTGCAGATTTCCGTTCTGCGGCGATATCCAGCCGAGTGGACTCATCCTCCGCTTCTGTCCCGGCGGCCGCGCTTGCCGGATTGGCCGGCGAGGAGACTGCCGCCATTCGCGAGGTGATCACAGGACTATTCTGCACCGGGAGCGGCGACGCCGGGCCGACCTGATCCTTGGAAACATAATTCACGGCATGACGCTCTGACGCGGCCCTCACTCTTGCCGCGACGTCGGCAAGGGAAAGCGGCGGCTGCGGCGACGCCTGCGTTTCTGCTGGATTGTCGGTCGTTTCGCCGGCCGACACATACGACCGCGTCTTGGACGGAGAGAGGGGCTCGTCGGATGGGCCGAATGCGACGGACTCGATTTCCGAGTCGATCGTCAGCTCGATCTCGTTCGCGGATTCGTCTTCGAATTCCTGCTGGACAGAGGATCCTGCCTGCCCAGGCTCGTTGTTCTCGATGATCTTGCGAATGGACGCCAGAATCTCGTCCATCGAAGGTTCACGCGCGACATTGAGCTGTGCCATTTCCATCCTCGTTTGGTGCGGCCAAACACGGGCTTGGAACACCCCGTGTGCCGATTTCAAACAGACCTTAAGTGAGTTCGCGGACGAAACAAACGCCGCGAATCAACCGGGGGAATTCTTGCACAGATTTGTTTTTCGGGGCAGATACTGCCTGCCTCGCCTACTGCATGTTTCCTAAACCGTAGCCGACTTAGGATCAAAACATGCAGCAATTCAAAGTGCTACAGCGTCCATCGCGCGTCTGATCAAGACGCGCGACGCTGTAGTTTCATGTGTCAGCGGCCGTCGACGGTCCGCAGGCCGAACCACTTGTCCTTGACGGCTTCGTAGTGCTCTTCGGAGCGATATTCGGCAACGGCGAGACCCTGGGTCTTGACGGTCAGCCGGCCCATGGCGGCGAGCAGCGAATAGCTCGCCACTACGGCGTCGCGCTGTGCGCCGGCGAGCGCCTCCTGCGCGTCCAGAACGTCCTGCTGCGAATCGAGCACGTCGAGGGTCGTGCGCTGGCCCACTTTGCGCTCTTCGATGACACCCTCGAGCGCCAGGTTGGCGGCGGAAATTTGCGACCGGCTTGCGGTGATGCGGGCGAGCGCGGAATCAAGCTGCGCGTAGGCCGAGACGACGGTCTGCTGAACCGAAGCGCGCGCGGAATCGACGAGGATCCGCTGTTGGCCCAAGATTTCCTTCGCCTGACGTATCTGGCCATATTCGGCGCCGCCCTGATAGATCGGCACCTCCACCCGCGCCGTTATGCTCGCGGTCGTATCGTCCAAACCGGTGCCGACATTGCCGGTGTTGCGCGTCACCGCGCCTTGAAGAACGACACCCGGCAACATCGTGCCTTCTGCCGACTTCACCTGGAACCCGGCCGTATCAACCGCATACTGCGCTGCCAGAATCTGCGGATTTTCACGCAGTCCCGTCGCCACCGCCTGATCCAGCGATCTCGGCATGGCCTTGTTCGCCGGCGCCGGCTGCCTGATACCCGTAGGCGCTGCGCCCACGATCTGAACGTATACTGCTTCGCTCTGCTTGAGTTGAGCGATCGCGCTCACAAGCAACGACTGGGCATTGGCGAGTTCCGCCTCCGCCTGACTCACATCCGTCCGCGTTCCTTCACCCACCTCGAGGCGAGCCTGCGAGGCATTCAACTGCTCTCTCAAGAAGGCCAGGTTCTGCCTGCGAATTGAAACGACCTGCTGGTCGCGCGCGATATTGGCATAAGCCTGCGCAGCGGCCAGAAGTATCTGGATCTCGTTGGCCTTCAGCGTTTCACGACTGGAAAAGACATTCGATTCAGCGGCCCTGACGTTATTCAACGTCTGAAAACCATCGAAGATCATCTGCGTAATGCTGATGCCAATCTGCCCGCTGTGAAAATCGCGGGTGCCGGTTCTCTCGGCGTCTACACGAGTCAGCGTACCGGTTGCTGACGCCGAAACCTGAGGCCGGTAACCGGCCTTGGCGATTGGGACCCCCTCATCGGTGGCCCGAAGGCCAGCGCGGGCGGCGTTGAGATCCGGGTTGTTGGCATAGGCCTTCGCCATTGCGCCGGAGATCGTCTCAGCGAGCGTTGCGTGCGGCGCGATCAGCACACTGGTCGAGACAGCCGCCCACAAGGCTGCTTTGCGGACAATCGACACCATCTTCCCTCCGATCAGCCGAGGCAGCGGCGCCGCCTCGCAATTTCCAGCAGGTCCGCTTCCGTTACGGGCGACCTGCACCATTTACCGTGGTAACGTGCTCGTGCCACCCACTGGCGAGCAAATCACCACCTCTGTGCTCTTTGAAACCCGGATTCGGTCTCGCGACAACTATCCACTGACGCTATGCGCAGCCATTTCCAAAAGAAACAAAGGGTACGTTGCCAATTGGCAACATTGCGATTTTCGCGCCGACACTTCTATGTTGAGTAACCTCAACATGTGGTACTTCAAAAAACAAACGAACGCTCGCGCCGAAATCCGGGAAGAGGTTTAACGGCCGCGTTGAAGTCAGATCGCTCCGAGATCTTGCCGAATCCGCGCACATAAAGTTTCGCACGAGATGCGTTACCAAATCCTTCCACCGCCACGAGACGCCCGCCGTCGCGGAGTTGTTCGAGAAGGCCGGCAGGTATCGTTTCCACGGCACCGTTGATGAAAATCACGTCATAGGGCGATTCTGCAGCGTACCCTTCGGCAAGATTGCCGGTCACCACCGCAATATTGTCATAGCCGAGGCGCGCCAGCGTCGCCGTCGCCGTCGCGGCCAGCCCTTCGTCGCTTTCCAAAGCGACGACGGAGCCAGCAATCAGAGATAGCAATGCCGAGGCGTAACCCGTACCGCAACCGATCTCCAGCACGACGTCTGACTTGGAAATTCCGGCAAGCTGCAACAGCTTCGCAAGCGGCGACGGCTCCATCAGGTAACGCGGCTCGAGGCCGCCGACGAGCTCGATATCGGCATCGATATAGGCCAGCTCCTTCATTTTCGCAGGCACGAACTCTTCGCGCGGCACGGAAAGGAAGGCAGACAGCACCGAATGGGAGGTCACATCCGTGGTCCGGATCTGATTGTCCACCATCTTAATACGCGCTGCTTCGAAGTTCATGATACTGCCCTCGTGTCCCGGATAGGCGCGGTGCCGGTGTCCTGGAAATCCGCGCGATCTTGCATCTGGCTGCCGAAGCGCAGCCCGTTGCCTAAGCTCATAAATCGCCGCACCGCCGGTTTCAAGCGACAGCGACGTTTCGGCAAGCAAAAAGGAAAACGGCAACGGCAGGCCGCAGCACAGCGGCAGCGAAAGAAGGGCAATGAAACGTGACGGATCCGCCAGCCAAGAGCGGATCGGTCCTCAGGCAGCCCGTCAAAGCATCAGCAGATTTTCGAAAGCCGCGACGCAGCCAGCCGATTGTTAGCGTCCAGGCTCGGCCTCGAGGCCGACAAGAGCGATCTTGCCGTAGCCTGCGCTTTGAATGAGGTTCATCACCGTCATTAGCTCGCCATAGTCGACCAAACGATCGGCACGCAGGAGCACCCGTGTTTCCGTGTTCCCGTTCGTTATCCGATTGAGCTCGGAAACGAAGCTTTCGCGAGCCGTTTCGTCGTTGCCGATCGCCAGAGTAAGGTCTGCCTTGAGGGTCACGAAAACAGGCTTGTCGTCTCGCGGCGCGGGCTTCGCCACGGATTGCGGCAGATCGACCTTCATGTCGACCGTCGCCAAAGGTGCGGCAACCATGAAGATAATCAGCAAGACCAGCATGACGTCGATGAAGGGCGTAACGTTGATCTCGCTGTTCTCATCAAGATCACCACCGCTTTCGGATATCCTTCCCGCCATGCCCTATCCTATCCTAGCTATCGAACCGTCGGCATAGCCATCGCGCCTGTGCGGCTGCGCCTTGCGCGCGTATCGATGGTCGAGGTCGCGGCTCACCAAGCGCTCCACCGCTGCCGCGGCATCCGCCAGAATGAGCTTGTATCCACCCACGGACCGGGCGAAGTAGTTGTAAATCACCACGGCCGGGATGGCCGCCACCAAGCCGATTGCGGTCGCCAGCAAGGCCTCGGCGATACCTGGCGCGACGATGGCCAGATTGGTCGTCTGCGCTTTGCTGATGCCGATAAACGAATTCATGATTCCCCAAACCGTACCGAACAGGCCGACGAAGGGACCGACCGAGCCGATCGAGGCCAGAATGCCGGTGCCGCCACTCATCCGCTTGCCGGCTCGAATCTCGATGCGGCCGAGCAGCGACGACACGCGCTCCTTGATGCCTGCGGCCGGCGCATAATCCAGAACCGCTTCCGAGCGGACCATTTCGTCGATCGCCGCAGCGACCATTTCCGCAGCAACGCCGGTCTTGCGATCAAGTCCGGTCTTGACCTCGGCGAGGCCGTTCGCTGCGGTGAGTACTTGGACCGCACGCTTCAGCCGCGATTTTGCGCCAACGAGTTCCACCGTCTTTACCAAGAAGATCGCCCAGGTGACGACAGATGCCAGCGCCAGGCCGATCATTACGCCCTTGACGACGATATCGGCCGCGAGAAACATGCCGATCGGCGACAGATCGTGAGGAAGAACCGGATTAACCTCTGCGGCCGGTGTCGCAGCAGCGGTAGTTGCCGACGGCGCTGGCGGAGGTGCGACATTCGCTTGGCCGCCCGAACCTACCGGCGCCGTGACGGCGGGCGCGGGCGCATCCTGTGATTGCCTGGCGGCCGCGGCGGAGGGGTTCTGCTGCACCGCTTGGGCGAAGCCGGTCGCGGCCGCCCCGACAAACGAAATGGCGAGTGTTGCCGCAAACAACACGTTTAATTTCCGCCGGATCCGGTTTGACATCTCGTTCCTCACATATAGTGCGCCTGTCTTGCCGCCATGGGTGCGATGCAACCCCTGGGTACGAACAAGCCCGCGTGCGTTCGCAGGCTCTTTACGACGAACTATGACCGAATGGCAAGAATTTGTGGAGTAAAATAATCAAGAATAATGCAGCCGAGTCGCATTTTTCCTGTCGGACGAATTTAGAAGGTGCCTTCCTCGGTCGAGAAGTCATTGCTGCGCCAATTGTACCGGCGGTGACGTTGCCACGGTCTCTCCGTGGAGGTGAACGACTTCGCGATGCGCATGCGCGGCGGCGCTGCGGACTGTGTCCGATCAGCATAAATTTCGATCGCGCCGCTCCCCCGCAGGGTCTCGGCCGTGACGATCAGCGCGCGGCTCGATTTGCAGGTGGGCAACTGCCGACGTGTGGCTGCAATGACGAGATCTGCTGCTTCGCACAAAACTGGGAAGAGTTCAGGCTCTTCGACAATGATGATCGTCCAGCCCTCCTGGCTTCGGCCGACGCACCATTCGCCCTTGCGGCAGACAAAGCCGCCCGTTTCTGCCGATGAAAGGACTTCAGCCACCCTCGCCGTACCTGCCTGTCGGTCGCGCGGTTCCGATTTGGCGACTGAAGCGGGAGCACCTTCGATGGTAGGTGCAACATGATTGGCGGCGGGAAGCGCCCGTTGCCATTGCGAAAAGATAAAGTCCGGCGGCCGGGTCCGGTTTGTGGCGATCGCATCTTCGGTGATCAGCCCGACAAGTTGACCATCCTCCGATATCGTGACCGAGGGGCGTTGCGCGCGCTGCTCCAAGGCGATCGCCGCTCCGCCGAACACGATCAACACGGCGCCCGCGAGCGCGAGCCGCGTTCGCAGCACACACAGGATGATGCCGCCGAACGCTGCCAGCACAAAACCGCCCGTGCCCACCCGTCCCGTCACCCATTCGCCGTTGAACGAAGCCACATAGCGCGCCACCGCAAGCACCCAGTCCAGTCCCTGCCCCATCACCACCAATGGATAATGTTCGAGCCCGAATGGCATAAGCAGCATGGCGAACAAGCCGAACGGCATAATGAGGATGCTGATCAATGGCGTGGCAAGGACGTTGGCGATCAATCCATAGGCCGGCAGTCGATGAAAATAGGCGGCTGCGTAAACTGCCGTCGCCAATCCGCCGATAAGAGAGGTGGCGACGCTGCCGATGGCAAAATTGGACGCGAGCTCCCAGCGGTGCCTGCCAGCCACTCTCTCCTGCTCCCGCATCCGATATTCGCGCCAGCGAGCGTAGCCTGCCACCAGCGCCAGCGTGGCCGCGAAGGACATTTGGAAGCCCGGCCCGGCAACCGCCGACGGTGTCCAGACGATAATGATGATCCCTGCCAGAGCGACGTTCCGCAGGCTGATCGGGACGCGGTCAAAGAAGACCGCGACGAGCATGATGGAAATCATGATCCAGGACCGAAGCGCCGAGACTGCGCCGCCGGAAATCAGGATGTAAAGCAGGACCATCACCAAGGCCCCGGCCGCCGCGATCTTCTTGACCGGCAGCCGCTCGGCAAAACCCGGAACCAGACTTAACAGCGTGCGCGCTCCAACAAGAAAGGTCCCCGCTGCGAGAACCATGTTGAGCCCCGAAATTGCCAGAACATGCGAAAGCCCGGCCGCTCGCAGGGTTTCGACGGTTTCGCGGCTGATGGCCCGTTCTTCGGCGGTGATGAGTGCCGCCGCGATGGCACCCGTATCGCCGCCCACCGTCTCCCTGATCCGCGCGCCGACGGTTTCACGCGCCGCAGCAAGAAGCGCCTTGCCCTGCGCAAACAGAGACGTGTCGGCGCGAGACTCGGCCGCGCCCGGCGCTTGCCTAGGCGAGCCGTAGAAAAACCCGACCGCTCCAACGCCCTTGAAGAAGGCGTCGAAGGCAAAGTCGTTCAAGTCGGGTAACGCAGGTCCCGAAGGCGGAGAAAGGCGCGCTTTTCCTTCGATGCTCGCCCCGACCGGAAATCCTTCGTGGCGACTTCGCGCCAGCAGCGTTGCTTTGTGAGGCGGTCTGCGCAGCCGCGGCCTGGACGTTTCATCGACCTCGACCAGATACCGCCAGCGCCCCCTGTCATCCTGCTCGCGCGACAAAATGGTTCCGCGAAGGTTCGTGGTCACCGGTCCATCGAGAATGACCGTGTCGAGACGTGCGGTCTCGACCGCGGCCAGCAACATGCCGCCGACGAAGATGAAGGGCGCGACCGCGAGCGGTCGCCAAGGCGCAAACCGCCCTCGGCACAGGAGCGCCGATATGCCGAAAACGCAAAGCAGCGGTGCAAGTTTGGCGATTCCGACGTCATATGGCAGCGCGAACCAAACGAGCGAGCCTAGCGCCAGAAGCACCGAGATCAGCACGAAACCGTGCCCGAAGTCGGCTTCCTCCTCCACGGCCGTGCGAAAACGTCGGAAAATCGAAGACGCGGCAGCATGGATCCTATAATCCACTGACGAGCCGTTCGGTAGCCACGGCAAACGGCCGCTGGGCCGGACTACCGGCGCGTTGACGGCAAGAACGGAGACCTGACTGCCGATGAAAGACGGCGCATGGTCCACCGCATCGCGCGTTATCCGCCCTCGCTCTTCCGTACCCATTCTCCTCCGCTCTGCCCCTCTGCGGCTGTCGGACCGGATCCTGCAACCAAGGTCGTGATATTGCAACCAGAAGCTCAATTGCACAAAAAATCGGCAGCTATATAGAATGGTACCGCATTATCAGATTAACGATCATTGATCTGATTGGACATCTCGCCATAACGTGCGATTATTGCGTTGCCATATGCACATTTTCGCATCGCACCATTTGCCTTTCGTACAGCTTGGCAGTCGAAAATAAATCATATAGCAAATTCGCAACGTTCACTTTCGTGGCATATCTCTATGCCACGTTGCCATAAGACGGAGGGTCCCATGTCAGAAAAAAGCGCGGTCGTAACATTCGATGGAAAATCGGCGGAACTGCCAGTGCGATCGGGATCCATTGGGCCGGCCGTCGTCGATATCGGATCGCTCTACAAGCAGACGCACATGTTCACCTACGATCCCGGCTTCACGTCGACGGCGTCGTGTGAATCCAAGATCACCTATATCGACGGCGACGAGGGCGTGCTGCTCCATCGCGGCTATCCGATCGAGCAGCTTGCCGAACACGGCGACTTCCTCGAAGTGTGCTACCTGCTCCTCTACGGTGAACTGCCGACCAAGGCTCAGAAGGACGACTTCGACTACCGGGTGACCCATCACACGATGGTCCACGAACAGATGTCGCGCTTCTTCACCGGTTTCCGCCGTGACGCGCACCCGATGGCCGTCATGTGCGGCTGCGTCGGCGCCTTGTCGGCCTTCTATCACGACTCGACCGACATCACCGATCCGCACCAGCGCATGGTCGCGTCGCTGCGCATGATCGCGAAGATGCCGACGATTGCCGCGATGGCTTACAAATATCATATCGGCCAGCCGTTCGTTTACCCGAAGAACGACCTCGACTACGCCTCTAACTTCCTGCGCATGTGCTTTGCGGTCCCCTGCGAGGAATATGTCGTGAACCCGGTTCTCGCACGCGCGATGGATCGGATCTTCATCCTGCACGCCGATCACGAGCAGAATGCGTCGACCTCTACCGTCCGCCTCGCCGGATCGTCGGGCGCAAACCCGTTTGCATGTATTGCGGCCGGCATCGCCTGCCTCTGGGGACCAGCTCACGGTGGTGCCAACGAGGCGGCACTCAATATGCTCGCCGAGATCGGCACGGTCGACCGCATTCCGGAATATATCGCCAAGGCCAAGGACAAGAACGATCCGTTCCGCCTGATGGGCTTCGGCCATCGCGTTTACAAGAACTACGATCCGCGCGCGAAGATCATGCAGAAGACGACGCATGAGGTTCTCGCCGAGCTCGGCCACAAGGACGATCCGCTGCTCGAAGTCGCGATGGAACTCGAGCGCATTGCGCTGACCGACGAGTATTTCATCGAAAAGAAGCTTTATCCGAACATCGACTTCTATTCCGGCATCACGCTGAAGGCGCTGGGCTTCCCCACCACCATGTTCACCGTGCTCTTCGCGCTGGCCCGCACCGTCGGCTGGATCGCGCAGTGGAATGAAATGATCGAGGATCCGGAACAGCGCATCGGCCGCCCGCGTCAGCTCTATGTCGGCGCTCCGCAGCGCGACTACCTCCCTGTCTCGAAGCGCTGAGCAGACACCGGTGAAATCGAAAAAGCCCGGTCAGAAATGGCCGGGCTTTTTTCTTTGGAGATAGTCGAAGACGATTTCCGCCGCCTTGTCGCCAGGTGGACGGTCGGTTGCCATGCGCTGTTGCACAAGGGCGAAACCGTCAAGCATGGCACGGCGTTGTGGCGTGTCGATCGAAAGCCGCTCGAACCAGCGCGTCAGCGCCGCCGGCCGGATCGCCTTGTTGAAATACTCCGGCACGATCGGAAAATCAGCAATCAGGTTCGGAAGTGCGGCAGTCCATATCCCGATTCGCGAGTGCAGGAAACTGACAAGCCAATCGGCCTTGTAGGTCGAAACGACGGGGATCCCGGCAAGCGCGAGTTCGAGGATGACGGTCCCGGAAGCGGCGAGCGCGGCGTCGGCCTCGGCAAAAGCCTCCCACTTCCTGTCCGCCGCGACGGAGATTTCAGGCCGGACCTTCCACGATGCCGTCAATTCCTTTACGCGCCGCTCCTGGCGAGGAACTGTCGGCAGCAGAAAGCGCATGCCTTCGTGACGCGCCGCGAGTTCCTCGACAGTCTCGCGAAAAATCGGCAGCAAGCGGCTGACCTCGCTCCCGCGTGACCCCGGAAGCAGGAGACAGGTCGCGGGCTCTTGCTGCCGCTCCAGCCGCTGCTTCTCGTGCTGGCGCGCACGAACCGCCAGGACATTCGCGTCGGACGCAAGGCGATGCCCGACATAGGTGGTCGGCGGGCCACCAAGTGTACGCATCACCTCCGGCTCGAACGGCAGAACCGCAAGCACATGATCGACATAGGCACGCATGCGCGGTGCGCGCTCAGGCTTCCATGCCCAAACGCTCGGACAGACATAATTGATCACCGGCAAGTGCGGTAGCGCGGCACGCACGTGCCGAGCCACGCGGTGGGTAAAATCCGGGCTGTCGATAATCAGCAATGCATCGGGCCGCGCCGAGATGATCGCACGGGCGGTCTGGCGGATGCGCAGGAGCAACTTCGGCAAACGCGCAAGCACCTGCGAAAAACCCATGATCGACAGCTCGGAATAGTCGAACAGCGATGTCAGCCCCTCGGCTTCAAGCGCCTCGCCGCCTACGCCGACCAGTTCGAGCGAACCTTCAAGACGAGACCGAAGCGCGCGCACCAGATCGGCGCCGAGCAGGTCTCCGGAGACTTCTCCGGCTATTACGGCCAGTTTGTAGCCTGTGCCGGTCATCAACGGCTCCCATAGCCGCCGCGTTCAACACCCAGAATGAACAGGCCGCTCTTGTCGGCCATTTCGACGACCTGCGAGCGCTCAAGGACAAGTGCCCTGCCCGCCTCGACTGCGATGCCTGCGAGCCCCGCTGCCTCGGCGCCGGCGACCGTGGAAGGACCAATCGAGGGCAGGTCCGCGCGTTCGTCCTGTTGCGGTTTGCAGAGCTTGACAAGAACCCCGCGGCGGCGGGCAGAGACCCGGCCTTCCGCCTTGAGTGCGGCAACACGAGCCAGCATGGCGTCTGTGCCTTCGGCGCCCTCGAGCGCGATCACCCTGCCGCCGACGGCGACGGCGCCCTGCCCGACATCGAGCGCTCCCAATGCATTGGCGGCGGCGATCCCAGCTTCCACGTCCCGGCGATCGTCATCGGTAGGCATGTGGGTTCCGAGTGGGCCGGCATCTGCGAGAAGATTGGGGACGACGTCCTGCACACCGATGACACGGGCGCCGCTTGCTTCGATGAGATCCATCGCCATTCGCAGGACCGCATCGTCGCCGCCGGACATCAGAGTCCGAAGGACGCTCGGCACTTTAGCGAGCGTTCTGAGCGTGGGGCGGATATCACGCCATTCCGGTCGCCGCCGGACACCTCCGGAGAGCACGACACGATCGATCCCCTCTGCCTCGAAGGTCCGGCTGATTGCGGCGAAATCACCGATGGCGAGGATGGAGTGGTCGAATCCCGTCCAGTCGGCGTCCGCTTCGCGCGACAGTGCAATGATGAACGGGTCCTCGCCCTGCCGCCGCGCCGCCTCCGCCACGTGATGTGGCAGCGCGCCAGCGCCAGCAATAATCGCCAACCTGCCCCCTGTACCCGGCAGGCGGTGGGCCGCCACTGCGGTCAACCTCTGGCGCCGCGGTTCGGCGACGACAGCGCGCGATCGCTCTCTGCGGCAATGAAATCGAGGATCTCGAGCGCCGGCGGGCAATCGAGATACTCCTGCCGGATCGCCGCAGCATTGGCGCGGATCGATTCCGGTCCGTCGAAAATCTGCTTGTACGCCCGCCGCACCGCATGGATCGTCGCGCGCTCTATGCCCGCGCGCGTCATGCCGACGACGTTGAGGCCGCTCAGAACGCCGGGGTTGCCGTTGAGCATGCCATACGGAATGACGTCGTAGCTGACCGCCGAAAGGCCGCCGATAAAGGCCTGCCTGCCGATGCGCGTGAACTGGTGAACGGCCGATCCGCCGCCAAGAATGGCGCGGTCGCCAACGGTCACATGCCCCGCCAGCATGACGTTGTTGGACAGGATGATATTGTTCCCAAGGCGGCAATCGTGTGCGACGTGAGAATTGGCAAGAAAAAGATTGTTGTTGCCGACGACCGTGGTGCCGCCGTGCTCGACGGTGCCGGTGTTCATCGTCACACCTTCACGGATGGTGCAGTTCTCGCCGATCACCAGCGTCGTGTTGAGGGCGCTATGATGCATGCTTTGCGAGTCGCCGCCTATGACGGCCGACGGAAAGATCTTCGAACCCTTGCCGACCGTCGTGCGCCCAATCACCACGACATGGCTTATGAGCTCGACGTCGTCGCCCAGAACGACATTCGGCCCGATATGGCAAAACGGGCCGATCTTAGCGTTCTCTCCGATCACGGCCCCATCCTCGATGACAGATGACGGGTGGATCTTCGCAGTCGATGCAATCATGTTCAGGCGTCTTCCTTGCTGACGATCATCGCGCCGATATCAGCTTCCGCGACAAGTTGCCCGTCAACTTTTGCATCACAGTGAAATTTCCAGATATTGCCACGTTGCTTCTGCTTGACGACATGGAACTCGACCTGGTCCCCCGGCACGACAGGCTTGCGGAAACGGGCATTGTCGATGGTCATGAAGTAGACGAGGTTCTCGCCGATCCCGGTCTTGCGGGCGCAGATGGCGCCGGCCGTCTGCGCCATGCCTTCGATCAGCAACACGCCCGGCATGATCGGCTTTTCCGGGAAATGCCCGGTGAAATGCGGTTCGTTCGCCGACACATTCTTGATTCCGATCGCGGAGTTGTCGGAATCGATCTCGATGATGCGATCGACGAGCAGGAACGGGTAGCGGTGGGGAAGAAGCTTCAGGATTTCCTGAATATCCGCCGTGCCGAGTACGGTTGCAGCCTCATTCATCCTTGCCACCCTTCTTCTTCTGTCTTTCGCTGGCGCGCATCGCCATCTCGGCGATATCCCGCAGAAAATCCCGCATCGGGCGTGCGGGAATTCCGCCGTAACGCTCCCCGGGCGGCACGTCGCTTGCAACGCCACTCATGGCGGCGATCTGTACGCCGTCGCCGATCGTGATATGGCCGTTGACGCCCGTTCCGCCGCCAATCATCACGCCGTCGCCAATTTTCGTGCTGCCGGCGATGCCGACCTGGCTGACAATGCCGCAATAGCGGCCGATGCGGACGTTGTGTCCGATCTGCACGAGGTTATCGATCTTCGTGCCCTCGCCGATCACGGTATCATCCATCGTGCCGCGATCGATCGTCGTGTTCGCACCGATCTCGACATGGTCCTGGATGATCACGCGACCGACCTGAACGATCTTGATCATCCCGCCCTTTGGGCCTGGCGCGTAGCCAAAACCGTCCTGACCGATCCGCGCGCCGGGATGAATGATGACGTTGTTGCCGACCAGCGCACAAAGAATGCTGACACCCGCTGAAATCGTGCAATCACGGCCAATCCGGACATTCGGTCCGATGACGGCGCCCGCGGCAACGCGCGTTCCGCTCCCAATCTCGGCACCGGCACCGATCACTGCCGTCGGCTCGACCTCTACACCGGGCTCAAGCCGGGCTGTCGGATCGACAAACGCACCCGCAGCAACGCCCCGCTCGCTTGTAATGTACGATGGGCGCATTGCCGTTTCGTGAAGCAGCGCACCTGCAAGCGCGAAGGCTGTATGCGGCTTCGGGGTCAAGAGAACGGGGATATTGTCCGGTACGATCGAAGAAATCGCCTTGTCGCAAATGATTGCCGAAGCATGGCAATCTTGCAGCTCATCGCGGTTCTTGCGCGAGAGCATATAGCAAACGTCACCCGGTTTGGCGCGATAAACCGGTGCTACCCCGTGGATCAAGCGATCCGCGGCAGCGGCATCCGACAACTCCGCCCCAATCCGATTCGCCAAGTCGCCCAAGCGAATCCCTTCATGGGGCGGAAAAAAGCAGTTCTGTTCCATGGACACTCCAGAACGATTTTGTACGGCAGTTCTGGACTGCTTTTATCAGAACGACGAGTTAATGCCGAACTTGAAGTTCTGCACCTCGTCGAAGTCCTCCTTCGCAACCGGAACCGCGTAGTCGACACGCAGCGGACCGAATGGCGAAGCCCAGATAAGGCTGACGCCGACAGACGCACGCAACGATGCGTCCGTGCCACGAGCGAACTCACCCGCTCCGGTCAGCTCCACGTCATTACCGTAAAGCGTGCCGGCATCGACGAAGAGTGCACCGCGGAAGCCGCTATCGCGCGGAATGCCCGGCAACGGGAACGACGCTTCCGCAGAGGCCGTGAAGTAGGTCGTGCCGCCGAGCGCGTCGCCGTTGTTGACGCGCGGACCGATACCGTTGCGCTCAAAGCCACGGATATCGTTGCTACCCAGCTGGAACTGGTCGAAGACTTCCATTGATCCGGAGGTCTTGAACAGGTGACCGGCACTTCCGCCGATCGACGCGATGATGTCCGCCTCGTCGTTCAGCGTGTAGTACCACTTGGCCTTACCGGTAAGCTTGTAGAAATCAGAGGTACCGCCAAGTCCGGCGAACTCCTGCGTAACCGTCGCGAGAATGCCCTCGTGCGGCAATTGGGCGTCGTCAAGCGTGTTGTAGGTCACCGACTGCGAGATAGACGAACGCGTCCACGGGCTCTCTTCGACGACGCGGTCATAAGGCGAGGACAGTTCGTCCAAGTCGCCACCGTAATCGATCCTGGTGAAGTTGTAGCGCAGCGTTGTCGACAGGCTCTCGGTGATCGGCGCAGTCACGCGCAGGCTGAAGCCCTGATCGTCATAGGTGTAGTGATCGTCGTCGTAGTCGTTTTCGTTCTTGAAGAGATCGAAGCCAGCGGCCAGGCGGTAGCCGAGGAAATAAGGCTCGGTAAACGACACATTGTAGGTCTGGTTGTCTTCACCACGACCGGCTGCGACGCGAATGTACTGGCCGCGACCAAGGAAGTTCTTCTCTTCGATCGAGGCCTCGACAAGGAAGCCGCCGCCGCTGCCGGCCGAATAGCCGGCACCGATGCCGAACGAACCGGTCGACTGATCCTGCACATCGACGATGATCACGACGCGGTCCGCGGCACTGCCCGGCTGCGTCGAAATGTTCACCGTCGAGAAATAGCCAAGGGCCTCGAGCCGGCGCTTTGCGCGCGCGATCATCTCCTGGTTGAAGGCATCACCTTCACCGACGTCGAACTCACGGCGAATAACGTAATCACGCGTGCGCGTGTTGCCGCGGATCTCGATGCGCTCGACATAGGCGCGCTCGCCTTGGTCGACGAGATAATCGACGGCGATCGTGTGGTTGGCAAGATCACGGTTGCCACGGGGCGTCACGCGAGCGAACGGGTAGCCTTCCGAAGCTACACGCTTCGAAATTTCGCTCATGGTATCCTGAACATCCTTGGCCTTGTAGACGGAGCCTTCCCGGCTCTGGACCAGCCCCCTCAACTCCTCGGCGTCGACGCCTTCGACGGTCGATTCGATGTTGACCGGACCGAAATCGTAGCGCGGGCCTTCCTCGACGGTGATCGTCACCGCGTATTCATTGGTCGCCTCATTCAGCGTCGCGTCGGACGAGACGACCTGGAAATCGGCATAGCCGCGATTGTAATAGAATTGACGCAGCAATTCTTCGTCGGCACGCAGCTTGTCCGGATTGTAGACGTCCTTGCGGGTCAGGAACGAGAAGATGCCCGATTCCTTGGTCGCAATCACCGACTGCAACCGGCCATCGCTATAAGCCTCGTTGCCGACGAAATTGATCTGAGAAATCTTCGTGCGCTCGCCCTCATTGATGACGAAGGCGAGGTTCACACGCCCCTCGGCAATCGGCACGACCTGCGTCGTCACGGTGACGTCGCTACGGCCGATCGCGGCGTAGGCGTTCTTGATGGACTGGATATCGCTCTCGACGGTTGCCTCGCTGTAAGGACCGAGCGGCTGGGTCTGCACTGCAGCCTGCAGCTTGTCGTCCGTGATCTTGCGGTTACCGTTGAAAACAACCTGGTTGACGAGCTGGTTCTCGCTGACAGAGACGACGAGCGTGCCGCCGGCGACATTGATGCTGACGTCGGAGAAATAACCGGTGGCATAAAGACGCTTCACCGAAGCATCGATATCGGCGTTGCTGAAGCTCCTGCCCGGGACGATCGTTATGTTCGCACGTACGGTGTCCGCGCTTACACGCGTTGCGCCCCGCACCTCAACCCGATTGATGACCGCGGCTTGTGCAACCGACGTGCCTGCGAACACCCCAACACCGGCACCCGTGGTAACCATGCTTGCTGACAGCGCAAAGGCCGACACCGCGTTCAAAAATCTTGAACCAGCTTTCATGTTTAAATCTTACCTTTTCCCAACGTCCCGCGGCAATTTCGTACCGACTCCGGTCACGGTTGCCGTTTTACCCGCTTTTGCCATACAAGCAAGTCAGCTAGTTAAATTCTGTTTACTTCAATTCGAACCGTGGCTTAACAGCCACTACGGATTCGACTTATCGTAAACAAATCCTTGCGGCGCAAGCCACGGCGCGTCACTCGTTCACAATATCCGAAAGGTTGCTACGTCCCTCCCAGGACGCGGATCGCAAGAAGAGCAAAGACCTGCAGACAGCGCCTCGATCTTCGAAATCCTGTTTCAGCCGAAAAGCCAGTTGATGTCATTCCACGCCGCGAAGACCGTGAGCATCAGCACCATCGCAAATCCAATGCGGAAAGCGATATCCTGTGCTGCGGGGCCGACGGGTTTTCCGCGCAACGCTTCCACCGCATAGAACATGAGATGGCCGCCATCAAGCACGGGGACGGGCATGAGGTTAAGCAATCCTATAGAAACTGAAAGGACGGCTGCGAAATTCAAGACTTCGGCGACGCCAAGCTTGGCCATCTGCCCGGAAATCTGCGCAATACGGATCGGTCCACCCAGTTGATCGGCTTTCATCCGGCCAACGAACAGATTCGACAGATAGTCAAACGTGCCGGTCACGATTCGCCAGCTTTGCAGGGCTCCCTGACCGACCGCTTCAAGCGGTCCGTAGGTCTCGATTCGAAAGTTCCCGACCTCCTGATTTGTCCCGATGCCGATCTTGCCCTCTTCCACCTTGTTGCCCAGCGGGTCGACGGATTCGGTACGCTGCGGCACCATCTGCAGGTCGATCGCGGAACCGTCGCGCTCGACGCGGACCGTGATAGGCAGTTCCGGGCGAACGCTGACGTAGCGCCGTACGTCGTCAAAGGTGGCTATCGGCGTTCCGTCGATCGACACCAGCCGGTCACCCAACTTGACGCCCGCCTTTTCCGCCGCGCTGCCGGGCGCCACCAAGGCCACAACCGGATCGGCAACGGCACGGCCGTAGATGGAGAAGAGAACAGCGAAAATCGCAATCGCCAGCACAAAATTGGCAATCGGCCCGGCCGCGACGGTTGCAGCCCTCTTCCAAAGCTTCGCACCCAGGAATGAACGGGCGCGGTCTTCCGGCGCGATTGTCTCCAACCGGCGATAGTCGGGCGTGCTTGCTGCATCGTCGTCGCCGAAGAATTTCACGTAGCCGCCGAGTGGAACCACGCAGAACTTCCATCTGGTGCCGTGGCGGTCGGTCCAACCGAAGAGCTCCGGTCCGAAACCGACGGAGAAGGCGAGAATGCGGATGCCGGACCAGCGGCCCACCAGATAGTGCCCCAGCTCATGAACGAAGACCAAGAGGGTCAGCAGAAACAGGAAGGTGGGTATGGCGTATTGCAGATTCTCAAGCAGAAGGCTCATGGTATTTCCTAACGCATCCGCTGTTGCGACACCGCACTGCCTTGAGGTGCGCGGCTGTCGCTGTCACATTTTGCATGCTTGCATAATCTACCCCTAATTCGACTTCGACTTAAGGAATTATGCGGCAGCCTCAAAGGCCCAACAGAACCGGACCGAAGGCGACTGCGCGCCCGCCGGCAAACAGAAGCTGGGCCAGCACCAGAATCAAGGCGGCGACGCAGGCGAATATCAATCCGTCGACCCGATCCATAACCCCGCCGTGTCCAGGGATAAGCTTGCTCGAATCCTTTACGCCGAAACGACGCTTGATGAAGGACTCGAACAGATCCCCGATCTGGCTGGAAACGGACAGCACAAGCGCAATGATCGGGATGCGCAGATCCTGCAGGGAGAAATGAGCCATGAACACGGCAACACCCGCAAGAACGCCACAGATCGTCCCGCCCAGCGCTCCCGACCAGGTTTTTCCAGGCGAAATGGCCGGCGCCAGCTTCGGACCGCCGATCGCCCTTCCGGTAAAATAGGCGAAGATGTCCGTCCCCCAAACGACGGCGAACACGAAAAGCATCGCGATCAGACCGAGATAATCTGCCCCGCGGATTGCGGCGAGCGATACCGCAGTCAAACCCGCGTAAACGATGCCACCCGGCAACCACCAGCTCGTCTTGCGGATCAGCACCCAAAGCCCGCCGAAAAGCGAAAAGGCCGCCAGCACCGGCAGGCTGAAGTGAATATAGTCAAACAGGACGAGGATTGCGATCACGGCCTGCGAAAGCCACCCGAGAGCGTTGCCCTGAAAGTCGCTCTCGGCAAGTTTGGTAATGGTCGACCATTCGTAGTAGACCAGCAAACCGATCGCGACGGACAGGAGCTGGAAGGCAAGCCCGCCTGCCCAGGTCGCGCCAAGGGCGACCGCCGCAAGCACTACCCCGGAGGCGATGCGAAGCTTGAGTTCACTCTGCATCAGGAACCAACCGCCAGCGTCGGTTGCGGCAGGCCGCCGAAGCGGCGTTCGCGGCTGGCATATTTTTCAATGGCGGCAAGGAACGTCTCGCGTGTGAAGTCCGGCCAAAGTTCGGGAATGAACAGCAATTCCGAATAGGCTCCTTGCCAAAGCAGAAAGTTGGAGAGGCGCTCCTCGCCGCTCGTCCGCAGGATCAGGTCCGGATCGGGAATGCCGGCGGTATCGATCGTTGCGGTGATTCTTTCCGCCGTGATCTCGTCCGGGCGGAGGCGGCCGGCGGCCACCTCTGCGGCCAGGCGACGCATCGCCCTCGCCAGTTCGTCCCTCGCGCCGTAGTTGAATGCGATCACCAAGGTGATCCCGGTGTTCGCGTGCGTCGTCTCCTCCGCTTCGATCAGCAACGGCAGAATGTCACCGCTGAGATTTGCGCGATCGCCTATGACCCGAATGCGAACGTTCTCGCGATGCAGATCGGCGAGATCCCGTCTTATGAAGGCCTTGAGCAAGCCCATGAGGTCCGTGACCTCGGCCTCGGGCCTGCTCCAGTTTTCCGACGAGAAGGCGAAAAGCGTCAAATAGCGAATGCCGAGTTCGGCGGCCGTCTTTACCGCAGCCCGCACGGCCTCGACACCTTTTCGGTGCCCCATCGTGCGCGGAAGTCCACGCGCGTTCGCCCATCGACCGTTGCCGTCCATGATGATGGCAACGTGATTCGGTACGTTTGCGGGGGTGAACTCTTGCATTGGCGGTCCGAAAAAAGAGACTCAGATCATCGACGCGTCAGACCTGCATGATTTCCTTTTCCTTATCGGCGAGCAAGCGGTCGATCTCGGAAATCGTTTCGTCGGTCATCTTTTGGACACGCTCGGACTGAGCACGGTGGATATCCTGCCCGATCTCGCCATCCTTTTCGGCTTTTTTCAGGTCGTCCATGCCGTCACGGCGAACGTGGCGGACGGCCACCTTGCTTTTCTCGGCGTAGTCGTGCGCGACCTTGACGAGCGACTTGCGGCGTTCCTCGTTCAGCTCCGGGAGCGGAATGCGCAGGTTCTGGCCGTCGACGATCGGGTTGAGGCCAAGGTTCGATTCCCGGATCCCGCGTTCAACGGCGCCGACCATGGACTTGTCCCACACCGAAACGGACAGCATCCGCGGCTCCGGAACCGTGATGTTGGCCACCTGGTTCAACGGCATGCGTGAGCCATAGGCCTCCACGGTCACCGGGTCGAGAACATTGGCCGATGCGCGGCCGGTGCGAAGCGATGCGATGTCGTGCTTGAACGCGGAGATCGCTCCGTCCATGCGGCGTTTCAGTTCCTTCAGATCCACACCTTCACTCATGGTTCAAGACTCCTGTCTTCAACAGCCCCAGGGGCTTTCAAACTGTCAATTGTCCGTGACGATGGTGGCATGGCCGCCACCGGTCAAGATCTCCGCAAAACCGCCCCTCTCGTGAATCGAGAAAACGACGATCGGAATGGCATTTTCGCGTGCAAGCGCCACTGCGGCTACGTCCATCACGGCCAATCCTTTCTCCAGAACCTCACTGTGGGTCAGGCGATCGAAACGGGTAGCCGTTGGGTCCTTCTTCGGATCGGCAGAGTAAATACCGTCGACCTGCGTTCCCTTGAAGATCGCTTCTGCACCCATCTCGGCTGCGCGGAGCGCCGCGGCGGAATCCGTCGTGAAGAACGGATTGCCCGTGCCTCCGGCGAAGATGACCACGCGACCAAGCGATAGATGATATAGGGTAGCGCGTTGCGAAAAACTCTCACAGATTTCCGGCATCGCAATGGCCGAAAGCACCACGGTGTCGATGTCCAGCTTGCGCAGCGACGTCGCCAGCGCGAGCGCATTGATCACCGTCGCCAGCATCCCCATGTGGTCGCCGGTTACCCGGTCACCGCCCTTCGAGGCAACTGCGACGCCACGGAAGATATTGCCGCCGCCGACAACAACGCCGACTTCGACGCCCATGGCGCGCGCCTCGGCGATATCCGAGGCGATCCGGTCGGCGACCGCCACATCGATGCCGAAGCCCTGGCTTCCCATCAAGGCTTCACCGGAGGCTTTGAGAAGAACACGCTTGTAGATTGGCTTGGCCGACATCATCGCTCCTGAACAGATCGGCACGCCTGTGCGGAAGGCAGTGCACAGCGGCATAGGGTATATCGTATTGCGCGGTATCGACCGCTCCGGCACAAACCGGCGGGTCCGACGCATTGACGAATGCCGGATACACGAAGGGCATCGCGTTGTCACGCGATGCCCCCACGTTTTCCCAATAAGGGTGAAGAAATCAGCCCTTGGCAGCCGCTGCGACTTCCGCAGCGAAATCGGACTCTTCCTTCTGAACGCCTTCGCCGAGCAGCAGACGCGCGATACCGGCAACCTCGATCGGCGCACCGACGGTCTTTTCCGCTTCCTTGATCGCTGCCTCGACGGTCTGGTCGGGGTTCATGACGAAAGCCTGCGAAAGAAGCGCAACTTCCTCGAAGAACTTGCGCATGCGGCCTTCGACCATCTTCTCGATGATGTTATCCGGCTTGCCCGAAGCGCGCGACTGCTCGATGAAGACGTTGCGCTCGCGCTCGGCAACCGCCGGGTCGATTTCGCTCGGGCGAACTGCCAGCGGGTTGGTCGCGGCAACGTGCATCGCGACCTGACGGCCGATCGCGTTCAGGGCTTCCTTGTCGCCGGTCGACTTGAGGGCGACGAGTACGCCAAGCTTGCCGAGGCCATCAGCAACCGAATTGTGGATGTAGGTCGCGACGACGCCGTTGTCGACCGACAGCAGCGCAGCGCGGCGAAGCGTCATGTTTTCGCCGATCGTCGCAATCGCATCGGTGATCGTATCGGCGACGGACTTGCCGGTAGCCGGATAGTTGGCGGCGCTGATCGCGTCGACCGATCCATCGGTTCCGACAGCAACAGCCGCCACGCCGCGGACGAGGTCCTGGAAGGCGTCGTTGCGAGCAACGAAGTCCGTCTCCGAGTTGATCTCGACGACCACGGCCTTATTGCCGGCGCTGGCAATGCCGATGAGGCCTTCGGCAGCCGTGCGGCCGGACTTCTTGTCGGCCTTGGCGATGCCCTTGGCGCGCAGCCAATCGATCGCGGCTTCCATATCGCCATTGGTTTCAGCAAGCGCCTTCTTGCAATCCATCATGCCTGCGCCGGTCTTTTCGCGCAGTTCCTTCACCATTGCGGCAGTAACACTCATCTTCTTGCCTCTTTGTCTGTTTGGCTGGCGCGCTCACCATCAGCGGCGCAGTGCCAGGAGGTTTTGGCAGGGAATGGCTTTTCAATGTGACATCGTGATGAACGCTTCATCGCGATGATACGTGGGCAAGATATTGTAGGCCCGATCGCGCCATTTCCGGCTGAAAAGAACGAGGCCGTTCAGATTTCCATCCCAAACGGCCTCGTCCGACGTTTCATTTGGTACGGCAGCCTTGATCTGCCGCCCGGCCCGATCAGGCCTCGGACGATTCGTCGAGAGCAGGCTCGACCGGAACCTCGACCGATGCACCGAGATCGCGGCCAGCGGCACCCTGTTGACGGGCAATGCCGTCGATGGCGGCGCGAGCGATGAGATCGCAGTAGAGAGCGACTGCGCGCGATGCATCGTCGTTGCCCGGGATCGGATAATCGATCTGGTCCGGATCGCAGTTGGAGTCGATGACGGCAACGACCGGGATGCCAAGACGCTTGGCTTCTTCGATCGCGATCGATTCCTTGTTGGTGTCGATGATGAACATCAGGTCCGGCGTGCCGCCCATGTCGCGGATACCGCCGAGCGCGCGGTTCAGCTTCTCGCGCTCACGCTCGAGGTTCAGGCGCTCCTTCTTCGTGAAGCCGGAAGCTTCCGAAGCGAGAATTTCGTCGAGCTTGCGCAGGCGCTGGATCGAGTTGGAAATCGTCTTCCAGTTGGTCATCATGCCGCCGAGCCAGCGAGCATTAACGTAGTACTGGGCAGAGCGCTTCGCGGCGTCGGCGATGATTTCCGAAGCCTGGCGCTTCGTGCCGACGAAGAGCACCCGGCCGCCGTTGGCGACGGTGTCGCTGACGACCTGCAGGGCGCGCGACAGCATCGGGACGGTCTGGGCGAGGTCGATGATGTGGACGTTGTTACGATCGCCGAAGATGTAGGGCTTCATCTTCGGGTTCCAGCGATGCGTCTGGTGGCCGAAGTGAACGCCTGCTTCGAGAAGCTGGCGCATAGTAAAGTCAGGCAATGCCATGCCTTTTTCTCCTTTTCCGGTTGAACCTCCGCAAGGCGTCGAGCGCATTGCTGATGCGCCCACCGGCGGAACAATCCGGATTTCTCCCGGAACATCCCATGCCTCACGTGTGGAATGGCCAGCCCCTTAGCGGTAACTGCCCGATAAATCAAGACTGGAAGTCAGTTTTGTGCGGTTCCTGCTTATTTGCAGTCTCCCGCATTGAAGACTTCGAGTTTGGCGAGTTTTCCACTCAGCACGAAATCTCCATAATCCATCGTCAGGTCGCGAGTAACCCCGTTCTCGTAGAGCTTGAACGACATGCGGTAGATAGGCAGTGCATCTCCGCTCTTGTCGTCATTGAAATAGGAGATCGTCACCGGCCAATAATTCTCTGCAGCCAACTGTCCCGCCTTGCCGACATCAGCGTCGTCCGATGCCGGCTTGCGGGCCTTGCCGACGAAGGTCGAGGTGATCAGCGTCTTGTCGCCCGTGTCGGAGCCGTCAAAGATGCGCGCTTCGAAAAACGCGTCACCCTTCTTCGCCCGTTCGATCACTTCCAGCATGTGCTCGGTCGGGAAGCGGCTTTCGGCGAGCGCCACCTCGCGCTTGTCCGGCGCCGTCAGTTCGACCTTGACGCCGGTCTTGTCCTCATGCGCACTGCCGCGGACTTCCTTGTCGAGTTTCTCGTCGGTGAAAGAACGCGTCAGAAAGCGGAAGTTGCCGTTCCGCATGTCTTCATAGGTGGTCGTCTGCTGGTCCGTAAGGCGAACTTCCTCGCCGGTGTCGACCTGGGTCATGAACCTGAAACTGACCGTGTAACCCTCGCAGGCCGAGCCGTTGAACTCGTAGACCATGCGGCCATACATGCTCGAAATGCCCGACCGATCGGACGCATCCTTCAGCTCCAGATCGTAAACGGCGCGGTGAGGCGCAAGCGCGCTCGCATTCGCAGCAGCGGCGTCCAAGCTCACCATCGCCGCGAAACAGACGCTTCCAAAACTGGCGCGACCGAAGCCTGTACGAAACATCCGTTTCCTCCTGTTGCACTCGCCGGCAATGCTATAAACAAACTGTCGGCAGAAGCGAGGCAGATCCGCGACGAAAGATTGACGCCCGTCGCGATCCAGCTTGCATGCCGGATTTTATCACAAAAGACAACAACGGAGCCTTCCATGTCCGCAGAGATCGAAACGCGCCTCGCCGAACTTGGCATTACCCTGCCCTTGGCAGCAGCGCCCGCAGCGAACTATGTTCCCTACGTGATCAGCGGCTCGATGCTCTATATTTCCGGGCAGTTGCCCATGGAAGGCGGCAAGGTCGCGGTGACGGGGCATGTCGGCAAGGATGTCGATGTCGCGACTGCCCAGCGTGCCGCGGAACTCTGCGCCATCAACATCCTGGCCCAGGCAAAGGCAGCGCTTTCCGACGATCTCGGGCGCATCCGCCGCCTCGTCAAGATCAACGGCTTCGTCGCGTCCGTCCCGGATTTCGTCGAACAGCACCTCGTCATCAACGGCGCGTCCAACCTGTTCGCCAACGTGCTTGGCGAAGCCGGCAAGCATGCGCGCGCCGCGGTGGGCATGGCCGCCCTACCCTTCAACGCGGCCGTCGAAATCGACGCCGTCATCGAAATCGCCTGATCCGAGGAATCGCATGAAGGATATTTCCTGGCTCAAGGCCCAACCGATCGCCCATCGGGGCTATCACGACATGAATCGGGAGGTTTGGGAAAACACGCTTTCAGCGTTTTCCCGCGCCGCCGAAGCGGGTTTCGCGATCGAATGCGACCTGCAATATACCGCCGACAGTATTCCGGTTGTCTTTCATGACGACACCACGGAGCGCCTTTGCGGCATAAGGGGAGATGTTCGGGCACGGACCGCAGGAGAGCTCGGGCTGATGTCGGTCGGCGGCACCAAGGACAAGGTGCCGACGCTGTCGCAGATGCTCCGCCTCGTTAACGGCCGAGTGCCGCTCGTCATCGAACTAAAGGGCCGGAGAGGCGACGACGAAGGCTTTGCCGCCGCGGTGCTCGATACGCTCGAAGGCTATAAGGGCCAGGTGGCGCTGATGAGCTTCGATCATTGGCTGCTGAAGGACCTCAAGGCGCTCGACGCGCCGTATCCCCTTGGCCTGACGGCCGAGGGCGCCGAGCCGGAGCGCTTCTTCGTGCATGAGGAAGCGATGCAGCTTGGCCTCGACTTCATCTCCTATTTCTACGGCCACCTGCCGAACGCCTTCATCAGCAAGGAACGCGCGCTTGGACACACCATCATCACCTGGACGGTGCGCGACCCGCAGGCGCAGGAACACACCTTCGCTCATGCCGATCAGATGACATTCGAGGGTTTCGATCCACGGGAGACCATGATTTCCTAAGCTCATGACAGACGCCATCAACATCCGCATCGAGCACTCGTTTACATCGATCTCACCGGCGAACTGGAATAGGCTCGCCGGCGCCTCGAAGCTGAGTACCAACGTTCCCTACAATCCCTTTGTCTCGCACGCCTACCTCTCCGCACTGGAGGAGTCAGGCTCAGCGACCGCCGAAACGGGATGGCTAGGGCAACATCTGCTGATGGAGGATGCGGACGGCTTCCTGCGCGGCGGCCTTGCCTGCTACATGAAAAGCCACAGCCAGGGCGAATACGTCTTCGACCATGGATGGGCCGACGCCTTCGAGCGCGCGGGTGGCCGCTACTATCCGAAGCTGCAGTGCTCCGTCCCCTTCACGCCGGCCACAGGACCACGCCTGCTCACCACCGAAGGGCGCGATCCGCAGCCGGTTCGCGATGCGCTTGCCGCGGGACTGAAGGAACTCACGCGCCGCCACGGCGTCTCCTCGGCTCACGTAACCTTCGTATCGGCGGACGAAATGCCGACCTTCGAACGGGCGGGCTTTCTTCATCGGACCGACCAGCAGTTTCATTTCACCAATGAAGGCTACGGATCCTACGGCGACTTTCTCGAAACGCTGGCATCCCGGAAGCGCAAGGCACTGAAAAAAGAACGCCGGACGGCAGTCGAAAGCGGCATAACGATCGATTGGCTGACTGCGAGTGATCTGACCGAGGCGATCTGGGACCAGTTCTTCTCCTTCTATATGGATACCGGCGGCCGCAAGTGGGGTCGCCCATACCTCACCCGTGCCTTCTATTCGCTGATCGGTGAAAGGATGGCCGACGACATCTTGCTCGTCATGGCCAAGCGCGGCGGCCGATATATCGCTGGTGCAATCAACTTCATCGGCAGTGACGCGCTCTACGGCCGGCATTGGGGGTGTGTCGAGGACCACCCGTTCCTGCACTTCGAGGTCTGCTACCATCAGGCGATCGATTTCGCGATCGCCAAGGGATTGAAGCGCGTCGAGGCGGGAGCACAAGGAGAGCACAAGCTCGCCCGCGGCTACATGCCCGTCACCACGCATTCGGCGCACTTCATCACCCACTCGGGGCTCGCGCGGGCGGTTGCCGATTATCTCGAACGCGAACGCCGCGATGTGGAAGAAACCGGCGAATTTCTTGCGGAGCACGGACCTTTCCGCAAAGGTGAGCGCTAGAGCGGATGAGGAAAAGTGTGTGCGGTTTTCCGCCCGCATCCCGCTTTAACTTATCGTGATCTGGGACGACTGACAGGACGCCGACCACGCCGGCGCGACATTACGAGGATAGGAAAATGAGCACGTATGACACGAACAATATCTTCGCCAAGATCCTGCGGGGCGAAATTCCATCTCACAAGGTCTACGAGGATGATGCTACGGTCGCCTTCATGGATGTGATGCCTCAGGCGGAAGGCCACGTCCTGGTGCTGCCCAAGACCCCTTCCCGCAACATTCTCGATGCCGACGCGGCAACGCTGCCCTCGCTGATCGGCACGGTTCAAAAGATCGCGATCGCGGCCAAGGAAGCTTTTGACGCGGACGGCGTGACGATCATGCAGTTCAACGAAGCGCCCGCCGGACAGTCCGTCTACCACCTGCACTTCCATGTCATACCCCGTCGCGAAGGCATTCCGCTGAAGCCGCATTCCGGCAAGATGGAAGATGGCGCAGTGCTTGCGGCGAACGCGGAAAAGATCCGCGGGGCGCTCTAAGCGGCCTCACCACCGGACAATATCTCCCGACGCCGGGAAGCAGTTCCCTCTGGACTAGAAACCCTGCCACCAGAGTCCGGCGGCGAGTGTCGCGATTGCCGTTGCGATGCCGACCGCCGGTATTTGGCGGGCGAGGAAAAACGCGATCGCGCCGAGCGCCACGGCTCCCAGCCGCAACCACAGAGGTGATTGTTCGAGAACGCCGTTCGGATAGAGGATAAGCTTCGCGATGACGGCCGCGACCAGCGCTGTCGCTACCGCCCTTACCCAGTTCAATGCCTCGGAATCCTCGCGAAGTCGCTTGCCGGCGAGCACGCCGAGCCATCTCCAGATATCGGTCGCGAGCCAGCCGGCAATCGCGATGAAGACATAGGCCCACCAACCTTCAAGCCACATCACGCGCCCGCCTCCCGTCGCGGGCGCCAGAACCGCTCGGCGAGCCAGGCGAGCGTTCCACCGCCGACGCCCGCAAGCAGGATGTCGAACTCCGGCAGCAGCCAATAGAAAAGCGGTCCCGCGACAAGGCCGGCGGCAAGCGCCAGATAGACCACGCGATGACGCGCGGAATTCCAGATCGAGGCGAGAAAATAGACAGGCGTCAGAAAGAAGAGGCAGCCGGCGACGATCGGCGGAAAGTCGGTGACGAGACGATACACGACTGCCACGAGCATCATGTTTGCGGCGACGAGCGCAATGCCGAAACCAGCGAAGAATGTCACGCGGTGCGGGCGCGGCACTTGTTGCACGCGCTCCATCGCAAACACCCAGGCGGTGATCGCGATAAAGTGCGACAATACGAGAAGCAGCCATGTTGGCGTCTTCGCCGTGCGCAATTCAGGGACAAGGGCTGCCACCATCGGCATGAGCCGCACGGACGAGAGCGTCACCGCGAGAAAGGTCGTCGCAAGGCTCGCGCCGCTCAGAACCGAGCTCACGAGGATAACCTTCGCGGGCAGCGCCCAGACAATGCCCGTCATGAACACGACCTGCTCCGGCGGGACGCCGGCCTGCACGGTCAGCGAACAAAAGCCGACGAAGGAAAGCATGAGGATCATGGCGGGCAGGCTGAATATTCCGCGCGCGCCGGTCAGGAACCAGGCGAGAGATGATCGTTCGTCTTCAACGCGTTCCATGGACACCTGCAAGTTACGCTTACTCACCTGCACCGAGCTTCAAAGAAAGGCCGCTGTAGCACTTTGAGTTGCTGCATGTCTTATCCTAATGCATGTCGCCCGAAAGTGTGCAGCGGTATCGGGACAACGACATGCATGCAAACAAGGACTTAGAGCGTGTCGCGTGACTCCAATTGAATGCGACGCGCTTTAGGTCGGCTCCGATTTAAGGAAACATGCGGTAACACGACCGTGCCGGATGAAGCTCATCCGGCACGGTCGTGTTTAATAGCGATCGCGTTACTTCTTGCGCGGCACCTTGGGGACCGTCCGGCCCTTCAGCGGGGCCGCCTCTGACGTGCGGTCCTTGGAGGATGCTTTCGCTGCAGTCTTCTTCGCCTTTGGCTTCGGCCCGGAGTCGGCGGCGACGGTTTCCTTCTCGTCGCCTTTCTTGGGCTTGGCGCCCTTACCTGCGGGACGCGACACTTCAGCCTTCGGCTTGATCGGCGCCGTTTCAGGGACGGCATCGAGCATCAGGCCCTTGGTACCGTCCTCCTTCGTGCCGATCGTCACCTTGACGACGCCACCCTTCTTGAGCTTGCCGAAGAGGATTTCGTCGGCAAGCGGCTTCTTGATGTTTTCCTGGATGACGCGTGCCAGAGGCCGTGCGCCCATCTTTTCGTCGTATCCCTTCTCGGCGAGCCAGGCGATAGCGTCGGGCGCGAGGTCGAAGGTCACGTTGCGTTCGGCAAGCTGCGTCTCGAGCTGCATGACGAACTTCTGCACGACCTGATGGATAACCGGCGTCGGCAGCGAGTTGAACGGAATGACAGCGTCCAGGCGGTTGCGGAATTCCGGCGTGAACAGCTTGTTCAGCGCCTCGATATCCTCGCCCTCACGCTTCGATGAGCCGAAGCCGATCGCCGGCCGAGCCATGTCGGACGCCCCCGCATTGGTCGTCATGATCAGGATGACGTTGCGGAAGTCGATCCTCTTGCCGTTGTGGTCAGTCAGCGAACCATGGTCCATCACCTGCAGGAGGATGTTGAACAGGTCCGGATGCGCCTTCTCGATCTCATCGAGGAGCAAGACGCAATGCGGATGCTGATCCACGCCGTCCGTCAGGAGACCGCCCTGGTCGAAGCCGACATAGCCGGGAGGTGCGCCGAGCAGGCGGGACACCGTGTGCCGCTCCATGTATTCCGACATGTCGAAACGCAGAAGCTCGACACCCAGCGAGGACGCCAGTTGCTTTGCCACCTCGGTCTTGCCGACACCGGTCGGGCCGGAGAACACATAGCAGCCGATCGGCTTGTTCGGTTCCCGGAGGCCGGCACGTGCCAGCTTGATCGACGAGGCGAGCGCCTCGATCGCCAGGTCCTGGCCATAGACCACGGATCTCAGCTCCTTCTCGAGATTGGCGAGAACCGTTTCATCGTCCTTGGATACGGTCTTCGGCGGAATACGCGCCATCGTCGCGATCGTCGCCTCGATCTCCTTCTCGGTGATCAGCTTGCGACGCTTGCCAGCGGGAAGCAGCATCTGCGCGGCCCCAGACTCGTCGATGACATCGATCGCCTTGTCCGGCAGCTTCCGATCGTTGATGTAGCGAGCGGAAAGCTCGACGGCAGCCTTGATGGCGTCGTTTGTGTATTTGAGGTGGTGATAATCCTCGAAATACGGCTTCAGCCCTCTCATGATCTCGATGGCGTCGGCAATCGTCGGTTCGTTGACGTCGATCTTCTGGAAACGGCGCACCAGCGCGCGATCCTTCTCGAAGAACTGGCGGTATTCCTTATAGGTCGTCGAACCGATGCAGCGGATCGAACCCGACGAGAGCGCCGGCTTCAGAAGATTGGACGCATCCATCGCGCCGCCCGACGTGGCACCGGCGCCAATCACCGTGTGGATCTCGTCGATGAAGAGCACGGCGCCCGGATAATCCTCGAGCTCCTTGACGACCTGCTTCAAACGCTCCTCGAAGTCGCCGCGGTAGCGCGTTCCGGCGAGCAGCGTTCCCATGTCGAGCGAGAAGATCGTGGCGTCTTCGAGCGCCTCCGGCACCTTCTTTTCGACGATGCGCTTGGCAAGGCCCTCGGCAATCGCAGTCTTGCCGACGCCGGGGTCACCGACATAGAGCGGGTTGTTCTTGGACCTGCGGCAGAGCACCTGGATCGTACGATTGACTTCGGCATGGCGGCCGATCAACGGATCGATCTTTCCGGATTTCGCCTTCTCGTTGAGGTTTACGCAGTAGGCGGTCAGCGCGTCCTGCTGCTTCTTCGGGCCGGCTTCCTCGCTTTCGCGGGGCGCTTTCTGCTCGGAATCCTGATCCTCAGCCCCGCGCACCGGCCGCGACTCTGAGCTTCCCGGCCGCTTGCCGATTCCATGCGAAATGAAGTTGACCGCATCGTAGCGGGTCATCTCCTGCTCCTGCAGGAAATAGGCGGCGTGGCTTTCGCGCTCGGCAAAGATCGCCACCAGCACGTTGGCGCCCGTCACCTCCTCCCGGCCGGAGGATTGCACGTGGATGACCGCACGCTGAATCACGCGCTGGAAACCGGCGGTCGGCTTGGAATCTTCGTCATAGCCGGTAACGAGGTTCGACAGTTCGTTGTCGACGTAGTCCGTCACGGTCTTGCGAAGTGTTTCGAGATTTACGTTGCACGCGCCCATCACAGCAGCCGCATCGGCATCGTCGATCAATGCCAGCAGCAGGTGCTCGAGCGTCGCATATTCATGGTGGCGCTCGTTGGCAAAAGTCAGTGCCTGATGCAGCGCCTTTTCGAGGCTGGGCGAAAATGTTGGCACGTTAGTTCCTCATTTCTTTTCCATGACGCATTGCAACGGATGTTGATGCTGCCTGGCGAAATCCATCACCTGCGTCACCTTGGTTTCGGCGACTTCGTAGGTGAAGACGCCGCACTCTCCCACACCGTGGTTGTGGACGTGGAGCATGATGCGGGTCGCTTCTTCCCGATCCTTCTGGAAGAAGCGCTCCAGAATATGGATGACGAATTCCATCGGCGTGTAATCGTCATTCAAAAGCAGAACACGATACAGACTCGGCTTTTTGGTCTTCGGCTTGGTACGCGTGATAACGGAGGTGCCACGACTGGCGCCGCCTCCGTCTCCTTCGCTTCCCTGCTGCATCCGGACCGGCATGGCGATCATTCTTGTTCGTTCCTTGTACAGCCGCACATCCAACGAACGTGGCTGCGGCGTGCTTGTCCTTATCTAATAGTTCGTTTCCGAATTTTAAGGCCGAACCAACGCACTGCAATCATATTCGCACGGCGAAACACAAGATTGATCAACTTTCTTGGGGCATAAGCGGCCGGCATTTCAAAAAGCAAGAAGGCCGGCCGCGGCAACCGCGACCGGCCTTCTTACGATGGCGATGGTCTTTGTCGTCAGGCCGCGGCGGCAGACTTGACTGCTGAAGTCGCCTTGGCGACCGGCGCCTCGTAAGGCTTATAGGCATCCTTGGCGAGGTCAGCGTACATCTCGCCGATCTTCGTCGCCTCGGCGACAAAACCTTCGTAGCTCGCCTTCAGATAATTGGTTTGAAGCTCAAAAGCAGCTTCAAGGCTCTTGGTATTGGTCAGCTTTTCGAAATGGGAAATTCCGTCCTCGAAGGACTTCTTCGAATAGTCCGCTGCTTCCGTCGCAATGGCCTGAAAACCCTTGGTCAGGGTCGAATAGCTTTTGACAGCAACGTCAATGGCTTCTTTGCTTTTCTTGTTCGCATCGTCGAAGTTAAACATCAGGGTGTCTCCTTTGGACGGCTTAACTGTTAGTCAGTTTATGTGCAGTGCACAAAAAGTCAAGTTCTGTGTGCGACGCAATAAAACGCTGTTCTTGCAACGACTTGATGAAAATTCGTGACAAAACTGGGAATTTTTTTCGCGCGAGCGCGTTAAATATGACTTTTAATGAAAAAACCCGGCCTGATTGCTCAGAACCGGGTGGAAGATCCGACGATGGATGTCGATCTCACAGGTCGATGTCGAGGATCGCCATCGAGAAATTGTACGAAAGCTCTCCATCCTCTTCGTCGCGGAAAACGACACCGAGGAATTCGTCGCCGAGATAGACCTCCGCGGACTCGTCCTTCTTCGGCCGTGCCTTGACGACCATCGATTGGTTGAAGGTGCGCTTGAAATAGGCTTCAAGCTTTCGGATCTCTTCGGGCTTCAAATCTCTTCTCCGTGGATGTTTGATTTGCGGCGCTTCTCGCACGCGGAATTGCCAAGTGTAAACCCACTTGGACACCGGGCGTCCCTCCAGACTTGCGAAGTCGCCGTATCGGCTTGAATTTCTGTCCAATTTTCTGCAAGGCACGAACCGGACGCGAGCGGAAAACCGCTCGCAACTGCCTCGTCCCATCAAAACGCCTGCGACCCGAGCAATCGGCAAGGGCTGCTGCGGCGCCGGTGCTCCTATCTGCTCAGATGTCGAAGCTGGCCAGGATCTGGTCCATCTGGCGCGACGGCTCGGAACACCCGGCCTCGCCCACGACCTTTGCTGGAACGCCTGCCACCGTCGTTTTTGGGGGAACGGGCTTCAGCACGACGGAACCGGCGGCCACGCGCGAGCAATGGCCGATGTGGATATTGCCGAGAATCTTCGCACCCGCCCCGATCAACACGCCGTCACCGATCTTCGGGTGACGATCGCTACCCTCCTTGCCGGTGCCGCCAAGCGTCACGCCATGCAGGATCGACACATTGTCGCCAATGGCTGCCGTTTCGCCGACCACGAGGCCGGTCGCGTGATCGAGGAAGATGCCGCGCCCGATCCGGGCTGCAGGATTGATGTCGGTCTGAAAGACGCTGGAGGAGCGGCTCTGCAGATACAGTGCGAAATCCCTCCGACCCTGGTTCCATAGCCAGTGGGCAAGGCGATGCGTCTGGATAGCGTGGAATCCCTTGAAATAGAGCACAGCTTCGATGAACCGCGTGCACGCCGGGTCGCGATCATAGACCGCCTGGATGTCGACGCGCAGGATCGCGCCCCATTCCGGCCAGTCCTCCAGCATTTCGGCGAAGGTCTGACGCAGCAAGTTTGCCTGCAGGTCCGGATGGTCCAGCCGTTCGCAAATCCGGTAGATGACAGCCTCTTCCAGGGAGTGCTGATTGACGACGGTCGAATACAAGAACGCTGCCAGCATCGGATCGCGCTCGGCGGCGACCCGGGCTTCCTCGCGCAGGCTGTCCCAGATCGGGTCTATCGCCTTGAACGATTCCGTATGGCGCAGTTCGGTCTTGGCGACCATAGTCGCTCTCCTTCATGATCGATCGATGGTTTCGAATATAGGGTAATTCCCGGTCGACATAAATGGGTGCCCGACATTTCAGCCACCGGTCGCAGATCCGCTTTACGCTCGCCCGACCTCGCCAAGAAATTCGAGCACGGCCTTCTTGAACACGCGGTCACCGACTGCCAGCATATGATCGCGCCCCGGAATGTCGAGCGCCCTCGCCCGCGGCATAAGCGCGGCAAGCTCCTGCGCCGATCCGGCAATCTCGTCCTTCGTTCCGACACCGATCAGTACCGGTACGTCGATGTGCGCCACATCTTCGGCCGAAAGCAGATCACGCGACGTGGAAATGCAGGCCGCAAGTGCTTGGCGGTCGCTCTTGGTCTGATCGGCAAAGGCACGAAACATTCGGCCGCGCGCATGCGTCACGCTCTCCAGCGACGGTGCAAGCAACGCGTCGGCGATCGGATCCCAGTCTCCGACCCCACTCACCATGCCTATTCCGAGGCCGCCGAACACGAGCGAGCGCACGCGCTCCGGATGCATTAAAGCCAGGAATGCTGAAATGCGCGCGCCCATCGAATAGCCCATGACATGCGCCTCGCCGATTCCGAGATGGACCAAAAGCGCCGCCGCATCCCCTGCCATCTGTTGCGGATGGTAGAGCGAAGGATCGTAGGGCTTGCTGCTCTTTCCATGGCCGCGATTGTCCAAGGCAATAACCCTGTAGCCGGCGTCGCCAAGCGTCTTCAACCAGCCCGGATACACCCAGTTGACATTGGCGCTCGACGCAAAACCGTGAATGAGGAGGATAGGTTCTCCAGACGGATCGCCTTCGTCGAAGAAGGCGATCTCCAGTCCCTCATGCGCGAAGTGCGAAAATGGCGGCGGGATCAGATCCATGTCTCGTTTCCTGAAGGGTCGTTCTGTTTCGGCGCAAACTAGGTTGTAACGCCCTCGCGTGAAACCCCCGGCCGTCCAAAAACCCACAGGCGCGGCATGTTTGCCGCTACACATTTACGGCAAAGCTCACTATGGTGCCGGCAAATTCACATCCAGAGACTTGCATTCATCGGAGCATGACATGGCCGGCCACAGCATCCCGCATTTTCAGAATGACGGCGGACACCAGGCGATCGAGATCGGCGTCAAGGAATTCATGTGCACGGGCGCATCCGTTCCCTTCGACCACCCCCACATCTTCATCGACATGGGCGACGACAACGAGAAGGTCTGCTCCTATTGTTCGACGCTCTACCGCTATAATCCTTCGCTGAAGGCAACGGAGACGAATCCTCCGGAGTGCCTCTTCACCAGCAAGGCCGCTTAAGTCGCCCCAACTCACCGCCAAGAGATCGATGCAAAACGCTGGTCCGGTTGCAATTGTGGGCGCCGGTATCGCCGGCCTGACGACGGCTCTCTGCCTCGCCCGGCAGGGTTTCGAGACGGAAATATTCGAACAGGCCGACGCTTTGAAAGAAGTGGGCGCTGGGTTGCAATTGTCGCCGAATGCGTCACGCATCCTCATCGAACTCGGTCTGCTTCCTGCTCTCGAAAGTGTCTGGAGCGAGCCGGACTCGATTGCGCTTGTCGACGGCCACTCGTTACGTTCGCTCGCAAGCGTGCCGGCTGGTGCCCGTGCCCGCAACCGGTGGGCGGCTCCCTATGGCGTCCTGCACCGCGCCAGCCTGCAGAAGATCCTGTTCGACGCGGTCAAAGCCGAGCCGCGCTGCCGCGTTCACCTTGGCTGCCGGATCGAGAGCGAGCCGGAGGCAGCCATCGATCGCTCGATGATGCGGCGTCCGCAGGTAATCGTCGGCGCCGACGGTATCTGGTCGCGGACAAGGGCGTCCATTCCGGGCGCCGGCGCCGTGCGGTTCTCGGGCAACATCGCGTGGCGCATGATGCTGCCGGGCGCTGAGGCGACGGCCTGCCTGTCGGCCGATCGCGTCACAGCTTTCCTCGGTCCCAATGCGCACCTCGTCGCCTACCCGATCAAGGAGATCGGCGGCTTCAACCTTGTTGGGATCGTCGGGGGCGAGGCCGCCGACAGCGTGTGGATCGGCAAGGATTCCGAAGACAGACGGCGCGAACTCGCAGCAGCTTTCGATGGATGGCATCCCAAACTGCGCGAGCTTCTGACGCGCGCTACCGCGGCGACCTACTGGCCCTTGTGCACCGTCGATGACGGCGCGTGGCACGACGGGGCGAGAACCATTCTCATCGGCGATGCAGCTCATGCCATGACGCCATTTGCGGCCCAGGGCGCCGCAATGGCAATCGAGGATGCGCGAGAACTCGCGCAGTGCCTCGCTGAAGCCCAGGATATCCCCTCCGCATTTGCCGGATATGATCGCGTACGGCGGTCGCGGATCGATCGTGTGCGGAAGCGCGCTGCCTTCAACCGATTCGCCTATCACGCCCGCGGCCCGGTGAGGCTGGGGCGCGATCTGGTTCTGGCCCTCAAGGGTCCCGAAGCGCTGGCTGCCGACCTTGATTGGCTCTACGGTTACGGCGCTACTGCATCTATCCTTAAATCGTAGCCGATTTAAGGATAAAAACATGCGCCAATTCAAAGCGCTACAGCGACCTTTCCGCGTCCGATTGGACGCGCGGCGCTGTAGGGGACGCTGAAGCGTTAAACAGCGTTGGCGGCGGCGAAGCCCGCTTCGATGTCACGGCGAAGATCCGGCACGTCTTCCAGCCCGATCTGCAATCGGATCACCGGCCCTTCCGACGGCGCCTTCGCCACCTTGCGGTCGGAGAGATTGACGTGAACGGCGAGGCTTTCGAAGCCGCCCCAGGAATAGCCGAGACCGAACAGCGAGAGCGCGTCGAGGAAGGCATGGGCCTTGGTCCTGAACTTTTCCGGGCTGTCGGCCTTCAGGACAAAGGAGAAGATTCCGCTCGCACCGCCGAAGTCGCGCTTCCAGAGGTCATGTCCCGGAAAGCTCGGCAGCGCCGGATGCAGCACGCGCGCAACCTCGTCGCGGCTCTCGAGCCACCCGGCAATCGCCAGCGCGCTCGCCTGATGCCGTTCGAGGCGAATCCCCATCGTGCGCAAGCCCCTGAGGATCTGGTAGCTGTCGTCCGGTGATGCGCAGACGCCGAGCGTGACCATCGCCTCGGTTAGCGCCGGCCAATGGGCGACATTCGCCGACACGGTTCCGAACAGCACGTCGGAGTGCCCTGACGGGTATTTCGTCGCCGCATGAATCGAGACGTCCACACCGTGATCGAGCGGGCGGAAATAAACCGCCGTCGCCCAGGTATTGTCCATCGTCACAACGCAGCCGTGGCGGTGCGCCGCAGCCGCAATCGCACGAATGTCCTGCATTTCGAACGTATTCGAGCCCGGCGCCTCGGTATGCACCAGGCGCGTGTTCGGCCGGATCAGGCTCTCGATGGCGGCACCGATCATCGGATCGTAATATTCGACGGTGACACCGAGGCGCTTCAGCATCGTGTCGCAGAAATGCCGTGTCGGGAAGTAAACCGAATCGACCACGAGGGCGTGGTCCCCGGCGGACAGATAGGTCAGGAACGGCACCGTGACGGCCGCCAATCCCGAGGGCACGAGAATCGTTCCGGCAGCGCCCTCGAGCTCGTTGATCGCCTCACAAAGCGCGTCGGTCGTCGGTGTGCCACGCGTCCCGTATGTGTATTTCTGCGCCCGGCTTTCCATGGTCCTGGCGTTAGGAAACAGCACGGTGGAAGCGTGCACCACCGGCGGATTGACGAAACCGTGGAAATCCGAGGGATTGTTGCCGGAGTGCGCCAGACGGGTGTTGATGCCCGTTTCCTTGAGCGCGCTGATCTTGTCTGCCATTGAAAAATCCGCTGTTTGAATTCGACGCCAACTCATCGAACGCAGCACCCGCCGGGTCAAGGGAAAATTCCGGCGAAAGGCCGACGGCGGGTGCAAAATGCCGACCTGGCCGTTTTTTGTTCAAAGAAGCCCAGTTCCCGGCGAGAACTTGCCTAAACTTCTGGCGAAGTTCGGGTTTTTCACATGCAAAATCAGAAAATCGGCAACATCTCTTGACCCTTGTGAATTTTGAGCATGAGATAGATTGCACTCACGCCAGGAGGGTGGCGGAGGCTGCACGCGCCGACAGAGCGCGACTGTGCAGACGGGAACTAACGACAACCGAAAAGGTTCAAAAAATGGCAAGACGAATTCTGACAGCTCTGGTTGGCGCTGCTGTCATGGGTATTGGCGCACCTGCGGCATCGGCTGCAACCCTTGACGACGTGAAGGCCAAAGGCTTCGTGCAGTGCGGCGTCAACACCGGTCTGGCCGGTTTCTCCGCTCCCGACGCTTCCGGCAACTGGGCTGGTTTCGACGTGGACTATTGCAAGGCAATCGCCGCGGCCGTTTTCGGCGACGGCAGCAAGGTCAAGTATACTCCGACTTCCGCCAAGGAGCGCTTTCCAGCGCTGCAGTCGGGCGAAGTCGATGTTCTGGCTCGCAACACGACCTGGTCCATCAACCGCGACACCGCGCTCGGCTTCAACTTCCGCACGGTCAACTACTACGACGGCCAGGGCTTCATGGTCCGCAAGGGCCTCAACGTGAAGTCGGCGCTTGAACTTTCCGGCGCTGCCGTCTGCGTGCAGACCGGCACGACCACCGAATTGAACCTTGCCGACTACTTCAAGTCGAACAACCTGCAGTACAATCCGGTCGTCTTCGAGAAGCTCGACGAAGTGAACGCCGCCTACGACGCGGGCCGTTGCGACGTCTACACCACCGACCAGTCCGGCCTCTACTCTCTCCGCCTGACGCTTTCGAAGCCGGATGATCACATGATCCTGCCGGAAATCATCTCGAAGGAGCCGCTTGGCCCGGCCGTCCGCCAGGGCGACGACCAGTGGTTCGACATCGTCAGCTGGGTTCACTACGCGCTGGTCCAGGCTGAAGAATTCGGCATCACCCAGGCGAACGTCGAAGAGATGAAGAAGTCGACCAACCCTGACGTCCAGCGCTTCCTTGGCGTTGAGGCCGACAGCAAGATCGGTACCGACCTCGGCCTGACCAATGAGTGGGCCGTCAACATCATCAAGGCCGTCGGCAACTACGGCGAAGTCTTCGATCGCAACATCGGTGCCGGCAGCCCGCTGAAAATCGAGCGCGGACTGAATGCGCTCTGGAGCAAGGGCGGCATCCAGTACGCACCGCCGGTCCGCTGATCGCCTGCGACTTTGGAGGAGCGGGAAACCGCTCCTCCATCCCAACGATAAGAACACTCAAAAAGAGTGGATAGGGGAAAGAGGCATTGCATGGCCATTGGCGCAACAACCACGCCTGAAAAAGAGAAATCTGCCGGTTCATTCATCAACGATCCGCAGGTGCGCGGGATTTTCTACCAGGCAATCACGGTCATTATCCTCGCACTACTGATTTACTGGATCGCCGACAATACGATCGAGAACCTGAGGCGCGCGAACATCGCTTCCGGATACGGCTTTGTCAGGGGCCGCGCAGGCTTCGACGTCGGACAATCCCTGATCGCCTTCACGAGTGATTCCACCTATGGCCGCGCGCTGGTGGTCGGCTTCTTGAATACCTTGCTTGTAGCGATTGCGGGGATCATCACGGCAACGATCATCGGCTTCATCGTCGGCATCGGCCGCCTGTCGCACAACTGGATCATTGCGAAACTGTCGCTCGCCTATGTCGAGGTTTTTCGCAACATTCCTCCGTTGCTCGTCATCTTCTTCTGGTACAGCGGCGTTCTTGCTGTGTTGCCGCAGGCGCGTGAAGCGCTTGCCCTCCCCTTGAATGTCTTCGTGAGCAACCGCGGCGTCGCCTTCCCGAGACCTGTCTTCGGAGACGGTTTTCAGTACACGCTCTACGCCTTCATCCTTGCCGCGCTCGCCAGCTTCCTGGTCAGCCGCTATGCACGCCGGAAGCAGGCCGAGACCGGCCAGCGCATTCCGGTGCTTTGGACAGTGCTCGGGCTCGTCATCGGCTTGCCGCTGGTGACGTTCGTTGCGACGGGAGCACCACTTACCTTCGATGTGCCTGTTGCAGGCAAGTTCAACCTCACCGGCGGTTCGGTCGTCGGGCCGGAATTCCTGTCGCTGTTCCTTGCGCTTTCCTTCTACACCGCAGCGTTCATCGCGGAGATCGTCCGCGCGGGCATTCGCGGCGTGTCCAAGGGGCAGACGGAGGCGGCGCACGCGCTCGGCATCCGCCCCAGGTTGACGACGCGCCTGGTGGTCGTGCCGCAGGCAATGAGGATCATCATCCCGCCGCTGACCAGCCAGTATCTTAATCTCACCAAGAACTCGTCGCTCGCGATCGCTATCGGCTATGCCGACCTCGTCGCCGTCGGCGGTACGATCCTGAACCAGACCGGGCAAGCGATCGAGGTGGTCAGCATATGGCTCATCGTCTATCTGAGCCTCAGTCTCGCGACGTCGCTGTTCATGAACTGGTACAACGCTCGCATGGCTCTGGTGGAGAGGTGAGATCATGAACACGCACCAGGCAAGTTTTGTTCGTGCCTCGATGATCGAGGCCTCACCGGCACCGTTGCTGGAAAGCGGCGTTGCTTACTGGCTGAGAAAGAATCTCTTCGCCACGCCGAAGGACACGGCCCTGACGATCATCAGCCTGCTTGTTTTGGCATGGCTGATTCCGCCGGCAATCCAATGGCTCTTCATCGACGCGGCCTGGAGTGGCGGCGGTCGTGGCGTTTGCGCCACGGTGGCGCAGGGCGGCTCGCAACCGGATGGCTGGAGTGGTGCCTGCTGGGCTTTCGTCAACGCGAAGTTCAGCCAGTTCATCTTCGGGCGCTATCCGCCTGATGAACGTTGGCGGCCCGCTCTCGTCGGTATCATCTTCGTGCTCTTCCTCGTACCGATGCTGATCCCGAAGGTTCCATACAAGGGACTGAACGCGTTTCTCCTCCTCGTCGTGCTGCCGATCCTCTCCATCATTCTGCTGCCGGGCGGCTGGTTTGGCCTGACCTATGTAGAGACGCCGCTCTGGGGCGGCCTCATGGTCACGCTCGTCCTTTCGTTCGTCGGCATTGCAGTCTCGCTTCCTCTGGGCGTGCTGCTGGCGCTCGGCAGGCGCTCGACGATGCCCGTGATCAAGATGCTCTGCACGATCTTCATCGAGATCGTTCGCGGCATTCCGCTGATTACAGTGCTTTTCATGGCGAGCGTGATGCTGCCGCTGTTCCTGCCGCAGGGCGTCACTTTCGACAAATTCCTGCGCGCCCTGATCGGCGTATCGCTCTTCGCGTCGGCCTATATGGCGGAGGTCGTGCGCGGTGGCCTGCAGGCGATCCCGAAGGGCCAATATGAAGGCGCCGATTCGCTCGGCCTGGGTTACTGGCAGAAAATGAACCTGATCATCCTGCCGCAGGCGCTGAAGCTCGTGATCCCCGGGATCGTGAACACCTTCATCGGCCTGTTCAAGGATACATCGCTGGTCTCGATCATCGGCATGTTCGACCTTCTCGGCATCGTCCGGCTGAATTTCTCGGATACGAATTGGGCTTCTGCGGTTACGCCGGTCTCGGGTCTGATTTTTGCAGGCTTCATATTCTGGCTTTTCTGCTTCGGCATGTCGCGCTATTCAGGCTTTATGGAGCGAGTGCTCGACACGAGCCAACAACGATAAAAAGGGGAAATAACATGGCCAATCTAGCCACAACTTCCAAAATGACCGGGACCGATGTTGCGATCGAAATCACGGGCATGAACAAGTGGTACGGAGACTTCCACGTTCTGCGCGACATCAATCTCAAAGTCATGGGAGGCGAGCGCATCGTCATCGCCGGCCCTTCCGGTTCCGGCAAATCGACGATGATCCGCTGCATCAACCGGCTCGAGGAACACCAGAAGGGCAAGATCGTCGTCGATGGCATCGAGCTTACCAACGACCTGAAAAAGATCGATGAGGTGCGCCGCGAAGTCGGAATGGTTTTCCAGCACTTCAACCTGTTTCCGCATCTGACGATTCTTGAAAACTGCACGCTGGCGCCGATCTGGGTTCGCAAGATGCCGAAAAAGCAGGCCGAGGAAGTGGCGATGCACTTCCTGAGGCGCGTCAAGATTCCGGAGCAGGCGCACAAATATCCGGGCCAACTCTCTGGCGGGCAGCAACAGCGTGTGGCGATCGCGCGTTCGCTGTGCATGAAGCCGAAGATCCTGCTGTTCGATGAGCCGACTTCGGCGCTCGATCCGGAAATGGTCAAGGAAGTGCTGGACACGATGGTGAGCCTCGCCGAGGAGGGAATGACCATGCTGTGCGTGACCCACGAAATGGGTTTCGCGCGTCAGGTCGCCAACCGAGTGATCTTCATGGATCAGGGCCAGATCGTCGAACAGAATTCGCCTGCCGAGTTCTTCGACAATCCGCAGCACGAGCGCACCAAATTGTTCCTCAGCCAGATCCTGCACTGATATCGAGAGCATAAACTGGAACGAGAACGGCCCGCCGGCAACTGGCGGGCCGTTCTCGTTCAATCGTCAGTTTATCCGTACCGCCCTCGCGGGATCGCGTGAACCGCCAAGAACGAGGCGGACCGGCAACCGGCCCCGCCGGAACTGTCAAAGTGCGGGCAGTGTCGGCCGCTTGCCGCCGGCAACCGACTTGGCGACCTTGAGGATCTCGATCTTCTCCTCCGCGTCGAGCGTCATGTTCTCGCCAGGCGAACCGCAAACGATCAGGCCGTCCGCGCCGGCCTCGAACGCAAAGCGGCGTTCCATCTCCGCCTTGTCGAACTCGCCCTCAGTCGTGAATTTTGTGGTTACTGCAGGAAATACGCCGCGCACATGATAGGCCTCCTTGATTCTGATATATCAGCGTGCTTGCCACCATTTCGAATACGTGTCATTTTCTGATATATCAGAACCAAGGGATGCCCATGCCAGCCCATTCCCAGGCCCACCTCGCCTATCTGGCGCTCGAACGCCTCATCGTCACGTTAAAGCTCAAGCCCGGATCGCTCGTAACCGAGCGCCAGCTCATCGAACTCGCCGAGCATGGCCGTACCCCTGTTCGGGAAGCGATCCAGAAACTTGCCTGGCAGAGGCTCATCGAGATTCGCGCGCGGGTGGGATTACAGATCACCATGATCCAACCGGAGGATCGCGCTCACGTGATGCAGACGCGCCAACGGTTGGAACCATTAGCGGCAACCCTCGTCGCGCAACATGCGAGCCCCGAGGCTCGGCTGGCGATAAGCGGCTGCGAGCAACAGATGGCGGCATGTTCGGATCAAGGCGACATGGAAGGCTTCCTCGTCGCCGACAAGATGTTCGACGAAATCATGGAAGACGCCTGCCCGAACAGGTTTCTGACGGCAGCACTTGCGCCCTTGCAGACCCATGCGCGCCGCATATGGTTTGCATCCGCGGCGCTGGAAAAGATGAAGGCGTCAGTGCAACGTCACATCAAGGTGATGCGCGCGATCGAGGCAGCGGATGCCGAGAAAGCCGCCGCGGCCATGTCGCAGTTGATGGATTACCTCGCGGACGCTTGATGTCGAGCCTCCGGCGACATGCTTCCGGTCTTCAACCGCCGCCCCTTCCGGTGAAAGGCTTCTCAAGAATATGCGGCGTCTGCGCGGCGCACAGGGTTGATGTTTGCCTGAAGTCAAATGCTCCACAAACGAAAAGAGGCGCGTTCGGGACGCGCCTCTTCGTAATCATTGATATCTCAATTGCCTGCGATATCAGCCGACGAATGCACGCTCGATAACGAATTCCGCCGGTTTGTTGTTGGCGCCTTCCGTCATGCCGGCGGCCTCCAGAATTTCCTTGGTGTCCTTGAGCATCGCCGTAGACCCGCAGATCATGCCGCGATCGACCGCCGGATCGAGCGGCGGAAGGCCGAGATCCGCGAAGAACTTGCCGTTGGTCATCAGGTCGGTGATCCGGCCCTTGAACGGATAGTCTTCGCGCGTCACCGTCGCATAGTGGCGAAGCTTGCCGCCTACAATCTCGTTCAGGAACTCGTGATTGCGGATCTCGTCTACGAGATCGAAACCGTATTTCAGTTCCGCCACGTCGCGGCAGGTGTGCGTAAGAATGACTTCCTCGAACTTTTCGTAGGTCTCCGGATCGCGAATGAGGCTCGCGAAGGGAGCAATGCCGGTACCGGTCGAGAACATGTAAAGCCTGCGGCCGGGCACAAGCGCGTCGAGCACCAGCGTGCCCGTCGGCTTCTTGCGCATAAGAACCTGGTCGCCCGGCTTGATCTTCTGCAGATGCGACGTCAGCGGGCCGTCCGGAACCTTGATCGAGAAGAACTCGAGTTCCTCGTCCCATGCCGGGCTTGCGACCGAATAGGCGCGATAGATGGGCTTGTCGCCGACCATGAGACCGATCATGGCGAATTCGCCGGAGCGGAAACGGAACTCCTGGGGACGGGTCATGCGGAAACGGAAAAGGTGGTCCGTATAGTGCGTGACACTCGTGACCGTCTCGACAAAGACACCCGCCGGTGCCTGGATCGCGAAATCTTCCGTTTTTGCCGGAGCATTCATCGTGGCTACAGTCCTGTAATGGTGACCCTGTCTATCAAGTATGAGCGGATATTCCAACTCGCACTCGATTGAAAGGAAATCCCTTCCAAATATAGGCGCTTTCGAGGATTTCGGCTTGCTTCACACTGTCGCAACTGCGCTTTTTTTAAGAAACGCGGCGCCAACTGTAAGATTTCACGTCCGATGAGGGTCTTGCAGTCGGCTGATAGTGATTGGCGATGCCTGGCAGGCGCCCCTCCGAAAGACGCTTGATCGCCGTCGCATTCGTGACAGCGAAACTGTCAATGCCACAACGCAACATCAACGGGATCTGGTCGATCAGCACGTCTCCGACAGCGCGGACTTCACCTTCGAAGCCGAGCCGAGCGCGAAGCAGCGAAGCGTGGCTGAACGCACGTCCGTCATTGAAGGCTGGAAACGCGACCGCGACCAGAGCGACCCGATCCAGGTAAGGGGCCAGCCGCGTCACGTCGTCGGCCGGCGCGATCAGGACACCAAACTCGCGCCCGTCCCCAGTGGAGACCGCGTCGAGGAACACATCGAGGCCGAGGATCGCCTTTTCGTTCGAGCCGGCCTTGGCTTCTTCCGTCTCGATGATCCAGGGATCATCGCTCACAAAGCCGGTTTCTTTCCAGATTTTCGTCATGTTCTCGTCCCTGCCTCAAGCGGCTTCCTGTGCATTGCCGCCGTAGAGCGCATCCTTGAACGGTTGCGGTCCAACCCGGCGATAAGCCTCGAGGAAGGTCTCCAACCTGTCCCGGCGCAGGCCGAGATAGGTGTCGACGATCGTCTCGACGGCGTCGGTAACCTTTTCTGGCTCGAAGCCGCGGCCGATGATTTCGCCGATCGACGTCTTCTCGTCGCCAGACCCGCCGAGCGTAATCTGATAAAGTTCGGCACCCTTTTTCTCGACACCCAACAGGCCGATATGGCCGACGTGATGGTGGCCGCAGGCATTAATGCAGCCGGAGATCTTGATCTTAAGCTCGCCGATTTCGGCTTGCCTTTCGGGGGAGCCGAAGCGGTTCGAAATCTCCTGGGCGACCGGGATCGAACGCGCGTTGGCTAGCGCGCAATAGTCAAGGCCGGGACAGGCGATGATGTCGGTGATCAAGCCCGCATTGGCCGTCGCGAGACCCGCGGCGACCAGAGCGCGGTAGACCGGCTCCAGGTCAGCGAGCGCCACATGCGGCAGAATCAGGTTCTGCTCGTGGCTGACGCGGATTTCATCGAAGGCGTATTCCTCGGCGATATCCGCGACCGCATCCATCTGTGCGTCACTGGCGTCGCCCGGAATACCACCGATCGGCTTCAGCGAGATGGTCACCATGCCGTAGTCGGGATGCTTGTGCGGCTCGACGTTCTGGTGAACCCAGCGCGCGAACTCCGGATCGACCTTCTTCCAGCGCGCGAGGTTTCCCCAGCCTTCCGGTCGGTTCGGCAAGGCTGCCGGCGCAAAATAAGCCGAAATCGCCTGGATATCAGCTTCCGGCAGCTTCAACTCGGTGTCCTGGAGCTTGGCGAATTCGACTTCGACCTGGCGCGCCAGCTCCTCGGCACCGGTTTCATGCACCAGGATCTTGATGCGCGCCTTGTACTTGTTGTCGCGGCGGCCATACAGGTTGTAAACGCGCATGATCGCCGTCGTGTAGGACAGCAGGTCCTCTTCCGGCAGGAAGTCACGTATCTTCTTGGCGATCATCGGGGTCCGGCCTTGCCCGCCACCCACATAGACGGCAAAGCCGAGCCTGCCATTCTCGTCCTTCTTCAGGTGCAAGCCGATGTCGTGCACCTGGATCGCGGCGCGGTCACGCTCGGCACCGGTCACCGCGATCTTGAACTTGCGCGGCAGGAACGAGAATTCCGGATGGACGCTCGACCATTGGCGGAGAATCTCGGCATAAGGGCGCGGGTCGGCAACTTCGTCGGCAGCCGCGCCGGAAAAATGATCCGCCGTCACGTTGCGAATGCAGTTGCCCGAGGTCTGCAGCGCATGCATCTCGACGCTTGCCAGTTCCTGCAGGATGTCCGGCGTGTCGGAAAGACGCGGCCAGTTGTACTGGATGTTCTGGCGCGTCGTGAAATGCCCATAGCCGCGGTCGTATTTGCGGGCGATGTGGGCGAGCATCCGCATCTGCCGGCTCGACAGCGTGCCATAGGGGATAGCAACGCGGAGCATGTAGGCATGCAGTTGCAGATAGACGCCATTCATCAACCGCAGCGGTTTGAAGGCATCTTCAGCCAGTTCACCGGACAGCCGCCGCTGGACCTGATCGCGGAACTGCTCGACACGTGCAGAAACGAAGGCGTGGTCGAATTCGTCGTAACGGTACATAGGGTCTCAGGTCCTCAGGCAGCAAATTTCGGGCCGGATAGCCCATGATATCCAGGAGCGTAGGCTATCGACGGGCCCTCGGCCCGGATCCGCTCGCGCATGCGCAGCGGGCGAAGCGTGCCGTCAACTTCCTCAACGTCGATAACGTTGACGTCCACGACTTTATTCTCGTCGAACGAGCGCTTTCCAGTCGATTCGAGCGCCGCAATGGCCTCGGCGTGGCGGGCGACGAAGGCGTCCTGCAGCGACTCCACCCAATTGCCGGAGGCGTCGAGCCACACGGATATGCCATCCGCCAGTCGGTTTGCCGTCAAAACCTTGTCCACCATTCGCGTCGTCCTCAATTCAAAATCTGTTCAGCGCGTTCCGCGCTAGAAGCGTCCCTAGCCTCGGTGCCCCGCCGCCGCCCGGCAGCAAGCGGCTCCGACCGGCCGAAATTCGCACCCGCAACAGCGTCACCAATGATCACCATGACCGGGCCGTCGAGCTCCGTGCGGGCTTCGAGGTCCGGCAGGTCGCGTAGAATCCCGTGCAACAGGCGACGTTCGGCGCGGCTGGCGTTCTCGATCACGGCGACGGTCGTCTCCTGCGGAAGGCCCGCCTGCATGAGCCGTGCGGCAACCGAAGCCGCTACAGTGCGGCCCATATAGACCGCGATCGTCGCGCCGGAAACGGCAAGCCGCGCCCAGTCCGGCAGCACGTCACCACCAAGGTCGTGGCCGGTCGTGAAGACCAGCGACGACGCGACGCCACGAAGGGTCAACGGCAACTCGAAGTCTGCCGCTGCAGCAAAAGCGGAAGTGATACCGGGAACGATCTCGTAGCTCATGCCGGCTTCCCGCAATGCAGCCATCTCCTCGCCGGCTCGACCGAAGATCAGCGGGTCGCCGGACTTCAACCGAACGACACGCTTGCCCTCGCCTGCGAGTTTCACCAGCAACTGGTTGATTTCGTCTTGCGATTTGGTGTGGCAGCCTTTGCGCTTGCCGACCGAAAGACGCTCGGCATCGCGGCGCCCCATATCGATGATCGCCTGCGGCACGAGTGCGTCATAGACGATCGCATCGGCCTCCATCATCACGCGCTGCGCGCGCAGCGTCAGCAAGTCTTCCGCTCCCGGCCCGGCACCCACGAGCCAGACATGACCGGAAACGCGATCTGCACCATCCAGCAGCCGCGACGCCTCGCGGCGGGCTGAGGCGACATCGCCAAGCGCAACATGATCGGCCACCGGACCGGAGAAGAACCGCCGCCAGAAAACGCGGCGCGCGACACCGCGCGGCACGAGCCGCTCGACCGCATCGCGATAGCTTGCAGCCAAAGATGCGACGACACCGAGCGACGGAGAAAGCAATTGATCGATCTGGGCGCGGATCATCTGCGCCAGAACGGGTCCCGCCCCTTCCGTACCGATCGCGACGGCGACTGGTGCGCGATTGACAAGCGCGGGCGTCAGGAAATCGCAATAATCCGGCTGATCGACGGCATTCGCGGGGATTTTTCTTTCCCGCGCGGCGGCAACGATCGCCCTGTCCGCCGCGGCATCGCCGGTCGCAGCGAACACGAGGACGGCGCTCTCGACCTGATGCGCGGCAAAGGGTTCCCGAACGGTCTCAAGGCCGTTGGTATGGAGGAATGTCTCGAACGAGACCTCGGGCGCATCCGCATAAACGACGATGTGCGCCTCGGTATTCAGAAGCAGCCGCACCTTGGCAAAAGCCTCGTCCCCATTGCCGAACACCGCCACGCGCTTCTGCGCGACGCTAAAGAATGTCGGGAAAAAGGACAGTTGCTGCGACATCACTGAAAGAGCGGCTCCTTCTACAGGCTGCGGCGAATATCCTCCATAGCCGGCAACAATTGAAGAAACAGAAATTTCAATGCTTTTCCGGCCACGTATTGTTTTGCTCGACAGTCAGCCATTTTGAGTAAATATCTCCGGGGCAGACAGCTCCGCGAGCCTGGTTCGGCCATTGCGCTGGCGAGCCGACCTCCGTTAAATGCCGCCTGATATTTGCGGAGAGTACAGAAATGGAACAATCGGAACTGGCCGAACGCCTGCTGACGGTGATCGAAAAAGACATCCTTCCGCTGACGGAAAAAGGCGTAGCAGCCGGCAACAAGGTCTTCGGCGCGGCGATCCTGCGCAAGTCCGATCTTTCGCTGGTGCTTGCCGAAACCAACAACGAGACGGAAAATCCGCTGTGGCATGGCGAAGTCCATGCACTCAAGCGCTTTTACGAGATGGCAGACAAGCCCGACACACGGGAACTCATCTTTCTCTCCACCCATGAGCCCTGCTCCATGTGCCTCTCCGCGATCACCTGGGCCGGCTTCGACAATTTTTACTATTTCTTCAGCCACGAGGATTCGCGCGACAGCTTCTCGATCCCTCACGACCTGAAGATCCTGAAGGAAGTCTTCCGGCTGGAACCGGGGGGCTACGCACAGCATAACGCCTTCTGGAAATCGGCCTCGATTGCGGCACTGACGCGCGATACCGATCAACTGACAAAGGAACGACTCGCCGCGCAGGATAGGCGCATCCGCGAGCGTTATCACCGTCTGTCTCGAGACTACCAGGCAGGCAAGGACCGGAACACGATACCGCTGAACTGAGCCATGGAACCTTCTCGCGACATTGAACGCCTGCTCGAAATCATGGCGGCGCTCCGCCAGCCGGACACCGGCTGCCCCTGGGATATCGTCCAGACTTTCGAGACGATAAAGCCCTACACGATCGAAGAAGCCTACGAGGTCGCCGATGCCATCGAGCGCCACGACATGGACGATCTCTGCGACGAGCTCGGCGACCTTCTGCTGCAGGTGGTCTTTCATGCCCGCATGGCGGAAGAGGCCGGCGAATTCTCCTTCGGCGACGTCGTCGAAGCCGTCACCCGCAAGATGATCCGCCGCCATCCGCATGTCTTCGCGCGCTCGGACGCCGATACGCCTGAGGCGGTCAAGTTGCAATGGGACGAGATCAAGCGGGCCGAGAAGGCCGACCGGCGGCAGCGGCGCATGCGGCGTGGCCTGCCGCAGGACGCGGACGCCAGCCATCTCGGTTCCGTGCAACGCAGCTTCCCGGCCCTGGTCGAAGCACTCAAACTTCAGGAACGCGCGGCAAAAGTCGGCTTCGACTGGTCGAAGCCCGAACCGATCCTCGACAAGATCGAGGAGGAGATCACCGAACTGCGGCAGGCCCTCAAGGATGGAGACCAGCGAAAGGTGGCCGACGAACTCGGCGACCTGATTTTCGCTGTCGTCAATATCGGGCGCCATGTCGGCACCGATCCGGAGATGGCGCTCCGCGGCACCAATACCAAGTTCCGCCGACGCTTCGGTCATATAGAGCAGGAGCTGGAAGCCGGCGGAGAGAGCCTCGACGTCGCCTCGCTGGAGCGCATGGAAGAACTCTGGCAGGCCGCCAAGGCAATCGAGCGCCAGCTGACGTAACGGGATGCCGTTGCGTCAGCTCGTCACCAGTCCTCTTCGACCGGTTTCGGTCCGTTACCGAGCCGCCGTTCAAGCTCGGCGGCCTCGCCTTCGGTCAGGCGCAGATCAAGGCTGACCCTTCCGTCTTCCAGATCGTCGCGTCCATCAACGATCGAGTGTTCGTACACCCAAGGCAAGAGCTGCAACTGATCGAGACCGAGCACAACCGTGCACTCAGTCAGCACACCCGAAAGACGGCGGCCGATCTCGGCAAGCAGTTGATCGACACCCTCGCCGGTAATCGCGGAAACGGCGACCGTATTGGCCGTAGCTGCCGCCTTGTTCACCAGCGCCTCGTGCATTTCCGGTTCGAGCCTGTCGATCTTGTTCCAAACCTCGATGATACGCGCGGCGCCTTCCTTCTCGTCGATGCCGAGATCGGCAAGGATGCGCAACACATCGCTTGCCTGCGCCTGGTTGTCCGGATCGGAAAGGTCGCGCACATGCAGGATCAGGTCTGCTTCGAGCACTTCCTCAAGCGTCGCCCGGAAAGCTGCAACAAGGTGTGTTGGCAGATCGGAGATGAAGCCGACCGTATCGGACAGAATGACCATGCGCCCATGCGGAAGCTTCAGACGCCGAAGCGTCGGATCGAGCGTCGCGAAAAGCATGTCCTCGGCCAGCACGCCTGCGCCGGTCATCCGATTGAAGAGCGTCGATTTGCCCGCGTTCGTATAGCCGACCAGCGCCACGATCGGGTGCGGCACCTTCTTTCGCTTCGAGCGATGAAGCTGGCGGGTGCGCCGTACCTGCTCGAGCTCACGCTCCAGGCGGACGATCCTTTCCTGGAGCAGCCTGCGGTCAGCCTCGATCTGGGTTTCACCGGGGCCGCCCATGAAGCCCGCGCCGCCGCGCTGGCGTTCAAGGTGGGTCCAGCTTCTGACCAGCCGGCCCTTCTGATAGTTGAGGTGCGCGAGATCGACCTGAAGCGTGCCTTCCTTGGTGGAGGCACGACGCCCGAAGATTTCCAGAATGAGGCCCGTGCGGTCGATGACCTTGGCGTTCCATTCCTTCTCGAGATTGCGCTGCTGCACCGGCGTCAGCGGGTGATCGACGATCACCAGCCCGGCATCCTTTTCGTTCAGGATGTGGCCGATTTCCTCGATCTTGCCGCTGCCGAGCAAAGTTCCCGGCTTCGGCTGGGCCACTGGAACGATCATTCCGTGCACGACGTCGAGATCGATGGCGAGCGCAAGACCGGTGGCCTCTTCCAGACGGCTTTCGTCGGAGCGCGTCACCGGTGCAGACAGGATCTCGGCTGATGCCTTTCCTGTCTTCTTCAGAACAGGAACGACGACGACCGCGCGCATGTCATCGCGGAGCTTTTCCAGCTCCGGAATGACCGACGACGATTTTGAATCACGCTTGGTAATGTTCCTCACGTCCCGTCAGGATGCGGCTTCCTCATTCTCGAACATTTGCAGCGGCTGACCCGGCATGATCGTCGAGATGGCGTGCTTATAGACGAGCTGAGAATGGCCGTCGCGGCGCAACAATACACAGAAATTGTCAAAAGATGTGACCACACCCGTCAATTTGACGCCGTTGATGAGGAAAATGGTCAATGAAATCTTTTGCTTGCGGACGGTATTGAGAAAGAGATCCTGCAAGTTTTGAGAACGTTCCGCCATCGCGCCGCTTCTTTCTTATTTGCCGGCCTTTGGGCGCCGGTGCATTTTGTCTAATTCTGCGTTTCGAGGCGTCACAGTATCCTTCCCCGACACCTCTCCAAGTTTGGTATCAAATCAATGTCTTTTCCGCAATGTCGAAAAAGGCTTCGCGAATATTCTGTGCTATGCTTCCGGGATGGCCGTTGCCGATCGTCTTTCCGTCGACCGAGACGACGGGAAAGCAGATGCTCGTCGCCGCGGTGATGAACACTTCACGCGCCGCAAACATTTCCTCTACCGAAAACGCCTTTTCCTCGACCTTCAGGCCAAGTGGCTTCGCCACGTCCATCAGCGTCGTCCGGGTTATGCCCCGCAGAATGCCGTGCTCTGCAGGACGTGTGCGCAACGTGCCATCGCCATCGACGATCCAGACGTTCGTCGCCGCCCCCTCTTTGACGGTGCCGTCTGCGTCGACGAAAATCGCCTCCTGCGCTCCGAGTTCCTTTGCCTTCTGTCGCGCGAGAACATTCGGCAGAAGGCCTACCGACTTGATATCGACCCGATCCCATCGGTTCTCCGGCACCGTAATCGCCGCGATTCCCTCGGCATTCTTCTTTGCGATTGCCGCGGCGTCCGTCCGCTTGGCCGTAACGACGAGCGACGGCGGCGTATCCTTTGTCGGAAAAACGTGGTCGCGCCGCGCAACGCCACGGGTTACCTGCAGATAGAAGAGCCCGTTGCGCACCCGGTTCCTGCGCAACACCTCGCGAATGACGTGGATCAGCGCCGCCCGGCTCATCGGCCAGCCAATCTGCAGTTCCTTCAGGGATCGGTCGAGGCGATCCAGATGCCGGCTGAGGTCCACGATGAAGCCGTGCCGAACCTCGCAGACCTCGTAGACGCCGTCCGCGAACTGGTAGCCGCGGTCTTCGACATGAACTGCAGCCTCGGAATGCGGCACGTAAGCGCCGTTGACATAGGCAATTCTCGGCATCGGGATTGCGACCTCAGAAATATTGGATGCTGACTCGGAAAAGCTGTTCGACGTGGCGCACGGCGTCGGCGGATGCGAAAAGAACGACGCGATCCTTCGCCTTTATCCTCGTGTTGCCGTCAGGACGAATGAAAGTCTTGTCGCGATAGAGGGCGCCGATGCGGATCCCTTCCGGCAGTTCAAGCTCGCGGAGCGCCTTGCCGACCAGCGGTGACGTTTCGAGTGCCTCGGCCTCGATGACTTCCGCCGCGCCGTTCTGCACCGCATAGACCGACCGGATGCGGCCCTTCCTGACATGCTGCAGGACGCGGGAGATCGTCACCGCCCGCGGGTTGATATGCGCGTCGACTCCGGCAGTGCCGGCAAAATCCTGGTAGGCCGGCTCATTGATCAGGACCAGGGTCGACTTGGCGCCCAGGCGCTTGGCCATCATGCTGCCGAGAATATTGATCTGATCGTTGTTCGTGAGGGCGACCACGAGATCGGCCTCCTGAACATCCGCCTGCATCAGGATCCGCTGATCCATAGCCGAGCCGTTCAAGACAACCGTGTTGCTCAGCTTGTCGGCCAAGAGCACCGCGCGGTCCCGGTCGCTCTCGATGAGCTTGACGCGCATGCGGGGCTGCTGCTCCTCGATGGTATGCGCGACGAAATAGCCGATGTTGCCGCCGCCCATGATGATGATCCGCCGAGCCTCCTGCTCCTCATGCCCGAAGAGTCCCAGCGTGCGGCGCGTATGATCTCGATCGCAGACGACATAAGCGAGATCCCCCGTCTGCAATTGATCGGCGGAATGCGGCACGATCAGCTTTCCGTCCCGGAAAATGCCGGTGACGGTCGCCAGAAGATCCGGGAAGAGCTCGCTCAGTTGCTGCAGCGGCGTGTCTACGACCGGACAATCTTCCATGCACTCGATCGCGACCATGGCGATGCGATCCTCGGCGAAGCGAACCACGTCGGTCGCGCCGGGAAAGGAAATGCGCCGAAGAACCAGACGACCGACTTCGATCTCCGGCGAAATCGTCACGTCGATCGGGACGTTCTCCCGTGAAAAGAGGTCCGAATATTCCGGTACGAGATAATTCTGAGCGCGAATCCGGGCGACCTTGGTCGGCACGTTGAAGATCGCATGCGCCACTTCGCAGGCGACGATGTTGACCTCGTCGAAAAGGGTCACCGCGATGATCATGTCAGCCTGATCGGCACCGGCTCTCGCCAGCACATCCGGATGGGCGCCGTGACCGACATAGCCGCGCACATCCAGCGTCTCGGTGATGTGCGCGATGAGCGCGGCGGACGTATCGATCACCGAAACGTCGTTGTTTTCCTGTGACAGACGCTCGGCGATCCCGTATCCGACCTGTCCGGCGCCGCAAATGACAACTTTCATCGCCGTTCCTTCATCCCACAAGCTGCAGCGCAGAGAAGCGAAAAACCGCCGCCAACCCGCTCCGGATCAGACGCCCAGCGACTTCAGCTTGCGATGAAGCGCGGAACGCTCCATGCCGACGAACTCCGCCGTGCGCGAGATGTTTCCGCCGAATCGGTTGATCTGGGCGATCAGATAATCGCGCTCGAACATTTCACGAGCCTCGCGCAGCGGCAAGGTCATGATGTGCTGATCACCCTGTGCGGAAATCTTCGGCAGCGTGTCGCCGACCTCTGTCGGCAGCATGTCGGCGGTGATCGGCGTATCGGGCCCGTCGCTGCGTGCGAGAATCATCAGGCGTTCTATGTTGTTGCGCAACTGGCGGATGTTGCCCGGCCAGTCATGCGCCTGCAGGACGGCGAGCGCATCCTCGCCGATCTTGCGAGGGCGTATGCCGGCCTGTTCGCTCACCTGACGCATGAACATGTCCACGAGGAAGGGTATGTCTTCGCGCCTTTCGGCAAGAGCCGGAACGCGCACCGGGATCACCGCCAGCCGGTGAAACAGGTCCTCGCGGAAAAGGCCTTCGGAAATCATGTTTTCCAGATTGTAAGCGGTCGAGGAGATGATGCGCACATCCACCTTGACGCGCTTCGAACCGCCGACGCGCTCGAACTGCTGATCGACAAGCACGCGCAGGATTTTGTTTTGCGTTTCCCGCGGCATTTCGCCGATTTCGTCGAGATAAAGAATGCCGCCATGGGCCTCTTCCAACGCACCTGTTCGGCGCGGTTGGCCGGGCGTCCCTTCCGTGCCGAAAAGCGCGATTTCCATGCGATCCGGGGTGATTGCTGCCGCGTTCAGCGCGACGAACGGCCCGGACGAACGCGTGGATTTGCGGTGGATCATGCGTGCGACAAGTTCCTTGCCGGAACCCGAAGGGCCCTGGATCATGATCCGGCTGTTGGTTGGAGCCACCTTCTCGATCGTCTGCCGCAGCTGCGATACGGCGACGGAGGTTCCGATGAGCTCCACCGGATCTCCGGACTTTCTCTTCAGTTCCGAGACCTCGCGCTTAAGCTTGGAATTCTCTAACGCCCGCTCGGCGATGAGAATCAGCCGGTCCGCCTTGAACGGTTTCTCGATAAAATCGTAAGCGCCACGCTTGATGGCGGAAACGGCCGTTTCGATGTTGCCGTGACCGGAAATCATCACCACCGGCAGATCGGCATGGCGGCCCTTGATTTCGTCAAGCAGCGCCAGTCCGTCGAGGCGGCTACCCTGCATCCAGATGTCCAGGAAAACCAGTCTCGGCACACGATCGTTGATCGCCGCAAGCGCGCTGTCGCTATCAAAAGCCGTCCGGGTCTCGTGACCCTCGTCCGACAGGATTCCCGAGACGATCTCCCGGATGTCCTCCTCATCGTCCACAACCAGAATATCAGCCGCCATTGGTATTACCCTTATCCTTTACAGTATCTTCGCCCCCGGTCTCCCCGGCAGGCGGCAGGATCACCCGGATCATCGCCCCGACGCCGCCGTCGAAATCGACCGGTGCGTCGTGCAGTTCCAGTTGTCCGCCATGGTCCTCGATGATTTTCTTGACGATTGCGAGGCCGAGACCGGTGCCCTTTTCGCGCATCGTCATGTACGGCTCCAGAATTCTGTGCCGGTTCTCGGTCGGCAGCCCCTTGCCGTTGTCGATGACATCGACAACGAAGCGGCCGGAAGCACCCTCGCGACGGGAGCGAATGATGATGGTCGGCGCACCACGCGACGTTCCAGCGGGGACGGCCTCGATTGCCTCGACCGCGTTCTTGACGATGTTGCCGAAAGCCTGGCCGAGCATGCGGCCGTCGAACTGGCCTTCGAGCGGCTCGTCACCGAAATCGCGAACGAAGGTGATGTGCGTGTTGCCCATCTCGCGCAGAAAAACGGCATCCTTGAGGATCGAGCGCAGGTCGGATTTTTCCTTCGTCGGCTTCGGCATCCGTGCAAAGGCAGAGAATTCGTCGACCATCCGGCCGATATCCTCCACCTGCCGCACGATGGTGTCGGTGCATTGGTCGAAGACGGCCCGGTCCTGCTGGTCGATCTGCTTGCCGTACCGGCGCCTCAGGCGCTCGGCCGAAAGCTGGATCGGTGTCAGCGGGTTCTTGATCTCGTGAGCAATGCGGCGCGCCACGTCGGCCCATGCGGTCGACCGCTGCGCGATCACCAGATCGGTGATGTCGTCGATGGTGATCACGTAGGAACCGTGCGAGTCGTCGCCTTCCTCCCGCGTCACCTGAACGTTCAGCGTGCGCTCGGTTCCGCCGCGCATGATGTTGATCTGCTTGCGGTAGTCGTTGCGATAGCGGCTTTCGGCCTCGATCAGCACCGCATCGATCTCCGGCGCAACCTCGCTGAGGCTTGCGCCCAGCAGTCCCGGCGCGGCCGTCCTCAGGAACTCTTCCGATGAAGGATTGGCGATGGTAATGCGACGGTCCTTGCCGACGCCGATAACCGCGGTCGTGACGCCGGAGAGCACGGCCTCGATAAAGCGGCGGCGCTGATCCACTTCGTCCTTCGCCACCAGGATCTGCTCCTGCTGCGTACGGATCTCGCTGACCATCTTGTTGAAGGTGCGCGACAGATTGCCCACGTCGCCATCGACGGCGCGCACCGGAACGACGACGTCGAGATTGCCGGAAGCCACGCTGTCCGCGGCACCGATCAACTGCCGGATCGGTCGAACGATACGATCGGCAACGGCAATCGCCGTCCAGATTGCCGCTAGCAGAACGATAAGAGCAAAGCCGATATAGAGAACGCCGAAGGCGATCTGCAGCGACGTGCGCCCGGCCTCCAGAGCCTTGTATTCGGCAGTGTTCTCCTCCATCAGCCGCATCGAACGCATCACTTCGGGATCGACGTTGCGAACCGTGTAGAGATAGGTACCGGGTATATTGTCGAGTGGAATGACGGCGCCGACGAGGTTGGTGACGCCCGGAGGAATAAGCGTCGGCTGACCGGAAATAGTGCTTTTGAGCGCATCCTGCGGAATAGCCGGCAGCGGCCGCTCGGTCGAGATATTCGCCTGAAGGATGGCGCTGCCGTCGGCGCGGACCAGGAAGGCGCCAAGCATGCCGCGCCCCCTCGCCTGCCGCGTCATCAATTCGGTGAAGCCGGTGCGATCGAGGCTGTAGAGCTGCCGGTTGCGCTCGAGGTCGTTCGCCATCGACACAGTCTGGCCTTGCAGATAGCTGGCATTCTCCAGCACATAGGCTTGCGCGACGTTCAGCGACGAGCGGACGATCGCCTGTGTCCGCAGAGAGAACCAGCGGTCGAGCCCGACGTCGAGGGTAATGCTCGCGAAAATCGCGACCAGAATCGCAGGCGTTATCGCGACGATCGAAAACAGCGCGACGATGCGCACATGCAGCCGCGCTGCCGCTCTTCCCTTGCTGCGCGCCCTCAGCAGTCTGAGGATTTCGCGCGCGATCAGATAGATCAGGCCGACGACGAAGACGCCGTTGATACCCGCACAGGCGATGACGATGTTTCGCTCTGGTCGAACGGGGGTAAGGCCGAGGAGAACGAGCAGCGACAAGGTGGCACAGATCAGCGCGCCGGTGGCGAGCATCAATCCAGGCAGGGCGAAGGATGCCCGCCGATCCTGGACAGTTGCGACCCTGTCCTCTGTGCCCAATGGCAGGGCCATTCCGTCCACCATGTAAAATGCTTCCCCCAAACCGGCGCCCGACGGCGCCGGCAAACGCGAACTTTAACAGGTCAAAGAAACTGACCGCAACGCCCCGCCCCAAACGTATCGGCGAGCCTCGACCGGATGAGTCGCGTTCAATGACGACGCAGCGAATCGACGCTATGGACGTTCAAGCAACGCATTGTGGCGAAAATGCAACGGTGTTGCATCACAGTCAAGCACTGCGTGAACTCCGGTAAACGGAGACTCCGAGTTCGCGGATCTTCTTGCGCAGCGTGTTTCGGTTAAGGCCGAGGAGGTCGGCAGCCTTGATCTGGTTGCCCCGGGTCGCCGTCAGGGCTGCGAGGATCAGCGGGTACTCCATCTCCGCGAGCACCCGATCATAGAGGCCGGTGGGCGGCAGGGCATCGCCGAAACTTGCGAAGTACTGCCGCATATTCTCTTCGACTGCCTGGGAAATCGACATCGAACCGGAGCGGGTCGCCGACTTTTCGATCGGGCTGTCGGGGATCTCCGAGCGTAGCTCGTTCTCGATGATTTCCTTGGTGATCACATCCTGTGGATAGAGGGCGGTCAGCCTCCGTACCAGATTTTCGAGTTCTCGCACATTGCCGGGCCACGGATGCGCCTTCATCAGTTCCAGCGCTTCCTGGTCGAAACGCTTGACGTCGAGCCCTTCCCTTTCGGCCTGCTGGACAAAATGGCGGACGAGATCCGGAATATCCTCCGCCCGGTCCCTGAGCGGCGGCAAGCGCAGGGGCACGACGTTCAAGCGATAGTAGAGATCCTCGCGGAAAAGCCCTTGGTTGATCGACTGTTTCAGGTCCTTGTTCGTCGCGGCGACGATCCGTACATCCGAGCGGATCGGCGTACGCCCGCCGACGGTCGTGTATTCCCCCTGCTGCAACACACGCAGGAGCCTGGTCTGGGCATCCATCGGCATGTCACCGATCTCGTCGAGGAAGAGCGTCCCGCCTTCCGCCTGCTCGAAACGGCCGGTCGAGCGCGTCTGCGCGCCGGTAAAGGCGCCCTTCTCGTGGCCGAACAGCTCCGATTCGATAAGGTCGCGCGGGATCGCCGCCATATTGATCGCAACGAAGGGGCCGTTCCTGCGCTTGCCATAGTCGTGCAGCGCGCGTGCGACCAGTTCCTTGCCCGTCCCCGATTCCCCGGTGATCATCAATGTCAGATCGGTCTGCATCAGGCGCGCGAGCACCCGGTAGATTTCCTGCATGGCGGCCGAGCGGCCGACAAGCGGCATGCCGTCCTGCGAATCGTCGTCGATCTTGGAGGGACGACGCTTCGGTTCGGCGAGCGCCCGACCGATGATCCCGATCAGTTCCGTCAGGTCGAAAGGCTTCGGCAGGTAGTCATAGGCTCCCTTTTCGGACGCCTTGATGGCTGTCATGAACGTGTTCTGCGCGCTCATCACGAGAACAGGCAGATCCGGACGCGCCTTCTTGATCCGAGGCAGGAGGTCGAAGGCGTTCTCATCCGGCATTATGACGTCGGTCACGACCAGATCACCGTCGCCGGCAGCGATCCAGCGCCACAGCGTCGCCGCATTGGAGGTGATGCGCACATCATAACCGGCGCGGCTCAGAGCCTGGTTGAGCACGGTGCGAATGGCGGCATCGTCATCCGCGACGAGGATCGTAGCGCCCGTCATGCAATGTTTCCTTTTGTCATCGGAATTTCGTCGTCATCCGCCGCAGGCCCCTTGGAAGCCGGCATAAGAACACGGAAGGTGGTGCGGTTGTGCTGGCTATCGCATTCGACGATGCCCCCGTGGCCGCCGATGATCTTGGCGACCAGCGCCAGCCCAAGGCCCGAGCCGTTCGTCTTCGTGGTGATGAACGGGTCGAAAAGATGCGGCAGCAGATCCGACGGAACGCCGGGTCCGTTGTCGTGTACGCAGAACTCCAGCGGTAGCGAGATCTTTTCGCGCGTTCCGGCAACAGAGAGCCGAATTCCGGGCCGATAGGCCGTCGTCAGCATGATCTCGCCGTCCGTCCGGTCGCCGATCGCCTCGGCGGCATTCTTGATCAGGTTGAGGAACACCTGAACGAGCTGGTCTCGATTGGCATAAACCGGGGGCAGCGACGGGTCGTAGTTCTCGGAAATCTTGATTCTGCGGGCAAAGCCAGCCTTGGCAATCGCCTTCACGTGGTCGAGCACGGAATGGATATTGAGCGGTACGCGATCGACCGGCCGTTCGTCGGAGAACACCTCCATGCGGTCGACGAGCGATACGATACGGTCCGTCTCGTCACAGATCAGCCGCGTCAACGCCCGATCTTCGTCGTTGACCGATGTTTCGAGAAGCTGTGCAGCGCCGCGAATGCCGGAAAGCGGGTTCTTGATCTCGTGGGCCAGCATCGAGGCGAGACCGGTCACCGATCGCGCGGCGCCCCGATGGGTCAGCTGCCGATCGATCTTGTCGGCCATCGAGCGCTCCTGGAAGACGATGACCACAGATCCTGGTGCGGAGAGAACCGGCGCGACGTAGAGATCGACGAGCTTGTCGGCGCCAAGGCGCGGCGAGCTCAGATCGACCCTGTATTCGTTGACGGGCGCCCGTCGTTCGCGAACCTGATCGATCAACGTCAGCAGCGGGCTGCCGAATGGAATGAACGCGCTGATGTTGTGGCGGGCGAGATGATTGGCGCTGGCGCCAAAAAAGGACTCGGCTTCCCAGTTGGCGAAGGCCACCAGGCCGTTTTCGTCAACAAGGATGACGGGGTTCTGGATCGCGTTCAAAACCGCCATGGAAAGATCGTTCGCATCTCCCGCCGGGTCCATTGCCATTGCCTTGTCCGTCATGCCGCCATCTCCTCGTTGACCGATGCGATGCCGGAATTCGCGATCGCGGCAGCGACCCGGTCGCTGACCAGATCCGGATCGGTGGATGTCAGGATCGCCGCCTTGTCGGTGGACGAGAGTTCCGGTGCGAAACGCTCGATGTACCAGCCGACATGCTTGCGGGCATGCCGAAGACCGATCTGGGGCCCATAGAACTCGAGCATCGTTGCGTAGTGCTCGGCGAAGATCCGCGCGATCTCCAATGCGTCGGGATGAAGACGAGCGCCGGCAAGAACACCCGCATGCCACGGCCGCCCCTGTGACGACCGACCGACCATGACCGCGTCGGCACCCGACCGGCGCAGGATTTCCGTCGTATCCGCCACCGTATCGACGTCGCCATTGGCGATGAGAGGGACCGAGATGACGTCGCGAACCGCACGGATCGCGTCCCAGTCCGCCTTTCCGCTGTAGAACTGCATCCGGGTGCGGCCGTGAATCGTGATGGCCCGCACACCCGTCTCTTCGGCCCTGCGGGCAATCAACGGAGCATTTATCGAGTTCTCGTCCCAACCGAGCCGCATCTTCAGCGTTACAGGCACGGAAACGGCCTTGACGATTGCTTCGATAAGCGACAGCGCGTGATCGGGGTCGCGCATCAAGGCCGAGCCGGAATAGCCGCCTGTCACTTTCTTCGCCGGGCAGCCCATGTTGATGTCGATGATGTCCGCGCCGTTCGCCTCGACAATTCTTGCGGCTTCGGCCATCCAGTGCGCCTCACGCCCTGCGAGTTGGACGATGTGCGGCTCGATGCCCGAATTCTTCAGTCGCACCCAGGATTCGGCGGCGTTACTGACCAGTTCACGGCTGGCGACCATTTCCGTAACCACAAATCCCGCGCCGAAACGCGAGGCGAGCGCGCGGAAAGGCAGATCCGTCACCCCGGACATCGGCGCGAGCGCCACCCGGTTGCGGATTTCAACATTCCCGATCCGGAGCGACGATGACAGGGCCGGTAGTGGCAAATGCATATCTTTCAGGCACATGTTCTTCTTGCACTATTTTTAGACATTGTTATTCGGCTTGCCAAGCGATTTCCACGCGCCCGACGAAATTCCCCACATGGCTCCAATGACGGCTTCCAACGGCGGGGGCTGGCAATGGCGGGGCCTTCGCGGTAGATCACGGCGAAGATCGGCGAAACGCGGGACCACATACATAAGATGCAGCCTGAAGAACAGTTCTCCTGTGGTGTCGTCATCGTCGCGGCCGGCCGCGGCGAGCGTGCCGGCCAATCGGCCGAGGGCCCGAAGCAGTACCGGACGATCGGCGGCCGGCCTGTTATCGCGCACACGCTTGACATTTTCGCGACATGGGCAGGAACGGGGCCGCTGATTGTGGTTATCCACCCCGATGACGAGGAATTGTTTGCCTCCGCTTTGAAGCGCGTGCCCACGCCAAGCGATTTGACCATCGTGCACGGAGGAGCGACGCGGCAGCTTTCGGTCCTCGCAGGCTTGGAGGCGATTGCGGCTGCTGGCGCCAAATACGTCATGATCCACGACGCCGTGCGCCCCTTTGCCGACCACGCCTTGCTCGATCGCTGCCGGGCAGCGCTGCTGGCCGGCGCGGAGGCGGTCCTGCCGGCGATCGCCGTCGCCGATACGCTGAAGCGGGCCGGCGCAAATGGCGTCGTAGGAGAGACCGTCCCACGAACCAACCTCTTTGCGGCACAGACGCCGCAGTGCTTCAAGTTGGACGCGATCCTCTCCGCGCACCGTGCCGCCAATGCCGGCGCCAAAGCGGATTTCACCGATGACGCGTCCATTGCCGAATGGGCGGGCATTCCCGTTGTCTTGGTCGAAGGTATGGTGGACAACGTCAAGCTCACGTTGCAGAGGGATATTTCGATGGCTGATGAAAGGCTCACGGGCAGCACGATCCCGGACGTGCGCACTGGCAATGGCTACGACGTCCATCAACTCATCGAAGGCGACGGCGTCACGCTTTGCGGCGTGTTCATTCCGCACGATCGCAAACTCTCCGGCCATTCCGATGCCGATGTCGCGCTGCATGCGCTGACCGATGCACTTCTCGCAACCTGCGGCGCAGGTGATATCGGCGATCACTTCCCTCCGTCGGACCCGCAATGGAAGGGTGCGCCTTCCCGTATCTTTCTGGAGCATGCGGCGCGGATCGTGCGCGAGCGTGGCGGCGTCATCACCAATGCGGACGTATCGATCATCGCCGAAGCGCCGAAGATCGGGCCGCACCGGCAGCAGATGCGGGAGAACCTGGCAGCAATGCTCGGCATTGCAATCGACCGCTGCTCGATCAAGGCGACCACCAACGAAAAGCTCGGCTTCATCGGCCGAAACGAAGGGATCGCTGCAATCGCAACTGGGACGGTCGTCTACGCGCCGGGGAGCAGCGCATGATCTGGCCGGCCGATATCGAACGAAAGGCGCACGCGATCATCGCCGACTTCACCCAACGCAAGCTGAAGCTAGCCACGGCGGAGTCCTGCACCGGCGGCCTGATTGCCGGCGCGCTGACCGAGATTGCCGGTTCGTCACTCGTCGTCGATCGTGGTTTCGTCACCTACTCCAACGACGCCAAGATACAGATGCTCGGTGTTGAGATCGCGACGCTCGCCGCCCACGGCGCGGTCTCGCGCGAGACCGCCATCGAAATGGCACGGGGCGCCGTCTCCCATTCCGGGGCGGATGTCGCGGTCGCCGTGACGGGTATAGCTGGCCCGGGCGGGGGTTCGGCGGAGAAACCGGTGGGACTTGTACATCTCGCCGCTACAGGCCCCAACGGCAGGGTGCTTCACCGCCAGATGCGCTATGGCGACATTGGCCGCGATGCCGTCCGACTGGCAACCGTCAGAACCGCGCTCGACCTCCTCAAAGAGATCGCTCAGGAAGCGTAGATCTCGTCGGCTCTCTTTTCGAAGGCATCGGAAAACATCCGAAATGCTCGGTCGAACATGGAGCCCATCAGAGCCCCCAGAATGCGGCTCTTGAATTCGTAGTCGATATAGAAGTGCACGATCGACAGCTTTTCGCCAGTCGGCTCGAAGCGCCACTCATTGTCGAGATATTTGAACGGCCCGTCGATATAGTTGACGTCGATCGTGCGCTCGGCCCTGTTGAGCAGAACCTGGGTCGTGAAGGTCTCGCGGATCGCCTTGTAACCGACGGTCATGTCCGCCAGCAGCAACACCTTGCCATCGCGCTCCTTGCGTGAGCGCACACTCAAGGCCTCACAGAGCGGCAGAAACTCCGGATAGCGCTCGACGTCGGCAACGAGATCGAACATCTGATCGGCCGAATGCTTGACGACATGGTTGGTTTCATAGTGTGGCATGACTTGCAGTTAAGCGCGTGCCGCGAGAAGTTCAAGCAGCGTGCGCATTTGTGCCCGGCTTCTTATCTGCAGGACCGGAACGTCCGGCCCGTGCTCCCGCAGGCCGGTCTCGATCCGCGGCACGAACTTGCGCTCGAACGTCCAGATATAGCGGACGAACTCCCAACTTACCCGTTCCGGACATCCGTCGGCCATTTCCGGCCGTGCCGCCCCTCGCCATTTCAGCCAACGCCGCGTCACGCCTATCAGGCACAGCAAGCGTGGCATCCTCACCCAGAGCACGACGTCTGCGCGGGGCAGTCGCAGATCGAAGGTCGACGGGTTCGTCCCATCCATCACCCATCGCGCGTTAGCGACCTTGGCGGCGATAAGACTTCTTTGTTCCTCCCGCGCTCTGGAAACCCATCCGGGCAGCCAGAAGAACTCTCTGTCCATCGAAACAAATGGGAGTTCGTAGTGTTCCGACAAGTGTCGGGCGAGTGTCGTCTTGCCTCCCCCCGAGCAGCCGATGACCAAAACACGTTTTGCCTCCGAGAGAATAGATGCAGCCCGCTTCGTGTCCGTCAGATCATCTGCCACTCTCGCCCCCCCAAAAAAAGAGCCGCGACGATACAACGCCGCGGCTGTTCTTCACCGGCTGTGGGAATGAACTACTCCGCTTCGGCCAGAAGCTTCTTTTCGCGCGCTGCCCTCAACCGCGCAAAATCGTCGCCCGCGTGATGCGACGAGCGTGTCAGCGGGCTTGAGGAGACCATCAGGAAGCCCTTCGTGTAGGCGACCGTCTCATAGGACTTGAACTCCTCCGGGGTCACGAAATTCTCGACCTTGTGGTGCTTGCGGGTCGGCTGCAGATACTGGCCGATCGTCAGGAAATCGACGTCAGCGGTACGCAGGTCATCCATCAACTGCAGCACCTCGTTCCGTTCTTCGCCAAGGCCGACCATGATGCCGGATTTGGTGAACATCGACGGATCGAGTTCCTTCACCCGCTGCAGGAGCCGGATCGAATGGAAGTAGCGAGCGCCAGGACGAACGGTCAGATAGTTCGAGGGCACCGTTTCGAGATTGTGGTTGAAAACGTCGGGCTTGGCGGCGACCACACGCTCCAGCGCACCGGGCTTGCGCAGAAAGTCGGGCGTCAGGATCTCGATGGTCGTTTCGGGAGAGGCCGCGCGGACCGCGAAGATGACTTTCTCGAAATGCTCGGCACCACCGTCGTCCAGGTCGTCGCGGTCGACCGAGGTGATGACGACGTGGCTGAGCCCCATCTGCTTGACCGCCTTGGCAACGTTGGCGGGCTCTTCCATGTCGAGCGCATTCGGCTTGCCCGTCGAGACGTTGCAGAAGGCGCAGGCCCGCGTGCAGATCTCGCCCATGATCATGAAGGTCGCGTGCTTCTTGTCCCAACATTCGCCGATGTTCGGGCACCCAGCCTCCTCGCAGACGGTGACCAGATTGTTGCCCTTCACGATCGAGCGGGTTTCCATGTATCCCTTCGACGTCGGCGCCTTTACCCGAATCCAATCGGGCTTGCGCAGCACTTCCGTGTCAGGCTTGTGCGCCTTTTCCGGATGGCGGACGCGTTGCGCCCGGTCCGAGACAGCATCGAAAACCGTTACCATGTGTCTTCCTTTGTCGCGTCGAGCGCGCGGCGTGACGCCGACCTGCCCGTTATCGATCTATATAAACGGCCCGACAGGAAAAGTCAGGCCGGCAGTTGCAATGCGGCCCGACAGCAGACGCATGGCTTGCGCGGCGCTACCTTCTCACGGCGCGCCCCGCGGCAATCAGCAGGCAGGCGCCGATAAAGCCGATGACCAGATAGGCGAGCCAGCCGGTGTAGGTCATACCGAAGGCGGCCAGAATGAAGTTCAGTACGATGGCGCCCAGAATGCCAAGGACGATGTTCATGAACAGCCCCATCTCGCTGTTCATGAATCTCTCCGCAAGCCAACCGGCCAATCCGCCTATGATGATTGCAGCAAGAATACCGACGCCATTCAAGCTCATCGCGACCTCCCCGCAGTGAAAAAGCACCAGCGGCTTCAATGCATGATCGGATCAAAAGTTCCGAACGGCGGCACGTCATCAGGCGTTCAGCATCCGGCCGTAGGCGTCAAGCACGCTTTCCTTCATCATTTCCGACAGCGTCGGATGCGGGAAGACCGCGTGCATCAGTTCTTCCTCGGTCGTTTCGAGATTCATGGCAACAACGAAACCCTGGATAAGTTCGGTTACCTCGGCACCGACCATATGCGCACCCAAGAGTTCGCCGGTTTTCTTATCGAAGATCGTCTTGATCAGCCCCTGGTCCTCGCCGAGCGCGATGGCCTTGCCGTTGGCGGCGAAGTTAAAGCGGCCGACACGGATCTCGCGGCCGAGTTCCTTCGCCTTCGCTTCAGTCAGTCCGACAGAGGCAACCTGCGGGTCGCAATACGTGCAGCCCGGGATCTTGCCCTTGTCGAGCGCGTGCACGCCTGGGACACCGGCGATCTTCTCGACGCAGATCACGCCCTCGTGCTCGGCCTTGTGCGCCAGCATCGGCGGCCCGGCGACGTCGCCGATCGCGTAGATGCCGGCTACATTCGACTTGCCATAACCATCGGTGACGATGCAGCCGCGATCGGTTTTGACGCCAAGCGCCTCAAGCCCAAGATTCTCAATATTGCCTTGCACGCCGACGGCGGAGATCAGGCGGTCGGCCTTGATCTGCGTTGCCTTGCCGTCCTTCGTCTCGACATGCGCGGTGACATCATTCGCGCCCTTTTCCACCTTCGTCACTTTGGCGTCGGTGAAGATCTTCATGCCGCGCTTTTCGAGCTGCTTGCGGGCGAAAGCGGAAATCTCCGCATCCTCTACCGGCATGACCTGCGGCAACAGCTCGACGACGGTGACGTCCACGCCCATCGACAGGTAGAAGCTTGCGAATTCGATGCCGATGGCGCCGGAGCCCATCACGAGCATGGATTTTGGCATTTCCTCAGGCTTCATCGCCTCGAAATAGGTCCAGATCAGCTTGCCATCAGGCTCGATGCCCGGGAGCGCGCGTGGCCGGGCGCCGGTCGCGATGATGATGTGCTTGGCGGTGTACGTGCCCTCGCCCTTCACGCCCTTCGGCACAGGGTTCTGTGGTTGGACCGCGGGCTTAGACGGCGCGCCAACGACGATCTCGCCGGACTTCGTCAGCTTGGCCTCGCCCCAGATGATGTCGACCTTGTTCTTCTTCATGAGAAATCCAACGCCACCGTTCAGCCGAGCGGAGACAGCACGCGAGCGGGCGACGACGTCCTTGACGTTGGCGGTCATCTTGCCTTCCAACGTCAAGCCGTATTTCTTGGCGTGATTGGCGTGGTCGAGTATCTCGGCGGAACGCAGCAACGCCTTGGTGGGAATGCAGCCCCAGTTGAGGCAGATGCCGCCGAGGTGCTCGCGTTCGACGATCGCCGTCTTCAAGCCAAGCTGAGCCGAACGAATGGCGGTGACATAGCCCCCCGGACCCGAACCGATAACGATGACGTCGTAATTCTCAGCCATATGTTTCCTACCTTGTCTCAAGCGACCTGCAGGGTGAACAGCACCCAGTCGTGTTTCTTGCTGTCCTCGAAAAGCGGCACGGCTTCAACGCGCGCCACCTCCTCGAAGCCGTTGACCTTATAGAGTGCCTGAGCCGTTTCATTGTGGCTTTCGGTGATCAGGCTCACCGGCGCCGACCTGGCGCGGGCAATTTCGTGTTCCAGCAAAGCGCGGCCGATCCCCTTGCCGCGATGATGCTTGTAGACCCCCAGGCTGTCGATGAACCAATGGCCCACCACCTGCCTCTGAAGGGCTAGCAATGGGGCGAGCACCGGATGGTTCGCTTCGATATCGCGGACGGAGGAATCGATCGCGTAGGAGACCGCTACACCCGCAATCTCGTCCTCGACTTCGGCAACGATCGCATCGCGCCACGTACCCCGCCCCGCGTCTTCGCGTAGCTTGTTGCGGCCGTGTTCGAACGCCGTTTCCGCGACGCCACGCAACACACCGCCATACCAGAGCCAGGCCGCAAATCCGTGCGAGGCAATATCGATCAGGACAGCCAGGTCCGCTGCCTCTCTCCGTTCCGCAGGTCTGAGGGTCGCGCCGGCCGCCATGGTCAGAGCCCGAGCATCATCCGCACGACCGGTTCCAATCCCCGGCCAATCGCGCGGGTGTTGTCGGCGTCGAGATGCACGCCATCGAGCGGCGTGGTCTTTGCCACCGAGCCGGCGTCGAAAAAACCGCAGTCGAGCTCGTCGGCGAGATCTCGGTAGAGCGGCGCCAGCATTGCCGATTGCTCGATAGCGCCCGCATACATTGCTGCAAAGGCGCTGTTCGCGGTTTCGCAAAGCGGCGGCGGCGAGACGATGAGGATGTCCGGCCCCTGCTCGGCTTCGACCGGCCAGTCGTGCCGACGGACTAGATTGACAAGGCGCGCGATCCCCTTCACGGCGCCGAAGGCCGTGCCGTGGATCACCGGCTTCATGTCGTTTGTGCCAAGCAGGAAGATCATGAGATCGAGCGGGGCGTGGCTGTGGAGCATGGTCGGCAGGACGCGGGCTCCGTTGCGGTCGCAATCGGCGAGATGGTCGTCATAGGCTGTCGTGCGGCCGTTCAGCCCTTCGGCTATGACGTGCACACCCGGACCGAGGGCTTTTTGCAGCACGCTCGGCCAGCGGTCTTCCAACGCATGCCGGCCAAGGCCGCTCGCGTCATAGCCCCACGTCAGACTGTCACCGTAGCAAAGGACTGTCTTCATCGCTTGTGCCCGCGTTTACAGCGCCGCACGTCTTCTCAGACGCGCAAAGGACGCTGTAGCACTTTGAATCGCTGCACGTTTTTGTCCTTAAATCGGCTAAGATTTAAGGAAACCTGCAGCAGGGGAATGGACCGGCCAGAAAAGCCGGTCCGGATCGCATCAGACCAGCATGCCCATCGGGTTTTCGATGTAGCGCTTGAAGGCGGCGAGCAGCTCGGCGCCGAGCGCGCCATCGACGCAGCGATGGTCGGTCGAAAGCGTCACGGTCATCATGTTGGCGATGACCATTTCCTTGTTCTTGACGACGACGCGTTCCTCGCCGGCACCGACCGCAAGGATGGTCGCATGCGGCGGGTTGACGACGGCGGCAAAGTTCTTGACGCCCATCATGCCCATGTTGGAGACGGCCGTGGTGCCGCCCTGATACTCTTCCGGCTTCAGCTTGCGCTCCTTGGCGCGCTTGCCGAGATCCTTCATCTCGTTGGAGATGGCCGAAAGGCTTTTCAGCTCCGCCTGGCGGATAATCGGCGTGATCAGGCCGCCGGGAATGGATACGGCAACGCCAACATCGGCGTTCTTGTGCTTGACCATGTTCGTGTCAGTCCAGGATACGTTCGCATCCGGAACATCGCGCAGCGCCAACGCCAATGCCTTGATCACCATGTCGTTGACCGAGAGCTTGTAGACCGGCTTGCCGTCCTTCTCCGGGGCTGCGGCATTGAGCTGCGCGCGAAGCGCAAGCAGAGCATCGAGCTCGCAATCGATCGAAACATAAAAATGCGGGATCGTCTGCTTCGATTCGACGAGGCGCTTGGCGATCGTCTTGCGCATGCCGTCGTGCGGGACGAGTTCGTAGGAACCCGGCTCGAAGAGCTTGAGCACTGCGTCCTCGGACATGCCCTTGGCGAGGGCCGCCGGAGCGGGGGCAGCCGCGGCAGCGGCCTGAGGTGCAGCTGCCGGCTTGGCGCCACCGCCGGCAACAGCCGTCTCGACGTCCTTCTTGACGACACGGCCATGCGGGCCGGACCCGGCGATTGCGGAGAGATCGATGCCAGCTTCCTTGGCGAGACGGCGCGCAAGCGGCGAAGAGAATACACGCTTGCCATCCCCCGCAGCGGGTGCTGGCGATGGCGCTGCGGTCGGCTGGGCAACAGGTGCCGCAGCGGGCGCCGGCGCAGCGGTCGGCGCTGCCGGAGCCGGTTGTTCGGCTTTGGCGGCTGGTGCCGGCGCTGCCGCGCCGTTGCCACCCTTCGCAGCCGTTGCCACGTCCTCGCCATCGGCGGCTAGAACGGCGATCAGCGCATTGACCTTGACGCCTTCGGTCCCGGCCGGAACGACGATCTTGGCAACGGTACCTTCATCGACGGCTTCCACTTCCATGGTCGCCTTGTCGGTCTCGATCTCGGCGATGACATCGCCGGACCTCACCTTGTCGCCTTCCTTGACCAGCCACTTGGCCAGATTGCCTTCTTCCATGGTCGGAGAGAGGGCAGGCATCGTGATGTTGATTGGCATCGAAGCGCCCTCCCCTTATTTGTAGCAAACGGCTTTCACGGCATCGACGACCTCGGCAACGCTCGGCAGCGCCAGCTTTTCGAGGTTTGCGGCATAGGGCATCGGCACATCCTTGCCGGCGATCGTCAGGATCGGCGCATCAAGGTAATCGAAGGCCTGCTGCATGACGCGGGTGGCGATTTCGGTACCGACGGAGGACTGCGGGTAGCCTTCCTCGACGGTGACCAGCCGGCCGGTCTTCTTCACCGACTCGATCACTGTCGGAAGATCCATCGGGCGGATCGTGCGAAGATCGATGATCTCGACGTCAATGCCCTGCGCTTCGAGCTCGGCTGCAGCCTTGACGGCATAGGTCATGCCGATGCCGAAGGAAACGATGGTTGCATCCTTGCCGACGCGATGGATGCGAGCCTTGCCGATCGGCAGAACGAAATCATCGAGCTTCGGCACCTCGAAGGAATGACCGTAAAGGATTTCGTTCTCGAGGAAGATCACCGGGTTCGGGTCGCGGATCGCAGCCTTCAAGAGGCCCTTCGCATCAGCGGCCGTATACGGCATGACGACCTTGAGACCTGGAATGTGGCTGTACCAGGCGGCATAGCACTGCGAGTGCTGCGCAGCGACGCGGGCGGCCGCACCGCTCGGACCACGGAAAACGATCGGCGCGCCCATCTGGCCGCCCGACATATAAAGCGTCTTGGCGGCCGAGTTGATGATTTGGTCGATCGCCTGCATGGCGAAGTTGAAGGTCATGAACTCGACGATCGGCCGCAGACCGGTCATTGCCGCGCCGACGCCGACGCCGGCAAAACCATGCTCGGTGATCGGGGTATCGACCACGCGACGCGGGCCGAATTCCTGCAGCAGGCCCTGGGTGATCTTGTAGGCGCCCTGGTATTCGGCGACTTCCTCACCCATGACGAAAACGTCGTCGCTGGCGCGCATTTCTTCGGCCATCGCATCACGAAGCGCCTCGCGCACCGTTATCGAAACCATTTCCGTGCCGGCGGGGATCGCGGGATCGGCAGGAACTTCCGCCTTCGGCTGTGCCGCAACCGGCGCCGGGGCCGGCGCGGCGGCAGGCGCTTCATTCGCAGCAGGCTTCGGTGCCTCCGCCTTCGCCGTCGCAATATCGCCGGCAGCCTCACCGTCCTGCAGCAGCACGGCGATCGGCGTATTGACCTTCACGCCTTCGGTGCCGGCTGCGATCAGGAGTTTGCCGATCGTGCCTTCATCGACGGCTTCCACTTCCATCGTCGCCTTATCGGTTTCGATCTCGGCAATGACGTCGCCTGACGACACCTTGTCGCCCTCGTTCTTCAGCCATTTGGAGAGCGTGCCTTCCTCCATCGTCGGGGAAAGGGCGGGCATGAGAATTTCTACTGGCATGATTGTCCCTCCCCGGATCAAAGCAGGATGTCGGTGTAGAGCTCGGATACATCCGGCTCCGGATCAGACTGAGCAAAATCGGCGCTGTCCGCAACGATGTCGCGAACATCCTTGTCGATCTGCTTCAGCTCGTCCTCGCTCGCCCAGCCCTTTTCGGTAAGCCGGGCCTTTACCTGCTCGATCGGGTCATGCTCGGAGCGCATCTTCTGCACTTCGTCCTTCGACCGGTACTTCGCCGGGTCGGACATGGAGTGGCCGCGATAACGATAGGTCAGCATCTCGAGGATGATCGGCCCCTTGCCGGAACGGCAATATTGAACGGCTTCATCGGCTGCCGCCTTGACCGCGCGAACATCCATGCCGTCGACCTGATAACCGGGAATGCCGAAGGACGCGCCGCGCTGCGAGAAGTCAGTTTGCGCCGATGCGCGGGACACGGATGTACCCATGGCGTAGCGGTTGTTCTCGACGATGTAGATCACCGGCAGCTTCCAGAGAGCAGCCATGTTGAAGCTCTCATAGACCTGCCCCTGGTTGGCGGCACCATCGCCGAAATAGGCGAGGCTGACATTGTCGTTGCCGCGGTACTTGTTAGCGAAGGCAAGACCGGTGCCGAGCGAGACCTGCGCGCCAACGATGCCGTGGCCGCCATAGAAATGCTTTTCCTTGGAGAACATGTGCATCGAGCCGCCCTTCCCCTTGGAAAGGCCGCCGCGACGGCCGGTCAGTTCGGCCATCACGCCGCGTGCGCTCATGCCGCAAGCAAGCATATGGCCGTGATCACGGTAACCGGTGATGACCTGATCACCTTCCTTGAGCGCCAACTGCATGCCGACCACGACGGCTTCCTGACCGATATAGAGGTGACAGAAGCCGCCGATGAAGCCCATACCGTAAAGCTGGCCGGCCTTTTCCTCGAAACGCCGGATCAGCAGCATTTCGCGGTAGGCTTTGAGATCATCTTCCTTGGAGAATTCGGCGATGGTGCCGCCGGCGAAATCCTTTTTTGCGGACTTGGCAGCGGTCTTGCGGCTGGAGACGGACGCGGTTTTTCGCGGAGCCATTCATTCCTCCCAAATGGTTAGCCTTTGCCGGCTACCATAGGGAAAGAAGAGCGACACAGCAATGCCATATTTGCATGGCTATTATTCTGCGCAACTATTTGATTTTTATTCGGAATTTTCGATTAACTCAATTTAGGTTAATTCTGGTTGCGATGAAAAATAACGATCTCATCGCTCCGCGACATGTTGAGCGCGAGGCGAGCCTTCTCATCCAGCATATCTCGTTCCAGCGAACCGTCGCTCATCAGCTCGACCTCCTTTTCGAGGATTTTTCGCTGATGGGTCAGCTCATCCAATCGGGCTTGCCGCACGGCGATCTGTCGGTCGAACTCCTCTGTCGCTCTCAGGCCGTATCCTCCGTGGATCGAATGATAGCCGAAATAGGAAAGAAACGCGACCGCCATGAGCGGCACCACCAGCCGCCCCAATCTCCGTTTCTTGTGATGTCGTGTCCACATGATCCATGCCCTGATACGCAATACAAGACGATACTAACGTCGATTGATTAACCGACCGTTGACCATGAATGGCAGGAAAAATGAAACCCGCCTGCCGTGAGGCAGACGGGTCGAAATTAACAGATCGCGAAGTTTGGCGCGGGATTCGCCCTCACCCTGCCCTCGCCGCGAATGCAGGAAGAGGGAACTTCGGCCGCCGAGCTATCCGCTTGTCCCTTCTCCTGCCTGCGGGGAGAAGGTGCCGGCAGGCGGATGAGGGACGGCGTCGGGGCCGGACTTATTTAACCGCGCAGGATCGAGCGGCCGGCGTATTTGGCCTGCAGACCAAGCTGCTCTTCGATGCGGATCAGTTGGTTGTACTTCGCAAGCCGGTCGGAGCGCGCGAGCGAGCCGGTCTTGATCTGCCCGCAATTGGTGGCGACCGCGAGATCGGCGATCGTCGCGTCCTCGGTTTCGCCGGAACGGTGCGACATAACGGCGGTGTAGCGGGCCTTGTGGGCCGTCTCGACCGCATCGAGCGTTTCCGAGAGCGAGCCGATCTGGTTGACCTTGACGAGGATCGAGTTGGCAACCCCCATCTTGATGCCGTCGCGCAGTCGAGCCGAGTTCGTGACGAAGAGATCGTCGCCGACGAGCTGGACCTTGGAGCCGATCTTGTCCGTCAGCGCCTTCCAGCCATCCCAGTCGTCCTCGGCCATACCATCCTCGATCGAGATGATCGGGTACTTGGCAGCGAGTTCGGCGAGGTATTCCGCCATGGCGACGGGCTCCAGCGTGCGGCCCTCACCTTCGAGCACGTACTTGCCGTCCTTGAAGAATTCCGTCGAAGCGCAATCGAGCGCGACATACATGTCCTCGCCCGGCTTGTAGCCAGCCTTCTCGATCGACTTCATGATAAAATCGAGCGCCGCGGGGGCGGAAGCCAGGCCCGGAGCGAAGCCACCTTCGTCGCCGACATTGGTGTTGTGGCCGTCGGCAGCCAGCTGCTTCTTCAGCGTGTGGAAGACTTCCGAACCCATGCGCACGGCGTCCTTCAGCGTTTCCGCGCCGACCGGCATGATCATGAATTCCTGGAAATCGATCGGGTTGTCAGCATGCGCACCGCCATTGATGATGTTCATCATCGGAACCGGCAGGAGATGCGCGTTCGGACCGCCGACATAGCGGTAGAGCGGCAGGCCGGCCGCTTCCGCTGCGGCCTTTGCAACCGCCAACGAAACGCCGAGAATGGCATTGGCGCCGAGGCGCGACTTGTTCGCCGTGCCGTCGAGCTCGATCATGGTCTTGTCGATCTGGATCTGGTTTTCGGCGTCGAGGCCCCCGATCGCTTCGAAGATCTCTCCGTTGACCGCGTCGACGGCGCGCTCGACGCCCTTGCCGAGATAGCGAGTACCGCCGTCGCGCAGTTCGACCGCTTCGTGGGCACCGGTCGAGGCGCCCGAGGGAACAGCGGCCCGGCCGAAACTACCGTCTTCGAGATGAACGTCGACCTCGACGGTCGGGTTGCCGCGGCTGTCCAGAATTTCGCGGCCGATGATATCGATGATTGCAGTCATGATCTCTTCCCTGGTTAGGACGACGGTGTGGTCGGGCCTGTCTTAATTCATGGCCTCGAAATTACAATGGCGCGAAGGATGCAAATGCCGAAGCGCCATTGCGGTTCATGAAAATTTCACGAAGGCCGGCGCAGCTCAGGCCTTGGCAATCGCGTCGAAGGCAAGCAGCTTTTCAAGAAGCCGCGGCATGTCCTTCAGGTGCACCATATTGGGGCCATCCGAAGGCGCGTTGTCTGGATCTTCGTGCGTCTCGATGAAGAGGCCGGCGACGCCGACAGCAACAGCGGCGCGCGCCAAGGTTTCAACGAACTCGCGCTGGCCGCCGGTGGAGCCGCCCTGTCCGCCCGGCTGCTGCACGGAATGCGTGGCGTCAAAGATCACCGGCGCACCCAGCGCGGCCATGATCGGCAGCGAACGCATGTCGGAAACCAGCGTGTTGTAACCGAAGGAGGCGCCACGCTCACACAGAAGAACATTCGGATTGCCGCTCATCGTGAACTTGGCGAGCACGTTCTTCATATCCCAGGGCGCGAGGAACTGGCCCTTCTTCACGTTGATCGCGCGCCCGGTCTTGGCGGCCGCGACGAGCAGGTCGGTCTGGCGCGACAGAAAGGCCGGGATCTGCAAGATCTCGACCGTCTCCGCGACGATCGCGCATTGCTCTTCGGTGTGAATGTCGGTCAGCACCGGAAAGCCGAACTCCTTCTTGAGGTCCGCGAAAATATCGAGCGCATTGTCGAGGCCGATGCCGCGCTTGCCGGAGAGCGAGGTGCGGTTCGCCTTGTCGAAGGAAGACTTGTAGACGAGGCCGAGCCCCAGCGACTTGCAAAGCTCGACGAGCTTTCCGGCCATCATGAAGGCATGATCGCGGCTCTCCATCTGGCAGGGGCCAGCGATCAGCGCCAGCCGCTCCTTCTGCGAAAAGACCACCTGGCCGGCACCCTCGCCGACGACAACCCTGGCATTCGTTTCCATCATCACACTCCAAATGCGAAAATCACCCCTTGCCCCGGCGCTTCCGGAACAATGAGGCGTCCGCCCATTTCTGCAAATTCGATATCGTTCTTGGCAAAGAGCGCGCGCGTCGCTTCGAGGTCAGCGACACGGAACACGACGGCGCGCCCTCGCAGGCCGCGCTCGGCACTGCGGACCGAACGGCCGAAAAAGGCCTCCATTCCGGCAGCGTTGAGCACCGAAAGCTTGGCGTTGCCCGTTTGAATGTCCATGCCGAAGGAGTGGGCCGAAACCTCGCGGTCATCGACGCCTTCCTGCAGCAGATACTGGAAGTCGGTGGGATTTGGCTCCGACAACACAACCTCGGCAATGCCGAGCACACCGTTCTCATGACGATGAAGGGCGGTCTGCTCGACCGGCAGCGCGCGAATGCGCTGACAACTGAAGAGGAAGAAATCCGGGGAACGCAGATCCGCCGCAAATGCCAGCCGGAAGGAGCCGAGGCCTTCACGGCCGTCCGGCAACCGCATCGGCCGCGAGAATTCCAGCATGTCGCCGCCAGAGACGCCACTCGCGCGGAAACGCATGTGATCGGTCGCGGCATCGGAGGTTGCGACAACGATCGCCGACATGCCTTCCGGGCCTTGACGGAAGCGGAATGCCTGGTCACGGGCGACAAAGACATTGCCGGCGAGCGCCGCGGCCTCGCACTCCTCGCGCGAGGCGATGGCAAGCGGTTCCAGATAGGTGTTATCGGCGAAGAAAACGCACGCATTCTCCGTGCCGAAGGGATGGCGCGCATCGTCGGCAACCACAAAGCCGAGATCGCTCAAGCGCCGTCTCGCCTGCGCAAGCTCGGCCACCGGCAGCACGAGATGATCGAGCGGGCGGGTGGTGCGCTTGGATAAGCTCATGGCGTGTTCCCTGATGGCCGGTTCGTCGCTGTTTGCAACTTTTGCCGGCCGATTGCAAGCATGCCCCGATCGGGCAGACGCTGGACGATGGAGGATTTGGCGGCGAAGCACCGTGCCGCCCGAAAAGGAAGCGGCCGGTCCGTGAGGGCCGGCCGCGAAAGAAGCTACAATGTGAGAAGGCCCCGTTAGACGAGGCGCGATTGCTCCAGCGCCGCCTCGATGAAACTCGCGAAAAGCGGGTGCGGATCGAGCGGCCGAGACTTCAGTTCCGGGTGGTACTGAACGCCGATGAACCAGGGATGGTCCTGGTACTCGACCGTTTCAGGCAAAACGCCGTCCGGCGACATGCCGGAGAAGACCAGGCCACAGGATTCCAGCCGCTCCTTATAATCGTTGTTGACCTCGTAGCGGTGACGATGGCGCTCGGAAATGTCGGTCGAGCCGTAGATGTCGGCAATCTTGGTGTTCTGCTTGAGGGCCGCGCGATAGGCGCCAAGGCGCATGGTGCCGCCAAGATCGCCGGAGGCGGAGCGCTTTTCAAGTTCGTTGCCCTTCACCCACTCGGTCATCAACCCGACCACAGGCTCCTTGGTCGGGCCGAATTCGGTCGAAGAGGCCTTCTCGATGCCAGCGAGGTTGCGGGCAGCCTCGACGACGGCCATCTGCATGCCGAAGCAGATGCCGAAATAGGGAACCTTCCGTTCCCGCGCAAAGCGGGCAGCATTGATCTTGCCTTCGGAACCGCGCTCGCCGAAACCGCCGGGAACGAGAATGCCGTGGACCTTCTCAAGCCAGGGCGCCGGATCCTCCTTCTCGAAGATTTCCGATTCGATCCATTCGAGCTTGACCTTGACGCGGTTGGCGATGCCGCCGTGGTAGAGCGCTTCGATCAGCGACTTATAGGCGTCCTTGAGGCCAGTATACTTGCCGACGATGGCAATCGTGACTTCACCTTCCGGTGTGCGGATACGATGAGCAACGTCTTCCCAGGCTTCCATGCGTGGCTTTGGCGCCGGCTCGATACCGAAGGCGGCGAGGACCTCGTTGTCGAGGCCCTCCTTGTGATAGGCGATCGGCACGTCATAGATCGAGGCGACATCGAGTGCCTGGATGACGGCGGACTGGCGGACATTGCAGAAGAGCGACAGCTTGCGGCGCTCCGCTTCCGGGATCTCGCGATCGGCGCGAACGAGCAGGATATCGGGATGGATACCGAGCGCCTGCAGTTCCTTGACCGAATGCTGCGTCGGCTTGGTCTTCAACTCGCCGGCTGCGGGGATATAGGGCATCAGCGTCAGGTGAACGTAGACAGCGGTGCCGCGCGGCAGGTCGTTGCCGAGCTGGCGGATCGCCTCCATGAAGGGCATCGCTTCGATGTCGCCGACGGTGCCGCCGATCTCGCAGATGACGAAATCGTAATCGTCGTTGCCCTCGATGACGAAATTCTTGATTTCGTTGGTGACGTGCGGGATCACCTGAACCGTCGCGCCGAGATAATCGCCGCGCCGCTCCTTGTCGATGATGTTCTTGTAGATCCGACCCGTCGTGATGTTGTCGGTCTTCGTCGCCGAGCGCCCCGTGAAGCGTTCGTAGTGGCCGAGATCGAGATCGGTTTCCGCCCCGTCGTCGGTGACGAACACCTCACCGTGCTGTGTCGGGCTCATCGTGCCCGGATCGACATTGAGATAGGGGTCAAGCTTGCGCAGTCTCACCCGATAGCCACGCGCCTGCAGAAGCGCTCCGAGAGCGGCTGCAGCGATGCCTTTTCCGAGGGAGGAAACCACGCCGCCAGTGATGAATACATATCGCGCCATGGGAGTCACCGGATACCTTTTCACAAATGATTCCGCCACCGAAAAATTCGTTTATTGGAATTTTTCCGTCTTCGAAGGGGCAGATTTCACACAAAACAAAACCGGCGGATGAAACATCCGCCGGTGGGTTCTTCTGATTTGCGACCTTATTGGCCGCTCGGAACTTGCGATCCCGTATTGCCGTTGGCCGGCGTTTCGGTCGAGGGTGCGGCACCAGCGGGTGCCTGACCCGCGGCGGGCGCACCGCCGGCCGGCGCAGCGTTGTTGGTGCCGTTGCCGGCAGGCGGCTGCTGGGCGTTTCCGCCAGCCGGAGGAGTCTCACCGCCGCCGAGCGAGTCAAGCACGCCACCGCCGCTCGAGCTCGTGCCCGGGATGCGGTCGAGAATGTCGGTCGCCTGCGGCTCGTAACGGGAGAGAATGCCCATCGCGAGCGCCAGACCGAAGAAGAGGAAAGCGAGAACGGCTGTCGTGCGGGTCAGCGCGTTGGCCGTACCGCGGGCGGACATGAAGCCCGAGCCACCGCCGATGCCGAGACCGCCACCTTCGGAACGCTGAATGAGGACGACGCCAATCAGGGCGACGACGACCATGAGATAGATGACGAGTAGTACGGTCTGCATCAGCTTCCAGTCCTGCCCTCTTGGGCACACGAATCAAACCCGGCGCGAAACACGGCGTGGCCGGGCGCAAGTGGCGCCTCTTTATACCAAGCCGCCGGCTATTCCAACCCCCCGCCCGCGCGGAGGAACAATCAGGCTGTCAATTCTTTATATGCCCCGTAGATGGCGAGGAAGTCTTCCGCTTTCAAGCTTGCGCCGCCGATCAGGGCACCGTCCACGTTTGCGACGCCCATCAGTTCCTTGGCATTCCCGGGCTTGACGGAGCCGCCATAGAGAATGCGCATCTTGCCGCCTGCAGCCGCGAAGCGCGAGACCAGTTCGCTGCGCATGAAAGCATGCGCCTCCTCTACGTCCGATGCTGTTGGTGTGAGGCCGGTGCCGATCGCCCAGACAGGCTCGTAGGCAATCACCGTGTTCTCCGCCGTCGCGCCATCCGGCAGGCTTTCTACGAGCTGGCGCTTCAGGACATCGAGCGTCTTGCCGCCCTTGCGCTCATCGCCGGTCTCGCCGATGCAGACGATGGCAACGAGGCCGGCGGCATGAGCGGCTTCCGTCTTGGCGCGCACCAGCGCGTCACTCTCGGCGTGGTCGGTGCGGCGTTCGGAATGACCGACGATGACATGGGTGCCGAAGCAGTCGGCGATCATCTCGGCCGAGACGTCTCCCGTGTGGGCGCCGGACTGTTTCTGGTGGCAATCCTGCCCGCCGATCATCAGTGGACTGTCGTCGCAAAGGGCGGTGGCCACGTAGAGCAATGTTGCCGGCGGGCAGATCAGCGTTTCCACCTTTTCGGACAGACCGCCCTTGACGCCCTCAGCCATCGCCTTGATCTGGTCGAGCGAGGCACGTGTTCCATTCATCTTCCAGTTTCCGGCAACGAGCGGGCGGATATCGGGCGTCATGAAATTCCTCCGGGTCGGGTCTCTTTTCCGGCTAGCGGCCTAGCAAATCGCCGGGGCAAAAAAAAGCGCTTCGTCCGGAATAATCCGGCACTGCCGACGATCCCGCACCCGGCCGGAGACATATTCTCTGCTGCCCTGAAGTGTTCGGCGCGCCTTTGCCGCACTGTCGCGAACCAATTTTGCGGCATCGCCAACGAATAAAAACGGGGCGTCGTGCGTCTCATGCGGTGCACCGGCCGGCAGAAAGAATTGCGACCTGGATGCCCGGAGGTAGCGATGTTGCGCAACAGCGAGACCCGATTCGGATTGGTGACAATCGTGCTGCATTGGACGATTGGATTGCTGATCCTCGGGTTGCTCCTGCTCGGCTTCATCATGCGACGCACCGGGGTCGATCCGGCGTTACAGTTCGCGCTCTATCAATGGCACAAATCGTTCGGCTTCGCCGCGCTCGGGCTTGCCCTCATCCGAGCGATCTGGTGGCTCGTCGAACGAACCCCATCACCGCCCGCGAGCGTCAGTCCGCTCGAACGCAAGGCCGCTCGCCTGACACATGACATTCTGATCGTTCTTGGGATCGTCGTGCCGTTTACCGGTTGGGCGGTCGCCTCTGCGTCGACGCTGAACATTCCGAGCTTCTTTTTCAACATGATCGTCATTCCGCATCTGCCGCTGGCGAGATCGGAGACGTCGGAAAATTTTTGGACCTTCGCCCATGCGCTGCTTGCCTATGTGGCAATGGCCCTGATCGCGATCCACGCTGCGGCGGCGTTCTATCACCATTTCAAGCGAGGTGACGAGGTGCTTACACGAATGCTCCGCCCGGGAGTTCGCCCAGTTGGCGCGGGCTCGGGCGGCACCAGTGCGCGAAAACGTGACGACGCGGCTGTCGGGAGGAAATGATCGATGACGGTTACGATCAATTCGGCGGTAAAAGCGACGGTGTACATCGCTTTCATATTCTCAACATCAGTGGCAAACGCCCAGGCACCGGCACTTGCGGACGCCGCCGGAAGCTACCGTATCGCCAGTTCCTCGAGCATCCGGTTCAGCGTTGGGCAGGTCGGCGGAGGTGGCGGCATTGCCGGCAGATTCGCCAAGTTCTCCGGCGGCTTCCGTATCGATGGCGGCAATATCGAGCGCTCCTCCGTCGAGTTCACGCTTTACCCGGAAAGCGTGAGGGCGAGCGAGCGGCGGGTGGAGGATTTCCTGCGTTCCAGTGCTGTTTTCGATGCGGCAACCTTTCAAACCGTGACCTTCCGTTCGACCCGCGTCAGGCAAACGGGGCCTGCCACTGCAACGGTCGAAGGTGCGCTGACGGCACGCGGCAAGACACGCAAGGAGCGCTTTGCGGTTACGCTCATCGATTGGAACAGGCGCTCGATCTCCTTCACCATCCGTGGCAGCATCCGCCGTTCACCCTATGGGATGGACGTCGGCACGCCGATCTATTCCAATGTGGTCGAGTTCGACATGAGAATAATCGGGCAAAGGAGATGAAGGCCGCCCTGCCCTTATCTTTTCAAGGCCAGTGCGGTGCGCCGCCAGAAGTCAGAAACCATAGCCGGATCGCGCAGCTTTTCGAGTCTTTCCCATGAGGGGAACGACGCTTCGAAGATTTCCGGGCTCATGCGAGTGTCGTTGCATGGATTTACAGAGCCTCCAGCGTCCATGACGATGCGGTCGAGGGCGTCCAGTAACTTCGCCGTTGCGTCACCCTGATCGGCAAAATCCAAAGTCAAAGCAAAACCCGGCCGTGCGAAGGAAAGAAGGCCGCGAGGGACAATGTCGCCAAAGCGCCTTAGCACCGTCTGAACGGAAGCATGCCCGGCGCGGCGCGCCGTCTCCAATAGTCGCGCGGTGATCTCCGGTGCATTCTCGATGGGATAGACGCTTTGATGCTGGCACGGTCCTCTTGGACCATAGAGCCGATTCCAGTCGCCGATCGCATCCTGCGGATAGAAGTAGGAGGTCCATTTCATCGTCGAAACGGTCTCGGCGGGCCTTTCCCGACGAAAGCGGCATTCGTTCAGAGCTCTCAATGTAATCGTGTTCAGAGGATTGAACGGTAGGGAGAACGGTAAGGAAAACCGCAGTCTCTTGGGAATGTCCGGGAATTCGCAGGATCCATCCGCATGATCGCCGGCTAGAAAGACGCCCCGGCCCATCCGGCGCCCGGTCGCAAGCTGATCGATCCAGGCCACGGAGTATTCATGTTCTTCATCGATGCGCTCGGCGAGAGCGAAATATTCATCGAGATTGCCGAAGCGGATTGCATGCTGCTGGACATGCGGCGACGGCACCTTCATCAGCCGAAGATCGACGGTGAGGATCAGTCCCGTCAGCCCCATGCCGCCGATCGTGGCGGCAAAGAGTTCGGCGTTTTCGTTCACTGAACATACCAAACGCTCGCCGTTGGAACGCAACAGGGTCAGGCGTTGGACGTGATTGCCGAAGGTGCCGCGGGCATGATGATTCTTGCCATACACGTCGGTGGCGACGGCACCGGCGACTGTCGCAAATGCGGTGCCAGGCGTGACTGGCAGGAAGAAGCGGTGCGGGATCGCCCGAAGAAGGATGTCGTGGAGCGTGACGCCGCCTTCGCAGCAGATCAGGCCCGTTCCCGGGTCGAACGCCAGGATGCGGTTGTGCATCGCGCTGTCGATAAGAGTTCCGCCATTGTTGCGGCAGCAGTCACCGTAGCTGAGGCCGTTGCCGAACGGCAGGTATGCCATCGGTTCAATCGAGCCAACCTGATCCTCATAGTCGTCCGGAGACACGGCCCGGCGCGGCCGGTCCTCGATACGTCCCGAACGTTCGAACGCGTTCATCTTTGTTGCGGTCCGCTTCAAGACGTCCTCTACCGGCTGGCAATCCAATTCAGGGCGTCTCGCCAGTCGGTCATCCGAACCGGCGTACCATGCGAACCTGTCTCGAACAGCACGAAACGCGCCGGATAATCTCTGGCCCTGAGTGTGCGATAGAGCGCCACCTGATCCTCGGCGCGATAGACACTGTCGCGGCTGCCGTGGCTGAAAAACACCGGCAGCCTGGCCCTATAGGCGGCGCTTCCCACAAATTTCGGATCGGTCGCGCCACCCATGATCATCATGCCGCCGAGCGCCGCCACTGCCGTCTGTTCGCGAGCAACGCCCCAGCAGATGAAGCTCCCCATCGAAGCACAGGAAAGCACGACGGGCCGGCCGCCGGAGCGCTCGGCGGCGAAGCGGATCAATGCCGAGATATCGTCGACGCCCGCCGCATCGAAGGACCGCACGCTTGGAGCATAATAGGTGCCGCCATTGGCAAAGGCGAGATTCTTGAGGCGGTTGAAATTGCCGCCGAAGGAAAAATCGTTTGCACCGAGACGCCGGTCACCGCCGCGACCATGGATGAAGATCACCGTAAATGCGGCACCGCGGTCCGGACCGACGCGCATGACATTGAGCGAGCGTCCGCCAAGGTTGAGTGTCTCGTTGACCTGCGCGCTTTTGACCCCAAGGGAAACGTAGGCCCGCTTGACGCGCCTTTCCGGAATCTGGTCGCGCTCGTTGATATCGCGCAGTTCCTGATAGTCGACGACGCGGAAATCACCACCGTCGGTCTCTTCGAGCACATTGCGATAACCGAACAGCTCGTCCCTGTATGGCTTCAGGGGCGCTGCCTCGGCGGCGAGACCGACAAGAAGAAGGCTCGGGAAGAGAAGCCCTGCCATCAGACGCCGGACGGAAAAAACAGTTGTGGACATGAACAGCCGACGGGCTCCCTCGTTCGGTACATGCCTTGCCATCGCCATCTCGGCAAAGCAACACTGAAGCAGACAGCCCAAGCTCTTACGGTATTCTGCCTGTCCGAGATACCGAAATTCGCCTTTTGTTCGCGCTTGGCGCAAGACTCTGGCAGAATTCGGGTGATTCGCGCGACACAATGATGGCGGCAGCGTCCAGCTCTTGCTATGGGCCTCTGCGACGCCAGACGACAGGAACGATCTGAACGACCCCATGGACGACAGCAGCGATCTCTTTTCAGCAATGCCCCCGCAGCCGAAGCAGGCGGCAGCCAACGCGCCTTCGCGCAAGCCGGCACCACCCACGGCCAGCGAAGAACCGCGCCCTGCCCCGAAGACCAGCGACGGCAGCGATTACGACGCCTCGGCGATCGAAGTGCTCGAGGGGCTGGAGCCTGTGCGCCGCCGTCCGGGCATGTATATCGGCGGCACGGATGAGAAGGCGCTGCATCATCTCTTCGCCGAGGTCATCGACAACTCGATGGACGAAGCGGTCGCAGGTCATGCGAATTTCATCGAAGTGAGCCTCGACGCCGACGGCTTCCTCACCGTAACGGACAATGGCCGCGGCATCCCGGTCGAGAACCATCCGAAATTCCCCAACAAGTCGACGCTTGAAGTGGTGATGACGGTGCTGCACGCCGGCGGCAAGTTCGACGGCAAGGCCTACGAAACCTCCGGCGGTCTGCACGGCGTAGGCGTTTCCGTCGTCAACGCACTGTCGGACTCGCTCGAGGTCGAGGTCGCGCGCAACAAGAAACTCTACCGCCAGCGCTTTTCGCGCGGGATCCCGCAGGGCGGCCTCGAGGAACTCGGCGATGTCCACAACCGCCGCGGCACCAGGGTGCGCTTCCATCCGGATCCGCAGATCTTCGGTCCTCACGCGCATTTCGAGCCGGCACGGCTTTTCCGCATGGCCCGCTCGAAGGCCTATCTCTTCGGCGGCGTCGAAATCCGCTGGTCCTGCGATCCATCGCTGTTGGCGGAAGGTTCGGAGATCCCGGACAGGGCCGTCTTCCATTTCCCGGGCGGCCTCAAGGACTATCTCGCGGCAACACTCGGCAAGGAATTCACCGTCACGCGTGAGATCTTTGCCGGAAAATCGGAAAAGTCCGGCGGCCACGGATCGCTCGAATGGGCCGTCACCTGGTATGGCGGCGACCAGCAGGTTCACTCCTATTGCAACACGATCCCGACGCCGGAGGGTGGGACGCACGAGGCGGGCTTCCGCATTGCGCTCACCAAGGGACTCAAGAACTATGCGGAACTGACCCAGAACAAGCGCGCGGCGATCATCACCACCGACGACGTGATGATCTCGGCGGCGGGCATGCTCTCGGTCTTCATCCGCGAGCCGGAATTCGTCGGCCAGACCAAGGACAAGCTGGCGACCGTCGAAGCACAGCGCATCGTCGAAAACGCCCTGCGCGATCCTTTCGACCACTACCTCGCCGACAATCCGGCGGAAGCTGCAAAGCTTCTCGACTGGGTGGTCGAGCGCGCCGAAGAGCGTGTTCGCCGACGCAAGGAGAAGGAGGTTAACCGCAAGACGGCGGTGCGCAAGCTGCGTCTGCCGGGCAAACTGGCCGACTGCTCGCAGAACACAGCCGAAGGTGCCGAACTCTTCATCGTCGAGGGCGACTCGGCAGGCGGGTCGGCGAAGCAGGCACGCAACCGCGCGAACCAGGCCATCCTGCCGCTGCGCGGCAAGATCCTGAACGTCGCCAGCGCGGGGCGCGAAAAGCTCAGCGCCAACCAGCAGATCGCCGATCTGATCCAGGCGCTCGGCTGCGGCACGCGGTCGAAATATCGCGAAGAGGACCTGCGCTACGAGCGCGTCATCATCATGACCGACGCCGACGTCGATGGAGCCCACATCGCGTCACTGCTCATCACCTTCTTCTATCAGGAGATGCCGGAACTCATCCGCGGCGGTCATCTCTACCTCGCGGTCCCCCCGCTCTATCGCCTCAGTCAAGGCTCGAAGACGTTCTATGCGCGCGACGATGCGCATCGCGAGGAGCTGATGCGCACGGAGTTCAACGGCCGCGGCAAGGTTGAAATCGGGCGGTTCAAGGGTCTCGGCGAGATGTTGCCGGCACAGCTCAAGGAAACGACCATGAATCCGGCAAACCGGACACTACTCAAGGTCGAGATCGACGACGTCGATTTCGAGGGTACGCGCGAGGCCGTCGACAATCTGATGGGAACCAAGGCCGACGCCCGTTTCCGCTTCATCCAGGAACGCGCGGTTTTCGCCGACAACCTGGACATCTGAGCGGAAGGGCGACGCGCGCCTTTCCGATCAGGCAGCCTGCCGGACCGACTTTTCCATGAAGAGGCTCAGTGGATCGGGCAGGTAGCTCCCGAAGGGCGGGCGCTCCTCATAGCCGAATGCCTTGTAGAGGCCGATCGCCTCCGGCTGATAAATGCCCGTTTCCAGCCGGATTGCCGCAAGCCCGCGCGTTTCTGCCTTGGCTTCGAGAGCTGCAAGAAGGTGCTTGCCGATCTTCAGGCCTCTCACCTCGGGGTCGACGAACATCCGCTTGATTTCCGCCGTGCCGTCGCCCGCCTCCACGAGCGCGCAGCAACCGACGATTTCACCATCGCGCCGTGCGACGAAAAAGGAAACGGTCGGCTTCTCCAGCGTGGAGAGATCGACAAGGTGGTTGCTCTCTGCAGGGTAAAGCGACGCCGCGTAGGCATCGGACAATTCGAGCAGACGGACGACGGCCGGCTGGCGGGGGCTTTCCTCGGCAATGGTGACAGCGGTCAATTTCAGTTCCTCGACAGACGCTTTGCAGCACAATGGATAGCGCCGCATTTCAACCGGACCAATACGACAAATGGCGCAGGATTGCGGATCGCAGATTACAAAACGGGTAACAGGCGGAAACAATTCTTTTTGCCGTCGCAACAAGTTTGCCCTACTCCCGAAAGAATCGGTCCGTCATAACAACTGCCAGACTATGCGCCCGCTGCCTGCTCAAACACCGGAGAGACCATGAAAGCCGCCCTCATCGTCATGACGATTCTCGGCTGCGACGACAATGTCAGCCAGTGCCACTATATCTCGACCGTCAATGGCAGTTGGCAGTCGGTTACCCAGTGCGACACGGAATCTGAGCAGGAACTCCCCAGGTTTTCGGACAAGAACTATCCGGTCGTTGTTGCCGTATGCGAAACCTCGGGGCCGGACATGATGGCATCCACCGCCCCTCAACAGGATGTCGCCGCCGCTCCGCAGCAGACGACAGCAGTGCCGCTGCAAACAACAGCCCAACCGCAGCCGCAGCCGCAGCCGGATGAAGCGAAGCCGGGCATGCCTAAGCGAGCCCTGGCCTTGCTCAGCGGCGCCGTCCCGGATCGGGAGAAGCTAAAGGCGATCGTCAGCGCACCCGTCCACTATATCGAAGATGGCTATTCGTGGGTCGCACGTCGTTTCGCCGACTGACCGGACCCCTGCCGGCATCGGTGGAGCCCCGCGCACGAAATGCTCAGGCAGCTTGGCGCGCGGCCACCAGTGCATAGTTTCGCGCAGTTTTTCGCTGCTCGGCGAAAGCGAGGCGTTCCACGAGTTCCGCCATCGCACTCAAGGCTTCCGAAGGCTTAGGCTGGCGGCGAATGTGCGCAAGGAGAGCCGCGGCGACTGATTGCGGTGCGCCATCGGCACCCGCGCCGATGTCCTTTCGCCAGAGAAGCACGGCCTCCGCAAAGGCTTCGCTCACGTCGCGACCGAGCCCGGCACTTTCGAACAGTGCGCGGATCGGATGGACGCGGCCACCTGAAAGGATCGCGCGAACGCGCTTTTCCGCGACACCTGAGAGATCGACGATCGCGGCCGAGAAGAATTCTGTTCGACCGCTGCAGAGCGCGTTGAGGAGGAAGGCCGGCGTCAGGCGGCCTGCCTCGCGCAAATGGGTGGCAAGGTCAGGCAACTCCTTTTGCGAAGCGGCCTCGATGATTGCAAGGGCAGCCGTGTCGCAGGCCTCTCGCGCGACGCGCTGCACACGCCCTTCACCGATCACCGCCTGCACAAGTCCGCAAATCGCGAGCGCAGCGCCGACCTTCTCGACCAGCTCATGGCGGGCCTCGCTCGGGAGGTCATCGCGCGCCAACAACCGATCGCGCACCGCCGGCGCATTGCCAAGACGGTTGGCGATCCTCTTCAACGACCAGCGCGACAGCGTTGCACCCTCGTTCTCGAGCAGGATCAACACCTCGTCCTCGCCGCCGATCTCCGCGATGGCTGCCGCGACCGACCGGGACACCGCGGTACGGGCCGCGATCAAGGCGCGTGTCTCTGCCGTTCCCCGCGCCGCCAGATCGACGAGGTCTTCATCTGTCAATACGGGCGAACGGGAAATGGCGATATAGGCGATCTCGGGCTGGTCTTCCGCGAGCGCCATGACGATCGCGCGTGGAACCGTCGAGCAATCCGCCAGCGCCTCGATCAAAGAACGCCGCACCTTCGGCGAAGGATCGTCGAGCAGAAAGGTCATGGCCATTTCGGCGGCGCGCCGGTCGATCCCGTTCATCTCGGCTTCGACATAGGCGCGGCCTAGCGCGCTTGCGGCGCGGACGCGATCGCTCGTTCTCGCCGTTTCTACCCAGCGAAGAAATGCTTGTATGATCACCTATGCCCCACTAGACACCGAACAGCCCCAATGTTCGGAGCCTAGCGGCCAAAGGTTTAAGATTGGTTCACCATGTCTGTTAACCGCCAGCAAACCATCAAGCCGCTCCTCTATCTGCCGGCAACCGCATCGCTTCCTGAGCCGGGCATCCTGAGCGCGGTTCAAGCCATCGTTGTCGAGGCGACGGGCGACAACGGAATACACGAGATAGCCGGAGCCGCTGCAGCCAAAAGTGCATCTTTGCTTCGATTTGCGAGGATCGGGCCGATCGAGACCATCACCGAGGCGGGTCTCGATTCGCTCCTTGCGTCGAGGATTGATGGTGTGGTCCTTGCCGGATGTCGCGGGCCTGCGGATATCCAGAATCTGGATGTGTTGCTTAGAGTTGCGGAAGCAAACGCCGGAATCGCAGCCGAGGGCACGGCGATTCTTGCGGAATATGCGACGACGCCGCAAAGCGTTTTGTCGCCTCACTCGCTAGCGGGCGCTTCGCCGCGCCTGGCGGGACTGATCTTCAACGCATCAGCACTTGCCGAAGCGACCGGTTGCAGCGAACTGACGGGGGAGACTGACACGGCGTCCGTTATCGTTGTTGGCCGCGCAGCGGCCGTGCTCAGGGCGCGGGAGGCAGGAATTGCCGCCTATGACGTGCTGCCGGCTCATGCGCTCGACGACGCTGCCGTCAAACGATATTGCGCGACGAGCACGAGGGACGGCTTTTCGGCGGTGGTCGTGCAGCCGCAACAGGTCGCTCTGCTCGATCCATCGGCTTCGCTGTCATCTCGTCCTACAGCTGGCGCTCAGCGGTAGGGTCGGAATCTGGCGTCAGCGCCTGGGCCGTACCATCTCGAAGACGTCGCCGCCATCGCAATAGTCCATGTAACCCAGTCGGGCGAGCGGCCTGACGGTCGCCGCGTCGAACCGGCCATCGCGGATCGCTTCATCGCGGATATGAATGCCCACGACCTCACCGAAGACGACATAGCTATCGGAAACCACGCCATCGAGGCTCTTGGGGCGGAATATTTCTGTCATGCGGCATTCGAGCGCCGCGAAAGCCTCGCCGACGAATGGTGCCTTGACAAGGGTGCCTTCGACCGGCGTCAACCCCGCGACTTCGAACTCGCTTTCGCCGTGTGGTGCAGCAACTGAAGTCAGGTTGACGGCGGCGCTCAAGTTGCGGCTGGCAAAGCTCGCGGTGAACTCGCCGGTCTCCTCGATATTGCGCACGGAATCCTTGTAGCCGCTCGAGGAGAACATCACGAGCTTCGGGCGGTCGCTGATCGCGTTGAAGAAGGAATAAGGGGCGAGGTTTTGCGAGCCCCCTGCGGCCCGCGTACCGATCCAGCCGATCGGCCGCGGCGACACGATAGCCTTGAAGGGATCGTGTGGCAGGCCATGCCGGTTCGCGGCCGTGTCGTAGAACATCAGGTCTCTTCTCCGACCCAGGTGACGATTTCGGCGAGTTCCGGCCGGGGGCGTTCGGTCGGCGGCACCATGGCGGTGCCGATGTGAATGAACCCGGCAACCCTTTCGCCTGGCCCGACACCGAGCAGAGGATAGGCCCTCTCGTCGAAGGCGAACCATTCGGTGAGCCAGTTGGACGCATAGCCGAGTGCATTCGCGGCCATCAGCAGGTTGAGGCAGACGGCCCCCGCGGACATCACCTGTTCCCACTCGGGGATCTTGAAGTGCGGCGCGGCCTTGCTGACCACGGCGACAACGACCGGTGCGCGCGTCAGACGCGTCTCTTCCACCTTGATCAGGTCCTCGGGAAGCTCGGGTCTCGCGGCAAGGGCCATCTTCTTCAACTCAGTGCTGATGCGCGCCCTCTCCTCGCCGCGATAGACGATGAAGCGCCAGGGTGCGAGCTTGCCGTGGTCCGGCACGCGCGACGCGAGCGTCAGCATTTCCTCGACCTCGGCCTTGCTCGGGCCGGGAGGCCCCATCTGGAAGGCGGGAATGGACCTGCGCGAGGCGAGATAATCGACAAGCTTTATTTCGGTTTTCATATTGTCTGAATTCCATTAATTTGCCGCCGGACCGGCAGCCACGAAAATGCCATACCGGCGTCTCAAGTGGAGTCACCCAGTCAGGAAGTCAACTGTTCTCATGCGCATCCGTCCTCGTATTTTTCCGAGTACCGTCTTGGCGATCATGCTCGTCAGTGTCGGTGCAGGATATGCGCTTGCAGAAGATCCGACCGACGCCTTCAAGAGCTTCCCGTCGATTTCCGGCACCCGGAAAATGCCGAAGCTCACAAGCTTCAACCCGCTGATTTCCGATCCGACCCAGGGCGGAGAAATCAAGGACGTCAAGCTCGAGGCTTTGTTGACGGCAAAGGGAAAGCCGGTCGAATCGGGCCTGACCTGGCGGGTCTTCAGCCCGATCCCCGGCAGCGACGGAAAGCTGCCGTTGCTCGCCACGTCCGAGGGTGGTTCGACAGCCTTCAACCTGGTGCCCGGCGAGTACTTCGTCAATGTCGCGTTCGGCCGAGCCGGCGCCACGCGCAAGATTCGCGTGCCCGAGCAAGGCAGCCTCGACAAGCAGGTGCTGGTGCTAGACGCCGGCGGCGTCACGCTTAACGCCGTTTCCGGCAGCGACGTGCGCATCCCGCCGAACGAACTCAGTTTTTCGATCTTCTCCTCCGACGTGAAGGAAGATGGCGAGCGCGCCCTGATCATCGCCGACGTCAAGCCTAACACGGTGGTCAGGCTCAATGCCGGAACCTATCACGTCGTCTCCGATTACGGCTCGGTCAATGCCGTGATCCGCGCCGACATTCAGGTGGAAGCGGGAAAACTGACCGAAGCGACGATCCAGCACCGCGCGGCGAAACTGACTTTGAAGCTCGTCTCGGAAGGGGGCGGCGAAGCGATCGCCGATACGGCCTGGTCGATCCTCACCTCCTCGGGCGATGTCGTCAGCGAAAGCGTCGGTGCCTTCCCGACCCTCGTCCTCGCCGAGGGCGGATATACGGCCGTGGCGCGCAACAAGGACAAGATCTATCAGCGCGATTTTGCCGTGAAGGCGGGCGTCAACACCGACGTGGAAGTGCTGCTAAACGGGAACGACGCGGCCAATACGGCCGCGAACGCGGAAGCACAGGACTGACGCGAACGATTGCGCCGCCGCTCCCTACGGGAGCCTCCTGTCGTCACATCACCCGATACGCTTGAGAAGCCGACGATGCGGTGGAGCCATCGAGAACACTGCGTCATAGATACGGGCAAGCAGATCCTTGCGGTCGCCATGAACGCGCAATTCTTCCCAGGCAAGAACACGGCCGATGCGAGCGGCAATCGTCGTGCCTGATAGCCGTCGGAATTCGCGGATCAGCAATGAAATTCTCAGCGTCAGCCACAGCTTGCTGGCGAGATGAAACAGCGGTCCGTTCTGCCCCTCGAAGTAGATTGGGATGACGCTTGCCCGGGCAGACTGGATCAGTCGCGCCGGGAACATTTTCCATGGCAGATCCTCGGCCTTGCCGAAGCCTCTTTTCGCCGTCGCAACGCCGCCGGCGGGGAAAACGACGATCGTGACCCCCTCCTTCAGGAGCCGCACCGCCTCGTGGCGCGTCGCCATATTGAGCGCCAATGCTTCCTTTGTCTCATCGAAGGAAACGGGAAGCGAATAGGGTGCAATCTCCGGCACCTTCAGGAGCTCGTTGTTGATCAGGACCCGGAAAGGGCGGCCGAGTTGCTCCGCGAGAGAAAGAACGGCAATGCCGTCGCCGATGCCAAAGGGATGATTGGCGACGATAACGAGCGGCGTCTCGGGCAGATGGCGCGGCGGCCATTCTCCTTGGACACGCATGCGCACGTCGATCAATTGCAACATTTCGCCGAAGACGCGGTCGCTCTTGCCGACGATATCGGCGCGCCAGCGCGCGTAGAGCTTGGCGTAGCGGTTGCGACCGGACAGGCCCTCAACGGAGCGAATGAACCAGCGCTTCAGGCGCCGGTCGTTCTCGTTCGCATAGGACAATTCTTTGAACTGCACAGAAGACCGCTTCACACCTGCCCGCCCGTTCTGGGCGGCGCCTTCAGATCCGGATAGTCCCGGAACATTACAGTTTTCTGACAGGACGAAAGTCCCGGAGCGCTAGCCCCGGGCTTTCTTTTCCGCCTTGCGCTTGACGTCCGGCGCCATCGCCTCTGCCGAGAGCGATGCGATCGCCTCATCAAGCGACATCGCCGTCTGCGCCTGCGAGCCCAGACGACGGATGTTGACCGAACGCTCCTCCGCCTCGCGCTTGCCGCACACGACGATTACGGGCACCTTCGTCACCGAATGCTCGCGTACCTTGTAGTTGATCTTCTCGTTGCGGAAGTCGGTTTCAACGGTAAGTCCCGCCTCACGCAGAAGCGCTGCAACCTCGCGACCGTAATCGTCGGCCTCGGAGGTAATCGTGGCGACTACCACCTGCAGCGGCGAGATCCAGAGCGGCATGTGACCGGCAAAGTTCTCGATCAGGATGCCGAGGAAGCGTTCCATGGAACCGCAAATGGCACGGTGGATCATCACCGGCTGGCGCTTTTCGGAATCCTTGTCGATGTAGAAGGCCCCGAAGCGCTCCGGCAGGTTGAAATCGACTTGCGTCGTACCGCACTGCCATTCGCGGCCGATGGCGTCCTTCAGCGTGTATTCGAACTTCGGACCGTAGAAGGCACCCTCGCCCGGCAGGATACCGGTCTTGATGCGGCCTTCGGACTGCGTCTCGATCGTCTTCAGCACCTCCGTCATCACGGCCTCGGCGCGGTCCCAGAGCGCATCGGAGCCGACGCGCTTCTCCGGCCGCGTCGACAGCTTGACGACGATTTCCTTGAAACCGAAATCCTCGTAGACCGACAGGATGAGGTCGTTGATGCGCAGGCATTCGGCCGCCATCTGCTCATCCGTGCAGAACACATGCGCGTCATCCTGCGTGAAGCCACGCACGCGCATCAGGCCGTGAAGCGCACCCGACGGCTCGTAACGGTGCACGTTGCCGAACTCGGCGAGCCGAACCGGCAGCTCACGGTAGGACTTCAGGCCGTGCTTGAAGATCTGGATGTGACCCGGGCAGTTCATCGGCTTCAGCGCAAAGACGCGATCGTCATCCGTCTCTTCGCCTGCGACCGTCACCTTGAACATGTTGTCGCGATACCAACCCCAGTGGCCCGAGGTTTCCCAGAGCGACTTGTCCAAAACCTGCGGCGCGTTGACTTCCTGATAGGTGTTGGCGAGTCGCCGGCGCATATAGGCGACCAGCGTCTGGAACATGCGCCAGCCCTTGCCGTGCCAGAAGACGACCCCAGGGCCCTCCTCCTGGAAATGGAAGAGGTCCATCTCGCGGCCGAGACGGCGATGGTCGCGTTTTTCGGCTTCGGCAAGCACATGGAGATATTGATCCAGTTCTTCCTGCGTGTGCCACGCGGTGCCGTAGATGCGCGTCAGCATCGGATTGTTGCTGTCGCCGCGCCAGTAGGCGCCGGCCACCTTCATCAGCTTGAAGGCCGTGCCAATCTGACCCGTCGAGGCCATGTGCGGCCCGCGGCAGAGATCGAACCAGTCACCCTGATAGTAGATCTTCAGGTCCTGGCCTTCAGGGATCGCATCAACGAGTTCGACCTTGTAGTTCTCGCCCTTGGCGGCAAAAACCTCCTTCGCCTTCTCGCGCGACCAGATCTCCTTGGTGAAGGGTTTATTGCGCGCGATGATCTCCTTCATCTTCTTCTCGATGACCGGCAGGTCGTCGGGCGTGAAGGGCTCGTTCTTGGCGAAGTCGTAGTAGAAGCCGTTGTCGATAACCGGACCGATGGTGACCTGCGTTCCCGGCCACAGTTCCTGGACAGCCTCGGCCATGACGTGGGCCGCGTCGTGGCGGATAAGCTCAAGCGAACGCTTGTCTTCGCGCGTGACGATCTCGATGCGTCCATCGGTCACGGCGTCCGAAAGGTCGCGCAACTCGCCATCGAGCGCGATCGCAACAGCCTTCTTCACAAGCGACTTCGAAATCGACTCGGCCACATCGCGACCGGTCGTGCCGGCAGCAAATTCGCGAACGGAGCCATCAGGAAATGTAAGGGAAACGGTATGCGACATTATGATCTCCTATCCAGTCCCGCCAACGAATGCGGGTGGTATGGTTGCCGACTTCTGCATGACTGCAGCCGCCGATTATTGACGCGCGCCTGATAAATGTTTTTGACGGTCGAGTAAAGGAGCGGCCTACAGCGCCGCGCGTCTTATCAGACGCGCAAAGGACGCTGCAGCACTTTGAATGGCTGCAGTTTTTTCCTTAATCGGCTACGATTTAGCGAAGCATGCAGCAGTCAACCGCACAGCATCTCGCGCAGGCCGCGCACCGTGTTCCAGTTGCGGAACGTACCGACGCCCAGCCGCTTGGTAGTCAGGACGCCGAGCAGCTTCGATTCGCTGGCTTTCCCGGCGAAGTCCACCCAGAGGTCGCCGCCGACGATTTCCATACGCTCACCCCGGGAACAATGGCCGCGGAACATTTCGAGCACGCCGGCTTGAAGTGGTGAGCGCATCACCCGAACATGGACACGCGTCGGATCTGCCTCGCTTTCGTCGGGAAATGGGTTACCGGCGGCAAGCTTCCGCCAATCCTCGCCAACCCGCGCGATGATGTCGACGTGCCGCCCGAACGTGGCGGCAAATGCCGCTTCCAGTTCGGCCTCAATGTCGGCAAGTGGCTTGTCGGGCGCGTCGAACACGATATTGCCCGTGGAGACAAGGGTGCGCGGTCCGAGATAGCCGAGACGCTCCGCCATGGCCCGCAGGTCGCTCATGACGACACGCCGCTTTTCCCCAAGGATGATGCTGTAGAGCAGGGCCACACAATTCTTCATCCGCCCTCCCCGAACTCAGGCACGCCAGAAATCGGCTGCGCCTGCCGGCAGCCGCGCCAGCACGCGGTCAAGTACCGCTTCGTCCACGTTTCGACGCAACGCTGCCGCAACATCGGCAATTGCGGTATCCGGGGAAAGGTTGTGATCGGGGCGGAGCGATTGCACTTCGCGCGTCATCGCAAAACGGCCGGCGAAGGGCATCTGCGGCTCTTCCAGGTCCCAGTCGGCGACAAAGACCGCCCGAAGCACCGGCGGCAAGACATTTGCGAAAAGCAGCGCGTCGGGAACATCGAGACGCCGACGGAAAGTCTGCAAAACCGCCTGCACCATGGTATAGGCCTGATTGGTGGTCTGAAGACCGGCAATATCGCGCACGTCCAGAATAAATCGGTCGAAATCGGCAGAGGCCTGCCGGTATTCCAGCGGCACTGTCATCGTGCTCACGCCTCCTTTGGCCGCGATTGCCAATAGCGCCATGGCGCATACCAGATCTGGCGTGACGTCAGCGTTTCCGGCACCGGATCGAAACCATGGGTCCCCCCGGGCCCGCAGCGCGCCACGCGGAAGAACGTCATCCAGCCACCAGCCCAAAGGCCGTGGCGGGCAATCGCCTCGAAACCGTATTCCGAGCAGGTCGGCAGATGCCGGCAGGAGTTGCCGATGAAACTCGACAGCGTGAGCTGATAGGCGCGGATGAAGGCCATGCCGAAGATCCGCCCCGGCGTCTTGCGAAACGGGCCGGACCAATTCCGCCCCCCGCGGCGAGCCACCGGGGCGAAAGCATGGTCATCGTGAGGCTTGTTGCACATCGCTCAGACTGCGGCCGCAAGCCGCCTCGCCTCGATCTGGCCTATGGCGTCAACCACCGCATCGAAGGTCAGCATTGTCGAGGCATGGCGCGCCTTGTAATCGCGAACCGGCATCAGGAAACGCATGTCCTCGAAGCGACCCGATGGGCCCTCGCCGTCCGCCTTCAGCATGGCCAGCATATCTTCCCGGGCTCTCCGGATTTCATCGGCGTTCGCGCCGACGACATGGCGCGCCATGATCGAGGACGATGCCTGTCCAAGCGCGCACGCCTTGACGTCATGGGCAAAGTCGGTCACGACCTCACCATCCATCTTCAGCCAGATCCTTACTTTCGAGCCGCAGAGCTTCGAATGTGCCGCCGCCTCGGCGTCGGCATCCGCCAGCATTCCGATGCGAGGGATGTTGCCAGCGAACTCGAGAATTCTATTGTTGTAGATGTCATCCATCATTTGGCGCGATCCGGCTTATTTTTCGCGGTTTTGGGTAATTGGCGCATGATTTTCTCCGGTACATGGGAAAAAAGCACGGCGCTGCACATTCGGCCTCTTTCATCCATGTGGCACCATACTATATGCTATGTCGTGTTGGGGCGACAGTTCCGCAAGGGAGCATCAAGTCGCCTGTTGTTTGGGAAACCGTGCCGGACGGTCCAGTGCACTGCTAAGCCAGGACCCGAAAGCCCCGGAGCCCGCCAACGGAACCCAAGCCTGCAGGGTTAGGCGAATGGCCAGTGGCGAGTTGTCCGAAAGATAAAACGTCAGCAATCCCGTATTGCTTAAAGGGGCCATTATGGACGCCATAGTGAAGAACTTTCCTTTGCTCGACGATACGAGCGGCCGGCCGACCCAGAAGGAGGCCGAGGAAGCCGTTCGCGTGCTGCTCAGGTGGGCGGGCGACGATCCGGAACGCGAGGGCCTTAAAGACACGCCGGCGCGTGTCGTCAAGGCTTACAAGGAGCTGTTCGGCGGCTACGACCTCGCGGCAGAGGATGTCCTCGGACGAACTTTCGAGGAAGTCGCCGGTTATGACGATATGGTGCTGGTAAAGGACATTCCGTTCTTTTCGCATTGCGAGCATCATATGGTGCCGATCATCGGCAAGGCGCATGTCGCCTACATGCCGAATGGCCGCGTCCTCGGCCTTTCCAAGATCGCCCGTGTCGTTGACATCTATGCCCGCCGGCTGCAGACGCAGGAGACGATGACGGCGCAGATCGCTAAGGCCATCGATGAAACGCTGGCGCCGCGCGGCGTTGCCGTCATGATCGAGGCGGAGCACATGTGCATGGCCATGCGCGGCGTTCAGAAGCAGGGCTCGACAACGCTGACGACGACATTTACCGGTAGTTTCCAAACCGATCCGGCCGAACAGGCTCGTTTCATGACCATGCTGCGGGGCTTCAAGTAAGCTCTACTGCATGTTCCCTTAAATCGTAGCCGATTTGAGGATAAAAACATGCAGCCATTCAAGTGCCACAGCGTCCTTCGCGCGTCTGATAAGACGCGCGGCGCTGTAGCGACGGAGCCTACACCATGCCCCTCACCTTCGACGTCCCCTCAGAAGACAAGGCCGTTCTGGAGATCGGACCGGCCTTTACGCCCCGCTTCGACGAGAAAGGACTTGTCACGGCCGTCGTCACCGATGCGCGCGACGGCGCGTTGCTGATGGTCGCTCATATGAACGCCGAAGCGCTGGCCCTGACGATCGAGACCGGCATTGCGCACTATTACAGCCGCTCGCGCAAAGGCCTGTGGAAGAAGGGCGAAAGTTCGGGCAACCTGCAAAATGTCCAGGAAATCCGAACCGATTGCGACCAGGACGCCATTTGGCTGAAGGTCTCGGTCGCCGGCCACGACGCCACGTGTCACACGGGCCGCCGCTCCTGCTTTTACCGCACCGTGGGCGTCGAAGACGGCAAAGCCACGGTCACGATTACGGACGACCACAGACATTTCGATCCGGCAGCAGTTTACGGCAAAAATTAAACATCTGCATTTTCTTGGTGCAACTAGGTGTTATATTTATTTTTTGGCAACCAAAAGGGCGCCTAATCATTATTCATGAAGCGGTTACCGTCGAAACAGCGGCGAAGCCGAAAGTGTTGCAGGCTGTATCTAATGTTTATCGCTCCCGCCAAGATTGAAGGCGGGATCGGTGGTATATCTCAAATAAGGTGCCAGTCTTTCAGCAATGAATTCGAACAAGATGGCACCATCGCCGGCTTGGCAGGGGCCTCCTACAAGACGCGCGCACTTAGTAATCTATTCGGCGATGTTGGAGGTGCCGGATGTTGAATTGGACATTCACGCGCAGCAATCAGGTCCCCGATTTATCCGGTCCAGATGGATCTTCGCTTACGACTGCTCCGCCTGCACCCGCTCCTTACCCCTCGAAACCGAAGATCGCCATAGCCCTTGGCGGCGGCGCAGCTCGCGGCTGGGCGCACATCGGCGTCCTCCGGGCACTTGACGAGGAAGGCATCGAAGTGGGCATGATTGCCGGCACGTCGATCGGCGCCCTTGTGGGCGGCTGCTATCTCGCCGGCAAGCTCGACGAACTGGAGTCCTTCGCCCGCTCCCTCACCGTGCGGCGCATTGCCGGCCTGCTCGATTTTGCGATCCGTGGCGGCGGCTTGTTCGGCGGCCTGCGACTGACAAAACGCATGCAGGAGCACCTGCAGGGTCTCATTATCGAGGATCTCGATCGCCCCTTCATTGCGGTCGCGACCGAAGTTCACAGCGGTCATGAGGTCTGGATCGAGAAGGGTTCGCTTATAACCGCTATTCGCGCGTCCTATGCGCTCCCCGGAATTTTCGAGCCGATCAACGCCAATGGTCGACTCCTGGTCGACGGCGCTCTGGTCAACCCGGTTCCGGTTTCGGTTTGTCGCGCTTACGAGCAGCAGCTCGTCGTCGCTGTCAACCTCAACTACGATCTCTATGGACGCTCGGCTGTCGTTAAGCACAGCGCGGGCATGGAAGCAGTGGATGCGCAGATCAAGGATGGTTATTCCGCGCGGCTCGGCATGACCAGCGTCATGGTACAGGCCTTCAATATCATCCAGGACAGAATTTCACGCGCCCGGCTTGCCGGCGATCCGCCGGATCTCGCGCTTCATCCAAAGCTTAACGATATCGGTCTTTCGGAATTTCATCGGGCCGGCGAGGCAATCGATCGCGGCTACCACGAAGCGAAAGCCAAACTCGCTGAAATCCGGCGCATGCAGGAAGTGCTGGTGCGCTGAGCCCCCAGTGTGAGTGGCGAGCCGTCACACGCTCAAATGCGTCAAGTCACTCCGACTTAAGGACGGCGGCAGGGGACGAAAAGAAGTTATGCCCTGTAGAGGGCGGCCTCGCGCCGCCCCTCTCCTATCAGCCTGCAATATAGGCCTTGATCTGTTCGGCCTCGTGCTCAATTGCGCGGATATGGTGCTTCACGACGTCACCGATGGAAACGATGCCGGCTAGGCGGCCTTCCCTCTCTACCGGCAAATGCCGTGCGCGCAGCTTGCTCATCATTTCCATCAGCGTATCGATCGACATTTCCTCGCGGCAGCAATAGACGTTCTGCCACATGACGGTAGAAACTGGGCTGTCGAGACAGGCAGCACCATATTTGGCGATCGCGGCGACGACATCCCGCTCCGTCAGAATGCCGACGATCTGATCGTCCGGATCGACGACGACGACCGCCCCTATATGGTTATCATGCAAAAAGGTCGCGGCCTGATGAACTGTCACATGGGGCGTGACGGTCACGACGTTGTGGCCTTTTTCGTTGAGAATCGCTCTTACCGACATGCACACATCTCCCGTTACGACTAAGCCGGGCCGGCGGGGAGAGTTTCTGGCCGTTTCGTGTGCAGCGCCGAGCGTCGCTTCGGATGCTTGATGGTCGCTGTAACACCCTGAACCTCAGCATAATCAAGGAACTATGCAGAGTGGTATTGGCGCAGGAACTCGTCCCAATTTCCTATGCCGTTCACTGGCCGTCGCACGCTTCTGCGCAACGCCAAGCCCCCGACATCCGGTCTTCCACCGCTCGCCTTCAAGGCGACCGTAGGGAATGGTGCTCCAGTGATCTTGGGAAATCAAGCCTTGTAGCCCGGCCCCTCGGGTCTCCCAGGTATCACATTTGTGAATCCGGATTGAAACAATCCGGCATCACAAATGTGATCGTTTTTCGTAGCTTACAAATGGAAGTCGGAGAAAAACCGGTGCCCACTTTTCCTCATCCCGCTTGATCCGACGCGGGATGCGGGCGAAAAACCGGTGCCCACTTTTCCTCATCCCGCTTAGTCGCGCGGATCAAAAAGCCCGAACAGGAGGAAGCCGAAGAGGAAACCACCGATATGCGCTTCCCAGGCAACGGTTCCCGCACCCCCGACGGAGAACATGCCGAGTCCCACCAGAAAGTTGGTCAGGAACCAGATGCCGGTGAAGACCAGGACCGAGCGGTTGGCGAGCGTTTCCGTTAGCGAAAGTCGGCGGTTGAGATGGGCGAATTGGCGGCTGATGCGGCCGCTCGGCGAGAAAACGAAACGCGCCGCCGCCCCCATGAAGCCGGAAACAACGCCGGAGGCGCCAACCACGACGACAATTTCCCCCCAGTGAAACGCCGTGTGCAACGCGACGGCGGCAGCGGCCGAAAGGCACCAGAAGACGGCCAGACGTACCATACCGATGCGCCGCACGACCGGCGCCCCGAATGCGACCATCCAGAAGATATTGAAGATGAGATGATCCCAGCTGCCGTGCAGAAACGAATAGGTGACCGGGGTCCAGAGCCAGACGAGTCCTTGGTCCGACAGCGGAAGGGTGTAACGAACCGGCAGGAAGGCGAAGTTGAGGATCAGTTCCTGATCTGCGGCCGCTGACAAGAGATAGGTTCTCAACGCATGGACGCCGATCAGGAGCAAGAGGATACCAGTAAGCCCCGCCGGCAGGTTGAAGGCAGGCTCGCGGCTGCGGTCCCCTTCGTTCTCGGCATCGGTTGGCGTCGCTGCCTGATCTCGTTCCATGGCTGCTCTCTTCCATCGCTTACGCGTTCGCGATCAGGTTCGGCGGCTATGCCGCCGGCGGATAGCGCGAAGGCATAAGCAAACGAAAAAAGACCGTCCAGTAAAAACTGAACGGTCGGTGAGCCCTTATAGCCGAGCTCCAATCGCGTGCTGAAGGCAAACCTTCGTGAGTGATGGCATTTCAGTGCCAGCAGGCGGCGCCGAACGCAATCGAAACCGATCATTAACCTTAATATCGGCGTGGCACGAAATTCGCTCCTCCATTCCTGAAATCCAAGGAACCGCGGCGGCTGTGCCAATTGGAAACAGTCGGGCACGGTTGACGGAATGAACGGGCATCATGCGCAGCAAAACAACGATTGAGCTATTGCGATACTGGAACAGGTTGCGGGGCGAACGGGATCTCCCTCGCCGCGACGAGATCGAACCTCAAGAAATCTGTTCGCTGCTGCCGAACCTCTTCATCCTTGAACGGCAGGCAAGCGGTGACATCCGCTTCCGGCTCGCCGGGACTCATGTCTGCGCTCTTTTCGGTCGAGAGCTGCGGGGACAGCCGTTCGCCGCGCTCTGGCCTGCCGGCGATACGAGTGAAACCGTTCGGATTGCCGATCAGGTGATGATGCAACGCTCTCCGGTCGTGCTTTCCGCCTGCGGCGTGACGGCAGGCGGTGAACGACTGGACACCGAATTGCTGCTCACGCCACTCGGCTCGCCGCAGGGCCACAGCGACCGTATCCTTGGTTCCTTGGCACCGCTGTCGCGTCCGTCATGGCTCCACATGATATCGCTTGAATGCATTGTCGCGCACGACCTGCGGATCCTCGACAGCGGGCACCATGGTCTTGAGGATTTGGCCGAGACGCCCCATGCTGCCGACACGACGAGCCGACATGGAGAAGTCGGCCGCAGGGTTCAGCATCTGCGCATCTTCGAAGGCGGACGGGAAAGCTGATCGGGAGGCGCGCATGGTCCAGCCAAGCATTGAGCGAACCTTCTATTAACCGAGACCACTTATATTTTTGCAAGCAAGGATGCTTCGATCGCAGAGTGACCATGTTCTCGTTTCAGCACGCACAAAACAACGGCCCGAAGCCGCACCAGGAAAGTGCCTTTCAGCGCGTTTCGGTAAATCTTTCGGGGCGGCTGATGCTTGCCAATCGCGATGAGTTTGATTGCACCGCAGTCGACATGTCGCCGGGCGACGTGCTCTTTTCCTCGCCCGCCCGCCCGCGCGCCGGCGAGCGGATCATAGCCTATATCGAGCACGTCGGGCGTCTCGAGGGCACCGTGTCGCGGCTGGCGGAACATGCTTTTGTCATCCAGCTTAATGCGACGGAGCGAAAGCGCGAGAAACTGGCAGCGCAACTTACCTGGATCGCAAACAAGCATGAACTCGGCTTGCCGGAAGACCGGCGCCACGACCGTCTCGTCCCGCGCAAGGTGCTGACGGAACTCACGCTCGGCAACGGCGAAAAATACGCCTGCCGCCTCATCGATCTCTCCCTCTCGGGCGCTGCGATCGACGTCGAGAATCGACCGGCAATAGGCACGCCCGTCAAGCTCGGTACCATGAAAGGCAAGATCGTCCGCCACTTCCAGGAAGGCGTGGCGATCGAATTCTCCGGCATCCAGTCTCGCGAAGCGCTGGCCGAATTCCTTTGAGTGATACCGGCGGCGCCCGCCGGGCTGCCAGCAGCAGATCCAAGAACATCCTCGATAGCGGACATCTCACCGACATCTCGCGCATAGGTACCCCGCCGCACCAATGACGGTCGTTCGCCGTCGTGCACGCCCTTGTGGGCGTCGTTTGCAACGACAGGCACCATCGCGTGGGCGCTAAGCGCTCCGCAGAGCGCCAACAGGGGCGCGCCATGCCGCATGACATTCGCGCGCGCTGCTCGAATATTTTTTCGGAAAAGTCTCTGCCTCCTCGCCCCTGCCAGGGCAGAATTGCGCATTAATCGCAGTCTTGACGACCGGAATGCTCGACATCGGGACCGGCGACAAGGTTGAATACATGGCGCCTGCATTTCGGCTTTGCCGAGCGCTCCGTCCGAAATAACGCTTGTTTTTCCGAGCGATAGCAAAACTCCAATACTCCCTTGCGTTCTCGAGCGCGGGAAATTTCATTAAAATTTGAATCAAAATCTATTCTTATTTGAGCCGATATTTATTCTTATTTGCCGCGCATACTATTCTTATTTGTACTTGTTTTTACCTCGCGTCTTCGCCGCAGATAAAAAACTCTGTGCCATTGTCGAACCGTAACGGGGAGACAACAATGCACAACGCCATCACCAAGACGATAGCCGTCGCGGCCCTTTTCGTCGGGTTCCTGACCGAGGCAGCCCTCGCCCTTCCGGCAAACATCACGGTGGGCGGCACCACCAATCCGCCGATCGGTCACTACGAATTTTGCAAGAGCAATCCATCCGAATGCACCGCCAATGAAACCAATAGCGGCCCGATGGGCCTGACCCGCGAAGGATGGCAGAAAATTCTCGAGGTCAATTACGAGGTCAATCAGGCCGTGACCCCGATGACGGATATGGAAATCCATGGCGTCGAAGAAGAATGGTCCTATCCGGACGCAGTCGGCGACTGCGAGGACTATGTGCTCCTGAAGCGCCGCAAGCTGATCGAGAGCGGTTTCTCTCCCGCCGATCTCTTGATCACCGTCGTGCTGCAGCCAAACGGCGACGGCCATGCGGTTCTGACCGTCCGCACCGACCGCGGCGACTTCATCCTCGACAACATGCGCAGCAAGGTGCTCCGCTGGTCGGAGACCGAATATACCTTTCTGAAGAGGCAGTCTTCGGAGAACGCCGGACGCTGGGTGAAATTGCAGGACGGCCGCGCCGTGGCAGTCGGCAGCGTGAAGACGCAATAGAGAATATCGAGGCACCCCGTCTGCAATGCCTTTCGGGCTTCCGGTCCCGCGTCCCCGTGCAAGACCAAGCCCTCGCCGGTTCCCGTTGTCCCCGGGGCCGGCTTTCTCTTTTCCAAGGGTCCGACGCCCGTCCGTAACCACGCCGCGACGAACGGACTTCATCGAAAATTAACCATCTTCAACGACCGTCGGGCGGATAGAACGCACCACCAGGCTACCGCGACGGACGACCCTTCATGAACGCGCCATCCAGCGGCAGCCCCGAACCGGAATTTTCGCCGCTCCTCTCGCCGCGCTTCATATACAAGGTTACGGCTGTCGTCGTTCTGCTGGCGGTGCTGACCACGATGGTCTCGTTCTCCGGACACTGGTTTGGAGAAAATCTCGCCCTTGCCGGACACACCTCCAGTCGTGAGACCTACGATATCTTCATCGGACAGGATCACCTGCGGCTGCCGGCCAATATGATCCGCTTCGAAAGCCAGCGCGCGACCAGCATTGCCGAGCGCGTCGATCTTTACCTGACCTGGCCGGCGCTGGAAGGCTACAGCGACGAAATCCGGCACCTGTTCAACGATATCAACCGGCCGGAAAACCTGATCTTTCTGCAACTTTCGCAGAGCACGATGTCGCAGGACATGTCGGGTCGGCTCGGGCCTATCTATCGCCACATCCTCAGCGAAGAGACGCGGCCCGGTCCCGCCGGGTTGATCCGACATGACACCAAATCGAATACCGGTTATGCCGGCGAGGTTTTCTTCACTGCGGACCGCGACGGGCGACCATCCTATGTCCTGCGCTGCATGCTGCCCGACGACGCCGACGCGTCGACGAGCGCCGATTGTCAGCGCGACGTGCACGTCGGCAAGGACCTTGCCGTCCTCTACCGCTTTTCGAGCAAGCTGCTGCCGCAATGGCGATTGATCGACGATTCCGTAGAAACCTTCGTTCGCAGCCGGCTCGCGCCCTGATTTTGTCCAAGAGTCGTGGTGCAGCGAAGCGCCGACCGTCTTGGTCGACCGGGTGCCGTTCCCGAACAAAACGGGCCACCCGGGGAAACCAATCATTCATCATAAACCGATTGGTAACGCTATCCCGATACTGTCGCAGGAACGGTCGTTCCCGGCGACGGCGTCCGGACGGCACCCATTAAATGAGAATGAAGAGCAGCGTAGTGTCTCAATCCGTTTTTTTTGATATCGCGAAACGCCCGCTTGGGGTCTTTTCAAAAATCGCAGGACGGATTGTCCTCGCCGCCGCCATTGCCGTATTGGCCCTTTCCGCTCCGGCAAATGCCAATCCGAAATACGCCGGCATCGTCGTCGACGCGAAGACCGGCAAGGTGCTTTACGGCGAAGATGCCGACGAGTTACGCTACCCGGCTTCTCTCACCAAGATGATGACACTGTATCTGACGTTCGAAGCTCTCGAAGCCGGACGGATCAGCAAATCCACGGCCGTTCCATTCTCCAAGAACGCTTCAGCAGAGCCCCCGTCGAAACTGGGCGTCAAAGCCGGTCGATCTATCACCGTCGAGCAGGCGATCCTCTCTCTCGTGACGCGCTCCGCCAATGACGCCGCCACGGCGCTGGGTGAGCTCCTGGGCGGTTCGGAACAGCGATTTGCCCGGATGATGACCAACAAGGCGCGCGCGCTCGGCATGACGCGCACGACCTATCGCAACGCCAACGGCCTGCCGAACCCCGAGCAGAAGACGACCGCGCGCGATCAGGCGCGGCTCGGCCTCGCCCTGCGGCAGCACTTTCCGCAGTATTATGACTATTTCTCAACGCGAAGCTTTCGTTTCGGCAAGCAGACGATCGGCAACCATAACCGGTTGCTTGGCAATGTCCGCGGTGTCGACGGCATCAAGACCGGCTACACCCGTGCATCTGGCTTCAATCTGGCAACCTCGGCAGAAGTCGACGGCCGCAGCATCGTCGCCGTCGTCCTCGGCGGAACGTCCGGTGGTTCGCGCGACGCCCAGATGCGCAAGCTCGTCGCCAAATACCTGCCCGCAGCCTCGCGCCGTGGCGGGGGCAATCTGATCGCGCAAGCGCCGATCGCCGAACCGCCAGCGGCGCCAGTCGCTGCCGTCGCGCAGGCTGAGGTCAAGTCCGCGGCAGCGCCGGTCGCCGTCGCCTCGGCCGCCATGAATTTGCCCAACACCGGCCCGGTTCCGGATTTCCGCTACAACGGCGAAAATTCAAGGCCTGTGGAAATGGCCTACGCCGCAACGAAGCCGGCGTCCGACAATCCGGTGCTTTCGGACAAGATCGCGCCGAACACGCTCGAAGCGCAAAGCGCCAAGCTCGCCGCACAGCCGGCCGACGCCGACGTCGATACCCAGATCACCAACTCGGTTGCCGCCAAGGCTGAGGCTCAGCCGGAAGCAGAGGCGCAACCGGAGGGTTGGGTGATCCAGATCGGCGCGACGCCGGACAAGGCCCAAGCGATGACGCTTCTCGGCAATGCCAAGGAGAAGGGCGGCAAGGCACTGCGCAACGCGACGCCGTTTACCGTCGCCTTCAGCAACGGCGGCGGCCAGCTCTACCGCGCGCGCTTCGGCGGCTTCGACGATCAGGACAAGGCCGTCAATGCATGCAAGGCCCTGAAGAAGAAGGGTTTCGCTTGTTGGGCGAGCCAGCAGTAACAAACGCGACTTGCTGACGGCCGGGTGTGTTTTGCCGGCCGTCTTCCTCGGATTTGTAAAGCGTAACGAGGTTGGTCATGGCAGTGAACGAGAACGTTCCCGGTGTTACCGTGATGCCGGGAAAGAAAACTAAATCTTCGCGCGTTGGTCTGCACCCGCTGCATGAAGCTGCCATGCGCATCGCCGACATGGGGCTGAACCGGTCGAAAGCGAAGACACGCGATCTCGTCGGCATGCTTTTGACGCATGGTGCGCGCGCATGGCGCTCGACCCAGCCCCGCGCCGGCATTCACCTGCACGTGTCCGCGCCGGGCCGCCGTCATCCGCTCCGATTGCGCATCCATTGATTCCGAGAATTGCCGGGAGCGGCGCTCCCCTTCCGCCTAGAGAAGGCCGAGTTCCGCCAGTTCACGCCGCAACTCCAGCGGCATATCCGCCTCGCCGGAGGAAAGCGAAGCGAGATCGCGCGGCGCCTCCTTGTCCTGCAGGTAGCGCCATCCCTGAAAGGCGCGGCGCGGCTGAAGCTCGGTCTCCACCACTTCCGGCCCGAGGATAAGGTTGCAACGGCCTATGCCGTCGCTGTCGGTGAAGGTCTCTACGCCGATCAACAACTGCCGCGCCTGCACATGTCCTTTGATCACCCAGTAGAGCGACCCGCCGGCAAGGAGTTCCTCGGTGCGTTTGGGAACCATCCGGGTCGTATGGAACGAGTGAGGCTCCTGCCCGGCCGCAATCGCGGCCAGCGCCTTGCGCGACACCCATTCGCGCAAGTCCTCGACTGATTCTGCTCCGACGCAGAGCTTTATGAGATGCAACGCCATGAGAACCTTGAACACCCGTCCGCCGGCCGCGGTCAAGCGCGCTGAACCCGTTCGTCCACAATAGCAATGCCCGTCCGGCACTCACCATCCTATGACGGGATTGGGGCGGAAAACCGCGTTGGGTCGCGGCTTACGCGTTCCGGCAACGCCCAGGCGGAAGCATCAACACTCGACGACGTTCACCGCGAGACCGCCTGTGGAGGTTTCCTTGTATTTCTCGTTCATGTCGACGCCGGTCTGCCGCATGGTCTCGATACAGGCATCGAGCGGCACGAAATGTTTGCCATCCCCCTTGAGGGCGAGCGATGCCGCGGTGACCGCCTTGACGGCGCCAAGGGCGTTGCGCTCGATACAGGGCACCTGCACGAGGCCGGCGACAGGATCGCAGGTCATGCCGAGATGGTGCTCGAGAGCGATCTCGGCGGCGTTCTCGATCTGCTCCGGGGTGCCCCCCATGACTGCGGCCAGGCCGGCGGCAGCCATGGCGGAGGCCGAGCCGACTTCGCCCTGACAGCCTACCTCTGCGCCGGAGATCGAGGCATTGTGCTTGATGATGCCGCCGATCGCTGCAGCCGTCAGCAGATAGTCGCGGATACCCTCCTGATCGGCGTCGTCATGGAAATGCATGTAATAACGGATGGTCGCCGGAACGACGCCCGCGGCACCATTCGTCGGCGACGTCACGACACGGCCACCGGCGGCGTTCTCCTCGTTGACCGCCATCGCGTAGACGCTCAGCCAGTCGTTTGCGAGCAGCGGGTTGGTCTTGTTGGAGCGCCACTCCTCCTGAAGCTTGTCGTGAATCGAACGAGCCCGCCGGCGAACCTTCAGGCCGCCCGGCATGATGCCGTCCTGGCTCAAACCCCGGTCGATACAGCTCTTCATCGCCGCCCAAATTCGATCGAGGCCAGCGTCGAGCTCTTCCCTCGACATGGTGCATTCCTCATTCGCCCGCTTCATCTGGGCGATGGTGAGCCCAGACCGTGCGGCCATATCGAGCATCTGCTGCGCCGTCGCGAAGGGATAAGGCACCTTTACGCCCCCCGGCTTATTCTTGGCGGCCCGCATCGCCTCAAGCTCCGTGTCGGTCACGACGAAGCCACCACCGATCGAATAATAGATTCGCTTCAAGAGCAGCCGTCCGTCGCGATCGAAGGCCGAGAAGGACATGCCGTTGGCATGGCCGGGCAAAGGCACTTTCTTGTCGAAGACGAGATCCGTTTTCGGCTGGAATGCGTAGGGCGGATGCCCGGCGGGCGTGATGCGGCCCGTGCGCTCCACCGTGTCGATGATCGTGTCCATGCTGTCGGGGTCTACGAGATCCGGACGCTCGCCCATCAATCCAAGGATTACCGCGCGGCCGGTGCCATGGCCGATGCCCGTATGCGCCAGCGAACCATGCAGGCTGACCTTGATGGCGGCAACGCTCGCATGTGCCGGTCGCGGCCAGTCATCCGACAGGATGAGGTCGAGGAACCTGTTTGCCGCCGACATCGGTCCCATCGTGTGCGAACTCGAGGGGCCGATGCCGATCTTGAAAACGTCGAAGACGGAAAGAAACATAAACTGCCTGTCCTGGAGCACGGAAACGCGGTCGGGCATGCCACCCGAAGCGCCAGCCGATGATTGCAAGGTCGACGCCCGCATCGGCTCCTCCTTGAGCGCCTGCGGTGTCAGTTGTCCATAAATATAGGATCAAACCCTAAGCCATCCTATGCCGATCGATCAGGCGACCGACCGACATCGGATCTTGTTCGTGCGACATTACGCAAAAGCTTGCTTACAGAAAGGCTGCCATCGAATCAAAACGACGCGGTCCTTGGGAAACCGCGTCGCTCCGACGAAATGTTTTGATCTCAAAGGCCGCCGAAAAGGTAGGCCAGGACCAGAACGCCAGCGAAACCAGCTACGGCGCGAAGAGTCACGCCCCAGCACGACTTCTGTATTGTATTGTCCATGATGTCTCCGAGTACTCAGCGGTCGGCGAGTACGTATTCGCTACCCGCGCATGCGCCATGCATACTGAAGAATGTGTAAATGCGCAACGCCGAAATATGGCAAAATCGTGTCAAGACGAACTCGCAGTACACAACAGCGCGGGAGCATCAGCGCTTTTCCAGCGCCAAACGCGCGGCTTTGCACCCAATTTCCTTGCGAATTCGCCGCAATTGCGGCGCAATGATTAATCTCGCACGCGACTGTGTGCCGGGGGGCCGGTCTTGCATTTTCGAACAGCCGTGCCAAAAACGCATGCATGACCTTCGAAGATTACATCGCACTTGCCATCTTCGTCTTGCTATGGGGCGGTTTCAGTTGGGCAACCGACGGCCGACGCAATTTCACGCGTGTCAGCCTGACCCGGCTGATGAACGAAAACCGGCGGCGATGGATCCGCAACTCGCTCAACCGCGATCTGAAGATGATCGACACGCAGATCATCGCCGGGTTGCAGGCGGGCACCGCCTTTTTTGCCTCGACCACCATCTTCGCGCTCGGCGGCTGCTTTGCGCTGCTTGGCGCGACCGAACAGGTGCAGATGATCTTCAACGACCTTCCGCAGGTCTTTCGCGGCGGACGGACGGGCTTCGAACTGAAGGTCGGCGGGCTGACCTGCCTCTTCGGCTACTCCTTCTTCCAATTCGGCTGGTCCTATCGCCTGTTCAACTATTGCTCCATCCTGATGGGCGGCATTCCGATGACGGCGGAAATGACGCGCGACCGGCAGGCGGCCGAGAGGGCCGCGGAGCGTGCAATTCGCCTGAACATCCTGGCGGCCAAGCATTTCAATGCGGGATTGAGAGCGATCTTTCTGTCGATCGGTTATCTCGGCTGGTTCATCAGCCCCTATGTGTTCATCGTTCTCACCAGCTTCGTCATCTTCGTACTAACGCGCCGGCAGTTCTTTTCCGAGGCGAGAACCGCGCTCATCGAGGATGCTCACGAGGCTCTCAAGCACTAAGATCTGCGCTACTGCATTTTCCTTAGATCGTAGCCGATTCAAGGATAAAAACCTGCAGCAATTCAAAGTGCCACAGCGCCCTTACGCGTTTGATTAAGACGCGCGGCGCTGTAGGCAAACAAGCGCTGCCCCTCTGTGCGAAAAGCATTCGCGCGTGGCCGGCGCAAGCCAGACATGCGACCTTATCGCGAAACAGGATGGCCAGAGCCGATGTCCGAGAACACAGCAACGACGATCACCGAGACGCAGCGCTCTTCGTCGGGCGTGGACAAGCGTCGTCGGATCACGCTTTTGGACGCGCTCCGGGGCTTGGCGCTCGTTGCCATGGCGATCTATCACTTCGTCTGGGATCTCGAATTCTTCGGCTATGTGGCGGCGGGCACCGCGGGTACCGGCGGCTGGCGGCTTTTCGCCCGGCTGATTGCAAGCAGTTTCCTGTTCCTGGCGGGCTACAGCCTGGTGCTCGGCCAGCGCCCACATTTTCGCGCGGCCGCCTTCGCTCGCCGCTTCGTGAAGATCGCCGGCGCGGCGATGCTGATCAGCATTGCGACCTGGTTCGCCATCCCGGAATCTTTCATCTTCTTCGGCATCCTTCACTCGATCGCGGCGGCAAGCCTCGTCGGCCTCCTGTTCCTGCCGCTTCCCGCGATCGTCGCCTTTCTGGCCGCTGCCGCCGCCTTCGCAGCGCCTATCTACCTGCGCTCGGCTATCTTCGATGCGCCGCTGCTCTGGTGGGTTGGACTTTCCGAGACGGTCCCGCGCTCGAACGACTACGTACCTCTCCTTCCCTGGCTCGCGCCCTTTCTGGTCGGCCTCGGAACGGCAAAGCTGCTTCACCCGCTGCTCATGAGCCGCGGGGTGTCCGCGGAATCGGAGGAGAGCCGGAGCAACCTGTGGATCAAGCCGCTCGCCTTCGGAGGGCGTCACAGTCTGGCCGTATACCTCGTCCACCAGCCTCTACTTATCGGCCTCGTCTACCTCTTTGCCCAGATCGCACCCGCCGCAGCACCGGACCCGGCACAAGCCTACCGCGCGAATTGCGTGGCGGCCTGCAACCGCGGAGACCCCGCCGCGCCATGCGAAGCCTTCTGCGGCTGCACACTCGACCGGCTGAAAGAACAGAGCCTTTTCGAGGACTTAAACATGGGCAAGATCGACGTGAACACGGATGAACGCATTGCGCGAATCGCCAGTCAATGCACAATGGACGTGCAATCAGGGGACTAGGACATGAATGCCTATCGTGCCAAGCCGCTGAGTTTCCCATGGCCGCCCGTGCTCTATGGCGCGGCTGCTCTGGCTGCACTGGTTTTCAACCATTTCTTCCCGATCCCGGTGGCGAATGGACCCGGCTGGTTCGCATGGTTGGTCGGAGGCGCATTGATCTTTGCGGCGATCTCCATAGACCTGTGGGCTGTCAAGACGCTGCTCGATCGGCACACCGCGATCCTGCCGACACGATGCGCTACCTGCCTCGTTACCTGCGGCCCGTTTCGCTTCACCCGCAATCCGATTTATCTCGGTTACACGCTGCTGATGGTCGGCATCGGACTGGTTACGGCCAATCCATGGTTCTTCATCGCGGCGATCACGGCTGTGGCCCTGACGACCCTTTTTGTCATCCGCAATGAAGAGCAGCATTTGCTGTCGCGCTTCGGCTTCGAATTCGAACGGTATTGCCGTCACACCACCCGATGGATTTAAAACCGGTCAATAAAAAAGGTGGCGCGAAGCCACCTCTTCAATGATCTAGCTCTTTGAACCCACGCAACTCCGGACGGAAAACCATTATACACGTTTCCTGGAATTGCTCTGGCCTCAAGTGCCGACGCCGATCTCCGCGAGACGCGTCAGGCAGGCTTCCTCGACGTTGTCGAGCTCGGTAAGCGTGTCGTCGATATCCTTGCGTTTCTGCCGCAACTCCTCGCGTTTTTCCTCAACGCGCGTCATCAAAAGCTGCAGTTGGCCCATCTCGCCCGGCGGATCCTTGTAGACCTGAATGATCTCCCGGATCTCGGCAATGGTGAAGCCAATGCGCCGGCCGCGCAGGATTTCCTTGATGAGGTGACGGTCCGCCGGTCGAAACAGCCGCGTGCGGCCGCGACGCTCCGGATGAATAAGACCCTCATCCTCGTAGAAGCGCAGCGTTCGGGTCGAGATGCCGAATTCCCGTGTCAACTCAGTGATGCTATAGTATTTATTCACGCCGCCGTCCCATCAAAATTCGAGGCGCCACTATCGTTGACTTTGACGTAAAAGTCAAACAACGCCGAGTCCGTCACGTGACGTGGAACCACCAGGTGGCGATACCGAGAAAGCTGAAGAAGCCGGTGATGTCCGTGACCGCGGTGACGAAGACCGCCGAGGAAACGGCCGGATCGGCACCGGATTTTTCCAGAAGAAGCGGGATCATGATGCCGGCGAGGGCCGCGGCCATCATGTTGATCAGCATTGCCGTCGCGATGATGCCGCCGATATTGGGATCCTGAAACCACAGCCCCGCCACAAGACCGATGAACGTCCCGAAAATCATGCCGTTCAGAAGTCCAACTCCGGCTTCGCGGCGGATGATCCTCGGTGCATTGTGAATATCGAGGCCGCGCGTCGCAAGCGCCCTCACGGTCACGGTCATGGTCTGCGAGCCGGCGTTGCCGCCCATGCCGGCCACGATCGGCATCAGGATGGCCAAGGCCACGATCTGCTGGATGGTGGCGTCGAAAAGACCGATCACCGAGGCGGATATGCAGGCCGTCATCGAGTTGACGAAAAGCCACGGCACCCGAGAGCGCGAGGCTTCGGCAACGGAGTCGGACAATTCCTCGTCGCCGACGCCGCTCAGGCGCAGCAGGTCCTCTTCTGCCTCCTCCTGGATCACGTCGACCACATCGTCGATGGTCAGCACGCCCACGAGCCGGCCGTTGTCGTCGACGACGGCGGCCGACAGGAGGTCGTACTGCTCGAAGAGCTGGGCTGCCTCTTCCTGGTCCATCTCGGCGGGGACGGCATGGCTGGTGTCGCGCATGATGGCATCGACCTTGATCGAGCGCTTGGTGCGCAGCACACGGTCGAGATCGACGGTTCCGAGGAGCTTGAAGGTCGGGTCGATGACGAAGATCTGCGTGAAACTGTCAGGAAGATCCTCGTCCTCGCGCATGTAGTCGATCGTCTGGCCCACGGTCCAGAACGGCGGCACCGCAACGAACTCCGTCTGCATGCGCCGGCCGGCGGTGCTTTCCGGATAATCGAGCGAACGGCGCAGGCGAACGCGTTCGGTGAAGGGCAGCTTGGCGAGGATCTCTTCCTGGTCCTCCTGATCGAGGTCTTCCAGAATGTAGACCGCGTCGTCGGAGTCCATCTCCCCGATGGCCTCGGCAATCTGCTCGTTGGGCAGATGTTCGACGATATCGAGACGGATGGCCTCGTCGACCTCGGTCAGCGCCGATAGATCGAACTCCTTGCCGAGCAGCGAGACGAGCGCCAAGCGTTGTTCCGGCTGGATAGCCTCGAGAAGATCACCGAGCTCGGAGGCGTGAAGGCCGGCGACGTGCTGCCGCAGGTAGATCGTATCACGATCCGCAATCGCGGCGCCTACATGCATCAGGAAATCGGAACGCACGGAGCCGTCGTCGGCATAGATATCCGAGCCGTCATAAGCGGTGATTTCTTCCGGACCGCGGTCGTCGTCGCCGATATTGCTCATGGAGCCGCCCTCGAAAAAACAAAGCCGCCCGAATCAATTGGGTCGAAGATCCCGAAAGGCGAGCGTGCCATTTCAATTGATCGCCGTGCCCTCGCGAGCAAAACGGCGTCTTGCCTCGCCACAGCGCCCCGCTTTCCTCCTCGCAAAGTCGCTGTAACGTCTTGAATTACCGCGTGATTTTATCCTCGGATCGATTCCGACCCCGGAACTCATGCAGTAGCGCAAAGCTCCAGCGAGGTCCACAGCGCAGAAGGTGCGAATGAAGAACCGGCGAAAGTTTTGTTCAAGCTGTTGCAAATGCATATGAAACTCGTAGATCAATCAGCCGAAACGGCAGATGACAGCCGAGACGAAGAGCGACGCATGGCTATTCTCCCCATCGTACGATTTCCGCATCCGGCACTCGCTACTGCGGCTGAAACCATTGAACATTTCGACGACGATCTTCGGCAGCTCGCAACCGACCTTCTCGAGACGATGCGCGCCGCCCCTGGGATTGGCATTACCGCGAACCACGTCGGTGTTTTGCGACGGCTGATGGTGATCGAACTGGATCAGAAAAGCGGCGCGCGCACCTTCGTCAATCCCCAGATTATCTGGCAATCCGAGGATCTGATGCGGCATGCAGAAGGCAGCGTCTCAATGCCCGGTATTTCGGAGGAAGTCGAACGACCGCGCGCGATACGGGTGCGCTTTCAATCGCTGTCTGGAGGAACGCTCGAAGAATATGCCGAAGGACTGATGGCGATCTGCCTGCAGCACGAGATCGACCAGCTTTCCGGTATCTTCTGGACGCAGCGCCTTTCGCGGCTAAAACGCGAGCGCGCCATCAAGCGATTCGAAAAATTGACCAGAGCTGAGCGGTGATCCACAGTCCGATCAACTGAATGATTGCTTCCGCCGAAATACGTTTCATCAAGGGATACAATATGAAAGTCCTGCGCCTGATACCCGTCTTTGCATTTGTGTTGGCTGGATGCACGGCTGCTTCACCTGATCTCGAACCCCTCCCCGGCAGCCTCACTTATGGCGAGAAGGCGGCATCGCGTAGAACGCAAGCAGCGCCCGGCACGATGATCCAGAACCGCTTCCTGCATCAGGGGACCATGGTCTTCGAAACGTACGAGGTTCAGGCTGACCATTCCTACAAGCTCGTTCGCCGCAGCGTCGCGGACACCTGGCCCCCTCGCTGAGTTCGAAGCGTTCGAGGACAAATCGGCCACGAGGTCGTTGCGACCCGGAACATTTGTGATCGCCGTCTCGTTTTCCATTGATAGATCAGTGGAGATTATTCGATGACCAAGTACCTCGATGAACGCGGCGATCCGGTCTCGAAGACGCATGACGCGGACAGGGAGAAATTCTCGGCGCAGGAAACCAGGCAAGGCTCGCTCGGCGTCCGTGTCCTGGCGGTGTTGACCGGCGGACTGTTTCTCGCCTTGCTGGCCTGGGGCGCCGTCGAACTCTGGGGCGAAATCAACGACAACGATCAGGCAACGCAAACGGAGCAAGTTCAACCTGCTCCATCGCCCGAACAAACCGGCAGCGTCCAGGCACCCGCCCCCGCCGACGGCCAAGAGGCGTCCCCGACAGACAGAGATCCGACCGCCGAGTCGGGAACCGGTGGACCATCGCAACAGATCTCGCCCGACGGCACGGAGAAATGACGGGCCGTCGGTTGCCGTGATGCCGGGGTAATCATTCCTTCACCGGCCGACAGGCTCATTGTTTCATCGTAACCGTGAACCCGTCGAAACCACGCAACTCCGGAAAACCGTTACACACCACAGCCGCGCGACGGTCGCGCAGCGCTTAATCGCTGCACGTCTGATCCTTGAATCGGCTCGGATTTAGGAAGCATGCAGTGCCGTTTAATCGAGATCCAGCGCCGTCGAGCATTCATAGAGCACGTCATCCGTTTCCGCGTCGATGCCGGCCAGGCTGACGTCGTATCCCCAGAGATGGCGCACGTGACGAAGCGTGGCGTCGCGGCTCGCCTCGTCAAGGAGAATGCCGTTCTTGACGTTGTGCTGCAGGCGAAGATGGCGGTCGCCCAGGAGGTCAACATCCACGACCTGGATATCCGACTGGTTCGCCGCGACATCATAGTTGCGGGCAAGTGCAGTGCGGATGGTCTCGTAGCCGCGTTCATTGTGGATCGAGCCAACCTCGCAGTAATTGTCGCCAGCCTCGTCGGTCAGCAGGAACAGCCTGAATTTGCGGATCAACGCAGGGCTCAGATATTGCAGGATGAAGGATTCGTCGCGGTGGTTCGCCCAAGCATCGATCAACGTCTCGCGCCATTTGCCGCTGCCGGCGATCTCGGGAAACCAGTCGCGATCTTCCGATGTCGGATCGGTGCAGATGCGCTGGATGTCCTGCATCATGGCAAATCCCAGCGCATAGGGATTGATGCCGGGAAAGCGCGGATCGTCGAAAGAGGGCTGGAAGACCACGTTGGAGTGGCTGTGAAGAATTTCCAACATGGCGCCTTCACTGATCCTGCCCTGATCGAAGAGCCTGTTCATGATGGTGTAGTGCACGAAGGTCGCACATCCCTCGTTCATCACCTTCGTCTGCCGCTGTGGATAGAAGTACTGCGCGATAACGCGCACGATGCGAAGAAGCTCCCGCTGCCAGGGTTCAAGGATCAGGCTGGTCTTTTCCAGGAAGTAGAGCAGATTTTCTTCCGGCAGGTTAAGCGCCTTCTTTCGCTCCGAAGCGTCGCGCTCGGCGGCCTCCTTGGCGCTTTCGCCGTCGGCTGAAGGCGGAAGCGTTCTCCAAAGATCGCTGTAGGTCTGCTCCTCGTATTCCAGCCGCTCCCGGGCTCGCTCCCGCTCCTTCTCGGACGAAAGACGCGGTGGACGACGATAGCGGAAGACCCCCTGGTCCATGAGCGCGTGGGCGGAATCGAGAATGACCTCGACTTCGGACGTTCCGTAACGCTCCTCGCATTTGGTGATATATTTCTTGGCAAACTCCATATAGCTGAGGATGGCGCTGGCGTCGGTCCATTGCTGGAACAGGTAATTGTTCTTGAAAAAGTGGTTATGGCCGAAGGCCGCGTGCGCCGTCACCAGGGCCTGCATGGCCATGGTGTTTTCCTCCATCAGATAGGTGATGCAGGGATTGGAGTTGATGACCAGCTCGTAGGCGAGGCCGCGGCGGCCCTTGCGATAGAGATGTTCTTCGAAAACGAAACGCTTGCCGAAGGACCAGTGCTGATACATCAGCGGCATCCCGACCGAAGAATAGGCATCGAGCATCTGCTCGGACGAGATGATCTCGAGTTGGTTCGGATAGACGTCGAGCTGCAGTTCATCGAGTGCGATCGTTTCGATCGCATCATAGGTGCGCGACAGCGTTTCGAAGTTCCAATCGGAACCATGAAACAGAAGGTTTGAGGCTGCGCCCTTGGGCATTCCGGTCGCCTTTTCAGTTGCGCAGTTGCATGGTTGGCTGTCTGGCGAAAAGCTTCCGGAAGACCGGATAGATGTCCGATGGTCTCGCTATCCGCGTCATCTGGAAATTCGACCATTCGCTGTCGACCGTGCGGTAGGCGCGCCAGAGGGACGTACCGTTGTCGGTTGTACCGAAAATCTCCGTCTCGCGCTCATCTATGATTTCAACATAGGCATAATATTGGCAAAGGCGCATCACCTGCCGGTGGAGAAGCGAGACGCAAAGATCCGAATCCCCGGCGCTGTTCTCGCCGTCGGAGGCCTGAGCGGCATAGATGTTCCACTCCCGTGCCGGATAACGCTCCTCAATGATGCGGAGCATCTCCTCCAGAGCCGTGGAAACAACGGTGCCACCACTCTGCTTGCTGTAGAAGAAGGTATTTTCGTCAACCTCCCCTGCCTCATCCGTGTGACGAATGAAGACGATATCTATCCGCTCGTAACGTCGTTTGAGGAAGAGATGCAGCAGGACGAAGAAGCGCTTGGCCAGGTCCTTCTCCCGCTCGCCCATCGAGGCTGAAACGTCCATCAGGCAAAACATCACGGCGCTTGCGTTCGGCAGCGGCTGCGGTTCGAAGCGATTGAAGCGGATATCGACGGGATCGACATAGGCGATGCGCCGGCGGCGGCGCTCCAGCTTGTCCAATTCCTGGCGCAACGCCTCGATGCGCTTCTGGTGGATGCGACCGGCGTTCTGTTCCGCCTCCAATTTGGCGATTTCTTCGGAGATTGCGGCCAGTTCCGCGCGTCGCGGCCGCCGCAGCGCGATGCGGCGGCCATAGCTGTTGCGCATTGTGCGCCCCACATTGATGTTCGTGGGAGACCCGGATGTCGCGAAGCCGGCCCGACGCCGCTTGAACGCCACCGACTCTTTCAGATTGAGCTTCACCATGTCCGGAAGCTCAAGATCTTCGAAAAACAGATCGAGGACCTCGTCGCGCGACAGCACGAACTGGAAATCGTCCTCGCTCTCACCGGTTCCCGCGCCGGAGCCTGAGGCACCGCCGCGCGCACTTGGTTTCGGGATGCGATCGCCCGGCGAGAATTCATGATTGCCGGGCAGGATATACTGCCTCTCGCCGCTGTTTGGCGAAGGCTGGAAGGATGGTTCACCGACGCCGCGCTCGGGCATGGGCACACGGTGCTCGGCATCCACGTCGGCGATCTTGCCTGCTTTGATCTGCTCCTTGATCGTCCGTTTCAGCTCTTCCCGCGCCCGTTTCAGGAAACGCCGTCGGTTGCCGAGACTCTTGTCCTTCGGGTTAAGACGGCGGTCGATGAAATTCGGCATTGGCAAACCCCCGTGCGCATCTTCAGCCCGCCTTGTTCACTCGCATGTACCAGTCGACGAGCCGCCGAACCTGCCGTTCGGTATATCCGCGTTCAATCATGCGCTGGACGAACTCGGCATGCTGTTTCTCGGTCGCGCTGTCCTTCTTGGAGCCGAAGCTGATGACTGGCAGCAGATCCTCGACCTGGCCGAACATACGCTTTTCGATGACTTCGCGCAGCTTTTCATAACTCGTCCAGGAGGGATTGCGGCCGCTGTTCTTGGCGCGGGCACGCAATGTGAACTTCACGACCTCGTTGCGGAAGTCCTTCGGATTGGCGATACCCGCCGGCTTCTCGATCTGCGACAGCTCGCTATCGAGAACCTTCCGATTGAGGATCTGTCCGGTGTCGGGATCCTTGAAGTCCTGATCTTCAAGCCATGCGTCAGCATAGGCGATATACCGGTCGAAAAGGTTCTGACCATATTCGCTATAGGATTCCAGATAGGCCTTCTGGATCTCGTGGCCTATGAATTCGGCATAGCGCGTGGCCAATTCCGACTTGATGAAGTCGAGATAGGCTGCCTCGGTTTCCTTGGGAAACTGCTCACGTTTGATCGCCTGCTCCATGATGTACATCAGATGCACGGGATCGGCAGCGACCTCCTTGGTGTCGTAGTTGAACGTCTCCGACAGCACCTTGAAGGCAAAGCGGGTGCTGACGCCCGTCATGCCCTCGTCCACGCCGGCGGCGTCACGATATTCCTGTACCGATTTGGCCTTCGGATCGGTGTCCTTCAGGTTCTCGCCGTCATAGACCCGCATCTTCGTGTAAAGCGGAGAGTTCTCGTGCGGCGTAAGGCGGGTCGACACCGTGAACCGGCTCAGGCACTCCAGAACTTCCGGCGCGCAAGGATTGTCGACCAACTCGCTTTCACGAAGGAGCTTCTCGTAGATCAGCTTCTCTTCGGTGACGCGCAGGCAATAGGGCACCTTGACCACCAGAATGCGGTCGAGGAATGCCTCATTGTTCTTGTTGTTCTTGAACTGAAGCCACTCGGATTCGTTGGAATGCGCCAGCACGGTACCCTGATAGGGAAACGCGCCGAAATTCTCGGTGCCGTTGTAGTTGCCCTCCTGTGTCGCTGTCAGCAGCGGGTGGAGAACCTTAATCGGCGCCTTGAACATCTCCACGAATTCAAGCAGGCCCTGCGTGGTGCGGTTCAGCCCGCCGCTGTACGAATAGGCGTCCGGGTCGGCCTGGCTGTAGTTCTCGAGCTGGCGGATGTCGACCTTGCCGACGAGCGAGGAGACGTCCTGGTTATTTTCGTCGCCCGGCTCGGTCTTCGCGATGCCAATCTGGCGCAAGCGGGACGGCACCAGTTTGACGACGCTGAATTTCGAGATATCGCCGCCGACTTCGTCCAGCCGCTTGGCAGCCCAGGGCGAGATCAGCCCTGTGAGCCGCCGCCTGGCAATCCCGTACTTGTCCTCGAGAAGATCGGCCATGCGTTCCGGGTGGAACAGACCGAGCGGCGATTCGAACACGGGGCTGATCTTGCCGTTGACCATCAACGTATAGATCGGCCGCTGCTCCATCAGCTTCTTGAGGCGCTCCGCCAACGAAGACTTGCCTCCGCCGACCGGTCCCAGCAGGTAAAGAATTTGCTTGCGCTCTTCCAAACCCTGGGCTGCATAGCGGAAATACCCGACAATGCGCTCGATCGTATCCTCCATGCCATAGAAGTCGGAGAATGAGGGATAGATCTTGATCGTTCGATTGGCGAAAATTCGGCCAAGACGCTCGTCCGCGCTCGTGTCGACGAGGGTCGGCTCTCCAATAGCTTCCACCATCCGCTCCTGCGCGGTGGCATACATACTCTTATCGTCGCGGCAGGCGAGGAGATATTCTTGCAGACTTATCTCTTCTTGCGCTGCGCTCGTATAGATCTCTGAAAAGAGATCGAAGACGTCAGATTCACTCCTTGTCATCATGCTCTCCCGCGGGAGGCCGGTTAACCGAGACGGGTTCGCTGCCTGTTGGCTCCCTGCTTACAGTGAACTGTTTCCTGCCTCCAAAGTTCCTTCAACACGTTGCGGTTTAGCCAGCGGATGCCGAAGCAGTGGCCAACGGTGAGCACCCGCCTTCTCGGTACGGCGCGCGGCGCTTTCCACAGGCGCAACGGGCACCGTAATACTTTGAATTGCTACAGATCTTATCCTAAAAGTCGAATCGGATATAAGAAATCATGCAGCAGGTTCGCCGCTCTGTCACCCCATCATATTGACCGCTTTTCACAATTCCGCGATGAGGATGGGGGATCGCATCCAGGCTCTACCGTCGTCTCCGTAGTCCGAATTCGGGCCGGACGAAAATTCTGCAGAGACCCCACGGCCAGATTCTGGCACAAGTGCGGCGGCGGCTCCATTTCGCTTGCTCGTTACAGCATGCGTCGGCGACACCGCTCGATAGCTCTTCTAACAACACAATATGGCATTTTGGTCGCGGGTGCTACCGGAGGCAATTGTTTGGAGTTTCCGGCGTCGAAGTGCGAGTAACGTGTGCACATGCCCGCATTGCGCGGCGCTGCGGGCACAACCGGCCGTGGCGTCACTGACAGCCAATCCCCAGAAATGAAAAACCCCGTAGAACCGGACGGTTACGGGGGCTTCTTAGTCTAATTTGGTGCGGTCGAGAAGACTCGAACTTCCACGGGTTGCCCCACAGCGACCTCAACGCTGCGCGTCTACCAATTCCGCCACGACCGCATCGTGGTAGGTGCCGATTGCGTCGGCGGGGGTGCATGTAGCAAAAGCATCTGGGGTGCACAAGGGCAAGACGACAGAAATTTGACGAGAAAAGAAACTATTTCAACAGCGCCCTCGCGAGGTGTTGGAAATGCTGGACTCTTGGCGCGCGCCATCCCATTTACGGAGCCGGGAAAACCAGGAATACGGCCTCATGCAGCGCGACAATCTCAGCCAAAACATGTTCGCACCGCCGGGTTCGCCGGCCGTGCGCTGGCGGATCGCCCCCTCCATCGTCGATTATCCACAGGCGGTCGAAATCATGGAACGGGAAGCCGCGGCGATCGCGGCCGGCACCGCGGACGAATTGGTCTGGCTGGTCGAGCATCCACCTCTTTATACGGCGGGCACCAGCGCCGATGCCTCCGACCTGGTGATGCCCGACCGCTTCCCCGTCTTTGCGAGCGGCCGAGGCGGCGAATACACCTATCACGGTCCGGGCCAAAGAGTCGTCTATGCCATGCTTGACCTGAAACGGCGCCGGCAGGATGTGCGCGCCTTTGTCGCAGCGCTCGAGGCAGTCATTATTACCACGCTCGATTCGATGAATGTCAAAGGCGAACGCCGGGAGGACCGGGTCGGCGTCTGGGTGCGTCGTCCGGAAAAGCCGCTTCTGCCAGACGGATCCGAGGCCGAGGACAAGATCGCCGCCATCGGCATCCGGCTGCGCAAGTGGGTAAGCTTCCATGGCTTCGCGCTGAATGTCGATCCCGACCTCGACCATTTCGGGGGTATCGTTCCCTGCGGCATCCGCGGCTATGGTGTCACGAGCCTGGTCGACCTTGGTCTGCCCGTCATGATGCCGGACGTCGATATTCGACTGAGAGAGGCATTCGAAACGGTCTTCGGGCCGACACGGGCCGAAAGCGAGGGACACTTGATCTGAGGACCAGCAACCCGGACCGCCGGCCGGCGAGACTCACGCCGACTTTCGCCTCTGCGCCATGCGCTCTCGCCAGATAATATACAGTCCGGATGCGACGATCACGAGAATGCCGAGCCACTTCGACGGCGTCGGAAAGTCTTCAAAGACGATATAGCCGAGCGCCGTCGCCGAGACGATCTCGAAATAGTGGAACGGCGCAAGCAGCGATATCGGTGCCGCTTGGAATGCCTTGACGACGAGGAGATGGCCCCAGCCGGAAATGGCCCCTAGAGCAACGACGAGCACCCAGCCAAGCGCCGATTGCGGCAGCGACGGTTCGAAGTCGACGGCACCCATCCCATTGCCGAAGGCGATCACGGCGGCCATGAACAGCGTTCCCCCTATTCCGGCAACGGTCTGCATGGTCAGCGGTGGATCGGCGTTGCCGACCGCGCGGTTGAGGAAAAGGTAGCAGGCAAAGAGGAAGGCGCAGGCGACCGGCAGCAGCGACGTCAGCCCGAAGATGGCAAAGCTCGGCTGGATGACGACCATTGCGCCGCCGAAACCGACCGCGATCGCCGACCATCGGCGCCATCCCACCTTCTCGCGCAGGATAAGCGCCGAAAGGCATGTCAGAATGAACGGTTCGACGAAGTAGATGGCGAACACGTCCGCGAGTGGCATGTATTTCACTGAAACGAAGAAAAAGAGCGCCGCCGCCGCGAGCAGCACCCCGCGAAGAATATTTGGCCAGAGCCGCTTCGGATAGAACGCCCGCACGCCGCCTGCCGAGAGCAACAACGGCGCCGTCGATACGAGTTGAAAGAAGAAGCGATAGAAGGTCACTTGGCCGGGCGACATGCCCTCATAGACCGCCATGTATTTTGCAATGGCATCCATGCAGGGGAGGATGAGCATGGCGAAAAGCATGATCGCCACGCCCCGCATGACCGTATTATGCGGCGCAGCGGCCGTTGGCACATATTCATTCATGGGCAGATTTCCAATATCGGGGCCGAACTTAACCCGTTTCGTCGAGGTTTCAACGCGCGACGGATAGTGAGCCGCATTTGACAGGGTTTTTGGCGTTTCGAGGTGGTCCGTCGACAGGGGAATGCCTATAAGCTCATTTCACTCTCGCCCCGCAGCGGGAAGCCAGGGGCGCTTCCGGCAACTATCCGGGACCTTTGAACGTAACAGTGCCAAGGGAGAAAGCCATGCGCTTATCGACCGAAACCATGATCGCGCGTCTTCGCGAAACAGGAGACGGCGACACGCTTGGGGGACGCATCTGGAGGGCCCGCGACGCCGCGAACCTCTCGATGAAGGACCTGGCGGATCAGCTTGGCGTACGCTGCGAAACAGTGGCAGCGTGGGAACGCGACCGCGCCGAACCTCGTACCAACCGCCTCTTCATGTTGGCTGGCGTGCTGGGTGTCACTCCGGCCTGGCTGATTGCCGGCATCGGTCGCGCACCGGACGACGATGCAGCCGTTGCCTCGAGGGAAGCGCTTCGCGAGCAGCTCGATCTCGTCAAGAAACTGCACGCTCAGACCGGTGAGGCCATCGCGGCGCTGGAAGCGGAACTCGACCGTATCCAGCAGACTATTCGCTCAAAAGGATGAACAAGGCTGAAGCGCGTTTTCCGCCCGTTTCCCATTTAACGTAGTAAAATAGCTTAAAGCCGATTCCAGCTTATCACAGCGATTGCCACGGCATCGACGATCGCAATCGCTGCCTGCAAACACTTGCATTCAAGGGAGAAGAGACATGGACGTACGCGCCGCCGTCGCCACTGAGGCCGGCAAACCTCTGGAAATCATGACGGTTCAGCTCGAAGGGCCGAAGGCCGGCGAGGTGCTGGTCGAGGTCAAGGCGACCGGCATCTGCCACACCGATGATTTCACGCTCTCGGGCGCCGATCCGGAAGGGCTGTTCCCGGCGATCCTCGGCCACGAGGGCGCCGGCATCGTCGTCGATGTCGGCCCCGGCGTCACGAGCGTCAAGAAGGGCGACCACGTCATTCCGCTCTATACCCCGGAATGCCGCTCGTGCCCCTCCTGCCTGTCGCGCAAGACCAATCTCTGCACCGCCATCCGCGCCACCCAGGGGCAAGGGTTGATGCCCGACGGCACCTCGCGGTTTTCGCTCAACGGCGAGAAGCTCCACCACTACATGGGCTGCTCGACCTTTGCGAACTTCACCGTGCTGCCGGAGA
>NZ_JASKLT010000060.1:0-1523 GCF_030124405.1 Sinorhizobium sp. 7-81 | reverse complement strand
GGCCTAGCAGGCTGTTGAAAAAGAAGCTGGCCTAGAGGCTTTAGCCGTGATTCAGTGGCTTCGTGAGTTTCGGAGTTGATGGATGCGCGGCGGCGATGTGAGGACGGGTGAACTCTTCAGCTATGTCGATCTGGAGGATCGGGTTCGTCGTGATCATCCGCTGCGGGCAATCCGGCGGATCGTGAACGACGCGCTCGTTTTGCTGGAACGGGAGTTTGCAGCGCTCTATTCGCCGATCGGGCGGCCGTCGATCGCGCCTGAGAAGCTTCTGCGCGCCATGCTTTTGCAAGCCTTCTATTCGATCCGCTCTGAGCGGCTTTTGATGGAGCGGCTGGAATACGACCTTCTGTTCCGCTGGTTCGTTGGCATTGGCATTGACGATCCCGCTTGGGACCATTCGGTGTTTTCGAAGAACCGCGACCGGTTGCTGGAAGGCGACATCGCCGCGAAGTTCCTCCGTGCGATCCTGGCGCAGCCCAAGGTAAAGCGGCTGCTGTCAACGGACCACTTCTCTGTCGATGGCACGCTGATCGAAGCCTGGGCGTCGATGAAGAGCTTCAAGCCGAAGGACGGCCCAAGGGGCGATTCTGGCGAACCACCGTCGGATGCAGGTGGTCGGAATGTGGAAGCAGACTTTCATGGCGAAAGGCGTTCCAACGAGACGCATGCTTCAACGACCGACCCAGACGCAAGACTTTATAAGAAGGGCAAAGGCAAGGAGGCCAAGCTGTGCTTCATAGGGCATGGGCTGATGGAAAACCGCCATGGCCTGCTGGTCGATGCCTATCTGACAGAGGCCAGCGGATATGCTGAACGGGTAGCGGCGCTGCACATGGTCGAGCCCTTCACTGAGCGGACACAAGCGATCACGCTGGGTGCCGACAAGGCCTATGACACAAAGGACTTCGTCAAAGATTTGCGGTCGATGAAGGTGACGCCCCATGTGGCGCAGAACATCAATGGTCGCCGCTCGGCCATCGACGGGCGCACGACGCGCCATTCCGGCTATGGGGTCAGCTTGCGTATCCGCAAGCGCATCGAGGAGGCGTTCGGCTGGATCAAGACCGTCGCGGGGCAGGACAAGACGAAGTTCCGTGGCCGCGACCGCGTCGGATGGGCCTTCACCTTCGCGGCCGCCGCCTATGATCTGGTGCGGTTACCGAAACTGATAGCGGTGCTGTCATGAGCGCGGCGTCGAATTGCCGCCTGATTGGCTGCTGGCGGATCGTCGAGGCCGATCTGTGGGATCGGGATTATCTCGACCTGGTCGAGCCCGCCAAAATTACCATCGGGGCCAACGGTCATGGCGAGATCGCCTTCGGTGCGATGCAAGCGGGCCTCGATCTCGGTTACAGCACGTCCATGGTCTCCTTCACATGGGCAGGATGCGACGAAATGGATGAAGTCTGGGGTGACGGACATGCCGAATTGCTCGACGATGGCACGATCGAGATCACTTTCGCATACCACAACGGCGACGAGGCCATACTCAAGGCCAAACCGGAGACTTCTTCAACAGCCTG
>NZ_JASKLT010000059.1:0-1673 GCF_030124405.1 Sinorhizobium sp. 7-81 | reverse complement strand
GCCGGACCTGCGCCTCGAACAGCTCGTGGATGCACTTGTCCGATGGATAATCCGCCGCCGTCCGGTTCAGCTCCTCCAGCAGATAGCTGCGCTCGTCGGAGGACAGCAGCTCAATACGGCCTACCGGCTGCCCTGCATCGGCAACCATCGCCCGCAGCAGCGCCAGCAGATAACCACGCTGCCGCTCGATCGTCGCGGCATCGAACAGCGCCGTGGCATATCCAAACGTTCCGGCGATGATCCCATCGTGCTCGCCAAGGCTCAGCTCCAGATCGAACTTGACCTGATCGAGGCCATTGCCGGCCGGCTCGACGCTCAGCCCGGGAAGATCGAACGCCTCGACGGCGGCGTTCTGCCAGGCGAGCCCCACCTGGAACAGCGGCGTGTGATCGAGAGAGCGTGGCGGCTTGACGATCTCCACCACCTGCTCGAACGGCAGGTCCTGATGCTCCTGCGCGGCGAGCGCCGTGCGCCGCGTCCGTTCCAGAAGCTCCGAGACGCTCGGCTCGCCCGACAGGTCCAGCCGCAGCGCCAGGGTGTTGACGAAGAAGCCGATCAGCTCTTCGATCTCGCGCCGACCGCGATTGGCGCTCGGCACGCCGATGACAAGGTCGTCCTGTCCGGACAGACGCGACAGCACCGCCGCCCAGGCGGCCAGCACCGTCATGAACAAGGTCGTGCCGTGCTGGCGGCTCAGCCGCTTCAGCCCCCGCGTCAGATCCGCGTCGATGACGATCGGAACGGTCGCCCCGGCAAACGACTGTTGTTCCGGCCGCGGCCGGTCGGTCGGCAGCGCCAGACGGGCCGGAGCGCCGGCGAGGGTCTCGCGCCAATATTGCGCCTGTGTCTGCAGCCGTTCGCCCGACAGCCATTGGCGTTGCCAGGCGGCGTAGTCCGGATACTGGATGACGAGTGGCGGCAGCGGCTCGCCCTGTCCGGCCAGGAACGCCCGGTAGAGGCTGCTCAGTTCACGCACCAGCACGCCCATCGACCAGCCGTCCGAGACGATGTGATGCTGGGTCAGCAGGAAGACATGCTCCTGATCCGACAGCCGGATGAGCCGTCCGCGGATCAGCGGGCCATGGGCAAGATCGAACGGAGCATGGGCCTCTTCATGGCACAGCTCCAGAAGGGTTGCTTCGGCGTCCGGCCCGGCCTTGAGATCGTGCTCGATTACCGGCAGCCCTGTGTCGGGCGGCAGAAGCGCGACGCGGGGCTCATCCTCCGAGTCGACAAAGACGCTGCGCAGCGCCTCATGACGCGCGAACAAACGGTCGAGGCTGCGCTGCCAGGCGCTGCGGTCGAGCGTACCCCTCAGGCGCAAGGCCAGCGGCACGTGGTAATTGGTGCCGGCCGCATCCAGCTGCGCCAGGAACCACAGCCGCTGCTGCGCGAACGACAGCACAAGCGGCTCGTCGCGCGACACGGCCGCGATCGCCGGCAGGTCTTGCGGACCGGCGCGGCTCAACACCTCGACGATGCCTGTCGCCAGATCGCAAAGCACTGGCCTGGCGAACAGCGTCGACAGCGACAGTTCCACACCAACGGCCCGCGACAGCCGGCTCACGAGCCTGACGGCGAGCAGCGAGTGGCCGCCGAGCTCGAAGAAGTTGTCATGGCGGCCGACCCGCTCGACGCCGAGCAGCTCGGCCCAGATCTGTGCCAGCATCGTC
>NZ_JASKLT010000058.1:0-1677 GCF_030124405.1 Sinorhizobium sp. 7-81 | reverse complement strand
GTCACGGAGCGAGCGCAAGAAGCGGGTTTTCCAGCCGCGTGGCCGGCGCGATTGCTTCGGCGAACTCATTCAGATCGACGGCTCGCATCATTGGTGGTTGTCTAATCGCATTCCATCCGTCAAGCGGGCTTGAGCATTCAGCTACCTTGCCGGCTTGCGGGACAGGCAACCGGCTTAATCGATTGGATGGATCTGCCCTCACCGGCCGGGTCCTTCAGAGCTATCCAGTGCTGGGAGCAGGGTTGTCTCCGCGGTCGACAAATGTCGCCGCACAATGGTTTTCGCAGGTGGGATCTTCCTAATGTTCGAGGCGCAGTCTCAACGAGCTGCAGCCACCAGAAGCGGAATGATCCTGCCCACGTCCGCAGCAGGGACGCTCAGCACCAAAGTTAGATGGCGCGCTGAGGGACGAAGGCTGAGCGTCGCCTATATGGTCGCGCCAGCCGATGCGTTGAACACTTCTCCGGTCTTGAGCATGCTGTGCATGATGACTGCGAGTTTCCGGGCGACGGCCACAGCGGCCCGCTTGAAGCCAAGTCGCTCGCGCAGCTTAAGTCCCCAACTCTTGAGACTGCTCTCGGTCCTGGCACTGGTTCTCGTCAGGAGAACTGTCGCCGCTTCATAAAGCAGCCCACGTAAACGATTGTCGCCCCTTCGCGAGATATGGCCGTCATAGTCGACCTCGCCGGATTGATAACGCCGTGTTGTCAGTCCAAGCCAGGCGCCCACCGAGCGCGACGTTCGAAAGTTTTCTGGATTTTCAATTGCCGTAACGTAGGACACCGCTGTGACCGCGCCGATTCCCGGAATTGTCATCAATAGCTTCGTGGCTTCGCTCGCACGTGCCACTATCAGCAACTGGCGACCAAGATCGGCTGCGCGCTTGCGGATATCGTGCCACGCCTCCAAAAGAGGCAAGATAATCTTCGCAAGCGCGCTGTTCCCATCCAAAAGCTTCCGCACATCGCCATCAAACACTCGACCCTTCGCTTTCGGGATGATCAGACCGAAGGTCTTCATCAGGCCGCGGATTTGATTGCCAAGTTGCGTTGAGATGTACAGGAGCTGTTCCCGGGCAGCCACCAATGCGCGGGTCATCATAGCGTCAAACGACTTGACCCGAACCGCTTTGTAAAAACCTGCTTCAGCGAGTTGAGCTAAACCATCCGCATCGTTGGCATCGGTCTTGTTGAGCGTTTCGTTCAATACCTTTTGCGCGTGCCGCGCTTCAATGCAGATCGCCGGCAACCCCTCGCTCGTCAGCGCGTGATAGAACCACGTCGACAGCGGTCCCGTTTCGAATACGACGCGCTGCGCGCGCGGAGCTTTTTTGCGGATCATCTGCGCGAGAAGATTGGGATCCGAAGGACACTTCCCCCGCCAGATCCGTTTACCGTCTTCCCGGATCGAAATTGCGGTGTCTTTCAATGAAACATCAAGGCCAATATATTGGTTCAAGGTTGCCTCCATCCGATGTTTGGGCCCGGTTCCAATCGAGAGCCCGTTTCTCCATCCTATCGGGGGCAACCACCCTCACCAGCCCAAAAGCCAGAGACGGTCGCGCCGCGATTACTCCATGTTCGAGAACCGCGGTCCCAAATGCGCCCTGCTCGTCTATATCGACGATGCCACCGGCAAGCTGTTGCATCTGCGCTTTGCTGCCTCGGAGAACACCTT
>NZ_JASKLT010000057.1:0-1866 GCF_030124405.1 Sinorhizobium sp. 7-81 | reverse complement strand
CGCACCATAGCTCAGCTCTTCGTCCTCGTGGACGAGGGCGACGGCTTCGGGGGCGCGCCGGACCTGCGCCTCGAACAGCTCGTGGATGCACTTGTCCGACGGATAATCCGCCGCCGTCCGGTTCAGCTCCTCCAGCAGATAGCTGCGCTCGTCGGCCGGAAGGATGTCGAGCTCGCGCACCGGCGTATGGGGAGCATGCTCCAGCACGTCGGCGAGCTGTTCGAGCACGTGCTGCATGTAGGCGCAGACCCGATCCGCGGAGATCGGCTCGGCCGCTTCCGCCGTCAGGCCAAGCGTCTCGCCAAAATCCTCCACCGACAGGGTCAGCGGATAGTTGGTGCGTTCCTCGCTGTCCAGCCATTCCATGCCGGCCAGGACGTCGTCCGTGCCCGCTGCCGTCGGCATGTTGTTGTGACGATAGTTCAACAGGGCGCTGAACAGCGGCGCGGGTGCGGCAACACCGCTGCAGCGTTGCGCCAGCGCCAGCGAGGCATGCTCGTGCGCGAGCAGCTCGGAAAGCCGCGCATGGGTGCTGCGAACACTCGCCTCGACTCCGGTGCCGTCGAGATCGAGGCGCACCGGCAGGGTATTCATGAACAGGCCCATGGCGCGGTCGGCGCCGGCACCGCCATGCATGCGGCCGAACAGCACCGTGCCGAACACCACCTGCTGTCGGCCGCTGCTGCGCGCCACCACCTGACCCCAGGCCAGATGGCAGAGGCTCGCCAGGCTCACCCCCAGCCGCCGCGCCTGGCCGCGCAGCCGATCGTTGAGCGCCTGCGGCAGCATCCGCCGCGCCTCGCTGGATCTGCTGCCGTCGCCATGGACCTCGCTCAGCCCGAACGGCAGGGTCGGCTCGTCGATATCGGCCAGTTGTGCACGGAAGAACTGCTCATGCGCCTTGGCATCGACACCCAACCGCGCCTGCGCCACCAGGTTGCGGAACGGCTGCGGTGCCGGCAGTTCGTGCGCACGTGCCTCCAACACCGCCCGCACCTCGGCATGCATCACTTCCGACGTGGTATGGTCGCCGATCAGGTGATGCTGTTGCTTCAGCAGCAGCCAGCGGCCGCTGCCCGGCTCGGGGGCGATCACGAAGCGCATCACGGGCGCCCGGCCAAGATCGATGCGCTGCCGGCGTGGATCGAACCGGCGCTTCAGTTGCTCATGAGCGGGACCGTCATCGTCATCCAGCGCGACCTCGCTCACCTCGATCGGCGCTTTGCGCCACACCACCTGGGCCGGGCTCGACAGCCCCTCCCAGACGAACGAGGTGCGCAGAATGTCGTGCCGGTCGACCACCTGCTGGAGCGCGTCCAGATAGCGGTCCAGCAGCTCACGGTCGGCAAACGCCATCTGGCTGACCAGCAGGTAGGGATCGCCCCGGCTGGCCAAGAGGTGATGGAACAGGATGCCGTCCTGCAGCGGCGACAGGCCATAGATGTCCTGGATGTTGCCGATGCCGCCGGGCACCGTTTCTACGATCCGGTCGATCTCCGGCTGGGAAAGCTCGATGAGCGGCAGCATCTGCGGCGTGATCGCCGTGCTGTGCCCGGTGATCAGGTTGGCCGGCACGGCCACCTCCTGGTGGCTGCCGAGGCTTGCGGCGAGATCGCAAAGCACCGGCTTGGCGAACAGGGTGCGCACCTCCACTCCCAGCGACAGCCGCCGCAGCCGCTCCATCAGTTGCACGGCGAGCAGCGAGTGGCCGCCGAGCTCGAAGAAGTTGTCATGGCGGCCGACCCGCTCGACGCCGAGCAGCTCGGCCCAGATCTGTGCCAGCATCGTCTCGATCTCGCCCTTCGGCGCCGCATAGGCGGCCCGCGCATAGGCATCGTCGTCGGGAAGCGGCAGCGCCTGGCGGTC
>NZ_JASKLT010000056.1:0-1990 GCF_030124405.1 Sinorhizobium sp. 7-81 | reverse complement strand
GCATCCTTATCGCCGACGTCGTGAGCAGCGGCGGCAGCGGACAAGAGAGCCGTCATGGCAACGGCGGCAAAGATTGACTTGATCATGTCGAAACTCCTTTCGTGAGGTCGGAAGGTGCGCCGCCTCATGCGACGCGCCGGATCGGTCATTTCCGCGCCGCGGTTGCGAACCACTGCTCGAAGGTGATGCGGCCGAGGCGGGGATTGTTGTCGGAGACGAGCGAGCCATCTTCCAGTTTGGCGCCGAAGTAGCGAGCCTCCGGATCTGCCTCGACCTTGCGAGCGTCGCCCATTGCTTTGAGGTAGCGGGCGACGAGCTCGTTCAGCCGGACACGCTCCGGCCCCGAGATCTCCACAACGCCATTGATCGGCGCGACCGTCGCAACGGCGGCCATGTTGTCGGCCACATCGTCCGAGGCGATGGGCTGGACGTAGGCTGGCGACAGGTGCACCGTGTCGCCGATCGTGCCGGACTGGGCGATGCCGCTGAGGAATTCCATGAACTGCGTCGAGTGGACGATCGTATAGGGAACACCGGATTCCCGGATGATCTTTTCCTGGGCCACCTTGGCGCGCATGTAGCCGCTGTCGGGCAGCCGATCGACGCCGACGATGGAAAGCGCGATATGATGCTTTACGCCCGCGGCCTTTTCCGCAGCCATCAGATTGCGGCCCGACGTCTCAAAGAATTCCAGCACGGCCTTGTCTTCGAAGGACGGCGAGTTTGCGAGATCGATAACGACAGAGGCGCCAGCGAGCGCCTCGGCGAGACCTTCGCCGGTGATCGTGTTGACGCCGGTGTTCGGAGCGGCGGCAATGACTTCATGGCCTTGCTTGCGAAGGCGGTCGGCTGTCTTTGAACCGATCAGGCCGGTTCCGCCGATGATGACGATTTTCATGAGCTTCTCCATTCGCGGGCGCTCGGCGCGCCGCATTGTCCATTCGTTTCCAGTAGGTGGTTGCGCGGTCTTAGCTCGGGCCGGTCCTCTCAAGGCCATCGACCTTGTCGGCCGAACTGGAAGGATACGCACCCAGTTCGGCCCTGACCCAACAAGAGGTCAGTAGTCCCAGAAGGCCGCGACCCAACGAAAGTCGTCGCCGTCGACCGCCACCCGGCCGACGGACGGGAACGGCAGGTGAGTGGCGACCAGCTGTCCGCCGGTCTCCGCCAGCTCGCGCAAGAGACGGACCCGAACGCGCGCCGCCTCCTCGGGGTCGTGTTCGAAACCGTTGTGCCAGTCGGGGTGTTCGAACCCGACCGCGAATACGGCGTCGCCGGCGAACATCAGCCGGTCGCCGCCGGACGCCACGCGGACCACGCTGTGCCCGGGGGTGTGGCCGCCGGTACGAGAGACGACCACGCCCGGTGCCACTTCGTATTCCTCGTCGAACAGCCGCAGTTGGCTGCGGTACTCTTCCGCGAAGCGCTTGGCGGTCGCGCGAAGCGCGTCCGGGAAGCCCGGCGGCATGGAGACGTGGGAGAAATCGGGCGACTCCCAGAACTTGACCTCGGCGGCGGCCACGTGGATCCGCAGGTCCGGACGCAGCTGCTCCTTTACCCCCTCGACGAGCAGCCCGCCGACGTGATCCATGTGCATGTGGGTAAGCACCACGTCGGTCACCGATGCAAGGTCGATGCCGGCGGCCTCCAGTCGCTTGATCAACTGCCCGGCCCGCGGCAAGTTCAGGTCCGGATCCAGTCCTAGCCCAGCGTCGATGAGTATGGTCTGGTCGCCGCTCCGCACCACGACCACATTCAGCGCCCAGTCGAAGGCATCCTGCGGCAGGAACATGTCCTTCAGCCAGGCCGCCCGGGCGGCCGGGTCGGCGTTGTGTCCCAACATCTGGGTTGGGAGCGGCAGCACCCCGTCGCTGATTACCAGCACTTCAATCTCGCCGACCTGCACCGCGTAGCGCGAGGGAACCAACTCTTCGGGTCGCGATCTACCGGAGGGTGAGGTGTTGTCCAAGCTCATGTTTGTCTGCTGCTG
>NZ_JASKLT010000055.1:0-2090 GCF_030124405.1 Sinorhizobium sp. 7-81 | reverse complement strand
CGAACACTCATGGTCTCAACCACGCTTCACGTCGCCAGTCTTCCTTCCAAACGTTGACGTTTGACCAGCATCCCAAGAGGCGACGACTGTCGCATCTCTCTTATGTTCGTATGCAAGCTCTTTAGTCGTGCTTTTTTCCTTCCGGCTTTGATGACGAAAGCACATGGGTGAAGCTGTTGAACAAAGGAGGAGACAGGGCGTTTTGACGACGGCTGGCATACTCTTATGCGCGGGCTGGGTACCGCATTTCCGTATGTTCGTCTGGGGCTGCCTCTATCTAACGTCGGGCATGGATTTTATCCGCCACATAGAGATGGCGAGGGTTCCCCACCGGAACCCTGCCTCCATCTTTGTTCAACAGCAGATGGTTTGCTTCTCGACTGGTTTGTCGCGCTGCACCGACGATAGGCTTTAGATTTTTGCTGTGGGAGCGACCTCCTGTCCAATCGCCCAAAGAAAAGCTGCCATCTCCCGGGCAATGGCGGTGACCGCGACGACCTTCGGCTTGCCTGCTGCCATCAGCTTGCGATAGCGCGCGCAGAGTCGCACCTGGCCTTTCCAGGCAATTTCTCGAACGCTCCTTGGTAATCCCTCCAGCCGCGCTTGGATCGTCGGGCTTACACGTGCAGGGAAGCGATATGTCCAGGCGCCTTCGATAAGGACCCGACGCGCCCTTGTGTTGCCTGCCTTGGTGATCCCACCACGCTTGACCCGTTCGCCCGTCGAGCTTTCCGACGGCACAAGACCAAGATACGCCATCAACTGACGGGGATTATCAAAGCGCCTGACGTCGCCGATTTCGACCACGAAGGTGACCGCGGTCATGAATGCAACACCGCGCATTGCTTGGTAGGCGGCCACAACTGGGGCCATCGACCAGGATGTTGCGGTCTCCACCACCAGCTCGGTCAGCCGGCCCAGACGCACGCCTGCATCCTCGATGGCCTGGCAATATTCCGCCAACAGGATGTGGTGGGCGGGATGATCGAAGGCTTGGCACGTCAGCCATCTTGTATGGGCGCGCGTCCATGGTTTGCGGCCGGTATAGATCCGGCCATGACGCAACAAGAAAGACTGAAGTTGCTGGCGCGCCTGTTTCAGCGCATCGCTGGCCGCCTCGCGAGCGCGCACCAGGTCGCGGATCGCCTCATGAGCTTCATCCGGAATCCAGACCGCGGTCAGCTCGCCCGCGCGGTGCAGGCGCGCCAGGCTTACGGCATCCCGCCGGTTCGTCTTCACCCGGTCGCCCGCTCGCTTGGGCACCAGAGACGGCGCCACCACCACGCAGTCATGCCCCAGCTCGACAATTTGACGGTAAAGGCCGTAGCCGGTGGGACCCGCCTCATAGCAAAAGTGAAGCGTGGCTCCGCGCTTCGAAAGCTTGTTGACCAGCGATGCCACAGACGCCGGCTCGGAAGAGATGTCGCCGAAAAACCGAATCTCGCCGTTGCGTTCTCCTTCGGCAACGGCCACTGAAATCTTCAACTTGGACGTATCCAAGCCGATGAAAATTACGCTATCTTTTGTCATGGTTCGCCCTCGTTAAACTATGGGGCTCGGCTTTGGCTCTATCCAGAGCAACCCCCGAATTTAGTTTACCGCGGGGGCGGGCCACCGCCCACGAACTGGCTCATATGTCGCATCTCTAAAATGCCGCTACATGTTTTGTCAAAGCTATTTAAAGAAGAGACAAAGTAGTCAACTTAGAAACGCGACATCATCATACTCGTTATTACTGCGCTCGCAAGTGAACATATTTGCACAGTACGCAAACGCAAGCCGCCGACCGGCTGAAGCTGGTCAGGGTTGCGCAGGCCGGTCGGCGGCGGATGGCTCCAGCTGCAAAATAAACTTTAGCTTTGACAGCCCGCTCGCCCGATCACTCCGCCGCTTTCAGCCGCGCAAGGGCTTGCTGCCGCCGGGCGATGACGACAGGATCGTTGGTGAAATCCGTCCTTGGACCCGGCTTGCGGCCACGCTTCTGATAGCCATTGCTCTGGCTGCCATCGCGAATGCCGAACATATGGTCCGTCTGGCCGGTGCGGCGCGGTCCGCCGTTGCTGCGCTGTTGCTCTCGCCCGGCCTGCATC
>NZ_JASKLT010000054.1:0-2395 GCF_030124405.1 Sinorhizobium sp. 7-81 | reverse complement strand
CCGTAGACCGCTGCCGTCGCGCCTTGATAGCCCTCAGGCATTGGAAGCGCTACCCCGCCATCGGTGACGAACTGCCCATTGTTGACCGCCCCCTCGAAGAGGTTCATCGCCGGCGAGCCGATGAAGGTTGCGACGAAGATGTTGGCTGGACGGTCGTAGAGCTCGAGCGGTTTGCCGATCTGCTCGACCTTGCCGCCGCGCATCACGACGATCCGGTCGGCCATCGTCATCGCCTCGATCTGGTCGTGGGTGACGTAGACCGTGGTCGTCTTCAGCCGCTGATGCAGTTCCTTGATTTCTGCGCGCATCGTGACGCGCAGCTTGGCGTCGAGGTTCGACAGCGGCTCGTCAAAAAGGTAGACCTGCGGCTGGCGGACGATCGCCCGTCCCATTGCCACGCGCTGACGCTGGCCGCCGGAAAGCTGTTTCGGCAGCCGATCGAGCAGAGGCCCGAGCGCCAGGATGTCGGCCGCTTCGCGCACGCTCTTTTCGACCGTCGCTCTGTCCTGGCCCTTCAGCTTCAGCGCGAAGCCCATGTTTTCCGCGACGGTCATGTGCGGATAGAGTGCGTAGCTCTGGAAGACCATGGCGATGTCGCGCTCCTTTGGAGCTACGTCGTTGACGACGCGGCCACCGATGCGGATCTCGCCGCCGCTGATGTCCTCGAGCCCGGCCAGCATGCGCAAGAGAGTCGACTTGCCGCAGCCGGAGGGGCCGACGAGAGTGACGAACTCACCATCCTCGATGTTCATGGAGATGTCATGAATCACCGGAACAGCGCCGTATTGTTTGCGAACCTGATCGATCGAGACGAATGCCATGAATTTCTTCCCTTGAGTGTCTGCTAAAGCTTGAGTTGCCAGATGCTGGCGGCGGCGATGTGACCTTTTGGTGCGCTGAGGTAGGCGGAATGGACGCCTGCAAATCCGGGCAAGCGCTTGGTTCCGGTCCAGCGACCGTTGTCGGCAAAGACCTCGATCGAGCCTATGTCGAGGAATATGCGAACGGTCGAGGGCGTTGCCCCCGACGCGAGGTAGCGGGGTAGCAATTTGCCGTCGGGAACGTCGTAGACGATGCTCAGGCCCTCCGGATCGAGCCGGACACCGAGCTCGACGTCGGGATGGTCGAATTCGAGATCGAAGGCCGCGCCGGGGGCCGCGAGATCGATGACGATCTCGACGGCTCCGTTGGCGAGCTCAATCTTGTCTCCGGAAAGCAGCCGGCGCTCGTCGATCAAGTCTTGGCGCAAACCCGCGACTGCCTCGACAGGCGGCGTCAGCAACACACCGTCTTCGAGCAGTGCCCGGCGCGGGAGCGTCATGGCGGTTGGAAAATCGATCCTCTTCGAAATTTCCGTCCAGTTTGCCAGCCACGCGATGCCTACGGGGCCGGAATGGTCGACAAAGGCCTGGAAGGCATAGGCATCGGTGGCAAAGTCGAGTTCCTGCTCGAATTCCTTGACGAAGATACGGCCGTCGAAGCGGCCGACTGTCGCAAGGGTTATATTGCGTCGCGCGGTTGCCGGATCGCGGCTGGTAAGCAGTCCGAAGATCAGTGCCCAACGAGTTTCCGGATCGTCTGCGGGACCACCGAGGGGGACGATGCATGGGCATTCGGCCGCCGTCATGCCGAAGCGGTTCTCGCGGTGAAGAATGCCGACGAACCTCCAGCCATCCGCGGCGTCCGGATCGGCGGTCTCGTAGAGCAGGATCACTCCTCCCGCGTGATCGCGGCTGCCGAGCAGCATCTTCCAGCGGCCATCCGGGCCCCTGATCACATACGGGTCACGGAAATCGAGCGTCAGGTCGAGGCCGGCCGGCCGTTCCGGCAGAATGATCTCCGCCGGGCCGGCGCTGATCTGGTCACCGCTGACGGCGGTCAACTGGATCTGCTCTTCCGGCTGGCGGTCTTTGACCTGTTCGGTGAAGAAGACACGGATACCGGCCTCCTCTCCAGCAAGCGAAATTGCCGATCCGGAGAAGGCGCCGCCGCGGCCGTCCGCGCGAGCAGAGAGTTCCGCCGACGGGAACAGGAACATCGGCAGGTGCTTCCAGTGGAGATAGTCGTCCGAGACCGCATGGCCCCAATGCATCGTGTTCCAACGCAGGCTGTGGGGATAGTGCTGGTAAAAGAGATGAACCTTGTCGCCGAAACGGCCGAAACCGTTCGGATCGTTCATCCAGCCGAACGGTGGACGGAAATGATAGCTGTCAGCGACGGCGGGTGTGGAATTGGCCACACCGCTGTAAAGAACAACGATGCCCTTTTCCATAACGTCAGCCTCCGAAAAGGCATAGACGACCGAGAGGCTCGTGCTCGCGGCGTCGTAACTAAATGAAGTTTCGCCGGCTGTTTCGATCACCAGCGCCCGGAACTCGAACTCCTCGGTGTTTCG
>NZ_JASKLT010000053.1:0-2497 GCF_030124405.1 Sinorhizobium sp. 7-81 | reverse complement strand
TGTTGATTTGCACTGAGAAGTGATCCGGCATTGCGGGATATTTTCATCGAGAATTGACCCATGTTTTGAACCTTGCTCCGCGTGTTTTCAGCGGGAGCTATGGAGTGATCGACATGGCCTTATTAAGCGTGATCCGACGCTGGCATTTTCGAGAGCATCTATCGATCCGGGAGATATGCCGCAGGACCGGCTTGTCCCGGAACACCATCCGTAAATACCTGCGCCTGAATGGTGTGGAGCCGAAGTTCAAAGTTCCGGAGCGGCCGAGCAAGCTTGATCCCTTTGCCGACCGGCTATCGGCCTGGCTGAAGACGGAAGCCAACAAATCCCGCAAACAGAAGCGGACTCTTAAACAGCTCCATGCCGACCTGCTGAGCTTGGGCTACGAGGGTTCTTATTGCCGTGTCGCCGCTTTCGCTCGGGATTGGAGAGCCGATCGGCAGAGAGAACTTCAGACGTCGGGACGCGGAACATTCGTGCCTTTGGCATTCGAACCCGGTGAAGCGTTCCAGTTCGACTGGTCGGAAGATTGGGCCGTCATCGGCAATGAGCGGACCAAGCTGCAGGTGGCCCATACGAAGCTGAGCTACAGCCGCGCCTTCATTGTCCGGGCCTATCTCCTGCAGACACACGAGATGCTGTTCGACGCCCACAATCATGCGTTCCGCGTTTTTGGCGGCATTCCTCGCCGCGGCATCTACGACAACATGAAGACGGCGATCGACAAGGTCGGCCGCGGCAAGGAGCGCGATGTGAACGTCCGCTTCCTGGCGATGGCAAGCCACTATCTCTTCGAGCCCGAGTTCTGCAACCCGGCGTCTGGCTGGGAGAAAGGGCAGGTCGAGAAGAACGTCCAGGACGCTCGTCATCGCCTTTGGCAGCCCATGCCACGCTTTCCATCGCTGGAGGCCCTCAACGAGTGGCTGGAGCAACGCTGCAAAGAGTTTTGGGCACAGACGTCTCACGGCCAGATGCGCGGCACCATCGCCGATATCTGGGCCGAAGAGACACAGGCTCTCATGCCGGTCTCCCGTCCGTTTGATGGTTTTGTCGAATACACCAAGCGGGTCTCGCCGACCTGCCTCGTGCATCTGGAGCGCAACCGCTACAGCGTTCCGGCATCCTTCGCCAATCGACCGGTGAGCCTGCGGGTCTATCCGGATCGTGTCGTTGTCGCCGCCGAAGGCCTGATCATCTGCGAACACCAGCGCATTATCGACCGTTCCCATGATCGGCCGGGACAGACGGTTTATGACTGGCGACACTATCTGGCGGTCGTGCAACGCAAACCCGGCGCTCTTCGCAATGGCGCACCCTTTGTCGAACTTCCGGAAGCCTTCAGGACCTTGCAGCAGCACCTGCTCAAGAAGCCTGGCGGAGACCGTGAGATGGTCGATATCCTGGCGCTCGTCCTGCAGCACGATGAACACGCCGTCCTCTCGGCCGTCGACATGGCGCTGAAGTCCGGCGTTCCGACCAAGACGCATGTGCTGAACTTGTTGCATCGCCTTGTCGACGGCAAATCCTTCACGCCGCCGACCATCGATGCGCCTCAGGCCCTGACGCTCATCAACGAACCAAAGGCCAACGTCGAGCGATACGACTCCCTGAGGAAGGCGGAGGTTCGCCATGCGTCATAATCCAGCCAGTGGTGCGATCGTGATCATGCTGAGGCAATTGAAGATGCACGGAATGGCCCAGGCCGTCGGAGAACTGACCGAACAGGGAGCGCCGGCGTTCGAGGCCGCCATTCCAATCCTGTCGCAGCTCCTCAAAGCGGAGACGGCAGAAAGGGAAGTCAGATCGACAGCCTATCAGCTCAAGACTGCACGCTTTCCCGCCTACCGTGATCTGAACGGCTTCGACTTTTCAAGCAGCGAGGTCAATGAAGCTCTCGTGCGTCAGCTTCACCGCTGCGACTTCCTCGACGAGGCCAACAACATTGTCCTGGTCGGCGGGCCTGGCACAGGCAAAACGCATGTCGCCACCGCGATCGGCGTTCAGGCCATCGAGCATTACCACAAGCGGGTTCGGTTCTTCTCGACCGTCGAGCTGGTCAACGCGCTTGAACAGGAGAAAGCCCAGGGTCGTTCTGGTCAGATAGCCAACCGGCTCGTCCATTCCGATCTCGTCATTCTCGATGAGCTCGGATACCTCCCCTTCAGCGCGTCAGGTGGTGCACTGCTCTTCCATCTGCTGAGCAAGCTCTATGAGCGAACCAGCGTCATCATCACCACCAACCTCAGCTTCAGCGAGTGGGCTAGCGTCTTCGGCGACGCCAAGATGACCACCGCCTTGCTCGACCGGCTTACCCATCACTGCCACATCCTCGAAACCGGAAACGACAGCTTTCGCTTCAAAAACAGCTCAGCGCATGAACCCAAAACCACAAAGGAGAAAAGCAGGACCTTGACCACCACCACCGACCCGAAACATACGTAAAAGGCGGGTCAATTCTCGGCGCAAATGCCGGGTCACTTCTCAGTGCAAATCAACA
>NZ_JASKLT010000052.1:0-2585 GCF_030124405.1 Sinorhizobium sp. 7-81 | reverse complement strand
TCGTAAGCGCTCATTTCCCCGCACGTTGACGGCCCTTGCAACTGATCGCTTTCAGACGGACGCGTCGGTCAGGCTGCGGCGGCCTTGAGGAAGTTGAAGGGCAGGAGATCGTCGATAGCTACGTTCTGAGGGCGCTGAGGCAGTTCAGTAAGGACGTGGCGTAACCAGGCTAATGGCTCGACGCCACAGGCGCGGCAAGTCAGCATCAGGCTATAGATGACTGCGCTAGCTCTGGCTCCGTCAACGGTATCGCTGAACAGCCAACTCTTTCTGCCGGTTGCAAAAATTCTGATATCGCGCTCCAGAAGATTGTTGTCGATCGGCATCCTGCCGTCCTCGGTGTGGCGCGTCAGATAGTCCCACTGGTTCAGAGTGTAGGACACAGCGTCGCCGAGCTTGCTGTCCGGCAAGACCTTCGGCGCGATGTCGTCGAGCCAAGCCTTGAGTGCGTTCAGGACGGGCACGCTGTGCTGTTGGCGAGAGCGCCGAATGCAGTCGGCCTGCGTTTCACCATCCTCGGGTTTTCTGTCCCTGGCCTGCCTTTCAATCCGGTAGAGCTGTTCGAAGAAGCGGAGTGCCTGCTCCGGTGGTCCGCCACCCTTCTTTCTCGCCTTGAGGGCGTCGACAAAGCGTCGTCTGGAATGGGCCATACACCCAAGATGGGTTGCCCCATCCAGCGTGCGCCAGGCGGAATAGCCATCACTCATCACTATCCCGCGATAATCGCCGAGGAAGGTTTGCGGGTATATCTGGCCGCGGCCCGGCTGATAATCGAGCAGCACGATCGGCTCGTCACCGTCCTCGCCGCTTCGGTAAGCCCACATATATGACGTGCTGGCGGCCTCTCGATCCTTTTCCTTTAGGACCTGAACAGTCGTCTCGTCGCCATGGATGAGGGGCTGCGATCTGAGCCGCAGCTTCAGGGCGTTATAGATGCGGGAGAGATGCTTTTCGCTCGAGCCGATCACCCAGTGGCCCAGAGCGCCACGGCTGACAGGAACACCTGCGCGCTCGAATGCCTGCGCCAAGCGGTAGAGCGGTGTGCCGTCGACATACTTATGAACGAGCGCGAAGGCCAGCGTCGAAGCCGTGGCGATGCTGCCCGGCAAGGGCTGCGCGGGCATCGGCGCGATCACGACCGGGGTGTTGATCCCGGTGCGGTCGCAATGACGGCAAGCATATTTGAACCGCACATTCTGCAGGACCTTCGCCTTCACCTCGATATGAAGTTGCTCGGTAACGGTCTCGCCCATGCGATGCATCTGGTGACGGCAGCATGGACAGGCCTTCTTATCGTCGGGAAGGTCATACTCGACACGCTCGCGCGGCAGGTTTTCCGGCAAGGCCTTGCGGCCGCGCTTCTTTCCCGTCGTGCCGTCGGTCGCCGGCAAGCCCGTGTCCGGCAGAGCAACGACATCGCCATCTTCGTTGTCGGCATCGTCCTCATCCGCGGCCTGTTCGGCTTCATTGAAGAGGCGGTCAATGTGCTTTTCGCTCTTCGGCGCAAAACGATGCAGCCGTGCAAGCGCCAACTCTTCCTCGAGTTTGACGACGCGTTCTGTGAGCTGGCGGTTCTCCGCCTGCAGCGCAGCAATACGCGCCATCAGCTCTTCAACAGTCGGTTCGCCGGATCGATTCATCAGATTCTTGAATCGAAAGCATGCCGCCGCGTCAACCGCGGAGTTCGAGAGCCCTCAACCAGCAACCTGATATTGCCGCACCGGATGGCGGACCATTGCATCGATATCGATGCCGTCGAGGAGCCAGTGCAATTGCTCGGTCGTAAGCTGAACGACCGCCGCCTCGCGGCGCGGCCACCGGAACTTGTCCTCGGTCAGCCGCTTCAGGACCAGCACAAAGCCGGATCGGTCGAAGAACAAGAGCTTCATCCGATCGCGACGGCGATTGCAGAACGCAAAAACCGCCGGAGCAAACGGATCGAGCGCCATCGTCTCCTGAACCAGCACCGCAAGGCTGTTGATGCCGGCCCTGAAGTCGATCGGCTCGCGGTGAAGGTAGACTTGAAGGTCAGCGCCCAGTGTGAACATGACCCAACGCTCCGATGACCGCTGCCAACGCATCCACATCACCGCATTCCAGCGTCAGCTTCACCCCGTTCGGCAGTGACGCGCTCACCTTGGCTGGAGAGGAAAAAGGCGCAGCCCTTTTCGATGCCGACCCACGCACTCCATCGCAAGTCCCCGGCAAATCCACCGCAGCCATGCTGCTCTGTCGCAGCAAGGCCCGATCGGAAGTGCTTTCAATCTGAACCGGGATAAACGACGGTGATGAGGACGGCGGGAGGGACTGGGTCTCCGTGCGCTTCTTTATCCACTTCCGAAGAAGGTTCGCATTGACCCCATGTTCGAGCGCAAGCCTCGATACCGACACGCCAGGCTCAAGGCAGGCCGAGACAAGACGGTTCTTCGATGCGGGGTCGTATCGGCGTCTCCCGTTCCGACCAACAAGCCTTACCTGCAGTTTCTGATCATCTTCTTCCATCACAAGGTGTCCACCTATTTTGGTGGACACCTCATGCATCAGAGCACTCAACAGCAAAAGGTGCGGGGAAATTCGCGCTTACG
>NZ_JASKLT010000051.1:0-2749 GCF_030124405.1 Sinorhizobium sp. 7-81 | reverse complement strand
CCGGCCGAAAAACTCGAGATGCTCGACGCTTTGGCGCCGCTCGGCATCAAGCCAGGCAAATTTTGCCCGCCGGATAAACTAATCGCGATGCTTGCCACACGATAGTGCATTGTTGGACTAACCCGCTCCGCTACGCCGGAGCGGGAAGGAGGTCAGGTATTCAGTAGGAGCCCCAACTGCGAGAGGATGAGACGGCTGTTCAGCAGCCTATTCCATCAGACAGAGGAGCTCGTCGTGACCCCACTTCGCCAGCGCATGAGCGAGGACATGCAGAGGTGCGCAATTTTTCGCTCAATACCCAGCTCTCATATCTGCGGCAGGTCTCGCTGTTTGCACGATACTTCGGCAAAGCGCCGGACTTGCTCGGCCGCGAGGATATTCGAACCTATCAGGTCTATCTGGCCAACGAGAAGAAGCTGGCGCCTAACTCAATCCATATCGCCATTTCGGCGCTGCGCTTTTTCTTCAGCGTCACGCTCGAGAGGGACTGGCTGCCTGCAGAGGTCTTGCCGCTTCCCAAGAAGCCGCAGAAGCTGCCGGTCATCCTCAGTCCGGATGAAGTACAGCACTTTCTCGGCTGCGTGGCCGATCTCAAACACCATGCCATCCTGACGACGTGCAATGCCGCCGGCCTGCGCATCTCGGAAGCGGTGCAGCTGAAGCCCACGGATATCGACAGCCGGAGAATGGTCGTCCGTGTCGAGCAGGGCAAAGGCCAGAAGGACCGCTATGTGATGCTGTCGCCCAAGCTCCTGGAGATCCTGCGCAACTATTGGAGGATGCGGCGGCCAGAGGCGTGGCTCTTCCCTGGCGATCGCACCGGCCATCCGATCAGCCGGGATGCAGTTGGGCAAGCCTGCGCAAAAGCGCACGATCTTTCCGGCTTGTCCAAACCGGTGACACCGCACAGCTTGAGGCACGCCTTCGCCGTTCATCTCCTCGAGGCCGGCGCCGACGTGCGCACCATCCAGTTGCTGCTCGGTCACCGCAGCCTCGCAACCACCGCCCATTACCTGCGCATCGCCACCAACAAGGTCTGCGCCACCTCGAGCCCTTTCGAGCTGCTGCCACATCCAGCGCCCACCCCGCCGCCTACCAAGCCTGAGTATTTCTGAGCTCCCGATGGTCCGTTCGGGGCCGGAAGTGGCGGACATCTTCCGTCGCTACGGTGAGGCCTATCGTGCCCAGCACACATCGCTGTCGACCGCTCAGCGCCGTGTCATGACGGCGATCGAATTGTGCCGCACCGCCGCGCTCGGTGGGCACGTCGAAGCGTGCGATCAATGCGGCCACCGACGCATCGCCTTCAACAGCTGCCGCGACAGGCATTGTCCCCGCTGCCAATCGCTGGCCCGGGCGCAATGGCTGGAGGATCGTCGCGCCGAGCTGCTCGACACCCAGTACTTTCACGTCGTCTTCACGCTGCCGGAGGCCATTGCCGCCATCGCCTACCAGAACAAGGCGCTCGTCTACGGACTGCTGTTCCGCGCCACCGCCGAGACGCTGCGCACCATCGCCGCCGATCCCAAACATCTCGGCGCCGAGATCGGCTTCTTCGCCGTTCTGCACACCTGGGGGCAAAATCTGCTGCACCATCCCCATCTGCACTGCGTCGTCCCGGGGGCGGGTTTTCGCCGGACGGCACGCGATGGATCGCCTGCAAGCCGGGCTTCCTGCCGGTCCGCGTGCTCTCACGCCTATTCCGCCGCTTGTTCCTGCAGCTCCTGGAGAAGGCCTTCGACGCGGGCAAGCTGCAGTTCTTCTCCGACTTGCAGGCCTTGAGCGACCGCAACGCTTTCCGGCGCTATCTGGCGCCGCTGCGAAAGACCGACTGGGTGGTCTACGCCAAGCCGCCCTTCGCCGGACCCGAACAGGTGCTCGATTACGTCGGCCGCTACACGCATCGTGTCGCCATATCCAACAACCGCCTCGTCAACATCGAGGATGGCGTGGTGCGCTTCCGCTGGAAGGATTATCGGCACGGCGATCGGCAAAAGGTCATGACCGTCTCCGCCGACGAATTCATCCGCCGCTTTCTGCTGCACGTCCTGCCCGAGGGCTTCCATCGGATCCGCTATTACGGTTTCCTCGGCAATCGCTACCGTCAACAAAAGCTTGCCCATTGCCGCGACCTGCTCGGCATGCCGGTACCCGCGCCATCACCGAGCCAGGCTCCGAAGGACTACCGCGACCGCTACGAGGAACTTACCGGCTGTTCCCTCAGGCAATGCCCGGCCTGTCGTCAAGGCCAGATGATCACCATCGAGACCTTCGACGGCGTCAGCGGACCGCCGCGATGCTGGGACACGTCATGAAAGAAGCGCGCCGCCTTCATCGTCACCATCGCACCGTTCCACCGGAAACCGGTCGGTCCCGAGTAGGTGCGTGCCGTCACGCCCGCCCGCCCCACCCGGCAGGCGACAGCGGTCGTCGTTACCCTTTTCGACTCTGGAATCGGCGTTGCTTTCGCCCACCGCGTTCCCGCAACCGCTGCGTCAACACCGCCCCATGATGCCCCTTCCCGGGAGGGGGCAGATTCAATCCCCATAGAACCCTGGTCGCGCCCGCGGCTCAGTCCAACACGTTTTTAGCGCACCGTCGCTGTCAAGCTCGATGCGCTCCTCAACGTCGATACCCGCGACGCCACGCTAAAAACGCTCTGCATTATGCGGAGTCGATGGATGTTGAAAAGCCCGACAATGCGCCATCAGCGTCTCCGGCTCCGCATAATCATGGTCGCCGCATAGTT
>NZ_JASKLT010000006.1:291391-382221 GCF_030124405.1 Sinorhizobium sp. 7-81 | reverse complement strand
GCCTTTGCGCTGCACCAAGAGGCCGGACAGATGGCAGCATCCGACAACGTGCCGACCGCCGAAAAAACCGCTTGCGTCTTGCGGGGCGTCCACAGATGGAAAGCGGTCGCCTGCTAGGGTCGCGCGAATGACCGGCATGCGCGCCAACAGGCGACATCGCAGTTGACGTCGACCTCTGTTAGCTGCGCCATCGAGTACTTCTGGGATCTTTATATCTACCGTCGTCTCGCCCGCTGGATCGAGAACTCCCAGGACAGCGCTGTGCGCTCTCCCGTTTATATAACGCCTCGACCGGCATGACGCCGTAGCACCCCTCTGGTTTTCTGAGATTGACGGGCGACAGTCCTTCGACCATCCACATGACCGCGTACCCGCGAACTAGCCGAGCGATTTTACAATGCCATACGCTCGGCGTACCCGCCGGGATTTCTGGGAGCAATATGACAGTTTGAAAGACGGCGATGCGCGCGCCGAAATGGCCATCGAGTTCCTTGAAGCCTATTTATTATAAACGCGCTCTGCCGGTGCTAAGTGTTACGTTCGTAACATACTAGGCTCTCATTTTGACGTAAATATTGTATGCGAGCCGTAATCTCGCATTCGAATATTGGTGCCCCATAAGATAACAAGGATTTTCAGAAGAAAATCTAATGAACTAATTTATTCAAGTACTGCCTTGAGCGTGGCTCCTTTCATTGTAAGGGGCCGAATATTTTTTGTTCGTGTTAGTTTCAGAACCCACAACGGCTCTGTTTCGATCTCGAGATAGACCCCAGCGGCGAGTGGAAAAAGACCGGTGTCGGCCTGATCGAACGGTAGGTTCCGCGTAGCCGCGATCGCGCCAACGTGTCCACGGAGAAGATCGTCCGTCGGCTGCGGCAGGGCTAGCGGGCGGCAGCGCGCAAGAAAAGAAGCCATTCGAACAAAGGGAGGCTGAAGTGAAGACCAGTGTACGCGGCATATGCGCGATGCTCGCCGAAGAGGCGATCGTCCTATCGGCTTACAACGACGGTACTGGGACCATGACCGTAGGCGCCGGGCATACCGCGGCCGCCGGGCCACCGGTTCCTCGGTCCCGCATGACGGTGACACTCACAGAGGCGATCAACATTTTCCGCAACGACCTTGCCCAGGTCGAAAGCCAGGTTCAGGCAGCGGTCAGGGCGGCGCTCTCGCAACATCAGTTCGATGCACTTGTTTCTTGGCACTTCAACACAGGCGCGATATCGACCGCTACCTTGACGCGCAAGTTCAACGCTGGCGACGTCGATGGCGCCACGGCCGAGTTTGCCCGCTGGAACAAGAGCAACGGCAAGGTGCTCGACGGGCTGATCGCCCGTCGCGAGCGTGAAGCGGCGATGTTCTCGAAGGGGGACTACGGCACCCCAAAGGTTCGCGTTCTGGAGAGCAAGGGCGGCTCGGAGGAGATTTTCACTGCCGATCAGATCGAGGCGCTGCTTGGCGGCGCTTTGAACTCGGAGGAGGAGCAGTCCACCGAAGAACTCCTGGCGAATCCAATCTCGCAGCTTCTGCCGCTCAACCGCCCCAAACAATCCGCCGCGATCACACAGAGCGTGCTGCAAACATTCCAGAATCTCATCCCGGAAGACGGGCGCGACGACGCCGTGGCCATCGTGGCCGTGCGAGGCTATTACCTCAACACGATGGGGAAAGAGAGCGCCAATGATCGCGGCGTCTATGACGACGCGATCTTCGTCGTCGAGCCGAACGGTGTTCACAACTTTAACGGCAATACCGATCCCAGTCGTTTCGGTCGCGGGATTGCCCGGCTGAAACCGCGACAGGCGATCCGTTACCGCCCCGGGCCGCACGGCTTCTCGCGCAAGAACGGGCCCTATCCGGCTTTTCGGCAGGACAGTGACTGCACGGTCATCCGCGACGAGACCGGTGAGGATACGGACTCGCCCACCAGCCGCTTCTGGATCAATCTTCACCGCGGCGGCGTCACATCCACCTCCAGCCTTGGTTGTCAGACCGTTCCGCCGCACCAGTGGAATGAATTCAAGACCCTCGTTGATGGCCTGCTGAAGAAGCACGGACAGGCGACCTTTTATTACTTGCTCGTCGATCAGGACGATGTTCCACAGGAGGAAACGACCATGCCCGCTATCACGCAGCCTGCGCCTGCGCCTGCGACGACCGAGGCGAACCCCGTACAGCTGCTGCAACAAATCCTCGGGCTCGCTGCGCTGTCGCGCGGACATAAACCGGCGAGCCAGGAGGATATGACCCGGCTGCTGGACGTCTTGCGGGCGATCACGACCCAACCCACCATGATCAATGGCGTTGTTCTGAACGGCCCGAAGCCGGACCCGCTCGCTTCGGTCAGCGACCCCACGCTGACGCCGGTCAACGGTGCGCTCGGCAAGACGCTCGGGCATGCGCTCGACGGCCGCAAAACCGCAATTGGCGCGATCGGCATGCTTGCCACGACAATCCTGCCGATCTTCTTCCCGCCGCTGGCGCCGATCACGGCGGTCGCGGCGCCCTTGATCGAGGGCGCTACGAACGCGGGCGCAGCAGCGGCGGCGGCGCAGGCCGACGGAGGGCTCGGCCGCGAGCTGGTAACGGCCGCCTTCCCTGTCTTCGCTGCAATCGGAGGCTGGGGTGTGATGGGCAAGGTTGAAAAGTGGGTCCGGGCTCTTCGGGGTGGACTTGAAGCCCCGGCCGCATGAGAACGGCGGCTGCCGGCGCCGATGCAACAGGGAAACGCGCATCAAAGCCATAAGGAAAAAAGAGATGAAACGCTTGGTTGTTTGTTTCGATGGAACCTGGAACGACGCCGATAGTGCTCGTTCCGAAACCAATGTCGCGCTGATCGCGCGGGCCATTCGCGCCTGCCAGGAGACAGGCGGTATTCCACAGGCGGTCCTTTACCTGCGTGGTGTGGGATCGTCCGGCCTGCAGATTCAGCGCATCCTGGACGGCGCAACCGGCAACGGCGTCGATGAGAACATTCGATCGGGATACATGTTCCTGGCTCAAAACTACGTTGCAGGCGACGAGATCTATCTCTTCGGTTTCTCGCGCGGTGCCTTTTCCGCACGCAGCCTAGCGGGACTGATGGCTTCATGCGGACTTCTCAAACGTCAGCGGCTTGGGGATCTGCGCAACGCCTGGCACTACTATAGGAAGTTCGAAAAACGGTCGCAGGAAGATTTCGTCGAGAGATATACAACGGACGCGCATCTCGATGTCGAGATCACGTTCATGGGGGTTTGGGACACGGTCGGAGCGCTCGGCGTGCCCAGCCACATTTTCAATGCCTTCAACCACAGGGAATACGGGTTCCACAACACGACGGCATCGAGGATAACGCGTCACGCGTATCACGCGATGGCCATCGACGAGGCAAGAGATGAGTTCGTGCCGACGCTTTGGACCGGCGACATCCCGGAGAGATGTGAGATAGAGCAGGTCTGGTTCGCGGGTAGCCATGGCGACGTCGGCGGCGGATATGTCGACCGATCCCTGGCCGACATACCTCTGGTCTGGATGGCCGAAAAGGCGCAGGCCTGCGGGCTGGTCATCGACTGGAGCATGCTTCCGAGTGAGCTCGACATAAACGCGCCCCATCACGACTCGCGTGCGGGCTGGTCTTTCAAGGACCGGTTGACGCCAACCTTCAGGCAAATCTGCGAGACGCCTTTCAAGGTAGATTACTACGAGACGCTCTACCGGCCGCGCGATGAATTCGGTGTTCCCCAACGCACAATCAACGAATCCCTTCATCAAAGCGTCGTCGAGCGCTATGGGCGGACGGTCTTCTTCTCTCCGAACGACAATCCGGCGGCGCGCGCGCAGCAGGTCTACAAGCCAAGAAATCTCGGCCCGCTTTTCACCGCTGCTGTTCCAAGACGGCGCCTGTTGGTGCCGAGCTCAGTGGCGACTGCGCAGCCAACCGGGCTCAGGGCCATTTGAGTTCATCCAATCTGTCCAGTTCATGGGGGCTGGAAGGCAAAAATGCAGGGCACGGCCGGCAGGTTTTGCCTTCCATTTGTTTTGGTCAGGCTGCTCCTGAAACTGAAGTTGGCGTGTATTAGGCAACTGAGCGCGATGTCGACGCGACGCTGAAGAGCAGCGGCGCCGTTATTCGCATTCGTGGGTTCAAGATACGGATGCCGATGTCGTGAGGAGGGCACAACGTCAGCGTCTGGCGCAACGCAGTCTTCGACTAATGCCTCGCCTCGATCCGCAGAAGCCGCCGCGCATCATAACCCTTCGATAAGAGGGTAAACTCTAGGAAGCAGAAGGTTGGCGCGTCGGCGGCGAACCGTTGCCGCGCCTCCGTTCGGCGTTCTGCATTCCCTGGCTCAGCGATCTCAGCCACAGCGCCATGCACGCCTGAACTGCAGGCGATCTCCCGACTAGACGGCGTTCAGCGCCAAGTGCGAGGAGGCCGCCTAGGGTGGATTTGTTCCCGGCTAAAAAGCGACAGCTCCGAAGAACGACATGATATCAAAGGCTGCTAGCGCCGATGCCCACTGGACAGCGGAAGCAGGCAAGCAACGGATCTTTGCTCGGCGCCTCGCTTCCCGCAGGGATGCTGTTGATCCGGAACAGTGTGCCGAGATACTGAGACTTCTGCGTTCCGGGAAAATGGCCAGTGAAAAGCCGCTCGACGGTGCCGTCCTCGAACATTCCGTAGAGCGCCACGCTAATGCGCTCGGGAAAGTCCGGAAAGTGGCGCGACGAGACCACGAAGGCGTAGGGCTCGTAACTCCCCGCGGCGGCGGGGGTAAAGTCGGCGGCGCAGCGGGTGGCGGTATCTTCGCTATAGCCGGCAAGAGCGGCCCTGATCATGTCGACGTCCCCGTAATAGCGCGCCAGACTTCCAGAGCAGAATGCTTTGGCCGCGTCGTCGTGCGAGTTCATCGCCCGTGGGCATATCATCAAACCGTCCTTTGATCCGGTCTTTGCTTGTCGTTCGGCCGTCAGCTGGGACGTCGATCCTTCGACATATCCCCAGATCTCGAAAGTCTTCGTTTGCTCGTCCTCGCCTTGCGGTGAACGGCTGAGCGTGAGTTTGAATTTGCGTTTAAACCAGCCAAGAAAACCGTCCGTAGCGGGGTCCGGAGTCTTCTCCGGGTCGGCGGCTTGGAGGTTTGGCGCCGGCCACCATTTCCACTCCTCCGGTTTTTCGCCTTCAACCTGGCCCAGCCACGTGACAATTTCGTCGCAGGTTGGCTTGCCGGCACCTTTCGGAAGGTCACCTGCTGCCTTTGGCGCAATCGCGCGAAGTTGTTGCTTGACGTAGGAGCCATTCGCGACGAAGACGATTGGCGAAAACTCAAGGTAGCGCACGCCACCGTTGTAAGCGAAGTTCTGCATTCGCTTGAGGGTGATCGTTGTGGGGTCACAGAGAAGGTCGTAGTCTCCCGAGCCTGCCCGTAGGAACTCGGCCCGTTTTCCTGTATTGACGTTCACCGCTTTAAGCCGATAACCGGCGCGTTGAACCGCCTCCGTGCAGATATCCCAGAAGAATCCGTTGTATCCTTTGGTGTTTTGATCCTGCCAGATGAAGGGCCTTGCATCGCTGCGTACGCCTACGGTGATCTCTTCGCCGCCGATGGTGTCGGCATGTGCCGCAGAGGTCAGCGCGTGGGCGGGAAGCAGTGCGGCCAGGACAAGTTTTGTAAACAACGTGCACATCGGCTACTCCGCCGGCGTTGGGTCCGGCGCTGCCAGGCGGGACGTCTTCGCCCCAGGGCGACGCTCGGCGCCGCTGTGAAGGTTGAGAAGCGCCGCGGTGATGCAGAACACCACCAAGAAGCCAATGAGTGCCGAAAAGACCATCGAATAAAAGATCAGGCCTCGGTGGATTTCTGTGAGGCTCTGCGTCGTTGACGGCATTGCGGCCCAAGCCGCCGCAAACCGCGTTATCCCTCCAAAAACCGCCATGACAACCGCGGAGCCCGTCCCCCAGAGCAGACTCGAAAGCAAAGGCGGCTTAAGGGAGAGTGTCCGCGCTTGCGCCGACCATGCATCGAGCAGGAACGCCACGATCAGGGCCAGGCTGGCGCCGCGGAAGACCGTTGGCGCATTGTATTCGAACGAGTACTGCAGGATTACCCCGAGACTTTTCCCGCTAGCGGCCCAACCGGTATCGAAGCCGGTTTTCCAGAGCTGCAACCCCATGACGAACAGAGTAGCGACAGCCCACGAAGCGACAAGCACGAGCACGACCTGCGGCAACCACTTGGTCCAGTGTGTCCTGCGGATGTTGTGCCAGCGACGTGACTGCATGCCGGCGTCACGAAGTGCGAGCGTCACGATTATCGGGATGCAATAGTTGTTGAACGCATAGAAGATGCAGCTGAGCGTCCGCGAATAGACGTTGGTTGGCGCGTCCCACACGAGCTCGTCTTCAAATCGGCCGGGCACAACGCCCCAAAACAGGCCGACGAAGAACACCACGCCAAGTGCCCAGAGCGAGGCCATGGTCGCATGGGATTTATGGGAACCCGCCGCCGGGTGGGGATGAAGCAGTCCGCCGAGGAAAGCGTCCAGCTTTTTCTTTGCAATGAACTGCTGGTGTGCGGCGTCCTCGTCGGAAGACGCGATTATAATTCCGTGTTCGACATAGAGAGCGAGCAAGAAGCAGAAATCGTCGGCAAGGTTGTCGGCGTCGGAAGCAAGCCGCTCCCAAGTCGCCCGCTTGCGCTCGCCGAGGTTTGCGTCGCGGGTGCCATAGCCTGCGGCAGTGACGATGTTTTTCGCTGCGCTCAACCCGAAGCCTGATCGGTCGTCCAGTTCGACGATCAACTGATCTCGACGCCTGCGTAGTTCTTCTTCAAGCTGTTGGAAACGCTCCCGCACGGGGCCATTGGCGAGTTTGAGCTTGCGGTCGAGAATCCAAGCCGAGACGGCGAAGATCAGTTCCAGATCGAGTCGGAAGTCCTCCCGTTCGTTTACCTGCTCCTTCGCCGCGGCTTGGTAGTGTTTCAAGCGTTCCCAGCTGCTAAGCGGAATGAGAAGGTGCTGCTGCTTTACAGCGGTCGCATCAACGGCCGGAGCCGAGATCGCCGCCTCCTTTCCGCGCAGTTTAAGGTCCCTTCGGCGCAGATCCTCGCTGGCACCGATGACGTGCGTTGGAATTCCTGCCAGGCGATGTGCCGCCCCCCGCATCCAATCTTCAAAGTTGCCCAGAAGGGGGAAGGTGGGGGCCAGGCCGACCATGATCAGAGCTATGGCAAGCGACACGGACGCATCGATGCCGATGTCGAAGTCGCGCACGGTCGCCGGACCCACAACGCTCGACAATGTCCACGGGATCGCAGCATCATTGCCCGGAGCGAAGCCAGCGATGACTGCCGCCTGGGCCTCAGCCGAGGGTACAGGAAGCTTGCTCGCGCCGACTGCGAGGTCCGGGCCGCCGAGAAGCGGCAGCAGTTCAGCATAGGCGCAGAGGAAGAAGTAAATGAGCAGGAGTATGAGGGCGTAGAATGTGTAGGCATGCATGACGATGCGCCGCGCCCGAAGCTTGTCGGGTGAGAGCAGATCGACAAGCCGCTCCATCTGCCGCCCGCCCTCGTAGGTGACGCGGTTGAAGCGGTTGTAAGAATAAAACAGCACGATCGCCGCTCCGAAAAGCAGCGCGACAAGGTTCGACATGGTGGTGGTTCACTGTTTCGAGCGGTGCCTCAACGGCACTGCTGTACCGCTGGATTGCACTGTGCGACAGCAGTCGTAGTCAAAATTGACGTGAGAGCAATGAGTACGAGCAATACCTTCGTCATGGCAGCGATCCTCCCTTGCAGGTTTGCTTTATGGGCAAATGGCAACCCGTCTACAATTGACCTGGAATAAGGGCGAGTTATCTGAGGTTTACAGAACCAATACTTAGTACACTATTATCTCACCGATTGTGAGATGATAGCAGGTAGATCGCTTTGCGAGTGTTACGTTCGTTACATCTGAGTTGCGTGCGCGGGTGTAATATTTGGTGTTTTTTTCTTGACAGGCCCAGGCGGTATCGTTTCGTGCGCAACATTCGTCGCAGTGGCCGATGCCGGGGGCGTATCGGCCACTGCGCGCCGGCTCGGCGTCTCCAGGTCAATCGTCAGTCGGCGGCTCTTTCGGGTTGAAGCGGAACTTGGCGTCCAGCTTCTTTACGAACGACCCGCGGCGCCGCGCTCACAGAAGCGGGAATCACGTTCAGAGACCATGCGGCCCGTGCCAGCGCGGAGATCGATACGGCCAGGTAAACGATCCTCCCAACCGGTGAGTTGCGCGGCCGCCTGAGGGTTGCCATGCCGCTTTCTTTCGGCCCGACTCACTTCGCCCCCGTGCTTGCGGAAATGGCGCAACACCACCCGCAGCTCCACATCCATACCTTCTACAGCGATCGCTTCGTCGATCTCATCGCCGAAGGTTTCGATTGCGCGATCCGGTGTGGTTACCTTCAGGACTCCAACCTGATCGCGAAGCGCATCGGGCCGATCTATGGAAAGCTTGTCGTAAGCCCGGATTATATCAAAGCGCACGGTTCACCTGAGACACTAGAGCAGCTCGTCAACCATCAGGCCCCCATGCAAGGAACGGAAGCCTGGCAGTTCATGGATGGCAGCAGGATTGTCACGGTTCAGCCGCAAGGCAGGTTCAAGGCCGATGACGCTACGGCGCTTGCCGCTGCCGCGGCGACGGGACTCGGCATCGCCTGGCTCCCCGATTGCATCACACAAAAATATGTGGCCTCCGGCGCGCTCGTTCCGGTTATGACACGCTATCCCCTTCGGCCGGCGCGTATGTCGTCCGACCGCCGGGTCAGCACCCCGCACGGAAAGTTCGGGTCCTAATCGAAATGCTGATCGAATACTTCGCACGAAATCCGGACGTTTGGGGTCTCGACCGTTAAAACACGAACGCGACGAAGCCATCAAAGAATTGCGTTCGATGGTCGCTCTACTGCGAGCCGCCAACGAGTCTTTGCGACCTAATCTCACCCCGCTGTTGGGCCGCGAAGCGATCAGATCGTCGGCATTTGAGCAAACAGGTGTTCGGTTGAAGGTCCGCAACGGCCTGGAACGAGCCATTCACTGCGCGTGCTTTCGATGACCGCGACGTTCGATCGCCCTCAGACGGGCAGAGGTGCGGGAAGTCGAAGTTCGGCAGCCAGTAGGCTCACGCCCGGTTCGCGCCAGCGCCGACGCATGGAGCACGAAAAGCGAAGCAATTAAAGCAGATCAAGCCCTCGCGGTCAGGCGAGACGCCATTCTGTTGGGCTTCAGGAACAAGGCCCTTTGCGTGTGCATTACTATATCGTGAGAAAATTGAGCGTTCGGGATTGGTAATGAATCTGGAAGACCTCTATCGCCTGTTGCGCAATGGCCATATCCAGTCGCAAGGCATAGTCGACACGGTACCCGATCCTTTGCTTGTCCTGGACCAGAACCTGTGCGTCCAGAGCGCCAGCCGTGCCTTCTTCACAACCTTCCAGGTCGGCCGCGATGAGACGATCGGACAGCACATCTATGAGCTCGGCAACGGGCAGTGGGACATCCCCGAGCTGCGCCGCCTGCTCGAAGAGGTCATTCCGAAGAGCACGGCGGTTGTGGATTATGAGGTCGAGCAAGACTTTCCGAGCATCGGCCCGAGGACGATGCTCGTCAGTGCGCACCGGCTGTTCCATCCCGACGACAACAGCCGCACCTTGCTGCTCTCGATCGTGGATGCCACGGAGCGACGCCAGCGCGAGGCCGAGAAGGATGTGCTCCTGGGTGAACTCCGGCATCGAATGAAGAACCTGCTCGCGCTGGTTCAGGCGATCGCACGCCAGACCACCGCCGCGGATCGCTCCGGCGAGGCATATCGCGACGCATTCATGGGCCGGTTCAATGCGCTCGTTCAGGCCCATGATGCGGCTTACGCGCAAGAGGGCGAGGCTGACCTTCAGCAGGTGCTTCGGCAAACGCTTGAGCCCTATTCGGAAGGTCCCACGGGCGTTCTCGTCGAATCGGGGCCGGCGGTACCGCTCGGGTCGAAGCAAATCATGTCGATGAGCCTGATCCTGCACGAACTCGCGACCAATGCGATTAAATACGGCGCCCTTTCGACATCCGCGGGACAGGTTCGCGTCCGCTGGACGCTCGAGGAGGCCAGCGCCCCAAGTGTGCGGCTGGTCTGGCAGGAAAGCGGAGCTTGGAGGCTCAGCCGCTGAGTGACAGTAGCGCGGCGAGAAGCCGACATTGCAGCCGAGCCGGCAACGGGGCGCTTTTGCACACCGCACAGTCTTCGATTTCTGCTCAGTCTCAATTTACCGGCTGACCTTCTGTAGTCGCATGGGGTCTGACAAGCACTGCACGGTTCTGCCGCTCGTGCACCTCAGGCGGACAATTCTTGACCACTTCTCGAATACGAGACACCAAATCAGCATTCCGCATACTTGCGGCCGAGATCACTCAGCACCTTGCCGCGGTTGAAAATCTCGGCTGGATCGACTGTCTCCTTAATCCGGTGCATTAGCGCCAGTTTCGCGGGATCTGCCGTATTCAATAGGGAACGCACCCTTGTAGCGCCGATTCCATGCTCGGCGGAGAAAGAACCGCCGATCGCATTGAGATCCCTATATAGGACCGCTTCGATGGCTTTTGCCTTTTCAGGCAGAACGTCAATGCCGGCAGCATTGAGTACGATATGTAGGTTTCCGTCGGCCAGATGGCCGAAGACATACGGATCTAACGCGGCATCTACGTTCCTCAGACCCGCAAGACAGCGTACAAGATAACTTTCGATCTCGGAGAGAGGGACGGAGACATCGTAGGACGGTGCGCTCGGATGCTTGCGGTAGATAAGGTCGGTGTCCTCACGCAGCCGCCAAAGGTCAGCCTCCTGCGCTACCGAGGACGCGATCACGGCCGAGGCGTCGGGATGATCCTCGATGACGTCTTCGAAGATGCGTCCGAGTTCCGATTGCAACGCTCCCTCTTCGGCCCCACCTAGCGAGACCAGCAGGTTGACGGAATGGTCAGCATCGTAGTCCGTCGCCGCCCAACGATGATGGCCTGACGTCAGGCGAAAAAAGGCGTTCCAGATCGCCTCCGCCGCGCGTAGATGACCGTACTCCGCATCAAGACCTCGACGGACGGTCTCGAGCGCCGCATCTACTGACGGCAAACCGAAAAGGACTGTGGCGGTGGCAGCAGGCCGGGGTTCGAGCTTGACGGCAATGCGCGTGATGATGCCGAGCGTTCCTTCCGCTCCGACAAAGAGATGTTTCAGATCATAACCCGCAGCATTTTTCACGACCCGTGTCATGTCCGAGTAGATGGAGCCATCCGCGAGCACGGCCTCCAGACCAAGAATGCGATGCCGCATGACCCCGAACCGAAAGGCTGCAATACCTCCGGCGTTCGTCGACGCCATGCCTCCGATCGTTGCCGAACCGCGCGACGGCAAATCGATCCCTGTCTCAAGTCGATGTTCGGCAGCCGCCACTTGCAGCGCCTGCAGTGTCACGCCGGCTTCCACGACCGCGACGCGCTCGATCGGTGAGATACGCAAAATTCGATTGAGGCGGGCGGTAGAAAGCACCAGTTCGCCCGGCCTGGATATCGCGCCGCCTACGAGCCCCGTTCGCCCTCCTTGGGCAACGAGCGGAACCCCGCTGGCGCGGCTACATTTGACGACGGCGGCAACCTCGTCGGATGTTCCTGGGAACACGACAGCGCGTGCCCCGAGATTTTCGGGCGCGACTCCGTGGTCTATCGTGGAGATGGCCTCTCCGTCCTTGAAGTTTCCTTCACCGACAATTCTGCGAATTTCGGCTTTGAACTCGGGCTGTAGGCGATCCATACGATGCTACCTGCTGGTGGATGTCGGAAAAACGTTGAGATGCTTGCGGCAGAGCCGTTCAGGCCGTGTCCGCTATTTTTGCGCGCCGCTCTTCGCGGTCCAGGTGGCGATGTAATCCATAAGACCGGGATTGGTGCAGTCATAGGGCTCGAGACCCAATTCGCGCAGCCAGGTGCGCACGCCGTCCAAGCTTCGCCCAGCTTGGAAACGCATGAACAAAAGACAGGCCCTTGGACGGGTGGTCCTGTTCGACGAGGCTGTAGAGATGCGCTCCGGACTCCTTGGACGCTTGGCGCGGGCTCAGCGCAATGGGCTCCAGGACTGCCAGCTTTTCGCCGTTCTGGAGTACCTTGCCGCCCGAAAAGGTGGCGTGGGTCGCGCTGAACCCAGAATCGACGGATGGATGTATGGCAATGCTTGGCATGGGCTTCTTTCCCTTTTTGGCCCGCGTAGGCTATCGGGGCAGGTAGCGCGTGAGATGGGCTTCCAGGAGCCGCACCAGTGTGATCAGCACCAGGTTGATCACCAGGTAGAGCATGCCGGCGATGGCGAAGATTTCGAGGATGGCGTAGGTCTGGCTCATCAGGCGCTTGGCGTGGCCGGTGATTTCCAGGACGGTAATCGTTGAGGCGAGGCTGGTGCCTTTCACCACGAGCACGAGTTCATTGCCATAGGCCGGCAAAGCCTGACGGATGGCGAGGGGAAAGGTGATCCTGCGAAAGCACAGGAGCCGCGACATGCCGCAGGCTTGGGCGGCTTCGACGAGGCCTCCGGGAATGGACATGAGCCCGCCACGCAGGATTTCCGACGTATAGGCGGCGGTGTTGAGCGCCAGCGCCATGACGGCGCAATGGGCGCCGTCGCCGACGATCCACCAGAGCACGGGATTGTCGCGCACGAAGGAAAGTTGCCCGAGGCCGTAATAAAACAGGAAGAGCTGGACGAGCAGCGGCGTGCCGCGAAACACCGTGCTGTAGCCCTTGGCGAAACCGCTCAGCGCCCTGTTCTTCGACAGGCGCATTACTGCGACCGCTAGCCCAAGATTGAAGCCGATGGCGACGGAGGCGACGGTCAGCAGAGCGGCGAGCCACAACCCCTTGGCAAGCGTCGGCACGGCGAGGCGGACGAGTTCAAAATCCATGGCCTATTTCCCCGAACGAAGCCGCAGCAGGCGCTCGACCCGGTCGAAACCTCCCTGGCTGACAAGCGTGATCGCGAGATAAACGACCGCGGCGATGAAGTAGAAGATGAACGGGTGCCGGGTCGAGCCTGCCCCCACGAAGGCGGCACGCATCAGCTCCTGCAGGCCGACCACGGAGACGAGCGCTGTGTCCTTGATCGTGGTCTGCCAGACATTGTTCATGCCGGGCACGGCAATCCGCAGCATCTGCGGCGCGATGATGCGGCGGAAGATGCGCGTGCCCGGAATGCCGAGCGCCCGCGCCGCCTCGATATGGCCGGCGGGAATGGCCGCTAGCGCACCACGCACCACTTCGGTGGAATAGGCTCCCGAAATTGCCGCGATGGCGACAACAGCGATCACGAAAGCATAGCCGTTGCCGGCCAGCCCCTCATAACCGAAGGCGGCCGCGACGCGGGCCGCGAATTCCACGGAGGAGAAGAACAGCAGATAAATGATGAGCAACTCCGGCACGCCGCGCACGATGGACGTGTAGAAATCGACAACCAACGTCAGCGGGGAAATCCGCGCCCATTTGATCAGTCCGCAGGCGACGCCGATGATGATGCCAAAGGCCATACTCGCTATGCCGAGGGCGACCGTGACTCCCGCCCCGCGAAGGATGGCGGTGATCCAGCCGCCTTCCCATACCTGCCAAAAACCAAGATCCATGAACCAGTCCTGTCGTTTGCCAGTCTTTTGTTTTGTCGGACGCGGCGCCCCGGTGGGACGGACCCACCGGGATCGCCTAGGGTCTTATTGGCAAGGCCGGGAGATGTCGGACTTGAACCAGGTCTGGCTCGCCTTGCCGATCGCGCCGTCGGCGACCAGTTCGCAGAGCGCCTTGTCGATGCGGGCCTTGAGCTCGGTATTCTCCTTAGCGATGCCGACGCCGATGCCTTCGCCGAGCGACGGATCGAAGGTGCTTTGCACCTTGACGTCGATGAACTGGAAGTCCTTCCCGTCAGGGCGGGCAAGGAAGTCCTGAAGGGCGGAGGCGTCGGCGAAGGCGGCCTCGACGCGGCCGCTCGCCAGGTCGATCTGCATCTGATCGAGGGTGTCATAGGTCTTCAGGATGGCTGAGGAGGCGCGCTTTTCCATGAAGTGGGCGTGGGTCGTGCCGGCCTGGACGCCGACGGTGCGGCCGTCGAGCGATTTCAGTAGCGTGTCGATATCCTTGATGCCGGAGAGATCGGAATCCTTCTTGACCACGAACATATTGGCCAGCTCGGCATATCCGACCGAGAAGTTGATCTGCTTCTTGCGCTCGGCGGTGATCGACATGCCGGAGACGATGACGTCGAAGCGATTGGCTTTCAGCGCCGGGATCAGCCCGTCGAAGGCTTGCACGACGAAATGGCACTTCATTTCCAGCTTGGCACAGAGCAGGTTTCCGACATCGGCGTCGAAACCGGTGACGTTGCCGGCCGAGTCAGCCATGCTCCACGGCGGATACTCGCCCTCCGTGCCAATCGACAGTTCGCCCTCGGCCGCATGCGCCGCGGTGAGGCCGGCGGCAAAGTACGTGGCGAGCAGTAGTGTTTTCAGCTTCATGTTTTGGTTCCCCTTGCTGAGCGTTCTTGTTGGCTTTCGTCCGGAAGCCCGGACGGCTGATATACCGGCGAAGCGTCAGAGTGTACGGGCCAGGAACTGGCGCATGCGTTCGGATCGTGGGTTCGTAAAGACCTCCGCCGGCGCACCCTCTTCCTCAACCTTTCCTTGGTGGAGAAAGAGGATCTTGTGCGAGACCTCGCGCGCGAACTGCATTTCATGCGTCACGAGGATCATCGTATTTCCTTCTTCGGCCAGTTGCCGGATCACGCGCAGGACCTCACCGACGAGCTCGGGATCGAGCGCGGAGGTCGGCTCGTCCAGGAGGATGAGCTTCGGGCGCATCGCAAGCGTGCGGGCAATGGCTGCGCGCTGCTGCTGGCCGCCCGAGAGCTGGCCGGGGTATTGGGCGTGCTTGTCGGAGAGGCCGACCTTCTTCAGCAGCGCATGCGCGTGCTCGATGGCCTCCTGCTTCCCCTCGTTCAGCACATGCAGCGGCGCCTCGACGATGTTTTCGAGCACCGTCATGTGCGGCCAGAGGTTGAAGTTCTGGAACACCATGCCGACGCGCGAACGGATGCGCTCGACCTGGCGCATGTCAGCCGGGGCGGCGCTGCCGTCCGCCGCCTTCTTCATGCGGATTTCCTCGCCGTCGATGACGATGCGGCCGTCGTTCGGCTGCTCCAGCAGGTTAAGGCAGCGCAGGAAGGTGCTCTTGCCTGAGCCGGAGGAGCCGATCATCGACACGACCTCGCCGGGCTGGGCCGTCAGGCTGACGCCGTTGAGTACGGAGAGCGGGCCGAAACGCTTGTGGATGTTCTGCACCTCCAGCGCCGGCTGCTCGTCGGCGCGCGGGCCGGTCGCCTCCGGATGCGGCATGATCGCGATGGCGGCCGCGGCGGGCAGGGGCTTTTCCTCGCCTGCGCCGCCGACCGCCTTCAGGTCGGCAAAGGCGCGGTCGAAATGGCGCAGCGCCGTCGAGAGGCAGGTGCCCTGCCATTCGGGGTCCTCGGGAATGAAGGCTGCAGCCAAGGATCGCTTGATTTTCGCGCCGATCGGCGAATCGATTTTGCCGAATAGATGCAGCCAGTTGTCGGCCTGCACCGCATCGGAAACCGTGGCGCCGTCCAGCGTGCCGCATTCGATGACCAGCGGCAGGACGCGGGCCTGCGGCAGGGCATGGCGAACGGCGGCAGAGACATAGCCGGTTGCCGTCGCGGCGATGCGGGTGCCGGTCGTGGCGTTCGCGCCGGTTATGACGACGGACAGTGCCGGGCCGAAAATCTGCCGTCCCCATTCGAGTCCGGCATGCTCGCCTTCGGCCACCGAGAGTAGCGCCGGATAGCCATAAGGGCCGGCGCCCGTGTGCAGGTCGAAGACGACGACCTGTTCGGCCTGCTGCGCGAGGGTCGACAGGATCTCGACCAGCGTCCGATTGGACCAGACAGGGCCGTCGCCGCCATAGAAGAGGCCGTCTGGGAAATCGTATTGGCCGGCTTCGATGATCGGGGCGAGGCCGGAATAGCCGCCATGCTGCCGCTTGGCGGCCTCAAAGGCCTCCTGCGCCCGGTCCCACTCCGGGCCTTCCCATTCGCGGCAGACCAGCGCGTCGTGAAGGACGGCGTAGCGCTCATTTCTCGGCGTGCCCCTCTGCCAATCGATGAAATTGCGGTTGAGGTCGACATTGTCCTCGTTCACCCGGCGTTGCCAGGCCGTGCCCCACGGATTGATGAGATGGATCGCCAGGACGGCGGTGTCGTCGGGAAGCTGCCAAGGCGAATTCCGCGATAGCCAGGCGGTCTGGCAGGCCGATCCGAACGGGCCTTCGACCCCATGCGTCCCCGAGATCAACACTAGCAGCTTTTTCGCGTCGCTCCGCCCAAGAAAGGCGACATCGGTCGCAAGGCGCTCACCGCCCGGTCCGTGCAGTGGATGGAGATATTCGACGAGATCAGCGCCTGCCTGTCGCGCCGCGGCCAGAAAGCGGGCCCTCAGGGCGGAAAAGTCACCGGCGAACAGGCTGGATGGCGTCGAAAGGGACATGCGACAGTGCTCCCGGCTCGTCGTATGGAGAATTGCGTTTCCGTTCATTGCTCGTTCCCGTAGGGCCGTGGTTCGGTTCCTGCTCTGTTTGATCGGAAGGACGGTGGCTCGGCGTCACTCCATGGCGAGAGCGCCAAGCGCGTCGAGAAAACGGTCGTTGTCGGATGGCGTGCCGATGGTCACGCGGATGAAGCTCTCAAAGCCCTCCTCTTTCCACGGCTTGACGATAATGCCCTTCGACAGGAAGTGATCCATCGCTGCCTGGCTGTCCCGGCGGACATCGATGAACAGGAAATTCGTCTGCGAGCGGGCAGCGGGCAGGCCCATCGCCGCAATGGCGGCGGCGACGCGCGCCCGCTCGGCTTTCAGTGCGGAGATCGATGCGCGCATCCATGCTTCGTCCTGCAGCGCGGCCGCGGCCGCGATCTGTGCCGCGGCATTGACGTTGAACGGCGTCTTGGCGGCGGTCATGGCGCGCGCCAACCGCGCATCCGAAGTTACAACATAGCCGACCCGCAGGCCGGCAAGTCCGTAGGCCTTGGAGAAGGTGCGCAGCACCACGAAGGACAGCCGCGAGGCGGAGAGCACGGCAAGGCCGTCCGGCAGGTCGTCGGCGGTGAATTCGAAATAGGCCTCGTCCAATACCAGCAGCGTTTCCGGTCGGACCGCTGCGACGACGCGGTCGAGGCTGTCGCGGTCGAGGGCCGGGCCGACCGGATTGGAGGGCGAGGACAGGAAGAAGATCGCAGGCGCTTTTTCGAGCGTAGCGAGGATCGCCGCGATGTCGAACTCCAGATCCGCCCGCATCGCGACCTTAGCGACGACGGCGCCATTGGCGAGCGCCTCGATCTCATGCAGGCCGAAGCCGGGGCAGACGGTGGCGACGGTCGCCCCGGGCCGCAGGACCGCCCGGCAGACCGCCGCGATCAATTCCTCAGAGCCGTTGCCGACGACGATGCGGTCAGTGGCAACGCCCAGCTTTTCGCCGAGCGCGGCCCGCAGCGCCGTGCAGGCGGGATCGGAATAACGCGCCGGGTTGAGGCCGGCGAGTGCCGCCGCGACCTTCGGGGAGCAGCCGTCCGGGTTCTCGTTGCTGGCGAGCGCCGCGATATCCTCCCGGCCGCTATGCAGTCTTGCTGCGGCGATGTTCATCCCGGCATTGTAGGGCGGCAGGCCTGCTACATGCGGATTGAGTGGGAGCTCGGTATGAAGCGGTTTCGACACGGATCCTCCTTCGGGATTGGACGCCCTGGGCTGCAGTCTCTTTGTTCCGATCGGTCAGAGATCGAGCACGATTGAGGATTTCGGCCTGGTGCAGCACAACAGCACCCGGCCGTCAGGCATCTCCTCGAGAGGTTCCTCGAAATAGTCGACCTCGCCTGAGACGAGCCCCTGTTCGCAGGTCCCGCAAACTCCAGCCCTGCAGGAAAATTCCGGTTCGATGCCCTGTGCCTCCAGGAAGGCAAGGATGGATCCGCTCGTTCCGTCCCAGGCCAGGATGCGCCCCGACTTCTGAAGGACGAGGTGCACGCCATCATCCCCAGTGGTTGGTTCGGCTGTGCGCGTCAGGGCAGGTCGCGCAGTTGCTGGCGCCGTCTCCGAGAGGAGGCTCGCCGGTCCGAAGAACTCATAGGCGATGCGTTCCTTCCGTACTCCAAGGTCGGTCAGAATGCGGTAAAGGGCCTGCATAAACGGCGGTGGGCCGCACATGTAGATGTCGTAGTCGTCGAGCGGGAGAAGGCTCTGAAGCGTGGCGCGCGTCAGGAAGCCCGACGACTGGCATAGGGCAGCCTCGAGGTCACTGCTTTCGGCGAAGCGGTAGCAGAAGTGCAGAGTGATGCCGGGCCGAAGGGCGGCGAGATTCTCGACCTCCGCCCGCAGTGCATGGACCGCCGCGCTGTCGCAGGCATGAATGAACCAGACAGGACGGTCGCTTTCCCGTGCCAGCACATCAAGCATCGAGACCGTCGGCGTCAACCCGACGCCGCCAGAAAGAAGCACGACGGGGCGGGAACTCGTACTGTCGAGCTTGAATGCGCCGCGTGGCGGGTCGATCTCGACGACGGCGCCGGGCTCGATCTCGTCGTGGAGCCAGCAGGAGCTCAATCCCTCGGGCACATCTTGCGTGGGTGCCGTCTCCCGTTTCACGGTGATCCGATACGTTCCCTCTTCGCGCGGGGAGGAGGAGACCGTGTAGTTGCGCAGGACATGTCCGCCGTTGCGGTCGGGAACACGGATCGTCAGGAACTGTCCCGGCTCGAACGACAGCCAATGCTGACGTTCGAGTGGGGCGAGACGGAACGACGTGATGGTGGTGCTTTCGCGCACCTTCGAGACAACTTCGAAAGGGCGGAAGCGTGAAGCCGTGGCATCGAGCATTCGGATTGAACCTCACTCGGCCGCTGCACTGGCCGTATCGGCTCTCGTCTCTGCGGCGATCAGTTGAGCCAACTTGCGCCGGAAACGCATCGGGCCAACGTCGATCTTTAGGTCGAGGTTCGGCGTCTGCATGTTGGCCATTCCGTGATGGACCGCCTCCAGGACAACGCGGTCTTCCTCGAAGGCGCCGCGCACGGATTTGGCAAAGCTCGCCGATACATTTTCGTCATTCGGCGCGAAGTTGCGCATCTGGAACCAGTAGTATTTCGTCCGGTTTTCATCGACCGGGGTCATGAAGTTGTAGCTGTCCATGAGGAAGGTGTTTTCCGGCAGCTCGCGGCCTTCGCCGCCGGTATGGGCGGGCGCGAAGATCGCCTTGATGATCGCGTTGCTCGGATAGCGCACCTCGTAGTGCTGCTTGCGATCGGTGTTGCCCTCGAATTGCAGGAAGGGCGCGTAGAACGGGGCCGGCTCCGAGTCGATCATCCAGCGCCAGACGGTAACGCCGTCGTCCTTCACGGTCGTCTCAAGCGGCGTTTCCTCGCAGGCCGAGCTCGCGAAGGACGACGGATGGACCTAGGCGACATGGGACGGGTCGAGCAGGTTGTCCGTCATGTAGAGGTAGTTGCAGTTAAGCGTCATGGACTCGCCGCGATTGATGCCCCATGCGGGGTCGCCGAAATGCTTGACTTCGAAGATTTCTTGCGGATCCGCCTTGTCGGCATCGCCCATCCAGATCCACAGCAGTCCGTAGCGCTCATGGACCGGGTAGGAACGCACCTTGGCAACGTGCGGAATGCGCTCGGCGCCAGGCACCCGCGTACAGGTACCCGAACAGTCGAAGGTGAGGCCGTGATAGCCGCATTCTACGTCGTCACCCTTGATGCGCCCCATGGAGAGAGGCAATTTCCGATGGGGACAGGCATCCTCAAGGGCGGCTGCCTGGCCGTCTTGCTTGCGGTAAAGGACGATGTTTTCGCCGAGGATCGTGAGGGGCTTAAGCTCGCGGGCAACCTCGTGATCCCAGGCTGCAACGTACCAGGCATTCTTGAGAAACATTTCGCCTCCTTGCTTTTTGTTAAGTGAATGTTCGACGTTTTTCTTGCGCCAACAAGTTGCCAACGCCTGCGTTCTTTTTTAGAAATTCTAAATTGAAGTGGGCGGCCGAAGGAGCGTTTCACGATGCCAAAGCCATCCTTGCGCGGCTTGCAAGCCTTTGAGGCGATCGGACGATGTGGCTCGGTCAGCGCTGCTGCGGAGGATCTCGGCGTATCGCCCGGCGCCGTGAGTCAACTCGTCCGAAACCTGGAGCAATATCTTGGTCTGACTTTGCTGGAGCGGCGTGGGCGACGGGTCGAACTGTCCTCATGGGGACGGCTGTACTATCAGGAAGTCGCGAAAGGCTTTCAGCAGCTTTCCTACGCTGCGAACGTTCTGGCCCGTGCCCGGAACGAGACCGGGATCGTTCTAAGCGCCCTGACGTCGGTCGCAAACAAGTGGGTCAATCGCAAGATTTTCGACTGGCAATCTCTCTGTCCGGAATCGAGTGTGCGAATTCTCGGTCAAGAGCAGGAGCCCCGCATCGGTATCGAGCAGGTGGATTTCCGTATCACCTACGGTCGCCGTTCCTACGTGCATGAACACGTCGCGAATCTTTTCACCGATTGGGTCGCGCCGGCCTGCTCACCTGCACTCATTACCGGGCAGGTTCTCAGCTCTCCGCAGGATATTCTCAAATTTCCACTGCTCAACGTGGAGTGGGAGGCGGACTACAAGGCTTCGCCGCAATGGAAGGACTGGGCCACCTTGGTCCACGCCGACGGTCGCCAGACGTTCTCTGGCCTTTCCTTCGCCTTGTCTAGCAGCGCCATCGATGCGGCCGTCAACGGAAGGGGTTTCGTCCTCGCACAGGTTTCGATGATCCAGGATGAGATTGCTTCCGGAACGCTTGTGGTTCCTTTCGACATCCGCATGGAACTGCCTGAAAGCTATTATTTGGCCTGGGATAGAGCGGCTCTCGATAAGCCGTTCGGGCAGAAATTTCACAAATGGCTACTCGGTGTAGCGAGGCAACAGAACATAATGTCCGCGCCCCGCGCCAGTTCAAGAGGCTAAGCTGGACGATTGTGGAGGGTTCTGTCTGCCGGCTGTTTGGCTCGTGCCGGACTTTTTCTAGCCGTTGGACCAAGTCTGAGATCGCACAATATCAGCAGGAACACTCGGTCGAAACAAAGAGCCCGAACGTCTGCTATCCGCGCTCAAACGAGCCATTCGGTGCGCCGGACACCAACGACAACAATGGGTCGACAGCGGAAACTGGCCGTTTCTGAGATAAGGGCGTAGCGCAACTTTCCCATTAAACAACGCCAGAACGGCGAACACTGTCACGCAACACGCGTTTTCGCCATCAGAGCAATGGCGATTGCGCATGGCGTGTCAGGGACCGGAATGTGTCCCTGTCGACCGGACAATGCATAATCCGATGTGGCTCATCGAGCTTTCGACCGGCTGGGCGTGGCGAGCCGCAGGCCGGTAGCGCCGGCAGTAGTTGGGGGCACATAGGTGCGAGCCGCCCTTGACGACCCGGCGTGGGATGCGGATCTGTGGTTGCGCCGGATCGGAACGGTTTTCCTCGTCGACGACGACGAACAGGTCTTGCGCGCCTTGAGGAGATTGCTGTCGGCCTTCGGTTATCGGGTGGAATGTTTTCGAAACGCCGAGGCGCTGTTCAGCGGTGCCGATCTCCGCGGCTCGGGATGCATCGTCCTCCAATCGCACAGGACGCATCAGTGATGAGAGCTTTGGGGCGCGGTCGCGACATGACGGTTGTTCTTTCGCGATCGGTCTAACGGTTTCCTCGCCATTGAGAACTTGCCGGATTCAAGAGGGTGCCTCTCAGGTTCCCCCGCTACCGCCGGTGCCAACGTTGCGCGATCTTCGAAGCCATAATCCGGGATCGTAACCGCTGAGGCGATCCCCATTTCACCTCGAACCGGGAGGCCGACATGGACACGCATTTCAAACGCAAGATCGCCTTCGCCTTGTCGATGGGTATCGTAACGACAGGGTTGATCTCTTTCACATTGCTCGCGCTCAATCTGGGCTTCTCGAGGGGGTTCGTCCTGACATGGCTCCGCTCGTGGAGCATCGCCTATCTCATCGTCATCCCCGCCATCCTGCTGGTCGGCCCGCGCCTTCAGGCGCAGGTCGACCGCGTTATCCGTTGACGCGACGAAGCTGGAGCTACTGACATGACAATGGCGACCCTTCGACCGCTGTTTGCCGCCGCAGCGATGTTTTCCTCTATCGCGACCGTGACACATGCCGAGGGCCGCTCGCATCAACCGAGGGCGAATATCAGCTTCATTCAGATCGACAACGACATCATACTGAGAAGGTCGGTCGTGCACAGTCTCGACCCGAAGGGGACCGTCCTCTTCCTGCATGGCTTCCCGGAAACGATGTATGCCTGGAAGGAAGTATCCCTGGCTCTCGCCGACGATTACGAGGTCCACGCTTTCGATTGGCCCGGTTTCGGGTTCTCGTCGCGGCCGACGACGGACCGCTTTTCTTATGCGCCGATGGATTATGCACGTGTCCTTGACGGCTACATCGAGAAGGCTCACATCGATCGGTCCAAGCTTACGATCTATGCCACGGACATCGGAGCCCTGCCGGCGCTGCTGCTGGGCTTGGAGAAGCCCGACATTGCACGAACCATTATCGTCGGCGACTTCGCGCCCTTCGATCGGCCGCGTTACATGTATGAGAGCCTGCAGAAGCTGAAGGATAGGCGGTCAGCGGCTCAGGCACGGGAACAGCTCAACAAGAATCGCGCGGACATTCTCGAGAACGCCTTCAGGAGAGGGCTGGCAAAGGAGGTGCAGTTCGAGCTCTCCGCCCAGTTCAGGAGCGACATGGCGCGTGGCTGGTCCTATGGCGCGCTGACGACAGCTGACGCCTTTGCGAGCTATTACACGCATTTCACCAGGGACCAGCAGTATTTCGAAGCCAATCTGGACAAGCTAAGGACTCCTGTAAAGGTGGTATGGGGCGAGAAGGATCTCTACATCAATAAGGAAATGGGGGTAGAACTCGCCGAACGGCTGGGGGCCGAGCTTTCAATTCTTCCTGACACTGGCCATTACCCGCATCTCCAGAAGCTGGAGAGGACGGTCGAGGAAGTGCGCGCTTCATTCCGGTGACGGTGCATCGCAATAATTGCTGCAAGCCGCGCGAAGGCGGGGGAGCATCCAATCGATGAAGGCACGCACTTTGCGAGCGAGTAGCCCCTGACGCGAATAGACGATGTGGATCGGCTTGGGCCCACCATCGTAGTCTTTCAAGATCTGCACGAGCGCGCCCGAGGACACTTCCTCCGGAACCTGGTAGTCGAAGAGGCGGGCGATCCCGGCTCCATTTCGCGCGGCTGCGACGCAATTGGCCGCCGTGTTGACCTCGATCCGACTGCGTGGCATCGCCTCGACAGACTTCCCGTCGATCTCGAAACTCCAGAAGAACGACCGGTTATGGAACATGATTCCGTCGTGATTGGTGAGTTCGGTGGGATGTTGGGGAACGCCATGCCGTTCCAGATAGGCCGGGCTTGCGCAGGTCAACAGGCGGAACTCGCCGGCCTTGACCGCGTAGAGCGAACTGTCGACCAACTCACCAAGTCGGATGGCGACGTCGACCTGCTCGTTGGCGAGATGAACAGAACGGTCGAGGGACAGGAGGTTCAAAGTCACCTCCGGATGCTTGTTCATGAAGTCGAGTGCGATCGGCAGAACGTACCGGTGGCCAAACTCGATCGGCATGGTGATGGTGAGCAGTCCCCGCGGCGTCTGATATTCGCCTGAGGCCCTGCGTTCGACCTCCTCCAGATCGGCGATGATCTTGCGCGCCGCATCGACATAGTCGCGACCGGCGTCGGTAAGCTGCAAGTTGCGGCTTGTTCGGATGATGAGGTTTGCGCCGAGATATCGCTCCAGATCGGCGACCTTGCGGCTGACGCTCGGCAGAGGCGCATTCAGCTTCCGGCTGCCCGCCGACAAGCTCCCGGCGTCAACCACCGCAAGCAGAACCCGCATTGCATCAAGCCGATCCATAACGTCCCGACGATTAGAAGCCTCGATGTCGATGATAGGAGAAATCGGTTCTGCTGAATAGGCCGCCCAGCCGTCTGCGTGAACCGTATATGATGGTTCGATGGGTGCGTATCGAGAGGGTGGTTCTCATTTTCGCTGGGTACCGGCCAAGGCTCGCGGCCGGTAAATTTTCCTCATTCGATCAAGGGTCTCGCTTGATTGCCAACCAAAGCTGTCAGCATCACCGCAATCAAATTTCCAGTGACGCAACCTCAAAGGGATGACCACTATGAACAGGGTCTTTTATGTTGGCGTGTCAGCGGCTCTCTTTGCGGCCTTTGCCTTTTCGCTCAACTTCGTTGTGCCCTTCATCATCGGTGACTATTCCACCTTTGATTTTGCCCTAATCCGTCACGTTGTTTCAGCGCTCGTTGGGCTTTACATCCTGTTTTCCGAGAAGGGCGTCATGCGCCACCTCACGTTTCGAAACTGTCTGCAAGCCATCTGGCTCGCCTTCGTCGGATATGTCGGCTACTTCCTGACGGTGACGGGAGCGGCCATCTTTGCCGGCCCAGTCATCGCTCCCGCCTTTCTGGGTCTGGTCCCGATCGTATTGATGGTCATCGGTAATCAGTATCAGGGATCAATGCCATGGCGATTCCTTATGATGCCTTTGGCGCTGGTGCTGGTCGGCCTCGTTCTCGTCAATGGCACGGCATTCACGGCCGAAGGATTGAACTCTGTCCAATCGTTGTGGATTGGCGTACCGCTATCGCTCGCTGCCGTGGGACTTTGGGTCTGGTTCGCCCTTGCCAATCAGGCTGCACTCGCAGCCCGACCAGAAATGCCCTCCGGTGTGTGGTCAGCGCTGATACTGGTCGGAGGCGGCGTCTTGATGCTGGCATTTTATCCTGTCGGTGCCGCGATGGACCTCTTCCAGCTTCCAACATTGGGATTCGACTGGAGTGCCGCCGGCAGCCTATATGTTTGGGGTGTGTCCCTCGCGCTGCTGGCAACAGTAGGCGGCGTCTGGGCCTGGAACATTGCATCACGGAGCCTGCCGGTTGCCTTGGCCGCGCAATTGATCGTCTCGGAAACAGCCTTCGGTGTTATCGGAGGACTTGTCGTACATGCCCGCTGGCCAACCCCGATCGAAGTGGCTGGGGTGGTTGTCCTGATCGCCGGAGTTGTTCTGTCAGTACGGATTTTCTACGATCGCCAATTCGCATCGGGAAAGACATTGCTTGCGCACGAGTGATCTGCTGCGCGCAGGATCAATGACAGGCACTGGCATCGGAGATGAAATCACATCCATTGCAGCGTCCGCAGTTGCCGCGAAGCTGCCGCCAGGAGCGACAAACGCAGGGTCGACAGTTCGAACCACCCATTCAAGGCGACGGATGCACAGTCGGCTTCCGAGGGCGGAGGTTGCACCGGCGGCCATCCATCGATCGCCTCAGGTGGGTGTTGCGGTCATCCGCCATGGCTGGGACGAACGGCCAACATGCAGGGGAAAGCCGCCCTTAAGTCGCCGAGGCGAGTGGAGCGACCTAGATTGGGAGGCTGTCAGGCCACCTCAAGCTGAGAGTCTTTCGCCGCTTGCGCGATTAACGGCGCGGGAGACTTCCTTTGCTGGTGGGAAGCGTTAAGTCGGCGCGCCACGATATCGTGGTTGAGCCACTGGACGGGGCCGGAGGGATCTGAGGACTCGCCAAAAATTAGCTGCCCGGTCGCCTCCACTACGAGAGCACTGAGAAGGTCGCTGATCATCGCCTTGCTGTCCCGATGCATCTGCGTGATCTCGTTGGACGTGCCGATGGTCAGATCGGCCTGTGCTTGGCTGTTTGCCATGGGCCACGCCGAGAAGTCGTAAAACGGACGCATGACCTCGTTGGCCTGCATATCGGTAATTTTTTGGAACACATCCTTCATCGTGAAGCCGTCTGTCAGAAGCTCTTGGCATGCCTGCCATTGGTCCTCTGCCCATTGGCCACCGTTCTCTTTCTTCAAAGCGAGTAGCAGCGGTATGAGGGGAAGTTCGATACCCGTAAATACGTCGGACGAATTGGTTCGGATTTCGGGACAGTTATAGACGGTTGCCTTGACACCCGCTGCCCAGGCTTCTTGCGCGATGCATTCGAGCCGCATCTTGGCGTAACCTTGGGTGTAGTTGGTGTAGGTCTGCCAACGATAGTTCCCGTCAATCAGGACTGCCGTTCCATGGTAACCGTAGGCCGTGTACCGGACCTGAGCACCCGAAGCCTCTACGCGCTCACGGATCGCCGCGCTGAAGTCGATAAGATGTCGAAAGGTGATTGCGGAGACTTCGTCGAAATTCTGCAGGATGAGCTTGCCCATATCGCTGTCGAGCAGCGCTTGCGAAGACATGTGGCGGGGACCACGTCCCTTGTAGATTCGATTGGCAACGACCAGGAATACCTTCGCTTTCGGGATGCCTCCGGCCATTGTATGGGCGAAGAAGACATTGCGGCCGTCGGCAATCATTCCGTCGAGAACGGCCATGACTTGTGAAAGCGAATTCGTGAATCGTGAGGTGGCGATGTCCCGGCACTGCTCAATGTAGTCCCAGTCGAGCCTGTCATGTTCCCAGCTCTCCAGCGTCATTGTTGCGAGGAGATCCGTCGGAGTGGGGCCTCCTGTCGGAGCGTCGAGATCGAAGCCAGCCATAAGAGGTATGTTGATAATCCTGCCGCCCAGGCGGTCCTCTGCGGCAGAGAGTTCCTCGGCATCCAGAGGCCGCAGTGCGTTGTTCTCGTCGCGCCGCCCGACCGTGATGCCCACGATCTCCATTCCAGCCCGCCGGGCTTCGTCGAGCAAGCCAGTCGCATATCCGCGGCCGAATAGTTCGCCGAAGAGGACGAAAACATCACCTTTACGAAAGACGCTGTTTTCGGCGATGCGATTCAATGCGACCGGGTTTTCCATGCAGTCAGCTCTTTGGTCCGTTTGTCGTCGAGAGGTGGCTCAGACGAGCTTCTATAATCACATGACCGTACTGACCCGTAATGGGAAGTAATTTTAAGTGACCGTTCATTTCAAAGCGTGAAGTCCCCATAATATCTGAACCGGATAAAGCAGACCTGCGACGATACCTTCCCGCGGGAGTCGCTGGTTTCCACCGGTCTTGGCATTGAGCTTAGCGCCGGAATGGACGTTCAATCTGCCCAACCGCAGATTCGAGCGGAGGAAGGTGGGGGTGTCGACTTCCGGATCGGGCTTGGTGTCGCCTGGAGCAAGGACGACCCGACAGCCGGACGACATCATCAATATTGCAAGGTCGTTGGTCAGGGCCGGCAGGTGAGGGGGCGAGGCGCCCAGAGGGACCTGGTGCGACCCCTCGATCAAACGGAATGTCTTGCCGGGCTTCGATCCCGGCTCCCCGCCGATCGCGGGCGCTTTGCTGAGCCTCCTGCGGCGAGTCGTTTTACGGTCAAGCCGCGCACGCACGGGTTCGGGCAGCGTTGCTGCCGGCCTCGTGCGCTCATTAGAAAGTGATCAGCTAGGGAGTTCACCCGCCTCAAGAACCGGCTGCGATTCTATTCCGCTCAAGGCGACCTTTCCATCGGATTGAGATTAGCCGCTCCACAGGCAGCAAGCACACGTCTCACAAGTTCTTTTGACCCCATTGTGCCAAACGCGAACTGCGAGAGGTACACCGAAATACCGAGCTCTCGCATGCACTTCAGAAGGTAAAGACGCTGATCGATTTTGTTGGACGATCCGTGAGTCCCAGGGGGTTGCCGGGGTGCACTGACGTCGTGTTGCCACTCGCTGTGTACCATTTTCGCCACATGGCGGCGCGAGTTCTTAAATCCCTGACCCGCCGAGCTCTTGGTCGTCGCCCTCCCAGGGCGAGGGCATAGAGGTGCGATTGAGATTGGCAGTGGGCATCGGCATCCAGCACTTCAATTCTGGCTCGGCGTACTCGATGATGCGCCCGGGCGAGGAATCAGCGGCGCGCCAGCCTTCCGCGCCGAACTGATCGCCATTCGACCAATAGGCGAGGTCAACTTCTGCGGCCCCCTGTTCGGACGGGCGGATTGTGACGAGGATCCGACTGCCGTTTTTCGGGGCGCTTGCCATGTGGCGCCAGTGGTCTGGCTCGGCCATCATTTTTTCTCCTGCCTTGCTGAAGGTTGCAAGTGTCGCCTTGCCATCGAAAACGGTCAACTCAAACCTTGCACGAACCCATCGTCTATCGCTTGACTGGCTCGCGTCCTTACAGGTGGTGAATTGGGTGGTAGCGAAGCCGTTCGAGTGCGCACTCGACAGTGCAGTAGCGAGCGGCGGTGCAAAGGATGGGTATCTTTTTTCACAGGTTTTCGCGCATTCTGGCTTGTGTGCCCTGTTCTGCCGACCTCATGCGCATTGCCAGGTTCTCACTCGGTTTCTATCCTGAGGCATGATCCGCACCGCACTGGTGCGCCGAAGTCCGAGGACACTAAGGGCCGATGGCATGTCAGCTGGAAATGTTTGCCTCGCCGCCTGAGCCAGGCGATGACGTCGTTGTGAAGCTGCGAGCACCCTTGAAACTGCGGCGGCAAAAGGCACTCGATGACGAGAGCATGGCCCGTCTTTTGGAGGAGAGCGGCAGCTATCGCGTGCTGCGCAAGCTTGTCGGCCGCCAGATCGTCGATATACCGCGGCCCGGATTTCCTCGCATCGGAGTGATCGTCGACACCGAGACGACGGGCCTCGACCGCACGAAGGACGAGATTGTCGAAATCGGCGCAGTTGCGTTTACCTTTGACGACGAAGGCAATATCGGCGACGTCACGGGCGTTTACGGCGGCCTGCAGCAGCCAACCGTCCCAATCCCTCCTGAAATCACCCGCCTCACAGGAATCACCGACGAGATGGTTGCCGGGGAGATGATCGATGTGGGGTCGCTTCGAGCGTTGCTCGAGCCGTCCGACCTGGTGATCGCCCACAATGCCGGCTTCGATCGGCCGTTCTGCGAGGCGTTCTCAAGCATGTTTTCCGGCAAGGCATGGGCCTGTTCCGTCAAGGAAGTCGATTGGGCGACGCGCGGTTACGAGGGCACGAAGCTCGGCTATCTGATTGGTCAAAGTGGCTATTTCCACGATGGCCATCGCGCCGTCGACGACTGCTTTGCTCTGCTCGAGGTGCTCGCCGGCGCCGACGGGGTGACGGAGCCAAGCGCTTTTGCGGAACTTCTCAAGACAAGTCAGCGCTCGCGCGTGCGCATCTTCGCCGAGCACAGCCCCTTCGACATGAAAGATCATCTGAAGGCTCGGGGATACCGCTGGTCGGATGGCAGCGACGGCCGTCCGAAATCCTGGTGGATCGAAATCGACGAGGAGGGGCTCGCAGCGGAGCTGGCTTTTCTGAGGTCGGAGATCTACCGGTGGGAAGAGGCCGACCCACCGGTCAAAAGGCTGACGGCGTTTGATCGGTACAAGGCTTGATGGGGATGGTCTTGCGGCGGGCCGTGGCGCAGGTTGCGCAGGCTCGTTACCGCGATGGTTTTGCGGTTTCGAAAGTTGTGAGGAAGCAACAGCTGCAGCAGATCGCAGTCCGGCTTGCTCAAGGTGGGAACACTATGAAATCACCGTGGAAATTTCTTGCCCAATTTACGTCGCGTCGACCATCGGCGAAAGCGCAAGAGAGTTCGATCGGGAATGACACCGATACCAAGGCGCTCGAGAGCCAAGTGGAGCATCCGTCCGCACTTCCGCCCAGTTCGACTGTTGCTGCCGGCCCGCCTGCTCACGATGAGGACGTCTCGGTTGATCAAGCGTCGGTCGCATCCGATAAGGCGAAGGGCAATGACGATGTCGCACAGACGTTAAAACCGCCGATCGATGCTGAAGAGGCTCAAACAACTGCGCGTCATGAGGCCGACCATTCGGAGGCCGAAGCGAATTCGTTGGTTCCGAAAAACGCCGCAAGCACAGAGTCGCGGAGCAAGCCGCGGATCAAGCGTCGAGAAAGTGGGAAGAGAGCCAACGCCCACGTGGCTGCGCAGGCCGCTGTCGCCGCAAAGCATCATCAAAACGTGCAACCCGCGTCTTCACGTGACGTGTTTTTCCATGAAGTGGCAACACTCGACGAAGAAATCAAAATGCTGAAGACCCAACTCGCTCAAAAGCTTCATCTGCAGAACGTTCAGCTTAAAAAGATGCTTGAACGATTCGACGTTTCGTGAGCTTGGCGGCGCTCCCGACAAGCGCGGCCTTGCGTTATTTTTTGTTTCGCGGCGAAACCCTCGCAGCCACTCAATTGCATGAGTGCGAGAGCCTGCTGAGCAGGCAGCCATCAATCGGCTCATTGTGCATTCGACGATGCGTGCTGCGCCTCAGGACAGCCCAGCGACAATGCTCAAGCCCAGGTCGTCGCGAATCCCTGTTTGATAAGCGTTGATCAGCTTGGCGGCGAGCGCTTCGGCTTCTTCAGACTTGCGTGATAAAGCTCGCCTTTGCAGCTCGGCTTGGAAGGCCTTTCCGATCATCTCCAACTCGTCGGGCCCAATTGGATCGAAACTCACGGTCTGAGCTGAATTCATCATACCCCCTCCCTCCGCCACCCGATGCGACGGAAGACCTTTGTGCCCCTGCGTTTCAGTCTGTTGTAAGTGCAGCTTGCCGGAGATTTATCGAAGTTGTGCCGCCCTTAAGGCAGGACCATCCGTGTCGGTCCACTCCAGTGCCGCCATGGCGGACCCGAATAGAAGAGCAGGTATAGCCAGAGCCCCCATGAACCTGAGCATTTGCAGCCGACGTGTGCGCTTTCCATCCCAATCGTAAGCCATTTGCCACGCCCTTAAAAGCAATTCGGAAACAGTACGTCAGGATAGAACCAGAGAACGACTTTCCGGTCGAGTCTATTTTCAAGTATTACTTTTAAACGAACTTCGTCATTGGGATCTGTATTGCGTATCCAATGGCGACGATAGGAAACTAGAAGAAGATGCCGAGCAAAACGAAGAACGACCGTCCTGGCCGTGACGGGCGGCGTGATCTCTAGAAGGGTTCCCTGCGGCATCATACTGCGATACCGTTCGAGCTCGCGCCGAACCTGCGCCAAACCTGTACCGGTCGCCACGACCGGCAAATTGGGGGGGCAGTGGTAAGCAGGGCGCCGTTTTATTTCAGGTGATAGCCGGGAGCCTTTCACCGTCAATCGTCAAGCTTCAGGCACAAGCCAACATCAACGATCCGTAAAGGAGGACTATGATGGTTGTGTTGACTCTGTGGAGCACTCAGCCGAAAACAGGCATGACTAAAGGAGGGAATTGCTGATGGCTGACGAGAGTAATGCGGGACCAGTTGCTGCGGCTGTAGCGACGGACGCAGAAGTGAAAGCACCAACGGCTAAGAAGCGGAGGTCTCCACGGCCTCAGAAGGCGGCTTCCGAGCCAGCTCAATCAAAGACGCCCGCCGCTAAACGCAGGGGGTACACCGAGCAAGAGAAGAGCGAGAAACTCAAGCTGATCGAGACGCAAGTCAGCGGAGGCAGCACCCTCAAGGACGCTATCAAGAGCGCCGGCATATCGGAGCAAACCTACTATCACTGGAAAGGTGCTGCGAAGCCTGTCGAGCAAAAGGACTTTAAGAGCACCAAGCCCCTGCCGGCCAGCGATGAGTTGGCAGATCTTGTCCAGCTGGAAGAGGAAAACCAGAGGCTCCGCAAACTACTGGCGGAGAAGCTGCGAGCTGAAAATGCCGAACTGCGCAAGAGGCTCGGTCTGGACTAACCAGGACCGGGAATGCGCGGGCGACAGTTTCTTCGGCGTCCTCCGTGTTACGCCAGAAGCTATATTTGCTCCCTATGTGGCATTTGCGCGGAAAACGAAGCGCTGCTGTTCCCCCGCTCTTGCCGGGTGAAAGGCGCGCCAGCTGCGATTGTTGGCGAGCAGTTGAAGCGCGCGAGGAGGGGCTGTATTGCTGCGCCGGCAGGAATGCAGCGGCGCCAATTGGCGTTGCATTTTTCAGGGGTTGCTTGGGATCGAAAGTAGATGAAGACGCCACATCGGAGATTCGTTGTTGAATTCAAGTCGGGGCGACGACAGCCAAAAGCCCAGACGAACTCAATCTGGGGAGACACAGATCTCAAGGCCTTGGCCCGCGAAGTGGAAGGTACGGCGCCGCATCTGTTCAATTCAGATGAACCACCTGGAACGCCTGACTCGGGTGAAACTGGGCCGGCTGATCCGATCAAGGCAGAGTCTGTCAACGAGCGCGCCGACGATATCGACGTTACACCAGCAACAATACCCTTTGCCAACGGCGTAGAGGCCGAAATCTCGAAGCACCATGAGGCAGATCATCCGGCCGAAACGGTTGAGCACGTACAGGAGAGCCGACTGGCATCACAGGCTCGAACGACATCAACCGGCACTCCTCGAAAGCGCGCCAAGCGCGCCGCCGCCCAGACGATCACGGTCAACTCGAAGCTTGGGCACGAGGATCGAAAGCCGCAGACCGGGCCTGTCGACAATCCGATCTCACTCGACGAGCTCGCCGCCCTGGACACAGCCAACAAGCGCCTCAAGAGGTTACTGGCCGACCAGCTTCGTGCACAGAACCTTTGGCTCAAGCAGATGCTTGAACGATTTGATGTCGAATAGCGAAGTCGCACCACTGGCGTCAGGGCAAAGAAAACCGCTGAGCCGCGGGTTCCGCGGATAGCCGCGCGCGGGCTGCACCACTCAATGTCATCTGCCGGGTTTATGCGCTTTGCACGCTTTGCACGCTTTGCACTACTGAAGGGGGCGGGTCTGAGAACCCGATATTGCTAAGCCGACGGAACGTGGAGGTTGGCGCTTGGAGTGCAGCGGTGATGCGCCTGAGCTTGGCGGAGTCGACATCGGCACCCAATTTTGGGCGCCAGTGAGACCGCAGGTCAAGGAGAGGTCCTCGATGCTATATCCCATTGCCTCGCGAGATTGCTTGACCGCGAAACCTATATCGACGCGGCCTCGACAGTTGGCAACGTCTGTATGCGCTCGATCGTGTAGACGATGTCATCCGCAGTGAACTCCGAACCGTCATGAAAGCGGACGTTGTCGCGGAGCTTGAACTCCCACTGCTGTCGGACAATGGCCGCCAGGAGGTGGCAAGGCCAGGCCTTAATTCGAGATTCTCGTCCTGATAACGAGGCGCTCATCGATGTGGGAGAGCAACGAAGTGTTCTCATTGAGGTTGGCGTATTGCGGATCGAGCGTCATCAGCTTGTAGGACGTGGCGATCCGAAGTTCTTCTCGTTCCTGCGCCCGCGCCGGTGCTGTTGGGGTTTCCGCAGGGAGATCGAGATGAGAAATGCGGAAATGAGGCGTTCGCGAAATGGATTTCCCAGTTTCATTTGAAGTTCCTTATTTTAGTTGTTGTTAGAGTCGTGACGCCGAGCTGGTCTCCAACGCGTGGTTCATGAAATCGATTCGTCGAAAGCCCGGCCTGCTCTGCAGAGATGCCGGGGAAATGCGCGGTCATTGAGCGGAAGGTCTGTTCAGCCGTCTTGCAACGCTGGTCGGGTTTTGGGCGTCTTTTGCCGATCGGTCGCACCAAGAACTAGGTCGATTTTCAGGAGGTCGGCGATGACGCCGCGGATTTGCGGCCACGGTTCCTCGGGGCTGTTGGGGGAGGGCTGCCATTTGGTGATGGCAGCGTGGAGCTTGGCGGCAGCGCCGGCGATCGATACCGCCGGTGTCTCCCACAAGCTTTCCGCGGCCTGTTCCTCCGCGATGGATGCACGATCTTCAGCTTCGAGTGCCTCGCTGTAGGTTCGTGAACCTGCGGCTTGCTCAAGCGGTGGTGGCAAAACAACCGGAAAGAGCGATCTTTCGAGCCGCTGCTGGCGCAAACTCAATTCGCCTAAACGTTGCCAAGCGCCGCACCACTGATGCCAGAGCGCGAGCGCCGGATCGTCATCGCACCCATCCCAGGACAGCTGCTTCGTCCGAGTAAGCTCTTGATATGTGGGTAAAGACGCCGCCACGAAGGAATGAAAATCTCCCCGGGTGACCGTAGACAAAGTTCTGCTATTGTCGGAATCAGCCATGATCCGAGCTCCTGACAGCTTGGTTGTGGTCAGGCTGTGCCGGGTGCTCGCAACACCAGGTACAGCCGCTAACGTGTAATCATATATAGGGTAACCTTAACATGCGCAACCAAAATCACCATGGCATGGTGATATGAACGGAATTCAGTGTAAGTTAGCTCGCGTTGCGCTTGGTTGGGGAGTCCTTGAACTTGCAAAAGCAGCCAACGTCTCAACGCAGACGATCACCCGACTTGAGCGTGGCGATCAGCTCCGGTCGTCCACCTTGGAACGCGTCCAGCGCGTGCTGGAAGATGCCGGGATAGAGTTCATCCCTGAGAATGGCGGCGGCGTGGGTGTTCGTTTCAAGAAGTAGTAGTTGGCTGGGCCGTCTATGGCCCGAACGGGTCACCGCTCTTCGCAGGCCGAGCACTTCGGCGGCAACCTAATCAGCAAATTACCCACGTGGCCGGTTTTCCTGATCGGTCGCCGGGCATATATTTTGCCGTGCAAAATTCTCACCAAGCGCAGCAAGCACACGCCGCAAAGGCTTCTCGTTGACAAAGGCTCAACCCGAACGCGAACGCCATTGGTAAGATAGAGTTCGAAGACGCCGGGGCGCTCGTCCAATGTCGGCCCTATGGCCAGCAACACCGATTTTGGCCGCACTGCACACTCTTGGGCGACAAGCATTAATGCTTCAGCCTCGAGCCATTGCAGGCGTGCTCGCATGATCGGGCGTGCAGGTGCACCCAGGCGCCGCTGGGAAGAGAAGGCTCGAGCAACCACGGCGCAAATGTCAGGAAGCGCGCCGAACGCACGGAGACCGGATCTGCGTGGCGGAACAGCGGACCGGTAGGCTCGAAGGAAATCGACTGCTGTTGCACCTCCGGTTGCTTCTCCATGCCGCAGACGGGTTCCAGGCGGCGCAGGACCTCGCGTGCCTTCAGCTTGCAGCGAACGTGGTCCGAGTCGTCGGACACGACCCTGTCGAAACTGAGAAATGCTGCGATGGCGGCATCCCTGCGGCCGGCGGCCAGAAGCGTGACTGCGAGCTTGTAGCGCGGGATGCCCCGATGGGGATGCCGCCCAACGAGCTTCTCGAAGGTTTTGCTTGCCTCGCGATAGAAGCCCTGCTCCATCTGCGTGTCGCCAAGCCGATGAAGGATTTCGTCGGCGTCGGGAAGCGCCGATAACAGCCCGCGATAGAGATATTCCGCCTCGGCGTGGTCGCCCCTATCGCTGCAGAGCTGCGCAAGTGCGTAGCGGGCTTGCACATGGCCAGGGATGGTGCGGATCACTTGACGATACCCCGCTTCCGCCGCGTCGAGCGCGCCTTCGACATGCAGCGCCATCGCCCGCTCGAACACGTAGCCGACACTGCGGCGGTTCAGCCTGTCATGCAGGTTTCGGCCCGTCCGCGTTCTGATAAGCACGCAGTGAACCGGGTCCTTGTCCATCTCGCCTGTCGCTCGATCCTCGCAGCTTCGGGCAAGCGGCCCGTCGGGAAACGCCTGCAGCAAGTGTTCGAGCCTGGCGGACGAGGGCTCACAAAGCTCGATCCGCATGCTCGTCCAACTTTCGCTCATGAGGAAGCCGGCGAAGGCGTCTGCCGCCTCGGCTTCCAGGCCGGGCATGCAGAGAAAGCCACTCTCGCCGCTGTCGCGATTGCCGATCATCAGAAGCTGGTCCGAGAAAAGCCCCGTGTCGTCATTCTGGAGAGTCGTGACCTCCAGCGGCAGAAAAGCGTCGTAGCGATGGTCAGTCTGCTCCTGCCGGAAGGCCAGAATGAACCATCGTTCCCGACAGGACAAGTATTCTTTCAGACAAGTCCAGGAGAGTAAGGGATGAGATTCTGGATCCGAACGATATACTCTGTCCCAATTTTTCCGAATGCTCTCAAACTCTTTAGCATAGCCAATAACATTTATTATCATCTTCGCCTCTCTGAGGCGGTATTTGCAATACCGACCAATAAAAAGTTGATCCAATATGATAAAACTAAAATAAAAATCTCAGGCCCAACGGCCATCAATGTGTCTATGCAGTATGGAGCGAAGCGTCCGGTACCGGTGCGCCTCGTGATTGATTTTATCAGGCTGGAGCCCGTGATGCGAGCGGAAAACAACGTGCGGTTTTCTCGTCTTCCCAAACGACGCAGGCGATACGGGAAATCTTGCGGCCAACCGCTCCTTGAATTCGACATCGAATGCTGCTGCGAAGCGTTCCTTTCATTCCGCGGTGATCTTGCCGCTTGAGGGGCACATCGCGAAGCACCGACGTGCAATTCGGCAGCGGACATTGGCACGACCGGCTCTGTTACCGTTCCCGTTCCTTGCTTTATTCGAGGTCGCATAATGTATCGACAGGAACGGGAATCTGCGCACTGCCATGCCGCGGATTTGGTATCGCGACGGCGGACTCGCGGTTGAAGGGCGGCGGCCGGTCTTGCCAATTTTTGCCAACGCCGCTATGGTCATTCGCATGAGCACAATGAACATTTCCTTGCCGGATCATCTCAAGAGCTTCGTCGATGAGCAAGTCGCCGGACGGGGCTATGGGACAAGTAGTGAGTATATTCGGGAGTTGATACGTCGAGATCAGGATCGCCTCGCGTTACGCAGGCTGTTGCTTGACGGAGCCTCGTCTGCACCAACCGAGCCGGTCGATGCGGAATATTTCCCCAGCCTGCGCGATCGAGTTCGTGGTCTGCGCAGAAAGTGAACAATAAGACTGTTATTGCCCGGGAGTTGGCGCGCAGCGACGTCGAGGCGGCCATCGACTATTATGTACGCGAAGCAGGAACCGAGATCGCGCTCGGCTTTATCGACGCTCTTCAAGAGGCGTACTCTTTGATCGCAAGCCATCCGGAGTCCGGGTCGTTGCGGTATGCATACGAGTTGGGATTGCCTGACCTGCGGAGTGTCTCTCTGAAGCGACATCCCTATCTCGTCTTCTATCGCGACCAGCCAGGTCATGTCGACGTGTGGCGCGTGCTTCATGCCAAGCGGGACATTCCGCAGTGGATGCAGGAGCCGAACAGTCAATGACCGATCGGATATTCCCGGAATCTATTAGTGAGCCGGCGGATGCACAGTCGACTCCCGATGGCCCGATCGCATCGGCCGTCCGCCGAGAGGAGCAGCATCTACAGAAACTCGCCTTGGAAACAAAGGTCCCGGACGGTGGCTTGAAGGTCCCAAGGCCGGTAGTCAGAGCATGGCCTTACGCGAAAACGCGATCCTAACTGCCTCGCGAGTTGAATCTAGTGGATCCAACGTCGGGAGGAATTCGATGGACTAGAACCGCGTAGAAGGAAACTGGAAGCAAGTGAAGGGTAAGATTAAAGAGCAGTGGGGCAAGCTCACCGACGACGACCTGGACCAGATTGCCGACAACCGTGAGCAGCTCGCAAGCAAAATACAGGAACGCTACGGCATCCCCGCTCCGGCGGGGTTTTTGTTTATTCACGAAGCCCCTGCCTATATGACTTTGTGAGCCTCGGTAACTTTACCGCGGAACATACCGTCGGCTGTGAGGTTGAGTTAGAAAGACAAAGGCAGCCCCGTATGCACTCGCTCAACCTCGCTGGCATCATGATTCTCCTTGTTATCATTGCGCTGTTCGCCCTGGCTTGGCTAATCTAAGGAGTAGCTTGGCGGGACCGTGTCCCTTGCGGTCACTTTGAGAAGTCCACGGCAAAGAATGGCAACGCCTGTAGAACGGCAGAGGCGACAGACTGCCTAGTCGGCTTCCGCTGCATCGCAACGGCAAGGGCCGATCGTCTCGAACGCGTCTTATCAGACACGCAAAGGACGCTGTAGCCCTTTGAATTGCTCATGTTTCCTTGAACGGGCACCGGTTCATGGAAACATGCAGCGGATGGTAGTAAGCCAGCAGTTTGCCGGCATGCCGGTCGAGGAGTGCTGACTAGCTGGTGCGCTTCAACGATCAAGTGTCACTCGTCTGCCCTGCGCGTCGAAAAGGTGTAGGTCCTTCAGACTGGCCGCCACTTTGACCTCGTCACCGATCTCAAAGTCGGCCCGCCCCGAGACACGGAAGACGAGATCGCGGCCGCTTGCGAGCCTGCCATGCAACAAGCTCTCAGCGCCCACCAGCTCGATGCCATCGACGCGCACTGTCGCTTCGAAGTCGCGAACCCCTGCCTGATCCTTGATGACCGTCAGATCTTCCGGCCTGATCCCGATCGTGAACGGCCCCGACGGTCTTGGGAGATGCGATGCCAGCGCCCAGCCGTCCATCGACCCGTCCCCGTCGAGCAGATTCATCGATGGAGAACCGATGAAGGTCGCGACGAACACTGTCGCTGGCCTTTCGTAGAGTTCGATCGGCGTGCCCACCTGCTCGATGCGTCCAGCATTGACGACGACAAGCTTGTCGGCAAGTGTCATCGCCTCCATTTGATCGTGTGTCACGTAGACGCTTGTTGTTCCAAGCGAGCGCTGCAACCGCTTGATCTCGATGCGCATCTGCCCCCTGAGCTTGGCATCGAGGTTCGATAGCGGTTCATCGAAGAGAAAAGCGGCCGGCTCGCGAACGATCGCACGCCCCATGGCAACGCGTTGACGTTGGCCACCGGAAAGCTGGCGCGGCTTGCGATCGAGATAGGGCTCGATTTCGAGCGTCTTCGCGGCCACGGCGATACGTCGTTCGATTTCGTCTTTCGGTGTCTTGCGGTTCTTAAGGCCATAAGCGAGGTTCTGTCGAACCGTCATGTGCGGATAGAGCGCATAATTCTGGAAGACCATGGCGATGTCGCGCTCGGCCGGCTCCAGATCGTTGACACGGCGATCGCCGATCAGGATCTCGCCGGACGTGATGCCCTCCAGGCCGGCGATCATGCGCAGAAGGGTCGACTTGCCGCAACCCGAAGGGCCGACAAGCACGACGAGTTCGCCATCCTTTATCTCGAGCGATACGCCCTGGATTGCTTCGACGGCGCCAGCATAGGTCTTGCGAATGTCCTTGAGAATGATTTCAGCCATTACTTCTCCGTCTCCACGAGGCCTTTGACGAACCAGCGCTGCATCAACACAACGACAAGCACGGGAGGAATGATCGCGAGGATCGCGGTCACCATGACGTAGTTCCAAGGTGTAGACGCGTCGGCGAAATCGACCATTCGCCGCAGTCCGATGATGATCGTATTCATCCTGGCGTCGTTCGTGACCAGAAGCGGCCAGAGATACTGCGTCCAGCCATAAATGAAGAGGATGACAAACAGTGCCGCGATGTTCGTCCTGGAAAGGGGGAGCAGGACGTCGCGCATGAAGCGGAAGGGGCCGGCGTTGTCGATGCGCGCCGCTTCGACCAGTTCGCCCGGGATCGTCAGGAAGAACTGACGAAACAGGAATGTTGCCGTGGCCGAGGCCATGAGCGGCAAGGTCAGTCCCGCATAGGTATCGATCAATCCGAGGTCGACGATCACCTTGTAGGTCGGCAGTATGCGAACCTCCACCGGCAGCATCAGCGTGATGAAGATCATCCAGAAGAAGACCATCTTCATCGGAAAACGGAAGAAGACGATCGCAAAGGCGGAGAGAAAGGAGATGACGATCTTGCCGATGGCAATCGCGAGCGCCACGATCGTCGAGTTGAGGAGCAGCCGCTCGAGACTGACGCCCACGACGCGCTCGACACCGCCAGCCATGGCTTCGCGATAGTTCTCGACGAACTGACCGCCGATTGTAAGCGACATCGGCGGGCGGATGATCTCGACGGACGTTCGCGTCGATGCCACGAACGTGTAGTAGATCGGAAAAACGACGATCAGGATGCCGATGACGAGCACGAGATGGCCGACCAGGTTCGATATGGGGCGGTTTTCGATCATCTCGGCACCTCAGGAATAGTGGACGCGCTTCTCGACGAAACGGAACTGGAACGCCGTAAGTGCGACAACAATGACCATGAGGATTACCGATTGTGCGGCCGAGCCGCCGAGATCGAGGTTGACGAACCCGTCGTTGTACACCTTGTAGACCAACGTCTCTGTTGCTTTTGCCGGCCCGCCGCCGGTTACAGCGTGGATGATCCCGAAGGTGTCGAAGAATGCGTATACCGTGTTGACGACAAGCAGGAAGAACGTTGTCGGCGCGAGCAGTGGGAAGACGATCGTCCAGAAACGCTTGGTACCGCGGGCGCCGTCGATCGACGCCGCTTCGATCAGCGATTTCGGGATGGCCTGCAGGCCGGCGACAAAAAACAGGAAGTTGTAGCTGATCTGCTTCCACGCGGCCGCGACGATAACGAGCAGCATCGCCTGGTTGCCGTTGAGCAATGGATCCCAAACGAAACCGTTGCGCCGGAGCAGATAGGCGAATGTTCCCATGGCTGGATTGAACATGAACAGCCACAACATTCCGGCGACCGCGGGTGCTACGGCATAGGGCCAGATCAGAAGGGTGCGATAGACATTCCTCCCCCGCACGACGCGATCCGCCGATGCTGCGAGCAGGAGCGCCACTGCCATCGACAGGAGTGCCGTCGCCAGACTGAAGACCGCCGTGACGTTCAAGGAATGCAAATAGGCCGGATCGGAGAGAATGGTCCGAAAGTTGGCAAGCCCGACGAAGCCCGACTTCAGGCCGAAGGGGTCCTCGCGCAGGACCGACTGATAGAGTGCCTGACTCGCCGGCCAGAAGAAGAAGACCACCGTCAGAACGATCTGCGGCGCCAGCAGAAGATAAGGCAGGATCTTGTTGGGAAAGACGACAGGCTGCAACGCGCTCCCCTTCGTTTAAAAGATGAGTGCCCGCGCCGACAAGCGACGCGGGCAAGTCGCACCTGGTGTCAGTTGCTGACCGCCGCGGCGATCGCCGCGTTGGCTTTCTTGACACCGTCGCTCAGCGCGCTCTGCGCATCCTTCTGGCCGGAGAGCATCGCCTCGAACTCCTCGTTCAGGATGTCCCTGACCTGGGGAAGGTTGACGAGGCGCACACCCTTCGAGTTTTCGGTCGGTGCCTTGCCCATCATCTGCTTGATCGGCGTCTCGCGGCCCGGGTTCTTTTCATAGAAACCAGACTTTTTCGTTTCATCGTAGGCCGCCAGAGTCACCGGCAGGTAGCCCGAGACCTGATGCAAGCGCGCCTGGATTTCGGTTTTCGAAAGGAAGTTGAAGAACTCGGCAACGCCCTTGTATTCGTCGTCCGACTTGCCGGCGAAGACCCAAAGGCTCGCACCGCCAGGGATTGTGTTCTGCGGCCCATTGCCTTCGTAATAGGGCAATTGCCCGATGCCATAATTGACGCCTGACTTGATGATGTCGCCGAGGCCTCCGGAAGACTCGGTGAGGATCGCGCATTCGCCCGAGGTGAACAGCTGCTTTGCTTCCGAGGTCCGCCCGCCATACCGGAAGGTGCCGTCCTTGGCCAGGTCGGCGATGGATTGGAAATGCTGTACGAACAATGGGGCGTCGATCTTGAGTTCGACGTTAGGACCGGCAAGCCCATTCTCGTTTGTGCCGTAGGGCACATTGTTCCAGGCCGCAAAATTCTCCGTCTGAATCCAGGTCAACCAGGTGGAGGTGATACCGCAGGCGGAAGCGCCGCTGGCCTTGATCTTCTTGGCGGCATCGAAAACTTCCGGCCAGGTCGCTGGCGGCTTCTCGGCATTAAGCCCCGCCTTCGTGAATGCGTCCTTGTTGTAATAAAGGATCGGCGACGACGAGTTGTAGGGGAAAGACAGCATCGTACCGTCGGCCTTGGAATAATAGGACACGATGCCGGGAAGATACTGGTCCTTGTTGAATTCGTATCCGCCCTTCTGCAACACCTCGGCGACCGGGACGATAGCGCCTTCCGCGCCCAGCATCACACCGCTGCCGGCATCGAAGACCTGTAGGATCGCCGGCGCCTGTTTCGAGCGAAACGCCGCGATACCGGCGTTTAGCGTTTCCGGATAGGTGCCCTTGAAAACGGGAACCACTTTGTAAGCGCTTTGGCTTTCGTTGAACTCTTTGGCAAGCTGCTCGACCACCTCGTTGTTGGCGCCAGTCATCGCATGCCACCAGCCAAGCTCTGTCGCCGCAAAGGCGTCTGCCGCGAGAAAAACCGAAAATGCCGAAGTAGCCATGAGCGTCCAGCTGAATCGTTTCAAGACCATTCCTCCCAGTTCTTTCAAGGTAAGAAATACAAGCGCTTGATGGGACAGTCCCTCCTCGACTCGTCCACATCCGCCTTTCGCTGCGAAAGCCAACGCAGTAGAAACGAAATGGAATGAATAGGCAATGAAAATAACGATGCGGAATTTCTGTTCCGGTTGGCTGAGCTCACCCCGCGATCGCGTCGGCTGAGATGAGGGTCGCACAGGACCGTTTAGGCAAGTCTAGTTGCGCGTGGCGACATCAACGATGCCGCCAAGCTCGCCGGTGGGTGAGCGGACCGAAGTAGCATTTGAATGGCCGCCCACCCACCAATGTGTATTCCCGATCTCATTAGCACGGAGCCGTTGATGTGAGCCGATACGATGGTTGGAATCACCGAGGCGTCTGCGACGCGCAGACGCCTCGGTGCAATGGACGCGCAGGTCCGGTGATACCGTGCTGCAGGGTTGCTATCTTCTCCGAGAGGCCATCAAGGGCTGGTGTCGCATCGACGCCGCCTCGGACTGGTGAGCGGCATCGTCCGCTCCTGGACCGAAAAGCAATTCAAAGTGCTCCTGCACCGCCGTGCATTTGAAGAGACGCGCAGCGGTGCAGCTGCATTTCATCGCAGTTCTCGCTGAACCGGGAGTGCTCCGCCTTGTACGAGCTGACGCTTGAGGTGAAGGGGGCGGGACGGGCTGATGGCGTAGGCGCCGTCGCCAAGAAGAGCCTGGGCCACGGATAGAATGATCAGGTAAAGCGGATACTCCCAGCCACCACCGGTGGCGGTGAAGACCCATCCGTTGCCGGAATGGACGCCCAGGGCCCCCACAAGGATGGGCAGGAGGGCGAGGGTTACCCAGCGGGACTGGATACCGAGGATCAGCAGGACGCCGCCGACCGCCTCGGCAAAGAATGTCAGGTAGGCGAGGGTGGGCGACAGGCCGATCGACTGGAAATACTGCGCCGTCCCGGTGAGCGTGAAAGTCAGCCACTTCAGCACGACGCTGTGGGCAAGATACATCACGCCGAGGGACAAGCGAAGCAGAAGAGCGGCATAGGCAGCAGATAGAGGCGATTGGGTCATTGAAATCTCCATGCATTTGCATATAATGCTAGATAGATGCATCTGCATCGGAATGTCAACTATGCAATTGCATTGAGTATGTGAAAGAGACCAGATGCGTGGACCGTCAGAGATCGTCATCACTGCCTGGGCACGGCTCGTGCGTGCGCAACGAGCCGTGATGGCAGGAATCGAGGGAGAACTGAAACAGGCAGGTTTCCCGCCCTTGTCCTGGTACGATGTTCTGCTGGAGCTGAAGCGTCGGCCGGATGGGCGTCTTACACCGCGCGAACTCGAACAGGAGATGCTCTTCGAGCAATACAATCTCTCCCGGCTTCTCGACCGCATGGAAGCCGAGGGCCTGGTGCGTCGCATTCCCTATCCCGGCGACAAGCGACGCCAACTCATCGAGATCACCGAGGAAGGACGGTCGCTGCAAAGACGCATCTGGCCCGTCTACGCGGCTGCCATTGAGCAATATGTCGGCGCCAAGCTGACGGAGGGCGAGGTCCAGGTTCTCGCCGAAGCCCTGAAGAAGCTCTTGGCGGCGGACGAAAATGAACGCGCTCGTCCGCTGGCGAAAAAGCAGTCCGCCACCTCCGCGTCAGACGATCGCGTTTCCTGATCCTCTCCACATGCGCAGAGTATCCTGGACAGCCCCAGCCGCCCACAATGACCGGCAGGAGACTAGAGAGGCCCTATGGACTGGAACGACCTGCGATATTTCCTGGCCGTCGCCCGCACCGGAAGCCTCTCGGCGGCGACCCGTGAGCTCGGGACCAGTCAGGCCACCATTGGCCGGCGGGTCCAGGCGCTTGAAACTGCGCTGGGAGCCGTCCTCTTCGAGCGGCTGAACACCGGTTACGTCCTGACCTCGGCCGGTCGCGAGATTCAGGCTCGAGCCGAGGCCGCGGAAGCCTCGGTTCTTGCGGTGGCGCGCGGGGTCGACAGGGAGCTGGGCCAGGTGCAGGGTTCAGTGCGGCTGGCGACCGGGGAGGCCCTGGCGAGCCACCTGATCGCGCCTCGGGCCAGCTCGTTTCGGGCAACATATTCCGCTCTTCGGCTGGAATTCGTCACCGGGTTTCGAGCCGTCAGTCTCTCCCGGCACGAAGCCGATTTGGCTCTTCGCCTGATCCGGCCGGATCAAGGCGATTACATCCGCCGCAAGGTCGGCGTCGTTGGCTTCGGTCTTTATGCCAGTGCGGCCTTGGTCGATGCGCACCCCGCTCTCCGGTGCGATCCGTGGTCGGTTGATTTTGTCGGCTGGGATGCATCGATGCGGGACGTCCCCATGGCCGGATGGATCAAAGGTCAGGCGCTGGATCGGATCGTCGCAACGGCAACCAGCATGAACGTTCAGTTGGCCCTCGCGCGAGCGAGCCTTGGCGCGGCGCTTCTGCCCTGCTTCGTGGCGGATAGCGTGCCCGACCTCGTGCGGTTGGCCGGACCTTCCGACGTCGGCATCCTCGACCTGTGGGTGGTCGTCCACCGGGATCTCAGTCGGGTTCCCCGCGTCCGGGCGGTCCTGGATTTCGTCGGTGGCCTCTGCGAACAGGAAAGCGCTCGCCTGCGCGGCGTGTGACGACGCTTTTCAAGAATGAAAAGCCCCCTCGCCAACCACGAGCGTTCCAGCGCGCGTCGGATAGCGGCATATCTTTGGCTCACCACTACCAGGAGATTGAGCCATGCCCACAATCATCGAAATGTCCAGGCTCGGGGAGCCTGATGTGCTTGTTGCACGAGAAGTTCCTCCGGAACCGCTGAAGGACGGTGAGCTGCGTCTGCGCCATACGGTCGTCGGCTTCAACTACCTCGACGTCTATCTCCGCAAGGGCGTCTACGGAGTTCCGCTGCCATGTGTGCTCGGCATCGAGGCCACCGGCCGGGTGATCGAACTCGGGAAGGGGGTCGGGGGTCTCAAAGTCGGCGATCGGATCGCCTATACGAACGAGCTTGGAGCTTATGCGACGGAGCGCACTCTGGACGCCAGCCGGGCCATTGCCCTGCCGGATGATGTCTCCGACGAGGACGCCGCCGCCTTGCTCTTCAAGGGGCAGACGGCACACATGCTGCTGAGGAGGGTCTACAAGGTCGGCAAGGGCGACACGATCCTCGTTCATGCCGCGGCCGGGGGTGTCGGGCTTGTCCTCGTCCGGTGGGCCAAGGCTTTGGGTGCGGCCGTCATCGGCACCGTCGGTTCGAAGGACAAGGTCGTGCTGGCGAGAAGCAACGGTTGCGATCATGTTGCGGTTCTCGGCCAGGACGATGTAGCGTCTTTCGTGCGTGAGGTCACCGGGGGGGCTGGCGTGCAGGCCGTGTACGACTCGATTGGCCGCGACACGTTCGAGGGCAGCATGAGGAGCCTGGCTCCGTTCGGCGTGATGGTGTCCTATGGCCAGGCGTCAGGCGAAATCGACCCCATCGAACCGCGGCCTCTCAGCCGGTATGGTTCGCCGCTCTTCACCCGCGCGAATGTCGACTGGCACATTGCGGACACGCCCACCTATCATAACTCGGCAGCCGAGGTGTTCGATCTTATCCGCTCCGGGACACTGGTTGCCAATATTGGCCAACGGCTCCCGTTGACATCCGTGGCCGAGGCGCATCGCCAAGCCGAAACCCGCGCGACAAGGGGATCGACCCTCCTGATCGTGTAGGAGGTTCGCGGTACCGCGCCGTGCGTCTGACAAGCCTCGCGACGCGGTCATTGCTACTTGCATGTTTCCTTAAATCGTAACTGAATCAGAGACAAAAACATGCAGCAATTCAAAGTGCTATGGCGATCCGATGGTTCACTACTGGAGAAGCTGGTTGAACAGTTTTTCGAAGGCGCCGGTTTCTTGATCAGGCTGTCCCGCGACAGGCGCCGATTGCTCAGCCGCAACGGTTGGTGTGCCGGGCTCCTCGGCGACTTGCGGGGTGGGCGGTGCCTCGCCGCTCTCCGGCATACTGCCGCCGATGATCTCCTCGATGGAAAGCTGGTTCCCTTCTCCTTTCAACGTCTTGTCTATGGCGCCGCCGACGATGTCGCGGACCGATCCACCCGTTCCTCCTCCTGAGAGCAGATCGTCGATCCGCAGCTTGTCGGTCGGCAGTCCGAACTTCTTCAGCGTCGCCAAGGCAGCGCCGGGATTCTTCAACAGCCCGGACAGATCGGGGTATATGCGCGGCTTGGCAAAAGGTCCTTCGACGATGACCGGAACGCCGATGCCGTCGGTTGAGATGCCTGCTCCCTGTCCCTCCAGAGACGCGACCATCCGCGGATCGAGGCGAAACCTCAAACGCCCATCTGGAATGTTCGCCTCGCCGCTGCCGCTCATGCGGATGAGCGGGCCGATAAGCTTGATGTCCTCGGTTCGCGCAACGCCGCTCTCAATGGCAAACGAAGCGCCAAGTTCGGTGAACCCGGTCGCTTTGCTTTCGTCCTGCTTGAAGCCCGACGACATCAATCCGACGAGATTGTTGTAGGCGTCGGCGACGTCGATACCGCGAATGGCCCCGTCGGAAAAGCGGACATTCGCCGTCCCCTGAAGCGATTGCGTCAGTGCTCGGGTCGTGCCGCCGGCACCCATAACGTCGATCTGGGCCTGTAACGCGCCCTCGAGATTTCTGAAGTTCGCCATGTCGGTCAGAAGCGGCGCAGCCGAAGCTCCCGAGATCGAGGCCTGCAACGCAATGGCAGGTTCGCCCCCCGAGCCGTCGGCCTTCAGATTCGCAGCAACATGGCCGCCATAGAACGGGCTTTCGGGAAGTTTGAGATTTGCCACTCCATCGGCGATGACCAGGGTGGTTGCAACCGGTCCGGCAAAGACGCGGCCGTATCCGAGTTTTTTTGCGTTTACCTGGATCGATGCCTCGATTGACCGAAGCGACGAGAGATCCAGCGGAACGTCCGGGGCGGGTCTGCCTTCCTTCGCTTTCGGTTCAGCCGCGGGGGAGCGCGCGCCGGCAAGGCGTGCGAAATCCAACTCCGCGAAGTTGAGTGCGCTCGATATCTTGAGTGGTGTCGTGAATTGGACGGAGCCGTTCCCGGTCCCCTCGACACCGTTGACAGACAGCATGGCGTCTTCGAAAGAAATGCCCGTTGCGCCGGCACTGACATCGCCGCTGAACGCAAGCTGGTCGATGCTGCCAGCGCCGCTCTGTCCAAGCCAGGCGAGGAATGCGCGGAGGTTGGCCGTCGAAAAATTCACCTTCCCGGCATAGTCACCCGGAAACGCTGCCTTACCATCAAGGGCGAGAGCCGCGTCCGGCATGCGCAGATCAAGCTTGAAGGGTATGTCCGCCGTCCCGGGCTTTCCGCCTAGAAAAAGATCGCGCACCGGCACCCGCAGATCAACATCGACAGGTTTGCCGCGCCACGCCAGATCGCCCGACACGCGCACCGGCTTTGCGAGGTTCTCGATCCTGACGGCAAGTTTCTTGGCGGTCACCTCGCGCATCGACTGATCAGCGGCGCCGGGGACGACAAAGGTCGCGTTGCGCAGGCCGATGCTACCGGTCATGTTGATTGTTTTTTTCAGGGCGTCGCCTGTGAGGCCGCGAAAAGCAAAGCCGGTATCGATCGTCACCGCCCCAGACAGGGGAGCCGATTGCCCGGCCAAGCTTGCCAGTTTGTCGATATCGAGCCCCTTGCTGGATACACGGCCCTTGAAAGTCGGCTCATCACCGCGGACGTCGGCGGTGACATCCGCCGCGACGCTGCCGGCATCGATGCCGAGGTGCTCAAGTTGCGCTGTAAGCTGTCCGTCTTTCAGCGTTGCCGCGAAGGCGACGTCCGACGCCGAGACATCGCCAACGGCCAGATCACTTACACTCACGCTGACATCGGCGTCGAAACCCGCCAGGAGCTGCAAGCCCGCTGCCGCGGGCTTTTCCGATTGTGCTTTCGACTGATGCGACGAAGCAGACGTCGCCTCGACGAACGCGCTCAAGTCCAGCCGATCGGCAACGAGGTCGGCGAGAAACCGAGGACGGTCGCCAGGTATAAAGAGCGCGTCCAGCCCAAGCACCTGTTCGCCGACGCTGAATTTGCCTCCACGGATCTGGTAACTGCCGTTGGCATTGAGGGCCGCTTGCCCCGTTGCCTCGAACTCGGAGAGGCCGGGGGCGGGCGCCGGATCAGCTTCGAAAGAGAGGCTCAGATCGGCGGGCTGGCGTTCAAGCAAGGGGCGCAGAGAAGAGATGGCGAGCGTGACCTGATAGCGTCGTTCCTCGATCTTGGCGCTGGCGGAAAGGGATAGCTCGCCGTCGATGTCGGGAACGGCGAGCGAAAGGTCGACATCGGTGATGGTCTGCTTCGAACCGGCGCCGTCTTCCTGGTTCAATGTGCCGCCGACGATCGAGATCGAGTCGATTGCGCTTCGCTCCAGGAAGGCGACGAGGGCTGAAAGCGGATCGCCTGGCTTGGCCTGGTTCTCGCCTGCGCCGCGTGTGGTCGATGTATCATCCGCCTTTTCGTGAAGCATGATGACTGGCCGAGCGACCTTGATCTCTTTGATGTGCAAGCGATTCGACCAGAGGGACGACAGCGTCACAGAGCCCGCGAGTTCTCCAATTTCGGCAGTGACACCCTTCGCTTCGGCGGAGAGCGCGACATCTTCCGCTACCACCGCGAGATGGGGGAAGACGGAAAGTTTGACAGGGCCATTTAGCGCTATTGAACTGCCCGTCGCGGCCGAGAGTTGGCGGCCGAGTTCGGCGCGCATCCAATCGCTCGAAACGAGAGTAGGCAAAACAACGAGAGAAGAGGCAGCAAGCGCACCGAGCGCCAGAAGGCAAAGCAAGAAACGCTTCATGTGTCTCCTCGTTGCGAAAGCGACTGATTCGTTATCGTTTTCCAGGAAGGCCACTTTTGCAACTCTTGCGAGACATTCGCCCGTCGCGTCAAAGAGGAGGGATGACCGGCTGGCAAATCTCTGGTGGACTTAGACTGCGCGGGCCATACGGCCCTCGAGTTCCTCCAGGCGGCGGACGAAGCCGGGATTGGCCGGCTGGAGCACCACGGCATCGGCGAGCATGTCGCGCGCCGTCGCCAGCTCGCCATCGCGGATGTGACGGTTGGCCCGGTGGTAAAGGAAGTTGACGCGTTCGACGGGCGAGAAGGCGTCGCCGAAGCGGGCGTGGAACCGGTCGGCCCAGGCTGGATGGCGGGCGATCGCCGTTACGGCGATCTGATAAGGGCGCATGGGCGCATTGACCCGGACTGCGCGAGCCAGTGCTCTCAAGGCCGTGCGGTTGTCGGCTCGGCACGCCTCGATGAGCGAAAGTGCACGTGCCGTTCCGGTGAAGGCCCGAACCGTACCGTGCCCGGTCATATGGACCGGCACAAGGCGTGTTTCCGCCTGCAGCGCGGCGATCCGTTCCGCGTGCCGGCGATCTATGGCGTGGAAAGGATCGAAGAAGAGATAGCCCCGACCGGCCACATGGTCTGGCGCGATTCCCATGTTCGTGTGCAGGTCGGGCGCAAAGTGACGCGTGAAGCGGCTATCGAACGGCACGGCTTTCGGATCTATGGAGACTTGCGGGCAAAAGGCGATGGCGACGGTCGCCTCGAAGCGGCGGCGGTAACGCAGCGCGGCGTAGCCGCCCTGCGAATGCCCGTAGAGAATTCGCTCCGGCGCCGCGTGGAGGATTGGGGCTGCCGCCGCGACAGCCTTGACCACGCTTGCCGCCGGAAACCAGTTCGGCCGTCGGCTGATGAAGCCCAGCGCCGCGATGTCTGCTTTCTCGCAGAAACGCTGCCCCCAGAAGCGGCTGCCGTTTGCCTGCACTTCCATCTCGTTGAAGGTGACGAGAAGGTAAGGCGACGATCCCGGGTGATGGATCACTTCCAGGTTCTCGTCTGAATAAATGAGCATGGAGAAACTCCGGAAACGGACGGACGCCGACATCAGTTGTTTGCGCTTCGCGAGGTCAGGGCCCCGCGACTGTTCGGAGCGGTCCTGCCTTGACCAGCGGACCGCTCTCCGACGCCATTCACGCCACTGCGCGCTGTGTTGCCGATAGGCTCTCTATTTCGATGCCGATCTGCGGCTCCAGGTCGGCTCGAGCCATGGCCATGCGCAGGTTTGCGTTCACGAAGCCCGCCGGCGTGCCGCAGTCAAAGGTGCGGCCGCCAAACTCGAAGGGCCGAATTTCCTGGTCTCCCATGAGTGCGATCATGGCATCCGTCAGTTGGATTTCGCCGCCCGCCCCAGGCGCCTGGCGCTCAAGAAGCTCGAAAGTCTCCGGTTGGAGGATGTAGCGCCCGGAGATGAAGAGGTTGCTGGGGGCGGTGCCCGGTGCCGGCTTTTCGACCAGGCCAGTCACGAGGGGACCGCCGGCCGCCGGTTCCAGCGAGACGATGCCGAATTTATGCGCGTCTTCGGGCGCGCACTGCTCCACGGCGATGACGTTTCCGCCATGGCGTTCGTAGAGTGCCACCATGGACTTGAGGCAGGGCTCCTCGGAAATCATCAGCATGTCGGGAAGAAGGACGGCAAAGGGCTCGTCGCCAACGATGTGTCGGGCGGTCCATACGGCATGGCCGAGGCCTCGCGCCTGCTGTTGGCGCACAAAGGAAATGGTACCGGCACCAGGGGTGTTTTGCGCAATCCTGTCCGCCAGCGGATGCTTGCCGGCATTGCGCAGGCAGACGTCGAGTTCGAACGCATGGTCGAAATGATCCTCGATTGCGCCCTTCATTCGGCCGGTGACGATGATCACGTGCTCGATACCCGACGCGAAGGCCTCTTCGACGATGTAGTCCAGCACCGGCCTGTCGACGATCGTCAGCAATTCCTTCGGGACGCTCTTCGTCGCCGGAAGCATCCGTGTGCCGAGACCGGCGGCGGGTATTATGGCTTTGCGGATCTTTTGCATGTGGTTTGTTCTCCGATTCATGCGACCTTGCGAACGGGATTGTCGGTGTCGATCAGCTTGTGAGTGACGCCGTATCGACATTGTGGTGGCTGTTGGTGCGGCGCTGGACGTCCAGGATAGGATCGGAAAGCCCGGCACCTGCTTGGCTCTCCTTTTCCGAAAGCAGGCGGCGGTAGAGCGAGGCATGTTCGCGAGCGGAGTCGATGTGGCTGGTCGGCCGCCGCATGGTTGCCCGCAGCCGATCCCAGGCCTGCGGTTCACTCAGAACTTCGGTGATCCGATCTGCGAGATCCTGGGCGCTGCCGACGCGGAAATGCAGACCGTCCGTCCCATCCTCAATCTTCTCGGCCATGCCGCCAATATCCGAACAGATGATCGGCCTGCGGTGGTGCAAGGCTTCCTGGATGACCACCGGCGAGTTTTCCCACCAGATGGACGGCAGCATCACCCAGTCGGCCGAGCGGATCAGCCGCGGCATGTCCCCGTTTTGATAGGCACCATAGAAGCGCACGCGACGGCCGGCCTCGTCGATCAGCTTCTTCACACGGTCCTGGAAATCTGCGGGCTGCCGTTCGAGGTTGCCGCCGAAGATCATCAGGCAGGAGTCCTCGCCCCAGATGTCCTGGGGCACACGTGACACCGCGTCGATCAGAACGTCGACGCCCTTGAAGGGCGTCATCTGGCCGAAATAGGCGAAGCGATTGCGCCGTGCGCCGCTGGCGGGCAGATCGCGCGCGGCTGCGGATTCCTTCATCACTATGCCGTTCTCGATCACGGAGAGCTTCTCCGCCTCTATTCCCCATTCGACATATCGAGTCGCGAGGAACATGCTGGGAGAGACGAAGGCGTCGGCAAGGCCGAGCATCCCGCGCACGAACTGTTCCCGCTTCAGGAAACGTGAGACGGGGATTTCGGGAAAGCATCCATGGCAACTGATTGGGGAAGCCTTGTTGCAGAGTTGGCTCGACGGCCGTTTCACCATCTGCCCGTGGTTGTGGCAGATCGACAAGTATTCGTGGAAGGTGACCACGATGACCGCGCGCGGCAGCGCCTCGCGGAGGGCATAAAGGGCCTCCAGCCCCATGCCGATCACATGGTGGAAGTGAACCACGTGCGGCCCGAGGTCACCGACGAAGCGCAACAGGTCGCGGCGGATGGTCTCCGTATCGCCGTTGGACAGGAAGAAGTGGTCGTAGTCGTCGGCGTGGAAGAGAACTTCGTCCACGGCCAGACGAAGACTCATGAGCGCCGAGGCACCGTGACGCGGAACGGGATGGCCGACCCTGGCCAGATAGATCGATTCGATGCCAGGCAAGGCATTCAGCCCCTTGTGGAGGCTATGTGACGCGATCTCCGCCCCACCCAGCGACGTCGCCGGATGACCATGCGAGACGACAAGGACCCGGAGTTGCTCGCTCATGCGGAAACCCTCTCGGTGGGAAGTTCTTCGCCCATCAGGGCGGGAGCCCAACGGGCACGGAATATTGCTTGATCTATCCGCTCGATAAGAACGGCCATTGCGGCTTCGCCGACGTCGGCCACCTCGTCGGAGCCCAGCATCTGCACCGATGGCAGCCAGTAGGACTCGATCCCGGCGCGGCTGAGCCTCAGTCCCAGATCCATCCCCTTCTGCTGGGAGCCGAGATAACTGGCGGAAAAGCCGCCGGCGCGCAGAAGAGCCTCGCGGGGGGCGATGCAGCACTCAAGGGAAGCCGCTGCAACACGGGTCGTCTTCAGCCCGGTCACAGCGCTCAGCGGATAGCCGGCATAACGGCCGAAGAGCGGATCTTCGGAATGGCCGTCCGACCAGCTGCCGGCCCAGCGAACCGAGTGGTCCTCATAGGCAAGGGTAGGGGAGATGATGCTCCCCTTCAAAGCCTCATGGGCGGCGGCGAGCTTGCCGTACCAGCCCGTCCTGTGCGGCAGCAACGAGCCGCCAAGCAGGACCACTGTCTCGCTTGCAAGCGCTCGCACACCCACTTCCAGGAGGTCGTAGATATCGCCTGCTTCCTCGGCTGATATCAGCCTGAGCGGCAGGCGATAGAATTGCGCGACTTGCCTGATGCGGGCGGCCTGTCGTCTGAAGCGCTCGGCTGGCACGACAAGCGCGATCGGCGCGCGCTGCGTTTCGGGGTCGAGCGCAAGGAGCCCGAGGAAGGGCGCAATGTCTGCGTCCTCAGCCTCGCCGGCGGCGATGACAATCGGCGGGCCGACCGCCTCATTAAATCCGCCGGCATCGACGATTGCGCCAACGGTCGGCGAGGGGCTCTCCGATGCGTTGAGGAATGGCACGATCTGGCGGTCGATAAGATCCGAGAGTGCCCAGTCTGCGGGGTCGATGGACCGGATTTGGCGCAGGGCGGCCACGCGGCCCGGGACTCTCGCAGGCGTCAGCGGCATGAATGCGCGGCGGGAATCCTTGAGCGTCAGTTCCAGATGGAGCGGCGCTGCAGCGTCTCCGCCCAAGCTGTTGGCATAGACAATGAAGCCGTGAGAATGGCTGTCGCCCTCGAGCGCACTTTTGAACATCGGCTCGTCGGTGAATGCGTCCGTCACATCGGGGCGATCGAGCCGGGTCCAGCAATCATCGAGCCGCGCTTCGGCGCGCCCACGGCGCAGCTTGACGCTCTGAACATGACCGTCCGCGTCGAGCATCCACCCCGTCATCAGGAAACCGCCGCCGTTCTCCTGAAAGAGAGTGTCTATTCCCAGCCGCACGGGAAGGGGGAGGGTCGAGATCGTCTCTCTGCCGTCGAAGCTGTTCGCAGCCGCGCGCAGGCGCAGCAGCACCTGGGGCGAGCTATGGGTCTGGAGCAACACGGCGCGCATGTGACCAGGCGTTTCCGCGGGCCCAGCGATGAGCCTGCGCTCGTGAACTGCCGCATATCGCCAGGCTCCGCGCCCGCGATAAACCAGCCCCTCGATGTCACGCGCCCTGAGCGTCTCGTTTGCGGGCAGCAGGCCGACAAAGCCGCCGGCCCCATCCGGAACGTCCTGGCGCGGAAAAGTCGCGATCCCGCAATCGGTGGCCATGGGCTTTTCGCCACTCACAACCGCCCGGCAGACGCCAGCCGCGATGTCCCGACCCCAACCTTTTAGGAAAATCGCTCCGCCATCGCTCTCGCCGAGGAGCTCGATGAATCCATCGCCCTTGTGCGCGGCCTTCAGCAGCGTGATCATGGCTGAGAGCCTGCGGCGCCCGACAGGCCCCTTCATCATGAGGTCCAGTAACGAATCCAATATGTCGGACAGTTGGGGGCCGGCAGCCTCTGCCACGATCGCGGCGACGTCGCTGACCGAGACTGGACGAGGCGTGAAAACGTACCGCCTGCCAGTCCTCTCCTGTCCGAAGCGAACGGTCGTGAGCGGACGTTCGGTGCCGTCTAGGGTTAGCAGCGCTGCGAAGCCGTGGGACGCCGAAGCCGCGGGTGTCGCCAAGGGCCAGCCAATGACGGAGGCGGTCAAGCTGGCGGCGGGATCGTCATTGAGTTCCGCCGTGAGCTGGCCGGCCATGGATCCGCCGGCGCCGACGATCAGCAGGCAAGACTCGTCTATGGGACAGGCGACAACTCTTCCGGCCCGCATGATCCTGCCGCCAGGCGGCGATGTCAGCTTGAGGCTCTGCTCCGTTCCGACCATGCGCATGCCCCTCAGACCCTCGTTAACAGCGCGAGGGCAGCGCCCGCGGCGAAACCCACGAGAACGAAGAGCAGCAGCAGCAGAGGCTTCAGCTCTCCGTTCGAACGTTTCTGCAAGGCACTCAGGTTCCTTTCCATCGTCGCCACTACACCGTCGAGCCGCATCAGATGGACGTCGAGATCGCTCAACCTCTGTGCAACTTCCGTCCTCAGATTTGCGACGGCATCGCTGATGGCGGTAAGCCCAACCGGCTCGCCCTCGCCGCCCTCGTCGATCTGCGTGCGCAGGAGAGAGCGCTGAGAAACCTGCAATTGCCGCTGCGCCGCCATCAGGATGTCGAGCTTGTCGAGAACCTTCGTCAGCGGCGCGGCGATGAGCGCCTCGGCTGCCTGCTCGTCGGGCCGCGGTACGCGCAGCTTCTGCTCGACACCCAGACCGTCCAAGGCCATCACGACAAGATCGGCGGCACGTGAAGCGACCGTCTCCGGCAGCGCGATCTCGAAGGCGTGACTGCCGTCACCGATGCCGTTGCGTTTCAGATCGGAACGGTTGCGGTCGGCGATCGCCTCCGCGATCACGCTGCCGTCGAGAAGGACGCGAATGATGAGCCGCTTGTCGGGCGCTCCCGGGTCGAACGCCCAGCCGTAGACCCGGCCCTGATCGATTGCATCCACTCGGCCCGTCATAGGCTTCGCGTTGTCCTGTTCCGGTGCGGCGCTTGATTTCTCGGCAACAACAGCCATCGATTTTCTCCCTAAGCCGCTTCGATCCGCTTAGGTGCGATCGCGTCGATCAGGTCGAGATAGCGCCGTGCGGTCGTGTCGATGTCGTCGGGCACGCGGGCATTTGCGCAGAGGCGGCGCCGCAAATCGGGGTCATCGGCGATCCGGCGCATGGCAGAAGCCAGCCCACGAGGATCTCCGGGTGCCACCGTGAGGCCGTTCAATCCATCCTCGATCATCTCGGCCATGCCGCCGATATTGCTGGCGATGACCGGCCGCCCAAGGGCCTGCGCCTCCTGGATGACCAGCGGGGCGTTTTCCCACCAGATGGAAGGGACGATCGTGCAGTCGACGGCGGCGACGAGATTGGCGACATCCTCCCGCCGGTAGGGGCCGCGTTGCTGCACGACGGGTGCTGTCTCGCTGAACAAGCGCGTGATCTCGTCGACGAAGCTTTCGCTCTGGAACGGAGCGCCGCCATGGACGCGCAGCTCGAACGGGAGTTCTTCGGCAATGAGTTGTCGCGCCGCCTCGAGCAGAACGGTTATGCCTTTCCACGGATTGAGATTACCGAAATAGCCGAAAACCGGCCGATCATTCACGATCCGCTTCGCTTCCGCGGGCGTGTTTCGCCGTGGCAGACCGTTCGGGATGACGCTGATCAGATCTTCGGCGAGCCCCCACTCGACGAAGCGCTGCTTGAGGAAACGGCTCGGCGCCACGAAACGGTCCACGGTGCTCAACAGGGCCTTCAGATGACGCTCGCGCAGCGCGAACCGATCGAGCGGTATGTCCTTGAAGCAGGCATGGCAGCGGTCGGCGCTCGCGCCGTGGCAGAGTTCCTTCGCCCCGGTGCGCACCATCAGCCCATCATGGTGACAGATGGGATAGTAGTCGTGCAGCGTCATGACAATCCGGCAATGCGGGAGTGTCCGACGGACAATATGCGGGAATTCGGCCCCGAGCAGGAGCAGATGATGGATGTGCACTACGTCCGGGCGGAAGTCGTTCAGGAGTTCCGTCAGGTCCGGAACGACACCGTAGAGATCGATCTGGCTCATGAAGAAGCGATCGAAGTGACCGGACCATAGCAGCACCTCGTCTCCCGCAGGACCAATTCCCTGAAAGCTCGTGCCCGGCCGGGCCTGACGGTGGAGCTGGTTCGTAGCACCGAGAAAGAGCACCTCGCAGCCCGCGCGTTGATAGGCGCGGAAAAGGTCGTGCGCGAAGATCTCCGTGCCCCCGGGGTGGAGGGCGGGATGGTTGTGAGCGGCAACGAGAATGCGCTTGCTCATCGTCCGCCTCCGGTACGCTCGGCTACGAACACGTCCTGGTAATGGTCCGCCGCCTGTCCGCGCCAGGAGCCCAAAGACTTCAAGGCGGTAGAGAGGCCGGCACGGTTGAGAGCGCCGTCGAGAAAGCCGTCATCAAAACCGACCGCTGCCAGGCGCGGCAGATCGGGCACGAACCAGCAGGGCCCATCGCCATCGCGCTGGAACGCGAGACGCGGATCGCGTCTGCCTGTTTCGTTCGCTGCGGCAATAGGGTCGACCACGAAGGCGGTCATGAAGAGGCGCCCGCCCGGTTTCAGGAGCCTGCCGATCTCGCTTAGATAGACGAGCACCTCGTCCGGCGGCAGGTGCGTGACGATCGACGTCATGATCGCGAAGTCGAAGTGGCGATCGGCATAGGGCAGCTTCAGCGCCTTGCCGCTGATCTTGCCCTGCGGATTGTAGAGTTCATGCGCGATGTCGACCCGCTGGAAGGCGAAGCTCGGATAGACTGACGTGACGAAGCGGCGGCACCAGGCGATGCCTCCCTCGACGGGGTCGATCCCGTTGTAGCGCCCCTTGTCGGGATCGAGATATTGGGTGAGGGGGACTGCCATTCGACCGATGCCGCAACCGATGTCGAGCACGCGGCTTTCCGGCTGCAGCCCTCCCATCCGGATGAAGTGACCGAGAAACTCGGTGCCAACGGCTTTGAAGTCGCCATCGCCGACGAAAACACTGTCCGGCGCCGGTTGCGGCAGGAAGCGGTTCTTCAGGCAACTCTCCTGTAGCCACTGGATATGTTCCTCGTGGGCGGACAGCGCCGTCACCGGCGCGCTCTCCTCGCGACGGAATGTCTCGTTCATGCGGCGCTCCTTGCTGTGGCTTCAACGCTGAACGGCGCAACCGTTTCACCGGCGCCGCCGAGATAGTCCGCCATCAGCTCGTCAATGTCCGCATCCCAGCGCTCCGTGTGCAGCCAGGCGTTGTATTGGCTGGCAACGCCGCGCATGTAGTCCTGGCTCCGGCGGATCGACCGGCGCTCGAAATGGTAGAGGCACGCCGACGGCTCATAAGCTATCTCAAGGCCGCACCTGCGGATCTTCAGACAAAGATCGCTGTCCTCGTAATCGCCGATGACGTAGTCCTCCGTGTAACCGCCGACACGCTCATAGGTGTCCCTCAGGGTGACCAGGCATGCGCCTGTGACACCCGGAACGGCACGGTGGACCTGGGCCGGCGCGTAGTCTCCGGGCATGCCCTTGTGGAAATGGTGATTGAGCCAGACGCCGCGCCGATCGCGGGCGAAGTAGAGCCCGGCATGCTGGAGTGAACCATCCTCGAAGATAAGCTTCGGTCCGATGGCGCCGAGCGCCTCCTGTTCGAGCAGCGGCAGCGCGAGCGTCTGCAGCCAGCCGGGCGCTGACGGTACGACGTCGGAGTTGAGCATGACGAGGACCGAGCCGCGTGCGAAGCGCGCACCGGCGTTGCAGGCCCGCGCATAGCCGCCGTTGCGGCTCATCACCACGAGCTTCATCGCCAGTCCGTGCAGGAGATGCAGACCGCCGAGCAGATGCTCCGTCTCGTCCTGGATTTCTGGCGAATCCAGGACATAGATGATCTCCGTATTGGTCGCGACCCACGGGTCTGTCGCCATGCCGGAGAGCTGGAAGCGCAGGAAATCGAGGACCCGGTAAAGCGGCACCACGATCGAGACCATAGGTGCTTTTTGCGGCATGCCATAGTCCTTGACGTAGTCGACCTTTATGGTCCTGCCCAGTCTCTGCTCCACGTCCTGGAGGGCCGGGGCGAGGATCGTCCGGAAAGCCTCATCGACCGCGTGCTGTGGCGGGACTGCGCGAAGGATGCGGTTGCGTTGAGCGGCAGGCTCGAAAGGCTGGGGCTTCGGCACGAGTGATTTCACCGCACCCGAAGCGAGTCGCATCTGGAAACGCGGCTGGAGGAGGGCGCCCAATGGTTCGTTCAGCGGCAGCCAGGCGACGAAGCCGGTCACGTCGGTTCTGGCGCCTTCATCCGCGCCACGAGCCCAGGCGGGAAACGCATGCCAGTTTCCGTCGAGCGGCACTGCCGTGCCGTCCTCTTTCAGGTAGTCGATGCCGGCGAGGGCGGATGCGGGATCATGGAACCAGCCGCCGGAAAGCAGGCCGCCGGAAAGCGCCAGCGCCAGATCGACCTCCGCGGCCGGGTGCATTGCGGACTTGCCGATCTGCCGCGCCGGCAGCGGTCGCCGAAGCTGCAGGTCTATCGCTGTCGCCGCGCCACCCTCCGGCATTCCCGAGAGCCACCGTACGACAAACTCGCGCAGTGCCGGCGCGCCGCCATGTTCGGTCCACCACTTCTGAAGATTGGCGTAACGCGGCGTGCGGGCGGACAGCTCGCGGACGGCGACGCCCTTCTTTCCCAGGAACACGAAGAAGGACGGCCGGGGAGCCCGGGGAGATTCGATGATGAGATGGCAGGGCCGCACGCCCTGCTCCGGATGGCCGCCGACGACCACTTGCGAAGGCAACGGCAGGACGGCATTCGCGCCGAGAGCATAGACGGCGCTGATGTCGCCGAAATCGCGACTGATCGCTGTCTCGACCAGATACCGCCCCTCGGTGACCGCACAGACGATATTGGCGGGCCGCGGGCGCGCCTTCAGCGCGTGTAGCGCGTCCTCGACGACGGCGATGAAGAGCTGGTCCCTGGAAAGGCGGAACGCGCTTCGCCATGCCGTCAGCAGATTGTTCAGGAATTTGATGCACCCCTCCGGCGAAAGATCGGCAAACAGGGCGTCCACATCAAGGCATGGGAGTTCAGTGATCGGCCGCAGGAGAAACGTTTGGGGGGCGCTGCTTTCAACGGCGATCTGCGCGCGCTGCGGCTCCCTGCCCGGCCGCATGGCCCAAAGGACGCGCTGGCCCCCATCTGCAAGCGGGAGCGTCGTGCTGACAAGCGGGACCGGTTGCTCAGGCATGACGAGCGTGGATTTGACCGCGCCGGTCAGCGTGGCCGGAATATCCCGGATCAGGACGGCCACATCGGAGCTGATGCGAAAGGCCTCGGCATTCTGGAAAATACAGCTGGCGCCCCTCGTACGGTCGTCGAACGTCACACGCCACTCCTCTTGACTGCTGAAGGGAAGGGCACGCCCCGCGGGGAGGAGGGCGGGGCGCACCGATTCGAACCAGGAGCGGGATGAGAAAAGTGAGCGTGGCCTTCCCGGCCCGCATCCCGCATCTCAACCTGTTAGTGGACCGTGAAGTAGTTCTCGGGGTTGGCCTGGATATCGTCGGCGTCCGCGTTCACCAGCGTCAGGGTATCGCCATGACCGAGATCGATGACGACATTGCCGCCGACCTGGGTGATGCGCGAAGCCAGGTCCTCGGGCGAGGCGATATCGAGACCGTTGATGCCCTTGGAGATCTGCAGCACGTCCTCGCCGGGGGTGAAGTCGAGGATGACGTCGTTGCCGCCGCCTCCGTCGAAGACGAAGACGTCACTGCCCTGACCACCGGCCAGGAGATCGTCGCCTTCGCCGCCATCAATGATGTCGTTTCCGGCGCCGCCGATCAGGATGTCGTTGCCCTTGCCGCCGACCATGAAGTCGTTGCCTTCGCCGCCAAGGAGGATGTCGTTGCCCTTGTCGCCATAAAGCAAGTCGTCACCCGACCCGCCGAGCAGGATGTCATCGCCTTTTTCGCCATAGAGAATATCTGCGTCGTCGCCGCCGAATACGGTGTCGTTTCCGTCGCCGCCGAACAGCAAGTCATTACCTTCGTCACCGAAGATAATGTCGTGCCCCTTGCCCCCGTTGACGAAATCATCACCGCCGCGGGCGCGGATGAAATCGTCAAAGCGAGAGCCAAACAGGGCGTCGTCGTATGCGCCGCCTTCTAAAGTGGCCATCTGCTTCTCCTCTTCGTCGTTTGATGCATGCGTCATCGGCACGGAGCCGAGGATTGCGAGCCGGAGTGTGCACTGCAATAAAACAGAAGGCAACACGGCGTTCAAAAATAAATCGGCCTATTCTTGTTGTTTGTTACGTACTTCGGTCATCATCCGCGCCGTGTGTCAATATTGGTACAATATATTTTTAGGAGTAATTGCTATAGTGATGTCCGTAAATCGCTTCAAAATTTAAAGTAAATTGTGTTGATGCTTGGATCATGAGGAGAGATAGCCTTAATCTTCCCTGAACGCGCGATTGAAGCTGTCTGTAATCGGGGAAACCAGATAATCGATCGCCGCGCGCGGCTTGTGCACGATCAGTACCTCGGCGGGCATGCCTGGATAGAGTCGTATATCGGGATTCGCGGCGAGCGACTCCGGCACGATCTGCGCCCGTGCCACGTAATAGGCCACGTTGGACTTCTCATCCACCGACTGGTCTGCGGCGACATAGCTAATCTTGCCGTCGACCGGCAGATGGGTGCGCTGGTTATAGGCGGTCAGCCGGATCTGCGCCTTGGAGCCGATCGCGATGCTGTCGATGTCGCGCGTGCTGACATGCATCTCCACGAGCAACGGCTCATCCCCGGGGACGATGTCGAGCAGCGGCTGGCCCGGCGTCACGGCGCTGCCCGACGTGCGCAACTGGATATTGGCGACGACGCCTGCCTGGGGCGCGCGGATCTCGAGGCGACGAAGCACATCCTTCGCGGCCGTGATCCGCTCCTCTACATCCGCAAGCTCGAGGCGCGCCGTGGTGATCTCGCCTGCGATCTCCGACTGAAAATCGCTTTCGATACCGATCAACGTAAGTTCGGCACCCGCCATGGCCTTCTGAGCTTGCGCCTTGTCACCGGCAAGCTCGCCGCGCGTTGCGGCAAGCTCGCTGAGCTTGGCGTCGATCTCGATGAGCTTCGAGCGCTGCGCAAAGGCCTTGTCCACCAAGGTGGCGATTGCCGCCCGCTGTTCATTTACGAGCTCGATCTGCCGGTCCGTCGCCTGAAGCTGCGCGCCGAGCGATTTCGCCTTCTCCGAATATTCCTCGATGGTCTTGCGCTGGATCTCTAGCCGCCCGTTCTTCGCCTCGCGTCGCTTTTCGAAGAATGCCGTTTCCGCGGCGATGGCGTCCTCGGCGGCGGCATCGCCGGCGCCGGCGAGATCGCCGGGAAAGCTCAATTCCATTGCACCTGCCTGCTCTGCCCTGAGGCGGACCAGTTTCGCGATCAGGCCGACGCGCCGGCTTTGCAATGCCTGAAGGTCCGAACGGGCGCGCGTATCCTCGAGCTTGATTAACGTCTGCCCGGCGGCGACGTGATCGCCCTCCTGAACGAGAAGGCGGCTCAGGACGCCGCCCTCGAAATGGCTGACCGTCTTGCGCTTCGAATCGACGACGATGGTCCCGCTGGTAACTGAAGCGCTGCTGAGTTCCGTGGAAAACGCCCAGCCGAAAAACCCACCGAAAGCGACCAGGATCGTCGCCAGTCCCGCGACAACAAGGCGTCGGACGGGGGAATGAGTGCTCTCGGCAAGCTCGAGTTCCAGCGCACTGACGTGCAGCGGCGGCGCGGCGCTCACGGGCAGGCGGCGATCCGAATTGCCGGTCGGGGCCAGGGGCTGCATATCGACACTCGCGGGCAATGTAGGCTTGCTCGTCATGAAGCGGTTCCTTCGCGTCGTGTTTCGCCGGGCATCATGGACGCGACCACATCCGTGCGGGGGCCGAACTGGGCAATGCGGCCACCTTCCAGCACGAGCAGTTTATCTGCGACCTGCATGATCGCTGGCCTGTGGGCGATGATGACGATGATGGCGCCATCATTGCGCGCATGGTCGATCGCGCGGATAAGAGCCCGCTCGCCGATCGCGTCGAGATTGGCGTTAGGTTCGTCGAGCACGATCAGGCGCGGGCGGCCGTAGAGGCATCGAGCAAGCGCGATGCGCTGCCTTTGCCCGCCGGAAAGCGTCAATTGCCCATCACCCACAGGCGTATCGTAGCCGAGCGGCAGGCGTCCGATCATGTCGTGCACGTCGGCAAGCCGCGCCGCCTCGAGCACCCTGTAAGGGTCGCTCTCTTCCATGCGGGCGATGTTTTCGCGGATCGTCCCTTCGAGCAGCGAAACCGACTGCGGGAGGTAGCCCGTCATCTGCCCGAATGAGCCGCGCTCCCAGAGATAGACATTGTTGCCATCCAGGAATACGCCGCCCGTCGTCGGCTTCTGGATGCCCACGAGGAGCCGCGCCAAAGTGGATTTGCCGGCGGCGGAAGGCCCGACGACGCCCAGCACCTCACCAGGCGAGAGGGAGAAGGAGACGCCCTTGATGATCGGGACGTCCAGGCCTGGCGCAGCATAAACCAGCTTGTCGACGACCAGGTCCCCTTCGGAGCGCGGCGTCGGCATCGTCTGACGGACTGCAAGGTCTTCATTCAGGGCGGCTTCGATTCGGCGCCAGCTTGCGATTGCCAATACCCATTGCCGCCAGTTCTCGATGACCGAATCGAAAGGTATGAGAAGGCGCCCGACAAGGATGGTCGTCGCCATCATCGCACCGGGCGAGATTTCCTGCCTCATCACCAGAAGTGCACCGGTGCCAAGCGACGCCACCTGTATGGAAAACCTGAGGCTGCGCGTTATAGAGGCCATCGCCCGGCTTCTGCTTCCACTGGTTTCCAACACGCTAAGCGCGTGCAGCTGCGCCGCGCGCCACCGTTTCGCGAGCGCCGGCAGCATGCCCATCGCTTCAATGGCCTCGGCGTGACGTAATGTCGCACCTATTTTCGACACTGCCTCAATATTAGCCTGGCTTGCCTCTTTCATGAGCTGACGCGTCAGGAGATCGGTTATGAGGCCGCAGCAGACAAGCACCGCAACGGAAACCGCACCGATCACCCCGAAGAGGGGGTGCAGCAGAAAGAGAACGCCCAGAAAGATGGGCGACCAGGCGGCGTCGAGGGGGGCGCTGACGGCCGACGAGGTAAGGAAACCGCGCAGCTCCGTGAGGTCCCGCAGCGACTGTGCCGCCCGGGTAAGTCCCTGACCGGCGGAAGCCTGCACTGCGGCCGTAAGGACCGGCAGGTTCAGCGACCGCACGACGGAGCCGCCCATCGCCTGGAATGTGAGGGCGCGGATGTAGTCGAGGACGCCCAAAACAACGAGCGCGCCAAGGGCCAGGATGGTCAGCATGACGAGCGAATCCATGCTCTGACTGTTCAACACCCTGTCATGTACCTGCATCATGTAGAGGGGCATGGTGAGTTGCAGGAGGTTGATGCAGGCGCTGAGCAGAGCTGCATAAAGAAGCGTCACGACGAATACACGCCGTGCTCGCAAGACCAGCAGCTTAGGGTTGATTGTTCCATTTTGCGTCGATGCCGGGCCGATTTGACCCTTGCTAATCATATTATTTCGAACAGTATCACGCATGGGCGATTTTCTGCATATAAGCATCCGCGGGGTTGAGGAGCGATCCGGTTCAGATTCACTCAAATCACAGTATTGCTGGGATCAGTGTGACACAATAAAGATCGCTTGCTCAAGACATGCAATTCGGGGACTGGGGCGTCATGAAATTTGCTTCAAATTTTGAAGTAAATTCCCGGATAATGAAGTAAATTCCCTAATGGAGAGAGGAATGAATCACAGGATTCTCTATCCGTTCGCAGACTTCGGAGATGCCATGGTGGTCCAGCCCGAGGGTGATACCACCAGGAATACTCCGGACCCCGGGCGCGATCAGGACGGAGACAGATCTCTGATCACATATTTCGAGCTGGCGCGTGTCATGGAGCGCGCGAGCCGGCGATTTTCCGGGCTGTTGCGCACGGAATTGACCAAGCTCGGCGTCGACGACATTGGGTCGGCGCAGGCGATGGTTCTTCTGGTCATCGGTGAGGCCGAACTCTCGGTAGGAGAGCTCCTCGACCGTGGCCATTATGTCGGTTCCAACATCTCCTACTACCTCAAGCAGCTCGCCGACGGGGACTATATCGACCGGATCGCCTCCCAGCGCGACAAGCGGTCGGCCCGTATCAGGCTGTCGGAGAAGGGGAGGCAGCTCTGCACTGCGCTGCGGGAAGCGGCAAAGTCCTATGAGCGCGCCCTCAGCCATGGCGAGCAGGATCGACGGAACCTCGAGACCGCCTTCCAGACGCTGCACCGGCTCGAACTGGTCTGGGGCAATGCCGCTCGCTACGGCATCTGACGTGCCTCCCAACGCATAATCCCAGCGCGGGATGAGGAAACGTGCGGTTTTCCGCCCGCATCCCGCGCTAACTCATTGGAAACGATCACGTTCATGATTTCAGGTCGATCCGACCTGAAATCATCGTGATCTAGTGGTGCGAATGGTCAAGAACATGCATGTAGCGTTTGTACACCGTCGTGGTTTTGGCCAGTTCGCCGCGCTGGCTTCTCATCTGGCCGAGGCGGGAAGCGAGGTGACCCTCGTCACCGAAACGGTGGATCAGAAAATCCCCTCCGTTCGGGTCGTTCGACATCGAGCGGAGCCCGGTCCGCGCGCGCATCCGCAGATCGCACGACATTTGGGCGTTCCCGACCATCACGTGCGAATCGGACATCGGGTCGCCGAGACCTTCGAAGCCATGGCGCGCCTTGGCCAGGTCCCCGACATCGTCCTCGGCCATATCGGCTGGGGCAGCATGATGTTCGTAAAGGATGTGCTGCCGCGTATACCCGCACTCGGGTACTGCGAATTCTTTTATCGGGCGGAGGGGGCGGATGTCGGCTTTGCCCCTCACGATCAGCCCGATTCGGAGACCCGCAAGAGATTGCGTCTTCGCAACGCCGCGCAGCTCCTGTCGCTCGAAGCGATGGACGGAGGCATCAGCCCGACCAATTGGCAGAGGAGCCTCTATCCTTCCGATGTCCGGCACCGCATCGCGGTGTGTCACGAGGGGATCGACACACGGCGCTTCCGCCCCGATCCGACAGCTTCGCTGAAGCTTCCGGACGGGCGCGTGCTCAAGGCCGGCGCCCCGCCAATCGTGACATTCGTTGCACGCGACCTGGAGCCCTATCGCGGATTTCCGCAGGCGTTGGAGGCCGCCGCCAAGGTCGTCCGGCGACATCCGGACGCGCTCTTCGTCTTCGTCGGCGGCGACAGCGTGAGCTACGGCGCGCCGCCCCCCGGCGGGGGCTCCTGGAAGGAGCATCTTCTTCAATCGCTGGACGTCCCGCGCGACAGGTTGATCTTTCCCGGCGTCGTGCCCCATTCCGTGCTGCGCCAGCTCTTCCAGATTTCAGCCGCTCACCTTTACCTCACTTATCCCTTCGTTCTGTCCTGGTCGGTCGTGGAGGCAATGGCTTGCGGTGCTCTGGTCATCGGATCGGATACCGCCCCGGTCCAGGAGGTCATCCGTTCGGGCCGGAATGGTCTCCTGGTCCCGTTTTTTGACACGGATGCGCTCGCCGAAACCATTCTCGACGTGCTGGCACGGCCGGACGGCTTCCACGAGTTGCGCGCCGCAGGGCGCAGGACGGTCGAGCAGCGGTTCCGGCTGGAAGATTGCCTCGCGCGTCAACTGGCAGTGATCGGCAAGGCAATCGGCGAAAGCGCGACGCTTTCGATGCAATCGCAGTTTGCTTGAATATTGCTTCCACTTTTGAAGTATAATAAAAGTCTAGATCTCGAAAAATTCTAATTGTGCGCTGCAGAAAACCTAGATATGTTTTCTGAGATGAATTCGACGAGTGAAGTTATTCATTTGTCGTGAAAATTTCATCTTCCGCATAATACGATGCTTCTGAGGTCGCTGCGTGCAAGAGTTGATGTCTTCTAGTATTAGGCAATCGTCGACGAAACGAAGGCTGATCGTGGCATCTGATCGGGACCGGGCAAATGTCGAAGGGAGCGGCATCGAGCATTTGGTCCATTTCCTTCAGGCGGATACGGGCTCCCCGTCTCCCCTGCAGAACGCGTTTCCGCTGATTGCGCTCGCCTTCTCGGGCGAGGGAGAGGCCCACCTGAGAGAGGGGCTTGCCGCTGTCCACGCGCTCGGAACGGTTCCCGAGATACCCGTTCAAAGGATTGATGCGAGCAACCGGGCGGAGAGCTTGACGCTCGTTCATGCCCTGATGGAGGGCGGGATAGGACGGCTTGCCCGGTTCACCTCTTCGATCACATCCGAGCTAGCCATTCTCCGGCGTGAGCGCGAAAGCCTGCTCGAGAACTATCGTGCGTTGGAAGACGCGTTCCAGGCGCGCAACTGGGAGCCGGTTACGGAGGTCTTCGCGCACGACCCCTATGTCGATCCGAAGGACGAGGGGATCGGGCAGCTCCTTGCAACCGGCTACGTCGAGCAGCTCTTGCCGGTCTCCAGCCATGGCGTTGCCGGCGTGGCGCTTCACCTCCATTCCGTTCCGAGGGACGGTGGCGAGCTGGTGGTCGTGCTGGGCTATGTAGAGAACGGCGAAGGCGTGGCCGAGTGGGTCGTGCCATACACGCAGCTTGCCGCAGGCTGGAGTTTCTTCGCGCTGCCGCGAGCTTGCGGAGGCGGAGCAAGGACATTGCGGCTTCGCGTCTCCACAACCGGCGCGGAGATGGTTGGGCTTTCGCTCGGCTACCCTATCGCGAGCGAGCGCTACACGGCCCAATCGGAGGCGCCCCATCCCGATCTCGATCTGCGGCCTCTGGCGTTCCGGGTGTTTACGGGGTTGCCGGGCGTCAGGCCGACCCGCATGCCCAACATGATCGCGCCCACCGCCTTGCTCGACGGCCACTTCATTGAAGACTATAGACTCGCGGTCGACCTGTTGAGCCAGATCGTCGATGTTTCCGTGACGCCGATTGTTCCGGAGTTCCAGACGGTTCGCTTCCTAGAGCACGAGCACGCGGTGGTGTGCCATCCGCTGCCGAGCGGCATTTCGGCCGGCACCATTGGCCGCGCCGTGGAGCCTGGCACGATATCTTTCTCGGCGAGCGCCGTCATCGACCATCCGCAGGGCGCGCCCGCGGCAGTGAGTTTCCTGCTCGCTCCGGCAAATTCGAACGCGCGCTCCGAGGTGGCGGAACTTGCGCGCAAGGGTGCGGCCAAGCCTTCGGCGTTTTTCAGCGGGTGGCGCGAGGTGACCGCCCAAAAGGCGATCAACATCAACTTTCAGTTGGACGAACCGGTGCGTGCGCCCATGGATCTTATGATCCTCAGCCGCGCGGTGTCGGATTCCGTCGATTTCTCCTGGCTCAAAGTGTCCGGCTTCCGGCTGGTGAAGCAGTCCGCAGGAGCGTCCCATGTCAACAAATAGGGACATGCCGGATCTGGTCGCGGTCGCGATGCCGCTCTACGGACACGCCGCGCTTGCTCTCGAGGCGATCGAGTCGGTCCTGGCCTCGGCACTTTCCGAGTGCAGGATCGCCATCGTCGTTTCGGTCGATGGCGATCCGCGGCACGAGACATTCGACCAGCTGCTCCTCTATGCTGCGGCCAATCCAGCCGTTCATGTGCTTTTCGGCGCGAATGCGGGGCCGGGCGGAGCTCGTAACCGGGCGATCGACTACGTGCTCGAAAACCTGCCGGAGGCGGGCGCGGTCTATTTTCTCGATGCCGACAACCGCGTCTTGCCGGGCACGGTCGAAACCCTCTACCGGCAGCTTCGCTCGAGCGGTTCCGGCTGGGTCTACACCAACATCGATACTTTTTCGGTGAGCTGGCGGGCGCATTACGGCAACCGCTACTCGCGGCTCGTGCACTGCATCACGGACAATATCTGCGATACGGGCTCGATGATCTCGATCGACGTCTTTAGGGCAGGTGTCCGCTTCAACGACGACCGGCAGAACGGTTTCGAGGACTGGGAGTTCTGGCTCTCCTGCATCGAACACGGATTCGTCGGAACGCCGTGCCACGATACGACCTTCGAATATAGGCTCCGGGCCGAAAGCCGTTTCAAGGAAGCGAACCGCGACCGCGCCGCCTCGGTCAGCTTCCTCAGAAAGCGCCACAGGGCTCTGTTCCAGCGCCCGATGCTCGTCGACTTCGAGCACGAAGAATGCCCGCGCTACCTTTTTGCGCGAACGGAAGACGCAGCGATTTCGTTCTTTACGGATCCAACCAAGGAGCCCGCGAGGCCTCGTCTCGACGACATCATCCCGGCATTCTGGGCGAGTATCGGGGAGCCGGACAACGTGCACTTCCCGCCATTCCTCATGGCTGGAAGCGGCGCAACCCTCGACCTTCTCTTGCGGTCGCGCATGCTGCCGAATGTGCTTTCCCACCTGGAGCGCCTGAGCGAGAAGGTCAATGTCATCTTCGTCCAGCTCGGCAACGATGCCGCGCAGCGCAAGATCGAGCCTATCTTCCTGGAGGCAGGAACCCAGAACGTCGCGCACGCCGATCTCATCTTCCTGTCGACCTCGCTCGTGCGCGACGTGATCCAGAACAACGCGCTCGACTGGTTCGCCTCGATCGGCCAGCAGCAGGTATGGCCCACATCGGCGGTCCTGAAGGTGCGGTTCCCTTTCCCGCGGACGCTGCCGCGTCGCTCCCACATCACGCCTCAGCAGGTGATGATAAATTGCGTCAATGCAATCGCGACCAGTCCCTTGCGGCGGACGGCCGGCAGGCGCTGGACGTGGCGCCCGGCGCGGCTCGTGCCTTATGCGGAACTTCACAAAGCGCTCCGCCATGAAGTCGGAGGCTCGCCCGTCCTGCCGCTCGGGCATAGCGAGAACGGCAAGCAAACCGCAGCGCTGCTCGTGCCGAATGCGTCGTTCGGCGGCGCCGAGAAGGTCGTCTATGCGGCCGCGCGCGAACTGAAGGCGGCAGGCTACGAGACCCACCTGTTCGTGCTCGGCACGTCCAGGATGGACCTGATCGACGAATTCGATGCAAGCTTCGATTATATTCACTTCTGGGACCAGGGAATTCCCGCCTGGGGCGGCTCCGGCTCGTTCCTTGGGCAGGACTTCATTGCCGAGGGCCACGATGTGGATTGGGCGGCGCTCAAAGGACAGCTTTCCGGCTTCGACCTCGTCATCAACAACCATGTAATGGCCGTGCATCCGCTCATCGCGCGGTTGCGCTCCGAAGGAACACGCACGGCCTGCTACCTTCACGTCGTCGACAATACGCATTTCAAAAGGCCGGCGGGCCAGCCCTTTGCTGCGATTGCCCACGAGCATTGCTACGATGCGTTTCTGACCTGCTCGGAACAGCTCAAGATATACTTGCATAGCTTCGGCGTTCCTCTCGAGAAGACCTTCGCCGTGCCCAATGGCGCGAGCTTTTCCGTACCCCCCAAGATCCTGGCCGAGGTCCTGTCTGTAAGGCGGATCGAGCGCAAGGACGACCGGCTCAGAGTTCTCTATATGGGCCGGCTCGATCAGCAGAAGGGCATCGATCGGCTGGCTGCGGCAATCGCGGAGCTGCGTGCGTCGCGCGTCCCCTTTGACGCGCGCGCAATCGGCGGGGAGATCCTCGCCGACGCCACCATGTCGTGGGCCGACCGGCTCAGGGAACTCGGTGTCGACGTGCGCCCACCTGTCTTTGCAAGCAAGGATTTGATCAAGGCACTCGGTTGGGCCGACGTCCTCGTGATGCCCTCGCGCTGGGAAGGCGCACCCTTGATGATCGCGGAGGCGCAGCAGCTCGGCTGCGTGCCGATCGCCACTGCGGTGGGCGCAGTCGACGAGCTCATAACGGACGGAGAAGACGGCATCCTGATCGATGCCGCAGCCGATCCGCAGGTGGTGCGCGACATGGCGAAGGTCATCGAGGAGGTGGCCCGCAATCGTCAAAAGCTCGCGCCGCTCATGGAGGGTTGCCTCAGAACGGCGGCACGCCGCTCCTGGGGCGCTTCCTTCGGGGAGTTCCTCGATTGGTGCGATCGCTCGGTCAACAATTCGTCGCTTTCGCGCGCCGCGGTCTCTCGCGGGCGCGAAACATCCAATCCCGAAGTAGCGGCCGTGGGCTGAAGGCTCCTGCCGATTTCAAGAAGAAGGGTCTATTGCATGCGTCCACGAATCCTCGTGACGGGAATTCCTGGTCACTACACGCGCCTCGCCAATGGCGCGCACGGGTTGTCCGTTTCCTATTCGGAGCGGCAGAAACAGCCCGAGACGAAAGAGGAGTTTCTTCAGGAGCTTCGCAACATCAGCAATACCGGAAACTACCTGATCGGCGAGGGGGCGCTGCGCGCAATCGCGCCGCATGCGAAGCAGGTGCCGTTCTGGCACCTCTACAATTGCAGCAAGAACGGAGTTGGTCTCGAGGAATTCAACAATAGCTTCGACATCTGCGTCTTTACCTGCGCCAATCTTTTGCGCAAGGGCCTCTCGGCAGACGCCGAAGCGGAAGTGCTGAGCAAGCTGAAGATGCCGATCGTCATGCTCGGCATCGGTCTTCAGAATCGCCGGGACCTCGAGAATAGCCTGCCGGAGGGAACGAAGCGGCTGCTCGATGTCCTGAAGGAGCGTGAGCATTATTTCCTGACGCGCGGATTTGAAACGGCGGGCTTCCTCAAGGATCAAGGCTTTTCCTACGTCCAGCCGACCGGCTGCCCTTCCATCTATTTCATGCCGCACAATATGCGCGCATCGCTGAAGAAGCTGCCGGATGTGAAGGTCGGCAAGGCACGGACGATTTTCTCCGGCTATCTCGGCGCCAACCACGATGCGATCGTCGATGCCATCACCTTGGCACCCGAGGATTCGCGTCCGCAATATGTGATCCAGGACGAGTTCCTCCACTTCGACATGAAAGTCGAAGCGAATGGCGACGGCCGCGTCTACGACTCCGCCTCCGGCACGATGCTCGGCGATCTCAGCTACTCGGGCACGGAACGGCTGAAAACGCCATTCGACATACGCACCTTCTTCGACACCAACCAGTGGCGTGCCTGGGCGTCGTCCATGGACTTCAATTTCGGTCGGCGTTTCCACGGCTCCATCATCGCCATGCAGGCAGCGGTCCCGAGCCTGATGGTGGCGGTGGACGATCGGATGCGCGAAATGCTGGGCTATACCGGCTTGCCAGCCATCGATGCTGTCGATCTCGACAAGGCCGAAAACAGGGCCGAGTTCGTTGCCGATCACCTCGCCGGGCTCAACGCAACGGAACTGGTCGACCGATATTCCGATCGCGAGCGTACTTTCCGTTCGGCGCTGCGCGAAATCGGCATCGGCCATTAGCTGTTCGCAAGAACTAAAAACTCAGGTGTATCGATGCGTATCTTGCTTACCGGAATACCTTCCTATCTGCAGCGAACCGTTGCCGGCGTATCCGGGGCGGACGTTCGTCACAGGCCCTATTTCGACGAGGTCAGAACGAAGAAGGACCTGATCGACCAGGTGCGGAAAATCGCCAACACCGGCAACTACCTGATCGGCGAGGGTGCCGCCCACAGCCTGCGCGGACATGACGTCACCTATGTGCCCTTCTGGCATCTCGCCAACAGCCGCGACTCCGGCGATGTCTACGAGCATCTCAACCGGGAATTCGATATCTGCGTGTTCGCCTCGGCCAATCTCTTGCGGCCCGGCTACTCCGCCGATCTCGAGGCGGAGGTGTTCGACAAGCTGAAGATGCCTGTGGTGGTCATGGGCATCGGCATCCAGCGCAGGGAGGGGCTCAAGGAAAAACTGCCGGCCGGCACCCTCAAGTTCCTGGAAGTGCTCAAGAAGAAGGAGAGCTTCTTTCTCACACGTGGCTACTTCACGGCCGAATTCTTAAAAGAACAAGGCATGAAGTTCGTGAAGCCGACGGGCTGCCCGTCGCTTTTCTTCGCGCCCAGCGAGATGAAGCGCTCACTCGCCTCTCTCGCCAATCCGGACCTGGCCGCAGCCCAGAAGATCGCCTTCGGAGGTTATCTCGGGAGCGTGGCCGATACGATCGTGGATGCCCATGCGCTGCTCAAGCCCGACAGCGTCGCAAGCTACGTCATACAGGACGAGGTGGTCGCCTACAATCTTGCCCTGCCGGGCGACGACGACGTTCCGGTCTATGACCGGGCAAGCGGTCGGATCACCGGGCAGACCGAATACAAGCATTCCGAAAAGTGGCAAAGAAAGCACGAGCTCCTGGTGTTCTTCGATACCAACCAGTGGCGAAGCTGGATTTCGTCGCGGGATCTCTGCTTCGGTCGCCGCTTCCACGGCTGCATCATCGGCATGCAGGCGGGCGTGCCCGCGCTGATGATCGCCGTCGACGACCGCATGCGGGAGATGCTGGAGTTCATCGGCTTCCCTTATATGGAGGCGGCGATCTGGAACCGCGAAACGGACCGGAGGGCCTATCTCGCGAATTTCCTGTCCAAGATCGACTCGCAGGCGGTCATCGACCGCTACTCGGCCTGCGAGACCAATTTCCGCAGCGCTCTCGCGCATGTCGGTCTCTAGGCTTAAGCAAAGAGGGGCAGGTTCAGGCGCGGGGCTGCTTTTTGCCGCGCTGCTTGCACTCGCGCCGCTTGCGGAGCTGACGACCGCCTATGCCGTTCAGACATCAATGGTCCGCGTTGGCGTCAACCGGCTCAATCTTGCCTGGCTGATCCGCAGCGAGCAGGAAAGGATATTGGAGGAGATCGCGGCGAGCGGCGCGATCAACGTACGCCTGTCGCTATCGCGGCCGGTAAACAAGAGCATCGAGGCGCTGGCGATCGCCAGCAGGCTCGGTCTCAAAATCCTTCTTGAGATCCAGCTTTCGAACAAGAGCTTCTATGCCGAGAGCACCCGTCCGCGAACCGGCTTCGGTCGGATTTGGGATATCCACCGGCTATCCGATCTCGACCTGGACCAATACCGCAAGGGGCTGCGCGCGGCGCTTCAGCGTATCGATGCGTTGGGTATTCGCCTTGAGGCGATCGAACCCGGAAACGAGATCAACTACGCCGCCTATAATGGCGATCTTCTCGTCTATCGGGAGCCGGGCGGTCGAACCCCGCGCACCGTTACAGATCTCAAGGACCGAGCCGCGTTCGAGCGGGGCCTCGATGTCTATGTTCAGGCGCTGAAGATCAGCCGTGAAGAAGTGCGCGCAACGCTGCATAGCCGCGACGCGGCAGTCATCAGCGCTGGTCTTTCCGACATGGCTGCCCAGGAGGCTGACAGGCGCGGGATGGAACGGCTCGACCCGCGCGAAGTCATCGCGCTTCTTCGCGATAGGGGTATCGACGGCCTTGTGGATGCTTATGGCATCCACATCTATCCGGGCCGGATCGCACCGGCGGCGCTGAACGCGCGGGTGACGAGCCTCCTCGATTTCTGCCTGGCTTCCGCCCTGGGTAAGCCCTGCTGGGTTACGGAATGGGGGATTGCCAACAGGGCACGTTCCTGCCCGATCGACGATCGACGACGGGAAAGTGCGATCGGCGCCATGCGCGCGGCCTTTGGCGAATTGATGGAGGCAGGGCGGCTGACGGCGGCTTTCTACTACGATTGGGACACGGAGCCTTCCTACAGCCTCTGGCGCTGCGGCAAGCTCAGTCCCGCCGGCGCCGCGGCGATCAGACCGGCCGAAAGAGGGGGCGCGAGCGCAAGATGACCGTGACACAAAAAGGTCGGGCCTGCGGGCGGCGTTCTGCCGGATGCGCCAAGTTTACCGGAGAGACCGCATGAAGGGCATCATCCTTGCGGGCGGCAGAGGAACCAGGCTTTACCCTGTGACGATCTCGGTCTCGAAGCAATTGCTTCCCGTCCATGACAAGCCGATGATCTACTACTCGCTTGGCATGCTTATGCTGGCTGGAATTCGCGACATCCTGGTGATCACCATGCCCAGGGACAGGCCCCTGTTCGAAGGTTTGCTCGGCGATGGCAGCGGCTTCGGCCTATCGATTTCCTATGCCGAACAGGCGGAGCCGAACGGGCTCGCGGAGGCCTTCATCATCGGCCGGGACTTCATCGGGGACAGTGCCGTCGCCCTGATCCTCGGAGACAATATCTTCTACGGCGCGGGCCTGCCCGAGCTGTGCCGTGACGCCGCGGCCCGCAAGACCGGCGCCACCGTCTTCGCCTATCGCGTCGACGACCCCGAGCGTTACGGGGTGGTGAGCTTCAACGGCGAAAGCGGGCTTGCCGAAACGATCGAGGAGAAACCGAAGCGGCCGCGGTCGAGCTGGGCAGTCACCGGCCTCTATTTCTACAGTAACGATGTGATCGACATCGCCGCCTCGATCAGACCGTCGGCGCGCGGCGAACTGGAGATCACCGACGTAAACCGTGCGTATCTCGCTCGAGGCGATCTTCATGTCTGCCGTCTCGGCCGAGGCTTTGCCTGGCTCGACACTGGCACCCACGACAGCCTGCACGATGCCGCTTCCTTCGTGCGCACCATCGAACATCGCCAGGGCATCAAGATCATGTGCCCCGAAGAGATCGCCTTCGAACTCGGCTATGTTTCGGCTGACCAGGTGCTGGCGCGTGCCGATCTGCTCGGAAAGAACGACTATACGACCTATCTCCAGCGACGGATAAGGGAGCTTGCAGATGCTTGAGTTACGCCCCCTCGGCCTCGACGGCGTCCTCGAAATCGTGCCAGGCAGACTTGGCGATGAGCGTGGCTTCTTTTCGGAGACCTACAATGCCTCGACGCTTGCTGCGCACGGCATCGATCTGACCTTCGTGCAGGACAACCACTCCCATTCCGTCGCGGTGGGAACGCTCCGTGGTTTGCATTACCAACTTCCGCCCCGTGCACAGGCCAAGCTCGTCCGGGTCGTTCGGGGGCGGGTGTTCGACGTCGCCGTCGATATCCGCAAAGGGTCGCCGACATTCGCCCGCTGGGTCGGGCTCGAACTCTCCGCCAAGACGTGGAACCAGATTCTGGTGCCTGTGGGCTTTGCCCACGGCTTTGTCACCCTCGAGCCGGAAACCGAGGTCATTTACAAGGTGAGTGAGCACTATTCCGCGGAGCACGAGCGAGCGATCCGCTTCGATGATCCTCAAATCGGGATCACGTGGCCCGTGGATACGGACCGCTTGCGGCTCTCCGCGAAGGACCGGAACGCGCCGCTGCTGGTCCACTCCACCCCTTTTCAGTTCGCGTAAGGAGATGGTGGCGATGCGGGTTCTGGTCACGGGCGGCGCGGGCTTCATCGGCTCTGCGGTCTGCCGGCACCTGGTAGCGAGCGGCGCGACGCGCGTCGTCAATGTCGACAAGCTGACCTATGCCGGCAATCTTGCTTCCCTGCGGGCAGTCGAGGGGCGGCCGAACTACACATTCTATCGGCTTGATATCTGCAACGATGGCGCGCTGCTGGACATCATGCGCCGCGAGCGCGTCGATGCGGTGATGCACCTTGCGGCCGAGAGCCATGTCGATCGCTCGATCGAGGGGCCGAATGTTTTTGCCGAAACGAACGTCCTCGGCACGGTCCGGCTGCTCTCTGCCGCGCTGACCTATTGGTCCGAATTGCGGGGAGAAGCGCGCGAGCGGTTTCGCTTCCACCATGTCTCGACCGACGAGGTATTCGGCGATCTTCCCTTCGGTAGCGGGGTATTCGCGGAGGAGTCACGCTATGCGCCGTCGTCGCCCTATGCGGCGTCGAAGGCGGCCGCGGATCATTTCGTTCGCGCCTGGCACCAGACCTATGGACTGCCCGTGGTGCTCTCGAATTGCTCCAACAATTACGGCCCGTTTCATTTTCCCGAGAAGCTGATCCCGCTCACCATCATCAATGCGGTCGAGGACAAGCCGCTGCCGCTTTACGGATCGGGAGCGAACGTGCGAGATTGGCTCCATGTCGACGATCATGCACGCGCGTTGGAGCTTGTGATAAGGCAGGGAAGGCCAGGGGAGAGCTACAATATCGGCGCCCGGGCCGAACGCAACAATCTGTCGGTGATGGAGAGCATCTGCGATCTCCTCGACATTCGCCGACCGCGCAAGGGTGGCAAGAGCTATCGGGATCTCATCACCCTTGTCGCTGACCGGCCCGGCCATGACCGACGCTACGCAATCGATCCCTCGAAGGTTGAGCGAGAGCTTGGCTGGAGACCGAAGCGGGCGTTTGACGCGGGTCTGAGCGACACGATCGATTGGTACCTTGATAACAGTTGGTGGTGGGAGCCGATACGGCGAGAACGTTATTCGGGCGCTCGCCTCGGAGGACGGCTTCGGAGCGTCACATGAGGATCGTCGTGACAGGTTGCAGCGGGCAGGTGGCGCTCAGCCTTGCCGAAAGAGCGCGCGCGAGACCGGATCTCGACGTGGTCACGGTCGGGCGGCCGCACCTCGATCTGGCGCGCCCGGAGACGATCTTGCCAGCGCTCGAGCATCATCGCCCCGATCTTGTCGTTGCCGCCGCTGCCTACACAGCCGTCGACCAAGCCGAAGACGAGCCGGATTTGGCTTTCGCGGTCAACGCAGTCGGGGCGGGCGCGGTCGCCGAAGCGGCAGCCCGCCTCGGGGTTCCAGTTATCCACCTTTCGACAGACTACGTCTTCGACGGGTTCGAGGAAGGCAACTACGCGGAAGACGATGCAACAGCTCCGCTGAACGTCTATGGCGCCTCCAAGCTTGCCGGAGAAAAGGCCGTGGCGGCGGCAAATCCCCGCCACATCATCCTGCGTACGGCCTGGGTCTACAGCCCTTTCGGCAAGAATTTCGTGAAGACCATGCTCCAACTTGCGGAGAACCGCGAAGAGATTGCAGTCGTAGCCGACCAATGGGGAAATCCATCCTCGGCTCCCGACATCGCGGACGCAGTGTTCAAGACGGCCGCCTTCCTGATCCGGTCCCGCCAGAATGACATCTCCGGGGTCTATCACCTCGCTGGCACGGGTAAGGTCAACCGGGCGGATTTCGCGCGCCACATCCTTTCGGTAAGTCGTGCTCGAGGTGGGCCGTGGTCACGTGTTCGAAGCGTGACGACGGAGGAATTTCCGGCGCGGGCACGCCGTCCTGCCAATTCGTCTCTCGCAACCGCCAGGTTCGCCGCAACGTTCGGCTGGACCATGCCTGACTGGCAGCATTCGATCGAAAGCACCATCGAGCGGCTTCTCCAGGCAAAGCACGGCTGACCAGGGTGGCGCCGGGCACGTCGCGCCCGGCGATTTCCAAGGAGAAGTAGGTCGCCGACGTGCCTTGTCCTAAAGCTCCCTTTCCTTCACATACTCGGCGATCCCCGGTTCCAGAAGCCGGAGAATTGCCGGCATGCTCTGGTCCAAACCGGACGGCAGCTTTTCGTCCATGAGAAGCATGACGAGCCCGTGCACCAAGGACCAGGCCGCGATCGGGCCGGGATCGCGAATGGGATCTGACCCATTCCGGCCGGCCTTCATGGCAAGGAGTTCCAGGGCTTGGCGACTGGCCGTCGACAGGTGCTCGTTGCGCATGTCTATGTGCTCGTCGGAACCGAACATCAATCTGTAAAGACCCGGATTCGCCCTTGCAAAGTCGAGATATGCCAGACCAAGATCACTGAGGCTTCGCGCGGGATCGGATGCGAGTGGTGCGATCAGATCCCTCAGCCGAGAAAATCCCACCGTGGCGATGGCCGACATCAGCTCGCGCTTGCCGTGAAAATGCGCATAGGGGGCAGCCTGGCTGACGCCGACCTGCCGCGCCACCGCACGCAAGCTCACCCCACCCGGTCCCTCGCGCTCGAGCAACGCCAATCCTGCTTTGATCAGTGCGGTTCGCAAATCGCCGTGATGATATCCCCGAGCCTGCATTTCCGGCACTACTTGAATCATGATCTTGACACTGTTAAGAACGCCGCTATCTTAACACCGTTAAAATCAGGCTGTCTATCCGAAATTCAAGGCATCTTGCCTCATCCGCAGGCGTCGCTGCCGATCCTTCGTCACCTGAATCGGGGGAACGCCCATGTTTACAGATCTTGTTCTTGCCAGCGCCCACCACGTCCTGGTCTTTTTGCTAGCGGCGATCATCGCCACGGAAGCGGCAATGGTACGACCCGGATTGTCTGCAGCGGGAGTGAAACGGCTCTCCCGCATCGATGCATATTACGGAGCGATCGCCGCCCTCGTGATCCTCGTCGGCGTCGGCCGCATCGTCTTCGGCCTCAAGGGATGGGAGGCCTACATCTATAACTGGGCGTTTTGGTCAAAGATGGCGGCCTTCGTGGCGGTCGGACTCCTCTCCGCCCGCCCGACGCTGCAAATCCGGAAATGGCGCATGTCGGCCGACGATGAGGCTTTTACCGTCCCGACCGAGGAAATAGCCGCAACACGCGGGTTTATCATCGCGCAGGGCGCCATCTTTCCGCTCATCCCAATCTTTGCCGCGACGATGGTCCGATACGGCTATTGAGCTGTCGGTCGAATGTCTGCACGGCAATCCGTGGTCTATCTGCAAGCTGCTTAAGTATTGAGGATTTCCACGACCGTGACGTCGAAGACCAGATCCTGGCCGGCGAGCGGATGATTGGCATCCACCGTCACTTGTTCGTCATCAACCCTCGTAACAGTGAGCGCCATCTGACGGCCATCCGGCCCGGTCGCTTGGAGCCTGGTCCCGATCTCGACCCCTTCGGGAACAGCGGAACGTGGCACCATCTGCACCTGCGTATCGTCATGTGGGCCATAGGCGTCCTCTGCTGGAATGGCCACCGTGTTCATCTCGCCGACGGCCATGCCGCTGATCTCGCGGTCGAGCCCGGGAATGATCTGGCCTGCACCCACCAGGACTTCGAGCGGCTCCCGGCCCTGCGAGGATTCGATTGCCGTGCCATCGGTGAGCTTGGCGGTATAGTGAATGCGAACGACGTCGCCGTTCTTGACTTCAGTCATATCTGTCTCTCGATAGATGTTGAGGAACGTTGCGGTCGCGAGGCTTAAAGGCTCATCGCGCCGGGCGACATGCCGGTCTCTGCCGACATCAATACAGCGTGACCTAGGGCGCTGACGGCAAATGTAAACCGGAGCGGGATGGACGCACAGAGAATGCGCCGGATTGCGTGACAGTTGCACCAACCCATGGCATAGGGATGCCCGCAACCCCACCAGGCTTCCTCCACATGATCCGTATCGAAAATATCAGCAAGTCCAACAGTCACCGCATCCTCTACATCGAAGCCTCGGCCGCGTTGAACCGTGGCGAAAAGATCGGGCTTGTCGGTCCCAACGGGGCGGGAAAGACGACCCTCTTTCGGATGATCACCGGCGAGGAACTGCCCGACGAGGGACAGGTTTCCGTCGAGAAGGGCATGACGATCGGCTATTTCGATCAGGACGTCGGCGAGATGTCCGGACGGTCGGCCGTCGCCGAGGTGATGGAAGGCGCAGGCCCGGTCAGCGCCGTGGCGGCGGAGCTGCGCGAGCTCGAAGCGGCCATGTCGGATCCGGATCGAATGGATGAAATGGATGCGATCATCGATCGCTACGGCGAGGTGCAGGCTCGCTACGAGGAGCTGGATGGCTACGCATTGGAGGGACGGGCCCGCGAGGTTCTGGCGGGACTGAGCTTCAGCCAGGAAATGATGGACGGCGATGTTGCCAAGCTGTCGGGCGGCTGGAAGATGCGCGTGGCGCTCGCCCGCATCCTGCTGATGCGCCCGGACGTCATGCTGCTCGACGAGCCGAGCAACCATCTCGATCTCGAAAGCCTGATCTGGCTGGAAGAATTCCTGAAAGGCTATGACGGCGCGCTGCTGATGACGTCCCATGACCGCGAGTTCATGAATCGGATCGTCACCAAGATCATCGAGATCGACGGCGGCACGCTGACGACCTATTCCGGCGATTATGGCTTTTATGAAGAACAGCGGGCGCTGAACGAGAGGCAACAGCAAGCGCAGTTCGAGCGCCAGCAGGCGATGCTCGCCAAGGAGATCAAGTTCATCGAGCGCTTCAAGGCCCGCGCCTCTCACGCCTCGCAGGTTCAGAGCCGCGTAAAGAAACTCGAAAAGATCGACCGTGTCGAGCCGCCACGCCGCCGCCAGACAGTCGCCTTTGAATTCCTGCCGGCTCCACGCTCCGGCGAAGACGTCGTCAACCTCAGGAATGTCCATAAGGCCTATGGCAGCCGGACGATCTATGACGGGCTCGACTTCATGGTGCGCCGGCGCGAACGCTGGTGCATCATGGGCATAAACGGCGCCGGCAAGTCAACACTGCTCAAGCTGGTCACCGGCACCGCCACGCCGGACAAAGGTAACGTGTCACTCGGCGCCAGCGTCAAGCTCGGCTATTTCGCCCAGCATTCGATGGACCTGCTCGATGGCGACAGCACCATACTGCAATGGCTGGAGGAGCGCTTTCCCAAGGCCGGACAGGCTCCGCTTAGAGCGCTAGCCGGCTGTTTCGGCTTTTCCGGCGATGATGTCGAGAAGCGCTGTCGAGTGCTCTCCGGCGGCGAGAAGGCGCGGCTGGTGATGGCCGCAATGCTGTTCGACCCGCCGAACTTCCTCGTCCTCGACGAGCCGACCAACCACCTCGACCTCGATACCAAGGAAATGCTGATCAAGGCGCTCTCGGCGTACGAGGGCACCATGCTGTTCGTCTCGCACGATCGCCGTTTCCTGTCGGCGCTTTCCAATCGAGTGCTGGAGCTCACGCCGGATGGCATCCAGCAATATGGCGGCGGTTATACCGAATACGTGGAGCGCACCGGACAGGAGGCGCCGGGCCTGCGCGGGTGAGGGCGGGCGCCGGTCAAGGGCCGACCATATGATCCTATGCCGTTTTGATCCATTTCCCGGTTATTTGAGCCACTTGCTTAAACTTGTAGACAAGCAGCAAAGGGAATATCCACAAAGCTGCGCTAGACCGAATATCCTCAGGGAATCGGGAGCTGGATGAATGCAGAGGCAAATACCGTTCAAAGGGCAGAAGGACTGGCGGGTGGCGCGCTATGCTCTCGGCGGCGTTGTCGGCTTTGCTGTCCTTGCTCAGCTGTTGACTTATCTCAGCCTGGCGGCGCTTCCCGACAGCCCCTATGTCGCCGCCATGGTCAGCGCGGGGTTGGTATCGTTGCTGATGGGTATCCCATTGATCGTGGTCGCCGCCGTCCAGTTTCGGCGCGCCGAACGACTGCGGAATCAAATCAATCATCTTGCCGCACATGATGGCGCGACCGGTTGCGTCACCGGACGCGGACTTGTCCAGCACGTGAGTGGACTGGAGCGCCGGCGCCGCCGTTCGGGCGATTCGCTGCAGGGCGCCCTCATTCATGTGCGTATCAACAATCTCGACGACATGGGCGCGAGCTTTGGTCCGCAATGGAGCGACGAGCTTTTGCAATTCGTGGCCTCCACCATCAGCACCTCCATTCGCCGCGACGACATCGTCGCACGAACCGGACCCGCGAGCTTCGATGTGCTGCTCATCGGCGCCACTGAAGCCGAGGCTGACCATGTATGTGCACGCCTGACCAAGGCGTTGGTTTCTTCGCACTTCGCCGCGGACGGCAAGGGTGTCGATCTTGCGCTCAGCGTCGGCGGCGTTTTGTTCGACGGCAGCATCGACCTGGAACGGCTGCATCGCGCCGCGGCTTCGGGGAGTGTTACAGTGACCGCGGAGGCCGCTCAGGACATCGGATTTATGCGCCTGCCGTCAGCCTGATGCGTCTTGACCGTTACAACGTGCGGGTGGTTTGTTCCATTTTTGCAACATGGCGCCGCCAAAGCTTGAGCGCGACCTTGGCCCCCTAAAAATTAATGGCTCTCCTTTATTACCAATGTATTATTTAACGCAAATTTTGAGTGATTTTGATGCATGCTCAACCTGCGGGCGTGACGAGGGGGATTAATTGAAATTAGGTAAGACATTTAGGGGCGGACTGTTTTCCATTCTGCTCGCATCGACTGTGCTTGCTAGCGGCGCAACGGAAGCGATGACGCTGCGGGAAGCGCTCCAGATTGCAATCGTATCCAACCCCGAAATCGGGCAGTCGGTAGAGAATCGCGAAGCGATCGAGTTCGAGTTGCGACAAGCGCGTGGACTTTATTTGCCGAGCGTCGATCTGGAGGCGTCAACCGGCGCCCGCCATCTGGAGGATGACAGCCGTCGACTGGCCTCCATCGAGAACGACCCCCTCTACCCATCGGATGTCAGTCTGACCGTCACGCAGAAACTCTTCGATGGCGGCGGCCGGCGCGCAGAGCTGGAGCGCCAGGCGGCACGCGTCGACAGCGCCTCTTTCCGCGTCCTGGAGCGGTCAGAAACAATCGCGCTGCAGATCGTTCGCGAGTATTTCGAATACATCCTCCAGCAGCAGATCGTGGAAGAGGCACGCCGTAACGTCGGTGCCCACCAGTCGATTCGCTCCGACATCAGCTCGTTGATTTCGGGTGGCAGGCTGACCGAGGCGGACCGCCAGCAGGCCGACGAGCGCCTGCTTTCGGCGAAGGCCCGGCTGTTGGAAGCCGAAGAGGCGTTGGATACGGTCAAGATCAGCTTCAATCGTCTCGTCGGCCAGCCGCTGACCAAACCGTCCATGCCAAAATCGGTCGCCGCCGCGTTGCCGCAGACACTGGAATCGGCAATCGGTATCGCGCGGACCAATAATCCGCGCATCAAGGCAGCCGACGCCGATATCAATGTCGCCGACGCTCAGGTCAAGGCGGCGAAATCGAGCATGCTGCCGGAGATCGTTGCCGAGGGGCGTATCCGCTCTGGAGTGGACATCGACGGTTCGACGGGCGATACCTGGGATGCTCAGGCACGTATCGTCGCGAAGTGGAACCTCTATCGCGGCGGTATCGACATCGCCAACGAACAGGAGCAGATGCGTCGCGCCAGCGAGCAGCGGCTCGTTTTCCACCAGGCGCATCGCGAAGTCGAGGAAGCTGTCCGGATCTCCTGGGAGCGCCGCGCCAGCCAATATGATCTCTCGCGCACGCTGAAGGCGCAGGCGCAAGCGAACGACCAGCTTGTGGCATCCTATCGCGAGCAACTCGCCGTCGGGCAACGTTCGCTGCTGGACGTGCTCAGCGCGCAGAACGCGCGTTTCAATGCAAACGTTCTTGCGAAGACGGCGCAGTACGCCGCGTTGTTTGCCGAGTATCGCCTGCTCGCGGCCACGGGCCAACTTCTCGCCACCATGGAAATCAAGGCACCGGCCCAGTCGGAAGCCTATGCGCGGAAGGAATTCAACGTTTCCGAAGCTCCCGCGACGGAGACCTATCGCCGCGTGCCTTCCCGCCAGACGAATGATCTGCCGCTCGACCTGCTTGCACCGATCCGGCAAAAGTGATGACCGTCGCTATGGCACATGATTGGTCGTCATTATGCAAGGCGTTGAAACCCAAGTGCAAACCGGCCCGGCTTTGACCGGCTTTACGACGGCGTTCAAGGAGATCTGCATCTTCTTGAACCGGCCGTCCTCCGATACAGTGCTCTATTCCGACGTGCCTTTCGATGCCCGCTCGCCGAGCGTCGAGGATGTGTCGCGTATCGCCGAGCGCGTCGGGCTGGAGACAGAAATCGTTTCGCCGCGCGCGCTCGCCAACCGTGATTTTCTATTTCCGCTGCTACTCGTTTTTCGCGACGGTCGTGCGGCGGCGCTATTGGAAGAGGGTTTGGATGGGGTCCTAAGCCTGTCGAACGCCGTATCATCGGCCGACGGCACCATGCTCAGGTTCTCGGATTTGCATCTCGACCGGGTCGCATATGCCGTATCGTTCTCCGCGACCTATTTGAACGCCGCGACCGGCCCGGGTGTCGGCGAAGCACGCAATATCGACCGCAAACACTGGTTGACGGCGACAATACGACCTTTCTGGCAAGCCTATGCACAGGTTGCGCTCGCCGCGTTCTTCATCAACGTGCTTGCGTTGGCGGCGCCGCTATTCACGATGAACGTATATGATCGCATTCTGCCCAACAAAGCGATTGCGACCCTCTGGGTGCTGGCGCTGGGTATCAGCGCCGTCATCCTTTTTGATTTCCTGCTGAAGACGGTGCGGGCTGCGCTCATCGACTACGCCGGACGCAAGGCTGATCTGAAGCTTTCCTACATGCTGTTCGAGAAAATCCTGCACGCCACCCTCGCGTCCAGGCCGCACTCGACCGGCGAATACGCCAACCGCGCCATGCAGTACGAATTCGTACGCGAATTCTTTACCTCGAATACGCTGAGCACGGTCATAGACAGCTTCTTTGTTTTCGTTTTCATTGCTGCAGTCTATGCCGTCGCCGGTTGGATTGCGGTCGTGCCCGCGGTCGCATTTATCTTCAGTCTGCTGATCGGCTATGTCGCTCAGCACAAGATCGGTAGCCGCGTTGCCGCTGCCTCGAACGAATCCGCCCAGCGCCAATCCTTGCTGGTCGAAACCATCAGCGCGATCGAGACAGTGAAGACGCTGCATTCGGAAAAGCAGCTTCTTCGCCGATGGAACGAGTTAGCTAAGCACTCTTCGAACACATCCGAGGAGATCAAACAGATTTCTTCATGGGCCGCGCACGCGACGCAATTCGTCCAGCAGTTGGTCACCGTGTGTATCGTCGTCGCCGGCGCCTACGAATTCACGCTGGGCAATATCTCATCCGGCGCAATCATTGCCGCCAGCATGCTCGCTGGCCGTGCGGTTGCACCGCTCGGCCAGATCGCCATGACGCTGGCACGACTTCGCCAGGCGCTCCTGTCGCTTCGTATTCTCAACTCGATTATGGAACAGCCCGAGGATCGACCCAACACGATCGGCTTCGTCAACCGCGACATTCGCCAGGGCAGCGTAACCTTCGCCAAGGTCGACTTTGCCTATCCCGGGACGGATCACAAGGTTGTCAGCGACATGAGTGTGACCATAGCTGCGGGCGAGCGCGTCGGGATCATCGGCCGCATTGGCTCGGGCAAGACGACGATCGGGCGTCTGTTAGCGGGACTGTATCCTCCGAGTTTGGGTCGGATCTTGCTCGATGGTGTCGATATCCGGCAGCTGCACCCCTCCGTGGTGCGCTCGGCAGTATCCTTCGTCTCGCAGAATTCGGACCTGTTCTCGGGCACCATCAAGGAGAACCTCTTGATGGCGAACCCGACGGCGAGCGACGAGGCAATGGTGGCGGCGGCGAAGCTTGCCGGCGTCGACGATTTTGTCTCCTCTCACCCGCGCGGCTACGACATGCCGGTCGGCGAACGCGGCTCCCAGCTTTCCGGCGGACAGCGCCAGGCAGTGGCGATCGCGCGGATCCTGCTTCGCAAGCCGAAGATCGTCTTCCTCGATGAGCCGTCCGGCGCCATGGATCTGGCCAGCGAGCGAGAGCTGATCAACCGGCTTTCCAATGTTTTCGGCCGGGATGTCACGCTGTTTATCTCCACCCATCGTTACAGCATGCTCAACCTCGTCGATCGGCTTCTGATTCTCGACCGCGGTCGCATAGTTGCCGACGGCCCTAAGGCGCAAGTTATCGAGCAGTTGCAGAAGCGGACCGGCTCGATCAGCCCTGTGCCGGAGGCAACCGCATGATTTCCCTTTCATCGGAAGGGGCACGGGTCACGAGCGGCGGAGGGAATCGGCATGACTGAAAAGCCACCCTTTGCAGCACGCGCCGGCCTGCTCGTCATCGGTCTCCTCATCACCTCGTTTGTCGCCTGGGCCGCGGTCGCCGAAGTCGACGAGATCGCTCGCGGCGAGGGCAAGGTGATCCCGGTTTCGAAGACGCAGATCATCCAGTCGAGCGAGCCCGGGATCGTGCGCGAGATCGCCGTCCAGGTTGGCCAGGTCGTTCGCCGGGGAGATCTGATCCTCAGGCTCGATGATACTGCCAGCGGCTCCTCGCTCGGCGAGCTCGAAGCCAAGGCGCGGTCGTTGCGCGCGCAGATAGCGCGCCTGGAGCTTGAAGAGGAAGGAGCCTACGAGTCAAAGTACAAGTGCCCAGACGACATCGCCAAGGCGGCACCAGGCATATGCGCCAACGAGGAGCAGTTGCTATTGGCCAAGGCCGGCAATTTCAACAACAAGCTCTCGGTCATGCAGGCGCGTCATGGCCAGCGCCAAAAGGAACTCGCGGAAGCACAAGCCAATATCACGCGACTGTCCGAAAGCCTGCAGGTGACGGAGCGTGAACAGGAACTGCTGGCGCCGATGGTCAAGCGCAAGCTGGTCGCGCAAACAGAACTGTTGCGGGTCGAGAAGGAGTTGACCGACACCCGCGGCCAGCTCGCCCTGTCAAAAGAATCGACCGGACGACTGGAGGCGGCGATCAGGGAAGCCGCACTGCAGGTGACCGAATTATCGCTGCAACTGCGGCAAGAGGCTCTGGCGGAAAAGACTGAGGCGCTATCGCAACTCTCGGTGATCGAGGAAACGATCCGCGGTGCCAGCAGCCGGGTTGCGAACACGGATATCCGGTCGCCGGTCGATGGCATCATCAATACGCTGGAGGTCAACACCGTGGGAGCCTACGTGACACCTGGCGCGGTGATTGGCGGCGTCGTGCCGACATCCGAAACATTGCTGGTGGAAGCGCGCCTTTCGCCGCGCGATGTCGCTTTCGTTCGTACCGGTCAGCCGGCTCTGATCAAAGTTTCGGCCTACGACTTTTCGATCTATGGCGGCCTCGGCGGCGAGGTCGAAACCGTCAGTGCGGACAGTTTGGTCGATCAAAATACCGGCGAGACCTACTATCTCGTGCGGGTCAAGACCGACAGGGCCGCGCTTGTGAAGGACGGAAGGGAATACGCGATCATGCCTGGGATGATCGCTTCGGTCGACATCATGACCGGCAAGAAGACCATCCTTACCTATCTGATGAAACCCATCAACAAGGCGCGCGAGGAAGCCTTCCGGGAGCGTTAAGCAGATGAATGTCACGCAACCGACATCTTCAGCAGACATGAGTGCGCTTAGGTTCCGCGTCGTGACCGTCGGCGGACAGCGGCGCGGGATAAAGCTCGAGGAAATCTACTGGTCGAGCCTTTCCGAACTCGCCGCCCGTAGAAGCTGCAAGCTCGCCGATATCATCTCCGAGTGTGAACAGGCCCTGGATGGGGAAGGCAATTTGACAGCGAGGTTGCGTTACGTCGCGACAAGCTATTTGCGCGAACAGCTTTCCGGCGCTCGGGAACGCAGCGGGCTAGCGGTTGTCGCGGGCCAGGTGCGCGCATGCCCATCGCCAGCCTTTGCATTGACGGGTGACAAGCGGATCATTGCCTATAATCCTGCATTCCTCACCTTCGTTCAGTCACGCTTTCTAAGATTCCAGTCCTCTCCGCCCGCGCAAGGCCTTAGGCTTTCCTTTGATGTCCAGTTTGCCGAGTTGGTAGATCGGTTGAAAGCTTCTCCCGGCGAACCCCAGCCGGCAGGGTTCACGATCGGGATCAACGAGCACGTCACCCGCGGTCGCCTGAGTGCAGCGCTCGCGTCACTGTTCGATCAGGACGTGGTTATCGGCTTCATCTCGGCGTGAAGGTAACGAACTGCTATCGGAGCGCACCCTCGCCAGGCATGACGTCCAACGACGGCGAGGCGGCTGAAGCAAGCTTGTCGCCGCCAGTCTTGATGCCATGGATCCATGCACGATCCGCGCTGACCGAAAACAGCGGCTGGTAGGTAGGCAGGGCGCGGTCGAGCTTCACCTCGTCGCTCAGGTTGTCGAGTATGAAATAGCCCTGGCTGGTCATTACCGAGAGTACAGCGTGGTACAGATTGCGGCGTACGTCGCGGAGCACGACGATCGACATGGCCTGTGGCGGAAGCCCGGCCTGTTTCAGCGCAGCCATCTTGAGGATCGCGTAATCCTCGCAGTCGCCCTTGCCACGGGTGAGAATCTCGTTCGGGGATGCCCAATAATCCTTTGAACCGTAGTTCTGTGTATCCGCTTCGTAGCGAACGAGCCGGTTCACTGCGCGATTGATGCGGTTCAGCTTCTGGTAAAAGCCAAGGTCAATGGCGTCCTCGATGGAAGTCCGAAGTATTCCAGCTGCTGCGCAGCTGCTCGCCGTTTCGCACCGCGCGAAATCGGATGATGCTATCAAGGGAAATACGGCTTTCCATTTCCGCGCTGCCGGTATCGACGACACACGGAAAGCCACCGACTGGAATACGGCCACGGGGTTGGGTTGCGAGGCTGCATTCAGGCGGGGGCTGGCCGGCGTGACCGCCACCTGTTGCGGTCGAGCCTTGAGTGTTTCCGTCGTCTTATTCCTGAAGGCGTCGGCGTTGCCCATTGCGGCCGCAATTGCTGGCACGTCGAAGCCGATCATGTGCTGCAGAGTGCCAAGGTAGGCCGCGTTGGGCTGGCCGGCCCACGTCGCTGAAGGGGACAGGAGGCTTGCAGCCAAAGCTACAACTTTCCAAACTGTCCTGTAGCGCGCCCAGTTCTTCTTACCCATTGCCGCACCTCACGGTTGAATGGGGATACTCTACGAAGGAAAAGAAAAACTGGCGTAAAGCTATACGGATTATCTATCGTATCGAGCAGTAATACAATTTGTATAAAATTTTATTCAAAGTGTATATTATATTTGGTCTCCATTGCGGTTGAAGTTCGTGTAAGTCGCAATTCCTACCGTGTAAACGACGCGGAAGATGGAACAATATTACCTATTTTTATGTGAGACTCAGGGGCAGCCGAGTCGTGTTTTCAACGAATGCTGCGATGGTGGAAGCGCCTGACGCCGCCGGTATGCATATCATGATATGTCCTTAGTTCGCTTGTGAAAGAATATTCTCGTAACTGCATAACAGGATATATCGTTTCGCAATTTAAGGATTGCCTCAAGAATTGATTTCGAAAATGGCATGTGTTTACTTGCGCTAAATGCTTGGGGGATACTACACATGGCAACCGAAGGTATGGTTCTTTCCGATGGTGCGTATGCGCCGACGGCTGAAAACAGCGTGGCCGATGAAGGGGGCGCTGCCAGGGGAGACCGCATCGTCGCGCAAGTGCAAAGCGGCGAGCTGCCTGAGCCGCAGTTGCTGGATCCGGCGACCGGAGCGCCTGTCGCCAGCGGCCAGGCCGCGGCTCCCGCACAGCCAATGCAGGACATCGTCAGAGCGGATGCCTCCAATATCGTCAGGCTTCCTGCGGGTGTCTCCCTTGAGCAGATTAAGGTCTTCGGCAGCGACATCGTTCTGGAGCAGCCCGATGGTTCAACGATCAGAATTCTGAACGCGGCGCTGAACATTCCAACCTTTGTTATTGGCGATGCCGAGATCCCGAAAGAAACGCTCGTCGCGGTACTCGAAGGTAACGGCATCAACGTTGCGGCAGGTCCCGATGGAGGCATCAGCGTGGCTTCCAGCCAGAGCGGGGGCGGCAATTTTTCCGATGCTAGCGGCGGCATCGGCGATGCCGGGACGGTTATAGGACTGCTCGACCCAACCGCGCTTCAGTTTGGCGCGCCGGCGGGTGAGGAACAGTTGGCCGCCTTGCTCGATCCCAACGATGCACCGGTGATCACCGCGACGGCAAGCGGCGCCGTGACCGAGGACCTCGCGGTTGTCGGCGGCAATCTGACGACGAGCGGCACGGTCACGGTCTCCGACGCTGACGCCAACGAGACGCTGACGGTAACAGCGACGCCGGCCGGGCAGCCGGTGTGGAACGGCGGTACGCTGACGCAGGCGCAGATCGACACGCTGACGGCGGGGTTCACCGCGACGACCGGCGGCTGGAACTATCAGGTGCCGAACGCGCTGGTGCAGTTCCTCGACGCGGGCGAAACGATCACGCTCAGCTATCAGCTGGCGGTCACCGATGGCGACGGCGCCACCGACACCCAGACGGTGACGATCACCATCAACGGCACCAATGACGCGCCCGTGCTCACCGCGACGGCAAGCGGCGCGGTGACCGAAGACCTCGCGGTTGTCGGCGGCAATCTGACGGCGGGCGGCACGATCACGCTTTCAGACGTCGACGCCAACGAGACGCTGACGGTGACGGGCACGCCGGCGGGGCAGCCGGTATGGAACGGCGGCGCGCTGACGCAGGCACAGGTCGACACGCTGACGGCGGGGTTCACCGCGACTGCAGGCGGTTGGAACTATCAGGTGCCGAACGCTTTGGTGCAGTTCCTCGGCGCAGGCGAGACGATCACGCTCAGCTATCAGGTGACGGTCACCGACGATGATGGCGCCACCGACACCCAGACGGTGACGATCACCATCACCGGCACCAACGACGCGCCGGTGATCGGGGCAACTTCGGTAATCGCCGGGGCGGTGAGCGAGAGCGGCCTTGCCGCCGACGACGTCACGCCGGTGACCGGGCCGCTGACGGCGACCGGCACGATGGTGTCGAGCGATGTCGACACTGGCGCCACCGCCAGCTGGAGC
>NZ_JASKLT010000006.1:92293-291291 GCF_030124405.1 Sinorhizobium sp. 7-81 | reverse complement strand
CCGGCTCGGTCAGCGAGAGCGGGCTTGCCGCCGACGACGTCACGCCGGTGACCGGGCCGCTGACGGCGACCGGCACGATGGTGTCGAGCGATGTCGACACTGGCGCCACCGCCAGCTGGAGCGGCAACGCCGCCGGCAGCTATGGCAGCTTCGTCATCACCGCCGCCGGGGTGTGGAGCTACACGCTTGACGACGGCCTTGCCGACAGCCTGGCCGAGGGCGAGAGCCGCACCGAGACCTTCCTGGTGACGGTCACCGACGACAAGGGCGCCACCGACACCCAGACGGTGACGATCACCATCACCGGCACCAACGATGCGCCGGTGATCGGCGCTGCCTCTCAGATCACCGGCTCGGTCAGCGAGAGCGGGCTTGCCGCCGACGACGTCACGCCGGTGACCGGGCCGCTGACGGCGACCGGCACGATGGTGTCGAGCGATGTCGACAATGGTGCCACTGCCAGCTGGAGCGGCACTGCCGCCGGCAGCTACGGCAGCTTCGTCATCACCGCCGCCGGGGTGTGGAGCTACACGCTTGACGACGGCCTTGCCGACAGCCTGGCCGAGGGCGAGAGCCGCACCGAGACCTTCGTGGTGACGGTCACCGACGACAAGGGCGCCACCGACACCCAGACGGTGACGATCACCATCAATGGGACGAACGATGCGCCGGTTTTGACTGTCGATCACACCGGTTCCGTGACGGAGGATCTCGGTGTTCTTGCCGGCAACCTCAGCGACAGCGGCAACCTGAGCTACACAGACGTCGACATCACCGATACACATTCGGTGACGAGCACGCTCGTCGGCGCGCCGGCATGGTCGGGCGGTGATCTTTCCACCGTGCTCACCGCATCGCAGATTGCTGAGTTGACCAACAATTTTGCGATCGCCGGCTCCAACTGGACCTACAACGTCTCGAATGCGCTTGTGCAGTTCCTCGACAGCGGCGAAACGATCAGCTTCGCCTATCAGGTCACCGTCACCGATAGCCATGGCGCGACCGACACCGAGACTGTAACGATTACCATCAACGGCGCCAACGACGCGCCTGTGGTGGCAAGCACCTGCGTTTGGCTACCGAGCGATCCGGCCCAGCAGACACCTGGCTTTGGCAGCGGATATCCGCTGCAGGTATCGGTCCCGACGGATATCGATGGCGAAAACGTCATCGTCACCGCGACCAATGCACCAAGTGGCGTGTTCTATTTCGACGGCAGCAGCTACGTGGCGGTGACCGGCGCGACGGTGCTCTACAATCCCGCGACCGGCGTCAATCTGCTTGACGATCTCGTCTACAGCCCGACCGCTACGGTCAATGACACCGTCGTCAGAACCTTGAACCTGCAGGCGAGCGACGGGACGACAACGACAGCCTATTCGGTGACGATCAACGAGGTGCCGCCCAACCGGCTGCCTGCAACCTCAGTGAGCATCAACGACGACAAAGGCGGGCCGCTGACCTCGGGAAACAGCGTCACCAAAATGATGCCGGTATCCCAGAGCTTTGCCGATGGCATTAATGCGAATTTGTCGGGTGCAACAATCAAGATCCTGACGGATTTTCAACAGACGAACTTCCAGACGCCGATCCCGCTTGGCGAGCGTGATCCGACCGGGTTCAATGGAAGCAGCGCAGGTACTGCACGTGAAAAGGAACTGCAGATCGAGCTTCAGATCGGAACCAACAGGTTCGTCGTCGTCGAGGCAGACACGACAGCGGCGAAGTTCGAGCAAAGCTGGTTTTTCGATCAGAGCACCGGCCTCATGGCCGCGACCGTAAGCTATTCAAACATTTACCTGCTTAACAGCTCGGGCATTGCGACGGCGACGACCCTCGCAGATTTTCTCGCGCAAAATCCCGTCCACGCTGGCGATCAGTGGACGATGAGTTATTACGATAACAATGGTGGTAATTTTCAAGGGCGGTCCGCTGAGTTCCAGTTCTATTACAATGATCCGGGCGATCCCGGCATCGTCGTTGTTGGCGACAATACGAAGTCCAATCTCATCTATGGTACCTCAGCTGCCGACAATCTCACCGGCGGCGCTCTCGACGACACCATCATCGGCCGCGGCGGAAACGACGTGATCAATGGCGGCGGCGGCAACGATGCGCTGCGTGGCGGCGCCAGCAACGACACCATTGATGGCGGGAGCGGTGTTGATCTCCTCGATCTCTCCGATGCTTCCTCAGGCGTGACACTCACACTTACGCAGTCGACGGGCAATACCGTGGCGGACCTCACTGCGGTTGGTCTGGGCGTGGACACCTACCGGAACATCGAAGGTATCATCGGGTCGGCCTACGACGACATCCTGATTGGCAGCGCTTTTGACGATCAACTTTATGGCGGCGTGGGCTCGGACACGATGACGGGCAGCGGTGGCGCCGATACCTTTGTGATCGGCGGCAACGAACTGCAGATCGGCATCGACGATGTCATCACCGACTATCAGGCGAGCGAGGGCGACGTCGTCGACCTGACGGAGCTGCTTGGTGACCTGGCGCCCGACACTGTACTTGACAACAACTACGTCAGGGTCGTCCAGGACGCCAATAACAGCAGCGCCAGCCTGCAGGTGGACACGGACGGCAGCGTCGGGAATGCCTCAGGATGGCAGACCGTGGCCGTTCTCGAAGATTTCTCGGTCTCGACCGAGGTCGTGAAGATACTCTTCAACGAGAACGGCACCAAGACAACGGGTGAGGTCTGATCGTCGGGCATCATCTTTACATTTTTCCGACTCGCGGCAAACATGGCGCGAACCGGGCTTTCCGGAGGGGGCACCTAACGAATGATCAGAGCGATATTCACGGGGGCAGTGATTGTCCTCGCAGCTTCGGCAACTCATGCCGCCGACCTTGTGGTCGATTATGGGGCGGTCGCAAGGCAATGCGACACGCTTGACGCGTCGTCTCTAGCGGCAGGACAGGACATTACCTTGCTCACGAAGGAGGTCGTGTCACGCATGGACCAGGCGGTCGCGGTCGCCGACGACCCGCGATGGATTTCTTCCACTCGCCCGACATTCGTCTGGGCTTCGGAAGCCAAGGTTGCTTGCGGCAAGGCCTATGGTTACCTGCAATCCGGTTGGCGCGACGAAGACTATCTCGCCAAATGCGATTGCTTCCACGCCAAGATGCTCCGCTTCATGCACTGAAAAGAGACGGTTAGCCCATGCCGGTCAATGCAGTTCCATCGGCAAAGCGCGCCGCGCTTCGCCTTCCATGGGTGACGCTTGCGACAATGATGTGCGGGCTGCTTGCCGGTTGTCAGGGCGCGACGAAGGAGGTCCTTGACGTCGCACCGCCAAAGGCGGGGCAGGTGCGCCGTGCGGCCATGCAAGCGCCCAAGCCGCAGGAGACCATTGGCGTCGGACCAACTCGCATCGGGCTTGTCACCGCGCTGATGGCGACGACCGGTGCAAGCGAGCGAGAGCGCGACGTTCGCGACGGTGCGCTGCTCGCGCTGGACGAACTCGGCGGCGGTGAGCTTGCGCTTGCCATAGAAAATACCGACGGCTCACCGCAACAGCTGCGGGACGCCGCCCAGCGGCTTGCAAGCCAGGATGTGAAGCTCGTCGCCGTGTCGGCCACTGACGCGCCGATAGGCGTCGTTCGCGAGGGGTTCGGCGCCAAGGGCGCACCAATCCTGGCGCTGCGGAACAATGCATTGGAACGACCGGCTGGAACGTTTTCCTTCGTGTCCGACCGGATCGACAGCGCCGTCGAAGGCGCTTCCTACGCGGCAGCATCCGGCCGAACACGGCTTGTCGTGCTCTCGTCGGCGGATTTGACCGCAACCGAGAGCCAACGGCTGGCCAGTGGACTTGCCAGCTACAACATCAAACCGCTCGTGATGGCCGCCGCGGGCGCAGAACCGTTTTCGGGAGATGCGAACACCAAAGCCAGGATAAAGGACGTCGACTCGGTACTCCTGGTCGGTGCGGGCGATGCGGACGTAGGCGCCCTTTCGCGGTTGAGGGCGGGCGGGTACCTGAAGCCGGACGCGATTATCCTCGGCAGCTCCGGTTGGTCATCCGCCGCCTACAAGCGTCCGGAGCTCGCCGGCAGTCACCTCTGTCTCTTCGGGCCGGAGAACGGCTCGCGGATGACGGCAAGCTTCCGCCAGAGATATGAGCGGCCAGCAGATGTCGACGCAGCCTACGGCTTTGATGTCGTCGCGCTCGCGGCGGGTCTCGCGCGCACGCAAAATGAAAATGGAATTAACGAGCAAACCATGAAGTCCCCCGCTGGCTTCCTCGGTGCGGCAGCCGCATTTCGTTTCGACAAGGACGGTTCCGTAAGGCGAACCTGTGCTATCCATCAGGTGGCCGGCGGAAGCCTGAAGCTTGTGGATCCGGCGCCGCGTTCGTTCTGAAGAGGCCCGCGCGAAGTACAGCCCGTTTCGCTTGATGTCTGAGCTTTGTGACGTTGCGAAGCAACGGATCACGAGAGGCTATGCCTTGGCGATGTTCAAGACATGCTGCGCTCGCCGGGAGGACGAGCGCTTTGTTGCTCGCGGCACTGATCATAATGATTTTGGGTCGGGTCGACCTAAAATCATAAAATCGATTCTACTAAGTTGGAGCGGGATGCGGGCCGCATACGCTTTTCCCCATCCCACTCTAGACAAGTCCGAGAGCCTCATAGCTCGCATGCAAGCTCCAGTCGGCTGGACCGAAGCGGTCCCTGGCGAAATTGTGCTGATGCCAATAAGGATAGAGGTAAGGCAGGCGGCTGACCTGGTTCAGCCGCTCCAGCTCCTCTGCCGAAAGCACGAGATCGACCGCCGCGATATTGTCCCTGAATTGCTGCTCGCTAAGTCCGCCGACAACAAGCGTTGCGACGCCCGGCCGGGTTAACGTCCAGGCGAGATTGACCTGGGCGACACTGACGCCTCGCTCCGCGGCGATCTCTTCAAGCACATCGATGATGCTCCAGAGTCGCTCCTGGTCACGGATCGGCGGCTCGGTCCAGCCCGCCGCTTGCCGGGAGTGAGCCGGAGCCTTGTCGCGGCCGAAGGCACCCGAGAGCAACCCGGCCGCCAGCGGGCTCCAGACCATCACGCCGAGGCCCTGATCGACCGAGATGGGCAACAGCTCGTATTCCGCTTCACGGGCCTCGAGCGTGTAATGGATCTGCTGCGTGACGAAGCGTGGCAGATTTCTGGTTTCGGCGACACCGAGAGCCTTCATGATGTGCCAGCCCGAATAATTGGAGCAGCCGATGTATCGGATCTTGCCCTGACGCATCAGCATGTCGAGCGCAGAGAGCATCTCATCCAGCGGCGTCACCCCGTCCCATTCGTGCATGAAGTAAATGTCGATATGATCGGTCTTGAGGCGTTTGAGGCTCCTCTCGCATTCGCGGATGAGGTGATAGCGGGATACACCCTCGTCGTTCGGTCCGTCGCCGATCCGCATGCGCGCCTTTGAGGAGATCAGCACGCGATCCCGTTTGCCCTCGAGTGCCTCGCCAAGGATCTCCTCGGAGCGACCGAGCGAATACATGTTGGCGGTGTCGAAAAGGTTCACGCCGCCATCGACGCAGACGTCGATGAGCCGCCGCGCATCCTTCACGTCCTGGTTTGCGACTTTCGCAAAGGCGCCGACGCCGCCGAAGGAGAAGGTTCCCATCGTGATGGCCGAAACCTTGAGGCCGGAGCGGCCGAGTGTCCTGTATTCCATTGTTCACTCCCATCAATGAATATTTGCAGCCGCCGGGCCTTTTCAGATCGATGCCAGTTGCGTGGCGATATGGGCCATTCCGAGTTCCGGACTGGTCAGGATGGGCACGGGTGTTTCAACGCCACGGTCGGCAAGTGCCGCGGCCATCGATGCCTGGGCAAGCACCACGAGGTCGACGGATTTCGCTAGTGAACGGTAGCCTTCCATTACCCGTGCGTCGTGCGCCTCGCGATCGCCGGCGCTGAGCCGCTCGAAAGCGCCGTCGCACAGCATCGGCACAATCGTGCAGTCTTTCCCCTCGGCCCGGGCGCAGTCCTGCAGCAGCGCACTTGTCGGGGCGAGGGTCGTGGGTAGTGTCGCAAGCACGCCGATGCGCCGCGCGCGTTCCACGGCGGCCTCGGCCATGCCCCGATCGATGCGGAAGAGCGGTATGGACGAGAGCGGCCGGATGAGGTCGACCGCACCGCCGAGGGTCGAGCATGTGACGACGATTGCGTCCGCACCGGCATCGGCGGCGGAGAAGACGTAGTTGCCGAGCCGCTGCGTCGTCTTTTGCGAGAGCACGCCGTCACGCACCGTATTGGCCAACAGGCTTTCGTCGACGATGTTGAAGCTCGTCCAGCCGGGCAGGGACCGCGCGGTAAGCGGCCGGAACTTCGCAGCGAGATCGGGCACTGTATGGATCAGGGCCAGCGATGGCATCTTGGTTCCTCCTGTGTCGGGCCAGTGGTCGCCCTTGACGCTTAATCCGCAGGCTGCCTCGCGGTCGTCTTCGCCGATCTTCGCCTGCTCGGCTGCTTCTCTCCGCGCGAGTCGCTGGCGCGCACAACGAGATCCGCACCCACCAGGATTTTTACGGATGGCTGAAGCTCGGCTGCGTTGATCAGATCGTCGAGAACGGTCACCGCCAGGTACCCGATCTTGCGCTTGGAAACTTCGATCGTCGTCAGCGAGGGTTCCATCGTCGCACTTTGCGGAAGATTGTCGAAACCGATGACCGAGACATCGTCGGGAATGCGAATGCCGAACTCTTTAAGAGCGCGTATGAAGCCGTAGGCGATGATGTCGTTGGTGCAGAAATAACATTCCGCAAGCTCGATGCCGGATTGCAGAAGCGCGCGGGTATCGGCATAGGCGCCGTCATAGGTCGACTCGACCGAGATTATGTCCTCTTCGCGCGGCTTCAGACCAAGCCGCGCCATGTTCTTGAAGAAGGCGTCCTGCCGTAGCTTGAAGTTCGTGGTATCGACATGACTCGCCACGAAGCCGATGCGCTTGAAACCCTGCTGCTGAAACCGCGACAACACCTTGTAGACGGCATCTTCATTGTTCATGTCGACGAAATTGGCGTCGATCACGTCATAGAAGGTATCGATGAAAACCGTTGGCAGGCCCAACCCCTGTATCAGGCGGATATCGGCCTCGGTGAGTTCTGTTCCCAAGGCGATGACCCCGCTGATCGGAGCTCCGGCCAGGGACTCCGCAACGGCGCTGATTGGCTGCCCCTCGAAACTGACCACCTCCAGCGTGTAGTTCCGGCGTGTGGCCTCAGCCGACATGCCGTCGATGTAGTCGGATATGAAGACGCTGTGATCGCGATTCACGGTGTGACCGTGTTTGGCGATCTTCAAGAACCGCAAGGTTTCTCCCGGCTCGGTAGTGCTCTTGGTCACCCGCGGCACATAGTTGAGGCTGGCCACTGCCTCCAGCACGCGCGCACGCGTGACACCTGAAATGTCTCCCTTTCCGTTCAAGACGAGCGAAACCGTCGCGGGCGACACGCCCGCAGCGTCCGCGATGTCCCGGATGGTCAGAGTTTTCTTTTCCTTCATACGCACCTATCCGGAGTCCGATTTCTCATGCCGCGGAGACAAGAGCGTTTAGTAAACAGGTGCCCCGCCTGATTACGAGGCGTAGGACAAAAGCTGCCTAGCCGCAACCAAAATTCATGGAGAATCGGCTTGCGGAAGGTAATTTCCTTTGATAACCGTTTTAGTAAAGCTTGCATCGGTTTACTAAACAAGGGAGGAGACCATGCAAAAGACTGGCGGGCAGCTCGTCATGCTCGTTGCCATCAATTGCCTGTTGCTGGTTCTTGGCGCCGCCATATCAGGCGGCACTTTCCTTTCGCTGTTCAATCTTCAGTCGATGGCGAGTCAGCTGCCGGAAATCGGCCTCCTCGCCATTGGCGTCATGCTCGCGATGTGCGCCGGAAATGGCGGTATCGATCTCTCGGGCATTGCCCTGGCGAACCTCTCCGGGGTGCTCTCCGCGGTAATCGTGTCGTCCTTTGTGTCGAGTGCGGAAAGCGAGTTGGCTTTCAGCTTGGGCTTCATCGGGGGTGCAGTGGCGATCGGCTTCTTCGGTGGCGTGATCAACGGCCTGCTGATCTCGAAACTCAACATCACGCCGATCCTCTGCACGCTCGGCACGCAAATGGCCTTCATGGGGCTCGCGGTCGTCGTCTCCGGCGGCAAGGCCGTTATGGTTGGCAGTCCGGCACTTCTCTCCAGCATCGGTAACGACATGTTCCTGGAGGTGCCGATCAGCTTCCTGATCTTCGTCGTTGTCGCGGGATTGATCGCAGCAGCCTTGAAGTTCACGCCCTATGGGCTCTGGCTGATGCTCACGGGTACCAATCCGAAGGCAGCGGTCTATGCAGGCTTTCCGAGGACCGGCGTGCTGGTGGCGACCTATGCGATCAGCGGCACGCTGTCGGGATTGGCGGGCGTCATCATCGCCGCGCGCAACGTCAACGTTAAGTTCGACTACGGCAGTTCCTATCTGCTGATCGCGATCCTGATCGCGGTCATGGCCGGCGTGAAGCCCGAAGGTGGTTATGGGCGTGTGATCTGTGTGGTCCTGAGCGCCGTGGCGCTGCAGTTGATGTCGAGTCTTCTCAATTTCGGCGGCCTGTCCAACTTCGTGCGCGATTTCGCCTGGGGACTGCTGCTGCTCACCTTCCTTGCCGTTGGTCGCTATGACCTGACCGGCCTCCTGTTCCCTGGCAATCGCCAGCCCGTTTCTTTGGCGCCGCGCCCTCACGCGCCGAAGCAAGACAACTGAGGGAAACTTGTCGTGGAGGAAAACATGAAGTCACTTTCGAAGAAGATGCTGGCTGGCACGGCGGTCGCGGCCGCAGTGCTCGTCGGTTCCGTCGGCACCCCCGTTGCGCAGGAAAAGCCGGTCATTGCAACCGTCGTGAAGATCAGCGGTATTCCGTGGTTCGACCGCATGAACACTGGGGTAGATGCCTTCGCCGAGGCCAATCCGGACGTGGATGCGAGCCAGAGCGGCCCGGCCACCGCCGATTCCGCCCAGCAGCTCCAGATCATCCAGGACCTCGTCGCCAAGGGCGTCAACGCTCTGGCCGTCGTTCCGATGGATCCGGCAGTTCTCGAAGGCACCTTCAAGCGTGCGATGGAGCGCGGCGTCGTCGTCGTGACCCATGAAGCAGACAACCAGGTGAACACCCATGCTGATGTCGAGGCGTTCGACAATGCCGATTACGGCGCCGCGCTGAACGAGCGCCTGGCCGAATGCATGGGCAAGCAGGGCAAGTGGACGACCTTCGTCGGCTCGCTTGGCAGCCGCACCCACATGCAGTGGGTCGGCGCAGGCGAGGAGAACGCCAAGAAATACCCTGAGATGCAGCTCGTGGATCCCAACAACGAATCCTTCGACGATGCGAACGGCACCTATGAAAAGGCCAAGGAGATCCTGCGCAAGCATCCGGATATCAAGGGCTTCCAGACCTCCGCTGGCAACGACGTCCTTGGCGTCGGCCGCGCTATCGACGAAGCGGGCCTCACGGGCAAGGTATGCCTGGTCGGCACCGGCCTGCCGAACCCCTCCGCCGATTTGCTCGAGTCCGGCGCGATCACCGCTATCGGCTTCTGGGACCCGCAGAAGGCCGGCATGGCGATGAACGCCGTGGCCAAGCTCCTTCTCGAGAAAAAAGAGGTCACGAACGGCATCGACCTCGGTGTCGAGGGTTACAACGAGGTGACGGTGAAGAAGGGCGCGGGCGAGGGCCTGTTGATCGTCGGCAACGGCATGGTGCTCGCCGACAAGGCCACCTACAAAGAGCACCTTTTCTGATCGCTCTCCCAAGCCGGCCGGGGACGTCTTAAGGCTCCCCGGCCGTTAACCGCGGCGCCCGTCGCGGCTGTTTGCAATTTACGAAGGACTGCGACGTGTCGGCAAAAGCAAGTGGCGAACAAGGCTCGGGCCGGTTCCTCGAGCTTAGGAACATCCAGAAATGGTTTGGCGGCGTGCATGCGCTGCGCGGCATCGATCTTACACTTCAACTCGGCGAAGCCTACCACCTGCTGGGTGAGAACGGTTGCGGCAAGAGCACGGTCATCAAGATCATGTCCGGGGCGCTAGAGCCGAGCGCCGGGGAAATCGTGCTGGACGGCCAGAGCTTCACCGCTCTGACGCCGATACAATCGTTAGCCGCAGGGATAGAGACCGTATACCAGGATCTTTCGCTTCTTCCCAACCTGAACGTCGCTGAGAACGTAGCTCTGAACGAGCAACTCGTTGGTGCAAACGGGCGGCTGGCACGACTTTTCGACCGCGCACGCCTGCGGCAGACTGCCGAAAAAGCGCTTGCAACGGTCGGCTTGCCGACAGACCGCTCGTTCCTTAACACGACAGTTTCCGATCTTCCGCTTGCGGCACGCCAACTCGTGGCGATCGCCCGGGCAATCGCCACGCGCGCCAAGCTTGTGATCATGGACGAGCCTACCACGTCGCTCACCCGACGTGAGGTCGACAACCTGATCCGCGTTGTGGAACGGCTGCGTTCGGAGAACGTCGCGGTGCTGTTCGTGACCCACAAGCTTGACGAGTGCTACCGCATCGGCGGCCATGCCATCGTGTTCCGCGACGGACAATGCATCGCGCAGGGGCCTATCGAAGAATACAGCAAGAAGCAGCTTGCGGAGCTGATGACGGGGCGCGCCATCGACTCCGAACGCTATCGGACAGGCAAGCCGGCAACGACTGAGGTGCTGAAAGTCAGCCATTTGACGGCGCACGGCGTGGAGCAGGTCAGCTTCAGCGTCCGGCAAGGCGAAATCCTGGGGATCACCGGACTTGCGGACTCTGGCCGCAACGAGCTTGCGATGGCGATCACGGGCGTCGAGCCGGCCGGCTCCGGCACGATCACTCTGGAGGGGCGTGACGTGTCCATCCGGCGTCCCGCCGACGCCATCGCGCTTGGTATCGGATATGTGCCCGAGGACCGTCTCGCCGAAGGTCTGTTTCTGGACAAGTCGATCTTCGAGAACGAGATCGCGCTGATCGTCACCAAGCTCAGCAATGCGCTCGGCGTCGTCGACAAGGAAGAGGGCCGCGCGATCGCTGCCCGCCTTTGCGAGGAAATGCGCCTCAACACCAGAAACCTGGACCTGCCGGTCGGCGCGCTCTCGGGCGGCAACCAGCAACGTGTCCTGATCGGCCGCTGGCTCAGCATCGCACCCAAGCTTCTGGTGCTTCATGGTCCGACGGTCGGTGTCGACGTCGGGTCGAAGGACACGATCTATCGCGCAATCCAGTCGCTGGCCGAGGCCGGCATGGGCCTGATCATCGTGAGCGACGATCTGCCGGAGCTGCTGCAGAACGCGGATCGCATTCTGGTCATGAACAGCGGACGCGTCGTTGCCGCGGTCGACGCGGAGCAGGCGACCGAGGAACAGCTCTACAGGGCAATGCTGACTTCGAAGATGGAGACCGTTCAATGAGTGCTTCACGGATCGAGGAGCTTCAGGAAGGCGCCTCGCGGACCCGGTCTTTCAGCCTGGGGGACCTGATCCGCAGGCGGCCGGAATCGATCACCTTCGTGCTGCTGGTGGCGATCTGCGTGATCGTTGCCGTGATCAATCCGGCTTTCCTGCAGCCCTCGACGCTGATCGACATCGGCCGCGCCAGCGTGGTGATGGGTCTTTTCGCCCTTGGCGTCTTCATCATTCTGGCGGCCGGCGGCATCGACGTCTCGTTCACGGCGATCGCAGCCTTCACCATGTATTCGCTGACGGTGCTGGTGCTCAATCACTTTCCCACCACACCGATTGTCGGCATTCTGCTCGTCGCTATCCTGGGCGGCATGCTACTTGGCATCGTCAACGGCCTATTGGTGCACCATCTGAACGTACCGTCACTGATCGTGACGATCGGCACGCAATATCTGTTCCGCGGTTTCCTGCTCTCCTTCGTCGGCACGGTATGGATCATGTCCCTGCCGCCGCAGATGGGCGCATTCGGCCGAATGCCGCTCTTCCAGTTCGAATCCGCGAACGGGGCCGTGGTGACACTTCCGTTCTACTTCCTGATCCTGCCGGTGGCCGCGCTAGTGACGTGGTGGATCCTGAACCGAACGCTGATGGGACGCGCGATCTTTGCCGTCGGCGGAAACGCAAACATCGCCAGCCGCCTCGGCTACAACCTGCGCACTGTCCAGATCTTTCTCTTCGGCTATGCGGGAGCGTTGGCGGGGCTCGCAGGCATCATCCATGTCTGCGCTAACCGGCAGGCCAATCCTTTCGACCTGGTCGGGACCGAGATCAACGTGATCGCTGCCGTTGTCCTCGGCGGCGCAAGGATCACCGGCGGCACAGGCACCGTGCTCGGCACGATTCTCGGTGTGCTTCTGATCGTCGTCATCAACAGCGTGCTCGTGATGGTGGGTATTCCCAGCACGTGGCAGCGGCTTGTCGTGGGCAGTTTCATCCTGCTCGCCGCCGCCTTTTTCGTCACCCGCCAACGCAAGAAATAAGCCCTTACTCAGAGAGGAATTCATGAAGAAGTTTCTGAACGACCCGGTCAATTTCGTCGATGAGATGCTGGAGGGCATCTATGGCGCACACAGGGAATTGACCTATGTCGCAGACGACAAGCGCTGCATGGTGACGGCGAAACCGAAGGCCGGCAAGGTTGGCATCGCGACCGGCGGCGGTTCCGGTCATTTGCCGCTCTTTCTCGGCTACGTAGGCGATGGCATGCTCGACGGCGCGGCCGTTGGCGGCGTCTTCCAGTCGCCGAGTGCCGAGCAGATGTATCAGGTCACCAAGCATATCGATCAGGGGGCCGGGGTACTCTACATCTACGGCAACTACAGTGGCGACATCATCAATTTCGACATGGCAGCCGAGCTTGCCGATCTCGATGGCATCCAGGTGAAGCAAGTGGTCGGCAATGACGACGTTGCGTCGTCGGTCGTGGGCGAGGAGCACAAGCGCCGTGGCGTTGCCGGCATCTTCTTCGTCTACAAGGCCGCGGGCGCGGCTGCGGCCGAAAGCCTGTCGCTCGACGAAGTGACGAGGATTGCGGACAAGGCGCGGTCGAGGACCCGGACCATGGGCGTCGCTCTGTCGAGTTGCGTGGTGCCGGAGATCGGGCACGCTACGTTCTCGATAGGCGAGGACGAAATGGAAATCGGCATGGGCATCCATGGCGAGCCTGGCATCAGCCGCAAGAAACTGGCACCCGCCGACCAGGTCATCGACGAGATGATGGAGCGCATCTTCGCCGAACAGGATTACAAGCAAGGAAACGATGTCGCCGTGCTCGTCAACGGCCTCGGTGGTACGCCGATGGAAGAGTTGTACATTCTGTTTCGTCGCGTCGCGCAGCTTCTCGATGCACGCGGCGTCAAGGCGAAGCATGTCTGGGTTGGCGAATTCGCCACCTCCATGGAAATGGCCGGCGCTTCGATTTCGGTGCTGCATCTCGATGAAGAGCTCGACCGGCTCGTCTCAGCGCCCGCCAACACCCCGTTCTTCAAGCACTTTGCATCCTGAGGTGAGATGATGGACGCGATAAAGGCATCCGACCTGATCCGGCTTTTCGAAACCTGGAAGTCGCTATTTGCCGAGCAGCGCGAATTCCTGATCTCGCTCGATGGCAAGGTGGGCGATAGCGACCTCGGCATCACCATGAGCAAATCGTTTGCCGCGGCCGCGGACGCGGTTGCAGCCGAGGGTGAGGCGGCGGGGATTTCCAAGCTCCTGCGGACGGCGGGGGCAACGATGGCCCGCACCGCGCCGTCCACCATGGGCACGCTGACCGCAACCGGCTTCCTGCGCGCAAGCAAGTCGACCGAAGGCGCCGCGGCATTGGGGGCTGGCGAGATGGCGGGCTTCTGGCGCGCGTTCCGCGACGGTGTAGCCGAACGCGGCAAGGCGAAGGTGGGCGACAAGACCTTGCTTGACGTGCTGGACCCGATCGCCGTTGCACTTGAGGCTGCCGCAGGCTCCGGCGAGCCGCTGACCAAGGCGCTCGGGGCGGCGTCAGATGCCGCGGAGCAGGCACTTGAAGCGACGAAGTCGATGCTCGCCCAACACGGCAAGGCCGCTGCCTTCCAGGAAAAAACCATCGGCCTGCAGGATGCCGGCGCCACGGTCGGTTATTTCCTTATCAGGAGCATGGCAGAGTTCGCATCGTCTAATACCTGAACGATCGCGCCGCGCCCCGGCGAGAAGCGGGGCGCGGGACTGCTCAAAGAGCCGCGAGAGGCTCTTCGCACGCCCCGGCAGTTACGGATCGCAACCCAGGCGACCATCACAACTGATCACGAAAGGCGCGCCGAGCCTTGCGGGGGAGGGAACGCGGCTCGGAACTTCCCGTTGGAAGGGACGTTTGCAAGAAGCTTCCGCAAAGGCTTCGACATGCCGAAAGAAACAAATCAGCCGACCGTTGTCATCACGGGCTCGAGCGGCTTTCTCGGACAGGCGATCGCGTCCGGCTTGAAAGACCGATACCGCGTCATCGGTTTCGACGTGGCTGCCCCGAAGGGTCCGTCAGACGGCTTCGAGACGATCGAAATTGATCTGACCTCCGATGACAGCGTGAGGGATGCGGTGGAGGCGGTGCGCAGTCGCAGCAGCAGTCGCTTGGCCTCGGTGATCCATCTCGCCGCCTACTACGACACGAGTGGCAAAAGCAACCCGAAGTATGATGCGGTGAATGTTGAGGGGACGCGTCGGCTGCTCACCGCACTGCAGGACCTCGAAACCGAGCAGTTCATCTTCGCGAGCACGCTGCTGGTGCACGCTCCGAGCCCGGACAAAGGCGCGCCGATCGACGAGGCCTCTCCGATAGAACCGTCCTGGGCATATCCGAAGTCGAAAGCCGAAACCGAGGCGGTAATCGCGAAGGAACGCGGCAGGATCAAGACCGTGATCCTGCGTCTTGCCGGCGTCTATGACGAGGACTGCCGCGCCACATTCATCGCGCAACAGATTGCCCGTATCTTCGAGCGGCTTCCCACAGCCTACGTTTTCAGTGGCGATCTTGGGGCAGGGCAGCCTTACTTGCACAAGGACGACCTGGTTGAAGTCTTTGTGCGCACCGTCGACCGTCGCGGCGAATTGCCGGCCGAAAGCGTGATGCTGATCGGCGAGGAAGAAACCCTGTCCTACGGGGATCTGCAGAAACGCTTCGGCCAGCTTATCCATGGCGAGGACTGGCGCACGCTCGTCCTGCCCAAGGGGCTCGCCAAGACGGGGGCATGGGTGCAGACGGAGGTGCTCGACCAGGAGACAGACATCAAACCATGGATGATCGAGAATTCGGACGATCACTACGAGATCGACATTTCCCGCGCCCGAACCCTGCTCGACTGGGAGCCCAGACATAGCCTTGCAATCACACTGCCGGAAATGATCGGACGACTGAAGGAAGATCCGACCGACTGGTACGCGAAGAACAAGCTGGAGCCCTCCGCGGTGGCCGCTTCGGGGCCGGAGATCGAGCAAGCCGAGAAAAGACTCGACCGACCGCTGGAGCGCAGCAACGAGGAGGTCGAGGCCGCCGTGGAGCAACACCGGCTGCGCACGCTCTGGGCGCCGCTGGCGAACGTCGCGCTAGGCCTGTGGCTTATCGCTTCGCCGATGACGCTCGGCCTTTTTGATCCGGTTGTCGCACCGCTGCCTCCCGCGCTGGGGCACGAGATTACCGAAGCCGATATCCGCAATACGCGTCTCGGCATCAGCGAGATCGTCTCCGGACTGCTCGTACTCGCTTTCGCGCTGTTCGGTATGTATCGCCGTTGGTCCTGGGGGCAGTGGATTACGGCGGGTCTCGGCGTCTGGATCATGTTCGCCCCGCTCGTCTTCTGGACGACAAGCGCCGCCGCATACGCAATCGACACGCTTGCCGGCATGCTGATCCCGGTCTTCGCCGTAATGATCCCGCCGACGCCGGGCATCCGCAGCCGGGCGCTTGCGGCGGATGACGACCGCCCCCTCGGCTGGAGCTATTCACCGTCCTCCTTCACGCAACGTATCCCCATCGTGGCGCTCGCCTTCGTCGGCCTGTTCGTCTCGCGCTATCTCGCCGCCTATCAGATGGGGCATATCGACGGCCTCTGGGACCCGTTCTTCGGGCCGGGCGCCGCCCCCGTGCGCAACGGCAGTGAAGCGGTCGTGACGTCATGGGTATCAAAGGGGTTTCCAATCGCGGATGCCGGGCTCGGTGCCTTTGCCTACGCGCTCGACATCCTCGCCGGTGCGATCGGCGACCGGCGCCGCTGGCGCACCATGCCCTGGATGGTGCTGCTCTTCGGCTTGCTGATCATTCCGCTCGGCGCGGTAAGCGTCTCCTTCATCATCATTCAGCCGCCGCTGATCGGCGCGCTGTGCACGCTCTGCATCGTCCAGGCCGCAGTTACCGTTGTCCTGATCCCCTATTCGATCGACGAGGTGCTGGCGACCATTCAATATCTCTGGCGGGCGACGAGGGCGGGCGAGCCGCTCTGGCGAACGTTCTGGATGGGCGGTCCGGCGCTTTCGGAAAATCAAACGCCCGGGCCCGATCTCGACCGCCCGGCTTCCAAGCTGCTCAGGGAGTTCATCACGGGCGGTGTCAATTTTCCGTGGACCCTGGTGGCTAGCGTCTTCCTCGGCGCGGTCTTGATGGCGACGCCGCTCGTCTTTGGCAGCAATCCGCCGCTCTATTATAGTGATCACGTCGTCGGCTGCATCGTCATTATGGTCGCGGTTACGGCGATGGCAGAAGTTGTACGCCCCGTCCGTTTCCTGAATGTTGCGCTCGGTGCGTGGGTTACGGCATCACCATTTTTGCTTGCTGGCGGTGGCATGGCCGCATTCGCGGACGTCGCAATTGGGTTGGCGCTGATTGCACTCAGCCTGCCGCGCGGGACGCGCAGCAAGGAGCACTATGGCGGCTGGGATCGGGCTATCGTCTGAAATGCGCAATTGTTTCTGGAGCGTGGCGCGGCGCTTGCAGTTGCGCGCCGAAGCCTCGGGTTCCGCCCATTCTTGCTCAAGTTAATTCCGCAAGCGCCATGACTCCCAGGAAGCCGATGGCGTTGGCGACCGCCGAAGACTGCTGGAACTGGTGCGACTCCGCCTCGGGTACGAGGTCGGTGATGGTAAGGTAAAACATGCCGCCGGCGCCCATCGCAAAAAGGAAGCCCAGGACCGCTTCTGATAGACCCTTCAGAAGAAACCAGCCCGCAACCGCCGAGACGAACAGGGAGATCCCGATTACCGACGTCCAGCCGAGAATGTACCGGTTTGCTCCCTGCTGCTCCTCATCGAAGGCCAATTCGCCGATGCTCATGCCCTCGCTGAGATTGTCGACGCAGATGGCCAAGCCCACGATCAGGACCACGCCGGGCTCGAATGCGGCGCCAATGCCGATCGCCATGCCTTCGATCAGTTCCTCTGCGCTCGTGCCGCCGGCGAGCACAGCAATGCCGCTACCACGGGGTTTCTTGCGCCGGTGCAGGCGGTCGACCGCGCGCTTTTGATCCGCTTCCACCCCTGCCATTTGCCAGCGATTGACGTAGAGGTCGAGAACGTAGACGAGAGCCAGGCCAAGCAGAAATCCGGTGACCACGACCGGGACACTTGCGAGTTCCAGAGACTTGGGCATCATTTCAAATGCGAAGGTGCCGAGCAGAACGCCGGCTGCAAAGCCGACTGTGATCGAAAGCACGAGGCTCGATGGCCTGATCGCGATCGCGATCAGGCCGCCCATCGGCGACGCGACAGCCGCAGCAGAGGCAACTCCCAACGTAAGCAGCAGATCATTGTTCATCACGACCCAGGGCAATTCCATGAAAGCGTTTTCGTCCGGGAATTGCGTGATTTCAAATGGTTAGAACACTTTGTTGTTGTTTCAATGGAACAACAAATGATCTTAGCAACCTTCAGCCGGACTTGTCTTCCCGCGGGGCGCTCGCAAAGCCCGCAATCCTCGACATGCTCGTAACGGTCCGCACGACACGTTTGTTCCTGCAGCTCAACTGATGAGCGACGTTCGAACAAGCGCGTGATCGCTTGCCCGGCCTCGATGAACCAACCTCGGCAGCTTGGCGTTTCCCTTTGAGACGTCGATCGCCTAGGGGTTTATTGTCGTGGAGTTGAAGCAACGACCCGCGCGCGAAAAAGAAGAAACGCTCGGCACGTTCGCGACCTTCCCCTACGACCGAATGACGGTCGAGCGTTTCCGGGAGGCCTTTCCGCGCGCGAGGTGGAGTGACGAGCGCAGGAGCTGGTTTGTCCCGGGCAAAACCGCTGCCCGCCGAGTGGACCGCTGGCTCGCGCGAGAAGCCGAGCTTCTCGATGCGCATGGAGACTCCAAGGGCAGAGATGCTTATGCCTTTGATCCGATTGTCAGTCCCTATCTCGAGATCGGCGAGGACCTCCGCGTTCGAACACCCTATTCCAAGACCGTTCTTGAGGAACTGCGTGCAATTCCATGGTCACGCTGGGACGAGGATCTACGCCTCTGGCACGTGCCGTTCCGGTCCTATGAGGAACTGCGTCGCCGCTGGCAAAGGATCGAAGAAGCGGCGAGACGTAGTGAACCGGAGGAACGGAAGCGACGTCGGGAGGCGACAAGAAACTCGACGGAGCAGAAGGCCGCGCGGTTGCGTTCGGCGGAACGCCGCCGCCGTCGTTATCCCTTGCCTTATGATGAGTTGCCACCCTTGGGCCGCCCCGTTGCAACCGAGCAGTACGGGATCGTCGTCTTTGTCGAGGTCTCGGGCGAGTTCGTCGAGCCGCCCGTGCTCATTACCTTCTATCCACATGCCGCCCGGACTGGGCTTGACTATGTCTGGGGCACTTGGCGCCCTGCAACCCTGTCAGAGCTCATAGCGACTTGGCCGGCCCGTGGTGAGCCGGGGCTGCGGGACCATGTCCTCGGCTGGTGGAAGCCGACACTTGCCGAGCTTAGGATTGCCCGCCGAAAGGCGCGTTCCACCGAACGCCGAAGACAAACCCGTGCGGCCAGCCAATTGAACTGAACCATCAGGGTTGCTCGCGTCGGCGTTCCAAGTCGCTGGGCGCCCCCCAGCGGGCCTTCAGTACATGCATGAACGTCGTGGAACTTTCGCCGCCCTGCACGATTGTGCTCAAGGCTACGTCGAGGAGATTTTCATGGCCAAGGCTCCCAGAATTGGGGAAACCATTCCCGTCGGTATTGTCGATAAGCAGAATGAAACAGTTGGTGTGCAGAAAAACAGGCCGCCGTCGCCCGCCAAGCAGATCAAACAGCTCCGCGCCGACTTGGAAGCACTCAAGCGTGCGGTCGCCCAAGCGGGTTACGACGGTGTGCAGCCTTCGCTATCGAGGACGCGAGCGGCGGGCAGAGCGGCTGGAGGCGCCATCACCGACCACCCCATCATCTTTGCTGGCGTTATTCTTGTCGCCGTTTTGGCCGTCGCCGGGATGACACATCGCCGATGGGAGCCGAAAAGCCGCGTCGATGTTCTGCTGGCGGACCTGATGCACCGCCTCGACTATGTAAAACGTCTCCTCCTGTGAGAGATTCTATCCCGAACGAGGCACCCTCACGGTTGCGCCCGCGAGCTAGACGAAAAGGTGGGTCGATAGTCTGGCGGCATGACAGAAAGCAGGCTCCCCGCCGGGAGGGCAGGGAGCATAGCCGGCCTACTGGATGACCTGCACTACGGTGTAGGTCTTTGGATCAACGATCACGCGCTGCTTATTCACGACAGCATAGGCATAGGTCGGATTCTCGGGAATTGGCGTCAGAGTGACCGTCCGTGGAAGCGGCCGGCCCACTGCGATGGGCTCCTGGATAACGATCGTGTTTGCCGGCATCGGCTGCTGCTCGACATATGTGACCACCTGCTGTGGTGGAGGAGAAATGACGGCACCGGCAATAAGCCCGACCGCGCCGCCGACAGCAGCGCCCACCGGACCCCCGACGATCGCACCTGTTACAGCCCCACCCGCAGCACCTGTTACGGCGGCATCGTTGTTATCGTTTGCCATTGCGGGAGCTGCAAGAAGGCCTGTCGCAAGCGCGGACACCAAAAGAATCTTTGCACTCATGGTCAGTACTCCTTTCATCGTATGAAGGACTGAACGAGCCGCGTAACAATAGGTTCCGCATATTTGCGAATTGTTAAAGACTATTACGAATTGTGAAAAGCATATTTATGGAGATCGCGGGTCAAATCCCCCTGAAATATGCATTGATTGGTCTTAATCACTTGTGGAGATACATATCGCACCTCTGAGAGTAGGGCTCTATTCGACTCCTCCGGTGCGCTAGCGACGCGCAAACCCCCAACATGATGCGGCGACCTCGCCGTCCACTTCCTCGGTTATTTCTCCTTACGTCTTTGGGCGTCAGTATGGGCGCCCACAGTCCCTCCATGGCGAGATGCAGTAGAATGTTGGAAAGCTCACCGCGATCGCACCTGACCGGAACCAAGTAGGGCGGCGGCGTCAACACCGCGAGCGGTGGTTCTGCCGGGATCCCGCGTAACCAAATCATGGCTTCCGCGAGCGTTGAAATCAGCGAACGCCGAGGGATGCACGATGCTTCCGCGACTTCGGTCAAGACGGATTGCCGGAACCAAAATTCCGTTCGTGGGTTTGATTTTGACCGGATTCGGAGACCAGATCCAGGAAGAGGTAAGCAAATGAAATATAAGATCTTTGCGGCGGCGGCGCTGATGGGCGCTGCCACGGCGCCGGCGGTTGCGCAGACGGCTTCTCCGTCGGGGGACACCCCCGCAGTCACCACGCCTGACAGTACCAATCCGGCTGCGCCTGTCGAGGGAGCTAACAGCTTCACGGAAGATCAGGCAAAGCAACGCATGGAGCAGGCCGGTTACACCGAGGTCAAGGAGCTGAAGCTTGATGATCAAGGTGTCTGGCGCGCGACCGCAATGAAGGACGGAAAGTCCGTTTCGGTCGCACTCGATTATCAAGGCAACGTAACGGCGCTCTGATCAGAAGACGCCCTACCAAATCCACCAAGGAGCACAAGCATGAGAACTGTCTCAGCGCTTTTCGATGACTATCAGGACGCCCGCAAAGCCGTGAGCGAATTGGAAGCTGTCGGCATTCCGTCCGACGATATCAGCATAGTCGCAAACAACGCCGGAGAACGTTATTCCGACGAGGCCTCGGGAGCAGCCGCGGGGGCGGGAGCAGGTGCCGGCCTCGGAGCCGCGGGCGGCGGCGCGATCGGTCTTCTGACCGGTCTCGGTCTAATGGCAATTCCGGGCGTCGGTCCTGTCGTCGCAGCAGGATGGCTGGCCTCGACCGCCGCCGGTGCTGTTGCCGGGGCCGTGGCCGGCGGCGCAACGGGTGGCATCATCGGCGCACTAACGGATTCGGGAGTGCCCGAAGAAGAAGCCCACTTTTACGCCGAAGGGGTTCGACGCGGGGGGACGCTCGTGTCGGCACGTGTCGATGAAAGCCGCGCAACTCAGGTCCTCGCGATCCTGCAGAAATCAAATTGGGTTGATCCCGCCGAGCGGCAGCGCGCCTATACCGAGGAGGGTTGGGCGCGCTTTGACGGTGCCGCGGCACCCTACACGCCAGACGAGATCGAACGCGAGCGCGAACGCTATCGGACAATGAGGGGTTAGGCCAACCCGGCGGTCCGCCGTGACAGACCCAAAACGTCGACTCGCGCGCTGGACGTCGCGCGCCAAACACGAAGGTACCCCGCCGAGAGGCGGGGTACCGGACAATCTCTCAAAGCGCATCAGTTCCACGTCTGGCGGGAATACCAATCGTCGACATCTCGTCTTACGTTGTCCTTTTCGATGCCGTAACGTTCCTGGATCTTGCCCTCGAGTTGCTCACGCTTACCCGCGATCTCGTCGAGATCGTCATCGGTGAGCCGCCCCCATTGTTCCTTGATCTTCCCTTTGACTTGCTTCCAGTTACCTTCAACACGGTTCCAGTCCATGACTTTCTCCTGGTCGTTTGTTCACCTAGTGTTGGAACTCGCGATGGCGGATTTTGTTTCCTCTACCTCTCCAAACGACATGCCTGTTACGGGATCATGCGCCGCCCGGCACTCCTCGCCAGTGCCCCAAGGCCGGGAACAAACATCCGGATCGGTCGTTAGCCGGAAACGTTGGAGCATCGAGCGAATGAAGCGGCTTCTAAGACGCAGCCGAGGCAATGGCTCGTCAATCGTCGGCGCGCAATTGTTCCCTCATGAGCAGACAGGACATGGCAAAACTCTTCAAAGCGGAGTCTCTTGGCCACTGGCGGCATCTTTGTGTCGACATGCAAAAGATGTTTGCCGAAGATACGCCATGGCATGTTCCGTGGATGGACAAGGTATCTCCCGAGGTTATCGAGGTAGCCGGCCGTCATCGCGATCGCACAATCTTCACCCGTTTCATTCCACCCAGGACCGCCGCCGGAATGCCGGGCACATGGGCGGCCTATTATTCGAAATGGTGGATGATGACCGGTGAGCATCTGCCCGCCGACATGATCGAGTTGATTCAGCCGCTTGCAAACCTTGTTCCACCTGCCCAAATACACGACAAGCGTACCTACTCACCGTGGTTTGACGGCACGCTCCATGCAAGACTTCAACGCGACCAGGTCTCGACACTGGTTATCAGTGGCGGCGAAACCGATGTTTGCGTTCTCGCCGCGACACTCGGCGCAATCGACCTCGGTTATCGAGTCATCCTTCTTAAAGACGCCGTGTGCAGCAGCGCAGATGATTCACATGACGCCTCGCTGGAGCTTTTGGGCGAGCGTTTTTCCGTGCAACTGCAGCTCATGACGACGGAGATGTTTCTCGCGGAGGCGAGCGCGTAACCCTCTACGCCAGCGCTTTCCGCGATCACCGGGGCACGGGCATTGCCTCGCTCCTCAAGGAAGTCAGGCATTTCAGGTTTCTCAAAAGCGGTGCGCGACGAAGGCTTGAAACCGGCTGGCCGACACCCATCTAATACGCCACTACCCGTATCGAGGTGCTTTCGAGCCGACGATTGGTCAGGCGGGAATTGCATCTCCGGGTCGAATAGGGCGCTCCCCGCAATGGGTTGAGCGCCCTATTCATTTAATATCAACGACAAAGCAACGGCGTTTGAGGGAACAGAAGCGCCGCCCAAGCATTCCGTTAATCGTGACCACGAACCATGGAGGAAGTGCGATGTCACAGCAGTCTCACGCTGTTGCCACCCCCGCTGGGCACGTTGTGACCGCGCGCGAAGCGCTGGAGTCGCTATACCTGCACCTCGAGCAGGAGGCCGAGGCCAGACTTGTGGCCGCAGCCATGCGCGCCGGTTGGTCCGCCGAGGAAGCTTTATCGGCGATCGACGACCTCAAGTTGGAAGACATGCAGGCCATCGTCAGCCGCAAATCCTGATAGCCCGGCGATACATCCGCGCGAAAAAATTGACGGCAAGGCGTTGCTCGGTCTCACCGGGAGCGGGCAAGGCCGGCGCCCAAGTCTATTCATTGAAGGAAGCGTCAGGCGTGAGAGGCGGAACATTTTGCCTGAGCCGCGGTTTTTTAGAGCAATTCAAAGGAGACCGTTATGAACAATCTCATTTGGCTCGTGGGCGCTGTCGTGATCGTCCTCGCCGTCCTTTCGTTTTTTGGACTGAGCTAAGGCGAGCTCGTGGAGCTGCATAAATCAAGCCTGCGGGCGTTCCAGCGAGAGGCAAGGTCACCGCCTAAAAGAGCTTGGCCATGGCGCGCAGAGCCGTGAGGTCCCTGACGCCGTTTTGATAGAGATCGATCAGCCGCGCGGCAATTTCCCTTGCTTCCTCACTGTCGATCGACAGGTTCCGCTCGTGGACGGAAATCGCGAGGATATCCTTGAGCATAACGAACTCACCCGGAAGGATAAGGTGAGATCCGTCGCCGGTGGAAGCGTCCATGATATTTGCCTCCTGACTTCGCGCGAGGCGCAGCGAGGGCGGCCACAGTCCCGCCGAAAAAATCGCCATGCACAAGCGATCTTTCCCAACTGACAATCCGCTGGATGGTTCCTGGCATAGAGACATCGCACCTACGCCGGCCCGCGCAGAAGGTTGCGAGTTTGCTATTTTTCGCAAAGCCGACGTGGCCCGCTGTACGGTTGAAACGTGCAGTCTGACGGCTGAAACGAGCGATAGGCGCGGGCGCAGGCGTGAAAGTTGCAGGAGGCAGGTGCACCGCCGTCATTTGTGGAACCTGCCACCGGCGTATCGGGCTCGTTTGGTATGCTTTCGCTGCCCGTCGCCAATGCGGTGGTCATGAAGTTGCGCCAGATCCGTGCCGGGAGTTTACCGCCTGTTACCTCGTTCATCGGCGTTTCGTCGTCGTTCCCGACCCAAACCCCAACGACCAACCGTTCGGTGAAGCCAATGAACCAGGCGTCGCGATGGTTTTGACTGGTGCCGGTCTTGCCCGCCGCGAGCAGCATCCCGAGATCGGCCTCGCGTCCCGTCCCGCGCTCGACGACCAACCTCAACAAACCAACGAGGTCCGGCTGATACTGGCCGAGGTCGGTCGTGGGTTGCTTTGACGCCCCGACGCGAAATGCCTGTGGCTGTCCGTCGGCATGAAAGGATACGATCCCCCAGGGCTCGACCGGGGCGGCGCCAGCAAGAACGGAGGCGTAGGCGCCGCTGAGGTCAAGCAGGTTCACTTCCGATGAGCCGAGGGCCAGGCTTGGTGTTTCAGCAAGTTTGGCATCAATCCCGAGCTCCCGAGCGGCGGCGATGACCTTGTCGATCCCAACCTCCATTGCCAGTGCCACCGTCGCCGCGTTCAGCGACCGCGCGAACGCCTCTGCTATACTGACTTGGCCGCGATAGCCGCCGCCATAGTTTCCCGGGGACCAGCCGTCGACCTCGATCGGTGCATCCTCCACCCAGTCAAAAGGTGTAAGGCCGGCCTTCAATGCCGCATAGTAGACAAAGAGCTTGAAGGCGGAGCCAGGCTGGCGCATGGCCGTAACCGCGCGGTTAAACGTGCTCTTTGAGTAATCACGCCCGCCGACCATCGCGACCACGGCGCCCTGCGGCGTCATCGCCACCAAGGCAGCCTGCTGGACTCCCGCTTTTGTACCTTCCTGCTGGAGGGTTTCGGCAATGACATTTTCGGCGATCGCTTGCAGCCGTGGCATCATTGTCGTTCTGACCTTGATCGTGCCCCGATAGGGCCCCGCAAGCTCGCGCGCTTCCTGCATTACCCAGTCCGCAAACCAGCTCCCCGACCGTGTTGCCGGCTTTACCGGACGAAGCTCCGCAGTCGCGGTCTTGGCCTGTCCCGCGGTTACCTTGCCGCCCTCGATCATGGCATCGAGCACGGATTCCGCTTGCCGGCGCGCGCCATCTGGATTGTTGATCGGGTTGAGCTGCGAGGGCGCACGGATAATACCCGCAAGCATTGCCGATTCACTTACGTTGAGTTCCCGCACCTCCTTGTCGAAGTAAATGCGGGCGGCCGCCGGTACGCCCGTTGCACCGGCACCAAGGTAGATGTTGTTCAGATAGCGCGTGAGGATTTCATCCTTGCCAAGTTTGTGCTCCAGCCAGAATGCTATGACAGCTTCCTGGATCTTTCGCTTCCAGGTGCGGTCTCGCTCCAGATAAAGGATCTTGACCAGTTGCTGAGTGATCGTGCTGCCGCCTTGAACGACTTCGCCTGCGCCGACATTCCTGTAGATTGCGCGAAGAATGCCCTTCAGATCGACGCCGAAGTGCTCATAGAAGCGCCGGTCCTCTCTGGTAAGGACGGCATCGATGAGATGAGGCGGGAAATCTTCTCGCGCCGCATAAGGCCCCTGAAGCGGCCCCTGGCTCACCAGCGGCTCGCCGGCGGCCGATTCAAGCACCACGACCGGCTTCAGCGAACCATCGGCGATCTCGTTCCAAGGCACGTCGGCCAAGGCCCAGGAGAAGAGGGCGATCAGCGAGGCAAGTGATGCCGCGCTCGCGGTCGCCGCGCTCCGCATGACGATAGCTCGTCTGCTACGTGGTCTCTCTCGTACGGAAGGGATGTCCCGCACACGCCGCCGGAGCCGTGCCCAGCTCAAGATTGTTGCAGTCAATCCGGCGCCCCCCGGCTTCGCGCTTGAGGGGCTCCCTCGCAGTCGCTGCCAGGAACTTCCGCCGAATATGCCAAGCTTTTCAGCGGCTTGCCGTGCCGCGTCGACTGCATCGCCCCGCACCGCCGCGCCAAGTCTCAACAAAGCCCGGCTGGTTTCGGCAAGCGCTTTCCGCGTACGCGCAAACGTTGCACCACCGGAGCTTGCCGCCGCTTCGATGCTGGGCCGGGAAGTGTCTGGCCTTTGGTTTTCCGGACCTCCGCCCGGAGCGGCATTGCCGTCCGCCATGCGTGAACTCTTTCCAAACGACTGCGCCACGCCGCCTTGAGGCGGGCGACGCGACCCCTCCGTAGCATTTTCTGCTTCGGCTTGGATCGCCTTGTTTGTCGCTCAGAACGCGTTGACCCGGCAAGAGGTTGCCAAAAACATTGTACAAAGGATGACGGCTGCCGCACGCGGCGGCGCCAACGCTTCATCTGCCCAGAAGCGCCGTATGCTCAAACCGTGAACAACGACGGTGTTGCTGCCGATCGCGTCGCACAATGCACTTGCGAGCGAGAGGGGAGGGACAATCCCTGCCACCGCGCTCGATATCCGCGGATCGCACGCCATCGCGGTCGCCGGCCCGACATCACGCGCCGATGGCGCTGACCCTCCTGATCAGGCACCCCGGCTTCATGGAGATTGACACCAGACAGATCCTGGACGTCGGCTTTGCTTCAATCACAGGTTTGCACGCCAATCGCGCAGCCACGCTCAATCGCGTCGAACGCATTGTGGCAACGACCTGAACCGCTTTGCGTTCGTGCGCGTTGTCCTGCAGCGCTTCATTGGTGATGCGCATTGCCAGGAACAGGAGGTTCGCTCAAGGAGCGACCGATTTACAGGGACAAAGCTTATGTTGCAGATGCAATTTCTCGATCGCTACAGTCCTTATGCGCTTGCTGCGCTTCGGATCGTGACGGCTTTGATCTTCATGGAGCACGGCACTCAAAAGATATTCGGCTTTCCAACTCCGCCCGAGCAGGGATTGCCCGCGCTCTTCTCGCTGTCCGGGATCAGCGGCTTGATGGAGCTTGTTGGCGGCCTTTTCATCCTCGTTGGGCTGCTCACCCGTCCCGTGGCGTTCCTGCTTGCCGGCGAGATGGCGGTGGCCTATTGGATGGTCCATGCGCCGCAAAGCTTCTTCCCGGTTTTGAACGAGGGCGACGCCTCAATCCTCTATTGCTTCGTGTTCCTGCTCCTCGTGTTCACGGGACCGGGTGCCTGGAGTATCGACGGCAGGAGTGTGAAGAGCACTGCCTTACAGTAAGTGCCGGCAAGTTAGGTAGCAACGAGGCTGGCCGCCGTGACGGCCGCGCTTCTTCGAGACGAGACCGTCGGCGCCGGCCAGGTCAAAGGCCTGCAACAGCCGGTGGACCTGACTGCGGCTGAGACCGAGCAACTCGGCCGCTTCGACGACGGTCAGGCTGCGGCCGCGAATCCGCTGGATGAGTTCAAGACGATGCCATTCCTTCTGCGACATGACGATCAAACAAGACATGACGACTCCGAACGCTCATGGTCTCAACCACGCTTCACGTCGCCAGTCTTCCTTCCAAACGTTGACGTTTGACCAGCATCCCAAGAGGCGACGACTGTCGCACCTCTAACTGGCTCATATGTCGCATCTCTAAACTGCCGCTACAGAGGAAGATCAGATAAGGTTTATTATGGAACTCAGCTAGCCATGTCTTCGAAGATGCAAGCTGACTTACAGCTATTTTTGCGCAGTTCACCCAAACATCGCTTCAGGGGCCCCTTCACCCCTGGCTCGATTGCCAGCAGCCGCCCGACCACGGCTCTCGCTCCAAGGTCTAGACGGAAAGGAACTTTGTCGCAGCCGTGATGCAAAGTTTGTCCAGTTCCGGCCCGCCGGAGCAGACGCAGATGCTTTCTCCGTTCGGGCCGATTTCGTGGACGCGGAGAGCCGGAGGCAGCAAATTTCTCGGAGGCGATCTTCAGGACATTCTCCTTAATCGCATGAGGGTCGTTCTCTCTCGGTGAGCGCTCTGACTGTACCCTCTGCGCCTTCGCGCCGCCTGAAGCCGGCAAAGCCAGGCGTCTGCAACGGCGCTCCCCTGCCGGGAGGAGCGGACGAGCATTGCAACATCTGCAATCAATGACTAAATTGCAATCAATGATGAACGGAGGCGCCTCCGATGGCTAGCATGACGATCCGCAATCTCGATGACAGTCTCAAGCAGCGGCTCAGGCTGCGCGCCGCTGCACACGGACGGTCAATGGAAGACGAGGCCCGCGATATCCTGCGTGTGGCGCTGTCGACGAGTGAACGGCAACCGGACAATCTCGCCGCCGCCATTCGCGCCCGCATCGCACCGACCGGCGGCATCACGCTCGAAGCATCCCCACGGGAGGCGATCCGCGAAGCGCCGGACTTCTCCGCGTGATCATCCTCGACACCAACGTGCTATCGGAATTGCTGACACCGTCGCCGTCCGCTGCTGTCGAGGCATGGCTCGCCGAGCGGCCGCCGACGTCGGTGTTCACCACAACCGTCACCGAAGCCGAGATCCTTTACGGCCTGCGGCTTCTACCGGATGGACGCCGCCGGCGCGACCTCGAGGCGGCGATCGTCCCGATCTTTCGCGAGGATCTTGCCGGGCGCATTTTGCCATTCGACAGCGAAGCTGCAGACGCCTATGCCACGCTGGCCGTGGAGCGGCGCAAAGCCGGCCGCCCTATCAGCCAGTTCGACGCACAGATTGCCGCGATCGCCCGTTCCCGCGGCGCGGCATTGGCGACGCGCAATGTCGCGGACTTCGAAGGTACCGGCATTGCCATCATCAATCCTTGGGACCACCAGCTCTCGTGATTTCGAGATGCCGATCGAAGGGAACGAACGGTTGCGCCGGGCGGTTCGTCGGATGGTGCGCGAAAAGCTCGCGGAACCGGAACTGCTTACCCGTTCGCCGCGCCGGCCGCCCGAGGATCAGCTGATGAGGCTCGTTGCCGGAATTGCGATCGCCGATCCTGATCTGTCGTTGCGCGACATTGCCGTCCAATTGGACCAGATGCATGAGCGGCTGCCACGTGGCGGCCGGAAGTGGCAGCCGTCTTCCGTTAGGGCGCTGCTGGACGAAGCGCGCCGCCTCGGGCTGGTTCGCTCTTGAGCGCCTGCTTCATAAGGCTCAGGGCTCGATTGGGATGCCGCAAACGAGGTGTCCACCCCTTGCGCCTGTGCCGACACGAGGTAGGAGGTAGAATGGTGCATGGTACCGAAAGGATGAGCACGGAACCGATACCGTGAAGGAAGGGCGCCCGAGATGGCCATAGAACCGATCCGCGTGCCAGCAGCCGAGGCCGTGCTGGCCGCGCTTGATCCCGAAACGGCTTACGCGGAGCTCGCCCCTGTCCTGTCGCGCGCTTTTTCCAACTTTAGCTTCACCGCGACCACCCTCTACGACGCCTAATGACGGCACCCGCACCGTTCTCACCCCCGACGGCTCCCTGCTCGGCGACCATCGCGACTGGCTCGAGCACGAGCTTTCCGAGCTCGGCGGCGATCTCACCACGTTCTGGGCGCGGTACCGAGCGAGCGGATTCAGATTCACCGAATGGCGCGGCACAAGCGTGATAGCCATCGCGCCTACAAGACTAGGTACGGCCGACTTCACTCAAATCTCCCTCGCGTATCCGGGCGGCTTTCCGGCCCGCGTCCTGGTTCGCCCGCATCAGTGCCATCAGCATTGGCCCGACGAAAACTCGCCGCGCGCCGCCTTTCGCGTGAGATCCCGGAGATAGCCGCCGGCATTGTTGATGTGCCCCGCCCTTTCGAGGATGCATGCGACAGCAACCGCGGCATTCTGCTGTCCCATGACCTCGCAGGCGTCCTGATAGGCTGCCGGGCTGACCCCCAGCGTCCATCGAACGACGACCGCCGCCGACATCAGGTCGCGCCAGCTTCCAACCGCGCCGCCTGGCCCATGATCGTTGATCTCTGGGCAAGCCTTCAGCACCATACCCAACGGAAATGCCTTTATCGGCTCGCTCGTCGGCGGCCTGGACTGGTTCGCCTTCGCCCCCTGCTCGTTTCTAGAGCTAGGTTCAAGTCATTGCTGGATTCGGTATTTGAATTCTGTACGTGGTGTTCGTTTTGAATAGCATTACTGCTCATATTCTGGGAATTTTCGTGAATTTCCAGCCGGTTGATGATTTCCTCGCGGAGCATCTCCTTGCTCGTGGCTCATACCGGTTCGTTTTGCAATCCCACGCTTGAGCCGGACGACGCCGAGGTCGCCGCCAAGATCCAGGCTGCAAGAGGCGCGAAACACCCGATCGAGGTTGGAGGATCCCGGATCGGCCCGCCATCTTCAGGCGCATCTTCGCTTGAGCGACGGCGAGCCACTGACGATAGACGTCACGCGACGGGGCGTCATGGCCAAGTGGCTGCCTTGCGTGCTCGTAGAGCAGCTTTCACTGCTGGGATTGTACAGCTGGTTCGCCATGCGCCAGGCCAACCCTCCTCTTGCCAACCTGACGAAAGCCGCCGACACGCTTGACCCCAACAGCAACGCACCGCGCCTCAGCGAGGCCGGACCGACGGAAATGACTATGCGGCCACTGCGTTCAATGCGATGCGCGATCGCTTTGCGCGTGCAGAGAGATTGCCCGTGGCTATAAAGATGCGTTTTTTAGAGTTCCGAAGCTTTTTACGACGCTTGAGCGCGCCGGGCGCGCCTTGGTGTGCGCGCCGCGAGCCAATCCATCACCTGTTCCCCATAGTCCTCGGGTGCCTTCTTTGCTCCCCGTCGCGCGACGCTCGCCAGTGTATGAGCCGCCAGCACATCCCTTGTCCGTTGCTCAGCCTCGAGCATGACGGCATGTATCGAGCAGACACCTTCAACGGCCCAACCAGGCGTGTCGCCAGCAAAAAGCGCGCACTTCGCGCGAATGTTTTTGCAGTCGAAGAGCGCTTTGCGGCCGTCCACGGCTTCGACAACTTCGAGTACCGTAATGTCTTCGGCCGGCCGAGCCAATGTGAAGCCCCCGCCGATCCCCTCTCGCGCGGCCACGATGCCGGCCTTCTGCAGCTTGGTGAACAGTTTTGCGACGAACTCCGCCGGAATTTCCTGCAGAGCCGCAAGATCGCGTGCGCTTGGCGGCTGTTCCAGCACATGAGAACGGCTGAGAAACACAAGACTGTGAAGCGCATATTCAACGCCTGCGCTTACATGGGCCATGGGAAAACAATCCTTAACGCCGATTAATTTGATCGTTGATAACACGAGAAGCGGTGAGCGGCAACATACGATCGTCGCCGTGGCATTGACACTCTGTATAGCGAAAAACCCAACAAATTCGTTGTCCTCTTACTACGAGCGATATAGTCGTAGTTACAAGTTCTGTTGTCCGGTGTTGTCAGCAGCGAACCAACCACCATCGAGGAGAAGACCTATGTATGCTCGCTCCGTCATCGGAACCGCCGTTGCCGCTCTTGCTCTACTTGCTGCCTCTCCCGTAGCGGCACACGGCCCGGCCGAAACCGTGACACCGCATTTCGAGAAGGGAATACCGAACATCCCGGGCAAGACGCTCAAGGCCGTGATCGTCGACTATCCCCCAGCCGGTGAGTCGATCCCGCACAAGCACGCGGACTCGTCCTTTATTTTTGCCTACGTCCTTTCCGGCGAGATCGAGTCGAAAGTGAATGACGAACCGGCAAAGGTCTATCGAGCCGGCGAAAGCTGGTACGAGCCGCCCGCGTCAAAGCACCTGGTCAGCCGCAATGCCAGCAAAACCAAGCCCGCAAAACTTCTCGCTGTGTTTGTCCTCGACAGCAACGAAGAAAAGCTGACCGCACCCATCAAGTAAGGCCAACAAGGATATGAAAATGAGCAAACGTCTTGATTACAACCAAATCGCGCCGGCAGGTGCAAAAGCCTTAGGCGGAGTCTACGGCTACATCGCGCAGAGCGGCCTGCCGGCGGCGTTGACGGAACTGGTGTATCTTCGGATTTCGCAGATCAACAACTGCGCGTACTGCTTAGATATGCACACCCGCGACCTGCTGAAAAAGGGTCAACCGGTCGAAAAGATTGCGCTCGTGCAGGCGTGGGCCGAAGCCGGCGGCCTTTTCGACGAACGCGAGCGAGCTGCTCTTGCCTGGGCTGAAAGCGTGACGCGGGTCGCAGATACGGGCGTCCCCGACGAAGCATATGACGCAGCCCGCGCGATATTCGACGAGCGGGAACTCGTAGACCTCACTATCGCAATCGGGCTGATGAATGCCTACAATCGGATGGCCATCAGTTTCCGCAACACGCCACTCGCGGCGCTCCAAAGCTAACATTCAAGAGATTCCGGCAGTCGACTAGAGACTTCCGGAGCCCGCCTTTTTGAGAAACTGCCTGAACTTCTCTTTGCACCCCGTGCAGAAAGCTCAGATCTCGACGGAGAATAAGCTGATGACCTATGCAAAGACCGACGAAGCAATCGCGAAGCTGTCGCCCGAGCAATATCGGGTGACCCGACAGAACGGTACCGAGCGCCCCTTCACCGGGGAGCACAACGACAATAAGAGCCCTGGAATTTATGTCGATGTCGTTTCCGGCGAACCGCTGTTCGCCTCGGCCGACAAATTCGATTCCGGCTGCGGCTGGCCGAGTTTTACCAAGCCGATTGTACATGCAAATGTCGCTGAGCTACCGGATCGCTCCCACGGCATGATCCGGACCGAGGTGCGTTCCAGGCATGGAGACAGCCATCTCGGACACGTATTCCCTGACGGTCCGCGAGACAGAGGTGAACTGCGTTACTGCATCAATTCCGCCTCTTTGCGCTTCATTCCTCGTGCGGAGATGGACGCCAAGGGTTACGGTCAATTTATCAACCAGGTTGAGGACATCTGAGATGACCAAAAGAGCCGTATTAGCTGGTGGCTGTTTCTGGGGGATGCAGGACTTGATCCGGAAACTCCCGGGAGTCATCCAAACGCGAGTAGGATATACGGGCGGAGACATTCCGAACGCCACCTACCGTAACCATGGCACTCACGCAGAGGGTATCGAGATCGTCTTCGATCCTGAAAAAATCAGCTACCGGCGGATCTTGGAAGTTTTCTTTCAGATACATGACCCCACCACGAGAAACCGCCAAGGCAACGACATCGGCATCTCATACCGTTCGGCGATCTACTTCTTAGATGACGAGCAGAAGCGAATTGCCGAGGACACGATTGCAGACGTCGAGGCCTCGGGCCTGTGGCCGGGCAAGGTCGTAACCGAAGTAGAGCCGGTAGGAGACTTCTGGGAGGCTGAGCCGGAACACCAAGACTACCTGCAAAACTTCCCGACAGGCTACAACTGCCATTTTCCGCGACCCGACTGGGTGCTGCCTACCCGGTAAGTGGCCGTCGCTCGAGGGTTTCCGAGCACCGAGACATGCACCACCACAGGAGCTCGCGGCGACTACGCCAACCGATCCTGTGGCCGCGTCTTCTGCACCCACCACGGGCGAAGCGTGTCCTGCAGCGACCGGCGAAACAAGGACCGTCGAGCCCGCCCCAACACGCAAACGGCTGCACAGTGCCTGTTGGCGACGGCAGAGCCGGTTTCGTCGGCTCACGGAAGTTGGTCGAAGGCTGAACGCGCAGGTGCGATCCAGATTACCCCCTCTGCTCCGACAGCAGGTGAGCGAGCGTGAGATAGCTTCGACTTCGAGAAACAGCTCTTTTAGCCACCCCAGTCATTCGGTTAGTATGCCTGTGTAACCCTGTTCCGTCCGTGGGAGGGCTATGGAGCGCAAGCTTGCCGCCGTAATGATGGCTGATGTGTCGGGCTATGGGTTGCTCAGCCAGGCCGACGAAGAAGGCGCTCGCGTGCGCTTTCGAGCCGATTTAAGTGACATATTTGAACAGAGAATAGCCGAGCATTGCGGGCGTCTGATTAAGACCATGGGTGACGGCCTACTCGTCGAGTTCCCGAGCGTCGTGGAGGCAGTCCGTTGCGCTGTCGAAGTCCAGCGCGCCAAATCAAAAAACCGCGACCGAGACAAGCACCAGCTGGAGTTCCGCATAGGGATCAATCTCGGCGACGTGATTGTTGAGGGCGACGACATTCACGGGGATGGCGTCATCATCGCGGAGCGATTGCAGAGCTTGGCTGAACCAGGCGGAATTGTGATATCGGGCACGGCATACGATCACGTCGAGAAGCACCTCGATGTTGCCTTCATTTCTCTCGGCGAGAAGCGGTTGAAGCACGTCTACAAGCCAATACGAACATACCGCATCGTGCTGGACGGGGTTGGATCCCGTCGCAAAGTAAAAAAAAGTAGAGGCCGCCGATTGTTTGCGATCGCTGGGTGCTTACTGTTGCTGGCCGCCGCTAGTATCGGGATGTGGTGGTGGCGGCCCTGGGACCGGCCAGTTGAAACCCTTCTAACGCCCCAGCAGGATTTACCTCTGCCCGACAAGCCATCGATCGCCGTGCTTCCGTTTGCCAACGTCAGTGACGACCCCAAGCAGGAGTATTTTGCGGACGGTATGACCGACGGTCTCGTCACCGAATTGGCCCAGATATCCGAATTGTTCGTCATCGCGCGAAACTCGACATTCAGCTACAAGGGCAAGGCGGTTTCGCCTCGACAAGTCTCAAAGGATCTCGGAGTAAGGTATATTCTCGAGGGAAGTGTCCAGCGCGCCGGAGACCAGCTACGCATCAATGCTAAACTAATCGACTCACTTAACGGGGGTCACGTTTGGGCCGGGAAATTCGACGGCACCCTATCCGATGTCTTCGCGCTGCAGGATAAAGTGACCAGCGGCATTGCTGATGCATTGGCAGTCAGATTGACATCGGCCAGCGAAACAAGAAAACTTGGCTATCAAACACCGGTTTCAGCCGCCTTTGATGCTTTCCTCCGCGGGTGGGAACACCACCGCCGCAGCACGCCCGAGGATCTAGTTAAGGCGATACCTTTCTTCGAACGGGCTATTGAGCTCGACCCTGGATACGGACGTGCCTATGCCGCGGCGGCCATGGTGTACGCGCGTATATATTTGTGGCATTGGAACTCACAATTGCCGATATCCCGGTCCGAGGCAAAAGCCAAAGCGGTCGAGTACCTTGAATCAGCACGGAAAAGCAAAACGGCATTGGGACATCAGGCTGCGAGTCTTCTCTCTGAGGCCGATTGGCAGCACCCGGCAGCAGTTGCTGAACTAAAAGAAGCTATCGCCCTAGAACCTGGAGACTCGTGGAGTTATGCCCTTATGGCCTTCGTGCTTACTTCGTCAGGGCGCCCCGAAGAAGCCATACCTCACATACGCACCGCGATGAGGCTGGACCCGAAACCTCCCTCATTCTTCATGTATGTCCTCGGGCTCACGGAGTTCAGTATGGAGAATTTCCAGGCGGCTGCGACGGCAGCCCGAACCAGCACCGAACTCAACCCGGAGGATGACAGTTCGCTTCTCCTCCTGGCGGCTGCCTATGGACACCTTGGCCTCAAACGGGACGCTGCGGCAGCCATCGCCAGGTTCAACAAGCTGAGCGTTGAGCACGGCGGAATCGCCGCTACGATCTCGACCTGCCCCTCACTGGATTTCGCTCTTCCGGACGACAGAGAACGGCTTCACCGCGGACTACGTTTCGCGGGAGTACCTGAAAATCCGACCGGGATCGATAGTGGGAAAGAACTCGAGCCCGCCGAGATACGTTCGCTTTTGTTCGGGCAGAGGCTGCGCGGTCGGGTCTTAGGATCCGGAGAGGCGCACGAAATGATCATCTCGCCCGGTGGAAGGGCTACGTTATCAGGAGGTTGGACTTCTCTTGGGATCGGCAATCCCAGTGACGTTGAGGTCCGGATCGACGGTAACGAGGTTTGCTTTTCCCAGAAGGAGACCGCTTTGTGCGGCGTGGTACTCAGGAACCCCGGAGGACTTGCCGCCAGCGAAAACGAATTTGTTTGGTATTATGGAGACCGGGCATTGACGTTTTCGCCTTTGGACTTCCCGTAGCTGGTTGCGCCCGAAGCGCGCGGTAGATCTAACGAAGAAGTCGATCCCCAGCTCTCTCGCGTGCGCACCCCTACTTTTGGAAGTCGCAGAGTAAGGAAACGAGGCGCGTTACAAGCGGTCGAACGATCAGCACGCAGACGAAGGCAACAGGCATCGCGAGAGCATACGACGTGATTACTCTCAGCGGATATCCCTCATCAAAACCCGTATTCGCCGCGACAATAACGCTGGACATCAGCAGCGCCATTATCGCTGACATGAAAAACGCGAACACAACCGGGACCGCTTTGGCCGGCAGCTTTCGGCTGCGCTGTGTCTCCGACCGCGGAGCGGAACCATCCGGCATGTTGCCTCCTCATCTGCCAACTTAAAGGAGCGAGGAAACGGCCTCCGCTTGCGCGCCCGGCCGTTTCTGTCGCCACGTTAGTCAGTTGCGCTGAATACCCCGGTAGTACTCGCCCTCGCCGCCCTTGATGAAACGGTGAGCCTTACCGCCGTCTTGGTCGTTGCTGATGCTGCCCGTGGCAAAGCGATCAATTGACGAACCCTGGTTGGTCGTCCGGATCGTTGCCTGCCGTTCCGTACCTTGGTAGTACTCGCCACGGTCCGGTGCGCGAGCGAATGATGCGCCGGCGGTAGCAGTAATAATCGCCATCGCGATTGCGGATTTCATAAGCGTCTTCATCATTGATACTTCCCTTTGTTGGATCGGTCCGAGCGACGCTCGGATTTATTCACCATGACCGATCGGGTCATGGGCGATATGTTCCTCTACGTCTGTATCTTGGGTGTGCCCGAAGGGACGGTGAACTGTAACAGCGTGTCCTGGTGGGTGGTTGATGAGCTGCAACGATGCAGCAAATATCGCAACCCAGGAGAATGAAATGATTACAATTGGTTAATTTCAGAATTCTGGGACTAAAAACTCAGTCAGATGGGCGCGAATTCTACATAGATCTACAAAGTGTTTAGGCGTGCGACGAAGAACACGAGCCTGCATGCTTGGCCGTCCCACCCCCGAAAAGCTTGGACCACACTCCAAGACTGAGTTGTCGAGCACGCGCTCTGTGTAGCCGCCAATAGCTTGAGAAGGCTCGTCGAACGCAGCGGCTCTCATCGAGGATTGTTGATGTTGTTATCGCCAACAAGCAACGTGACCGCTGCCCATAGCCCGTCCGGGCCCCGTCGTGTTGGTTCAGCCGTTTCGGACCGGGAGTTCATTACCTGTGGTAGGAAGCCGCGATGGCTGACGCGTTCTGCGGCGATCATCGAGTGCCGACGCAAATAGTGTCGGGGGGCCCCAAGAAGCCGCGCATTGACACACATCGATCGATCCGGTGCGAAGCCTCGGATGACTGAGACCTCTGCCACCGCGATGGCACGTTCCGAACTGCCTCTAGTCTAGTCATTTGCCGCCGGGGGGGAGTACGCTCCGCGGGCAGGTCGAGGAACGATGAACATTCGCCGGTTATCGGTCCCATTGCGGTGAAGGCGTCAGGCCGAAGAAAGGGAAAGGGAGGTAGAGGCGACCTTTCGGCCGCCCCTCCCTGGGACCGACTAACGCAGAGACCTGAACGCGGTGCTTAGTTCTTCGGTGAAGACTTCCGGTTGTTCCCAGGCTGCAAAGTGCCCGCCCTTGGGGAGGCGATTATAATGGATGAGCTTCGGGAACGCCTTTTCCGCCCAGGACTTCGGTGCCTGATAAAGCTCGTCCGGAAAGGCACTGACGGCCACCGGGATCTGCACGCCCTTCGGCTGGAAGAAAGCAAGCTTGTTTTCCCAATAGAGCCGCGCCGATGACACGGCGGTATTGGTCAACCAGTAGAGCGTGATGTTGTCGAGCACGTCGTCGCGCGTCAAACCCTCCGACTGATCATCGAATACGCGGGCGATCAGTTCGTAGCTGCGGGCGTCATGGTCCAGCATCCAGCTGGCAAGGCCAATCGGCGAGTCCTCGATGCCATAGAGCGTCTGCGGACGCTTGCTCATCTCCTGGGCATAGGAAAGCCCGTTCTTGTAGAAGAAATCGAGCTGGTCGTAGGCACGACGCTCGTCGGCGGAAAGATTGGATGGCGCTGGGCCACCGGCGTCGAGGCTCTTCTGGATCTCGGCCGGAACGGTCGCCGGCATATTGGTGTGGATGCCGAGCAATCCGGCGGGCTGCTGTAGCGCCATCTGCTCCGTGACGGCGTCACCCCAGTCGCCACCCTGCGCGACATAACGGGTATAGCCGAGACGCTTCATCAGTACCGCCCAGGCCCGCGCGATCCGGACCGGATCCCAGCCAAGCTCATTGGGCTTGCCGGAGAAGCCATAGCCGGGGAGCGAGGGGACGACGACGTCGAAGGCGTCGGCTTCATTGCCGCCGTGCGCGGTCGGGTTGCTCAAGGGATCGATGATCTTCAGTTGCTCGATGATCGAGCCGGGCCAGCCGTGGGTGATGATGAGCGGCATCGCGTTCTTGTGCTTCGACCGCACATGAATGAAATGGATGTCTACGCCGTCGATGTTGGTGACGAATTGCGGAAGGTCGTTGAGCTTCTTCTCGACGTTGCGCCAATCGTATTTGGTCGCCCAATAGTCGGCGAGCTTCTGCATGGTGGCGAGTTGCACGCCCTGGGTGCCATCCTTCACCAGTTCCTGGTTCGGCCACTTGGTGGCCGCGATGCGCTGCTTAAGATCGGTAAGCGACTGCGCGCTGGCGTGGAACTGGAATGGGCGAATAGTCTCGTCGAGGGCCGTCGCGGTTTCGGTCGTGCCCGTGCGCTGCGACTGCACGGCCGCCTTCACGTCGGCGTGATTCGAAAGCGCTTCTGCGTGAGCGACCGCGGTCGGCAGAAGAAGGCCGGTTAATGCGGTGGCCGCAATGTAGCGCCGTTTGTTGATGAGCCGAGAAAGTTCAAACATGTATTAACTCCGACAGGGAGCCACAATGGAACGCGTCCACATGGCTGCAGGTGAAAAGCGAGGACGCGGACGCCAAGGGCTCGTCCGCGTCACCCGAGCGCAATTCCGGCGAGCGGAAGCCCGGAATTGCGCAGGACTCATCAGCGAACCGATTTGAACCCGTCGCGGAGCTCCTTGGCGAAGAGCATGGGCTGTTCCCATGCGGCGAAGTGGCCGCCTTTTTCCACCTTGTTGTAGTGGATCAGGTTCGGATATGCCTTCTCCGTCCAACTGCGCGGTGCTTCATACTGCTCGCCAGGGAAGACGCTGACGGCAACCGGGATCGTCACGCCCTTGGTGTTGAAGAAACCACCTTTGTATTCCCAATAGAGGCGCGACGCCGAGACGCCCGTGTTCGTCAGCCAGTATAGGCTGATGTTGTCGAGGATCTCATCACGGGTCAGTTCCCCTTCGGAACTCGCCTTCCGTGTGAGTGCAGTAGCGACGGCGGCGGCTGGCTGGCCGTCTGCGTCATTATGGTCGAGGAGCCAGGCAGCGAGGCCGACCGGCGAATCCGCAATGCCGTAGAGCGTCTGCGGGCGCGTCGCCATCAACCTTGCATAGTCTACTTGCTTGAAAGTTCGGACCAGCTGCTGGTAGGCGCGGTTCTCTTCGCTTGACAGGCCCGAGGGCGCCGGCGCGCCGGCGAGAAGTGCCTTGTCGACATCAGCGGGAACGGTCGCCGGCATGTTGGTGTGCACGGCGAGCAAGCCCTTCGGCTTTTGGAGGCCCATCTGATCGACCACGAAGGCACCCCAGTCGCCGCCCTGGGCGACGTAACGCTTGTAGCCAAGCCGCTGCATAAGTTCATGCCAGGCGCGGGCCATGCGCTCGGGTCCCCAGCCGGTGCTCGCCGGCTTTTCGGAGAAACCGTATCCCGGCATCGAGGGGATTACGACATCGAATGCGTCGGAGGCTTTACCGCCGTACGCAGTCGGGTTGACCAACGGGTCGATGATCTTCAGCTGTTCGAAGACGGAGCCGGGCCATCCGTGGTTGATGACGAGCGGCAGGGCGTTTTTGTGTTTCGAACGCACGTGGATGAAGTGGATGTCCAGCCCGTCGATCTCGGTGACGAACTGCGGATACGCGTTTAGTTTCGCCTCGCCCTTTCGCCAGTCATAATCCTTCGCCCAATAATCCGCGAGTTTACGCATCGCCGCGAGCGGAACGCCTTGAGAGGAATCCTGTACCGTCTCTTTTTCGGGCCATCGCGTTTCCGCGATGCGCTGACGCATTTCCGCCAGCTGTTCGTCAGGAATATTGACTGTGAACGGGCGGATCTCATCGGATGCCGCCATCACTTGCGAGGGCTGAAGACCAACCGTGCTCACCATGGCCGCAACTGCGAAAAGTGCGCCGCGAGTAGCGTTCACTCCAAACATGGTATTGCGATATTGCGTGGCTATTTTATTCACTTCGTTTCCTTTCGACGTCTGACGCGTTAGTGCTTCGGACTGCTGAAAGGAGTTGGCGCTTCGTAAGTGTACGGCGTGTATCGTTTGAAGATCCGAAATGTAAAAAAATACTGCTCGGGCGCTTATCGGATACAGTGATTTACAAAATCGCCCGCAGGAAATGTGCCGGCGTTCGTCGCGGCGGCCGCATTTTACACCGCGGGCCTCTTGGAAAGGCGTCAGCTACAAACGAATTGTCCCCACCCAAACGCGCGGAAAGCTGGTAGCTTGGAAACGGTTGTTCTAGCACGGCGACGACTTAGGAAAACCCGCGCGAATACCGCTCTGCTTGAAACTCTCACAGGTGCTGCAGCTCCCGCTGTAGTCGGGAGCGTGTAATACACCAAAACACTCGACCTCGGGAGAAAGGCGATGACGAGCAAGTTTCATCCGCTGCCGGACGAAGCGTTGGAAGCGCACCGCGGATACCACCGGTGGCGAAGGTTTAAGGGCATTGCATCGACGATACGAACCGGCGGCAAGCTGTGGGAGTTGAAAGGGACGCCACTACCTCCCCTACCACGGCGCGCAACCAGCGAATTTCACCGCCAATGGACCCGCGTTACCCCCTCGGAGAGCCCGATTGGACGATGACCTGGACTCCTGGTCACGTGGAAGTAACCGCCGGCGACGGGTCGATAGTTGCCCAGCGGGACAACGGGAGAGAAGCCTTCGACCGCAGTTTCACTGGCCAATGGGATCCGCTGAATCTGGCTTATTTCAACGGCTATGCTATGTGGACGTACCATGCCACACCGTTCGTTTTTGGAGAACCGGGCTACGAAGCTCGTGACGTCCCGACGATCGATGGAGAGCTGGACACGTTGCGTGGAGTAGCCGTACGTTTTCCGGAGAATGTGCACAGTCATACCCAGGAACAACGCTTCTATTTCGGATCGGACGGGTTGCTGCGTCGCCACGACTATACGGTCGACGTATGGGCTGACGCACCAGCTGCACACTTCATTTCGGATTATATCGACGTCGATGGACTGAAATATCCAACCTCGCCGCAGCGTATTCATGTTAAAACCCGACGGCACTCTGGACCGCGATTTCAACGCAGTCACGATAGAACTGTCGGACTACCTCTATTTTGATGAGCGTCTTGACAGGGGGCTAACCGCGCTTGCGTTGAAGGCACGAGGGAACGCCGGGCACAACCTCCTCGGCGTCTCGCTTGTTCCCGTCATGCTGTTCCTTGGGAAAGCGTATTAAAGTCATATCGCAGGCGATTACGAAGGGTTTCTGCAGTGTGCGTTGATGCGAGTCTCCGTCGGCACGCTCACCGCACGAAAGCCAGCTTGCTCAATTGGTCCCCAGTGGCGTCGAAACTCTCCGCCCTCAGCCATTGTTGATAGCCTTCCCGTAGACTTGGCCATTCGCTGTCGATGGTCGAAAAGCACGCCGTATCCCGATTCAATCTTTTCACAACGATGTGCTGACGAAACAGCTCTCGAATCGGAAGCCGAAGCGCTCGGCCGCACGCTTCGAAGGCAAATTTGGATCGCTGCATTTCCAACTCGAACCGGCTGTATCCCAGTCCGAAGACGTAGTCTGCAAACAGGAACACGGCCTCAGTCGCCACTTGCGACGCGCCTGCGCCCCGGGCGTGCGATCCGCTGTTATTGCTGTTGGATCTTGTTGGTCACCAATTCCGCCGAATACCAATTTCTTAACTACGATAAACTCGGTCGCCGTAACACAGCTCATCCCAAGATGCAACAGTCCACTTGTCAAAAAACCGTTGACAGTCAGTTCCAGGCCGCATCCATTGCGCATATACTAAGACTCTTCTAGTCGTAGTTATCGGCAAACGCTGACGGTCGTGCATCCTGTGCGGTACTCGACCGAAATTCCACTGGACGATGTCCAGCGACAGAGGCACCCCTATTTCACCGGAGATATCGATGAACCTCCTAAAGGCCTTTTATATCGCTCAGCACTGTCGCGAGGTCCGTTCGTATTTTGTCGAACCTACGCGATCTTCTGCTACGTCTCAGATCCGACCGGACCCAGGCCTCCTCGGGACCATGTTACAGCCGAAGCGCGCCATTTTCGCCTTGGCGCTGCTAGCTTCCGGGACTGCTCTTTCGGCGTGCACCGAGGCAAAATCAGAACCGGGAAGCCCGCCGTTGACCGTGGTCGACGTCGCTCCAGTGGTGGAAAAACGCGTCCTCGCTTGGGACGAATTCAATGGCCGTATCACTGCGGTGGAAACCGTGGAAATTCGGCCGCGTGTGACCGGTTACATCGACAAGGTGAACTATCGTGAGGGCGATGAAGTCCGCCGCGGCGATCTACTGTTTTCCATTGATCAACGTCCCTACCGCGCCGCACTTGCGAGCGCCACTGCGCGTCTTGCGCGGGCGCAAGCGGCCGTTTCCACGGCGGAAGAGCGCAAGGAGCGCGGCGTTTCTCTGCGCAAAAGCCAGTACATTTCGCAAGAGGAAGCAAACGATCGAAGCAGGTCTTACGAGCAGGCCGAGGCAGACGTTCTGGAAGCCGAAGCCGCACTGGATCTTGCCAAACTCAATCTCGCCTTCACGGAAGTGCGGGCTCCGATCGACGGCAAGGTCGGCCAGGCGAAACTGACCGCAGGCAACCTGGCGGTGGCCGATCAATCCTCGCTCACCACCGTCGTCTCGCAGGATACCGTCTATGTTGATTTCGATCCCGATGAGCACAGCTTCCTCCGCTATGCCGCGCAGGCACGCAGCACCGGCTCCTCCATCGCGGATCTCCTCGTCAAGGTGGGGCTGGCAAACGAAGACACCTTCCCTCACGCGGCCGAGATCAGCTTTCTCAACAACGAGGTTGATGCTGCAACAGGCAGTATCCGGCTGCGCGCCCTTCTCGACAACAAGGACAAGGTTTTTACGCCTGGACTGTATGCTCGCGTTCAAGTGGCACGAGAGAGCGAAAGCAATGCCCTACTGGTTGACGACAAGGCGATCCTGACAGATCAGGACCGGCGCTTCGTCTACGTCCTCGGATCGAACAACACCGCCATTCGTAAGGACATAACCATCGGCCGACTGGTTGAAGGGCTCCGCGTCGTCGATGCCGGGCTCAACGCCGGCGACAAGGTGATCATTTCCGGATTTCAGAAGATTTACGCTTCGGGAACGCCCGTTTCGCCTTCCGAAGTTCCGATAACTGCTGCGATCAACTAGGGAGGAGACGATGAACTTTTCACGCTATTTCATCGACAGGCCAATCCTTGCCGTCGTCCTGTCCGTGTTGATTTTCCTCGTCGGTTCCGTGTCCATCCCGTTTCTTCCGGTCGGCGAGTATCCCGAGGTCGTCCCGCCCAGCGTCGTTGTGCGGGCGAGCTTTCCCGGCGCAAACCCGAAAGAGACAGCCGAAACCGTCGCGACGCCCCTCGAAGAGGCCATCAACGGCGTCGAAGGCATCATGTACATGAAGTCTGTTGCCGGGTCCGATGGCTCGCTGCAGATTGCCGTCACATTCTGGCCGGGCATTGATCCGGACACTGCCGCCGTCCGGGTTCAAAACCGCGTCAGCCAAGCCCTGAGCCGGTTGCCGGACGCCGTCCGCCAGATCGGCGTCACGACCCAAAAACAGTCGCCGACGCCGCTGATGTACGTCAGTATCACGTCGCCCGACAATTCGTACGATTCACTGTACCTGCGCAACTACATTCGCCTTAATGTTAAAGACGAATTATCGCGCATCACCGGCATCGGGGATGTGGTGGCGTATGGCGCCGGCGACTACGCGATGCGCGTCTGGCTGGATCCAAACAAGCTAGCAGCCGTCGGTCTCACCGCAGGCGATGTGCTCAAATCCATCCGTGAACAAAACGTTCAGGTGTCAGCGGGTCAGCTAGGCGCTGAACCGTCGCCGACGACGACAGACTTCCTCCTGTCGATCAACGTTGCCGGACGGCTGCGAACCGAGCAAGAATTTGGCAACATCGTTCTCAAGAGCGGCGAAGTCGGTCAGATCGTTCATCTGTCTGACGTGGCCCGGATCGAACTGGGTTCGGGTGACTACACGATGCGCGTCAAGGATGACAACCAGAACGCCGCCATGGTCGGTATTTTCCTTTCGCCAGGTGCAAACGCGCTCGGCGTCGCGAGTGCCGTTTACGAGAAACTGGACGAGATCTCCAAGACCTTCCCGAAGGGCATCATCTACCGCGCCACCTGGGACCCGACGGTCTTCGTCCAGGATTCGATCAGCGCGGTGCAACAAACCCTGCTCGAGGCGGTCGTACTGGTTGTTCTCGTCGTCATCCTCTTCCTGCAGACTTGGCGGGCGTCGGTCATCCCGCTGGTAGCGGTTCCCGTCTCGATCGTCGGCACCTTCGCCTTCCTCTACCTGCTGGGGTTCTCGATCAACACTCTCACCCTCTTCGGCCTGGTCCTGGCCATCGGCATTGTCGTCGACGATGCCATCGTGGTCGTGGAGAATGTCGAACGCTTCATCGCCCACGGCTTATCGCCTCGTGAAGCGGCGTATGCCGCGATGAAGGAGGTTTCCGGGCCAATCATCGCCATCGGACTCGTTCTCTGTGCGGCGTTCATCCCGATGACGTTCCTGTCTGGCGTAACGGGACAGTTCTACAAGCAGTTCGCGGTAACGATCGCAATTTCCACTGTGATCTCCGCGTTCAACTCGCTCACGCTTTCGCCTGCGCTGGCAGCCAAGCTCCTGCGCGACCACCATGCACCGAAAGATCGGCTGTCTAAGCTTATAGACAAGATTTTGGGTCCCTTCTTCAGTCGCTTCAACCGCTTTTTCGATAAGTCGGCTGCGGGTTACGAAGGCGCCGTCAAAAGGTCGTTCCGGCGCCGGGGACCGGTAATGCTCGTTTACCTGGTCCTGCTGGGTGCTACGGCAGCATTCTTTCAAATCGTTCCCGGTGGCTTCATTCCGACCCAGGACAAGCTCTATTTGTTTTCCGGAGCCAAGCTGCCAGAAGGCGCGTCTCTCTCTCGCACCACTGAAGTAGCCGACAAGATGGACGAGATTGCCAGGTCCGTGGAGGGCGTGGCCTCTATCTCGTCCTACGTTGGGCTGAATGCCCTGCAACTGGTCAACACGCCCAACGTCACGGCGTCGTATATCATCCTCAAGCCGTTCGATCAGCGCCACAGATCGGCCCAGGAGATCAATGCTGAACTCAACAGCAAGCTGTCCACCATCAAGGAGGGTTTCTCTTACGCACTCATGCCTCCTCCCATTCAAGGGCTTGGCAATGGCTCAGGCTATTCGCTGTACTTGAAGGACAGAGGGGGCCTCGGCTACGCCGCCCTGCAGCAAGCGGTGAACACAATGCAAGCGGTGATCGCCCAAACACCGGGCATGACCTATCCCGTTACCTCGTACCAAGCGAACATCCCGCAGCTGGAGGTCAAGGTCGATCGCGCAAAGGCAAAGGCCCAGGGCGTTGCTCTCACGGATCTGTTCGAGACGCTGCAGACTTATTTGGGGTCGTCCTATGTCAACGACTTCACCCGCTTCGGTCGCGTCTATCGCGTCGTGGCGCAGGCCGATACACCGTTCAGGCAACACGCCGAAAGCATCGGCAATCTGAAAATCCGCAACGGCAAGGGGGATATGGTGCCGATCGCGTCGATGATCAGCGTCGTCCCGACCTTCGGTCCTGATCCGGTGGTCAGATACAACGGCTATCCGGCTGCCGACCTGATCGGCGACTCGGATCCGCGGATATTGTCGTCTTCGCAAGTCATCGCAAAAATAACCGAACTCGCAAAGGAAAACCTGCCTGCCGGGATTGAAATGGAATGGACGGACCTCAGCTATCAGCAGGTCAACCAGAGCAACTCGGCAGCCATCGTCTTCCCGATCGCGGCACTGCTTGTTTTCATGGTCCTTGCGTCTCTCTATGAGAGTTGGACGTTGCCGTTGTCGGTAATCCTGATCGTACCCGTGTGCATGTTGTCTGCCCTTTTCGGGGTATGGCTGACGGGCGGTGACAACAACGTCTTCGTTCAAGTCGGATTGGTCGTGCTCATGGGTCTTGCGTGCAAAAACGCGATCTTGATCGTCGAATTTGCCCGCGAGCTTGAACACCAGGGCAAGTCCACAATCGAAGCGGCATTGGAAGCCTGCCGACTGCGTCTGCGTCCCATCATTATGACGTCAGTCGCGTTTATCGCCGGCTCGGTCCCTCTGCTGATCGGTCACGGGGCCGGCGCGGAAGTGCGTTTCGCCACTGGTGTGACTGTTTTTGCGGGTATGCTTGGGGTCACTCTGTTTGGTTTGTTCCTCACACCTGTGTTCTTCATCATCTTACGACGAGCCAAGGTCATAAAAGGAAGTGAGAACGCCCAGCCAGAAACCTGAACTAACTCCATGACAGGCCCCGGTGCAGACTGCAGCGGGGCCGAGTCAGCTACCAGTGCAATTTCAACGCCGAAGCCGATAGCGACAACAAGGCGACGCTAGGACCGGTTTTGTCCGGTTCGATGCGCCCTCATGACGCACGAGGCTTAAGCGACATCACCAGACGAATACCGGGAGGTAAAGTCATTCGCGCGATCGCGATCGCGTTCCGGCAAGCAACTGAAAGATAGGAGATTTCGGCTACAGCGGCGCAAAAACCGATGAATGCATGGTGACCGCGCGGCCATCCGGCACCTCGCCCCTTTTCCTGTCCGGGACGAGAATGTACGCGGTGATAATTTCCGGGACGCAGCGCTAACGACATGTGGAAACCACTTCAATATAGATTGTCTGAACTTAAAATGGCTGAAATGCAAGACGACTTATACGCCATTCGAGTTAAAGTACTACCCAGAAATGTTCGTATCCTGACTTATGGAATATGCTAAGAGTACAATTTGGGGCTCTACTTCGACGGCTGACGTGCCAGCGTGACCGCGGCGGGGGGGAATCAAAACAAATTTTCAGAATGTTGCCGGACCCGCCATTTTGAACGCGATGGTCGGAGAGGGCCAGGCATGTACAGAGTAGTTTCGCCCGATGGGCACCGGCATTAGCAAGAGGAGACCGGCCACCATTGGTCGGTTTCCCACCTCTTCGAGAGCGCGATTTCGTCGCGACGAATTTCTCAAATTTACAGAACGCGGGGGGCGCTCAAGAGGACGGGAAAGGTTACTGAATTTATTGGAAACACTGAAAGCGTGCATCGATCGATGCGCCGGCAAACGGGGTAAGGGGCAAGCAAAATGAGTTTCTTTACAACAAGTTTCATGACAGACGGATCGTATGATTCCGGTCTCAGCCAATCCGGCCAGGGGCAGCTCTCCTCGAGCTACACCGACGCGCTCACGGAAGCGCTGCAGGATGTAACCGTAGCCGATTACATCGGCTTCCTGGCCAATCAGGCCGGGCTTTCGGTCGATGATGCGTTGGTCGTAAAGGCCGCGGTTGTCGCGGGAGATTTCACGCTTTCGAACCTGTTCGCGGCCGCCCAGAGCAAGATCGGCCCTGTCGACGGCGGCAGCATCACGGACCCAGCACCGACGATGCTGGTCAACGGCGTTGAAATCGACTTGACCGCTATTCTGACCGGTATCGACACCGAAACCTGGTCGACGGTGCAGGCGAGCGGCAAGAAAACCGAAACGATCTATCACACCCGGGAGTTCTACACGGATACGCGAGAGCCCGCCGACTTCGATGCCGGTTGGTCCAGCGCCAACCAGCCTCCCAGTGCCGAGCCGATCCTGAAGGATCTGACCGAAGACGTTGCTGCGTCTCCCATCGACCTCCTCGCAACCGCTTCCGATCCGGACGGCGACACGCTTTCCGTCGTCGCCGGCAGCTTGAGCTTTTCGATTGACGGCGACGCCGGGTCCATGACGCCTCCCGCCTATCTCACTGTCGTGGACAACATCGTGACGGTCGACACGTCGCACCCGGATCTGCAGCCCGGAGGGGCAATCGATCTGAAGCTCGGCGAAACGCTCACGGTCGTCGTCAATTACACCATCGAGGATGGCCAAGGCGGCTCTACCACCAATGCGCTGACGATCGAAATAGCGGGCTCTGCGGACATCTACTCCGGTACCGAGTCCTTCACCTTCCAGAAGATCGGTGGCGACACCACGGAACGGTGGTTTTCGGGCTCGTTCGCGGTCGAAACGGATGGTTTCGATGGGATCGTCACCGTGAGCGGAGATGCTGATCTGAACAGCATAAGAGAGAGCCTCGGGGGCACGATCGATAGTAGTTCGTTCAGCATTGTCGGCACCGACTCGAACAGCAGCACAACGGAAACGCTGAACCCTTATTCCAAGACGGTGATCCTCAGCGACGCCGATTTCGCTGACGGAACGATTGCGTTCGAGGGTACGTTCAGCCAGCAGGTCGCGAACGGTTCCACTGTCGCCGTTCACCTGGAATACAACTACTGGGCCTGAAGCCCGGCAGCCGCGAATCGCATGGCCCGACGACCGAGCGGGCCATGCGTCATCTATTGCATGTTCCTTTACATCGGCGCCGGTTCAAGAACATGCAGCACTCAAGGTGCCGCAGTGACCTTTATACGTCTGTGGACAACATCCAGCCGTGAAACAACACCCGTAGTGGTGCGAGTAATCACTCGCCTGGAAAATTCGCGAAGCGCTGGGACCAGTGTTTGCGGGCCAGACATAATCCACCCGACCTTAAGAGCCAGGAGTGTATCGGTAGGGTGCCAGCAACATCGCTTCCGGCCCCATCGGCGTCGCTTCCGGCGGGCGGCTGTCAACCTTCGTCGCCGGCGCCTTCCTCCTCTTCTTGTCCTCTTTTTCGACGACCTCGTGCGGAGCATTCCGATGGCGGCGCCACTTGGAGGTCGATCCGGTACAAATCAAAAGCCGGCCTAAGCGCCTGCTTGACCCAAGATATGGCTGCTCCGAGAAGAACGATCGAATCCTTCTAAAGGAGCCATCAGAAGACGAGCATCATCGCATCCCGCCGAAATGGATCGAGACCTTCTTTTCCGCCGAAAGGATGGCGTTCAGGACATGCATCTCCCTCGACGGCATGAAACCCTAGCGACGTGTAGAACGGCGCATTAAACGGCGCGAAGCGATCGGTCGTGAGAGTTACACCTTCCAACACATCTGGAAACGGGAAACGAGTTGAGTTGCCATGGAGCAATCAATCTGCAACCTCACGCTGGTGTCGGCGACATTCTCAACGATGCGGTCAGCAAACACCGATGATGAAGGGTCTGGCGCTGTAAACCCACTAGGGTCCGCAGTAAGCTGAAGGATCGCTTGAACGAGAATCCATGAGCGGAGAATAATTAATCAGTGCCAAACTGACGAAGCAGGCTGCGAATAGTGGCCCCGAGAACCGGCGCCCAACGTAGCCGGGAGCAGCGGCTGTGAAAAGAAGGAATATCCATTGGCTGCTGTAGAGCATTGCTTCGGCAGGATTGAAGTAGAGGTAGAACACGAACAAGCTACCAACTGCTACCAAAGCCGACAGGGTTAACGAACGGAACCGAGAATCGCTCAATGCACTAAGGATGCCGAAACAGAGTGCCAACGCGGTCATGAGATAGCCGGCGACTCTCAATGCCGAGCTGCCTAGCGCGATAGCCGCTTGCCACCCATATCGGTGTTGCACCATGTCAAAAGGGGATACGAAAGCGAACACCCAAAAGCTTAATAAGTAATCACCGAGCACACCGGGCGATACGAAATTGGCAAAGCTGGCCAATTGATCGAGATACTCCCGTTGCCATGCGAAGGCTGCTGCGACATCGGTATAGATCATGGGCAGAAGGGAGAGAGCCGTCGAAATGGCGAGCGGCAACGCGAACACCACGATGAATCTCTGCCGTGGCTTGTAGTGCCCAGAACGGTTGGCCAAACCAGGGTATAGAAGCACGCAGCTCAATGCCGGCAAATTGGCGGTTCCGGGAATTGCCCCGGCTATACCAGCGGATATGGCGCAAAGCATCGGGTGCTTTTTCGAATGTGGCCCAATGAGGATGAGCGCCAGCATGGCCGCAGCCATTGCGCTAAATGTGAAGCCGTAGGTCTCAACGACACTGAAAATCGTCAACGAACCAAACGTGGAAATTGTCGCAAGCACGATGAAAAACGCACCGATGCATTCCAATCCAAGCAGGCGCAAGAAGAGGAAGAACGCAAGTGCTCCGATCGCGATAAAAGCGGCAAGAGCGATCACAGCGGCTGTCGCGGCCGGAACGCCCATCTCCGTGAGCGGCCAGCCAATAGCCGCTGTGGACACGACGGCCAATGCGTGCTTGCGGATGCGAAATGCACCCCAGTGACCGCTCGACAGTCTACGGAAGTAGCTATCCACGTCAGCGCCCAAAATACAGTTGTCTCTGTGGATTGCTTCCGAGGTGACGCCAATCCTGAACAGAAAGAAGCCAAAGAGGAGAGCGGCCAGAAGGCCGGCAAAAACCCAGGTTCGAACACCGAGCCTTCGCAGACCGCCGGACCCGATCAGATCCTCGGCCATTGGTGCGGTCGTCAATGCGCCCATTGAACGATCCCAAAAACGACTGCTCCGCAAATGAGGCTCTTGGCGTCGGTGGCGCCAAACACGATCGGATCCTCAAGCATGCTGCCGCGATGTGCCAACAAAATCATGCGGCCGAGCCAGTATACCAGCATGGGTATCGCGAACCAAAGTGCCTCCGGGGCGCTGTAGAGTTCGTTTTGCACCTCAAACCAAACGAATACAGCGTAAATCGTGACCGCATTAAACGCCGCCGAAGACGCGAGAGCAGCTATTACAGGGAAATCCTCAGTTCTGTAGGAGCGGTTGCCAGCCCTTGTCCGCCTAAGCTTCAGCATGGTAGCGAGCTCAGCCTGCCGCTTGATAAGGGCTAGGGCAAGGAAGAAGAACACCGAGAAGGCGATCAGCCACTCGGATGGCCTTATCCCCGTCGCTTCCCCCCCGGCCGCAACTCGGATTGCGTACAGGCAGCCGAGGACGACGACATCGATCATCAGCATGCGCTTCAGATAAATCGAATAAAGGCAAGTCAACAGGAAATAGAATACGAGCGTCATTTGAAATGTGATGGCGAGCGGGAACGCGGCAAGGCAGGCTGCAACCAGAAGGCTCGGTACCAGGAAGAGCGCGGTTGCGACGGGCAGCGCACCGCTGGCAAATGGGCGTAACCTCTTGGTCGGGTGGGCTCTGTCAGCTTGTAGGTCGAGAAGGTCATTACACACATAGCTGATGGAGGCGACGAGCGAAAACGCCGAAAATGCAAGTATCGACTGATACCAGTTCTCGGTAGTTGAGACTGGCGATACCATTACCGGCACAAAAACCAGCACGTTCTTCGACCACTGGCGTACTCGGATCGCAGAAATGATCGCTAGGACGTTCGTCCAGACTGGCGCGCCGCTTTGCCCAGAATCGTGCCCCGCAGCCGTCAATGCGCCGATGTCCGCTGGCACGGAAATGAGTTCGAAGTCGTCGCTGATTGAGTCAAACTCTTGGGCTGTGCTGTTGCGGACGGCCTCCTTATCGTTTTGGCTCGCATCCAAGACGAAAAAGCCAGAGAATATGCCATGGTAGTCGCAAACAGCTTTGACCACCGAGTATGGAAGCGCCGAACACAAGAACAGTTTCCGCCCATTTTGATATTCTCTCTTTAACGCGTCTAATACGTCCTGATTGTAGGCAAGTGCTGACGCATCCATGGGCCTCTTTTCAGTCTTAAACTCGCCGCTTGCAATGATGCTTTTAATACGCCAAGGGACAGAAAATATCTCTTGTCCTATGACAGCTATTGCGCGCTCGTGATCAATATTGCTCTTTAAAAGAGCATGCTCAAGGTTGACTACCCATGGCGGAGTTGCCGCGCCTGTGCCAGAATTCTGCATGATGGAAATCTACGTACAATCTAAGTAAAGAATAGCTTTAACAAGATGTCGGGAGTTCTCTTGCCTTACTTTGCCGAGTGAAAGCCTCGTAGTCGCACCCAGACACTCGCGACGATTTTCCTTCCTCGGCGCACCTATGGCGACGCCGAAATGATCGCTGGCAATAATCGCACTAGCTGGGCTTCTTGGGAATATAGAGGAGTATATAGACGAGGGAGCCTTCTTGGCGGTAGGTCATTTGCAGCTAGAGGCAAGGTTAGCATCCCATGGGTTCGCCGAGGCCGTTCTAGCCGCTATCGGTAAGGCCGACGACAGCTCCCAGAGCACCGTTCCCCTTCCGGTCAGCTCTAAGCCTCGATCCGAGTGGGCCATGGTCGTCCCTTCGCAGCGGCAGTGAGTCTCAACCGTTGACAACTCGCCTTTCGCCAGAGAGAATTCGCGCGTACTAAAATGACTTTTTAACAGCTCGGGTGCTTCCGAACGGAGTTGCGCATGGCGAGCCTGGATGGTGGCCGGGAAGCAGCAATTGCGCGCACCCAGCCAAACAACATACTTAAGAGGTTTGCCCGACCAGGAGATTGGCTGCTGGGCGCGGAACCGGAGCGTCTCATCAGTATCGGGCGCCTAGTTACGGCTGCCTTTGCGATCCTCGCCATTTATCTCGATCCTACTCATTCCTGTGTCGCTTCTTTATGACACGCACGCGGTTTACGGCCTTGACCATGAGGAAGATGATCCAGGCGAGGATCAGGAGGTTGATGAGCACGGTGATGAAGTTACCGTAAGCGGAGACCGCGCCCTGCTCCCGTGCCGCTGGATTATCCTGCGGCGTCACGGTTTTCATCGGCTGGCAGCTGCCCAACGAGGCCGCCGTCTCTGTGTTAAGCGCAAGCCGACTTTAAGCGAATATGACTTTCGTCATGATTGATCGTGACCTTCGTCAGCTGCCTCGATCCGCGATGTGTGGCGCCAAATGAAGGATCCACCTTATGACGCACCCATAACCTTCTGCCGGAAGACAGGCCGCCTGCCTTCGCCTTCGTATTCGCGCGTCGCAAATCGTTTTGCAAAACGATTTGCAAAACGATTTGTGATCGTCTATGCAATGAAACCATGACAACGATTGCCAAAGTCGCGAAACGAGCGGGCGTATCTCTGACCACGGTCTCTCATGTGTTGAATCATGCAGACCGCGTGTCGGCCGAAATGCGTCGGAGAGTGGAAGCGGCAATAGCCGAGTTAGGTTACGTGCCGAACCCCCAGGCACAGAGCCTGCGCACGGGGCGGACCAACCTGGTGGCAATGCTGATCCCGGATATCCGCAACCCGTTCTATCCGGAACTCGTAAAAGCGGCGCAATCGGATCTCGAGGCGACGGGGCTGGATCTTCTCATCTTCAACACCGACGTTCCCGGCGGTCACTCGCAGGAACATAGCCAGCAATATCTGAGACACATCCGCAACCGCCGGATTGACGGGTTGATCGTCGGCGATTTTGCCCTGCATGGCATGCACAACACATTGATCGGCATAGACGTCCCCACCGTCTTCATCGGCGATCTGCCAAATGCAGCCGTCGACAGCGTCAAGATCGACGATTTCGGCGGCGGCTATCAGATGGGCGCTTATCTCGCCAGGAAAGGCCACAAGCGCATCGCCCATGTCACAGGCCCGTCTTTCTTTGCCGAGGCCATGGCAAGGGCGGCGGGTTTCGAACAGGGACTGCGCGACCACGGCGTGGAACCGCTCGCCGAGTTGCGGCGCGAAGGCACCTATCTTAGCCCGTCGGGCCAGGAAGCCGTAGACTGGTTGCTGGCGACTCAAGGCGATCGCCTGCCTTCAGTCATTTTTTTCGGCAATTATCTCATGGCGACGGGAGCGATCGCTGAATTCCATGATCGCGGCGTCCGCATTCCCGACGACGTTGCGATTGCCGTTTTCGGTGATCAGCCACAGCTCGAATATGTGCGGCCGCGGATAGCGCGTGTCGGCAACACCCCTTCGCTGCTCGCCCACCGAGCAACCGCCATGCTGCTCGAACGGCTGTCGGGCGAGTATTCCGGGCCGCCTCGCTCCGAGGTGATCCCCTGCATCCTTCACGCCTTCGATACGGCGTAAGACGAAGCCGCCCCCGGAGAGGAGCCGGGGGTGTTTACCAGCAAAACCGGGAGGAAGTAATGAGTGACAAAGAGAAGGTTTTTCCGAGACTGACGCGCCGCGGCCTGCTTAAGGGCGGTGCGGCGGTAGCCGGCGGCGTCGTCGGCCTCGGTGGATTTCCCTACATCAACCGTCTGGCGGTGCGGGCACAGGAAACGCCGCTGAAATTCTGGCAGTTCTACGCACCCGGCGGACCGGTGGCGAGCCAGGTCGAATGGTTCGAGAAGACGGTCGCGGATTGGAACGACAGCCATCCGCAGAAGATCGAACTCGAGTTCATTCCGAACTCCGAGTATATCAGCGGCCCGAAACTGGCCACCGCCTTTGCCTCCGGCGAAGGGCCCGACATCTTCATCATTTCGCCGGGTGACTTCCTGCGCTACTACAATGGCGGCGTCCTCAAGGACCTGACGCCCTTCATCGACGAAGCGGCCAAGGCGGACTTTCCCGAAAGCGTCATCGCCAACCGCATGGTGGACGGCAAGATCTTCGGCATCCCGATGGAAGTCGAGCCGATGGCCATGTACTATTCGGTCAAGGCCTTCGAGGAGGCCGGCCTCAACGAGAACGACGTTCCCAAGACATGGGAGGAGTTGCTTGAGGTCGCCAAGAAGCTCACGACTCCCGAGCGCTTCGGGGTGATGTTCGAGACCCAGCCGGGATACTACCAGAACTTCACGTGGTATCCCTTCCTCTGGCAGGGCGGCGGCGAATTCCAGACGGCGGACGGCAAGAGCAGCTTCGATTCACCGGCAACGGTGCAAGCGCTCAAATTCTGGCAGGATGCGATCAACAGTGGCGCGGCGCCCCGACAGATCATGGGTGCGGGCGGACATGACACCATCGCCAATCTTGCATCCGGCTATGTGGCCATGCAGAACGTCGGCATCTGGGGCATTTCACAGCTTCAGAGCAATGCCAAGGATTTCCCATATGGCGTCTTCCGGCTGCCGACGCCGCCGAACGGCAAATATGTGACCGTGGGCGGCGGATGGGCATTCGTCGCCAATGCCAAGGGCCGCAACTCCGACGCGGCGGGCGAATTCTGCGCCTGGGCCCTCGCCTCCATGAATCAGGGCTCTGTCGACCGGGTCGCCACCTGGTGCACCAAGGGCAAATCCGACATGCCGCCGCGCAACAGCGCGCTGAAGGCTGGCGGCGGGGCCTTCTCGACAGGTATGATCGGCAAATTCGCCGAAGAGATCCATCCCGGAACCCGTGCGGAGCCACGCGTTCCACCGGAGGTCTACAAGATCATCTCCGATGCGATCCAGCAGACCCAGTTGGGCGGCGCCGATCCGCAAGCCACGGCGACGGCCGCCTCTCAGCAGCTCGACGCGTTTCTTTCGAGCTATCAAGGCGCACCGATCCTTTGACGGCCAAACCGGCGGCCGCACATGATGCGGCCGCCTCAGCAAGCTGGACATGACGTCATGACAACGATTGCCGAAACGGCTGCGCGGCGCAGGCACGCCGGCCGAACCCGCCTTTCCGCCAAGCATCGCGAGTGGATCGCGGGCTACCTCTTCGTGTTGCCGGATGCATTGGGATTGCTCGTCTTTCTCGGGGTGCCGATGGCATTATCGCTCGTGCTCAGCGTCTTCGAGGTAAACGGTTTCGGCGGTTATTCCTTCGTCGGCGTAAAGAATTACCTCCGCATGTGGAACGATCCGCTGTTCTGGAAGGGAGCGAGGGTCACCGCTCTCTACGCCATCATGCTGGTCCCGCTGCTCTATGTGTGCGGGCTGGGCCTTGCCCTTCTCGTGCAGCGCACCGACCGCTTCAACGCCGTCATGCGTTCGATGTTCTTTGCACCGCACATGGTCAGTCTCGTGGTCGTCGCGCTCGTTTGGCAATTCATGGTGGTCGACAAGATCGGCGTGATCAGCAGGCTGACCGCCGCGCTCGACATGGGCGGCTTCTCTTTCCTCGGCGATCCCAACTTCGCGCTCATCACCATCGTCCTGGTCAGCGTCTGGTTCCTGATGGGGTTCTACATGCTGATCTTCCTGGGCGGTCTGCAGGACATTCCCCGGCAATATTACGAAGCGGCGATGATCGACGGGGCCGGCCCTGTCGCCCGCTTCTGGTTCATTACGCTGCCGCTTCTCAAACCCACGAGCTTTTTCGTGGTCATGGTGTCCATGGTTGCGGCCGTCGCGGGCGCACAGGCCTTCGACATCATCTACGTCATGACCAAGGGCGGGCCTGCCAACGCCACGTCGGTGCTGATCGTCTACATCTATCAGCAGGCTTTCGGTTTCGGCGCCTTCGGCTACGCAGCTGCCATGGCCTCCATCCTGGTCGTGGCGCTCATGCTCGTGACGGCAGTTTTCTTTGCTCTGACCCGGGGAGGACGTTTTAATCATGAGCAGTAAGCGCCCCCTGCCCTATTTCTCCCGCTCACAGGTCACGCTAGTGCGAGGTCTCTGGATGGTGGTGACGGCTATCCTCGCCTTCATGACGCTCTTTCCGCTCCTCTGGATGGTGTCGATCGCCTTCAAGCCGGCGGCGGAGTCGTTCTCTTCGAACCTCATCCCGCAGGCGCCGACGCTCGACAATTTCATCTATGTGCTGACCGGCGTTCCGTTCATCCGCTACATGGTCAACAGCTTCCTCGTGTCGGCCACGGTCACGATCGTGGCGCTGTTCTTCCACACCATGGCCGGCTATGCGCTGGCGCGACTGAGATTTCCGGGCCGCGAGGTACTGTTTCTGTCGATCTTCTCGACATTCCTCGTCTCGCTGCCGGTGATCATCGTACCGCTCTTCGTCATCGTAAAAGCGATGGGCATGCTCAACTCATACGTGGGACTGATCATCCCGGCGATTTTCAATGCCTTCGGCATCTTCCTTCTAAGACAGTACTATCTGTCGCTGCCGAAAGAGATCGAGGAGGCGGCGCGCATAGACGGCGCGGGTTACTGGCGCATCTACTGGAGCGTCATCCTCCCGCTCAGCCGCCCCATCATGTCGGCGTTAGCGATCCTGTTCTTCCTGGCCAACTGGAATTCCTTCCTGTGGCCGCTCACGATCACCTCGGACCCCAATCTCTGGGTCGTCCAGCTCGGGATTGCGAATTTCAAGAGCCAGTATTCCGCGTCCTGGAACTACATGATGGCGGCTTCCACGATCGTCGCCATCCCGACCCTCATCCTCTTCGTGATCTTCCAGAGGCAGATCATGGATTCCCTTAAGACCAGCGGCCTCAAGTGAGCTGCGAGCGATTTACACAGGAGCAATTCGAATGACCAATGCCGGCCTCTCGCCCCTTCGCGGTCTCGCGAAGCTGCGCAACGCGAAAACGCGCCGCTTCTCCAGCCATGACCGCACCGGTGGCAACGACGACAGGCTGCACATCGAACCCGGCACCACGGCGGTGATCGGCGAACACGAAGGCGCCGGCATCGTCACCCATATCTGGGCGACGCTCGCATGCGAGAGCGAGGATTTCCTGCGCAAGATCGTACTCAGGGCCTACTGGGACGGGGAGACGGAGCCGAGCATCGAGGCGCCTATCGGCGACTTCTTCGGCATGGGCCACGCCCGCACCGCCAACTATGCCAGCCTGCCGATGCAGGCGAGCCCGGAGGACGGCAAGGCCTTCAACTGCTACTTCCCGATGCCCTTCGGCTCGCACATGAAGTTCACTGTCACCAACGAGGCGGAACACGACCTCCTCTTCTACTACTATATCGACCTCGAGCTTCACGACGTCCTCGAGGAGGACATGGGCCGTTTCCACGCACACTACCGCCAGGCACGGCCGGCAGGTATGAGCGAAGCCGGGCTGACCAACGAACAGTTCCTGTTCGGCGGCGAGAACGTCGACGGTCGGCAGAATTACACGATCCTCGAAGCCGAAGGGCGCGGCCATTACGTTGGCGTACTCTACAGCGTCTATTCGCGGCGCCGGTCCGAAGTCTGGGATTGGTACGGCGAAGGCGACGACATGATCTTCATCGACGGCGAGCAGGGGTTGTCGGTGCCGGATACGGTTCGCAAGCCCGACCCGCGCATCGGTCCGAAAGCGGCGTTGATCGAACCGCGGCCGGAATCTGAACCAGGCGCCAATGATGCCTGGCCGCCGACCCTGCACGGCACGGGCACGGAAGACTATTTCAACACCGCCTGGTGCCCGACCCAGGACTATAGCGCGCCCTACCACGGCATCATCGCGGCCGGCGGCCCCAACTGGACCGAGCCGGTCACGCTCTACCGCTGGCACATCGAAGACCCCGCTATCTTCCAGAAGAGCATTCGGGTGACGATCGAACATGGTCACGCCAACCGCCGCGCCGACGATATCTCCTCCGTCGCCTTCTGGTACCAGGCGGAGCCGCATAAGCCCTTCGGCAAGTTCCCGGATGTCGCGGACCGGGTGCCGACCTATCGCCGCCCATTCCACAACATGGAAGCGGCAATGAAGAAAGCGAGAGGCTGAAATGGCCAGCGTCGAAATCAGGAATGTGGTCAAGCGCTATGGTGCGCTGGAAGTCGTCCATGGTGTCTCGGCAGAGATCGCCGACGGCGAATTCGTGGCGTTGGTTGGCCCCTCGGGCTGCGGCAAGTCCACCCTTCTGCGCATGATCGCGGGTCTTGAGGAAATCTCCGACGGAGCGGTCGTGATCGGAGGAGATATCGTCAACGAGGTCGCTCCGAAGGACCGCAACATATCGATGGTCTTCCAGAACTATGCGCTCTACCCGCATATGACTGTTGCCGAGAACATGGCCTTTGCACTTCGCCTCGCCCGGCTCCCGAAGGACGAGCAGAAGAAGATGGTAGGCGAAGCGGCTACCATGCTTGGCCTGGAGGGTCTGCTCGAACGTTACCCCGGCCAGCTCTCGGGCGGCCAGCGCCAGCGCGTCGCCATGGGTCGGGCCATCGTCCGCCGCCCGGAAGTCTTCCTGTTCGACGAACCCCTGTCAAATCTCGACGCAAAGCTCAGGGTGCAGATGCGTGCCGAGATTAAAGGTCTGCACCAGCGCCTGCGCACCACCAGCATCTACGTGACGCATGACCAGATCGAAGCCATGACGATGGCCGACCGCATCGTCGTGATGCGCGACGGCAATGTCGAGCAGATAGGGACGCCACTGGAGCTTTTCGATCATCCCCGCAATCTCTTCGTGGCGAGCTTCATCGGCAGTCCTTCGATGAACTTCATCAAAGGCGAGGTCGTCGACGGCACATTCCGAGCTCCAGGCGGCATCGTCATTCCCGCCGCCAATCTGGCCCATCGAGGACCGGCGATCGCGGGAATAAGGCCCAACAAGCTGCAAATCGGCGCCGCCGGCCCCGCCGCCAAGGTGTTGATCGTGGAGCCGACCGGCGACGAAACACACCTCCTGGTGGAGCTCGGCGGAGCGCAGCTGGCGATGTTGCTTCGCGAGCGCGTCAGCCTGGCACCCGGCGACCAGATCGGCCTCGCCTTCGCTTCCGCTGATGTCCACTTCTTCGACGGTCAGAGCACCCTGCGGCTAGGCAGGGGCGACGCGACGAAGGGCACCCTGAAGGCGTGAGTCCCTTCCCATTGTCGGGCGGATGCACTGCTTTTGGCGGGTAGGCTGCACCTGATTTGGAGCTGTTTTCGACCGAGAATTGTCGATCGGAAAGACGCGCCATCGGCCGCCAGCGGATGACCCGATCATGCTTGCCCCTAACCCCATCATCGTCCGCGCGCGGCGATCGTCAGAGCAATCCAGTGAGTTCCAGAGTCTGATAGCCGGCCAAGAGCGTGATCAGAGATCCGACAAGCCGCAGAAGCATTTTTTCCGGCAATGCCTTGACCATCCATCCCGCCAGCGGTGCGGCCAGAACACCCCCAAGGATCAACCCGGCAACAGACGTTAGATAGGCGCGGGATTCGCCACCTACCTCCCAATGGCCCGTCACGATCGCAGCAAGGAAGCTCACGGAAACCGAAAGCGCGATCAGGAATTCGCTCGCACTGACCGTGCCGATAACAAATCGCGGCTGTCCACCGGCGCCAAGAAGCCCTGTGGTCGCGACCGGCCCCCAGCCCCCACCGCCCGCCGCGTCGAGAAACCCGGCAGCCGCACCGAGGGGCGCCACGATTCCTAGTCTCACAGGGTTTGTGGGGATGCGATGAAAGGAGCGGTAGAGAAGCCAACTCCCGATTGTCGCGAGATAGGCTGTGACGAATGGCTTGACCTGATCGCCTTCAAACGAGGTGAGCACGAAGGCACCGACCATGCCACCGCCTACTCCAAACGGAATCAGTCGCCAAAACAGTTTCCAATCGATGTTGCGGTGGTAGAGATGGGCCGATCCGGAAGCCGCGGTGGTGAACAGTTCCGCCGCGTGAGCTGAAGCAGACGCCTGCGCCGGTGGCACTCCGAAAGTCAGCAGCACCGTCGACGAGATCACGCCATAGGCCATGCCAAGCGCGCCATCGACTGCCTGGGCCAGGAACCCGACGACTGCGAACAGTAGGAAGTCCTCCACTCAAGCCTCCGTGCTGAATCACTGGGCCATGGCGCGTTCAAAGCCTGACGAGCGTATAAGACACGGAAGGCTCTATGTTCGACCAAGTTTCAGTCGTGATGCTCTCGGCCATCATGGAAACGGCCGCGCGTCCTGCTTGTTCCCCGGTGGGGAATATCCGCTAGCTAGGTGTACTCATAGTGCGAGCGCCCATCGCATATGGTCAACGAAGGCTCGCAGCTCGGCATCACTCGCACACGGCTCGGATATTAGAAAAATACACCGGGTCAACAGAAACATCGTCGAGACACCGGCTGATGCTGTCCAGGACGTTAGCTCCCCCCTCGCCTGCATCGACCGTTCTTCATTGTGCCCTCGAGTTTTCGCTGCTCAGTTTGACATTTCACGGTTCGCCCTCTCGTGGGCCGCGGTCAGTAATCTCGGCGCACGGAACCCTTGGAGTTGCGGTTGTCTGGGACGCATTGGAAGAGACAAGCGTCAGAGGCACCAAGCGGAGGCGGATTTTTTCCGCCTCCGCTGGTCAGCCCGTGAGAAGGAGACGACCTTCAGGCCCGCCGTCTCGATAACAGACCACCTCACTCGCTCACGCCTGAGCCTCACTTCTTTGGGAGAGCGTCAAACGCTTGCAGGCGATCTCGCACGGCGGGATTCTCAATAGGCGTCGGGCTGGGAACCAGTATTCTCGATGATACGGACCGGGCGCACCCGTCCGCTGTGGTTGAGAATCGCCGCCAGACACTCGCTCGACTCATCGCCCCAGCCCGTTGCAGGCGAGATCGACCGTCGACGTCGGCGCACTGCGCCGAACTTTTTCGGTACTCTGCGGTATGGCGGTATCCGAAATAGGCGCGGCCGGCAGCTTTCACGGTAACTTGAATGAGTCAAATGCGCGGTGACGCCACCATCAGACTGCCGCCCGAACGGTAACGGCAGCGACACTATTGCGGTCCTCTGACAGTGACATGCTGGCGCTCAAGGGCGTTTTTGCTTCGGCCCTTTCCCGCGTGAAGGACTTCCTGTTCGTGTCGGCATTGCCTGTCCCGAGCCATTTTGGGGGTTGGTCAACTCCGCCTAACGCTGCACAATGCCGCGATCCGAAAACGCCGACAGGCCGATCTCGGTCGATCACGGCATTGGAGGCTCGCAATGCGCCAGACTTGGCTCGACGTCGCCAAGGGGGTGGGCATCGTTTTCGTCGTTCTCGCCCACGTCCTCTTCCACAGCGAATGGCAATGGGCACCTGCGATTTATTTCGCGATCTCCCTCTTCTTCATGCCGTTCTTCTTCGTCATCTCCGGCTATCTCTTCACGGTTACCGACCGAAAGGTCCTGCTTTCGAAGCGGGGGCGCGGACTGCTCATCCCATACGTTGCCTTTCTCGGCCTCGTCATCACCGGTGTGCTTTTCGTCGACGTCCTTCGAGGTGAAATACCGGCGCCCTGGCAAATCAGGGAACTCATGACGAACGCGACCCTGGGCGGAAGATACCTGACCGGCGAGCTCGGCGTCTTCTGGTTCGTGACCTGTCTCTTCGCGACGCAGGTTCTCTATAACGAAGTCGCGCTCAGAACCGCCGGACCAACCGACCTTGCCATGTTGATCTTCGTAGCCGGCTGCGTCGTCCTTGCCTATATGATCCAGTCCTATTGGCCGGAGGTTCGCTCCCCTCTCGCCCTGACCAACGTCCCGCTTGCCATAGGCGCCTTCTGGTTTGGACATGTCCTGCGAGAGCGCAGTTTCCCCGCGAGTGCGATTGCCGTCGCCGCGATTGCCGTGTTCGGGATTTCAATCGCTCTTGCCTTGGCAGGCGTCGACTTCGCGGTGACGATGAAAAACACCAAGTTCGGTCCACCGATCCTCGGTCTGCTGCTCGCCCTGGCCATCTCGGTCACCGTGCTCAGCCTCATTCAACTGGTCACCGCGCGAAACATTCCGGTCGCCCCAGTTGCCGAGCTCGGCAAGGCTTCCCTCGTCATCATGTTCGGTCACCAGTTCGTTCATTTCACGCTGCGCGATTCAGGCGTGACCTCCGAGTTGACGCTCATCGCCCTGTCTGTCGGGCTGCCTTACCTCGTCTATCGCCTCCTCAAATCGTCGACGATTCTTTCGCCATGGTTCCTGGGTCATGGCTCGCTGTCGATCAGCGTCGATCAGATGAGGCGAAGCCTCGCCGGTCGCGCGAGATGATCCATTAAGCATCCTTGGGTTGCGCACGCTGGCCATGGGCGCAACTCTGAGGTAGAATTTTCTTGATTTTTGACCCGTCGCGAGAGACATTGTGCATTGCACAGGATTGGCGACGGTCCGCTGGGACCGTGGTGATAAAGCCGTGGTCGCACCTATCGAGCCGCGTCCATTGGTCGTCAACGAAGCAAGTCAGATGACGTGAACCCGGCCAGGGAACGAACCAGAATGCTTCAGGACATGCCTGTTTACAAAAAGCTGATCGTGGTCGGTATCGTCGCCCTGGCATTTGTCGGGGTCTTCGACGCGCTCGCCAACCTGCCCGTTGTTTCGGGCTGCACATTCTACGGCGAATGCTCCTTGGGCGATGTCGCCGAGCCGCCCACAGATCTTGGCAGTGACCCGGTGAAACAATGAAGCAAGCGGCGACACCGGCGCTCATCGTCTACGACGGCGATTGCGTCTTCTGCCAGAGCTATGTTCGGTTCATGCGCTTGCGCGAGACTGTGGGCGCCGTCGAGTTGGTCGACGCCCGTTCCGGCGATCCGCGCGTGGCGACCTTCCAGCGTCAGGGCTACGACCTGAATGAAGGAATGCTCTTCGTCTTCGACGATCGCGTCTACCATGGCGACGAAGCCGTCAACCTTTTGGCGATACTCAGTTCCTCCTCGTCGCTATTCGGCTGGTTCAACCGCGCAGTTCTTTCCAACAGGACGGCCGCGCGGCTCATCTATCCCATGCTCAAATTCGGGCGCCGCGTCACGCTGCGTATGCGCGGCCGGCCGCTGCTTCCAACCGATCTTGACCGGTCGCCGGATGCCAGCAACGGTTGGTGATCGCGTTCAGGAATTGGATTGAACCAAAGCACTTCTGTCCATGTCGCCAAGGGCAGACGGCATAGACAGAAAGTGACGTAGACCGCGCTCGATGAGCGCGCCGAATGTGGTGCGCTTTCAATGCGTGCAAACCTTCGGCCGGGAGAAATCCACCAGCTTGAAGATCAGCAGTTTGCGTTCAAGTATGTTCGGCATTTCAGCGGCGAGACTTGCTGCTGTTGCCCGTGTCACCGTGGCACCCTCCTGCACATAGGTCACCCAGGCTTGCGGATTCCATCGCAACTGCCGCTTCAGGTCGTGCAGGATGTGAAAATTGCCGGCCTGCGATTGGCGCACCCAGTGCGGATCGGAAGCGTCGACGACTTTCACGACTTCGTTCTGGTAATTGAAAAGATATGGCGGCTTGGAAAAGAGCAGATGGTTGGTCTGCCCGGCCTCGGTATGCAGGTTGCTGAACATGTTGATCGAGCTCTCGGTCTTCAGCCCGACATACGGCGACAGACAGGAAATGAAGAACAAGCCCGGCACCGCGTAGATCCACGCCGGCTGGCGGGGCGGGGAAACGTTCTCGCAAGGCAGATTCCAAAGCGCCACATAGGTGAGCACCACCATCGCGGCACCGCCAGCGACCGCCCAGACCAGGACCCATATGGAATGGACGATCATGTCGAAGGAGCGTTCCGGGAAGGCAAGGGTCAAAATCATGACGACGGCGCCCGCCGTCAGCAGCAATGAGACGCCAGGGATGAGCGTCCCGATCCGTCCGAAGTTTTCACGCAGTGCATTGGCCACGCCGAGCGAGATACCATAGAGCATCTTGCTGGCGGGCGTCGGGATGCTCAGCACGTAGAGCGCAAAAACCAGGCTGGAGAAATCCATGTACCATGAATAGGCGGAGATCGGGATGATGTAGTGGAAGATCAGCGCAAGGATGAAGCCGACGGCGAAATAGCGTTTCCAATAGAGCGACACGATGGCGATCGCTTCGATAACAAAGGTGGAGTAAATCGCGAGATATCGGCCGAACAAGTTATCCTCAAGTCCGAACGGGCGCGCGAGCGGCACATAGAGTCCCACGGCGCAACTGACGGCAGGATCGAGAAAGTCGGTGTTGATCTTATGAAAGATGCCGTAGAAGTACATGATCGCGAGCAGAGCACGCGCGACGACCCGGATCTGGTCGTAAAGGGCCACGCGGTCTATGGATCCGCGACCGCCCGCCTTCACGTAGAGCACGGCGGCACTGAGCAGGATGGCACCGTTCATGACGGTAGCGATCGTCTTGTTGTTTGAGGCGACAGGCAGCCGAAGGGCGTATAGCGCCAGCGAGAGCGCGACCAGCGCCAACAGAAACCCGGTGCGCCGTGGGTAGAGGAGAAGCAACAGACTGAACAGAACGACGGCCCAGCTCAGGGCCATATAGGCAGATCCTTTGTATCCGATGAGGCCGTGGGTATCGCCGGCGATGCTGAAGATCGCGGCCAGCGCCCAGAAGGGCGTGAATGCGGTCAGGCCGTCATAGGTGTAAGCCAACTCTTTGACACGGGGGGGATTACTCTGGCCGAAATTCCAGAAAGGTATCGCGCTTACCGTCATCATGAATTCCACTTCAAATGACTGTTAATCGTCCTCGGGGAACAAGCTTCGGCGTAATGCCTTGAATCGAAAGCCAAGGACAGAACAATGCGCAGTTTCGAGGTGTTACAGCGACATTTTCAGAATCTGAATGAATGCGCAGCGCTGTAGTATTTAATAAACACTCCTTCGCGTCGTCCCCGACCTTAACTCTTCGCGACGTTTGTGCGACCCAGGAGTGCATTGCCGCCTGAGTTCCGTCGCGGGCATGTCACGGCCGACCAATTTCGGCCACGCGCAGAAGTTTAATATCAGCAACTTGTTTTAAATGGGGATTCTGCCCGTAGACGATCGTCGGCCCGCATCCCGAGGCGTCGAAATGTCGCCTGCGCGGCTTTGAGAGCGGCCCATTGCTTGGGCCGCGTCAGGGTCGCGGCGGCCATCTGAGCGTGTAACGCAAAGTGCCCGCCGCCTCATTACGACCTGAGGGCGGAAATCGCCCCTTCCCGTTGCGTGGCGAAAGATATCTCGATATTCCAGGGTGCTCGTAGACCGAAACCGGTATGAGGGTAAGGATTTGAAAGCCAGTGCGTTCGATCCACCCGAAGGTACGCTCCGCAAGTCCGTTGGGCGCGGCGCCATTGCGACGGGACTGGCTCAGGCCGTCAAGATTTTGACCCAGATCCTTTCGGTGATTGTCCTTTCCCGCCTCCTCTCGCCACAGGATTTCGGCATCGTGGCGATGTGCGCACCGGTCTTGGCTTTTATCGCGCTTTTCCAGGATTTCGGCCTTACCCAGGCGACCGTGCAAAAGAGCGCCATAACGCATGATGAGGTAAATTGCCTCTTCTGGGTCAATGTCGTCGTCAGTGTTACGCTCGCCTGCCTGATGCTCGGGGCGGCGCCGCTGATCGCCGCCTTTTACCGGGAGCCTCGGGTCGGCCCGCTTATCTCCGCGATGGCCTTGCAGATCGTGGCTTACGGTCTCGGAGCCCAGCACCTCGCCCTTATCAACCGCCGCATGGCCTTCCGCCGGCTCGCGCTCATCGAAATCGCCAGCGCGATTGCCGGCTTCTGCGCTGCCGTCGCCTGGACGATCGTCGATCGATCCTACTGGGCTCTTTACGCCGGCACGCTCACGAGTGCGGTTCTCCCAACGCTTTGCTATTGGGCGAATTCGCGATGGCGGCCAGGCACCCCGCGCAAGGTGGAAGGCGTCGGCGACTTGCTCAACTTCGGCGCCGGGATCACCGGCTTCAACTTCGCCAATTTCTTCGCCCGCAATCTCGACAATATCCTCATCGGCAAGTACTTGGGCGAAGCGCAGCTGGGGCTCTACGATCGGGCCTACAAGCTTCTGCTGTTTCCCTTAAGTCAAATCGCCAATCCGCTCTCGAAAGTCATGGTGCCGGCGCTCTCACGGCTGACCGGCGAGCCTGACCGATACCGCAGCGCCTATCTTCGGGTGATGCCGCTGATGCTGATCGTTACGCTTCCGGGCGTTGCGGCCGCCGTGGCGATAGCCGATGTGCTCATTCCGTTCGCGCTCGGGCAACAGTGGCGGGAGAGCGCCGATATTTTCCGGGCGCTCGGTTTTGCCGGCCTGCTGCAGCCTCTCAACAATCCGGCGGGCTGGCTGTTCATCAGCCAGGGCCGATCGGGAGATTTCATGCGCTGGGGCATCGTCACGGCAACGACGTCGGCTTTGGCGTTCATCATCGGGCTGCCGCATGGCGCGTTGGGGGTCGCGATCGTTTACGCGGCAAGCGAATATTTGCGGACACCCTTCCTCTGGATCTATGTCGGCAGGGAAGGTCCCTTGAAAGTCGGCGACATGATCCGCGCCGCAAGCCCCTTCGTGCTGGGATCACACATGGCATTGGCGGTCGTATGGCTCATGAGACCAGTTCTGCCGGACCACGCCGTCCTCGCGATCCTGGGTGCCGCATTTCTCTCCTACACGATCACTGTTGCGATCGCACTTCTCTTTCCTTTCGGCCGCACCTCGCTGCGGGAGGCTGTCAATCTCCTGCCTGCGAGAGCCGCCAAGCCGACTGGAAGGGGACAAACCAGGCCCTGAATGCGGTGCATGGCACCCAAGTGTGCGCAGCGGTCTTGGGACGATGACTTGCTTGAAACAAAGGCGTAAAAGCGCATCGCGCGATTGCGTTGAAGTGCGATGCGATGACTTGCCGTACTTCGGCCAGCCGCTCATTGCCAGATCAGGCCGGCCTTTTTCACTTGGCTTTTCAACGCCTCGTAACCTCTTTCGCCCAACATCACTCGCGCCGCTGCCTTCAACATCGCATGCCTTCCCTCAGCGGTCTTGGCCTCCTTCAGCCGCTCGCGCACCAGTGCTGAAGCCGGTGTGATCATCTCTTGCGTCTCCAGGCAGAGCACCGGTTTTCCCGAGAGCTTTGCAATGTTAACGGCTTGGTCGTGTTCGCTTTCAATGAACAGGATGGCGTCAGAACGCCGGTAGATGTCCGCCTTGAAGCGGCCATGGGCGGCCAGGCGTTGCCGCTCTTTCTTGCTCGGCAGATCGAGCATGACGAGTTCGCCATATTGGATGCCCCGCCTCGCGAGCCAGGCCTCCGTCTGGGGCCGGTACTTTTCCAGCCGGCTGGTCACCAGAGAGGCGATCTTGCGCGTAGGCACATGAAGGGGGCACGCTTCCGCGAGGAAACGCAGATAGGCAGGGCCATCGTCGTTTTCTTCGTTCGTCGGGTCGAGACATAAGACACCGTCGATGTCGACGCAGCTCTGCTCTAGAAACTTGTGATGCATGAGGTTCCACTGGAACAGACGCGGCTGTGGCACCACCTCGAAGACGAGATCGGCCTCCTCGTAACGCTCGTAGGTGCCGTATACGGCAGCAAATATCACCTTGTCGCGGGCTATACCCGCCGTTGCCACTTTGATCCTGGCTTCCCTCATCGCGTTGCCACCATTGATGCTGTCGTCAAGAACCAGGACACGGCGCATCTCATCGAATGGGCGTTCCAAGAGGGTTGACCGTTTCGTGATCCCGCAGGAGAAAACCTTTCCGGCCATGAAGCTGTCGAGATCGGTCATTTGAATGTTTGCCGTCAGGCTCACGAGGTTGGCGGCCAGTATCCCGCTCCGCGGGATCCCGACGACCAGATCGATGTCACCCGGCAAACGGTGAAGGTTCTTGGCAATCGTGGCATTCATATCGGCAATCGATCGATACTGCATTTGATTTGCCCTCACTAGGGGCGCTGCTGCGCCGAGGCTAAACCGACTCGAAGTTTGCAAACGGGTTCACGCAGTGCTGGCTCCCGGAATAGGTAATCGGATCGTCGCGCCCGCTCCGCCAGGCGTAATTCGTGAGCAGATGAAAATCGGCCAGCAACAGCCGTTCGAATCGCTCCAGCCGCATCAAGGCGTCGCCGGGCAAGAGCGGGCGCGCCATGTCTCCCAAAAACAGCCTTTCAAGAAGTGTCGCTGCGTCCGCCAGTTTCCCGGTCGGGAAATCCCATGGATTGCGCTTCTGGAATTCCAGGATGAATGCGCGCAGGTGATCGTCCGACATGTTCAGATCACCGAGATATCTTGCGAGCGTGGCCCGCACCAGGTCCGCGTCGGACAACGAGCGCGCGGCGGCGTAGCCGAGACCTGTCGACGCAAGCGCGCCGGCTGCCAAGGCAAGCACCGTTCGTCTCGAAATACTCTTCATTCTCCCCTCCTTCACCCAATTCGACTGGCGGCTCGCAGCGAGAGCGCTGCCGCGGTCAGGCTGGGATTGGCGCAGGAGCAACTGGGAAAGGTGCTCGTGCCGACAACCAGCAGGTTTCGGAAGTCGTGATGGACGAGGTCGCGGTCGACGACGGACTCGCTTGCGTCCTTGCCCATGCGAAGCGTGCCCTGAACATGCGATTCGGTCCCCCGCAGCCCGTGAACGATGATCTTTTCCACGGGCAACGGGCCGAGCAGTTCGGGTAGCTTTTCGCGAGCTCGTGCCATGCCTTGCACTGCATAATCGGCCGGTCCCTTGTAGTTGACAAAGGCGTTGTCGTTTTCGTCGAGGCTGACAAAATTCTCCGAATCCAAGAGGTCTTCGGCGACGATCACCAGCGGCAGCGTCTGCCGCAGGCGCCCCTTCTCCGGCCGCAAGCCGTGCTGCCAACGATTTTCGAAATAGACGAGCGCCGCGGCCTGCTCCGACCTGTGCTCTCCGTCATAGAGGCCGTAATTCAGTCCCGTCGTTATTGTGCTGCCATCGAAATTGTCGACGCCGTCAAGATAGGCTTCGAAGTTCCAGCCGTAGGACTCATGAAGACCGCGCCCCACGAATTCGCCATCGAGACCGGATCTGAGCATGATGGCCGCACTCTGGATTCCGTTGGCTCCGAGGACGAACAGGTCGCCGGTGACGACATACTCCTTACCGCCATGGCGGAATGTCAGCCCGCTGATCGCGCCGGCGGCGTGGTCCAGCCGGCGGACCTCCGCGCCGAGGCAAACGGACACATCCGGGTGTTCGAACACATGCATCAGGCCGTTGTTTGCAGTGAATTTAGCATCCGCGGGACAGAGCCAGCATCGAAGCGATGCGCAGCATGCCGGACGCTGTTCCGTCGCCACCCGCGCCCGTGCCGCCGGCATGACGAAATGCCGATCGGGCTGCGCCGTTTTCATCATGCGGTCGGGCGTCGACATGCGATGCGGCGGCTGCGGGAAAGGCATCGAACGCGGCATGAGCGCGTCCATATCCGGATCTCCCGAGATGGACATCACTGTTTCCGCCTGGCAGTAGAAAGGCTCGAGATCATCGTAGCTGATCGGCCAATCCTGGCCGATCCCATAGAGGCTCTTCAGCCTGAAGTCATTCGGGTGGAACCGGGGCGTTTGCGCGAACCAGCAGTTCGTTCCGCCCCCGAGACCGATCGTGTAGTTCCACGGCTTTGTCGAATTGCTCCTGTAGGTCTGCTCATCCTTGAGGTCGGTATTGGCCCCATGTTCAAGTTGCCACGCATGCGAGTTGTGGCGGCCCCATTCGAGCAGGAGGACCCGCGCTTTGCGGCTTTTCAAAAAGCCATGAAGAAAAAAGGCTGAGCCAAAGCCTGAGCCGATCACGACGACATCGAAATGCTCTCCAGCTACCTGTTCGGGGCGCAGGTCCAGGACCATTCGCTAGCCTTTTAAACAGAGTGGATGGGGACGCGGCCTCAACGACTGCTGCATAGCCCTGCCCGTCAGGTCGATCGCCGGCAAGCGGCCGACGCACCCGGACGTCGCGCGGCAAGCCTGGCGTTTGGCGAGGCTATCGCGTCGGGCAATTCGCGGATGGGTTTGAAAGACCGGCTCGCCGTCTGCAAATCTGCCAAGGCAGGCAACCAGCAGGAATAATGGGCTGATGAAGATGAGCCCCAATGCAGCGGCCCCAATGTCGAACCCGCGCTTCACGTGTCCGCCGAGAAGGACCACGCTAACCCGTTCACAAGTCCGGCGGTTCGACGAGGCCAAACCTCTCATTTTTCACAACCTCAGCGGTGGTGAACCGAACTACAAACCTTAACAAAATACGACCGCATGGCAACATGCACGGGAAGGTTTTCTGGAATCGTGAGGCTTATGTCTGCGCGAACTCTTGTTTCCCAGGCCCTCCTTCCTTTCGAAAAAAAAGGCTTTTGCGCAGGGCAGCAACATCGTTGTCGACGCGCATCATCTCGCCTTGACCCCCGGCATCGAGGCGGGTGGAATATCGATGAGTTGCCTATCCTCGATGCGAGGCACGGCTGAAGTCGACCCTAAGCGGCCGCAGCAGATCGTGGGACAGCCCAAGCCGGAGCCTGGTGCTGTGAAGGAATGGAACCTGCACCTTTGCGCGTCTGACAAGATGCGCAGCGCTGCCGGTCGCAGTCCTGGTCCTGAACTCATATAGCGCGGCGGAGACTGGTCATTTTGGGGCGCGCAGACCTTCGAGTAGGACGCGGAAGCCGCCCACCGCCTTCTTGGACGTTTCCGCTGGATTATCGGAATTGGCGATCCATTGCGCTGCTCCGCTGCTCGCTGCGATAATGAGCCTGGCACCTGCCTCGGGATCGATGTCTACAATAAAACCTTCGGCCTTCAGGGCGCTGATAGTCCGCGCGACCGCGGCGATGCAGCCATTGGCGTTGGGCCACATCGACGGATCGCCGAGAACGGCAGGGCCGTCGCGAAACATGATGCGCTGGATCTCCGGTTCGAGGGCCATCTCGACATAGGCCACGTTCTCCGCGACGAAGCCTTGCCACCGCGTCGGCGCGTCGGCTGACACCTTGTTCAATCGCGCCGTCATTTCCGCGTCTATCTCCTGGATTACCGCCTGAAGCAGGCCCTTCTTGTCTCCGAAATGGTGATAGAGCGCACCACGTGTCAGACCGGCTTCGGCGGTGAAATCATCCATTGACGAGTCCGCGTATCCGATCGTTCCGAATGCCCGGCGCGCCGCTCCAATCAGCTTGGCACGGGTTTCGGCAATCATTTCCTTGCGTGGCCTGACCATAAATGTCCTTTTCGGATACGATGCGTATATTTTTTACATACGCGGCGTATTCTAATTGACATACGCGCGGTATGCAATTACCTGTTTGCATACGCCACGTATGTAAGTGGCGCGCCCGCGATTTTAGAGGAGCGTCGCATGTCAAATCCATACAGAAAAATATTCGCCGCGCCGGGCGCCAAAGGCTTTTCGGCCGCGGGCTTCTTCGCACGACTGCCGATCGCGATGGCCCCGATCGGGATCGTCGCAATGCTCTCTCAAACCCATGGCGAGTATTGGCTGGCAGGGGCCGTCTCGGCCACTTTCGCTCTCGCCAACGCGCTTGTCTCACCGCAGATATCGAGGCTTGTCGATCGCTTTGGCCAAGCGGCCGTCGTCACGCCGACCACGATCATTTCCGCCCTGTCATTCCTCGCACTTATTCTGGCAGCAAACCAGAAATGGCCGGAGTGGACCATGTTCATCGCCGCGTTCCTCGCCGCGAGCATGCCGAGCATACCGGCCATGGTACGTGCTCGCTGGACGGAGCTTTTCCGCAACCGGCCGGAGCTGAACACCGCCTTCGCATTCGAATCCGCCGCTGACGAGCTCGTCTACATTGCGGGAGCATCGCTCTCGGTAGGGTTGGCGGTCGCGCTTTTTCCTGAGGCCGGCATGCTGATCAGCACGCTCTTCCTTGCCTTGGGAACTGCAGCCTTCATTCTGCAACGTTCGACTGAACCAAAAGTGCGGATTGCGCAGGACCAGACTGCACAGGGCTCGGCAATCGGTCGGCGCCCCGTACAGATCATCACTCTGGCGCTTGTATTTGTCGGCTCGATCTTCGCCACGGCCGAAGTAAGCGCGGTGGCGATCACCAAGGAGCTTGGGCAACCGAGTGCAGCAAGTCTGGTGATCGGCGTCTATGCAGTCGGCTCCTTCGTGGTCGGGCTCACCCTTGGCGCTTTCAACCCCAAAATGCCGCTGCACCGCCAGTTGCTCATCGCAGTCAGTGTGCTTGCCGTCACGTCTTTGCCGCTTCTTGCGGCGGGCATATCCGTACCGTTGCTCGCTCTCGCCGTATTCCTCAGCGGCATTGCGATCTCGCCAACCTTCATCACCGCCTTTGGATTGATCGAGCGCCGCGTGCCGGACTCGATGCTGACCGAGGGTGTCACCTGGGTGATGACTGGCATCGGAATCGGGATGGCGCTCGGCGCATTCGTGTCCGGATGGGTGGTGGACAATTTTGGTGCGCAGAACGGCTTCTGGGTATCAGTGGCGGCCGGCGCGGCGACCGTGGCGACGGTAGCCTTGGGGCAGCCCAGTCTAGCTGCAGAGAGAGCGGAGCATGTTAGCGACGAGCTCCCGCAGCCGGCGGAGTAGGCCAGAGTGGTCGGCAGGGGCCGCCGTTTGCAACTGCGCTGTTTTTCATTCTCCATCGCCAATGGCATGCTGCACCTCTCAATGCGGCATGCCTTTTTCAAGCGCCTCAGACACAAACTCAGACTCCCCGTCGTCACTCGCCCAACCACAAGCCGGAAAATCTTCGAGCAGCGGGCCGCGGGCCTAAACCGTAGTGGACCGAAAACCCCGCTATCATCCGCAATGTCGCGCTCCGTCCAGCCCCGCCGCCCTCAGGTGATCAACATGCGCTTGGGCGACGCTCGGATGCATGGCCGTGACTGCGACCGACGCGGCGACGGTGGCGTTCCAGCGCTCCCGAGATCGGTCCCGAGTCCTTCATTCTCGCATCGACGACTGGAAGCGCGTATAAATACATAGACTTCGGCGGGCTGGCGCCTCATACGCCGAAGACCTGCGCTCCGGGAACGTCCGCGCGCCAGGAACGTTACGGATAGGCAGTGTCCGGCGAGGCGCCGCCGAGCCGACTTCCGGGAACAACCTGGAGTGAGAGCCATGGAACAGACAGACGCTCGCAGATTGGCAGAGGAATATCTGCGCCTCGGCGGTCATCGCCGGGTGGTAATCGATGATAACCAGACATCGGTCCGGAACTGGGAGCCAGAGCCGGCCGCCGCCGAGGCGTTCTGGAAAAAGAACGTCGAAATACTTGCGCCGGAAAGACAGCGCGAGGTGCAACTTCTGCTGCCGACGATCAATCGCGCATGAGGCGTGAGCCGTACTGCTTTTCGTTTGCGGCGCCATCCGCGCCGCCGGCGGCGCTTTTTTGCGCCCGCACGTGGGAACAGAAAAGTTCGTTTTTGAATTGTAGACATGTCACCGATACGCGCAGTACGGCCGCGGAACCGATGAGAGATGAAGATGCCGGATTATCCCAGTGGGGTGTCAACGGAGCCTCTCTACCACGAATGGTGGACGCAGCATCGCGGTGACTCGCCTGTCGTCGCCACCGCCATTCACAATGGTCATGTCGTGCGTGGTGCGGCCAAAGGCCTCCTTGCCCTTTCGGACGTCGAGCGGCTGCGCGAGGAGGATCCCTTCACCGAGTTCATCATCCGCGATTTCCCGAACCGGATCATCGTTCATCGCTCGCGATTCGAAGTCGATATCAATCGCCCACGCAGCGGTGCCATCTACATGCGGCCGGAGCAGGCATGGGGTCTCAAGGTCTGGAACCACGAGCCGCCACGCGAGGTGGTAGAGACGTCATTGGCAATGCATGACGAATATTATGCCATGCTCGAGGCGCTGCTCGCGGGGATCGAACGGCGCTATGGACGATTCGTCGTTCTCGACGTGCACAGTTACAACCACCGGCGCGACGGCCCCGAAGCGGAAGCGGCGAAAACGGAAGTCGCGCCGGAGGTCAACATCGGCACGTCTTCGATGGATCGCGTGAAATGGGCCCGTGTGGTGGATGCTTTTGTCGAGGCATTGCGTTCCACCGAATGCCAGGGGCGACGGCTCGATGTGCGGGAAAACATCGCGTTTCAGGGTAGAGGCGAACAAACTCGGTTCATCCATGAGCGCTACCCCGATACGGGCTGCGCGATTGCCGTCGAATTCAAGAAATTCTTCATGGACGAATGGACGGGCGAGCCGGACCTGGAGGCGCTTGGCGCGATCAGGAAGCTTGTCTCGTCGACGCTGCCGTTGCTTGTGAGCACGTTGGGTGCAGATCGATGAAACGCTCCGTCGCGCCCGCTTCCACGGATACCGGAGACACTCCGGACTGGCTCGCCGAGGCGCTGGCGAGCATCAAGGCCGGCAAGGCCGTACGAAAAGATCTTCCGGATGGCGGCCGACTGCATATCGACCGCGCGCTTCCCTTTCTTTGCCTGCACATCTCCGGCGACGACGAAGGTCCGGTGGCCCGCGAGATTGCGCAAGCGAATGCGTCCTACCTCATTGCACCAGAGGCCGAGATCGCCATTTCGGTCATAGAAGCCATCGGAACGCTGCTCAAGCGGCGTTTCGGTGCATTCATGGTCCTCGAAATGGGCGAGCTTGCGCGCGACGAACTGTTGACCGACGACGCACCGTACCTTCCGCCATTCAAGATCGAGGTCACGGCAAGCCCGGAGGGGCCCGCGCGGATTGCTGCCAAGGCATTTGCCAATGCCGCCGAAGCGACCGAAGCAAAGTTCCGCACGCCGCGTGTCGAACTTCGTGAAGCCGATGGGATGGACCTGCCATTTCCCTATCTTCGCGTTCGGTTCGCGCCGATCTATCGGCAGCGAGAATCCGGCAACATCTATCCGCAGCTTCGTGAACGCCTCATCGCAAGCATTTTCGATGCCGGCCTGCAAGCCCTCGCAGCGTTCGTCGGGGCTACCAAAAGCATGAATATCTCGACGCATCGGGCGCTCGGCAGAAAGGCCTTCATCGATGCCGTGGTCCGCACCGACCGCAGCATCGACGAGGTCGCTTCGACTTTCGACTTCCTGCTCGCCGTGACCCCGATCAATGCCGACGCAGCCTGGAGCGAGTTTGCCGCAGGCGACTACCGGCGAGCGCCGCGCTTTCTCTATCGGCCGCTGACGCTGCAGGTCGAGGCGGCAAAGAAGAAACTCTTCTCCATCAGCTTCGACCATCTTGAAGACCCGGTGCTGTACCAGCTCTACCGCGAAAAGCAGCAGGAACTGGATCTTCAGCTTTCGTTGCTTTCGGCCCGGGAAACCGCAAAATTCATCGAATTCGGCCGCGCGCTCTATGGTCCCGTCGAACCGGAGCTCCTGCGGGTAGCGCGGGACATTCTTGCTCGGGCCGGCGATGGAAGCGCCAGTGCAGGCGGCCAGGCACGCGTCACGGAACGACACGCCGATTGCTATTTCGTCGAGCAACAGGCGCGCGCGATGATTGCCGAATACCGGCGCCGCTATGCTGGCTTCGACGCGTCCGTGGAAGTGCGCGACGATCTTCCCTCCGGTCTTCTGGTTTCGGGCAGCCGCCTCCTCATTGCACGCAGCACCGCCATGGAAGCGGAGCGCGTCGAGCCGATCTTGAGCCATGAAATCGGCGTGCACCTGCTGACCTATTTCAACGGTTCGGCGCAGGGCTTGCGGCTTTTCCGGTCAGGCCTTGCCGGATACGAGGGCATGCAGGAGGGGCTGGCGGTCTTTGCGGAATTCCTGACGAGCGGCATGAGCGGTGAGCGGCTGCGTCTCATCGCCGCCCGCGTCGTTGCCTGCGCCGCAATGCTAGATGGCGCGTCGCTGCCCGAAACCTATCGACTGCTCATCGAGGACCATGGTTTCTTGAGGGCGGATGCCTTCAACGTCGTCTTGCGCGTCTATCGCGGCGGGGGCTTGGCCAAGGATGCGATTTACCTGCGCGGCCTTCTGCAACTCCTCACCCATCTTGCGGCTGACGGCGCCCTGGAACCCTTCTGGATGGGAAAGATCGCCGCTTCGCATTTTGGCGTAATGCAGGAACTGAGTGCCCGTGGCCTGCTTGGTGTGCCGGCGGTTCACCCTATATTCCTAGACTATCCGGAAGCGCCGTCACGCCTCTCCAGAGCGCGTGCGGGAATGTCGCCACTCGACATGGTCGAACCTTAGGAGCCGGACATGCGCATCGCCTTTTTCGTCAATTCCATCGAAGGCGAGGCTACCTATTACACGACAACTTGGCTTGCGCTCGCCGCGCTCGCCCGTGGGCACGACGTTTGCTACGTCATGCCAGGGGATTTCGTATTGCGCTCCGACGACAGCCTTTTGGTCCGCGCCACGACCTTGCATGGTCCGAAGCCGAAGAAGCCGGAAACATTGCTGAACGCGCTCAAGGACGAGCGGGCAAAGATCAGGACGATTGACGTCAATGAAATCGATGTCCTCTTTCTGCGCAACGATCCGTCCGAGGACGCAGAACGACGTTCCTGGGCGGCTTATGCCGGCGTGAATTTCGGGCGCCTGGCGGTTGATCGCGGCGTGATCGTCGTCAACGACCCAACCGGATTGGCGGCCGCGCAGAACAAGCTCTATTTTCAAGGCTTTCCGGAGGTTGTTCGCCCCACCTCGCTGATCTCGCGGAGCATCGAGGAGATTCGGGGCTTCATCGATGCGCATCCCGACGGCGTCATCCTGAAGCCGTTACAAGGATCAGGCGGCAAGAACGTTTTCAAGATCAGTTCCAGGGAAGAAGCCAATCTCAACCAGATATTCGAAGTTGCCAGCGGCGAAGGGTACCTTATCGCCCAGACCTACCTGCCCGAAGCCACGGCCGGCGACGTCCGCCTCTTTCTCATGAACGGGCGGCCACTGGCGCGCGATGGTGTTTATGCCGCACTCCGCCGGGTGCCGGCCAAGGGCGATGTGCGCTCCAACATGCATGCCCGCGGCACGCCGGAAGCGGCAACGGTCACGCCGGAAATTCTGACTCTTGCGGAAAAGCTCCGTCCGAAACTGGTGGAAGACGGCATGTTCCTGGTGGGCCTCGACATCGTCGGCGACAAGATACTGGAAATCAATGTCTACAGTCCCGGAGCCCTCCCGGAGATCGCCGCGCTTTGCGGCGTGGATTTCAGCGAGGACATCATAATCGCGCTTGAAAACAAGCTGAGCATCCGACAGCTCTATTCGGGAACATTGTCGAACCGCACGCTGGCAACGCTTTAACGACGTCAAGCGCATGACGAACCGATGAATTTGGCGCGAACACGCTCGATAATTTCAAACGTCAGTTTACAAAAGTAATATAATATGATTTTTTCTCTGCAGCTGCATGGAGAGCAGCTTTCTTTGGGAGGAAATCATGAAATTTGCAAAGGCACTTGCGAGTGCAACGATCCTTGCCGCCTGCACCTTCGGCAGCGCATCGGCTGCGGAGCTCGTCGTCGGCTTTTCCCAGATCGGATCTGAGTCCGGCTGGCGCGCAGCTGAAACGACGCTGACGAAGCAGCAGGCCGAGCAGCGTGGCATCGACCTCAAATTCGCCGATGCGCAGCAGAAGCAGGAAAACCAGATCAAGGCTATTCGCTCCTTCATCGCGCAAGGCGTGAACGCCATTCTTCTCGCTCCGGTGGTCGCCACCGGATGGGACGAAGTCCTGCAGGAGGCGAAGGATGCGGAAATTCCGGTCATCCTGCTCGACCGGACCGTCGATGCATCGGACGATCTTTATTTGACGGCTGTGACCTCCGATCTCGTCCATGAAGGCAACGTCGCCGGCAAGTGGCTTGCCGATACGGTTGCCGGCAAGCCCTGCAACATCGTCGAGCTTCAGGGCACGACCGGCTCGTCGCCGGCGATCGATCGCAAGAAGGGCTTCGAACAGGCGCTCTCCGGCCACGACAACCTGAAGATCATTCGCAGCCAGACCGGTGATTTCACCCGCACGAAGGGCAAGGAAGTCATGGAAAGCTTCCTGAAGGCGGAAGGCGGCGGCAAGAACATCTGCGCCCTCTATGCCCATAACGACGACATGGCCGTTGGCGCAATCCAGGCCATCAAGGAAGCCGGTTTGAAGCCGGGCACGGACATTCTCGTTGTCTCGATCGATGCCGTTCCGGACATCTTCCAGGCGATGGCCGCTGGTGAAGCGAACGCAACGGTCGAGCTCACCCCGAACATGGCCGGTCCGGCCTTCGACGCCCTCGCCGCCTACCTCAAAGACGGCAAGGAACCAGCGAAATGGATCCAGACGGAATCGAAGCTTTATACCCAGGCTGACGATCCCATGAAGGTCTACGAGGAGAAAAAGGGCCTCGGCTACTGATCTCGCTTGCGGCCCGCCACGACGGATGCGCGCGGGCCGCCTATGCCTTCGGAGAGGAATACCCGCTTGGCTTGAGACAGGAGCGGACGCCGCCAAGACGCGGCGTCCCCGCCCAATTGCCAAGCAGGCGGTAGTCCAGAGACGGAATCCATGCAAACCAGCAGCGAGAACATTCTTTCGGCGGTCCGGATCGACAAGGGTTTTCCCGGAACGAAGGCCTTGGACAAGGTCGACTTTCATCTGCGGCGGGGCGAGGTTCACGCGCTTCTCGGAGAGAACGGCGCGGGCAAATCGACGCTCATCAAATGCCTGACCGGCGCCTATCACCGGGACGGCGGCAGCATCTTGCTCGACGGGGCCGAACTCGACCCGCGCGATACCTTCGATGCCCAGCGGCTGGGGATCGGGACGGTCTACCAGGAAGTGAACCTGCTGCCGAACCTCAGCGTCGCCGAGAACCTGTTTCTCGGGAGGCAACCACGCCGCTTCGGCATGGTCGATATCCGGGCGATGAACCGCAAGGCGCGCGAACTGCTGTCGCAATACGAGCTTGAGCTCGATGTCACCCGTGCGCTTGCGAGTTATTCGGTCGCCATTCAGCAGGTCGTCGCCATCGCCCGCGCCGTCGACCTCTCAGGCAAGGTGCTGATCCTCGACGAGCCGACAGCGAGCCTCGACGCGCACGAGGTGGCGATGCTCTTTCGCATCGTCCGACGCCTCAAGGCACGCGGCCTCGGCATCATCTTCATCACCCACTTCCTCGAGCAGGTCTACGAAGTTTCGGACCGCATAACGGTGCTGCGCAACGGCCGCCTCGTCGGAACCCGCGACGCGGCCGACCTCGACCGGCGCGATCTGATCGCGATGATGATTGGTCGCGAACTCGCGGCCGAGATCCATTCGGCCCACGCGAACACTGCAGGCGGCGAGCCGCGCTACCGGTTCAGAAACTACGGCCGGCGGGGGCGTATCGAACCGTTCGATCTCGACGTCAGGGCGGGTGAAGTCGTCGGCATAGCCGGCCTGCTCGGTTCGGGGCGAACGGAAACGGCGGAAGTCCTCTTTGGCGCCCATCGCGCCGACAGTGGCACGGCAGAAATCGACGGCCGCCCTGTCGAGCTATCGTCGCCCCGTGCCGCCATCCGCCAGAAATTCGGCTTTTGCCCGGAGGATCGCAAGACCGCCGGCATTGTCGGCGACCTCTCCGTGCGCGAGAACATCGTCTTGGCCCTACAGGCCAGGCGCGGCTGGACGCGGCCGATCTCGCGCGCAGAGCAGAACCGGCTGGCCGACCTTTATATCCGGGCGCTCGATATCCGTACCGCCGACCGAGAAAAGCCGATCAAACTGCTTTCCGGCGGCAACCAGCAGAAGGCAATACTCGCCCGCTGGCTGGCTACCGAGCCCGTATTCCTGATACTCGATGAACCGACGCGCGGCATCGACGTCGGCGCACATGCCGAGATCGTCAGGCTCATCGAAACGCTGCGTGAGAAAGGTATGTCGCTCATCGTCATTTCGTCGGAAATAGAAGAACTGGTCGCCTACAGCACGCGGGTCGTCGTCCTACGCGACCGCGCCCACGTGGCCGAACTCGACGGCGAGCAAATTACCGCCGATCAGATCGTCGAGGCGATTGCTGCGGCCAACGAGCGGAGGGCATCGTGACAACGATCGTCAGGACCTATCTTGCGCGCCTGCTGCCGCAACTGATCGCGCTCACCGCCATTCTCGCCGCGATTTCAATGACCTTTTCCGGTTTTCTCAACCTGGAAATTCAGAATGGCCGTCTCTACGGCAGCCTGATCGACATCCTCAATCGCGGCGCACCGGTGGTTCTGCTTGCCATCGGCATGACCGTCGTCATTGCCACCAAGGGCATCGACCTTTCCGTTGGCGCGGTCATGGCGATTTGCGGGGCAGTCGCCGCGTCTTTCATCACCTCCGGCCATTCGCTCGCCGAGACACTCCTCGTCACGCTCGCGGTCGGCATCCTTTGCGGCATCTGGAACGGGATCCTTGTCGCCATTCTGGACATCCAGCCGATCATTGCGACGCTGGTGCTGATGGTCGCCGGGCGCGGCATCGCCCAGCTCATCACCGAGGGCGCGATCCTCACCTTCAATGATCCTGGCCTCATTTTCATCGGCAGCGGTTCTTTCGCCGGTCTACCGATGCCGGTGATCGTCTGGCTGGTCTTCGGAATTCTTGTCGCATTGCTCGTCAGGCGAACTGCACTCGGGATGCTGATCGAAGCGATCGGCGTCAATCGTCAGGCAAGCACGTTGTCTGGCGTCTTCACGCCGGTGCTTCTGGTTGCCGCCTACGTGCTTTCCGGCCTGTGCGCCGCGATTGCCGGCATTATCGCTGCCGCCGACATCAGGGGGGCCGATGCCAACAATGCAGGGCTCTGGCTGGAGCTCGACGCCATTCTGGCAGTCGTGGTCGGCGGCACCTCGCTGCTTGGCGGCCGCTTCAGCATCGCCGCATCGGTGTTCGGCGCGATCATCATCCAGGCGATCAATACCGGCATCCTGCTTTCCGGTTTTCCGCCTGAGTTCAACCTCATCATCAAGGCGGCAATCATCGTCTTCATCCTGGTGCTTCAGTCGCCGCGCTTTCGCACCGTCTTTGCGTTCCTCGCCATCCCTGGACGAGCAGCCAAACCGACCGAGCGGGAGGCGAAATGAAGCAGAAATATCTTCCGCTTACGGCGACGATCTTCATCTTCGTCTTAAGCTATGCGCTCTGCGCCGCTCAGTATCCGAACATTCTTTCCACCCGGGTGATCGGGAACCTTTTGACCGACAATGCCTTCCTCGGCATCGCGGCCGTAGGCATGACCTTCGTCATTCTTTCGGGCGGCATCGACCTCTCGATCGGTTCCGTGATCGCTTTCACTGGGGTCTTCCTGGCGGTGGTGCTGGAGCATACCATGCACCCGCTCGTCGCCTTCGCGCTGGTCCTTATGACAACCACGCTCTTCGGCGCACTGATGGGCGCAATTATCCACTATCTCGAAATGCCCGCCTTCATCGTGACGCTTGCCGGAATGTTCCTTGCGCGCGGCATGGCCTTCGTGCTCTCGATCGATTCCATTCCGATCAAGCATCCGTTCTACGCGACATTGAAGGGCCTTTATTACAAGCTGCCGGGCGGAGGGCGGATCACGCTTATCGGCGGACTGATGCTGCTCGTCTTCGCCGTTGGCATCCTCCTCGCTCACCGGACCCGTTTCGGCACGAACGTCTATGCGCTCGGCGGCGGCACGGCGACGGCGAAGCTCATGGGCGTCCCTGTTGCAAGCACGACCGTCAGTATCTATGCGCTCTCGGGATTGCTCGCTGGTCTCTCGGGGATCGTCTTCTCGCTTTATACGTCGGCCGGCTATTCGCTTGCCGCGGTCGGCGTCGAGCTTGACGCCATCACCGCCGTCGTCATCGGCGGGACGCTGCTGACCGGCGGATCGGGCTTCGTTGCCGGAACGCTTGTCGGCATCTTCATTCAGGGCCTCATCCAGACCTACATAACCTTCGACGGATCGCTCTCCAGCTGGTGGACAAAGATCCTGATCGGAGCGCTGCTCTTCGCCTTCATCCTCCTGCAGAAGGGGATCATCCATCTGTCGCGCGACAACCGGCAACGCGCGTGAGAAGCCGAGGGCCGTCTGAGATGCCGCCGGGAACCTTCGTCAAACAGTCGGGAAAGCGGACGAGCCATCAGCACGTCGTCGACGAACTGGGCCAGGCTGTCGTCGGCGGCGAATTTGCCGTTGGCGACATACTTCCGGGCGACACGGAGCTTGCGGCGCGCTTCAGAGTATCCCGCACCGTCTTGCGTGAAGCGATGAAAACGCTTGCGGCCAAGGGGCTTGTCTTCCCGCGTGCCCGCATCGGGACTCGCGTTATGCCGCGCTCGCACTGGAACCTGTTCGACAGCGATGTCCTCTCGTGGCATTTCAATGTCGGCGTCGACCGGGATTTCCTGCATCACCTCAGCGAGGTGAGACTGGCCCTCGAACCCTATGCTGCCGGGCTCGCAGCGCGACGGGCGTCGGACGCGGACATCAGCCAAATGATGCGGCTTGCCGTCGCCATGGGCGATGCCGGGCACAGTGCCCAGACGCTGGTGCATGCCGACCTTGATTTCCACCTGCATCTGCTGGAGGCCTCGCTCAATCCCTTCATGCGGACCGTGGGGAGCCTTATCGAAGCGGCGTTGATCGGTGTGTTCAAACTGACGAGCCCGCCCCCCGAAGAGGCCGAAATCGATCGCGTCGCGATGGCGCATATCCGGATCGTCGAGGAGATCCAGCGCCGTGACGAAGATGGTGCTCGAAGCGCGATGGAGAACGTGATCCGCGTCGGCCAGGATCGGCTCATGCTTAACCTCGCGGAAGGCAAGGCCCCTCTTCATAGCGGATCGTGAAAGCGCGACGCGCATGGACGCACGAAAGAACAAAGCGTTAGGGCGGCTTTCTCAGATGAGATGACCGCCCTCTTCGCCGGATGCTAGCTCGCATGGCCGGCTAGGTGGAGATGCCGCGGCGGTTCTATGCCTATGCGCCCATTTTCCGGTTCGATCCGCTTGCCTGTCGCGGTATCGAAAAGGTGCAGTTGCACCGGATCTATCGCAAGGCCGATTATATCGCCGCTTCCGACTCCGCCGCGGCCGGTCTCGACGATCGTCAGTTCCGGCTGCGTTGCCGTGGTGATGAAAGTGGCCGAACCGGTCGACTCGACGAAACCGACGGGAACGTCAAAGGCGCCCTGCCCTTCGGCAACGACCTTGATGTGCTCCGGCCGGATACCCGCAGTGACGGAGGATCCCGGCGGCAGGCCGCGCCCGAGCGCGAGCTTCGCCTGCGTCTTGCCGAAGTCGAGAGCGACATGAGCGCCACCTTCGCCGACGATCGCCGGTATGAAGTTCATAGCGGGCGAGCCTATGAAGCCCGCAACGAACTTGTTGGCCGGGCGGTCGTAGAGATCGAGCGGCCGGCCCTGCTGCTCGATGATGCCGTCGCGCATGACGACGACGTGGTCGGCCATGGTCATCGCCTCGATCTGGTCGTGCGTCACGTAGACCGAGGTGGCGTTGAGCCGGTCATGCAATGCGCGGATTTCCTTGCGCATATGCACGCGAAGCGCTGCGTCAAGATTTGAAAGCGGCTCGTCGAACAGGAATGCCTTCGGGTGGCGGATGATAGCTCGGCTCATCGCGACACGCTGGCGCTGGCCGCCCGAGAGTTCGCGCGGATAGCGCTTCATCAGATGCGAGAGCCCGGTCGTTGCCGCCACTTCCTCCGCAGCCTTGCGCGCTTCCGCCCTCTTCACGCCGCGGATGCGCAGGCTGTAGGTCAGGTTCTCCTCGACCGTCATATGCGGATAGAGCGCATAGGACTGGAAGACCATGGCGACATCGCGCTTTCGCGGCGGAACGTCGTTCATGAGCGCGCCGGCGATCTTCATCTCGCCGGTCGAGATCTTTTCGAGGCCGGCGAGCGAACGCAGCAGGGTGGACTTGCCGCAGCCGGATGGGCCGACGAGAGCGACGAAGGTCCCCTCCTCTATCGCGAGATTGATGTCCTTCAGCGCGTGGAAGGCACCGTAGAACTTGTTGACGCCGTTGAGTTCGATCTGGAGGGTCATTTGAGGGCTCCCGAAGTGAGGCCGGAAACGATGCGGCGCTGCAAGAGGATGAAGGCTGCCAGAATCGGGGTCACGTAGATCGTGGCGTAGGCCATGATGTTGTTCCATTCGTTGGTGTTCGGCCCCATGAAGGAATTCAGGCCAACGCTGGCGGGCTGCAGTTCGATGTCCTGGATCATCGACTTCGAATAGACGAACTCGCCGAAGGCCTGCATGAAGATGAGGATCGCACTGACGAGGATACCGTTGCGCGCCAGCGGCAGGACGATGTTGAAGAACGCGCCGATGCGCGAATTGCCGTCGACGAGAGCCGCCTCCTCGAGCTCCATCGGCACGCTCATGAAAGTCGCCCTGACGAGGACCACGAAGAACGGCATGCTCTTGGCGGCGATCGCCAGGATGACCGCGAAGCGCGGCGTGTCGAGCAGGCCAAACTGCGAGAAGCCGACGAAGATGGGCGTGATCATCAGCGAGGCCGGCAGCACCTGCAGCATGAGGATGAGAAACAGGCCGATATCGACCCAGACATTACGGTAGCGGGCGAGCACATAGGCGCAGCCGACGCCGAGCACCGAAATCAGCGCCACGGCGCCAAAGGCGATGACCAGCGAGTTCCAGAGATAGCGCCCCATGTTGCGGCTTTGCCAGACATCCCCGTAGATGCCCCATTGCGGCTCGCTCGGCCAGAATTTCGGCGGCGTCGCGAACATGGCCGAGCCGGACTTCAACGCCGTGATGTACATCCAGTAGAGCGGAAAGAGATAGATGGCGGCAAGCACCAGTGCCACGGCCAGCATCAGTCGATTGCGGAATTGTTCGCTCATCCCCTGACCTCATGACGGGTGGATCGCACATAGACGACTGAGGCGAACATAACGAAGACGATCATGATCACCGAAATCGTTGCGCCCTTGGCAAAGTCGTATTGGCGGAAGGAGAGATCCCAGGCCCAATACTGCGTGACGTTCGAGGTGTTGTTCGGTCCTCCCGATGTGATCGCGGCGAAGAGATCGAATTGCTGCAGCGTGAAGATCAATCCGAGCGCGATGATCGCGCCGATCGTCGAACGCATCATCGGCAGCGTGATCGTCCAGAAGCGTTGAAGCCCATTGGCGCCATCGAGCTCGGCGGCCTCGTAGAGATCCTTCGGTATGCCCGAGAGCCCGACGGAGAGCAGGATCATGTTGAAGGACGTGCCGAGCCAGATATTGGCGATGATGACGGCCCAGAGCGAATAATTCGGATCGGAGCGCCAGAAGATATTGCCGTCAATGACACCCGTTTCCCTCAGGAGGAAATTGAGAACACCGAAGTCGCCCGAAAGAATCCAGTTCCAGATGGCGCCAACGACGAGCCCCGGCATTACCCAGGAGACGAGAAAGAGGCCGCGCAGCCACGAGGCGCCGGGAAAATTGGTCCAGAAGAACAGCGCGAGGCCGAAGCCGATCGCAAATTGTCCGGCGATCGAGGCCGCCACGAAGAGCGCCGTATTGAAGAGAATCGGCCGGGTTTCGGGCTGCGAAAACAGATCGACATAGTTGCGGAAGCCGACAAAGGGCCGCGCGAAGCTGCCGAGGCTGAACATGTCCACTTCCTGGAAACTCATCACCACGTTGTAGACGAGCGGCAACCCGGACATGACGAACAGGAAAGCGAGCGGCAGCGCGACGAGGCCGATGTCGAAGCCCTTGCCGTCCGTGACACTGGATAGAATTCTCTTCATGGCGATCCCCTCTCCCGCCGGCGACCCGGCCGAAGCCGGAGATCGCCTTTCGGGAGGAAACTCGGGCGGACATTGCGATCCGCCGGTGAATGCCTGCCGCCGCTCCGCAAGCCGGGGCGGCGGCATTATCTCAACCCTGAACCGCCTTGATCTTCTCGGCCGCCTGGTCAAGCGCTTCCTTGGAAGTCATCTGGCCGGTCAAAGCCGCCTGGATCGCGTCCTGGATCGCCTTGGAGATTTTCGGCCATGCCGGATGCGGACCGCGGGGCTTGGCGTATTTCAGCTGCTCGACGAAGACCTTCAGCGCCGCGTCCTTCAGCGGTTCGCCGGTCGGCGGAATGGTGATGTCAGAGCGTGCCGGCAATTGCCCGAAGTCCTTGAACATCCTGTTGTCCTGCGACACGAAATATTCGAGAACCTTGAAGGCTTCCGCCGGATGCTCGGTGTTGGCGAATATCGCCCAGTTGAAGTCGCCCATAGCCGAGGAGCGTTCGGCTCCCGGTTCGGGCACGGGCAGGAGTGCCACGCCCCAGTCGAACTTCGCCTCCTCGATCATTCGATCCAGTTCCCATGGCCCGGAGATCGCCATCGCCGCATTGCCCGAATTGAAGGTACCGGTCGAATCCCATTGGCTTCGCGTCAGCGTATCCGGCGACGCCAGCTTCTCGTCGATGATCTTCTTCCAGACGTCGAGCGCCTTGACCGCTCCGTCGGAGTTGATCGCATCATAACTGCCGCCGGCCATCTGCGCCCAGGGAAGGAACTGGAACGTCCCCTCTTCATTGGCCTTGGCCGAGAAAGTCAGACCGTAGACATTCGCGGCCGGGTCGGTCAGCTTGCGCGCCGTCTCTACCAGTTCGTCCCAGGTCTGCGGCGGCTTGTTGGGGTCAAGGCCCTTGGCCTTGAACATGTCCTTGTTGTAGTAGAGCGCGATCGTGTTGGTCGCCTTCGGAATCCCGTAATATTTTCCGTCCCAGGTCACCGAGGCGAGCGGCCCCGGAAAGTAATTCTCGATTTTGACGACCGACGATTTCGCGATCATGTCGGTGAGGTCGAGGAATGCGCCGCGTGACGAAAAGAGCGCGTGCTCCGGATTGTCGACCGCAATGATGTCGGGTGCCTGCCCCGTCGAATAGGCGCGCATCGCCTCGCTGACCACGTCGTCGAACTGGATCTGGCGATATTCGACTTTAATTCCGGTGTTGAGCTTGTTGAAATCGTTGATCAAGTTTGGCGCCGGCTGAATGTCTCGATCCAGCGACCAAACACTGATCGTCACATCCTCCGCGCTGGCGGAGAACGCCGCCAGGGAAGTGCCGAGGGCGACGGTGCCCAGAATTGCATATCTGCGGAAGCCCATAATTTCCTCCTTTGTTGTCCCGCGACCGGCATCCTCCATGCCGGCGGTCAGGCATGCCTCAGACCGGATCGGTGACGAAATCGCCGCCCCGGCATGTTTTCAGGTGGTTGAGCGCGTGGACCTGGCCGGTCATTTCGAGCGCATCGCGATAGACCGGATCGTGCCAGCCTTCGATGTCGATCGAACCGGACCAGCCGGCAAGGCGCAGTTCCGAGATGATGTCGGTCCAGTTGCTGTCGCCGAAGCCGGGCGTGCGCATGAAGACGAACTTCTCCTTGCCGAAGATGCCGTGCTCGCGGATCACGTCCCAACGGATCGTCGCGTCCTTTCCGTGAACGTGGAAGATCTTCTGAGCCCATTTGCGGATCTGCGGCAGAGGGTCGATCAGATAGACCATCTGGTGGCAAGGTTCCCATTCGAGACCGATATGGTCGTCCGGGGTCTCGTTGAAGATGAGTTCCCAGGCATCCGGATTGTGGGCGATGTTCCAGTCGCCGGTTGCCCAGTTGCCGTCCATGGCGCAATTCTCAAAGGCGATCTTCACGCCCTTGTCGGCGGCGCGAGCGGCGAGCTCCCGCCAGATCTTCCGGTAGCGCGGCAGGCTGTCGGTAAGTGGCCGATTGCGGATGCGGCCGGTAAATCCTGCAACGCAGGTTGCGCCGAAGTGATGCGCATTGTCGATGCAATCCTTCCAACCTTGCAGCGTCTGCAGGTCGATGTCGGTCTCCTCGAGCGGATTGCCGAACATGCCAATCGTCGAGATCGTGATGTCGCGATCGCCGATAACGTCCTTGCAACGCTTCCCGAGTTCAGCGAGGTCCTGGCCGTTCGTGGTCTGCCAGAAGAACGGCTCGAAGCTTTCGAAGCCCATGTCGGCGATCTGGCCGATGCGTTTGGCGGCGTCGCCTTTGGTGGCGCTGACCATCGTACCGATGCGGATGGATTTGGCTGGATTGCTCATCAGATACCTCGTTCAGATTGTCACGCGCTGCCGGGTGCGGGCGCTCTCGATCGCCGCGAAGACCATGGCAAGGCTGTTGATATTGTCGTCGCTTGCCGTCTCCGGCGTTCCGCCGGACCGGATGGCCGCGAGAAAGTCGGCGATCACGCTGGCGTGGCCATGCGTTTCCGCCTGATCGACCGGCTCGGGAACCTCGAGCGGCACAAGTTCGCGCAGGAACCCTTCGCTGCCGGTGACCCTGTTCGCCCGGAAGCTTTCTGCGCCGTCCCAGAGCAGCGTGCCCCCGGTGCCGATGATCCGCCACTGGCTTTCCCAACTCGTATTCGCCCCCTCCGCGCACCATGAGCCTCGATAGGTGAAGGTCACGCCATCAGACAGTTCGAAGATGGCATTCGCGGCCGCGCCATGCGCATACCAGGACCCGCGGGGATTGCTTTCGTGGCAATAGACTGCAAGCGGCGTCTTGTCGGCGATGAAGCGCGCGGCGTCGAAGGTATGGATCGCCATGTCCAGGAGCAGAACGTTGTCCATCTCTTCGCGGAAACCGCCGAAATGCGCGCCGATGAAGAAGTCACAATGAAGACCGGTCAGCTCGCCGATCGCGCCGCTTTCGACGAAGCGCCGGATGCGGCGGACGCCGGAGATGAACCGTCGGTTCTGAACGACGGCATGAACCTTGCCGGCCTCGCCCGCAAGGCGGATCAGTTCGCGGCCGGCGGCGAGCGAGGTAGCCATCGGCTTTTCGCTCAGTACGTGGCACCCGTGCCGGAGTCCGATGGAGACCACCTCGTGGCGGGCGGCCGGTACGACGATGTCGAAGAGTACGTCTGGCTTGGTTTCGCTCAAGACCGCGTCGAGATCGGAGCCGGTGACCGCACCCGCGATGTCGAACTCCGCCGCGAGGCCGCGGGCTGCATCGGCGTTGACGTCGACGAGCCCGACGATGCGGATTGAAGATTGAAGTTCGCGGTTTGCGGCGATCGCCTTGAGCCAACCCTTGGCCATAGCTCCGCACCCGCACAGAACTGCGCGCAAAATCACGTTTCTCCTCCCGTAAGTCTACGAAAAATCGCCTTGTTTTGGCGACCGTAAACGTTTACGAAACTATGCGGAGTTTCCAAAACATGTCAATAGGGATTCGGAGACGGTGGATGAATGACGGAGGATCACGGTCGGGATGAAGGGAATTCGGCGTCTTGCGCAACATCTCGATATTTCCATCGGCACGGTCTCGCGGGCACTCAACGGCAAGCCTGACGTCAACGACGAGACGCGTAAGCGCGTGCTCGAGGCAGCCGCCGAACTGGGTTATGTCCCGAACCAGTCGGGCCGCAGCCTCAGGCAGGGAACGACCAACATCATCGGCTTCATGATGCAGACCGGCACGGAGATTACCGGCCAGGGTGACACGTTCTTCATGAGCGTTTTCGATGGCGTGCAGGCCGTCTTTGCGAGGCACAAGCTTGATCTCGTCGCCCTGCTCTGCTCCTCGGAGGAGGATCCGAGCGATTACCTGCGCCGGGTCGTGGCGCGCGGCTTCGCCGACGGATTGATCCTTTCGTCTACGCAGAGGCGCGATCCCCGGATCGAATTCCTCGCCGAACGCAATATTCCCTTCGTCACGCTTGGTCGAAGCCTGACGGATGCCGGCCAGCCCTGGATCGATCTCGATTTCGAGGGCATGGCGCAGGCGGCTATCGATCGTCTGGTGGCCCGCGGGCATCGCCGCATCGCCGTCACGCGGCCGCATGACGACGTCAACCTCGGTTATATCTTCGTCGATCGCTGCCGCGATGCGCTGGCGGCACACGGCCTGCCCCTGGAAGAGAACCTGATCTTCCGCTCTACGCCAAACGAGGCAGGTGGCTACCAGATCGCTCGCGATCTGCTCGCGCTCGACAAGCCGCCGACGGCGATCGTGCTGATCAACGAGACGATCGCGATCGGCTTCTATCAGGCGCTCTCCGAGGCAGGCGTCAAGCCGGGGCGCGACATCGCAGTGATCGGGCGCTACAGCCCGCACGCGCATTTTCTCTCACCGCCGCTCACCTGCTTCCGCCTGTCGCTGCGTGATCTCGGCATCGCGCTGGCGGAAACCCTGCTTTCCGCCATGCCCGCCTTCAAGGGTCACTATCCGGACGCACCTGCAAACAAGGTCTGGCCCTTGGAGCTTGTCGAAGGCGAGAGCGACACGTTCCGCGTCCCCCTGCGCTGAGTGTCCCGGCACGCCTGCGGCACGCGATCGGCTGGCGTCATCCATCGGATTTGGAGCCTGCCGATGGCCCTAACGGATCATTTCCGCAACTCCGGCGTTTGAACACGTAAGTCAATCATCGGCTTCGGCCAGTCTCCTCGTCGGAGGATTGGCGGCCGCCTCCTGAAAGGAGATTTCAATGCGCGGAATTTTCCTTGTCCCTGCCCTTCTCGGACTGTCAACGACCGCCTTTGCCCATGACGCCCCCAGCGGATGGAAATACCCGAACTCCTGCTGCTCGAATATCGATTGCCGGCAGATTACCCAGACGGCAGTAAGCGAACGCCCGCAAGGCTATATCATCGAAGCCACCGGAGAAGTGCTTCCCTACACCGACGGACGAGTGCGCATCTCGCCGGACGGTTATTACCACTGGTGCTCCGCCGCCGGTGAAGAGCGCAGCAAAACAATTTGCCTGTTCGTGCCGCCGCGCGCCTATTGAAAATTCTCTGAACTGGCCCAACCGTCAGCCGCCGTTGGCCCTTTCGCCATGGCGATGCCGAGGTGATCGACTATCATAGTGATTGTCGGAACCTCGGCCTGATATGCGAGTTCATCGAAGAGGACGGCCGCTTACCGGCAGCAGCACGCAGGAGCGGAACGCGCATGGGTTGGTCTCTCAGGATTGGAACGATTGGCGGCACGGCCATACGGCTGCATGTCACCTTCGCACTCCTGCTCATCTGGATATGGCTGATGCACTACCGGATTGGCGGCGCACCAGCCGCCTGGGAAGGCATCTTCTTCATCATTGCCGTCTTCGTCTGCGTCGTGCTGCACGAGTTCGGGCACATTGCCGCCGCGCGCTATTTCGGAATCAAGACGCCGGATATCACGCTGCTGCCGATCGGCGGAGTGGCCCGTCTCGAACGCATGCCCGAGGAACCTCGCGAGGAATTTATAATTGCCATTGCCGGCCCCCTCGTCAATGTCGTGATCGCGGCGCTGATCTTTCTTGCGCTCGGCGGATCGGTCGGCATGGAGCAGATGGCAGGTGTCGAAGACCCCGGAAGGAGCTTTCTCGCAAGGCTTGCCGGCGTCAACGTCTTTCTCGTGCTTTTCAACATGATCCCTGCCTTTCCGATGGACGGAGGCCGCGTGCTGCGCGCCGCCCTCGCCTCGCGCCTCACCTGGGCGCGGGCGACCGAGATCGCCGCGGCAATCGGCCAAGGTCTCGCCTTCGTTTTCGGTTTCATAGGGCTGTTCTATAACCCGCTGCTGATCTTCATCGCCATCTTCGTCTATCTTGCGGCGACGGCCGAAGCGCAGAACGCGCACATCCGCGCGGTTTCCGGGAGCGTGCTCATCGCGGACGTCATGGTCACCGAATTCGCAAGGCTTGACCGGTCGGCGACCATCGACGAGGCGATCGAGATGCTGCTTGCAACGACGCAGCGCGAGTTTCCGGTGGTCGATGCCACCGGCCGCTTCGAGGGGCTGCTGACGCGCGATGACATGATCCGGACACTGAAGGAAAGAGGAGCCGAGACGCCGGTTGTCAGCGCGATGCGCGGTGACGTTCCCAGAATCCACTATCGCAAGCGCCTCGAGGAGAGCCTGCGGCTGATGCAGCAGGCCAGTTCCCCTGCCGTTGCAGTTGTCGACGGCTCGGACCATCTCGTCGGCCTCATGACGCATGAGACGATCGGCGAAATGATGATGGTACGCGCGGCGGCCCCAGGCAGCTTCCGGTTTGGCCACCTGCGCCGGGACAAGTCTGATTACACCCATCTTTGAAACATTCAGGCAACTTGGCGCCGGAACCGAACATGGGCTGAAACGTTCGACTTCGGAAATCGAATGGGGTTTCGGCAATGCTCCTCACCTTACAGGTTCTGACGATCACCGTGGTGGCTGTTGCAATGGCGCTTGCGCTCGCGCACGCGCTTGAATTGCCAGGCAAGCTCAGATTGGGCAAGGAACAGTATTTCGCCGTTCAGCCGATCTACTATCCCGGCTTCACCATCGGTGGCGCGGCCGAGCCTGCGAGCCTCGTGCTCAGTGCCGTTCTCCTCTTCCTGACGCCTCCCCTGACGCTGGCTTTCTGGCTGATTGCCGCCGCCTTCATCGGACTATTGGCCATGCAGGCGATCTATTGGATCCTGACGCATCCGGTGAACAATTTTTGGCTTAAGGACGTCAAATTGAAGGGTATGAGCGCCGACTTCTTCTCGCTGGGCGCTTCACATGATGTTGCTGATTCCGCAACCCGGGATTGGACGTATCTGCGTGACCGGTGGGAATTCTCTCATGTCGCGCGGGCGGCGTTCGGCTTGATCAGCCTGGTCCTCCTTGCAATGGCGGTCGCGCTCTAGCCTGATCGGGATCAGGTGTGCCGAGCAGGAAATCGCGGCGCCAACACTGCCATGCTTATCGATGCGAAGGCCAAGAGTTTTGCTGCCGCAACGACCATGTGTCCCGTCTCCCATCGCAATCGGATGGACGCGAAGTCGGCCGGAATGGGACCCGGCGTCCAGGAAGCCAATACGGCATTGGCCGGCGCAACGACTGTAAACCAAGCCATGAGGCCGAGCGCCAACAGGCAGGTGCCCGCCAAGGCAGACCAGAAGGCGGGCCGCTCCCTCGCAAGGAGACAAGTCAGCAAACCCGCCATCAATATTGCCGCCACGTCGAGCGGGCCGCCAATTCTGGCAAACAGTTCAAATTGGCCGTTGAAGACCGTCGCCTCACGCCAGAGTTCGGGCGACCAGACGGTCAGCCGCGGTGGCGCCTCCAACACATGGGCAAAGGACGGACCGAGACTGAGCGCTGTGAGCAAAAGCGAAGCAAGTGCTGTCAGATACAGAATCATGATCCGTCCTTCCCATTGCGACAGGCTACCGAAACAGTGCCCATCCGTGCGTTGTTCCGCCAGCCGATTGTTTCGCGCGAAGGCACCGGCCGGTAATGCGCCTCGCGATAATCGGCGAAACGTTGCGGCATAGGCACGGCGCTCACGGAATGTTGTTGGCGGACGTCGCAATCCGGCCGCGGTTTCGCCGATACTGGTCGAAACAGAAACGGAAATCGGCCCATGCGCGCAAGGACGGTCGGCTCCCTCCCTCTCATACTTTTGCTCCTACTTACATCAGGGCAAGCCTTCGGCGTTGACCCACCACGGTCGGGACATCCGGTCTTCGACCGCGCCGTCCAACTCGTGGTCGACAATTTTCATGATAAGGAGGCGCTTGACCGGTTCGCTGCAACGGTGCGCCGCGCGGTAGAAGACGTGCCGGTGACTGCCAAGAGTTCACAGGCGCAGGTCGACAGGGCGGTTGACGCGATCCTCAGCAGCCTCGATGCCTCGCATACGGCCCGCTTCAAACGCGATAGCATCGACTATTACGAGCTCATCGACATATTCCGCTTTGCCGTTCGCAACGACATGCGGCGATTGTTCCCCCCGGAGGGCGACGCTAACTATGCGGGCATCGGCATGATCGCACGAGGCGACGGCCAGCGGTTCGTCAGCGACGTCTACGATGGCTCGCCGGCCGACCGCGCCGGAATTCTGGTCGGCGACGAGGTCCTGTCGGTCGATGGCGCGCCCTATGATGAAATCGGATCCTTTAAAGGCAAGATCGGCCGAAACGTCGAGGTGCGGCTGCGGCGGCATGCCGATGCTGCGCCGATCACCGTCAAGGTAATGGTCGAACGGCTGAGGCCGCTGCGGACATTCGAGAAGGCAATTGAGAACAGCGTAACGGTGACGGAGCATGATGGAAGGCGGATCGGTTACGTTCGACTATGGACGCTCTCTGCTCCCGACGGCCTGGACATTGTCGCCCGCGAGCTTTCCAACGGACGCCTCAAGGACGCCGATGGTGTGATCGTCGATCTGCGCGGCCGTTGGGGTGGCGGTCCGCCCGACGCGGCGGAGCTTTTCGTCGGCGACACGCCGACGTTCCGGCTGATCAATCGGAATGGCAAGGAGACCCCGGCCAATGTGCGCTGGCGCCGGCCGGTGGTCGCGATCATCGATGAAGGTGCCAGAAGCGGGTTGGAACTCTTCGCCTATGCATTGAAGGCGAACGGGATCCCTCTGGTCGGAACGCGAACGGCCGGCGCTCTGCTCGCCGGCCGCGCCTATCTGCTGCCCGACGACAGCCTGTTGGAACTGGCAGTCTCGGATGCCGTCATCGACGAGGGTCTGCGGCTCGAAGGCCGCGGCATCGATCCTGATATCCCGGTGATCTTCAGCCTGCCCTATGCGGCAGGACGGGATGCTCAATTCGACGCTGCGATGGAGGAGATGCGGCGCATCCTGCTCAAGGGTTGACGCGAGGAGCGCTTATTCGCTCTGTCGGAAGTTGCGTATCCGGTCAAACAGGACAGCAAGCACCGTGGCCCCGCCGATAAAGGTGCCCTGCCAAAAAGCATTGATGCCGAGCAGGCCGAGACTGTTTCGGATCACTTCGATGAGCGCCGCACCGATCAATGCCCCGGACGCCGTGCCGACGCCGCCGGCGAGATTGGCGCCGCCGATGACGGCAGCCGCAATGACCTGGAGCTCCATCCCCGCGCCGATGTTGGTCGTGACGGCGCCGAGCCAGCCGGTCTGAATGATACCGGCGATCCCGGCCGAGAGCGCAGAGATCATATAAACGGTAACCTTGATCCTTCTGACCGGTACGCCCGTGAGTGTAGCCGCGTGTTCATTGCCGCCGATGGCAAAGACGTAACGGCCGAATTTCGTCCAGCGCAGCACGAAACCGGTGAGGAGCGCCAGCGCGATCATGTAGAGCACTGGGTTGGCGATGCCGAAGAACCATGCACCGCCGCCGAGCGCCAGCAACGCGTCATGATCGGGACCGAACTGAAAGACGACGGTATTGTTGGACGCGACCATCGCCAGGCTGCGGGCGATCGACAGCATGCCGAGCGTGATCACGAAGGGCGGGAATCCCAGATAAGCGATCATGACGCCGTTGAAGGCGCCGATCAGAAGCGCGGTCCCGATCGAGGCGGCGATGCCGACCTCGATGCTGTAGCCGGCGTGCATGACCACGGCCAGAACCATGCTGCAGAGGCAAAGCACGGATCCAACGGACAGATCGATGCCGCCCGTGATGATCACCAACGTCATTCCGAGGGCGACGATCGCGACGAAGGTCACGTTGCGGGTGATGTTGTAGAGGTTCTTTGCCGTCGCAAAGGAGTCGGTTGCGAAGGACAGGAATATGCAGGCGAGGATGACGGCAATCAGCACCCAGAAAGTCTGGCTGGCCAGCAACGCCGCAGGCCAGGTTTGCTGCCTCTCTTCCATGGTCCGTTCCAGCGTCGTTGCCATTGTCGACCTTCGTTTCTTTTAGCCGCTGCCGCGCGTCCGATGAAGCGCGGCGCTGTAGTCCCGTTCAGACTTGTTCGATCGCGCCGGTGATGAGCCCGGTGACTTCCTCCGGTGAACTTGCAGCAATCGGCTTGTCCGCAACCTTCCTGCCGCGCCTCATCACGATGACACGGTCGGCGACGTCGAAGACGTCCGGCATGCGGTGGCTGATCAAGATTACGGCAATGCCCCGGTCGCGCAGTTCCCGGATCAGGTTCAGAACTTCCGCCACCTGCCGAACCGAAATCGCCGCGGTAGGCTCGTCCATGAGCACGATCTTTGCCTCGGAGAGCATGGTGCGGGCGATTGCCACCGCCTGCCGCTGACCGCCCGACATCTGTTTGACGAGATCACGCGGTCGCGTTTCCGATTTCAGCTCCCTGAAAATTTCGCCGGCGCGCTTGTACATCGTCTTGTGATCGAGGATCCGCAGCGGGCCGAGGCCGCGCCGCAGTTCGCGTCCGAGGAAGACATTCGCCGCGGCCGTCAGATTGTTGCAGAGCGCCAGATCCTGGTGAACGATCTCGATGCCATGCTGGCGCGCCTCCACGGGCCGGTGAAGCACGAGCTCCGCGCCGTCCAGGTGCATCGTGCCGTGACTTGGCCGAAAGTTGCCGGCGATCATCTTGACCAATGTGGACTTGCCGGCGCCGTTGTCGCCCATGAGGCCGACCACTTCTCCCGCTTCGAGCGAAAGCGAAATATCACTGACCGCCTGGATGGCGCCGAAATGTTTGGAAATGTTGGCGAGTTCGAGGACCGCCACGGCCTTCTATCCTCCCGCTAGCTCCAGGCTTGCGGCCGCTCCGAAACCCCACCTTGGATCCGGAGCCGTCGCGATCTCGCTTTTCCGATTTCTTCCCGGACGTGCGATTAAGCGAATTTACGCAAAACCTTACGATAGCGTCAATCGATTGTCCCGCGATTCATTCGCTCCACCCGGCCAAGAATCCATTTTGTATTACAAATACTCGTTGACGAGCGAAGCGCGCGGATATTAGCTGTAGAAAGGGGAGCAAGAGCATGCTGATCCTTGTTACCGGTGCAACGGGCAAGGTCGGGCGGCACTTCATCGCTGGGCTGCTTGACGATCCGCGATTTTCCAAGGCGCGCATCCGTGCGCTTTGCCACAATCGTCTGTGCCCGGAAACCGAAAGAGTCGAGGTGTTGCGCGGATCGATTGCCGATCGGCACGTCGTGGCAAAAGCACTCGCCGACGTCACCCATGTAGTGCATCTCGCCACCTGCAAGGAAACGCCCGAGGACATCATCGACGTCACGGTCAAGGGGCTGTTCTGGCTGCTTGAGGAATTCCGGACAAGCGCCGCGGCGCGCCAGTTCATCCTCATTGGCGGCGACGCCGGGATCGGCCATTTCTATTACCGTCACGACGGGCCGATTACCGAGAAGGCACCCCATCAGGCGTATCCCGGGTGCTACGCGCTGTCGAAGGTGCTGGAAGAGGTGATGCTGGAGCAGTTCGGCATTCAATACCGCCTCAACGGCTGCTGCCTTCGCGCGCCGTGGATCATGGAAAAGGACGACTTCAAGTACACGCTGTCCTTCGGCGACGACGTGTTCGGCGGCCCGGTGTGGAAGAACCTGGTTCCCGAAGCCGATGCGAAGCGCTATGCCGAAGACGGCACCGTACCACTCATACGCGATGCCGACGGGCGGCCACTGAAACGCAATTTCGTGCATGTCGATGATCTGGTCTCCGCCATATTGGCGGCGATCGACAATCCACGCGCGATGCGCCAGCTCTTCAATATCTCGATGGATAGGCCCGTCGACTACGGCGAGGTCGCCGCCTATCTCGCCCACACCCGCAGCCTCGCTTGCGTCGACATCCCAAGCCAGTTTCACTCGAACTGGATGGACAACAGCAAGGCGAAGTACCTGCTGGACTGGCGACCCGACTACGACATGGAAAGGCTTATCGATTCGGCTTGGCAGTACGAGCGCTCACGGGATGACCCGCGCATCGTCTGGTATCCGGGTTGATCTGTGTGGCGGGCACATGGGTGTCCGTTTGTTTCAAGGGAGGAAGGAATGAGGAAGGCACTATTGCTTGCCGTTGCCGTCTTGGCACTCAGCGCCGGAACGGCCATGGCCCAGAAGAAACAGCTCGTCATCGTCGTGAAGGGCCTCGACAACCCATTCTTTGAGGCGATCAACCAGGGTTGCCAGAAGTGGAACAAGGAAAACCCGGATTCGGAATATGAGTGCTTCTACACCGGTCCGGCATCGACGTCGGACGAAGCCGGCGAGGCGCAGATCGTCCAGGATATGTTGGGCAAGGCCGAAACGGCCGCCATCGCCATCTCGCCCTCCAACGCCAAGCTGATCGCCCAGACACTGAAAACCGCCAACCCGTCGGTTCCGGTGATGACGCTTGATGCCGACCTCGCCGAGGAGGATTCGGCGCTACGCAAGACCTATTTAGGGACCGACAACTACCTGATGGGCGCACGCATCGGCGAGTACATCAAGAAGGCCAAGCCGAACGGCGGGAAGATCTGCACGATTGAAGGCAACCCGGGCGCCGACAACATTCTGCGCCGCGCCCAGGGCATGCGGGACGCGCTGACCGGACAGAAGGGGCTTACAGAACTGAAGGGCGAAGGCGGCTGGACCGAAGTCGCCGGCTGCCCGGTCTTCACCAATGACGACGGCGCCAGGGGCGTCCAGGCGATGACCGATATCCTTGCAGCCAATCCGGACCTCGACGCCTTCGGCATCATGGGTGGTTGGCCGTTGTTCGGCGCGCCGCAACCCTATCGTGACCTCTTCAAGCCGATGGCCGACAAGATCGCCAAGAACGAGTTCGTCATTGGCGCCGCCGACACCATTGGCGAGGAAGTCGCGATCGCCCGCGAGGGCCTGGTGACGGCCCTTGTCGGGCAACGGCCTTTCGAAATGGGCTACAAGGCGCCATCGGTGATGCTGGACCTCATCGCCGGCAAGCCGGTCGAGGATCCGGTCTTCACCGGTCTCGACGAATGCACCAAGGATACCGTCGACACCTGCATTCAGAAGTAGGGCATCCGGCGGAGGCCGGCGGCTTTTCATGCCGGTCTCCGCCCATGCGGCTCTGCCGCTCAGATCTGCCAGTCGGGGTCGAGCGAATAGGCCCTGATATAGTCGATCTTCATTTCGGCCCCGTCGACGAGGCCATCGGTCGGCGTGCCGGCAATGCCCCCGACGGCGAGATTCACGAGCATGTACATCGGGTCGTGCATGTCCGAGGGGGTGTCGGCACGCGCGATCGCGGCGTCATCGAAGTACCAGACGATCTCCTCTTCCGTCCAAAGCACTCCGTACTTGTGAAATCCGCTGGTATCGGCAACCTTGACGGCGCTGGCAATGCTGGTCTGCGAGCCGGTTTCGTTGGAATGGACGGTAGCGATGACGGTGTTCGCATCCTGCCCGCGCATTTCCACGACATCCAATTCCGGTGGCCAGGAACCATCGGCCGGGAGGAGCCAGAAGGCCGGCCAAACGCCCTGGTCGTCCGGCATGTCCGCGCGGATCTCGAAATAGCCGTAGGTCTGGGCAAAGGACGAGTAGGTCGTCAGCATGCCCGAGGTGTAGTCATAGCCGTTGATTTCGGCCTGGATGGCCGGGGACGCCGGTGCTGCCGTGATCGTCAGGACGCCGTTGTTGACCGAAAACGGTTTGGCCGCGGCGGTCGGCTGATAGGCCGGATTGATATACCATTGAAGCTCGCCGTTCTCGGAGAGCGTCGCTCCTTTATCGGGAGCCCACCAGAATTTCGCGTCCCAGACGCCGCTCGAGCCGCTGCGAAGCTGAAGCGTGTTGAACTCGTCCGAGAAGGTCTGCGTCAGCACGGAGCGATCGAGGCTCAGTCTGAACTGGTTCGCCTGCAATTGGTCGGCGGTAGTGTTGGCGAAAACCAGGCTCTCGCCGTCGGCGAGGCTGAGCCGCAAATTGGCGCCTTCCTGCCTGAGATTGGCCTGGACCTGGGCAAAGGACGTAAATCCATAGCCCTCGAGGCGGACGATATCGTCGAAATTGAAATCGGTGATAAGGTCGCTGCCGTTGCCGCGCGTAAAGGCAAAGACATCGGCGCCGCCCGCGCCTCGCAACACGTCGTTGCCGGCACCGCCATCGAGCGTCTGGCTGCCGGAACCGCCGGTAATGATGTTGTCGGCATCGTTGCCGAGAGCAAACCGTCCATTGCCGGTAACGGTCAGGTTCTCGAAATTGTCCGGGAGCGTGTAGCTCATCCAGGTGTTGATCGTATCGACACCCTCGCCGGCTGCCTCGTAGGCGCGATTGATCCCGGAATAGAGATAATAAATGTCGTCGCCTCTGCCGCCGATCATGGTGACATTGACGGAACTGTCGCCCCACATGGAATCGTTGCCGGACGTCCCGTAGAGTGTGGGTCCCGATCCGGTGGCGGAAAACCACGCCGTTGAGTTTCCGCTGTAATACAGCGTCTTGCCCACGGCGTTCAGCACAGTTCTGCTCATAAAAACGTCTCCGGTTTGTTGGTCGATCTCCTCCACGGGTCCTGACAGTCGTCACTCCACCCGCGGGGGAACCTAACATCGGGTTCGCCGAGGATCTACCGTGTGACCTTGGGGGTTCGGCAAGCTGATGACTGCCGATCCGGAACAAACCTGCTCGCGCCGCGTTTCTGGGGGTCAGCGAGCGCTTGCGGAGGGACCTATGAGCAGCGCGGAGGCTCTGCCGAAAAGTTTGGAGAGCAAGATCGGCACTTTGGATTCGCCGGATTTTCGGGCGGTGCTGGACGCACTGCCGATGCCTGTCTACGCCACGGACCGAGAGGGCATCATCACCTATTTCAACCAGGCGGCCGCCGATTTCGCCGGACGAGAACCCAGACTCGGCAAGGACCGTTGGTGCATCAGTTGGGAACTGCGTCGCACCGACGGCTCAAATCTCCCGCATGATCAATGTCCGATGGCCCAGACGCTGAAGGAAGGGCGGGCGATCAGGGGACACGAGCTTGTTGTCGTACGGCCGGATGGAACGATGATTCCGGTCCTTCCGTATCCGACACCGATCTTTGACAAGTCGGGAACGTTGACGGGCGCAATCAATCTTCTGGTCGACATCAGCGAACGCAAAGGCTCCGAAACTATTCTGCGCACGAAGACCGAGCGGCTGGAAGCACTCGGCCGCATCGCTAAAACGCTCTCCAGCGACCTCGATCTGGAACACATCATCCAAACCGTCACGGACAGCGCTACAAAGCTGAGCGGCGCGAAATATGGCGCGTTCTTTTACCGTGTCACCGATGAAGCCGGCGAGCATTTCCAGCTTTACACGTTATCCGGCGCACCGCGCGCAGCATTCGAACGGTTGGGGCTACCACGCAATACGGCCCTTTTTGCCGCGACCTTCCGCGGCCACGGTGTCGTGAGGAGCGACGATATCCGCAAACATCCGCAGTACGGTCTGAGCAAGCCTCACCTCGGGATGCCACCGGGCCATCTCCCGATCGTCAGCTACCTGGCCGTCCCGGTCATTTCCCGGTCTGGCGACGTGCTGGGCGGGCTGTTTCTCGGGCATGACGAACCGGGGGTGTTTTCAACGGAGTCCGAGGATGCCGTCGAGGCCCTCGCCGCGCACGCTGCAATCGCGATCGACAACGCCCATCTGCTGCTCGTCAGCCAGCGCGAAGCCGAGAGCCATCGACGGGCCGAACAGGATTCGCGGTATCTCGCAGCGATCGTCGAGTCCTCCGACGATGCCATCATCAGCAAGGATCTGAACAGCATTATCACCAGTTGGAACAACGGCGCCGAACGTCTGTTCGGGTACACCGCGGATGAAGTGATCGGGAAACCAATCACCATTCTCATGCCGCCGGGCCACGAAAACGAGGAGCCTCGGATCCTTGAGCGTATCCGCAGTGGCGCGCGTGTCGATCACTACGAAACGAAGCGTCAGCGCAAGGATGGGAGCCTTGTCGACATCTCGCTCACCGTTTCGCCCGTTCGTAATGCCACAGGCCGCGTAATCGGCGCATCGAAGATCGCCCGCAACATCACGGAACGAAAGCAAGCCGAAGAGACGATGGAAAAGCGCCTGCGCGAGCAGGCTTCGCTCTATCAACTCACTGAACAGCTTCATCGCGCCAAGGGGATCGAAGAGGTCTACGACGCGGCGTTGGATGCCATTCGCGCGGCACTCAATTGCAGTCGCGCGTCGATTCTTTTGTTCGACCAGTCCGACAGAATGCGCTTCGTCGCCTGGCGGGGATTGTCCGACCACTACCGTCGCGCCGTCGAAGGACATTCTCCGTGGACCCCGGAAGCGCAGGATCCGGACCCCATCTTCGTTGAAGACGTCACGAGAGCCGAGCTTTCCGACGAACTCAGGGCGACAATTGCATCGGAAGGCATTGCCGCGCTCGGGTTCATTCCCTTGATTACGGAGGGAAGGCTTGTCGGAAAGTTCATGGCCTATTACGACAGGCCGCATGTGTTCGTTGAAACGGAAATCAGCCTCGCGCTGACGATCGCGCGACAGCTCGGCTTCAGCATCCAGCGCATCCGAGCCGAAAGGGCGAGGCAGCTCGCGGAAGAGCAGCTGCGACGCAACGAAGCCAACGAAAGGGCTCGCGCAGCCGAACTGCAGGCCATCATGGAAGCCGTGCCGACCCCCATTTGGATAACACGAACGTCTGACTGCCGTGTCATCGACGGGAACAAAAGTGCATACGACCTTCTGCACCTGCCGCCGGATTCGAACCTCTCGTTTTCGGCCCCGCCTGATGAACAGCCCTCTCATTTCCGGATTTTTTCGGGGGGCAGGATGCTGTCGCCCGATGAAATGCCCGTGCAGCGCGCGGCGCGCGGAGAAGAGGTCGAAAACTTCGAAGAGGAGATCCGCTTCGATGACGGCACCTCGCGCCATCTGCTCGGCAACGCCACCCCCTTGCGCAACCCGCTCGGGGAACAGACCGGCGCCGTGGCCGCCTTCGTCGACATTACCGAGCGCAAACAGGCAGAGGAAGCGCTGCTGGAAAGCGAGCGTCGGCTGAAGATGGCCTTGGATGCCGGGCGGATGGGCGCCTGGGAGTGGGATTTGCAGACCGGCAGGGTAATCTGGTCACCCGGCCTCGAGAAGCTTCACCGGGTCGATCCTGGAACATTCGAAGGGACATTCGCCGCCTTCAAGCGCGATATTCATCCCGCCGATCTTGCGGCCGTCGAGCAGGCGATAGAGAAGGCGCTGGAGACGCGGGAGGACTACCATGTCGCCTACCGCATTCTCCTCGCGGACGGTACGATACGCTGGATGGAGGCTTTCGGCCGGTTCTCGCCCGCAGACGGCGGCACGGGCGAGCGTCTGGCCGGCATTTGCATGGACATCACGGAGCGGAAGGAAGCCGAGGCGCAGAGGGACCTTCTTGTTGCCGAACTCAGCCACCGCGTAAAGAATACGCTGGCCACCGTCAACTCTATCGCGCGGCAATCCTTCTCGACGAACCCCGATGCGCATGATGCGCAGCGGTCGTTCGATGCACGCATCCGGGCGCTGGCACAGACGCATACCCGACTTGCGGAATCGCGATGGTCGGGCGTCTCTCTTCAAACCATATTCTCCGACGAGCTGGCTCCCTATCGAAACGAGAACGTGGACAACATCTCTCTCGATGGTCCGCCAACGACGCTGCCGCCCAAACATGCTCTTACGCTTGGTATGGCAGCACATGAGCTCGCCACCAACGCGGCCAAGCATGGGGCGCTGTCCGTGAAGGCCGGCCGCGTAAGCGTTGATTGGGTCGTCGATCCGACGGAGAAGCGGCTTCGCATCCGCTGGATTGAGACGGGAGGTCCTTCCGTCTCGGTGCCGACCCGAAACGGCTTTGGCCGTTTGCTTCTCGAACGTGTCCTCGCTTCCGATCTGGGCGGCGATGTCCGCCTGGAATTCGCGTCGCAGGGCCTGAACTGCGCGATCGACGTGCCCTATCCCGGGGGAACCGAATGACTGGAGCCGAGGGATGCCGGGTCTTCGTCGTCGAAGACGAATTTCTGGTGGCATTGCAGATCGAGGATGACCTCATCGCGGCCGGCTACGTCGTCGTGGGCCCGTTCACGACGCTACAGGGATCGATCGATGCTTCACGCGAACAGAACTTCGAAATCGCCACACTGGACCTGAATTTGCGCGGCGAGTTCGTCTATCCGCTTGTTGATGAGTTGCTGGCCCGCGGGGTGCCCGTCCTGCTGCTGACGGGCTATACGGCGTCGGATCTGCCGGAGCGGTTTCGCGCCTTGCCTCGCCTGGCAAAACCGTTCAACGGCCCTGAATTGATCAGGCAGGTTGAAAACCTTTTGGCTGCGAAGTGACCCGCCGCCATGCCGCAACTACGGCCCCCAGCGTAGCGCAGCCGTATCGACGGGAGCGTCCCAAAGCGACAGCTCACGCCCGTCGAGGCGCGCAATCGTCACCGAAAGCCCGGCCATGTCCAGCGACGTCACGTAGGTCCCGACCAGCGATCTGGCCACAGCCAGGCCAAAATCGGCGCAGAGCGACCGAGCGATATTGTACGCAAGATAGAGCTCCGACACCGGTGTGCCGCCAAAGCCGTTGACGAAAAGCAGAAGGCGGTCGTTCCTGTCCGGTGAAAGATCCAACCTGATCGCCTCCAGGATCATCGCGACGATCTCGGTTGCCGTCGCGAACTTGGCGCGCGCACGCCCCGGTTCTCCGTGAATGCCGACGCCCATTTCCATTTCATCTTCCGCGAGCGCGAAGGTTTCGCGTTGAGTGTCGGGCACCCTAACGCCGCGCAACGAGACCCCCATCGTGCGGATGCGCCCGTCCAGGTCCTCGCCGAGCCGCTTGAGATCATCGAGCGGCCAGCCCGCCTCCGCCGCTGCGCCGAGCAATTTTTCGACGACGAGGGTTCCGGCGACCCCTCTCCTGCCCTGGCTGCGACGGAATCCGTCCGGATTGATATCGTCGCGGACGATCACAGTGGCAACCTGGTGATCGGCAGCGGCGAGCTCTGCCGCCATCTCGAAATTCATGACGTCGCCATCGTAATTCTTGACGACCAGCAGGCATCCGGCGCCGCCGTCCGTTTCGCGGATCGCCGAGACGATCTGATCGGGCGTCGGCGACGTGAAGACATGGCCCGTGCATGCGGCATCAAGCATGCCCGGTCCAACGAAGCCGACATGCATCGGCTCGTGCCCCGCCCCGCCTCCTGAAATGACAGCGACCTTGCCGGGACGAAGAGTCCGGCGTCGGACGAACTTGCCGTCGGCGCCAAAAGCCACCAGGCGCTCATGAGCCGCGACGAAGCCCGCCAGGCTCTCGGCAACGAGCGTCTCGGCGCTATTCATGAACTTCTTCATCGTGCCCTCCAACGGCGCCCGTCCCCTCAGACGCGGCCACCGCAACACTCTGAAATTTTGGCATCATTCCCTTTCGGCTTGTTCCAGCCGAGGGAAGCGTGCCCGCGTACTTCCATGCGAGGCGCCTCGTGGAACCGCTCCCGGCAGCGACACACTCAACCATATCGCACGTCGCTAATCCACCGTTCCGACCAGCTTTGCCATATTGCGGACGAGTTCCTCGATCGCCGCGTCGAACAGGCGGTTTTTGGCTTCATCTCCGAAGTCGGGAACAATCAGCGAAAGCTGGCGTAGCTTCTCGGTGCTTCCGAAATCCGGCAACTTGCCGGGATGGGCGGATTGATAGGCCTCAAGGAAACGTTCCTGCTCGCCGGGACTGAAGTGGCAAACCCGAAAGATGGTCGCGAGGTGCCGTGCGGGCAGCGGCGTCGAATAGGCGGGGCTCGTTATTTGCGTCACGAAGCTTCGATGCTTGCCGAGAGCTGCGGCCAACCGCTGACGGGTTCCCGACGGGCGGTTGTCGATGATCTGCGCCAGGATCGTCTTATAAGCCGTCATGGCGTCTTCGACCGTCTCACGAGACATTCAGTTTCTCTCCGCCGCCGGCAGGCCGTCCGACCGCAAGCCGGCGATTGCCGACCTTATGTCGGCGATACAGTTCGGCGCCACGGAAAAGTGGCGAAGCCCCGCGGCCAGCAGAGCCGGCAGGTGGCGCGGGTCGGAAGCCATTTCGCCGCAGATGCCGATCGGCTTTTTCATAGCCTTGGCGCGTTCCACACCTTGCGCAATCAGGCGGCAGACCACCGGGGCAGCCGCATCATAAAGCCCGGCAACTGCCGAACTCCCCCTTGCCGCCGCCATTACGTACTGCGCCAGATCGTTGGTTCCGAAGGAAAAGAAGGCCGCGTTCGAAAAGCCATCGAGCGTCAAGGCTGCCGCCGGAACCTCCACCATCATGCCGATCTCCGGCATGCGTGTTTGCATCCCTCGACGCAAGAGATCGGCCGCTTCTTCTTTGAAGATCACACGCAGGGCATCGATTTCGTCCGGAACCGTGATCATCGGCAACAGGACCTCGAGATTGCCGTGAGCGGCGGCGCGCAGCAATGCGCGCGCCTGCACGCGAGCGAGTTCCGGCCGCGCCAGCAGCAGCCGAACACCCCTGAGGCCCATGAAAGGATCGCTGCTTTTGCCGCCGATTCCAGGCAATGTCTTGTCACCGCCAAGGTCCAGCATGCGGATCGTCACCGGTGCAGCGCCGGCCCAGCGCAACGCCTCACGGTAGATGGCGTAATGCCTTTCCTCGTTGAGGGCATCTGCCGGCGAACCCACCAGAAACTCCGTGCGCATCAGCCCGATGCCCGCGAACGACGATGCATCGACGACGGCGAGCTCCGCCGGGTCGTTGATGATCGCCGACAGGCGGATCTCGGCGCCATCCATGGTTCGTGCCAATCCGCCGGCATCGAGCTTTACGGCTGCTCCTGTGGACCCCGCCCTCGCTTCCGTCTTGCGAATGTGCGTGTCGTCGGGGGCGACAATTACGGTCGCGGCGGTGGCATCCACGAGCACCCGTTCGCCTCCATCGATCTCGAACGGCCCCGTTGCCACCACCATCGGTATCGAACGTGTCCGGGCCAGCATGGCAACATGACTGGACACGCTGCCGTCGAAAAGCACGACGCCGCCGCCGCCCGTCCAGTCGTGGGCAAGAAAAAGACTGGGCTCCAGGTCCTTTCCGACAAAAACGGATCCCGGAGGAAAATCCCCGATCGGTCTGCCCGTGAGCGCACCCAGAACCCGATTGCGAATATCGATGACGTCGACTGCGCGTGCCCGCACCTGCTCGTCGGGCGCCTCGGCGATCCCGGCGATATAGAGGTCCAGCGCTCCGACCCAGGCAAGCGCTGCGCCGTCTCCGGCGGCCAGCCGCTCCTCCGCCATTTCCATCAATGCCGGATCAAGCAGCATTTCTATCTGAAAATCGAGAATGCCGGCGCTTTCCTCGTCCGAGCGTTCGGCGAGAGCTGTCAGTTCCGCAATGGCCGCCGCTATGGCCCCCTGCAGGTCCTGACGCTCTACTGCGGACGTGCTGGGGGGCTCGACGGCGACTGGCGCCATCTGGGCGCAGAGATGAGCCGGCCCGACAGCGACACCCGGAGAGGCAGAAATTCCCGCGATTTCAAGCGGTTCGGCCATGCTTCTTTTCTTCGTCGAAATTGCGCTCGATCAGCGCCTTCAGCGCAACAATGGCTTCTGCGGCGCGCAACCCGTGTGCACGGATTTTCAGGACCGAGCCCCGCCGGATCTTCGCTCCCATGATCTTGACGATGCTCTTGCCGTTGAGCCAAACCTCACTGCCATTGACCTCGATCTCGACCGTGCACGGGAACGACTTCGCCAGCCGGGTGAAGGTAACGGATGGACGTGCATGCAGCCCGAAGCCGTGCGTTACCTCGATCTCCGTCTGGCAGTAGCCATGCACCTCCACCACCTCCTTCGTTTCCTTTCGCGGCCTGTTGTCCCTCAAGGCGAGAGTTCCTCCGCGGTCGCGATGACACGACTGAGGGCGGCGCCGCCGGAAGCCTCGGCCGCGGCGATCACGGCTCCCTCGACCAACGGCGCATCGCAGATCACCACGCGTTTCGAGCGGGGCTCCCCGAGCAATTCGATCGCCATTTCGCTGTTGGTCTCCGCTCCGCCGAGATCAACGAAGACGGCGACACCGGCTTCCGACCAGGCCTGTTCGATTGCCGCCAGTATGCCGGCCGCATTGGTGCCAAGCCCGCCCTCGGCGTTGCCCCCGGACCAGGCAAGCGGCACGCAATCGCCAACCATCTGCCGCACCATGTCGGCCGCGCCTTGGGCGACCAGCGGCGAGTGCGATACGATGACGATACCGACATTTGCAGACTTCGGGTTCATGCCGAACCTTGCTCCTTCAAGAAACGGCAGACCGCCGCCGTCAAGAGTGCACAACTCATCGCGCCGGGATCCACGTGACCGATCGATCGGTCGCCAAGAAACGAGGCACGGCCACGCATCGCCTTCATGCCGAATGTGAGCTTCGCCGACCTTTCCGCCTCTTCGGCAATGCCTGCCAGATCCGAGCGCCTTAGCACTTCGGTGTAAACGGGGTAAAGCACGTCGAGCAAGGTCTTGTCGCCGGCCGCCGCCCGTCCGCGTCGCGCGACGGCATCAACCGCGTACTCCAGAATGCGCGGAAAATCCGCCTGCTCACCGTTCTTTCCCATCTGACGACCGATCTCGATCAACAGCGTCCCGTAGAGAGGACCGGCCGCGCCGCCGATATTCATGACGAGAGTGAAGCCGATCTGCTCCAGCGCCTGCGGCAGGGGAAGAGCCATGATCCGGTCGCGCTCGGCGTAGACCGCCTCGCAGCCGCGACGCATGTTCGTGCCGTGATCACCATCGCCGATCGCCCTGTCGAGTTCCGACAGATGATCGGCATTCACCGTGATCACGGCGCGGCAGATGTCGATCAGCCCACCTATCAGCGCCTGTTTTCTCGGCTCGACGAACATCGCGGTTCTTCCCGTCGCTTGCTGTAGCGGCATGGATCGAAACCGCTGCCGCCTTTCTCGTCGCAGCATAGATCGTTTCGCTCATTTACTGAAACAACGAATTGATCTAACGCTTTGAAACCACACAATTCCGGACGTATACACTTTCCCGGACTCGCGCTAGCGCAGACCTGCGGCAACCTCGAACACGGCGGCCACCGCCATCGCCCCCGGATCGGGCACACCCTCCAGATCTCGCTCTCCGATGTAGGATGCCCGTCCCGCTCTCGCCTTCTTCATCCTCCTGGTCGCGTCCGCGCCGGCGCGCGCAGCGGAGGCCGCCGCTGCCAGTCCGCCGGCCTTCAACGCCCGCAATGCCGGGTCCAGAGCATCCACCATTGTCCGGTCGCCGACGCCCGCTCCGCCGTAGAACGTCATCCGGTCGAGGCCGGCAAGCAACGCGCTCGCCATATCTCTCGTATCGGAATATTCCTTGGCGGCCGCCGTGAAGAAGATCGACAACAGCACGCCGCTGGAGCCACCCATGCTCGTGCTGAGGATGCTGCCGATCGAAGAGAGCGTCGCAGCGATATCCGTCAGTGGCAGGCGCGCGATCTGGGCCAACACGCTGCGCGATCCCGTTGCCACGGTCGAACCTGTATCGCCATCGCCGGCTCGCGCGTCGAGGCTGTTCAATTCCGCTTCCAGCGAAAGAAGATGGTCGCAGATCGCGGCGATCAGTCGGTCTGCAGCAGAATCGTGGCTCGCCTCCGCCAGTTGGGCGCCCGGCACGGCAACCGCCGGCACGACGACCACCTCATGCCGCTCGACGGCGGGGACCCAGGCATGCAGTGCGACCGGGGATCTGAGCGCCGCTTCCCGCTCGGCGTCGAGCCGGATCAGCGACAGCGAGAAGCCGTTCATGTTGAGTGCGGTCATCAACGGCGCCGGACCGATCGTCAATTTTACGCGCTCGGCAAGCGAGGAGGTGAGAACGGTGTGGGCGATCAATCCCATTTCGATCGGCGGCACCGAGCCGAGATTGTTGATGAGCAGCGCATAGTCGCCGTCGCCCGGAAGCGCGGCCGAAAGCCGCTCTGACATTGTCGAGACGATGCTCCGCGCCTCTTGTAGCGCAATGCGCTCGGCACCCGGCTCGCCGTGGATGCCGAGACCGAGTTCGCCCTCATCCGCGCCCAGCCGTTCGGAATGGGCCTGACCGGGAATGGAGCAGGATGAGAGCGAAACGCCGAGGGAAACAATGCTGTCGGCCGCCGAACGGGCAGCGGCCGCGATCGTCTCGAGATCGGCGCCTCCTTCGGAGAGATATCCCGCGATCTTGTGAACGAAGAGGGTTCCGGCGACTCCGCGCGGCTGGGCAAGATCGGGAAGCGCGATATCGTCGGCGACGATCACCATTTCGACGCGGAAGCCTTCGACGCGCGCCTTCTCGGCCGCCAGTCCGAAGTTTAGCCGGTCACCGGTATAGTTCTTGACGATCAGAAGGCAGCCCATCGACCCCGTCACCGCTCGGATCGCCGTCAAGACGGCGTCGACGCTCGGAGACGCGAAAATTTCGCCCGACACGGCAGCCGTCAGCATGCCGCGGCCGACGAATCCGGCATGGGATGGTTCATGACCGGCGCCGCCGCCCGATAACACCGCGACACGATCCTTATTCCAATCTCCGCGCAGGATGACCTTGATGTCGGGATAGGTATCGAGACGGGCGAGACTTCCGACGGGCGCCGTCTGCAAAAGACCATCCAGCGCTTCGGTAACGATGTTTTCCCTTCGGTTGAAAAAGTGCTTCATTGTTTTCTTCCCGCCTGTTCGCCTTGAATGTTCATGTCGTTCTTTAAGTTCATCGGAGCCGCTCGCCATCGGTCCCGAAATAAAGCGGCTGCTTCAGTGTGAGATTGACGCGATCTCCCGGCTTGACCGAAAGGTACGGGTCGGCGAGCGTCACGATCTTGTGGCCCTCGACGCGGATGTGGAGGTGGTTCTGATCGCCGAGATGCTCGATCCAGTCCACTTCCGCGTTTGCCGCCCCGGCTGTTGCGATCTCCAGGTGCTCGGTCCGGGCGCCGACCGTTCGCGCACCGGTCGGCGCCGAGGCCCCGGGCAGCAGATCGACGGGCAGCAGGTTGATGTGTGGCTGGCCAAGGCGTGCTGCCACGTGCAGGTTGGCGGGATCCGCGTAGATCTCCCTGGGCGTGCCGACCTGAATGAGACGGCCCTCCGAAAGAATGCCGATACGATCCGCCATCGTCATCGCCTCGACCTGGTCGTGAGTGACGTAGAGAAGCGTGGAGTTCAACTCTTTCTGGATTCGCTTCAGTTCCAGCCGCAGTTCGGCGCGAAGCTTCGCGTCGAGCGACGAAAGCGGCTCGTCCATCAGGTAGATGGCGGGCCGGCGCACAAGTGCGCGGCCGATCGCGACGCGCTGCATCTCGCCGCCCGATAGCCTCGTCGAGCGGTTTTCGAGCTTGTGGTCGATGCGGACCATGCGCGCCACCTCGCGCACCCGGCGGTCCACCTCGTCGCTACTCACACGACGGGCGGGAGAGCGCAGCGGAAAGGCGAGATTGTCGTAGACGCTTAAATGCGGATAGAGCGAATATTGCTGGAAGACGAAGGCGACGTCGCGCTCGGCCGGCGATTGCCGGCCGACGTCCGCGCCGGCAATCGTCACCCGCCCCTTGTCAGGCCGCTCGAGACCAGCAATCAGGCGGAGCGCCGTCGTCTTCCCCGCCCCCGTCGGCCCAAGCAGCACGACGAACTCGCCGTCTTTGATGGTAAGCGAAAGATCGTCGACAGCGGCCGCGTCGCCGAACGTCTTGGCGATGCCTTGAAGGATGACTTCAGCCATTGCGGGCCTCCGCGTAGAGGGATGACGCTATCGCCCTGCCCGATCGGCAGTCGAAAACGGCAAGTTTTGCGGGATTGAATTCCAGCCCCACGGTTTCGCCGACCCTGAAGCTGCGGTCCGCCGAGACGCGCGCCTTGACGATGCCGGAGGCGGTTTCGACCGCGACGATCTGGTTCGTGCCGAGATACTCGCTGCCATAGACCGCGCCGCGAAGACGAGAGGCGTCGCTGAGGCGGATATGTTCCGGACGGACGCCGAGGGCCAACTCGCCCGGCGACACGTCCTCAGCCACTTCTGGCACGGCGACATCGACGCCGTTCAGGACCACCGATCGCATGCCCCGTTGCAGCCCGGAGGTAAAACGCATGAAATTCATCGGCGGCGAGCCGATGAAATCGGCGACATACATGGATGCCGGCCGGTTGTAGATCTCCTGTGGAGTGCCGAACTGTTCGATCACCCCGTGGTTCATCACAGCGATCTTGTCGGCCATGGCCATGGCCTCGTGCTGATCGTGGGTGACATAGACCGTTGTCGCATGAATACGATTGTGCAGTTCGCGCAACTCGTGGACCATAACCTCGCGGAACTCGGCGTCGAGCGTCCCGAGAGGTTCGTCCATCAGGAAGCATTTGGGCCGGCGGATGATCGCCCTTCCGAGCGCGACGCGCTGCCGGTCGCCGCCGGCGAGACCCGAGACCGACCGGTCGAGAATATGATCGATGCGCAACAGCCTTGCGGTCTCCTCGACGCGGGCGCGGATTTCTGCCCTGGGCAGACCTTGGGAAAGGAGCGGAAAGCCTATGTTCCTGCGCACGTTCATGTGCGGGTAGAGCGCGAAGAGCTGAAACACGAAGGCGATGTCGCGCGCACTGGCGCGGTTGAATGTGACGTCCTCGCCATCAAGAAAGATCTTGCCGCTGGTTGGGAGCTCGAGCCCGGCAATCATTCTGAGCGTGGTCGTCTTCCCGCAACCCGAAGGGCCGAGCAGCGCCAGAAATTCGCCATCCGCCACCGTGAAGCTCGAATCCTCTACTGCAGCAAACTCGCCGAACTGCTTGCGAAGATTTACAATTCTGATCTCGGCCATCGTTCACTCCGGGAACTTCGAAACGATGATGAACATCACCGTGCCGGCGAGCAGGGCCGCAAGCGAATAGGTGTAAAGCACCAGCAGGAATGGCTGAAACAGCATCAGAAACCCCGCGGAGATCAGCACCGTCGCGATATTCTCCATCGGGCCGCGCCGTATGAAGAACGGTCGCTTCTGCCGGGACGGACTGGTGGTTTGCCGGTGGTTCGTCATTTGCGGACCGCTCCGAAAGTAATGCCGCGCAGCAACTGCTTGCGCAGGATGATGGTGAAGACAAGGATCGGCATCAGGAAGATCGTCGTGCCCGCGGCAACCGCCGGCCAGTCCTGCCCGCCCTCGCCGATAATGGTGGGAATGAAGGACGGCGCCGTCTGGGCGGAGCCCGAGGTCAGCAGCACCGCGAACGCATATTCGTTCCACGCAAAGATCAGGCAGAAGATCGCCGTCGCCGCGATTCCGGTGGTGGCCTGCGGCAGGACAACCTTCCAGAAGGCCTGCAGGCGCGTGTAGCCGTCGATCATTGCGGCTTCCTCGTATTCGCGGGGGATTTCATCGATGAACCCCTTGAGAAGCCAGACGGCGAGCGAGACGTTGACGGCGGTGTAGAGCAGGATCATCCCGAGCGCCGTGTCGGAAAGGCCGAACTGGCGGTACATCAGGTAGATCGGGATCGCGACCGCGATCGGCGGCATCATCCGGGTCGAGAGAATGAAGAACAGGAGGTCGTCGGCAAGGGGCACGCGAAACCGCGAGAAGCCATAGGCTGCAAATGTCCCGAGCAAGACGGCAAGGAAGGTCGAGCCGAAGGCGATGATCAACGAATTGCCAAAGCGCGGCCAGTAGTTCGAAGGCCCCGCTATGACCATGTTGCGGCTGCGGGTGATCTCGTCGCAGGTGCCGGTCGGCGGCGGAAGCGACTGGATATAGTCCGGCGTCTGCCGGGTGCGCGTGGTGAAGAGGTTGCAATAACCCTCGAGCGTCGGGCTAAAGACGATCTTCGGCGGATAGCTGATCGAGTCCGGCGGCGACTTTATGCTCGTGAGGAAGATCCAGGCGAGCGGGACCATCGTCACCAGCGCATAGAGGATGACGATCGCGCCGGCGATGCGCTTGCTGGTCGGTGTCGGCTCGACCACGGAATGGGCTGCGTTGACGGAACTCATCTCTGCTTCACCTTGTTCAGGGCTTTGACATAGATGTTGGCAAGGCCGAACACCGCGACGAAAAGGATGATCGCGAAAGCGGAGGAGCGTCCGGTCAGCCAGCTTTCGAACGCCTCCCGTTTCAGCGTGATCGACGCGACCTCGGTGGTCGAACCAGGCCCGCCGCCGGTCAGAAGCATGACCATGTCGAACATCTTGAAATTCTCGATGCCGCGAAAAAGCACCGCGAGCATGATAAAGGGCAAGGCCATCGGCACGGTGATCGACCAGAATTGCCGCCAGGCCGAGGCGCGGTCGACCTCCGCCGCCTCGTAGATATAGTCCGGTATCGATCTGAGACCGGCGAGACAGATCAGCATGACGTAGGGCGTCCACATCCACGTATCGACGATGATGATCGCCCATGGTGCCAGCGAGACAGAGCCGAGCATCTCGAAGGATGACGGCGGAATACCCGAGAAGTACGAGACGATATAATTAAAGAGCCCGATCTGCGGCTGGTACAGGAACCGCCAGAAATTGCCGACGACGGCGGGCGACAGCATCATCGGAATCAGGATCACCGTCGTCCAGAAAGCATGGCCGCGGAACTTGCGGTCGATGAGATAGGCCAGTGAGAACCCGATGACCGTCTGCAGCAGAATGGTCCAGAAGACGAAATGTGCCGTCGTCTGCATCGCGATCCAGATATCGGGATCATTCAACACGCGCTGATAGTTGCGCAGGCCGACGCCTGTGATTTCCGCATTCGGCCGGTTCGCGCGGAAATTCGTAAAGGACAGGTAGACTGCCCAGATCAGCGGAAAGATGTTTATCGCGAGCAGCAGTGCAATCGTTGGCGTTATGAACAGCCAGGCGATGGCGCGGTCCGAAAGGCCGCGAACGCGTCTTGCGATCACTATGGGTGTGGAGCGGGCAAGAACCTCGGCTGATCGCTCCGCGATGGTGGAAGGGGCATCAGTCACAGAAATCACCTGAATGAAGCAAGGGGTCGGGCGCCGGTCATGGCGGCCCGAACGACGACGTCCGGGCCACCTTCCTGGGAGAGCCATTTCATCGCAAACTCAAAGCGAGATGAGGGAAAGTGTGTGCGGTTTTCGGCCAGCATCCCGCTCTAACTCACTAAAATCAATCACGTATTGCGATTTTGCGTGATCTAGAGCTTGCCTTCGTCCTCGAAGATTTCCTTCCAGTCACTGACCAAAGCATCCAGGGCCTCCTGTGCCGTACCTTGATCAGCGACCACATAGTCGTGCAGTCGCTTCTGCATGGCCTGCAAGAGGATGGCGTATGACGGCTCCTGCCAGAAATCCTGTACCTGGTTCATGGCGAGCAGGAAGTCGGCAGCAAAGGGTTGGCTGTCCTTGAAGGACGGATCGTTCAGCACTGCATTGTGAACGGCATAGCCGCCGAGCGACCACCACTTCTTCTGGACGTCTGGCTGAGCGAACCATTTGATGTAGGCGAGCGCGCCGTCCATGTTGTCGGTATTGGCAACGACGGACATTCCCTGACCGCCGAGAGTCGATGCCGCAACCTTCTGCTTAGGATTGACGAAGAAGCCGATCTTGTCTCCGCCGACCTTCTCGTCCTTGTAGAGACCGGGGAAGAAGGCAAACCAGTTCATGGCCATTGCGACCTGACCGGATTTGAAGGCGTCGAGGCCCTCGGTCATGTAGCTGTCGGTGTATCCCGGCGGCTGGCAGCACTTGTAAAGCGCCTTGTAGGCTTCGAGACCTGCGACGGCATCCGCTGAATTGACGGCGCCCTCCATGTCATATTTGCCGGCGGTGCTTTCGTATTTGAAGCCATAGGAATAGAGCGCGGACGTCGCGCCCATGGCGATGCCCTCGGAGGCGCGCTCCGTGAAGATCGCTGTGCCATAGACCTTCTGGCCGTCGATCTCCCGGCCGGTGAAGAATTCCGCAACCTGCTTCAACTCGTCCCAGGTCTGAGGCGGACCGAGATCGCGGCCATGTTTTTGCTTGAACTCCGCTTGCAGTTCGGGCTTGGCAAACCAGTCCTTGCGATAGAACCAGCCATTGGCGTCGCCCATCGCCGGCAGCGCCCAATAGTTCGGCGTACCCTTCGGCCAGGTGGAATAGGCATTGACCGCGGCCTCTGCGAAATCGCTCATCTTGATTCCTTCCTTGTCGAAGAAATCGTTGAGCTTCACGTAATAGCCGTTTTCGGCCGAACCGCCGATCCACTGGCTGTCTCCGATCAGCACGTCGCAGAGTTTGCCGCCGGAGTTGAGTTCGTTAAGTACCCGGTCCGCGAAGTTCGGCCACGGCACGAACTCGAACTTCATCGTCGTGCCGGTTGCGGCGGTAAAGTCCTTGGACAATTCCACCAGCGCATTTGCCGGATCCCAGGCCGCCCAGCAAAGCGTCAATTCATCCGCCTTCGCCATTCCCGGTAGCGCCGCCGACAGCACGAGTGCCGACGACATGCCCATCAGGGCCTTCATCATCTTCCGCATGTATTCCTCCCAGATGCAGGAACCGGCGAAAAGCCGATTTCGGAAAATTCTCCCTTCGATGAATGCCCAGCACGGTCACTCCCTCATGTTGAGCAATATGTTGAGTGAAATACATTCTACTAAACATGGCAAGCTTAATTCGTCGCTGCGGCGCACCATAGTCGCGCGAGGGAGGCGCCCCGGCGGCGTACCGCTGAGCCTGGTGAAGGAAAAAGGAAGTTTGGAGACGGGCGACTATAGGTTGCGCAGAGAGGACGCGAGACTTTCCGACCGGCCCGCACGGCGAGACCGGTCGGCTTGTCCGTCAAATTTCTACGGTCAGAAAGTCCGATAACGGCAGCTGCAATGCAGATGCGATACGCTTTAATTTTGCTGGATTCTTATCCAAGCCACTTTCGATTTCACTGATTTCGACGTTGGCAAGGCCACAGGTGACAGCAAGGTCTTCGATGCTGTAGCCGACGGCCTCACGAGCGGCCCTGACGCGGGCGGCAACGTCGTTGCCGACGACGGCAGCGGCTTGCTTGTTGTCAAAACTGGAGAGTGAAATGGACATAAATGTCTCCTTCTCTTGGCATTGAATTTTTGTAAATTCGATGTTGAGGGGGGGCGACAGGCGCCTTGGCGACGGCGGTAACGTTTTATGTCATCACTGTAACATAGACAAGCCACCATACGGCGAAACGTACCTCAACGGCTTCGCCTCGCTTCGATCAAATCGAACGCTTGTAGCTCGCCGTAGGCACGCTCACGGGATTTGCTTTATCCACAGGGCGAGAGATCCACTCCCCGCCCAGCAAAACCCTGTTCCCTGCACGCGCCGTTGGCCATAAACTGCAAGCATGATCGTTTTTAGTTTCGCTGCATTTCAGCACCTCAAGATCTTCAGTGGCGTATTTGCATTGCATAGGCTGCTGCTCGACGCTGAAACGCGATATCGCGACGGCAGCGAATTTCCCGGTGCTCCGCGGAATAGACAGCCGCTGCCTCCTGAAACCGGCGACGCCGGTTTGACACGGCATCCGACGGAATTGTCTCCCTCACCGGGGCCAGCGCGACCGCAAGATCCTTCAACACGATGGCGGTGCCCAAGCTGGGCAATGGCCTGGCCTGGAATAACTGAACGGCTTTGATGGGCTGCCCTTCTGAAGGGAAGGAATGAAGATGACGAACCAAGCCGGAGCGAACGTAGCACCCAAGCCCCCGGGAGCAGAGGGCACGACCCTCCGAGACCAGTTCGCCATGATGCGTCACGCCTTCATGGCGTCCCCGCTGCTGAAGACAATCCTGTGGCTCACGGCCGGCAGCTTCGTGATCATCATCGCGACAGCGATCGGACAGATCATCCTCAACCGCTGGAACCGGCCGTTTTTTGACGCGATCGAGCGGCGCGATCTCGACGCTTTTTTTTATCAGCTCCTGTTGTTTGTCGGCATCGCCGGTGGCCTGCTGGTGCTCAACGTCACGCAGCAATGGCTTAATCAGATGGTGCGATTGAAGCTGCGCGAGGGACTGACGCTCGACCTGATCAACGAATGGATGCGGCCGCTGCGCGCCTTCCGGCTTGCCAACTCCGGCGCAATGGGCATCAATCCGGACCAGAGAATGCAGGAAGACGCCGGCCATCTTGCCGATCTCACCACGGACCTCGGTTTCGGGCTTCTCCAGTCGTCCATCCTGCTCACGTCGTTCGTGAGCGTTCTCTGGGCGCTTTCAGCAGGCTTCGTTTTCCACATCGGCGGCTACTCGCTCGAAATTCCGGGCTATATGGTCTGGGCAGCGATTCTCTACGCTGGCTCGGCATCTTGGCTGAGTTGGCTTGTCGGGCGGCCGCTGATCACCTTGAACGGCGACCGCTACGCGCGCGAGGCGGAATTGCGTTTCTCGCTGATGCATGCCAGCGAACATATCGACGCCATATCGCTTGCCGGAGGCGAGACCGGCGAACGGCGGCGTCTGGAGCTCGACCTTGCGACCGTGCTCGGGGCCATGCGCAACATCTACCGTGCCCAGATCAATCTTGCATGGGTCCAGGACGGCTACGGGTGGGTCACGGTCGTCGCGCCTATCCTGGTCGCCGCGCCCGTCTATTTCGCCGGCGAAATCAGCTTCGGCGGCCTGATGATGGCCGTCGGCGCCTTCAACCAGGTTCATACGTCGCTCAAATGGTTCGTCGCCAATATCAGCGCCATCGCCGACTGGCGGGCGACGCTTCTGCGCGTTGCCGCCTTTCGCCGCGCCTTGATCATGACGGACGTCCTGCACGATGCGGAAAAACGGATCGAGTTCGTCGAGAATGACACAAACAAGCTGACCTTCGACAATCTCGAGGTCGCGTCGTCGAGCGGAAGCACCAGGCTTGCCGAACCGCATATCGAGATCGGCGCGGGTCAGCGCGTGATCATCAGCGGCGATCCCCGCGCGGGAAAAACGCTGCTGTTCCGGGCCCTTGCACGGCTCTGGCCATGGGGAGGCGGGCGCGTCGGGATGCCGGCCGGCGAGATGGTGGCATTCATCCCGCGCTCGCCCTATTTCCCGCGCGGCAAGCTGCGTGACGCGCTTTCCTATCCGCGAGCCGGTGCCTTCTCGGACGCGAGCCTCGTTGCAGCGCTTTCCAAAGTCGGACTCGATCAGCTGACCACGCTGCTCGATCGCGAAGCGCGTTGGGAGCGCGAACTCAGCGATGACGAACAACGTTCGCTCGCCTTCGCACGGCTTATCCTCCATCGGCCGCGATGGGTGATCCTCGACGAAGCGCTCGAGACGATGGATGGGGAGGCAATGAAGCTGGCCCTATCCATCTTCGAAGACGACCTCCGTGAGACTGCCGTCGTCAAGATAGGCCGCACACCGCGGAACGGCGCCCTCTTCTCCCGCGTCATTCATCTCGTGAAGGATCCCGAAGGACCGGTTCTCAAGCCTATTCGCTTTGGTGGCAGCGCGCACGAGAAGGAGGTGGCGGCCAGCGGTGCGCCTTGACGGAGGACACTCCGTCGGGTTCATGCAAAGCCAGGAAAGCGCGTAGCGGTTCTCAGTCCGGAACCGCGTCGTTTCAAAGGGTTCGATCATTTCGCTGTTTCAACGAAACAAGTGAAATGGTCTAGACGCCGCGCTTGTTGCCCCAGAGCAGCACGTGCAGTTGCGGCAGGACGCGCGCCTCGAACCAGCGGTCTTCGGTGATCCTGGCGACCAGCCAGCGCATGCGCTCCATTACGCCATCGATGTCGATGGTCGCGTCGTCGTCATCGGCAGGCGGCGGCGTGTGATTGCCGGGCTGGAGATAGACGGGCAGATGCGGATAGCGTTCGGCCGTCCCTCTGGCATAGGCATAATCCGCCTCGTCGAAGATGACGATCTTCAGCACCGTTTGCGGCCTGCCCTCAGACATCCGGAGACAAGCGTCGAACGCCTGCCAGTCCGTTTCCATCGAGCTTGACGGCGGTTTCGGGCTCAGCACCAGCACGTCGAGATCGGCAAACCAGTCCCGGGCAACCGACCCCTGCGTTTCGAGCGCAAAACGATAGCCTTCGCTATGGCCGCGAGCGATGAGTTCGCCAAGTGGCTGGATTGCCGGGTTTCCGCCGGAGAGCGAAACCATCACCGATTTGCCGCCGGAGAGCCGCGTAATCTCCCGCCAGACCTCTTCGGCGGACATCGCGCGCCATTCGTCGCGGTAGCGGCTGTCGACCGCGTGCAGACTGTCGCACCAGGAACAGCGATAATCGCACCCACCGGTCCTGACAAAGACCGTCGGCAGGCCGATCAGCACGCCCTCGCCCTGTATCGTCGGCCCGAAAATCTCGCTGACGCGGATCTCGACGGATCTGTCGGAGGTCATGGCCGGTATTCCGCCCAGGTCTTGGCAGTCTCGCTGACGCGCACCGCGGTCGTCTCCGGAAGCCGCGCCTTGCACCAGTCGTAGAAGTGCTGCGCCAAGCATTCCGCGGTCACGCGGTCGTGGCCGAGAACGTCGTTGAGATGCCGGTGATCGAAGGTCTCGTCGATGTAGTGCTTCAACGGCGCGAGCTCATGATAGTCGCGGACGAAACCATGTTCGTTCAAGGTTTCCGCCGAAAGCTCGACCTCGACGACATAGTTGTGCCCGTGCAACCGAGCGCACTGATGTTCGGCCGGTAGGCTCGTCAGTTGATGCGAGGCGGAAAAATGGAACTCCTTGGTAATGCGGAACATCATTTCACCTCCTCGGCGGAGAAGGCGCCGGTGGCGGCTGCCCAGAAATCCGGGTCGTCGTATTCGGTCGGATCCTTGACACCCGCGAGATGAAAGGCCTCGCGCCGTTCGACGCAGGTGCCGCAGCGGCCGCAATGGCGCACGCCGCCCTTGTAGCAGGACCAGGTCTCCGCGAATGGCGTTCCCTTCCTCACCCCGTCGGCGACGATCTCGGCCTTCGAAACATTGACGTACGGTGCGTAGAGGCTGATCTCGGCATAACCCTCCAACGCGTGGTTCTGCATGGTCTGGAAGGCGCTGATGAATCCCGGCCGACAATCGGGATAGATGAAGTGGTCTCCGCCATGCACGGCAGTCGCGACCGCGTCTGCCTTGCCGGCGGCAGCAACGCCGAAGGCGATGGCGAGCATGATGGCGTTGCGGTTCGGCACCACCGTCACCTTCATTGTTTCCTCGGCGTAGTGCCCGTCCGGCACGTCGATATCGTCGGTCAATGCCGAACCGCTCAAGGAGCGGCCGATCTCGCGGATGTCGATGATCTGGTGAGTGACGCCGAGACGTTCGGCGCAGGCGGCGGCGAAATCCAGTTCCTTCCGATGCCGTTGGCCGTAGTCGAACGACAGCAGTCCGACAAGTTCGTGTTCCGCCGCCACCTTGTACGCAAGCGAAACAGAATCCAATCCGCCGGAGCAGATCACAATGGTTTTCATGACAGGTGTCCTTGTTTTGACCGGGTAGGCTGCGACCGGAGTGTTACCTGCGGGCCTTTTAGGGCAAACGGGACGACTTGTGAATACCTGTGTGACGACGCGAAGTCGATCCCGCCCTGAGCGCCTCTGGCGCCGCCTCGAGCTGGGTGTCCAGGAGGCTGGATCGCACCCCCAACCTACAAACCATGGCAGTATCCATGACGTCCGGTGTAGCTGCCTGGCGCATCCACCGAAGAGGCAGCGCTACCAGCGGTCACGCCGTCTGCGAGCATGCGTGGCCACTTGAACCGCGGACCGCCGGGCTACCGCCGCCTCACGTGTTCGATCAGGGCGCGCAGCTTCGGGGCAAGGTTCCGACGGTTGGGAAAATAGAGGAAAAAGCCGGCAAACGGCGGGCAATATTCCTGGAGGAGAGGCACCAGTTGCCCGGACAAGACATAGGGGCTGAAAGTGTCCTCCATGCCGAAGGTTATGCCTCCCCCTGCACAGGCCGTTCGGATCATCAGCCACATATCATTGGTGGTAATCTGAGGATTGACTGCGACGTCGAACTCGCGTCCGTTTTCACTGAATTCCCAGCGGTAAGGCGCAGTCTGCGGTGCAGGACGCCAGCCGATACAGCGATGCTGCGCCAATTCGGATGGATGCGACGGCCGGCCGAAGCGCTCGATATAGGAGGGTGCGGCAACTGCGGTCTGACGTTGTTCGCCGGATACCGGGATAGCGATCATGTCCTGGTCGATCACTTCGCCAAGCCGCACCCCCGCATCGTATCCTTCGGCCACGATGTCGAATTCCTCGTCGGTAACGGTCACGTCGATCTGGACCGCAGGGTAGGCATTCGCAAAGCTCGCCAGCAGTGGTCCTGAAATGAAACGTTCCGCAATCGAAGACACTGCCAGTCGCAAGAGGCCGCTCGGGGCGGTATCCCGATCCGCGGTTGCATCCAGAGCCGAGCCGACCTCCGCAATGGCTGGTGCCACGCGCTGGTAAAGCTGCTCGCCTGCCTCTGTCAGGCTGACGCTGCGCGTTGTGCGCTGAAAGAGCGCAACGCCAAGCCGATCCTCGAGGCGTCGGATCGTCTGGCTTACCGCCGACCGGGTGATACCCAGGTGCTCGGCGGCCGCGCGAAAGTTTCGCGCCTCCGCGACGGCCAGAAAAACAGAAATACCGGTCAGGTCGACAGCCATTGGTTATCCCAGCTTACCAGCATAGTCATGATTGGGCAAATTGTCCGCTCCTTTGAGTGTCTCTACGTTCGGCTCGTTGGAATTTGGAGATGACCAGAATGACACTCGATAACTACAGGTTGTTAGGACGTTCGGGCTTGCGTGTTTCGCCCATGAGCCTCGGCACCATGACCTTCGGGTCGGATTGGGGGTGGGGCGCCGATATAGCCGAAGCCCGTCGCATCTTCGATCTCTACGTCGATCGGGGCGGCAACTTCATCGATACCTCGGTGAACTACACCGACGGTGCCGCCGAACGCTTCCTCGGAGAATTCATCGGCGAGAAGCGTGAGCGGCTCGTCATTGCGACGAAGTTCACGATGGCCCGCGAGTCCGGCAACCCGAATTCGGGCGGCAACCATCGCCTCAACATGATGCGATCCGTCGAGCAGAGCCTCCGGCAACTCGGCACCGATCGCATCGAGCTTTTCTACCTGCACGGATGGGACTTTACGACCCAGCCTGAAGAGGTGATGCGGGGCCTCGACGACCTCGTTCGGTCGGGGAAGATTCTTTATCTCGGTATCTGCAATACGCCCGCATGGCGGATCTCTCAAATGCAGACGCTCGCCGATCTGCGCGGATGGTCGCCATTCGTGGCGCTGCAGGTCGAATACAGCCTCGTGGAGCGCACTGTCGAGCATGAGCTCATGCCGATGGCCGCAGCACTCGGAATCGGCGTGCTCCCTTGGTCGCCGTTGGGAGGCGGGGTTCTGGCCGGCAAATACGCCCGATCGGACGTTCAGGAATCACGGGAGGCAGCCGTGTCTCCCACCCGTAAGGGCGTAATCGCCTCCTCGGGACATCTTACCGAGCGCTCGATCGAGATCGCGGACGAGGTTCGCGCCGTTGCGGAAGAGCTGGGCTCGACAGCATCCCGGGTGTCGCTCGCATGGACACTTGCGAACCGCACGGTCGTATCGCCCGTCATGGGCGCCCGCACCGTCGCCCAGGCCGAGGACAATCTGGGCGCATTGGACCTAGTGCTGTCGCCAGAGCATCTCGATCGACTGAATCGAGTAAGCGCCCCCGACCCCATATTCCCGGCCCGTTTCGTCGAGCGCCCCTTGGTTCAGCAACTCATCTTCGGCGGAGCCTCCGTGGCTCGCCGCACCTGACGCCTCGGTCAAAGGAAACCAACATGCGTATCGGTTTACTCGCAATCATCCCGGCAGCCATGGCTGCACTTGCCTCCCCGGCCGTGGCGCAGACACGAGACCAAAACCGGAGCGCAGCGCCGGCATCGACCGCATCCCAATCGCAATCTCAGGAGCAGAAGGTGACACAGAACTCTTACACAGGCATGTGGGTCACAGAAGACGGTTACATCCGCCATGAACTTCTACCGAACGGGCGCTATGTCGAGGCGCGCGGTGCACGCGAACGCGCCTATGAGGGCCGCTACGAAGTGACAGGGTCCCATATTGAATATTGGGATGATACGGGTTTTACCGCCGATGGCGACTTCGTTGACAAAAATACTCTGCATCACGGCGGCATGGTTTTGTGGCGCAAGTGAATGCGACTGCTACGACAGGAATGACATATCGTTACCGGCATGACATGGGCGGATCCCGTCTGGCTCATGACCGGCGCACCCTCGCCCGTCCGGCCGCGCTCTCGCGGCCGGACGGGCGCCTGATCAAGGAATGGGCGCAACATGGCGCTCGCTTATGTTCGCTCGACTCCTGTGAGTGAGGCGATGCGGACGAGTGCGCGATCGCAGGAGCTGCGACCGCCGGCCCGTTCGTGCGAATGAGGGCCACTTAGCCGTCGCTGAGGACCAGCCCCTTGGTGAGCTCCAACGCCTGGCGCTCGAAGAGGCCGCGGTAAATGCCGCCTTTCAGTCGAATGAGCGTGTCATGATCGCCCTCTTCCGCGATACGACCACGGTTGAAGACAAGCAAGCGGTCGAGCGCGCGCACCGTCGACAGCCGATGCGCGATCACCAGTGTCGTGCGTCCCATCATCAGCCGCTCCATCGCCTGCTGGATAAGCACCTCGGATTCGGAATCGAGGCTCGACGTCGCTTCGTCGAGGATCAGGATTGGCGCGTCTGCGAGGAATGCCCGGGCGATGGCGACGCGCTGACGCTCGCCGCCGGAGAGCTTGACGCCGCGCTCGCCAACGAGTGTGCCGTAGCCCTTCGGGAGAGCTTCGATGAAGTCGTGGGCGCTCGCAAGCCTCGCCGCCTCCTCGATCTCGCGCTGCGTTGCTCCCGGCCGCCCGTAGGCGATGTTTTCCGCAAGCGAACGATGGAACAGGATCGGCTCCTGCTGCACGATGGCGATCTGCTGGCGGAGCGACGCCTGCGTCACGCCGGCAATATCCTGCCCATCGATGGTGATCTCGCCTGCCTTCAGGTCGTGGAGGCGCTGGATCAGCTTGACGAAGGTCGTCTTACCCGAACCGGAATGCCCGACGAGGCCGACCCGCTCGCCGGCGCGGATGCTTACCGAGAAGCGGTCATAAAGCGGTGCACGGTGCGCGCCGTAGTGAAAGGTTACATCCTTGAACTCTATCTTGCCGTCGGTGATGCGGATCGGCTTCGCGCCGGCCCGGTCTTCGATGCCAAGCGGCTGGGCATGGATGTCGACAAGCTCCTCCATGTCGTTGATCGAGCGCTGCAGGTTGCGGATGTGCATGCCGACTTCGCGCAGATAGCCTTGCAGGATGAAGAACGAGGTCAGCACGAAGGTGATATCGCCGGCGCTCGCCTGCCCCCTCGCCCACAATACCAGGGCAAAACCGATCACCGCCGCGCGCAATATGAGCAGCATGGCGCCCTGTGTCGTGCCGTTTACAGTTCCACGAGTCCACGTGCGGCGGGTCCGGTTCTGCCACTTGCCGAGCACCCTGGCGAGGCGTTGATCCTCGCGACTTTCGGCGCCGAACCCCTTGACGACGATGTTGCAGCTCACGGCGTCAGCCAGTGCACCGCCGAGCTTCGTGTCCCAACTGTTGGCAAGGCTCGCCATCGGCGCCACATAGCCGAGTGAAAGGGCGACCGTCGTCACTATGAAGGCTAACGAGCCGAGCCCGATGATCACGCCCATCATCGGCCAGTACCAGGCCATCAGCGCTGTCGACCCCACCAGCATGATCACCGACGGGAACAGCGCCACCAGCAGCGTATCGTTCAGGAGATCCAGCGCCCACATTCCACGCGTCACCTTGCGCACCGTCGAGCCGGCGAAGCTGTTGGCGTGCCAGTCGCTGGAAAACCGCTGAATGTGATGAAAGGCGGCCGAGGCGATATCGGACATCATTTTCAGCGTCAGGCTGACGATGCCCATGAATGTCACGTGCCTGAGCACGATCGCGCCGAGCGACAGCGCCATCAGCATCAGGAAGGCCGCAACAGCCGCGTTCCAGGCAATCTCATCGGTCGGCGCGCCTGAGACGACGGCGTCGACGAGCCTGCCGGAATAAAGCGGCGTCAATACATCGGCAAGCGTAGAGAGAAGCACGGCGCCGAGGATCGCCGAAAGCCGCGCCGGCTGTTTCTTCCAATGGGCCCAGCAAAAGCGGAAGACGCTGCGGAACGCGCGGTCGCGTGCGACAAAACGAGTAAAAGCCATATGAATTGCCCGGTGACGGTGCACCGGCCTCAAAATCTAGGTCACGAAAGGAATGCCGTCAGGGAAAGCGAAACCGGTGCGGCATCAATGAATCGGCGCGGTCTCCAAGGCGGAGAGCACCGGACGGAGCCAATACCCTAAACTGCGATCAGAAGCGCAAACGCCCCATGTCACACGGAGAATATTGGATCGCCCGATAGGGAGATGGAAAAAACTGTCATCTTAGCCTCCCTGATTCTGATCACCGGAAGACCCCTTATAGTTGAATACGGCCATAGCGCCAAGCGCGGATATTGTATTTCGGTGTCGCTGCGGGCAAGGTGCAGCCGGTTTGCAACAGTCGCTCGCCACATCCTGTCGCAAGGCGGCTGCGCTGTCTGAAAATGCGCGTCCGTTGCAGAACTTTCACAATGTGCTGGGAATTTCGCCGCTATTCGTTGCAAACCGTGCAGCGGTCCCTATTGAAACTAGATGTGATTCTCGAGGTTGCCTGTGCAGAACAACAACATTCTTGTCGTCGGCGGCGCCGGTTATATCGGCTCCCATACGTGCCTCCAGCTGGCCAACAAAGGCTACCAGCCTATCGTCTACGACAACCTCTCGAACGGGCATGAAGAATTCGTCAAATGGGGTGTCCTCGAAAAAGGCGACATTCGCGACCGCAAGCGTCTCGATGACGTTCTCGCACGACATCGGCCGCGCGCGATCCTGCATTTTGCGGCGATGATCGAAGTCGGCGAGTCGGTAAAGGACCCGGCCGCGTTCTACGACAACAATGTCATCGGTACGCTGACCTTGCTGTCGGCGGCGCTCGCTGCCGGGATTGACGCCTTCGTATTCTCGTCCACCTGCGCCACCTATGGCCTGCCCGACAGCGTGCCGATGGACGAAACCCACAAGCAAGCGCCGATCAACCCCTACGGGCGCACGAAATGGATCTGCGAACAGGCGCTGAAGGACTACGGTCTTTACAAGGGCTTGCGTTCCGTGATCCTGCGCTACTTTAATGCCGCGGGCGCCGACTTCGAGGGGCGGATCGGCGAGTGGCACGAACCGGAAACCCACGCGATCCCGCTCGCGATCGACACGGCGCTCGGTCGGCGGGAAAGCTTCAACGTGTTCGGAACCGACTACGATACCCGCGACGGCACCTGTGTGCGCGACTATATCCACGTCCTCGACCTTGCCGATGCGCATGTGCGGGCGGTGGATTATCTGCTGGATGGCGGCGAGAGCGTCGAACTTAATCTTGGCACGGGCACCGGCACGACGGTCAAGGAGCTTCTGAGCGCGATCGAAAAGGTCGCCAAGCGACCGTTCAATATCGGCTATGCCGGGCGGCGTGAAGGGGACTCCACCACGCTGGTCGCCAACAACGACAAGGCTCGCGCGGTGCTTGGCTGGCAACCGCAATATGACCTTGCGGCGATCACCGAGTCCGCCTGGAACTGGCACTCGCGCAGAAATCAAGGGGCCTGATTTCTGCGCCAGGCGCTGCGGCATGTTCTCGTCCGAGGAACATGCCGCGCCTCAACAGGCGAGCACTTGCTGACTTACCCAGCCAAGCTCTGGGCCGCCGGTTGTATGCGGCTTCGATGAAGCAACGGGCGCTCCAGCATCGTATAGCCGGCAATGCCGATCAGGATGCCTGAAAGCACGCAAATGGCCATCGACAGGGCGGCATCGATCCTGATTATGGAAGCGGCCTTGGCGACCACGGAAATCGCGAAAGTGTGCCAAAGATAAATCGAGTAGGAGGCGTTGCCGAGAAGGTTAGGCAACCACATCGAACGGACACGTCCGCTAGCCTCAGCTGAGAGGACGCCGACAACAAGCATCGTCGCCAACGGGCCGACTGTGAATTCATCGAACGGCAGTCGGAGAAGGCCGATAAGTGCGAAGCCGCCGAGCGAGCAGGCGATCAGCGCCACGCCGGCCGCGAGCGGTGGCACCCTACCCTTCAGCCAGAACTCGCCGATGACCATGCCTGCCACGAATTCAAGGATGAGGGGTCGCGTATAAGTCAGCATCAGGGGATTGTCGATGCTGGTCGCCAGTCCGCCCAATACCAGCAGGAAGAACAGGCCTGCAATCGACGGCAAGCGCCAGTTTCGCGGCAGCAGCAGCGAGACCGCGAAGACCGCGTAGAAAAGCATCTCGAAATTGAGCGTCCAGCCCTGCACCAGGACCGGCCATATCTCGCCATTGCTCGGAGAGCGCATTGGCACGAAGAACAATGAAGCGAGCACATGCTTCACAGATAAAACCATATTCGGGAAAAGCCCCGCGACGCCTCCGGCGACCATGACCATCGTCGCCATCCAGTAGACGGGCACGATTCGCCGGAGGCGATCGATCACGAACCTTGCGGGTGTGACGGGCCGGCGATCGCTGATGACCCACATGATGAAGCCGCTGATGACGAAGAAGACGTCAACGCCGGCCGCGCCGATCGTGAAATGATGACCGGTCTTTTCAGCCGCGTGGAATATCACCACCGCGAGCGCTGCCACCGCGCGCAGGTATTGGACCCCGTGGATCGTTTTCATTGAGCGCCCCCATGACGCAGTATTACGCGCTGAAACGAACCCTGTAGGCTGTGGAACGCCCGTCTTCCGGCCAGAGCCAGTTCGTGGTCGGTCGCGTGCGCGGGATCGTCAGCTTGCCCGCCGAAAAGTACAGTAAGAACGACCCGACGTGATACGGGTTGAGAATGTCGACCTCGACGAAGGATCGGATGAGAAGCAGCATTGCAATGCCGAAGAGCACCAGCGAATCCGGATCGCGGTCTTCTGAAAGCAGCCGCTTCAGATGGCCGAACACGGTCGTGAGCAGGATCGTGGTCAGCAACAGGAGGCCGATCGCCCCCGTTTCCACGATCGCCTCGATATAGGTATTGTGAAAATGAAACCCGGAGCGCGCGGTGATGTAAAACTCCTCCCAGAGCCGTTCCGCCTCCGAAAATCCCTGGATCCAATAGGCCTGGTAGCCGATCCCGACGATCGGCGCAGCCGCGGCCGCTTCGATGCCCTGCTGCCACAGATAGGTTCGGCCGGTAAGGGTCGAATCCTTGCCGAAGGCGCCGAGCACCAGGTCGAGCCCGCCGCCATAGACCACGGCCACGGAGGCAACGATGCCGAACACTGCCGCGGCGACGAAAAGCCCTTTGCGGCTCGAGGGCCGCAGGGCGGATATCACCCGCATTCCGAGGCAGAGGCTGATGATTGCCGCAGCCGTCAGGACCGAAGTTGCCGACTGGGAAGCCAGCAGAGAATAGGCAGAGATCAGCCCGGCGACGCCCGCCGCCGCCATCCAGAAACCACGTTCGCCAAGGGTGAAAACAGCAACGAAGGCGAAATAGATGCCTAGCGAAGCGTAGAAGCCCAGTTGGTTCTTCGATGCAAAAGCGCCAACGAAGCTGTACGTGCCGTCCAGCGGATCGTAATGATAGACGCCGAAAAGCAGCGAATAGAGCAGGACAATGGCGACGCCGGCGATCCCTCCCCGCGTCAGTGTTTGGATATCGATCGTCCGCATGGCGATCAGCGCGCAGACGACGTGGCTGAGATATTGCACTCCAGTGCGCATCGTCATCGCCGGCGCCGCCGACCAGAAGAAGGAAAGACAGGCAAATATGGTGAAGGCGAAGATCCAGAGATACTTGCCGTAGTTGCCAAGAACCTTGCGGTAGTCGACGAGGACCAGCGGCAGCCACAAAGCGTAATAGAGCAGGATCGAAACCTGCCCGAAGCGGGGCGAATAGGCGAAGACGAACAACGACAGCGCCACGGCCACAGCGCCGTAAAGCTGATTCACCCCAGGGCTGACGAGGCTCGCCTTCGAAATCCGCATGGTGAACTCACCGCATCGCCAGCGCGGCGCTTACCTTGATGACGTCGCCGGGCAGCACCTCGGTATTCTCGCTTGCCGCGATCTCCGTCGGCGTGCCATCCTTTTCACGGATGATCGAATAGGTGATGTTCGCCTCGGCGTTTTGCTCTTCCAATTGTGCCGCCTCGGCCGATTGCAGCAGTGCCTCGGCCATCAGGTCGCGGCTGGTGCCGACCTTCAGCGAGAGCGTTTCGAGCTCGGCCTCGGTGTTCTGCAGTTCCTGGGCGAGTTGCTCGTCCCAATCGTTGCGCAGATTGGTCTCGTCCTGCGTCGCCTTGTTGTAATCCTGCTTTGCCTTGAGCGAATTGGTGTCGATGTCGAGCAGCGACGACTGCACGTCCGCGACCCTTTGTTCGAGCGCGAGTTTGCGCTGGCTCAACGCCAGCCCCTTTTCGGCGAGGCTGTCGACCTTCTCGCGGTCTTCCATGACGAGTTCGAGTTGGCGCGCCTGGGTCTCGGATTTCTTCGCAAGCGACTCGATCTCGCTTTGAAGAAGGGATTTAAGATCGGCAAGGGCTGCCAGCTGCCGCTCCTGCCGCTTGTCGCGCGACTGCATCAAAGCCGTCTCATTGGCGAGCAGCTTTTCAACCCCCTCGGCGTTCTTGAGTTCGTCGGGCAATTCGATCTTGTCGCGCTTGCCGATTTCAGCCTGAAGCCGGGCGCGGCGAATGAGCAGCCTGTTGCGCTCGGAGACCTGCACGGCGGATTCGCCGCTCGCGGTGATGTAGTCCCGGACGAATCGTTGGCCGCTTGGAGCGCGGCGCAATCCCCCGCTGAGGCTGACGGCCTTGAGTACGGTCATCTTCGGCGCATAGGGGTATTCGCCCGGAGTCTCCACCTCGCCGGTAAGATAGACCGGGCGGTATTGCGCCATTTCGACCGACGCCGTAGGCCGGTCGCGCAGGCCGAAGAGCTTCTGCATCTGGATGCCGATCTCGGCAGCGACTTCCGTTGTCGTCTTGCCCGAGGCTGGCAGGTCGCCGATAAAGGGCAGAGAGAGGTTCCCCGATGCACCGATCGTATAGTCGCCGCTGACGGCCGACCAGTCGCGGACGGCGCCCTCGGCAGTCTGCCACTCGGCGACGCGGACGCGCAGCTTGTCCATCACGCCGAGCCGGTATTCGTCGGCCTGTGCCGCCGCGCCCCCTACCACGGCCATGACCGCGATCAGCGCAACACGCGCGAAGCAGGAAAGCTTTTGGACGGCGAACGTCCCCGAAATTCTGATAGGTTGCATTTTCGTGATTTCCTGATGCCTGACACTGTCTCGACCATGCGGTCAGTGCCAAGATTTCAATAGCTGCCGCGTGAGAAGCAGACGGCAGGGATCGTCTTGACGACGATGGCAAGGTCGGCAAGGAGCGACCAGTTCTGGACGTATTGCGTATCGAAGGCCACTCTGGCCTCGTAAGATACGTCATTGCGGCCGCTGATCTGCCAAAGGCCGGTCAGACCAGGCCGGGAACGCAGATAGTAGACGGCAGCCGAATCATAAAGCTCGAGTTCGTCCTCGACGACCGGGCGCGGGCCGACCACGCTCATTTCGCCGCGAATGATGTTGAGAAGTTGCGGCAATTCATCGAGGCTGAGCTTGCGCAACACGCTGCCTACAGCGGTAACCCGCGGGTCGTGCTGGAGCTTGCGGGTCGTGCGCCATTCCTCGTAGGCGGCTGGATTCTGCTTGAAATAGTCCTTCAGCACACGATCGCCGTTTTCCATCATCGTCCGGAACTTCAGGCACTTGAAGGCCTGACCGTTGTGGCCGATGCGGCGGTGTCCATAGAAAACACTCCCACCATCAGAGAGCTTAACGAGCGCCATGATGAGCAGGAAGAGCGGGCTGAAGAAGATAAGAGCCAAGGATGCCGCGGCAACGTCAAAACTTCGTTTTGATATGCCACCTATCGGCCGGAAGACCCCGGTCTCTTGTGCGATGAAAAACGGCGAAGTGGCCGAGCGAGTCGCGGACTTCATAGAGGTGACTCCATTTACGTTTTGCGAGTGTCGGTCCCGCAGGACGCGGGTCATCTAGCGCGAGTGTATGGTGAGATTTTGTTTTTTGAAGGCAAAAACAAGGCCGCCTCCGCGGGCACCCTCGCCAGAGCGTTTTAACCCTTTGGGCGCACGCACTATTACTAAAATTTAATTACAAACATCCGCAACTTATAATCATGATAATTTGTCACAAGGCCGCCATGTTGAAACATTGGCGGCGCGTAACTCTTGCGGATCGCGAAGTATTACAGCGATCCTATCATTGTTTCACTCGGACGGGCGGCAGCGGCGCCGGCACGAAATTGACAAACGTTCGATCCGGTTCGATTTTTTGCATTGCACCATAGTTTTGCAGTGCACATTTTTCTCGACCTTTACGAACACTACTTGTAACAAAAGTTGATCAGGAAAACTCCTTTCGCAGCGCCAAAAGATGCAGCGATCAGAATGAGTTCGCATCTACCCCTCTCAATTTAGGGGTCCGCAAACGAACCAGTTCGTACCCGATCTCCACAAGTTTTGTTGCATTTCTTTCAGCCACACAACCACCCATTGTATTCCAGGAATGATCACTCCAACGTGATTCGCCCTCTCACGCGCAGTGAACGTGACGGAAAGATTTTCGCGGTAAAAAACAGTAGCGACAAAGTTCTGCTTTGCATGTTGAAGAGAAAAGAGACCACTAATATAGTGAAAAAAGTGGGAGGAGAGGCGTAAGAGTCCGATGGTCATTCGCATAAAGAATCCGAAGGCGGGGTAGCGGGATGTTCGCACCACGCGTCTTTGCCAGCATGATCGGCGCATTGGTGGCTTTTGCCATCGCAACCTACATCCTGAACGGCTCACTGATATCGGCGGCGATACAGACACTGATCTGCGCCGTGCTGATGCAAGTCGGATATTTCATCGCCGTCGTCTTCCTGGTCTGGAAGGAGGCTCGGGCCCGGCGCAGTTTATCTACCGGCAAGGTGCCGGTCGAACCTGCTTCCGATGACAAGCAAACAGGCAAGGTTTCGATCCGCCGTTTGAACCGCGCGGGCCACTCCAACCGCTAGGTTCCGGTTCCGTCGATCGCCTCTGATCAAGGCAGCAATTCGGGGGCCGCATCAGCCGCTGCGTTGCCGCACTGCAAAAAATTTCGAGCTTGACGCGTTTGCGACATGATCGCCGGACATGTTTTGCGGGTCTGGTGGAACTTGCATTACACCGACGCATCTCGATCACCTGCTGGAGGCCAGTATGACCGCAGCCGCGCCGACGAACGTCTGCATTATCATTGCCGCAAAGAACGCCGCCGACACGATCACCAGGGCGATCGCCTCCGCGCTTGCCGAACCGGAAGCTGCCGAAGTCGTGATCATTGACGACGGTTCGACCGATGACACTGCCCGCACCGCACACGCGGCGGACGACGGAAGTGGCCGACTGAAGGTGGTCCGCTTCGAAGAAAACCGCGGTCCGGCCGCCGCACGCAATCATGCGATATCAATCTCGCAATCGCCGGTTCTTGGCGTGCTGGATGCCGACGACTTCTTTTTCCCTGGTCGACTTCGTCAGCTCCTCTTAGAGGAAGACTGGGACTTCATTGCAGACAACATCGCGTTCATCGACGCTAGCCAGGCCGACACAGCGCACGGCAGGATCGGCCGTTTCACGCCCCGTCCCCGCCTGCTCGATCTTATCGGTTTCGTAGAGGGCAATATCTCCCGGCGCGGCGTTCGTCGCGGCGAGATCGGCTTCCTTAAGCCGTTGATGCGACGCTCGTTCCTCGATGAACATCGGCTCCGCTACAAGGAAGACCTGCGCCTCGGCGAAGACTACGACCTTTATGCCAGAGCACTGGCCAAGGGCGCTCGCTACAAGATCATCCACAGCTGCGGCTATGCCGCCGTCGTACGTGGCAATTCGTTGAGCGGTAGCCACCGCACGGACGACTTGAAGCGACTTTACGAGGCGGACCGGGCGATCCTTACCGAAAGTCCATTGAGCGCCGATGCCGCGACCGCCATCCGTCGCCATGAGCGCCACATCCGGGACCGCTACGAACTGCGCCACTTTCTCGATCTCAAGAACCAGGCGGGTTACTTGCGCGCGATAGGCTATGGTTTCAAAAATCCCGGTGCGCTCCCGGCGATCGTCGGCGGAATCCTTGCCGACAAGACCGAGCGCTTTCGGCCGCGTCAATCGTCGGCACCGGTCGCACTCGGCGGCTCAGGTGCCATCCGCTACCTGCTTGAAACGCCCATGATCGAGCCGGGGAGTAGCGGCAAAGCTCAACAGAGTCCGTAACGCCGCGCTCGCGAGGCAGCGCGCCGGATCGTGGCCTACGTAGAGTGGCTTTGAAAAAGATTAGACGTGACAGACCTTGCAATCCTCCATTGGAGTTCCCACATCCCGCTTAACAAATTGCCTGTGCAGATGTCGGCGAGATCGCCTGACCTGCAGGTAGGCTTTGCGCTTATGCCGCTGACCACGGATGTACTGGCAGGGTAGAGCAGCGAAGAGGAAAGGTCGGGTTGCCCCGGCCTTTTTTGTTGCCTGCATGCCGGAAAGGAACGCTTCTTCGGCCTTCGCGTTACCGCCTCAACAGCAACGAAATGAAGGTGAGCGGTATGAAAGGCATCATTCTGTGGCTAATGGGTGTTCCCCTGGTCGTCATCATCCTGCTTTACATGTTTGTCTTCTGAGCGCCTCACCCTTGCGCTTCACGTCCCGGCCCCGTCCTGCAGAACTGCTCAATCAGCGGTAAAGCGCCTCACACGGCCACTCACCCCCAGTTTTGCAGGATACGCACGACGGGGCACCTGAGTTAGTGTGACAGCCAACGAGGCTGGACGGGAACGGCGCATGATCGGCTTTGAGATGGCGGCAGCGGCCTTCGACGGCAGACTTCCCGCTTTTCAGCGCCGAGCGAAATCGAGTTGCAGCGCCGTGTCTCCAGTAACGAAGCGAAAAGTTTATTTTTTCCTGGTTCTGTTGGTCATGGCCAACAGCGCGCAAGGAGCAGAGCCGATCGTTGGCCACGCGTCGGTTATCGATGGCGATACCATTGAAATCGCCGGCGAGCGCATCCAGTTCAGTGGTGTCGACGCACCGGAAGGCTGGCAAGTCTGCTCGGATGAGAAAGGCTCAGACTTCCGATGTGGCAAGGATGCGGCTTCTGCTTTGGACGCGTTTCTGGCGGCGGCCCGCCCTACGCGCTGCGACCTCGTCAAGCGCGATCGCTACGGCCGTTTTGTCGGCACCTGCTTTCGCGCCGACGGCAAAGACGTGAACCGCTGGCTCGTGGAGACCGGCAATGCCATTGACCGGGAAGAACACAGCAAGGGCGCTTATGCTGACGCGCAGGCCACCGCCCGCTCGGCTGGCGCCGGAATTTGGCGCAGTCAGTTCGGCCGGTCATGTCCGGCGCTGGCCGGACGCGTGAACCGAAAGCCGACCTGTGAAGGCAGCAAGCGAAATCAATGATCGTTGAAATCTGGATCTTATGCAGCATCGTGACCGCGGTCGTGGCCGCGCTCAGGGGCGGCCACAGTCTTCGCTGGCTGCTGATTGGTTGCGTTCTCGGCCCCGTGGGCATCATTGCAGCGCTTCTGATGCCTTCGTTGAAATCGGAGAACAGGGCTGCGGCAGCCGAGCAAAACGGCAATGCGGAGAACAGTGCCAGACCGCTGCTGGAGGACGAAGCGCACACCGTTTCCGCAAAGCAGGACGATGATTGACCCGCGTGAGTGAGCCTTCGCGCGTCTGACATACGCCGCGCCACTGCATGTTTCCGTAGCCTAAAACCATGCAGCGATTCAAAGGGCGATGTAGATCGCGAAAGGCAGCTCCGCGGCACGGCAATTTGCACAGCGCCCACTATGCACCGAGGTCGCGTAACCGCCACAAGGTAAGGCGGGCTTGCATAACAGGACCGGCGAAATATCCGAGCATGTTCAACGGCTTTGTCGCCTTGCGGGCTTTACCTTCGATCGAATGCTACAAAGCTGCCCAAACCTTGCCGCAATTCGTCGCGTCCTCGCTCCAAGGCCAGATTATTCTCGAAAAAAAACATTCAATTAAAAAAAACATATTTCCGGGACTCAACCCTTGATTGCCCCAGAATTTTGCAGGGCACAATTTCTGCAACATGCGGCGAATCCGAGGTTTTTTGAAGAAGGGCGGCATGGGGCGGTAGCCGCCGGTTTTTTTAGGATTCGCTCCTTAGGTGCAGTGCAACATGATTCGTTTCATTTTTCTGTTGCACTGCCATATTTTTTCTTCGCCCGTGCCCTAGTTTGTCTCCTACGAGCTCAAGACTGCTCTGTTGAAACGGCTGCCGCCGAGGCGCTGCCAGATAGGGAGTGACTGACATCGTGGGTATGGACGCGAATGTTTCGTCGCGAGTCGATCTGCTGCGCATTGTGCTGGTTTGCGGCATCGTGTTCGTGCACGTCCCGTTTGATCGGCAAACGAGCGCATTCCCGGGCGCTTACGGTTTTCTGGACTGGCTCCTCTTCCATCCCGGTGAAGGTCTGCTCTGGAGTGGCAGCAGGTTTGCAGACTACCCCGTCTCCGACTTCACGATGCCGATCCTGGTGATCGCAGTCCTGGTCGCTTGCCACGATCTAGTGAAGCGACTGGCAACCGATCTGCTCGGCGTCCTGGCGGGAAGCCGATCAGGTTCCGGGCGAATGGCGCTTCCGGCACAAGATGGCGGGCACGCAAGCTATTCGCCGCAACAAAGGTAATGACAATGACACCCGACCGCTATGCGCGTCTGCGCCGCCTCACACTCGTCACACTCCCGCTTGCGAGCCTCGCCGGAACCGCGACCGCCCAGACGGGCGCCAACGGCGCGTCCTTCATGGACGACTTCGACACACTGAACACCGGCTTCTGGTATGTCTCGGACGGGTGGAACAATGGTCCTCACCAGAATTGCACCTGGTCCAAGAAGCAGGTAAAAATAGCCAACGGCATACTGGAGCTGGTCTTTCAAGAGGGCAAGCAAGGCGAACGCAATTTTGTCTGCGGTGAAATTCAGACCCGCAAGCGCTTCGGCTATGGCACCTACGAAGCACGGATCAAGACAGCGGACGGTTCCGGGCTGAATTCGGCCTTCTTCACCTATATCGGTCCGGCCGACAAGAAGCCGCACGACGAAATCGATTTCGAAGTGCTCGGCAAGAACCCGGCAAAGGTCCAGCTCAATCAATATGTCTCGGCCAAGGGTGGCAACGAACATCTTGCCGATGTTCCTGGTGGCGCCAACCAGGGCTTCAACGACTATGCCTTTGTCTGGGAGAAGGAGCGGATCCGCTATTACGTCAACGGCGAGTTGGTCCATGAGGTCACGGATCCGAAAAAGATACCGACCAACGCGCAGAAGATATTCTTCAGTCTCTGGGGCACGGACACCCTCAGGGACTGGATGGGCACATTCTCCTACATGGAGCCGACAAGGCTCCAAGTAGACCGCGTCGCTTTCACGGCCCCCGGCGACGAATGCCAGTTCGCCGAGTCGGTCGCATGCCGTTTGAGTGAGTGATTTCTGAGCATTTGACCAAGTATTGAGCATATGCAGCAACATGTTGCGATGCACAAGAAACTGAACTAAGCTCGGCCGGGGCTGAGCACGGAAACGGATGTTTTCATGCTGCAGATACTTTATTTGGCACAGGACCTTGCCGATCCTGCGGTGCGTCGTCGAATTCTGACGCTTGTCGCGGGTGGCGCGAAGGTGACGCTTGCCGGCTTTCGCCGCGACGTCAATTCGCTCGCCGCGACGCATGGCATTGAGCCGATCGAACTCGGCGTGACAGCCGACGGACGTTTCGCGCAACGGATCGGAGCGATTGCCTCCGCCTGCCTTTCGCTTAAGAGCAAGCTGGCGAATGTCGGAAAGCCCGACCTCATCATCGCCCGCAACCTCGAGATGCTGGCCGTTGCCAAGCGCGCCGTGGCGCTTTTCGGCGGCGGGGTCCCGATTGTCTATGAATGCCTTGACATACACCGGCTGCTCTTGCGCAAGGACGTCGTCGGGCGCGCGCTGCGTGCCACCGAAGCCCACCTCGGACGCGACGCACGTTGGCTGATCACCAGTTCGCCGGCTTTCATCGAGCACTATTTTCGCCCGCTCTCGGGTCTCGATGCACCAGCACTGCTTCTCGAAAACAAGGTCCTCGAAATCGATGGCCCCGCCGATCGGATCGCCGATTCGGCGCAATGCCCCGTGCCCGGTCCACCGTGGAAGATCGGCTGGTTTGGGGCATTGCGCTGCAGCAAGTCGCTGGCGCTGCTTGCCGACTTCTCGCGAAAGATGGAGGGCCGCTTCGAAATCGTTCTCCGCGGCCGGCCCGCCTACTCCGAATTCGAGGACTTTGACGCGTTCGTCCGAAATGAGCCCTTCATGAGCTTCGAGGGCGCCTATCGCAATCCCGAAGATCTCGCCGACATCTATGGCGGCGTCCATTTCACCTGGGCGATCGATTTCTTCGAGGAAGGCCAGAACTCCGCATGGCTGCTGCCGAACCGCCTCTATGAGGGATGCCGTTACGGGCGGGTTCCGATAGCCATGAAAGGCACGGAGACGGCGCGCTTTCTCTCGGTGCGGGGCATTGGGCTGGTGCTGGAGGAGGCCAACGCCGAGAGCCTGGCCGCTCTGCTCGGTCCGATGACGCCGGATCGATACATCGAGGCGACTGAGGGTGTCGCCCAATGCAACCCGGGAACCTGGGTGTTCGATCGTACGGACTGCGAGGCACTGGTGCGGCGCCTCACGGCGCTCGCCGCCGAAACGCCTGAGACGATGCCGACGCCGGCCGTGCCGCAGCCCCGCCACAACGAGGGTGGATTGCTATGAACACCGACTGTTTGACATCCAGCCTGATCGTCATTCCTTGCCTCAATGAGGCTGAGCACATCGAGGGACTGGTCACGAAGCTGCGGCCGTCGTTGGGGCCGCTGAACGCAACGATTGCGATTGTCGACGGCGGCAGCACCGACGGCACGCGCAAGATTGCGAGCCGTCTTGCAGCCGAGGACGAGCGTGTCCTTTTCCTCGATAACCCGATGCGCATACAGAGCGCCGCGATAAACCGCGCCGTTTCGGAACTTGGAGCCTCCTTCGACTACCTGATCCGCATCGACGCGCACGGAAGCTACCCGGACGACTATTGCCAGCGTCTCGTCGAAGAGGCCTTGGCGACCGGCGCCGACGCCGTGGTCGTGGCAATGGAGACCGTCGGCGTCAGCACCTTTCAGAAGGCGACCGCCTTCGCGCAGAACTCAAAGCTTGGCAACGGTGGCTCCAAGCATCGAGCCGGCGCCACCGGCCATTGGGCCGACCACGGACACCATGCGCTCATGCGCATCGCCGCTTTCGAGGCGGTCGGAGGTTATGACGAGACCTTCAGCCACAACGAAGACGCCGAATTGGATTATCGCCTGGGAAAAGCCGGTTACCGTATCTGGATGACCGACAAGACGAACATGGTTTACTATCCGCGCTCGAAGGTTGGTCCGCTCTTCCGGCAATATTTCGGTTATGGCCGGGGCCGGGCGAAGAACTTCCTGAAACATCGCGCCATGCCCGGCTTGCGGCAGTTGTTGCCGCTGGCGGTAGCACCCGTGGCAGTCGGGGCGCTGCTTGCGGTCGTCAACTGGATCGCCGTCATCCCGTTCGGTGTCTGGGCGCTCGCGTGCCTTGGCTATGGAGCATGGATGGTGCTCGGTGAGCGAAATCCCTATGGACCGCTGGCCGCGATCTCGGCCATGGTCATGCACCTCGCCTGGTCGGCCGGCTTCTGGCGCGAGCTTCTCGACTTGCGACGGTTTCGGGTGATCCCATGATGACAGCGACCGAGAAAGTCTCGCCGGTGCGGATCGATATTGCCGTCTGCACCTTTCGGCGGCCGGAGCTCGTCCAGACGCTTCGTTCGCTCGGCGCAATCGCGGTGCCTGCCGGGGCCGCGATCCGCATCATTGTCGCGGACAACGACATCGAACCCAGCGCAAAACCTCTCGTGGAGGCTCTCCGAGCGGAGATGCCCTTCGACTTGACCTATGTCCATTGCCCGGCGTCGAACATCTCGCTCGCACGCAACGCCTGCCTCGACAGCAGCACAGGCGATTTTCTCGCCTTCATCGATGACGATGAGACCGCTTCGAAAGAGTGGCTGGTAAGCCTGCTGGAAGCGGCGCGCACGACCCGCTCCGATGCGGTTCTGGGGCCTGTCCGTGCCACCTATGGCACGTCGGCACCTGCCTGGATGCGTCGCGGCGACTTTCATTCGACCCGGCCCGTTTGGGTCGGCGGTGAAATTCGCACCGGCTATACCTGCAACGTCCTGCTGAACATCGGAGCGCCTGCGCTTAATGGCCGCCGCTTCAAGCTCGCACTCGGCAAGAGCGGTGGCGAGGACACGGACTTTTTCGCCGCGATGCATGACGCCGGCGGAACCATCGCTTTTGCTTCGGAGGCCTGGGTCGATGAGCCGGTTCCGGAAAAACGCGCCTCCCTCTCATGGCTTTCGAAGCGTCGCTTTCGTTCCGGCCAGACGCACGGCCGCCTGCTGGCGGAGAAATCAAACGGTTCACGGCAGCCGTGGAATCTGGCTCTGGCGTCTGCCAAGTCGGTCTATTGCTCGTTGGCGGCCCTGCTTTTCCTGCCTTCTCCCGTGCATCGCTATCGTTTTGCGTTGCGCGCGATCATGCACGCCGGCGTCGTGAGCGGGCTTCTCGGTCACAAGCAACTCGAACAGTACGGAGCAACGGGAGTGACGTCGGCATGAGTGAGTTCGTTCCGGACGTCACCTTTGTTGTGGCTGCCTACAATGCCGCGGACACGATTGTCCGCGCCGTCGAGAGCGCGCTTCGCCAGGAAGGCGTTGCCGTCGAGGTGGTTGTCGTCGATGACCGTTCATCGGACGGGACGGTGGGCATTGTTTCGACGATCGGCGATCCGAGGGTGCGGCTGATTGCGCTCGAGCACAATCGCGGCCCCGGCGGGGCCCGCAATGTGGGCTTGGCAGCGGCGCGCGGCAAATGGATCGCGGTTCTCGATTCGGACGACACCGTAAGGCCGGATCGGCTGGCGCGAATGATCGAGCGCGCCGAGAAATCCGGAGCCCAGGTCGTCGTCGACAATCTCGACGTCGTTTCGCTTGATGGGCGCAGCGTTAGAATGTTCTCGGAGGCCGAGCTCGCTCGACAGCCGCTGTTGACACTCGCCGCCTTCATCGGGTCGAACGTGATTTTTCGCTCGCAGCACAACTTCGGCTACATGAAGCCGGTCTTCGAGCGGCGCTTCCTCGAGGAGCATGATCTTCGTTTCGACGAGACGCTCCGGATCGGCGAAGACTATATTCTGCTTGCCTCCGCCCTTGCCTCCGGCGGCCGCTGCGCCATCGAACCCTCGGCCGGCTACATCTATCATATCCGCGAGGGTTCCATCTCACGCGTGCTCAAGCTGGAGCATATCGACGCCATGATGTCCGCAGATGAAGCGTTCCTGCGCCGCTATCCGCTCGATGTCCTGTCGGAAAGGATGCAGCGCAAGCGTACCCGCGGCTTCCACCAGGCGCGCTCGTTTCTACTGCTGGTCGAGCAGTTGAAAAAAAGATCGTTGGCCGGCGCGCTGAAGGCCGCGCTCGCCGACCCCCTTGCGCTTCGGCATTTGCACATGCCGATCGCCGTACGACTGCGCCGCCTTGCGGCGCGATCCGCAGAGACCGCCCCCATGACGGTGGCGGCTGAACGATCCCCGCTGGGCGGCGAGAGCCCTCACACAAGCAAAGGATGATACAATGGACCGTATCAGGACCGTCAGAAAAGCAGTAATTCCGGTTGCCGGAAACGGAACCCGGTTCCTTCCCGCAACGAAAGCCGTGCCGAAGGAAATGTTGACGATCGTCGATCGGCCCGTGGTTCAATACGCCGTGGACGAGGCGCGTCAGGCCGGTATCGAACACATCGTCTTCGTCACCAGCCGCAACAAGCAGGCAATCGAGGACCACTTCGACGATACGCCCGAGCTCATCTCGTCGCTGTCGCGTTCGGGTAAGAAAGCACAGATTTCCGAGCTCGAAAGCATGCTGCCGACCGCCGGCTCCGTGAGCTTCACACGCCAGCAGGCCCCGCTTGGTCTCGGCCACGCGGTGTGGTGCGCACGCGACCTTATCGGCGACGAGCCTTTCGCGCTTCTGCTTCCCGACATGCTCTCCTTCGGCGCACGCGGCTGCATGGCCGGACTGATGGATCTCTATCGGGAAGTCGGAGGCAATGTCGTCGCCGTCGAGCAATGCGCCCCCGAGGACGCGTCCAAATACGGCATCGTCGGCAAGGGCGGAACGGTTCGGCACGGGTTCGCGGTAACGCAGATGGTCGAAAAGCCTACCCCAGAAGAGGCACCGTCGAACTACTATCTCAACGGGCGCTATATTCTCCAGCCGGAGATCTTTTCCATTCTCGCGCACCAGCAGCGCGGCGCCGGCAACGAAATCCAGTTGACCGACGGCATGCTGAAGCTTTCGACGACACAGCCCTTCCACGCCCATCCCTACGAGGGCAGAACCTTCGACTGCGGTTCGAAGCAAGGCTTCATCGAGGCGAATGTCGCTTTCGCGCTCAACCGCGCGGATATCGGCGAGATGGTGCTCGAATCCGTTCGCGAGATTGTCCTGTCTCACGAAAGCCGCATCCGAGCGGCATAAGCAAATGTTTCCCGGCGGCTCCTGGAGCCGCCGGCGCACGGACCGGAGAAAAAAATGAACAGAGCGGCCCCCATGAAACAGAGAAGTGTCCCCTTGAGCATCGTGCCCCGCGAGGAAGAAGCCGACGGTTTTATCGATCTTGATCGACTTCTGGCGATTGTCGTTCGCAGGGCCAAGCTGGTTGCGGCCTTTGTTGTCCTCTTCATCATGCTGGGCGTCGCCTACCTGCTGTTTGCGACATCGATCTACACTTCCATGACGCAGATTCTGCTTGACGAGAATCTGTCCAAATTTGCCGAGGAAGAGCCAACGCCCGCAAACAGCCAGATGCTGGACACCCAGATCGCAAGCGCCGTGGAGATCCTGAAGTCCGGCGAGCTTGCCCTGCGGGTTGTCGACAAGCTGAACCTTTCCGAGAACGAGACGATCATCAATCCGCCGCGTTCGCCGGTTGCCATCGTCAAGGAGTGGCTGAGGACAGCGACCGGCCTCTTTTCGTCCGGTCCCGTGGTTTCGGAGGAGGCGGCACGCAACGGCCGGCGATTGAAGGCAGCAGCGTTGATCCAGCAGGCCCTGACGGTCGAGCGCGTATCGCGAAGCTCCGTAGTCGCACTAGCCTACAAGTCGAGCGATCCCCTGCTTGCCGCTACCGTCGTGCGTGGCTATGCGGAAGCCTATCTCACCGATCAGTTGAACGCCAATTTCGAAGCGACGGAACGGGCTTCCGTCTGGCTGCAGGAACGCCTCGCGGATCTGCGGCAGCGCTCGCTGGCGGCAGCACTCGAGGTTGAGCGGTTCAGGAGCGAAAACGGTCTGACCGCCGCGCGCGGTGAACTGATGTCCGAACAGCAACTGTCGGACCTCAACAGCCAGCTCATCGTCGCCCAGGCCGATACGGCCACCGCCTCCGCGCGCTACAACCAGTTCAAGTCGATTATCGACCAGGGGCCCGAGACCGCCGTAAACAACGCGACCATCTCTCCCAAGGAGGGAGACAACATGGTTATCCGCGATCTCAGGGCCCGCTATCTCACCATCGGCAAACGCGAGCAGGAGGTCGCCCAGAACTTTGGCGAGGACCACCCGCAGGCTGTATCGCTCAGGACCGAGCAGGCCGACATCGCGCGGCAGATCTATCAGGAACTGCAGCAACTGACGGCAAGCTACAAGAATGAATACGAAGTCGCCCGCTCACGCGAGTCGTCGTTGCGCGAGAGCATCGAAGGGGTCGTGGGCCGGAACACGAACGCCAGCGAGTCGCTTGTTCATTTGAGGGAGCTCGAACAGAAGGCGGCGGCGCTCAAGACGCTTTACGAGTCCTATCTCGGCCGCTACGAGCAGGCGGCGCAGCAACGCTCCTTCCCGATCGCCAAGGCCCGGGTCATCTCCGAAGCCGGAGTTCCCACGGCACCATCGAGCCCGAAGAAGACCTTGACGCTTGCACTTTCCGCCGTGCTCGGCTTGATGGCCGGCGGCGCCTTCGCCGCGTTCCAGGAGTTCCGCGAGAGAACCTTCCGTCTTGAAGACGACGTGCGCACCATCCTCGGCCACAAGTCGCTCGGTTATGTTCCGCTGGTCGGCATACGACCGAAAAAGTCTGCGGAACTCGTGCGCACGCGCTTTGCGTCCGACAGGCAACCAGAAGCGATCCCCGAAGGGACAGTGGAATTCCAGCGCCTGTCGCGCATGGTCCTCGATGCGCCGCAATCCTCTTTTGCGGAAACCTTCAGAAACGCCAAGCTCGCCTGCGATCACATGCTGCACGGCAACGAAAGCCGCGTGATCGGGATCGTTTCGGCGGTTCCGGACGAGGGGAAATCCGTCGTCGCCGCAAACTTCGCGGCGCTGTTGGCCGCAAGCGGCAAGCGGACGCTCTTGATCGACGGCGATATACGCAAGCCCGGCCTCACCCAGATGATCACGCCCGCTCCGCGCACGGGGCTCGTCGAGACGCTGATGGGAGAGGCCACCTGGCCCGCCGGCATCAAGGTCGACCAGCGGACCAAGCTTGCCATTTTCCCGGTTGGCGGCGAGGCGTCCCATCATCAACCGCATCAAAGCCACGAACTGCTCGCATCGGCTGCCATGGCAAACCTGATCGAGAACGCGCGCAGCTCGTTCGACTACGTGGTCGTCGACCTCGCGCCGCTGGCACCCGTTGTGGATGCGAAGGCCTTTGCTCCGCTCGCCGACGGTTTCATCTTCGTTGTCGAATGGGGAAGAACGCCGTCCCGACTGGTGCGCGACGTCTTGCATTCCGAGCCGCAGATCAATTCAAAGGTGCTTGGGGTTATCCTCAACAAGACCGACATGGACGAGCTTTCGAAGTACAGCGACTTCGGCGGTGTGGAAAAATATCGGCATCGTTATGGCAAATACTATGTCGAGCATACGATCGACGGGAACCGCCCCGCAGCTTAGCTCATGGCTCGCGTCCGCATCTGCGAAGGCAGGTGCGGACTTGCTGCCGGTTTCACCGAAACCGGGAAGCGACCTGACTTTGACTGACTTCGGATTTCCGCAGCGGCGAAAAATCATCGTGACGGCTTTCGATCGAGCCCGACGATAAGCCAGCGCCATCGGTACCACCACGACCGCCGGCACAGCGAGTGCCAGCGCATGAAACAGGAAAAACTCCGCAAGGAACGAGCCGCCGTCTGATAAGACGCGCGGCGCCGCAGAGCCCATTAACCATGGATGAAATCATGTTTGAGTCGCAACCGTGGCGACACCAAGGCGCCGTGAGCGGCTTGCGGGCGGGTGCAGTTTCGACGACGTCTCGCGGCTACTACCACCAGCTGTGAAAGTGGTGCACGGGACCGCGTCCCTTGCCCACGGCCAAGGCATCCGCTGCGGAAATCGCAGCGTGCAGATAGGCCTTGGCCGCGCGTACGGCATCCGTCAGTGGCTGCCCGAGCGCGAGTTCGGCCGCGACCGCTGCCGAAAGCGTACAGCCCGTGCCGTGATCGTTGATCGTCTCTACCCGCGCGGCCGGGAGGCGAGTAATGACGTTGCCGTCGAAAAAGAGGTCGGTGGCCTCGCCGTTCTGCAGGTGCCCTCCCTTGACCAGAACCGAGCGGGCGCCGCTCTTGAGAATGGCTTCGGCCTGCCGCGCCATCTCCTTTTCATCCTCGGCGACGGAACGGCCAGTCAGCAACGCGGCTTCCGGCAGGTTTGGCGTGGCGACAAGCGCCAGCGGCAAGAGTTCCTCCGCCAGGGCGGCGACCGCATTCGGCCGCAGCAACCGGTCGCCCGAAGTCGCCACTATGACCGGATCCACAACGGCGCGCTTGCCGAAACGACGCAGTCCGTCGGCGATGGCGGCGATTGTTTCCCGGCGTGAGACCATGCCGATTTTCACGGCGGCCACATCGAGATCGGAAAATACCGCATCGATCTGCGCCGTGACGATTTCCGGTGAAAGGTCGGCGACGGCGGTGACGCCCCTCGTGTTTTGAGCCGTGACCGCCGTTATGACGCTGGCGCCATAGACACCGAGGGCGGAAAAGGTCTTGAGGTCCGCCTGAATGCCGGCGCCGCCGCCGGAGTCGGACCCGGCTATCGTCAGTGCGATCGCCGTCATCGGATTTTCACCGCGACAAGGGGTGAGAAAGGCGAGTGCATCATCGGTCGGTCTCCAGATCGGAATATCACGGAGATCCGGGAAATCGCGAAGACGTGGATGAAGGCCGTCAAAGGCCCGTGTTCCCGTTCCTACGCCGGCATGACCCGGATCAGGTTCAAGGGTTCGGCTCACCGCCATCTCAGCACCGCTCGGTGCTCCCCTCGGAATGCTCGCATTGTATCGGACAGATGAACCGGTCTGTCAACGTCGCGTGGCCGTCGCACGGCAGAGTAGCCGAGTCTTTCATCGCCGCGACGCAGTCAGAGCACGATTGAGGGCCGTGAGAAGACTCATCGCGCCTTGTCGGACATGAAGGCCAGCGATGCCGTGCGCCCGATTGCGCGCAGTCGGGCGGCACCGAGACCGTCGCGGGCGCTTGCCGAGAGGCCCGCCAGGACCGCCATCACATAGTCCGTGATCTCGTCCGCGCGGTCTGCCGCTCGGTCAGCGATCGCATCGCGCACCACCTGCCGGCTCCGACGCCACAGCGTCTTTGCCTTGTCGCAAGCGACCGCATCCGTACCGCCGCGCGCACCTTCGATAACCAGGCAGCCGGTCGCCTCGGGATGTGCCGTGTAGGCAACGGCCGCAGCGTCGAACAGGGCCGCCAGCGCTTCGTTCAGCGGCTTTTCCGGCGCGAGCAGACGATCGAAGTCCAGCCCCTCCGTCTTCGCATAGCGCTCCAGCGCACGCCCATAGAGATCGGCCTTGCTACCAAATGCGGCATAGAAGCTCGGCGGATTGATAGCCAGGGCTGCCGTCAGATCGGCAAGGCTGACGGCGTCATATCCCCGTTGATGGAACAGCGCCTGCGCCTTGCCGACGGCTTCGTCTACGTCGAAGTTACGGGGTCGCCCGCGCGATTTCACATTTTTTGTATCAGTCACTACAAAATCCTTGCGCCAATGTGGAATACTCTTTATGTAGCGTTTACTACATTTCTTCTCAAGGAGCGAATCATGGCAAATTTCAGCGGCAAGAAAATCTTCGTCATAGGCGGTAGCCGCGGTATCGGCGCGGCCATTGTCCGGCGTTTTACCGGTGAAGGCGCGACCGTCGCTTTCACCTATGCGGGCTCAACCGAAGCAGCAAAGGCACTCGCGTTGGAAACGGGCGCGACCGCAATTCAATCCGATGCCGCGAACCGTGACGCGGTCACTAAGGTCGTCAGGGATCAAGGCGCGCTCGACGTGCTCGTCGTGAATGCTGGATCGCTCGTCCTCGGCGATCCGCTTGAAGTCGATGCGGATGCGGTCGACCGTATGATCGACGTCAATGTACGCGCGCCCTATCACGCGGCGGTCGAGGCCGCGCGGCAGATGCCCGATGGCGGCCGTATCATCATCGTCGGTTCGGTCAACGGCGACCGCATGCCCTTTGCCGGCGGAGCCGCCTATGCGCTGACAAAGTCGGCAGTGCAGGGCATGGCACGCGGCCTCGCGCGCGATTTCGGAGACAAGGGCATAACGGTCAATGTCATCCAGCCCGGTCCGACGTGTACGGACATGAACCCGGAGGACGGTCCGATGAGCGAATTCATGCACAGCTTCATGGCGATCAAGCGCCACGGTCGCCCGGAGGAAGTCGCCGGCCTGGCCGCCTATCTCGCCGGTCCCGAAGCCGGGTTCACGACCGGCGCGCTCCACACCATCGACGGCGGGTTCGGCGCGTAGCACGCCGCGACGATCAAACCCCGCACGCCGGTCGCAACCGGCGCGCGGTTGTAGCTGCTCGGCAATATCACCGGACACGCGCAAAACGGTCTCGCACCACGGCCACATCGTTGTGAAGGCTGCACATTTTGGTGAAAGGGGCTCCCCAGAGCACATCGTGATTGGACTTCGGCACCCGTAAGAGTCACCTTTATAGCGGGCTAAATTCGGAAATGGGGCGGAGCAACTATCGTCTGAATGGAGGCCAAAATGAAGCACCATGCACTCGACCAACTGCAGATCGTCGCCGAGGTCAAACAGGATTTCCCACGCCGGCTGACAACGCGCGCAGAGCGTCTGGAACGCTGGGCGGAACTCCTGGAACAAATCCCCCATCGCCACCTCTCGACGCTGCACGAGACCGAGTATCAGCCGGCCAGAGTGCGTGCGACCATGCGCGGCGACGACTCGCCGATCTCGGTCGCATTCAAGGATCCTGTCCTGCGCGCAGCCGGATTGGAAAATGACACTTACGGCGAAGCAAAGCGGTTCTTCGAACTGAGCGACGAGCAATTGCACAGGGTTATCTGCTATTGCCACTTCGGTGCCACGGTGAGTGCTGCCACGGCAGCCCGTCACATCCGTGCAGCGATCGCGGGAAAACAGACAGGCCTGTTCGCGCGTTTGCGCGCGATCTTCGTCGGTTGAAGCGAGCCGGCAACGCTCTGCGGGCTCATGGCTAAGCGGCCAGCTTGGCCTGCCGCAGAGCGGATGCCGCCGGATTATTCGATCAGCCCGACCGTTCGGCCGGGACGAAAGTGTTTTGGTCTCCAGGGCTGTTTGTCGGGGCCCGCGTGTGGCCCCGCCTCTTCACGCGCGTGGGATTTTGTCATCATCCCGCTGCCTGTCGAACTACTTCCCGCTCTTTGAGCCAGATGATCGCATCGTAGGTCAGCTTCGCCCCCCGTTCCGTGCGAGATAAGCCCAATATCACTTCGCGGCAGAAGATCGCTCGTGCGGCGGAATTGACCGATCACCGCAAGAATGACCGGTGCCCCGCCTCAACCTGGCGCCCCTTCCACGTCGCGGCCGGTTTGCGCCACCGCCTCCAGACGGTTGGCGAACTCGCGCCGCAGCGTCCGGCGCAACTCGGCCGCGCGATGCCGGCGCTGGTCGGTCGCCGTCTCGGGACGCCATTGCGGCACTTCCACCGGGCGGCCTGCGCTATCAACGGCGACCATGGTGAAGTAGCACGAGTTCGTATGCCGTCGGGTACCGGCACGGATATCTTCCGCCTCCACGCGAATACCGACCTCCATCGAGGTCCGGCCGGCATAGTTGATCGATGCGCGGAAGGTGACCAGTTCGCCCACCTGGATCGGCTCCTTGAAGATCACCTGGTCAACGGACAAGGTCACCGCATATTGCTTCGAAAAGCGCGAAGCACAGGAAAAGGCCACGCGGTCGAGCAGATTCAAGAGCGCACCGCCATGAACCTTGCCACTGAAATTGGCCATGTCCGGCGTCATCAGAACGGTCATTTCAAGCCGTCGCGCATCCTGCTCCATCGGCGTCATCGGTCCCTATCCTTTTCGTGTTTGCCATCCGGGTCAAAAACATCATACCGCGCAACGATGACGCCGTCTGGTTCGTTGTGCGGCGCTGCAGACGGCCCCCAGCCGACAGCGCCATGACGTGATGACTTCAACCTTCCTACTCGCCCACAACAAGCCCAGTCTCTGCTCGCCCGGCGCAACATGGCACTCCGACTTGTTCCCCGACAGCGAAAGTGCTTCGCCGAACACGAGCATTCTCTTTCCCGCCCCGTTGTAGTGTCGTGACGAAAACAGGGAGAGAACGATGGCAAATTACAAAGAGACGATCAGCCTTGCCCACGAAGGCGCAATGAATGCCCTTGCGGCGGCAGTGCGTCACGCGGAAAGCATCGGCGTTCCGCAATGCGTCTTCGTCGTCGACGCCAGCGGCGAGACGATCGCCAGCATCCGCATGGACGGCGCGAAATATCTGAGCATGCATACTGCCCGCTCCAAGGCCCGCACCGCGGCCTCGATCAACGGGCCGACTGGCGCGATGCCGGTCGAGTTCGGCGTTGCCGCCGGAATCGCATCGCAGGGCGGGGTGACGCATCTTCCGGGCGGTCTGCCCATTCGCTTCGGGGGCAAACTTGCCGGCGCCATCGGCGTCGGCTCCGGCACGGGCGAGCAGGATTTCGAAGTAGCCCGCACAGCCCTGAAGGCAATCGGCGCCGATCCGGGTTGAGCAGTCGAGTGGGCGCGCGCAAGCGCGTGCCTAGCCCTTCACGGCACCGGCAGTCAAAGACGCCGAGATCTGCCGGTACATCAACAGGCCCAGCAAGGCGGGGGGCAATGCGCCGAGCACCATCACGGCCGAGGCAGTGCCCCATTGCACGCCGCCCCCGCTCGCGGCGAAGAAGAACGATGCTCCGACCGTCATCGGAACCGCTCGGTTCGTCGTCAGCATCAGGCCGAAGAGGAATTCGTTCCAGGCCGTTATGAACCCGAAGATGAAGGTCGTGACCAGGGCCGGTCGCACGATCGGGCGGATGATCATGAGCATGACCTGCCAGGAACTGGCGCCGTCCATCTTCGCTGCCTCGTCCAGCTCCGCCGGCACGTCGGACATCGCGTTGACGAGGATGACGAGCGCCAGCGGCGTGTTGACGATCGTCAGGATCAGACCGAGGCCGAGTTGCGTATCGAGCAGCCCCAACCACTGGTACATCATGTAAAGCGGGATCGCGAAAATGATGAGCGGTACGGCACGCAGATTGATGATGAGCGGCAGCAGCGTGCGCTTTCCCGCCTCGCTCCGAGCGATGGCGTAAGCAGCCGGAAAGGCGAGCGCAATCGCCAGCCCCGTACCGATCAGCGAGGCAACGGTACTGTTGAAGAGATAGCCGTAGATGTTGAACCGATCGGTCTCGCCCAGCACTTGCGTGTAGTTCTCAAGTGTCGGTTCGCCGATCCAGAACCCGGGGTTGAACGACAGTTCGCGCGCGGTCTTGAATGACGTGATCACTGTCACGATGACAGGAAAGTTCATCGCGAGCACGGCGATCGAAAAAACGAGCCAGCGCAGCAGATTTAGCATCGGTCAGCGCCTCCTGCGACCCGTTATCCAGTTGAGGCCATAAAGCACCGCAAGCGACGCCAGAAAAAGGACGACGGATGCCGCGACGGCCTTGCCGATCGCCCCGCCCTTGAAGAAGGCCTGATAGATGTAGATCGAGAGCGACGTCGTCGATCCGCCGGCCCCGCTGCCGGTGAGCGCGTAGACGTTGTCGAAGACACGAAAACCGTCGATGAAACGGATGAAGAAGGCAATTACCAGCGTCGGCAGCATCAGCGGTAACTCGATCCACCAGAGCGCCTTCAGAGCCGACGCACCATCAAGCGAGGCGGCTTCGCGAACCTCGAGCGGTATCGCGGCGTAGGCCATGTAAAAGAGCAGGAAGGCGAACGGCGTCCACTGCAGGATTTCGACGACAAGCAGCGTGCGGAAGGCGTTGTCGACGTCGAGGAATGCCGGGCTATCACCGAGCCATTCGAACAGATAATAGGGCACCGGGCCAGCGAACTCGTGCAAAACAAGCCGATACATGAGGCCGATCATTGCCGGCGCGACCATCAGCGGCAGCATCAGGGGTGCCATCAGATAAGAGCGCTTCGCCAGAAGCGGCGTGAGGAAGACGGCCAGGAAAAGCCCGATCAGGCATTCCGCGAGAGCAGTCAGAATGCCGAAGCGCATCGAGAACGAGACAGCGCCCCAGAACTCGCGATCGGCGAGGACCGCCGCATAGTTGCCGAACCCGCTGAGAGTGGGGCTACGCAATGTTTCAAAGGAAACGGTCGAGATCGAATAGACAAGATTGACCGCCGCCGGAAACCCCAGGAAAAACAGCAGGAAGCCCACGAGCGGCGTGAGATACGCCCTGCCTTCGGCGCGTTTTACGATAGCCATTTCCATCCATCGAGTGCGCCGGACGCCAGGCTGTCGCCGGCGCCCGACTGGGAATTACTTCTTCAACAGATCCTGCATACCGGCCGTGGTGTGTGCCAGCGCATCTTCGAGACTTTGCTGGCCGGCCCAATAGCCGGTGAATTCCTTCGCCTGCAGTTCATAGACCGAAAGCGCCTTTGCCGAGGTGGCGCCGTTCATGACGTAGCCGTATTTGCTGGCGAATTCGCCGAGCTTGACGAGGTCCGGCCGCTCCTTTGAAACCTTGGCAACCACGTCCGGGGCAAGCGCCGGCGAACCACCACTGCGGGCGTAGAGCAGTGCCGCATCTTCGGTGGCCAGCCATTTCAGGAATTTGACGGCACCTTCCTTGTTCTTGGCGTTCTTGTTAAGGCCGAGGCCCAGTCCATGGATGTGGTCGGCGCGGCCATCCGGACCTGCCGGCGGTGCGACAATCCCGGTGACCTCAGCAACCGCCGGCGTCTTCTCCGCATTGGTCAAATCAGCGGCGGCGGCATTCCATTGCAGCGCGGTCGCCGCCTGGCCGGAACCATAGGCCGCGTTCGTCTCCGCATATTCGTAGCTCAGCGAATCCTTCGGTGAAGCGCCTGCATCATAGAGCTTCTTGTAAAGTTCCAGCCCGGTCTTGTAGGCGTCGGAATCGACAGTGACGTTGCCCTCCTTGTCCATCCAATCCGCACCGTAGGAACGCGGCAGCGACTGGAAGACCATCATGTTAAAAAGCAGGTTCTTCATCTGCAGCACCGTACCGTAGCGGACCGGGCTCTCGGAATTCACCTGCTTGCTGAAATAGAGCGTGGTCGCCGCCCAATCGTCCCAGGTCCAGCTGTCCGGATCCTTCGGCTGCAGATCCTTGCCGAGATGCTCCTTGGCGATTTCCGCATATTTCTTCTTGGCCGCATCGTCCCGCATCAAAGCGTCCACCAAGTCCTTGCGGTAGTACATGAAGTGCAGGGACAGATCGGTGGGCACGCCATACTGCTTGCCGTCGAACTGCATCGTCTTCAGCACGGACTCGCCGAACACCTTGCCGGCATCGGTACCCAGATCGACGGGCTCCATGTAGGGCGCGTAACGACCGATCGAATAGGTCGCGACAAGATTGACATCGAAGGCATCCGAGCCAGCCGCCATGTCCGCCTGCAACTTATCGAAGAAGCCGTCGCGGTTGAAGAAGAGCAGTTCTACCTTGTCGGCATCGGTGACGCCGGACTGGGCATTATAGGCTTCGACGGTCGCGCGGAGCGCGGTCTCCTCCGAACCGCCTGGCCAACCGAGAACTGTGACCGTTGCATGGGACATGCCCGGCAGGGCAACGCTTGCGAGAAGAACGGCCACAGCCGAAAAAGACGTCCTGTTCAGTTTCATCGTTGTTCCCTTTCTTATCTTTGACAGTTCGAATGCATGCGAAGCGTCGCTACCCGCCCTCTCCCGCGAGATCGGCGACGCCGATAATGCCCGCGCGGCTGCCGAGCTTGGCCGCCAGGAGACGAGGAGCGAGACGCGGCGCAATGTCTTTCAGATGATCACGCATCTTATCGATGTAGCCGGCGGCAAGCCCGATGCCGCCGCCGATGACAATCTGTTTCGGGTCGAGCATCAGCTGGATGTCGCGGCAGAGGGTCGCCGCGCGCAGCGTCGATTGCGAAACGATCGCTCGTGCCCATGGCTCGCCCTGTCTCGCTTTCTCGAATACCTCGGCGGCGTCCGCCTCATGGCCGGCCTTCAAGGCCTCTGCGGCGATCCAGCGGCCGGATGTCTCGTCCTCAAGCGGTGACCGCCCCTGCGAGGGGCCGCGAATGAGACCGAAATGACCTGCCAATCCCGATAGCGGCCGTCCGTCGATCACGATCCCGCCGCCAATTCCGGTCGAGATGGTCAGAAAGACAAGGTTTCCGCCGGAGCCAGCTCCGAATTTAGATTCTCCCCAAGCCGCTGCCTGAGCGTCGTTCATGGCAATGGCCGGTTTGCCGAAAAGGCGCGTCGCCCTCTCAGCCAGAGGGTAGTCGTCAGGAATACCGAGCGTCGCCGGATTGAGCGCCGACCAGCGCCCATCCTGAACGAGCCCTGTCACCGCAAAGCCGACGCGGACATAATGGTCGCGCCAGTGGCCCGTCTTGTCGGCGATGGCCGCAAGCCATGAGTCAGGCCCCGCTTCGCGTGCCGTCGGGACGAGGATCTCGTCGATAATCGCGCCGCCTTTGACCAGCGCCGCCATCGTCTTGGTGCCGCCTATGTCGATCGCAAGCACGGTTTCCGCCGCCCTCCCCTCCGCCTTGCCATAAGCTTTTGCCAAAGCCTCGTGGAACCACGAAGTTACGTGCTCCGTGCGGGTGATGGCCGAGCCCACGACCACCGCATAGGCGCCGGCCCTGACGGCGGCGGCCGCCTGTTCCGGCGAGCGGATACGCCCCTCGGCGATGACATAGGGTGTGAGCTTCCGCATGGCCGCAATGAGATCTATGTCGGGGTCGACCGGTTCGGGACCACCCACATATCCGGAAAGCGTCGTGCCGACGAAGTCCACACCGGCGGCGAGGGCGCGCTCGGCATCTTTCAACGAGGAGCAATCGGCCATTGCCAGCTTGCCCTTCGCCTTTACCGCTCTGACCAGATCCTCAATCCCGGCTGGGCGCACCCGTTCCGTCGCATCGAAGGCGACGACGTCCGCGCCGGCGTCCGCGAGTGCCTCGGCGTCGGAGACATACGGGGTGATGCGCACGGGACTGTCAGGGAGGTCGCGTTTGACGATGCCGATGATGGGGGCGGCGACCGCAGAGCGCACGGCACCGACGTAGGCGACGGACTCGATCCGCAACGCACGGGCGCCGGCGTCGAGCGCCGCCTTCGCGAACCCGGTCACGAATTCGGCTTTGTCCATCGGGCCTGCCGGAACCGGCTGGCACGAGACGATCAGGCCGTTCCTTATGTCTTCGCGCTGCAATCGTGACACTCCGTTTCGGCATCACGATAAATGGAAAATACCAGATTACAACCAGTTTGTGACTGGTATTACCGCTGCAGTTCGAACACGAAATCGTAGACGTCGCCTTTGTAGCGCGTCTCGCAATATTCGACGATCTGTCCGTCCGCGAGGAAGCAGCGCCGCTCGGTCATCAACAACGGAGCGCCGGGGGGGCAATTGAGGTGCTGCGCGTCCTCTTCGCTGGCTGCTCGCGAGCGCATTCTCTGGATCGCGCGTTGGGGCAGAAAACCCCGCGCCTCCAATGCCTCGTAGAGGGAATCGCCGACCAGATCCGGCGACGGCAGGAAGCGAACCGGCACTGCTGAAATCTCGACGGCGATCGGCACAGAATCGGCGGTTCGAACCCGTTTCATGCGGACGACACTGGCGTTGCCCGCGACCCCCAATGCCATCATCTCGGCCGGCGAGGGGCGGCTTATCTGCCTGGAAAGCCATACGCATCCGGGCGTCAACCCGCGTGCGCGTATGTCCTCGGAAAAACTGGTCAGCGTCGACAGAGATTTTTCGACGCGCGAACCGACTTCCGTGCGGAAGCCATGCCGGCGATTGAGGAGCCCCTCCTCCTCAAGCAGAGCAAGCGCTTTTCGCACGGTCACGCGGGAAAGGGAAAATGCGTCTGCAATGACGCGTTCGCCCGGCAGGACTGCACCGGCCTTCAAGGCATTGGAGCGGATCGCGGCCTCGATTGCCGCCTTCAATCGCTTGTACAGCGGCGGCGACCCGGGCGCCGCATCGGCGAGTTCCTTGCCTATCAGTTCGACGAAGACATCGGTTGCCATTGCCGCTCCATGCCAGTTCTGCCGCCTGTGGATTTCCTTCACAGGCACCAGCTGGAGCTATACTGGTATTATCCGCTCAACGCAAACTGGCCGATGCACCGGCGCGAAGTTCGCTTGGCCGGCCGCGCCGCCACGTCTTTTCCGCAGGCGAGATCATTGATCCGCGAAAAGTACATGGCCCGTCATCGCCTCCGGCTGCCGGATCCCCATGAGGGCCAGAATAGTGGGCGCGACATCGGCGAGAATACCATCGCGCAGGCGGATGTCGCGCGATGAGCCCGACAGCATGACCGGCACGGGACTTACGGTGTGAGCCGTGTGCGGCGCTCCGTTCTCGGGATCGATCATCATCTCGCAGTTGCCGTGGTCGGCGATCACCAGCATCGACCCGCCCGCGCGGGCGACGGCAGCGTCGATTTCGCCGAGCGCCGCATCAACGGTCTCCACCGCAACAATGGCCGCCTCCAGCTTGCCGGTGTGACCAACCATGTCCGGATTGGCGAAGTTGACGACCACCAGGTCGTAGTGCCCGCTCTCGATCGCCGCAGCGACCTTCGTCGTCAATTCCGGAGCCGACATGGCGGGTTGCAAGTCGTAGGTGGCCACCTTTGGCGAAGGTACGAGGATGCGATCCTCGTGTTCGTATGCGGCCTCGCGCCCGCCGTTCAGAAAATACGTCACATGCGGGTATTTTTCGGTTTCTGCGAGATGGACTTGCGTCTTCCCTGCCTTTGCGACCGTCTCGCTCAATCCGTCATCGAGACGCTGAGGTGGAAACAAAGTACGCATATATGGGTCGAGCTCCGATCCATAGGAGACCATTCCAATGGCGATCGACAGTTGCGGCCTCCGCCCACGCTCGAAGCCATCAAAGTCAGGAAGCGTCAGGGCCGCCAGGATCTCGCGTACACGATCCGACCGGAAGTTTGCACAGAGGATCGCGTCGCCGTCCCGAATACCTGCATAGTCGCCGATGACACTCGGCGGAATGAATTCATCCGTCTTGCCCTGCGTGGCCGCGGCGTCGATTGCTTCCTCCGCCCTAGTGAAACGCCCCCCTTTGCCCAAGGCGATCGCCTCGTAGGCGAGCCTGACCCGATCCCAGCGGCTGTCCCTGTCCATCGCGAAGAAACGGCCGCTGACGGTGGCGACAGGAGCACCGTCCGGAAGCTTCTCAGTGAGTTGGCGAAGATACGGGGCCGCCTGCCCCGGTTGCGTATCGCGGCCGTCGGTGAACGCGTGAACGATCGGCCGCACGCCAAGGCTCGCAAGCTCCCGGGCGACCGCCGCGACATGGTCCATGTGCGAGTGCACGCCCCCCGGAGAAACGAGCCCGAGGATATGGCACACGCCCCCCGTCCGCTTGAGCGTGTCAGGCAGCCGGCTCTCAGCAAGCAGATCGCGCAAAGTGCCGTCGGCGATCGCGGCGTCGATGCGCGGAAGCTCCTGCATGACGATACGCCCCGCCCCGATATTCAGATGCCCCACTTCGGAATTGCCCATCTGCCCCTCGGGCAAGCCGACCGCTGGGCCATGCGTCGTCAGGAACGCGTGCGGACACGTCGACCACAGACGATCGAAGTTAGGTGTCTTCGCAAGCAGGACGGCATTGCCCTCCGTCTCTTCCCGCCAGCCCCATCCGTCCATGATCATCAGGACTGTCGGTCTCTTCTCGTCCAAGGCAACCTCCTATCGCTCCAGTCCCGGCTTCATTCGGCGCCAGGCCGCATTGCATCCTTGAGCCGGGCTTCCAGTATCGCCAGGAAAGCCCGAAGCTTCTTCGGCACGAAACGGCTGCGCGGATAGAACGCCTTGATCACACGATGCGAGACGATCTCGCCATCAAAGACGGAAAGCAGCCTCCCGGCACGGATTTCGTCGACAACGCTGTAATGCGGAAGACGCGCAATGCCAGCGCCCTGGAGGGCCGCAAGCAGGATCGCGCTCTCGAAATTCGAGTGGAACGTGCCGTCCACCTGGACCGTGATCTCGTCGTCGTCAAAGCGCGCACTCCAGGTCCGCGGGTCGGGCTTCTGCGTCGTATGGATGAGGCAGTTGTGCTCTCGAAGGTCGGCGGGCTTCATCGGTCTCGGCCGCTCGGCGAAATAGGATGGCGCGGCGCAAATGACGTAGGGCGCCGGTCCGAGCTTGCGTTCGAAGAGACCGGTGTGAAAGGACTCGTCGTCATCGAAATCGCGGCTGCCGATAACGACATCCACGCCGCGTTCCATCAGGTTCACCGAGTAGGCGCTGACGGTGAGCTCGACCTTGATCGACGGATATCGCGCGTTGAAATCGACGATTGCCGGAGCGACAAGCGCCTGACCGACGCCGGGGGTGCTGTGAACCCGCAGGGTGCCTATCAGTTCGCTGCTGAGCCCGCTCGCATCCGCTTTCGCGGCGTCGATCTCGGCGAGGATCCGCGTGCAATGATCGAAGAAGACGCTACCCGCATCGGTGAGAAAGACGGCATGCGTCGAGCGGTTGAGCAGGGTCAGCTTCAACGCCTCCTCGAGTTGGGAGACGTGCTTGCTCATATAGGACGGCGACTTCCCAAAGATCTTTGCGGCGGTCGTGAAGCTGCCATGCTGCACCACGCGCGTGAAGATCACGATGTCGTTGAGATCGAGCCCGTCAAAACTCGATCTCGGCATGTCGGAAGACTTGATCATCTCCGGCGTCTTGGCACAACTCTGCGCCGGGGACAATTCAAGAAAAGAGCAGCGACTTGATAACAACGGGAATGACCCCCGGCGGGTTGAGAAACTCGCCGAGATCGACGAAATCCAGATCCTTGAGCCGCACGCCGTCAATGGAGATCAGGTGAGATTGGATACCGAGCTCCCGGTCGAGGATGCGGCCGATCGTCTGGCCGACGTCGCCATCGATCATCAGCACCAGCAACTCCTTGCGCTCGCCCTCTGGCGCGGCAACCATCTTGATCGCCTTGGCCACGGCGAGCAGGCGCTGGTAGTCCGGCGACCCTGTCCAGGAGAAAGCAAGCGCCGTCATCGCGTTAACATCGTGATCCTGCCTGTCGGCACTCTCACGAAATGCGGCGGCGATTTCCTCCGGATCGATGTCTTCGGCAAGCGTCTTTCCGAGATGGACCACTGGGATGTTGTGCTTCGGCAACGCGTCGGCGCCGTTCATGTAGAGCGTCTTGCCGCTTACCTGGACGGTGAATTGCGAGGCGCCGATGACGGTCGCGCGGATGCGTTGCCCGGCATCGACGATCGGTATCTCGATGCGCGGCTTGAGCTGCGCCACGATCTCGTTGGCGAGATCCCGTGCTATATCGCCATGGTCGTTCGGCTCGTAGTCGAAAATGTACTCGGAGACGCCACCGGAAAAGGTGATGTAGGCAGGCTGAACCGGCCGCTCGAGAGGCTCGGTCAGCAGGAGGCGATGGCCGAGTGCATCAAGCGGCCCCCCGAGGATTTCATCTACGGCGATTGCCGCGAGGCGCTTCGCAATGGCGCGACGGTTCCCGGCGTCAGCGATCGTACCGGGGTCGGTGCCGAGCCCAAGTTCCTCGGCAACGATCCGAGCGGAATCATCGACACGGGACCATGCACCTTGGTTGTCCTGAGCGAGCAGCCGCCCTCCTACCGCAAACGCCGCGACGCTGACAATTTCTCCCTTGTCAATCAGGGCTAGCTTAGTCGTGCCGCCACCGATATCGACATGCAGGCCGCAGGCATCCCTTTTCTTCGAGAGCGCCGTCGCGCCCGAACCATGGGCTGCGAGCATGCATTCGAGCTTGTGGCCGGCGGTCGCACAGACGAAACGGCCCGATTCATTTGCGAAGATTTCGTCGATCGCCCGCGCGTTCTTTCGCTTGATCGCCTCGCCCGTCAGAATGACGGCGCCGGTGTCTATGTGGCTGCGCTTGTAGCCGGCGTCATGATAGCAGTGCTGGAAGAAATGCCGCAATTCGTGCGCGTCGATCGTCCCGTCCGGCAGAAACGGCGTCAGGAGGATCGGCGAGCGCCAGAGCACCCGCCGATCGACGACGACGAACCGGCTGGAAAGATCGTCCGTCTCCCGCCGCAGGACGACGTTTGCAAACAGCAGGTGAGACGTGGAACTGCCGATATCGATGCCGACCGTCAACAGATCGACAGTTTCCTGCTTCCACAGCCAATCCGCGATCTGCTGACGTTCGCTGTCGGACAGATCGTCATGCTCGTGGTCGAAATCGAGATCGTGCACCCGCAACTCCTCCTTCCCCACAGCGCCGCGCCTCTTCAAGAGGCGCAAAAGATCGCTGTAGCACTTTGAATTGCTGCATGATTTTGTTCTCAATCGGCCCGATTCAAGAAATCATGCAGTGATGCCGGGCCCACCCGGCCGCCCTGATCCGCGCCGTGCGTTACGTCGCGGGACCGGCCAGGATCGGCGTCTGGATGACGCCCGTCAGGCTTTCCTTCGGCAGAGCCATGATAGCCGCTTCATCGAAGATGTCGCCCATGGCCGACGGAACGCCGGTCTTCTGCAGTTCCTCGAGGAACTTGCGATGCACGCGCGGATCCTGATCCTCGTATTCGATCTGCCGTCCGCCGTCCTTGACCGAAGTCGCTCCGCCCCCTTCCGCACTCTTGCGGCGCAACGAGATGAACGGATAGCGCCGGCTGCCGAGGCTGCAGGCGACATAGCGCGCCGGCTGGTCGCAGGTGTTGAAATGCTGGTGATACATCCAGAACGGTGGCGTATACATGAAGCCGTGGCGCCAAGGGATCTCCTTGAATTCGGAGTCTCCCTCGTACCACATCAGCGAGTATCCCTCGCCGTCGACGGCATGGACGTGCGTTCCTGCGGCGTGGCGATGCGCCTTCTTGTAGCGGCCGACCGGCATCTGCGAAACGTGGGAATGCATCGTTCCGTCCGCCAGCACGAAATTGACGTTGAGTGAACCCTTGCCGCGTCCCTCGAATTCATAGAGCTTGAAGCTCGTCAGGTCGTGGACGAAATTGGTTTCCCAGATGTTCTGCACCTTGCGCGCCGATTCCAGGCCATAGGAATAAAGCGCGCCCTCGCCTTCGAAATGCTTGGTCTGGCCGATGCGGTCCTTGAAAGCGAAGTCGTTGTCGAAGACGAAATCGAGATTGTGGTAAAGGTTGATGGTCAGCGGCGCGTTGTTCGTGCAGGAGAGGCGCACGGTATCGACACCCGAACCGTTGTTGAACTGGTAGAGGCAGTTCAACGGGATGGCGAAGAGCGCCTTCGGCCCCCATTCGAAGGTGCGGACTTCGCCGTTCGGAAGCCAGACGGTCGTCGAGCCATAGCCAGACAGGACATAGAAGAACGCTTCATAGAGGTGCTTGACCGGGCGTGTCTTGCGGCCTGGCAGAACCTCGATGACGTAGTTCGCCATGAAGTCGCCCATGCCATGGGTGTGCGCGAAGCAGCCGCGCGCGTCGTAGCGATCCCATGGTCCGGTTTCGAGCGCAAGCAGATCGTGCCCGAGATCGAAATGGATCGGGATGCCCTCGCCCTTGGACCAATCCTTATAGGGATCGACGAGGAACTTGGTGCTGCCGGGATCAGGAACCGCAACCGGTTCACCACTGAGCGGCTTTGTATCAATAGTACTGGCCATCTGGTTCACTTTCACTTGGCTTCGTTCCGCATTCGGCGCGAACTATGAGTTTTTTGAACCGGCGTCGGTAGTGTGTTTTCGGAAAAGACGTTTTCCCGATACTGCGCTCGCCGGTGACACCAAAGGCCGAAACCGGTCAGGCGAGACCGCCTTCCGAGGGGGCGAGCGGTCTCACGGTTCGCCCAAGATACGTCGCCTCGGGTCCGTAGAGCAGGGCTTTCACGTCGTCCGCCTTCAATGTCTTGATAATCTGATCCACCTGACCGGCGAGCGGCAGCATCAGCCCGGCCTTCTGCGCGAGCTCGAGGGTGACGTCCATGTCCTTCTCCTGCCATGTAAAACGCGTCGAATCCCAGCGCGCCAGCGTGCCATTCGTGCCGGGACAGGCCAGCAGAATCTCGCGCATGCGCTGCGCGTCGATGCCGTAACGCTTGGCGATCAGGAGGGTTTCGAAATTGGCGACGCAATGAATCCAGTGCAGCAGGTTGTTGCAGGATTTCGCAATCTGCCCCGCCCCGAGCGGTCCGACATGCACGACATCGCGGCTGTAGCTCATCAGCGCCGGGCGAACGCGCTCGACGTCCTCCTCCGTCCCGCCGCAGAGCGAAAGCAGCGTGCCTGACCGCGCTCCGGCAGCGCCGTAGACGACCGGCGCATCGACGAGACGCTTGCCTTTTGCCTTCAGATGCGGACCAAGGTCACGCATCGTCTCCGGGCTGATCGTCGCTGCGACGACGATGAGCGCATCGTCGGCTGCCTTGACTGCAAGCTCCTCGCAAACATCGATAACCTGTTGATCGGTTGCAACGACGAGAACAAAGACATCAGCCGAACGAGCCAGTTCATCGAGGCTTCGCTTCGATGCGATGCCGCGTGCCTCGGCCGCCGCCAGTCGCTCGTCGCTGACGTCGAAGGCCGAAACCTCAAAGCCCTTTTCCAGCATGTGACCGGCCATCGCGAGGCCCATTTCTCCCGTTCCAACGACACCGATTTTCATTTCCACCTCAGGATCTGCTTGCCGCGCTACGGCGCCGCGCGTCTTTTCAGACGTGCAAAAACATGTGTAACGCTTTGATTAGTTGTGTATTTCTCCTTAAATCGGCTCCGATTTAAGGAATTGGCGCCGGCCCGTCGTGCCGGCGATGACGGCCGCGTGGGTGGTGGCAGGCCAATCCAACGGGCGGCGGCATGACCGCCGCCCGTAACGCCGCAAGGCTCAGTTACGCGACAGAAGGGTCTGTTTCAGGAACTCGACGATTTCCGGCGTCTGATCCAGGGCCGCCTTGACCGTTGTCGCGACTTCTTCACCTACCTTCGGATCCACCGGCAGACTGAGAGACTGTGCCTTCGCCAGGAATTCCGGATCGGACGTGGCTGCTTTGTAGGCATCGCGCAGCGCCTTCAGCCGGTCTTCCGGGATGCCGGCCGGACCTGCCGTAAGCCGCGAAATGTTGCTCTGCGAGGCTACCAGCGCAACGACCTTCTTGGCTTCTTCGTCGTCGACCAGCGACGAGAGCTGCGGCACGTCCGTCTCCGAGCCGCCGATCTGGGCGATGAAGCGGCCATTGCCTTCATCCACGAACTGCTGGAAGGAGGAGCGCGAGGCGATGATCCCCTGCACTTCGCCCCGGCGCAAGGCGAGTTGGTCGTCGCTGCCGTTGTAGCCGGAAACAATCTGGATCGGCAGGTCGAGCGCGTTGACCAGCATCGTGGTCTCGATCGTGGAGGCGCTACCGACACCGGCGGAAGCAAACCGGATCGGCTCCTTCAGAGCCTTGAGCTGCTCGTAGCTCTCGATGCCGGACTCCTTGCTCACGACGATGACGCGCGGGTCGGAGGCGACTTTTCCGATCCAGGACATGTCCGCCAGGTCGAACTTGATACCGGGGTCACCGCCGAGCTGCCCATAGATGAGGCCGGTGTTGAAGGTACCGAACGTCAGGCCATCCGGCTCGGAAGCATAAATATAGTTCGCTCCGATGAGGTGGCCTGCGCCGGGCATGTTCTGGACGACGAAGGTCGAACCCGGCAGATATTTCTGCATGAACTGCGCCACGAGACGGCCATTGGTGTCGTAGCCTCCGCCCGGTCCGGTCGCGACGATATAGTTTACCGTCTTGCCGTTGAAGAACTCCGCGCCCTCCTGCGCCCAAGCGCAACCCGACGAGATCGTGAGCAGAGCCGCAGTGGCGCAAGCAGCCATGCGAATTGATTGCCATTTCATTGATTTTCCTCCCAGTTGAAGCTTGAAATTTCGCCAGAGCGGGATGAGGAAAAGTGTGCGCGGTTTTCCGCCCGCATCCCGCTCTAACTTATTAGAATCGATCACGTTCATGACTTTGGGTCGATTCGACCCAAAGTCATCGAGATCTAGGCGCATCAGCCTTCGCTCAGCGCCTCTTTCAGCACGTTGATGACCTCCGGCGCCTGGTCCAAGGCCTTCTCGACTCGCGTCCCGACCTCGTCGCCGACCTCGGGATCGACCGGAAGACCGAGTGCACGCGCCTTCTCGATGAATTCCGGATCGGATGTCGCAGCAGCATAGGCATCACGGAGAGCCTTGAGGCGATCTTCCGGAATTCCGGCGGGGCCGGCGGAAAGGCGCGAAATCCCGCTCTGCGATTCGATCAGGGCGACAACCTGCTTTGCCGTCGCGTCATCGACCATCGAGGAGAGTTGCGGCACGTCCGTTTCCGTGCCGCCGACCTGCGCGATGAAGCGGCCTTTGCCCTCATCGACGAACTGCTGGAATTCCGACCGAGACCCGATCACGCCCTGGACCTCGCCCCGCATCATTGCGAGCTGATCCTCGTTGCCGTTATAGCCCGAAACCACCTGGATCGGCAGCTTGAGCGCCTTGACGAACATCGTCGCCTCGATCATCGAGGCGCTTCCCTTCCCCGCAGTCGCGAATTTGACCGGCTCCTTCAGGGCTTTCAGCTGTTCGTAGCTTTCGATCCCCGATTCCTTGGTGACAAGAATAATCCGTGGGTCGGATGCGACTTTCCCGATCCATGACATTTTCGTCAGATCGAACTTGATGTTCGGGTCGCCGCTGAGCTGACCGTAGAGCAGACCGGTATTGAAGGTGCCGAAGGTAAGACCGTCCGGTTCGGAGGCATAGATGTAGTTCGTGCCCAGCAGATGGCCGGCGCCCGGCATGTTCTGCACGACGAAGGTCGAGCCCGGCAGATATTTCTGCATGTACTGCGCGACGAGGCGGCCGTTGGTGTCATAGACGCCGCCCGGCGCCGTCGCGACGATGTAGTTGACGGTCTTGCCGTTGAAGAAGTCGACCCCGTCCTCGGCCGAGGCAAGCCCCGGCCAGAAAGCCGCCAGGACGGCCGCGCCTGATGCCGCTATGCGAAGTGTTAGCATTCCCATTGTTTCCTCCCGTTACCTTCCGGGCATAAGCCGCCCGATTTCGGAGGCCCCCGTTTCCCGACAGCGTCTGCGAGCGGCAAACCAGTCCCGCTCACGGTGGCGCCGCCAACGTGAAACCATCCATGCCATGTGTTTGCTGTTTCGTTTGGGCGCGCGCCCCGAAGGGCGCCCGCATCGTCTCAAACCGCCTCCTCGCGGACCTGGGTCAGGCTGCCCCTATCCCGATTGCCTGCACCAACCAGGGTGTCACGAAACCGGGGTGGAGCTGGATGTGCAGTAGCGCACCGAACATCAGGTAGAGCACCAGCGTGGCAGCTGCCGCCAACGCCAACGCGAACCGCCACGACGCCTCGGCCTCCCGACGGAGGAACGTTACCAGCAGCACTGGCACGCTCGCGTAGAAACCGAAGGCCAGGATTGCCGCGACAAAGGCGACGAAATAGGTCCACATCAGGATCTCCTGCGAGACCGTGTGCGGCCCGAATTCCGGCAGTTCCGGATCCGGACCGGCCTGATGTGCCACACCCGCGCGCGGCGCACTGTGGAATGCGCTCTTCGACGACGGCATCAAGTCGATGCCAAGCTGGACGAGGCAGAGCGCAATGGCCGGCAGACCGACGATCAGCGGCATGAAGCGCGCCTTGGCTGGAAACTCCATCGAGAGGCCCACCATGACGATGAAGAAGGCGAGCATGACGATGGTGAGCCATGTGCTGAAGGAAAGGTGCTTCACGTGTTGACCTCCACGCTGGGCTGGCCATTGCCGGACCGGAAGTTGCGATAGAAGGCGTAGATCATCAGCGCGACGATCATGCCGATGAGGACAAGCGACATCGGGCGCAGGAAGAAGGAGTAACCCCACAACTGCAGCGCTTGGTGCAGCGAGGCTTCCGCCTGGCCGCCGAGAACGAGACCGATGACGAATGGCGAGCGCGGCCAGCCGGCCCGCTGGAAGCCGTAGCCGATCGCACTGAACAGCACGAGGACCACGAGATTCTGCCACTGCACATCGCTGACGAAACAGCCGATCGTCACGAAGACGAGGATGAAGGGCGCCAGCATGCGGCCGTTGACGAAGGTCAGAACCGCGATCCAGCGACAGACGACGAGCAGCATGGCGACGGCAATGAGGTTGCCCACGACCAGTGCCCAGATCAGCGTCCAGACAAGATCAAGATGCTTCGTAACCATCATCGCGCCCGGCTGGATGCCGAGGATGAGGAAGGCGCCGAGCAGCACGGCCATGCCCGAGCTGCCGGGGATGCCGAAGAAGAGGGTCGGAAGCAGAGAGCCGCCTTCCTTGCCGTTGCTGGCTGTTTCCGGTGCGATGACGCCTTCGATCGCACCCTTGCCGAACCGCTCTGGCGTCTTCGAGCTTTGCACCGCGTGGCCATAGCAGAGCCATGCCGCGGTCGAGCCGCCAAGGCCGGGGATCATGCCGATGACCGAGCCGATAACCGAGGTGCGGACCACGAGCCACCAGTGGCGCGGAACTTCCATGACACCGGAAAACATCTGCCGGTACGAGAAGGCCTTGTCCATCGGTGCAGCCGAGATCGCACCGCCCTTGGTGGCAAGCGCCAGCATTTCCGGCACGGCGAACATCGCAAGCACGGCGGTCACCAAGCTAACGCCGTCCCACAGAAAAAGCATGTCCCCTGCATAGCGCGGCGTGCCGGTGATCGGATCCATGCCGATCGTCGAAAGCATGAGGCCGTAGAAGCCAACAATCAGGCCTTTGACGATCTTGCTCCCGCTCGCGAGAAAAGCGATGAAACTGATGCCGAGAAGAGCAATCAGGAAGAACTCGGCCGGGCTGAACATCAGGATGACCGGCTCCAGCACAGGGATCATCACGGCGAATACGACGGCGCCGATGATGCCGCCGACACCGGAGGCGGTAATGCTGGCGCCGAGCGCACGCGCCGCCTGGCCCTGCTTGGCGAGTGGATAACCGTCAAGCGTAGTTGCCGCATCATCCCCATCGCCGGGGATGCCGAACATGATGCTCGATATCTGGCCGCTGGTGCCGTTGACGGCGTGCATGGTCAGCAGGAAAACGGCGCCTGCCACCATGTCCATGCCATAGACGAACGGAATCGCCATGGCGATGGAGAGCTTGCCTCCGATGCCGGGCGTCACGCCGACGAGCAGTCCGAAGACGACTGCGATCAGCATGAGACCCATGGTGTGGGGGGTGCTCACAAGATTGAAGAGCGCCCCGAACATAGTCTCGATCATTTCTGGTTCCAATCCTCCCGTGGAATGGAGTTCCCGCCGATCAAATCGCGGCTCCATCGGGCAATCACTTGCGAACTCCCCCTGCAGACAGGGCGATTACCAGCATTGGTGCTGGCCCCTGCCTGTCGCGTGGTTTTCATTAGTGCCATCGCTGTGACCTTTGTCCAAAGCAAAAAATTATGCTTAGTCCAACAGTTTTTGCGCGGACAGAAATCGGCACCATGATCGAGGACGCTGTTGCCGCGACCTGCAACCCCACGTTTATCCACTTGATATTCCTTTTATTTCTGTTCTTTAGAACATAGTAATCTTCATTGAACTGCTATCTCCGCCACCTTTCTGGTTGTGACTTGGTCAGGCAAGACCGGCCTCAACTGGCCCTCTCGCCAGACATGCGTCACGTGGACGGATAGCGTCGATAAATTTTTCTTAAAGCGACGCTAAGGCGAAATAGCATGGACTTTCCGGAGTTTGCGCCACTAGCATCCGACGGTCTCACGCAAGCGCAGGGCAAGCGTGTCGCGCCAATCGCACCTCTATCATTTGCTCTCCCCGCTCTTCCGACTGCCGAGCGGGAGATTGCGGCTTCGGAGCACCAATGGACAAACCTGTCGGCGACATCGGCATGGAGAAGGAGCAGACCGTGACCTCTCTTGCCCTGCTCGCTTCCTTTCTGCGGCTCGGCGCCTCCTCCTTCGGAGGCGGCATGGCTGGCTGGACCCATCGTGAGATCGTCGAACGCCGCGCCTGGTTGACCGACGAGGAATTCCTGAAGACGCTGACGGTCGCCCAGATCATGCCGGGCGCCAATCCGGTCAACCTCGCCGTATATATCGGTCTTAAACTGCGCGGGATAGCCGGCGCCTGCATCGCCCTCTTCGGCATGGTGTTGCCCGCCTTCGCGGTGATCCTGGTGATGAGCGTCACTTACCAGCAACTCAGGTCCCACCCGGAGGCACAGGCAGTGCTGCGGGGACTTGCCTGCGTTGGCATCGCCTCTTCATTGACGATGGGAATCAAAACCGCCCGCCGGCTCAAGGCGCATGCGTTGCCCATCCTAATGGCGCTGTCCGTCTTCCTGATGGTTGGCGTCCTGCATTGGTCGCTTGTCGCCGTCGTTGCGGCCACCATTCCCGTCAGCGTTGCCGCAACATTCTGGATCGAACGGGAGAAATCGCGTGGTTGACGACAAGCTGCTCGGTCTGATTCTGCTCTGTATCCCTCTGTCGCTGGTTTCCTTCGGCGGCGGCCAGACGATCGTGGCGAGCCTCCAGCATCAGACTGTCGATGTTCTGCAACTCCTGAGCGGTCCGCAGTTCACCGATCTCTACGCTATTTCGCGCGCGGCTCCCGGGCCGGGCACCTTGATCGTAGCGCTGATCGGATGGGAGGTCAGCGGCCTTTGGGGAGCGATCCTCGCAACGCTCGCGATATTCATTCCCTCGTCCGTCCTGCTCTGCATTTTGGGCAGCTATTGGCAACGCCATCGCCGCTCTGCCTGGGCGATGGCGGCGGAAAAGGGCCTCGCCCCCGTCGCCGTCGGCCTGATTTTCGCCGGCGTCTTCACCGTCGCGCAGTCGGCCAGCTTCACGCCGCTCGAACTGGCAACGTCCCTCGGCGCGGGTGCCGTCCTGTTGACGACGAAAACCGGGGCCTATCCCCTCCTTGCCGTGGTCGGTGTCGGCTATTTTCTGCTGAGCCTCGCCGGAATGGCCTGAAACCTCACGCGATTTCCATGCGTGTTCAAGTCTCGCGGGCGCACCCGACTGCGGCCGAGGACCTCGGCCGTCGCCATTGCTGCCCGACGTCACCCTTGGAACCTGACGAAAGATAAAAATCGTCCTGCCGCGATTGACCGCAAGGTGATTCACGGTATGATACTTAAATCAGAACATCGTTCCGCATAAAGGAACACCTGAAGGGAGGGTACACGCAGATGGCCGAACCATTGGTTTTACGGACCGCGGTCGGGAAACACGATCACGTAAAGCCCCTGAAGGACGGCAGGGTCCGATCGAGCCGTGTAACGCTCGAGTTCCAGGAATTCGATCCGCTGCCAAAGGCGTTCCGTACGATGGTGCGCGGCGGAGAACTCGATCTTTCGGAAATGGCGATCGTCACCCATCTGCTCGCGCACCACTATGGAAAGCCGATCACCGGCCTCGCCGTACCGCTCTGGAGCCGGTTGCCGCATACCAACCTCGTCTGTCCCGTCGAATCGAAGATCGATGGACCGCGTGACCTGGAAAACACGAAGGTCGGCGTGCGCGCCTATGCGCAGACGTCCGGCGTCTGGGTCCGGGGCGTCCTTCAGCATGAGTACGGCGTCGACCTCAACGGCATCACCTGGGTCACCATGGAGGATGCGCATCTCAGCGAATACGACGACCCGGCCATCGCGGTGCGCAATCAATCGGAGATGGCCCTGCGGCCACTGATGCTCACAGGCGAGCTGTCCGCGATCATGGGTGAGCGCGAGGTGGATCCGGTGGGGATCCGCAGCGTCATCCCCGATGCCGAGAGGGCCGCGAAAGACTGGATTGCCGCGACCGGCATCGTTCCGATCAACCACGTGCTGACGGTCAAGACGTCTCTTATGCAAGAGCACCCGTGGCTCGCCGGCGAGCTGATGGAGTTGTTCGACGAGGCGCGGCGTGTAGCGGAGGCCGACGGAGCGGCACCGCCTCCGCCTTACGGGCTGGAAGAAAACCGCCGATCGCTGCAGCTCGCCTTTGCCTATTCGGCCGAGCAGCAGATCACACCGCGCGTCTACGACGTGGACGAACTATTCCATTCAATTTGAGGCTCGAAGAAGCGGACGAGGCCGCGCTCGCCCGCTGCAGCACAAGGATGCCGCAATGATCATCGACATTCACGGACACTACACGACGGAGCCACAGGCGCTCCACCAGTTCCGAGACAAGCAGCTCGCCGGTCTCGCAGATCCGATGCGACGGCCACTGTCGTCGGACCTCGGCATCACCGACGAGATGCTGCTGAAATCGGTCGAACCGCAGCTCAAATTCCAGAAGGAACGCGGAAGCGATCTGACGATCTTTTCGCCGCGAGCCGCCGGCATGGCTCATCACGTCGGAACCGAAGCCATCAGCATGCAGTGGTCGGCGATGTCGAACGACCTGATCTATCGAATCTGCAGCCTGCTGCCCGACAATTTCGCCGCGGTCGGACAATTGCCGCAGCATCCCGGCACACCGCCGAAGAACTGCATTCCCGAGCTTGAGCGCATCGTCAACGAATTGGGCTTCGTCGGCGTCAATCTCAATCCCGATCCATCAGGCGGCTACTGGACCGATCCGCCGCTCACGGACCGGCAGTGGTACCCGCTCTATGAGAAGCTCTGCGAGCTCGAGGTGCCGGCGATGATCCACGTGACGTCTTCGTGCAATCCGTGCTTTCACCATACCGGCGCTCACTACATCAACGGCGACACCACCGCCTTCATGCAATTGATTCAGGGCGATCTCTTCCGGGACTTCCCGACGTTGAAATTCGTCATCCCGCACGGCGGCGGCGCGGTGCCATTCCATTGGGGGCGCTATCGCGGGCTTGCTCAGGAGATGAAGAAGCCGTTGCTCTCGGAGCACCTGCTGAACAACGTCTTCTTCGACACCTGCGTCTATCACTATCCGGGCATCGAACTGATGGCCAAGGTCATCCCGGTGGACAATATCCTCTTCGCCTCGGAAATGCTCGGAGCCGTCAAGGGCATCGATCCGGAAACGGGGCACCACTACGACGACACGAAGCGCTACATCGATCAGCTTCAAACGCTCGACAAGGAAAGCCGCTACAAGATTTTCGAAGGCAACGCCCGCCGCGTCTATCCGAGACTCGATGCCCAGCTCGCAAAGCGCGGGCGGCCGGCGCGGACAGCGTGACGCGCCATGGGAGGCGTTTCACCCATCATCCACCGCTGCCCGCCGCCCCCCCGCTGGGCCGCTTCAGCAGCAGGACGCGTCGTCGTCCGAGATGATTGCGTTCTTCATCCAGGACGGCGGCAGATCGTCCTCCCGAACCTCGACGGCGCGCTTGAATACCTTGAACTGGTGACGCCGGTCGGGTGCCGTCCAGAAGGCGACAACCGTTTCGAGCGGCGGGCAACCCGGCAGGCCGCAAGCGATTTCCGACACCATGATCGCGACATCGTCGGCAAGCGCGAAACGCTCGCGCGTCCAGGCCTTCACCTGGCGGACGGCGGCGAGATGTTCGGGTTTCGAAGCGGCGGTCTTGAGCATGATTTTGATCCAGTCGCGCCGGCACCTGAGCCGGAAGCGGTCTCCCGTTACATAGGGCGGCGTGGCCGCTCCTGTCAAAAACGAATCCGGAAAAACAGGCCTGATCGTATTCGCATGCCGCGCATGCGAACGGCCACGCAGCATTCGAAAGGAAAGTGAACATGCCAGAACAGGTCCTCGCGGCGGTCCGCACCGGTCCGAGCAAGATGGAAATCCGCGAATTCCCGATGCCGGACGTTCCGGAGGATGCAGCCCTCCTCAAGATGGAGGTCGCCGGCATCTGCGGCACGGACGTCAAGCTCTTCAAGAGCCCGCCGACGAACGCGCCGACGATCATGGGGCACGAGAACATCGGTTACATCGCCAAAGCGGGCCGCGAATTCACACGTCGCAAGGGCTTCAAGGAAGGCGACCTCGTCTTCGTCGAGCACTATGTCATGTGCGGTAAGTGCCAATGGTGTCATCAGGGACAATATCGCCATTGCGAGAACACCGACTGGCGCAACAATCCTGATGGCATTCGTTACGGCTACACCTCGGCCGAACGCGCGCCGCACCTTTGGGGCGGTTTCGCGCAATATGTCTATCTCCCCTGGAACGCCGTCGTCCACCGCGTGCCGAAGGGCGTAACGCCGGAGCTCGCGGGCCTCGTCACGCCGATGGCGAATGGGGTTGAATGGTCGCTCTTCGATGCCGGCGTCGGCTATAACTCCACAGTACTTATCCAGGGGCCGGGCCAGCAGGGCCTGTCGCAAACGGTTGTCTGCAAGCAGGCGGGCGCATCGCTGATCATTGTCACCGGAACCTCCAAGGACGCGGCCCGCCTCGAGGTCGCGAAGACACTTGGCGCCGACTACGTCATCGACGTGCAGCAGGAGGATCCGCTTGCACGCATCATGGAGATTACCGGCGGCAGGGGTGTCGACATCTCTCTCGACTGCACGGCTGGCGCCGGCACGATTCCGATCCTGCTCGGCGTCGAGGCGCTGAAGCGAAAAGCAGGCACCATCCTCGTCCAGGGCGAGATGAAGGAGTTCCCGAATTTCCCGCTCGAGAAGGTGACGACGAAGGCGATCACCATCAAGAGTGCGCGCGGTCACAGCTATCTCGCCTGCGAGCTGGCGCTCGATCAGATCGCATCGAACCGCTTTCCGCTCGAAAAGATCACCACGCACCGCTTCGGCCTGAAGGACGCAGACCTGGCGATCAAGTCGGTCGGTGGCCAGGGCGTACCGGACGTCATCCATGCATCATTGATGCCGTGGATGTGAGCCGTAGCGATCAAGGGAGGAACAGGCAGATGACACTTGGATTCAGGGTGCTCGAGCGGCGGCAGCGCGTCGGCACGGCGATGATCGAAAAATTTCGTGAGCTGCCGGTCGCGAACGTCAGCGACGTCATGTCCCGCATGACGGCGGGCGGGGCAGCCCTCAGGCCGCTCCATGCCTCCGGCGTGCTTGCTGGCGCGGCCTTCACGGTGAAGACACGGCCCGGCGACAATCTGATGATCCACAAGGCGCTGCTGATGACCGGCCCGGGCGACGTCATCGTGGTCGACGCCGGCGGGGATCTCACCAACGCTCTCGTCGGCGAACTCATGCTCTCCCATGCAAGGGCGATCGGCGTCACCGGCGTCGTGATCAATGGCGCCGTCAGAGACTATGGCTGGATCAAGACCAATACCTTCCCGGTCTTCGCCGCCGGCATCACCCACCGCGGCCCTTACAAGGACGGCCCGGGCGAGATCAACGTTCCAATTTCCCTTGGCGGAATGATCATCGAGCCGGGCGATCTCATGCTCGGCGATGAAGACGGCCTCGTCTGCGTACCGTTCGACCAGGTCGAGGACGTCTACGCCAAGGCGAAAGCCAAAAACGAGGCCGAGGCGAAAACGCTAACCAACACGCTCGCCGGCAAGCTCGACCCGAAGCTCTGGGTGGACGAAAGCCTGAAGAAGCTCGGCTGTGGCGGGGTCTAGAGCGGGGGATAGTGTGAGCGGTTTTCCCGCCGCATCCCGCTCTGACCTGTCAGAATCGATCACCGATTTAGGTCGATCCGATCCAAATCAGTGATCTGGTGCGCCCTGCCGGGCGCGACACGTTCCGGAGCCGCTCGCTCCGACGCGTCACGGTGCCTTCCAAGTCACTGTCCGGTGGCGCGCATATTCGGCTTTGTAAAGAATGATGCGCCGTTTCGAGGAGGATTAAATATGGCACTGACAACGATCGACGGCATCGCGACGCGCTACGAGGTCCTTGGTTCGGGACCACCGCTGCTCATGTACTCGCCCGGCGGCTTTGATGCGACCATCGAGAAATGGCGAACGCAGGGCATCTATGCCGAGATCCAGTTCCTCGAACAATTGCCTGAGCACTTTACCTGCATCACCTTCGACCGGCGCGAGACTGGCCAGTCCGGCGGCCGCGTCGAGCGGGTCACCTGGTCGGATTACGTCAGGCAGGGCAAGGGCCTTCTCGACCATCTCGGCATCGACAAGGCCTATCTGATGGGCGGCTGCATGGGCTGTAGCGTCGTCGCCGCCTTTGCGGCCGAGCTTCCCGAATCCGTGCTCGGTATGGTGCTCTTCTGGCCGGTCGGCGGCGCACGTTACCGCATCGCGGGCCACCAGCGCTTCGCCGAGCACCTGGCCTTCGTCCATCAGAATAACCTGGAGGCGGTCGTCGCATTGGCGAAGGAGAGCAACAAGGCTTTCGGTGCCGATCCTCGCGGGGGCCCATGGGTTTCGGTTCTCAGGCGCGATCCGGAGTTCGCGGAGCGCTATGTCCGGCAGAATGTCGATCATTACAAGGCGATCCTCGCGGGTATGCCAAGAACGTTGCTCGACAGGGATACCTCGCCCGGCGCCGAACCGGAGGACCTGTTGCGCCTGAACATCCCGACGCTGATCATTCCCGGGGCCGACGCCTCTCACGCGACATCGGCCGCGCGATACCTCCAGGAATGCATCCCCGGATCGCAGTATTGGGACGTCCCTGTCTTGGAGCAAACTTCCGCCGCCACCAACGCGCGCGTGATCGAATTCCTCCGCCAGGCAGAAGCGTCGCGTAACGGCTGATAAGCACAAAGCGGCTCCCGAAGATCAGGGGGCCGCATCCTCCGCGGCCACGAGATCAGGCAGAAATTCCTTCCCCTGGGTCGCGAGGAAGTCCTCGAAGGCGGCAATGACCGGGGTCATCGCGCGATCTGTCCGGCTGACGGCAAACCATTGCCGGCGGATCGGCAGGCCGACGACATCAAGGATCGTCAGTTCGCCGGCCTGGACCTCCGCGGCGACGCTGTGGGCGGCGAGAAAGGCGACGCTGGTATCAGCCATCACCGCGCGCTTGATGTCCTCGATCGATTCCATTTCCGTATTGGGGCCATCGACCCTTCCTGGAATCTCGCTCATGAAACGATCGAAGAAGATGCGCGTCCCGGAGTCGGGGCTGCGAAGGAAAAAATGCTCGCGCGCGATTTCCGCCTTGGAAATGCCCTGCCGCCCGGCAAGCGGATGATTGGGCGCGCTGACGACGACCAGCGAATGCTCTCCGAATATCGCCGCGCGCACCGAGAATTCCCGCGGCGGGCGCCCAAGCAGCGCGATGTCGATCGTTCTGTTCTTCAAACGCTCCACCGTTTCGGCGCGGCGGTCGACAAAAAGCTCGAGGTCGATGTCGGGATATGCACTCGAAAAGGCCGCGACCATCGGTTTTGCGAAGTACTTGACCGTGGAAACCGCTCCAACTGCGATATGCCCGCGCTTCACGCCCTTGAACGCGTCGAGCTCCGCTTCCAGCAGCGAAAGGCGCTCCTCGATATCGCGCGCAGCAGCAAGGACCGCGTGTCCGGCTTCCGTCGGAAACATCCCGTGGGCCATGCGCTCGAAGAGCTGGACGCCGGCTTCCGCCTCGATCTGTTTCAACTGCAAGGTAACCGCCGGCGCGGTTAAGCCGAGTGCTTTCGCGGCGCCGACGACCTTACCGTGTGCCTCGATCGCGCGTATCGACTTCAACTGCCGAAACGTGATATTTTTCATTCGTGAAGCATAAAAAAACTTAATGCGCACGTAAAGAGATTAAAATTTACTTTCGTGCTGAGATGGTTGATTTTCAACGTAGCAGGTTCGCCCCCAATGAGATCCGCACAGGTACCGAGCGGTTGGCATCTGCAGAATCGTTCGCAACATCAAGGGAACTGAAAGATGAGAGCAGCAATCAAAAGTGGTCTGCTGGCATTGGCCGCTGCAACCCTCCCGGCCATCGCCCATGCCCATACCGGCGTCGGCCAGGCAGGCGGCCTGGCGCACGGCTTCATGCACCCGGTCGGCGGCCTGGACCATCTCCTCGCCATGGTCGCCGTCGGCACATTCGCCTCCATTCTCGGTGGACGCGCCCTCTGGCTCGTTCCGGCGAGCTTCGTGCTGATGATGGCCGCGGGCGGTACTCTGGGGACCGAGGGCATTGCCGTGCCGTTTGTCGAGACCGGCATCGCGGCATCGGTGATCGTGCTCGGCCTGGCAGTCGCGCTTCGCTGGAGCCCGTCGACTGCCGCGGCAATGGGTGTCGTCAGCCTCTTCGCTGTCTTCCACGGCTACGCCCACGGCGCCGAGATGCCGATGGATGCATCGGGCGTTCAGTATGCGTTCGGCTTCATGGCTGCAACGGCATTGCTGCATCTCGTCGGCATCGGACTGGGCCTTGCCCTTGGACGCTTTGGCGCCAAGTCCCATGTCGCAACGCAACTCGGCGGAGGTGCCATGGCACTCGCCGGCCTGGGCATCATGACCGGCGTTCTGTAAGCACGGTTCCTGCGAGGCAGGGAAGCTATCCACGCAAGAAACAAAAAACGGGCGGCTCCAACGAGCGGCCCGTTCACGCTGTCTTAGAAACAATGCGGCCGTCGCAGGAAGTCACTTCCAACCGTGCGGCCCCGCGCTCTTCGCTGCTGATCGCGTTAGCGGCGCCTGAGGGTGCGACCAAAGGCGACCTCGTCGATGCCGAGTGTCTGCAGGGCAGCGGCTGACGGGCGGCGTCGCTCTCTGGTCGCCATTGCGCACTCGTGCGCGGCACTGACCAGGCTCATGCCCTCCATGAACCCGCCGAACATGCTGCGAACCCATTCTGCGTTAGCCGGACGGCGTGCTGCGAGCGTCGTCATTTCAATCATCTCTCCGTTGCATACTGGTTGGATATAATACCGCAGTGCAACAACAAAAAGACCAACGCAAACAGCCCTGCCATGCAACGATCGCATGGCAGGGGGTGCCTCTCAGAAACTCCGCTAACGGCTTATTCGGGTTGAATTAATCCAATAGGATCCGCTCTGCCAAATAAGCGTCGATTCGGCCTTAGATCACGAAGCTCTCCATCGTCTCCGGCGCGAAGATTTCCTCCGCGCAAAGCTTTCTCTTCGACAGTCCCTGCTCGTAGGAGTAGCGGAGGAATGTCTCGAGTGTCTCGCGATTCTGCTTGAAGCCGTAGCTCCAGTAATCGTCGCCCATCAGTCGACGCGCTTCCTCGACGTGCGCGTTCAACCAGGGCAACATGACCTTCAATGCCGCCGTCTCTTCGAGTTCGCGGTAGACGCGCGCCTGCGCTTCGGCAAAGGCCTTGTAGAGCGATTGTGCGATCCAGCGATGCGCCTCATAGACCTCCCGCCGAATGACGATCGTGTGCATGATCGGAAAGATGCTGGTTCGCTTGAAATAGCTCCGCTCGATCTCGACGAAGTTCTCGAACAGACGCCGGACACGGCCGGCCGGTCCCTCGTAGGAAGAAGGCTTTCGCGCTGTGTAGAGCGCGTCGATCTCGCCGTCGCGCAGCATGGCCGATAGCGTCTGCGTCGGGCCGATACGGTTGACGCGGATGTGACTTGGCAGATCGAGCGGCAGCTTTTCCGGCCGGTTCGGCTGCTCCTCACCGCCGGCATAATAGGTGACGTCATCGACCTTGACGCCGTACTCGTCGGAAAGGATGCCGCGTATCCAAACCGGGGCGGTCATCTGATACTCGGGCGTTCCGACGCGTTTGCCGATCAGGTCCTTCGGCTCCCGAATGCCGGCCGCGGCATTCACGTAGATCGACGAATGTCTGAAATAACGGGACGGAAAGACCGGGATCGCCACGAAAGGACGTGTCTCGGCAAAGCAGGACATGACGTAGGACGAAAGCGACATCTCGGCGATGTCGAATTCACGATGCCGCAGCATGCGAAAGAAAGTCTCTTCCACCGGCATGTTGAGATAGACGAGGTCGATCCCATCGGGCGCGACCGTTCTGTCCATGAGGGGACGTGTCCGGTCGTAGTTCCAGCAACCGAACGACAAACGAAGCGACGAAGTCAGAATAGTCTCCCTAGCAATACCGGGGACAGGAAAGCTTGGGTTGGCCGAGCGCAAGCCCGCGACTTACAAGCGAAAATCCCGGACGGCTCCTCCACCGTTTCCCGCCCTTTTCACATCCAATTTGCGCCGATCATCGAATGCGCGCCGTCAAATGTCCAAGATAAAACCTATTGGCTTGCTCAAAGAGAATACGCTTGCTCGGCGGGAACCAGCCGATCGATCGGGTGCGCGTAAGGCCCGACCTCAGCCACCAGGCGGTCGACCATCTTGTCGATGAACGCGAGGAAAGGCTTTTCGTCAGCCACCCCTCGATGCGCCGGGTGAGCGAGAAACAGCGTCCGCTTGACAGCGGGCCGGTCCACGCGCCGCCCGATGATCTGGCCCGTCTTGATCTCCTCCGCGACGATCCCGTAAGGCATGATGCTTTGCGCCACGCCATGCAGAACGAGCGCCTTGATCGCCTCGTTGGATTGGACCTGGTAGGTGATCTTGACGTCGACGGAGAGACGCGAAGCCGTCTCGTGCACCCGCCGCCAGATGATGTCGCGGTTCGAAACCAGGGCGAGATCACCGGCGACCGCCTGCCGGAAGGAAATATCGCTACCCTGTTCCCCGCCGTTCGGCGCCGACACATGGAGGAGATCCTCCTCCATCAGCGCGACGCGCCGGATACCCGCGTTCTCCTCGATATCGTAAGCAAGCACATAATCGAGCTCGCCGCGCTCAAGCGCGTCGGCAAGCACGAAGCTCAGTTCCTCCACGACATGGAGCGCGATGCCGGGCAGCTGCGCGTTGGCGGCAACGAGCAGTTCAGTCCCGATCAGCTTTAGAATGCTCGGCGTCGCACCGAACCTGATGCGCAGCCGCTCACCGCCAAGTGCGATCAGGTCCCGGCGCGTTTCCTCGAGCCGTTGCAGAATTTCGATGGCGCGCTCGTAAAGCAGCATGCCCGCGGGCGTTGCGCTGACGCCGCGCGAGTGGCGATCGAGCAACTGGATCTGCAGAGCGTCCTCGAGATTGCGAATCTGGATACCAAGCGCGGTCTGCGCGAGGTTGAGCTGCTCGGCTGCCCGGGTGATGTTGCCCACCTCGACGACTTTGACGAAATAGGCAAGCTGGCGGAGCTTCATTGCATGTCCAAGCATTCTGATGCGAGCCTTTCACCGGTCAATAGAACTGGTCGAAATGAACCTGGGCGGGCGGCACGCCGAGGTCAATCAGCATCTTTTGGATCGCCTGCCCCATCAGCGGAGGACCAGCAAAATAGACCTCGCATTCGGGAAGGCGATCGGAGAAAAGCTTTGCCGCAAGCTCGTGCACGAAGCCGCGATGACCGTCCCAATCATCGTCGTCCGCGCCCGAGACGACCGGATGATAGTGGATATTCGAGCCGAAGCCGGGAAGTTCGGCCAGCATGTCCCTGCCGCAGATATCGTGCGCCGTTCGCCCGCCATAGACGAAGTCGAGCCGACGCCCGGCAAGGAGCGGCGACACGGCCGCGGCGCGGGTAACCGATATCATCGGCGAAAGACCGGAACCGCCGGCAAGACAGACGATGTCGCGGTCCGACTCGGTCCGCAGATAGGCCATGCCGTAGGGACCATCGATGCCGATGCGCTCGCCGATGGCGAGACCGTCGAACAGCTTGCCCGTCGCCGCGCCGTTCGGAACGCGGCGGATCTGGAAGTGCCACTCGCCCGCCTCGTTCTCCGTATTGGCCATGGAATAGGCACGGCTGCCCTCGACCCCCGGAAGATCCAGTAGGGCATATTGGCCGGGGAGAAAGCGGGCCGGCTTATCCAGCCGGAAACGAAACTCGCGGATGTCGTGCGTGATGTCGCGCACTTCAGTCAATTCCGCCTCCTGCCGAACCGGCGGGAAGCGACTTTCATATTGCGGCATCAGCCGGAGCTTTACGACGCAGTCCGTCAGCGGCCGGGCCTGGCAACCGAGACGCCGGCCGCGCTCCCGATCGCGGTCGCTGAGACCTGGCGCATCGGGGCGCAGTTCCTCGATCTCACCCTCGAGAAGATCGAAACGGCAATTGCCGCAGGAACCGACATTGCATTCATAGGGAAAGCCGAGGCCTGCGCGCAGCGCCGAGCGCATGATCGTGTCGCCATCGGCACAATTCCATTCGACGTCGCTTCCCTTGAGTGCAATTGCCGGCATGTTCAACTCCCTAGATCGTATCTCTCTCGAAAAGCCGCCGTGTAACCGAGGCGGGATGAAATAGCCGCGACCGCTTCCAGAAGCGCCGGCGAAAAGCCTTCAAGCACCTCGAGAGACAGCCGCTGCAATGGGCCTGCGATACCGACCGCGCCGACGACAGCGCCAGTCGAATCGCGCACCGGAGCGGCAATGCCGCGGATTCCGGGTTCGCTTTCCTCGTCCTCGATGGCGTAACCGCGCTCCCGAACCTCGGCCAGCATCTCCCTCAGGCGTACCGGATCGGTAATCGTCTTCGCCGTTCGCCGCTGCAGCGGCCCGGCAAGCATCCGCTCAATCGCCGGTTCCGGGGCGAAGGCGAAGATCGCACGCCCGACGGCACTGCAATGGGCGGGCTTGCGCGCGCCGAGATCGGACTTCATCGCCAGGGCCTGCGGGCTCTCCAGGTCATAGACGTGCATCACCTCGCCGTCGGAGGGGATGCCCAGAATGATCGTTTCGCCTGTCAGCTTGCGCAGGTCGAACAGATAGGGTCTCGCCTCGTTGGAGAGATCCATGCGCCGGCGGACAAGCGTGCCGAGGGCGAAAAGGCCGACGCCAAGTCGATAGCGTTCCGTTTGCGGATTCTGCTCGAGCAACCCTTCGGTTACGAGCGTCACCGCCAAACGATGGACCGTGCTCTTTGCGACCTTCAGCCTTTGCGCCAGCGCACTGACGCCGATCTCGGCCTCGTCCTCCGAGAAAGCCTTCAGGAGACGGATCGCCGTCGTTACTGACGAGAGGCGGTTGCGCTTGCCGGCGGGACCTTTTCCTCCGCGCGCGGGTGGTTTGGTGGGTGCGTTCATGGCGTGATTGTCCGTTTCGTCGCGAGAGTTACGGCTCGTCCATAACACAGTTGCCATGGTCTCACATCACCACCCTGCCGATCTCAAACCCTGAGCGCACTCAGCATTTCGCCGACATATTCGTCGCCGTTGGAGACCACCAGCATCGCCGCAAAGGGACGCATGGTCGTCAGCGTGCGTGCCAGATCCTCCGCGGAGATACCCTCGGCGTTGCGCACAAGTCCGGTCGCCAGCTTGTTGCGGACGAAGCAGGCGTTGCCGATCACTTCTGCAGCCTCAGCCGCGGTACCGGCTGTCGTCACCATGACGATGATGTCGGCATCGGCGAGCTCGTCGGCGAGGCTGACCCTCTTCCCTTCAAGGTCCTCCAAGACCGCGTCGACCGGCAGCATGTGGAGGGAATCAGTTGCCCCTTTTGCGTTGACGTAACGCAGGAAATGCGCGCCGCTCCAGGGCATGTCGGCAAGCGTGCGCAGCATCGCCACACTCGGTTCATCCAAAGCGATGACACGGGACTTGCGTGGCAGCGAATTCGGGTATGCGATACGGAAACGTGCTTCCTCCGCGGTGGCGAAGCGCGCACTTTCGCTCAGTCCGAGCTGCATGACATTTCTCCTCATTGGAACGAACTGCTGGCGAATACACGGATCCCGACGACTGAGGCCGCCGGGATCCCGTGTCCCGGCCCCCGCCTCAAACGCTGGTCTGCGCCTTGCCCTCGATCACGGTCAACGCCTCGTCGGCGACATCGACATAGGATTTATCGACCGGCAGCACGATCGCAGCCGAACGGACGCGGTGATGAACCGGGTCGACGCCCGGAGGAACGACGCCTTTGTCACGCAATGCGCGAGCGGCCTTCAGCAGGCGGTGTCGTGCCATGATGATGCCGTTGTCGGTCGACACCAGGTTTTCCTTGCTGCGATCGACGATCGGCCCCATGCTTTCCTGCAGCGAGGCGTCCTGCATCGCGATGCCTTCGACACCAGAATAGGTGATGCCCTTGCGCTGAGCCTCGCGGTCCATGAGGTAATCATTGTCCTTGTTGGCGAGCGGCCGGTAGGTTCCAGGCACGTAGGCGACATGGATGCCCTTGCCGTCGATCATCGCCTGGCGTTCCTCTTTCGTCAGCGCGCGAACGGGGTGATAGTCGAAGCTCCAGGCCCAGCAGTTCTCGTCGTCGATCGGAATCCAGAAGTGACCATGAACGGGATGGTCGCCGCGCGGCGGAACCATCGTGAAGGACGGCATGACCCAGGGTGTGACGCGCCAATAGTAATGGCCTTCTTCGGCATTCCGTCGGGCACCGATGAAGAGACCACCCTCACTGTCGGTCACCTCGAAGAAGGGCCTCGCATCCGACATGTTGTACTTGTTGCCGCGCGCGCCCTTGAAGAGCGGGTCGCTGTTGAGATTGCCGCTGTGCAGCCAGGATACGTGGCTGGAATCGATGCCGCCCTCCATCGCCTGCAGCCAGTTGCACTCCTGCCAGCGCTTCGATGTGAAAGTCTGTTCCGAGGGAACGAGCGCGAACTCCCATTCGGGATGCGGCGGCTGCTTTTCAGCCGGCCCCATGTAGGTCCACAGGATGTCGCCGATCTTGATCAGCGGGTAGGATTTGAGCTTGATCTTGCCGCAATAGCCGCTTTCCTTCGGCTCCGAAGGCACTTCGGTGCACTGGCCGGTGTGGTCGTATTTCCAGCCGTGATAGGGGCAGCGCAGACCGCCTTGCTCGTTGCGCCCGAACCAGAGCGAGACGCCGCGATGGGCGCAGAATTCGTCGATCAGCCCGTAGCGGCCTTCGCTGTCACGAAAGGCGAGCAGGCGCTCGCTCAGGAGCTTCACGCGGACCGGCGCGCAATCGTTGTCGGGCAGTTCCTCCGCGAGCAACGCCGGGATCCAATAACAGCGAAACATGTCGCCCATCGGCGTGCCCGGGCCCGTCTGCGTTAGAAGATCGTTCTGTTCCTTCCTGAGCATTTTCATTTCCTCCATGTTGCGGACCGCTTGGGCGGTCCGCCGATTTGCGCCGCCACTCCCCTTTTCCGACCGCCTCGCGGCTTTTCCGAATTCCGGGTTGACGTTCTCGACCGATCAGGTATCTTTTCTGTGTTCCTTTATACGGAACGCTGTTTCTGTTTAAGCAACGTACAATCTGATGACCGCCCCGTCAAGCGGGCCTGCAACGCAACGAAGGAGGAGCCAGGAATGGCCGAGGCAAGCACCAGAATTAGGCTGTGTTCCACGAGCGACGTCGATTGGGACAGCGCGATACGGGTTGAGGAAGGCGATCTCACCCTCGCCGTCTTCAACGTCAACGGCGTGTTTTACGTTACCGACGACCTGTGCACGCACGGTCCGGGATCGCTTTCCGAAGGTTACCTCGACGGCCACACGATCGAGTGCGACTTCCACAACGGAGCGTTCGACGTCCGCACTGGCGAAGTGGTCACGCCGCCCTGCATGATTCCGGTAAAAACCTACAAGGTGGTGATCGAGGGAGAGAACGTAACGATCGAGGTTTGACGCCGCTCGCGCTTTGTGCGCGGCCGATGACCGACGCTCCGGCGCGCTTGCGAAAACAACGAAGTCGTATAATGTGAGATTTATTCTATCTCACGGAGGAACTCATGCAGGTCCATAAGAAGAGCGACGGTGCGGCGGCCGCGGAGGCAGCCGACGCGCCATCCGAAGCGTCCTTGCGCCTCGATGTGGCGATGAGCACGCGGCTGCTCAACAGCTTGAAAATACTGGAGTATAGCGGCCATGTCAGTGCTCGCCTGCCGGGTGGCGTCACCTTTCTGATCCAGCCGCAGGAGAAGAGTCGCGCCGAAGTATCTCCTGACGATCTCCTGGTCTGCGACCGCGACGGCAAGGTCGTGTCTGGCCCGACCGGCATCAAGCCGCCGTCCGAAGTATTCCTTCATTGTGAGATTTATCGTGCACGGGCGGACGTCAATTCGATCGCACACTTCCATCACGACGTGACGAACGTCTTCACGCTTGTCGAAGACGTGCCGCTGCTGCCCTTCAAGAACCACGCGATCCGCTGGAAGAGCGGTATTCCGGTCCATCCGGATCCCGCCCACGTGGACGATGCCGAAAGGGGTCGGGGTATCGTTGAGACGCTCGGACCGCACCACGCCATGCAAATTCGCGCACATGGGCAGATCGTTACCGCCGAAACGGTGCGCGGCGTCTTCATCGATTCGCTGCACCTCGTTGAGAACGCCGAGGCCGCCTATCGTGCCGCCGCAATCGGCAAGCTGAAGCCGCTGACGGAAGCCGAAATCGAGTCCTTCTCCCATGGTTTCAGGCGCGGGCATCACATCCGCAAGCTCTGGAATTATTACGCCCGCGGCGCCATCCGGGACGGCATCTTCCCCGAAGCGTGGAACGCGTGACCAAGCTCCGCTGAGAAACGACGATGAGGTCGGGCGACCGGCCTTAGAATTTGCTGCTTGAAGGAAGCGTGTGGCTGGCACAAGATGTGCGCGAATCCCACATTGGCGGACCGGTGAACCCCGGTCCGCCGCGCAACGGGCCGCCCCGCCGGCTCTTGAGCTTCGAGTACGAGTATCGATGTCGCCATCCGTGATCGGTCTGCCTTCGCGACTTTCCCTTCTGTTCGGCTTCTTTCCTGCTGACCTGCGGGGGACCGCCGCTTGAACAGCCACGAAAAGATGCTCGGCATTCTCGATCTTTTCGACAGCGGCGAGGACGCCGTTGCCGTCACCTTCGACGAGATGCATGAACGGCTCGGCTATACCCGTTCGACGCTCTATCGCTACCTGAAGACACTGACGGACGCGGGCCTTCTCACGTCGTTGCCTTCTGTCGGCTACATGCTCGGGCCGCGGATCGTCGAACTGGATTACAAGATCCGAACGGGCGACGTGCTCATCCGGGCGGCGCGCCCGGTAATGGAGGAGCTCGCCAGCCAGTTCCGCGGCATCGCCCTCCTCTGCCGCCGATACCGGTTCGACGTGCTTTGCGTCCATCAGGAAAGCGGCACGGACACGATCCACAGCAACTACGAACGCGGACGCAGGCGGTCACTTCTTCACGGCGCCGCATCGCTCGGGATTCTTGCCTACCTGCCTGACCATCAGTTGCGCAAGTTCTATGGCCTGGTACCGGAACAGTTTGCTGCCGCCGGCCTCGGCACGACGCTGAAGGAAGTCAAGACTGCGCTGAGGGAGCACAGGCAGCGGGGCTGGGTGAGCACGACAGGCGATGTGACGCCCGGCGTGACCGGCGTGGCGGCCCCCGTCTTCGACAGCCGTTCGGAGATCCTCGGTAGCCTGAGCCTGACACTCCGGGATTCCCGCACCAATTCGAAAATGATCGAGGATGTCGCCGAGCGCGTCGTGTTTTGTGCCGGCATCATCTCCAAGGCCGTAGCGCGCAGCTGAGAAGCGACGCACTTCACGGCCTCGCTCGCTCGCCGGTGGCCAAGCAGACTTCGATCGGATCGGAAAGGAGGCCTTTCCGAAAACGCACTACCGTCATTCCCTCCGTCTGTTAGCGTTTGGCTGAAACGGGCAATCCGGAGCAGATATGCTTCCCCCGCCGCGAGCGCGGCTCGCGCTGCCCGACTGCGACAACCGAGAGGAGACAGGAATGCATCAGGACCCACTTGGCGGCGGCACCGGTACCCACTGGCATGAGCCCGCTGGCACCAAGAAGGCTGGCTTCGGCGAGTTCAAGAAACAGCCGACGCCCTATGACCAGTTCATGGAAGAGGAAGGCATTCCGGTCTTTCGCGATCTCGGCGTCTCGAGCGTGAAGAACCTGCCGCTGAAGCCGTGGAAGCGGACCGGCGGCAACGGCACCTATATCCAGCTCTACGGCACCGAAACCAAATGGGGCTGCCACCTCGTCGAGGTCCCCGCCGCCGGCGCACTCAACGCCGAGAAGCACATGTATGAGGAAATCTACATCGTGGTCGAGGGGCGCGGCTCCACCGAGGTCTGGCTCGAAGGCGAAGGCCGCAAGCATGTCTTCGAGTGGCAGGAGGGCTCTATGTTCTCCATCCCGATGAATGCATGGCACCGCATCGTCAATGCAACCAACAGTCCTGCACTGCTGCTCGGCGGCACCACGGCGCCGAACGTGCTCAACCAACTCCAGAACGCCGACGCCGTCTTCAACAACCCTTACGTCTTCCGCGACCGCTTCTCAGGCGCCGACGACTTCTACAAATATCGCGAAGAGATCGAGCCCGATCCGGTGCGCGGTCTCGCCATGCGGCGCACGAACTTCCTGCCGGACGCCGTCAACTGCGAACTGCCGCTCGACAATCGGCGTTCGCCCGGCTACCGCCGCGTCGAGCCCTTCATGACCAACAACACCTTCTATTACTGGATCGGCCAGCACGAGAACGGCCGCTATTCCAAGGCGCACGCCCACACCTCGGCGGCGATCCTGATCTGCCTGAAGGGCGAAGGCTATACCTACACCTGGCCCGAGCAATACGGCGTCAACCCCTGGAAGGACGGCCACGCCGACAAGGTACGCCGCCTCGACTACGGCCCGTTCGGCATGGTGACGGCGGCGCCCGGCGGCGCCCGCTGGTATCACCAGCACTTCAGCGTCTCCAAGGAACCATTCCGCCTGATGGCCTGGTTCGGCCCGCACAATCCCGGCCGCGATCCCGGCGCACCTGGCGAAAAACACACCGACTACACCGCAATCGACGTCAACGAAGGCGGCACCGCCATCCCCTACTGGATGGAAGACCCTTTCATCCGCAACGAATACGAGGCCCATCTCAAGCGGAACGGCGTGGAGATCCGCATGAAGCCCGAGTGGTATGAGAAGCCGACCGATACGACCAAAAAGATGTCGACGGTCGTCTGATTGGCGGAGCGATGTTCGAGGAAGAAGAACAGGGCGGCCGGATATTCTTTTCGAATGTCGGCCGCAGCATGGAACTCGAGGATGAGATCAGGCTGACCAGCGTCGGTATCGACATCGGTTCGTCGACATCTCACCTCGCCTTCTCGCGCATCGTGCTCGAACGCCTCGACACGCGCTACATGGTGGTCGAGCGCACGCTGCTGCACCAGTCCGAGGTCTTGCTGACGCCTTACGCCGATGACAACGAGATCGATGCCGAGGCGCTCGGGGCGTTTATAGCCGACCAATACGAGGCCGCCGGCCTGAAGCCGGAGGCGATCGACACTGGCGCGCTCATCCTGACCGGCGTCGCGGTCCGCCGCCGCAATGCGCGTGCGATCGGTGAAATATTTTCCGCCCAGACCGGAAAGTTCGTCGTCGTCAGTGCCGGAGACGGGCTGGAAACGACGCTCGCCGCCTTCGGCTCGGGCGCGGTCGCACGCTCCGGCAAAGGCGCACGGGTGCTGAACGTCGATATCGGCGGCGGCACCTCCAAGCTCGCTCTTTGCGAGGACGGCGCAATCCGTAATATCAGCGCCATCGATATCGGCGCACGCGTGATCGCCTTCGACGCCAACCGCCGCATCACGCGGATCGAAGAAGCAGGCTATTACTTTGCGCGTCGCGCAGGGGTCGCGATCGAACTCGGCGCGATACTGACGGCCGAGGATGCCCAAAGCATCGCCGCCTCGATGATCGATTTGCTGTTCGAGGCCATGCAGGGCGGCGAGATACGGCGGGAAACCGCCGATCTTCACCGGTTGCCGCCTTTGCCGGCCGGCCCGACACCCGACGTCGTGATGATCTCGGGCGGCGTTTCCGAGTTCCTCTATGCGGATACGGAACAGGATTTCAGCGATCTTGGTCCCCTTCTTGCCGTCGAACTTCGACAACGTCTCGCCAATTGGCCTCCGCAGCTGGAGCGCCCGCAGCAAGGCATTCGGGCAACCGTCGTCGGCGCCTCGCAATATACGGTGCAAGTGAGCGGCAGCACGATCTTCGTCGACCCGCTCGACATGCTGCCCGTGCGCAACGTGCCGGTCATCAAGCCGGCGCTCGTCTTCGGCGAGGAAATCGACGCGGACGCCATTGCCCGCGCGGTGCGGGAGGCCTTGGCACGGCTCGATCTCACAGACGGCGAGAGTGCGGTGGCCGTCTGCTACGAATGGGAAGGCTCGGCAAGCTATCGGCGCCTCGACGGTTTCTGTCGCGGCATTGTCGAAGGGCTAGCTCCGATCCTTCACAGCGGTCATCCGCTGATCCTCGTCGGTGAAGGCGATATTGGTGGCCTTGTCGGGATGCACTGCAAACAGGAAGCCGGCGTCTCGAAACTCGTCTCCATCGACGGCATCAAACTCGACGAGTTCGATTTCATCGACATCGGCGCTATGCTCGAGACGTCTGGCGCCGTGCCGGTGGTGATCAAGTCGCTGGTCTTCCCGAGCCTCGGTCTCGGCCATGAAGCTTTCGACCGCGATTGAGCACAGCGATCGACTGCTGTTTACACCTGCCGCGAAGCCTCGGAGGCTTCGCGGCATTTGCCGTTCAGTGGCCTGTTACCATGGCCGCGATTGCGGCCGCATCTTCCGGCGCCTGGTTCCCACGCCAGACGACATGCATATCGGGGCGAACGAGGATCAGATTGTAGCCGTAGATATCGCGCGCCCTCTGTTCGGCGATATCGACCGTCGCGAACGGCACGTCGCGAGCGCGAAAAGCCTTGCCGAGAGCGCCGTCGTCGGCGCCGGTACCACCGAGCCGCAGCAGCGTATAGCCTCGGCCGATGCGGTCCTGCACCGGCTCGCCGCTATCGAGCCAGAGATGCGGCAGCCGGGCACCAGGCCAGGTGGTCGGATGGTACTCGCGGAAGAGGTGTTCCGGCCCTCCGGGCTCATCGGTGATGACTGGCGAGCCGACATAGCGATAACCGAGCTCGGCGCCGATCATCTCGTTGGTCTTGCGCTGCTCGACATCTGCCACACGCGCGAGATTGTCGCGTGTCGCCTGGCCCGCCGGCGTCGCGTCGCGGATGTCCGGCCGGTACTCAGAGCGCCACTTGCGTCGGCCGAGCGACGCATAACGCGACGCGCCGACGTTTCGATCGCCGACCTGTCGCCGCTCGATCTCGTAGGAGCGCAGGAGGTTGGGCCCGCCCCAGCCCTGCAGCATCGCCGCAAGTTTCCAACCGAGATCGGTGGCGTCACCGACGCCGGTGTTCATGCCAAGGCCCCCGGTCGGGATCACCAGGTGCGCCGCGTCTCCCGCGAGGAAGACCCGTCCGGTGCCGTAGTGATCCGCCAGAAGCAGGTTCTGCTTCCATTGCCCGACATAGAGCATTCTATAGTCGACCGGCGCGCCGACGGCCTTTTCGAACTGCTGGGCCATGTCCTCGTCACGTTCGACGACCGCGTGAAGTGTCCAATGTTTGGTCGAATCCTGCATGATGAGGAACGTCGCCTGCCCATCGGCGACATGATAGTGCCGCCCGCGCCCGGGGCCGCGCCCGATCGGAATGCGGTCATAAAGCGTCTCGCTGTAATAGAGCGCCTGGCGCAGATGCAGAAGGTTCCCCTCGCCGCGCAGTTTGATGCCGAGCTGCTTGCGTACGGGGCTCGCGCCGCCGTCGCAGCCAACCAGATACTTGGCGCGGATGTGTTCGATCGCACCCTTCGCATCCGCGGTCCGTACCGTGACGCCACCTTCGTCCTGCTCCAGCGACAGGAACTCGCAGCCGTAGCGCACGGTGACGCTGGGCAGGCTTTCGGCGACAGATTTCAGCAGCGGTTCCAAGGTATATTGCGAGATGAGCTGATAGGCTTCGAGCGGTTGCGAGGCATCGGTGCTCAGCGCGATCTCCGCAAGCGACTCGGCGACGGATGGGTAAGGCAGCCGCACCAGTGGTGGTTCGTTCATCGCCAGCACGACATAGACGTCCATCGGAACCGAAGCGTCAAGACCGGCCGCCCTGATCCGCTCGGAAAGCCCCATGCGCCGGAATATCTCCATCGTTCGCGCGTTGCAGCGCTCCATCTTCGGCAGAAACTCCGGCGCCGCCTTCTTCTCGATCAATGTGCAACGCACGCCCCTTTGGCCGAGGTCGATCGCAAGTGTCAGCCCAACAGGTCCGGCTCCGACAATGAGGATGTCCGTTTCGCGCATGATAAGATTCCATCAAGTTTGTTAGCGACACAACCAGCCCCGGCAAACCGACATCGATCACAGCTGCGACACAACGAGCACCGCCGGATAGGGATGACAAACTTGTACTGTCAGATTGTTTCGTCCGTCAAACTGAAAATTACAGAATCTCACATTACGAGAAACTCTTAGATTCTGCTGGACATTCCAGCGATGTTTGGCGCATGGTGCATTAGGTGATGCCGCAGGGCAGCTCGCGTGAAGTGGGAGGAACGGGTGACGAAAAAGCTTGAGCTGACGCTGGCCTGTGGCGATTACGAGATCGTTCGGGCACTGAAGGAGGGAGGCGTGCGACCGGACGGGATCGAACTCACGATCCTGACCGAGATGGACTCCACGACGCGTCACTGGCGCTTTCTGAGAAACGGCGAGTTCGACGTCGCCGAAGTCTCGCTATCATCCTACATCGCCGCGAAGGCACAGGGGCTGCCCTTCGCGGCGATCCCGGTCTTTCTGCACCGCCGCTTTCGCCACGGCTTCATCTTCACCAACACCCAAAGTGGAATCCGCGAACCGACGGATCTGATCGGTCGCAAGGTCGGCGTGAAGAGCTATCTCGTCACCGCGACGCTCTGGCTGCGCGGGCTTCTCGAAAGCGAGTACGGCGTCCCGCACAAGTCGATCGACTGGTATGCGGAGCTGGACGAGGATGTCGATTTCACGCCGCCGGAAGGGCTCCGGCTTCATCGCCTTCCCAACGACAAGTCGGTTGAGCAGATGCTTCTGGACGGCGAGATCGACGCGCTCCTCCATCCCGACCTCATCGAACCGATCGTCAGGCGCGATCCCCGCGTCGGCCGGCTTTTTCCCGACTACAAGCGGGAGGAGATCGCCTATTACAGGCGAACCGGCATTTTCCCCATCATGCATGTTCTCGGCATCCGCCCCGAGATCGTCGAGCGCCATCCCTGGGTGCCGATCAATCTCTTTCAGGCCTTCAACGAGGCAAAGCGCATCGCGATGCGGCGCATGGAGAATCCGCGCATCGTGCCGCTCGCCTGGTACCGCGAGGCCTGGGAGGAACAGCAGGAAATCCTCGGCGACGACCCCTGGGCCTATGGCCTCGACGGCCAGAACCGCAGGACGCTCGAAACGGTCGTCGGCTATGCACACGAACAGGGCCTGATCGATCGCAAGGTGCCGCTCTCCGAACTCTTCCTCGACGTGTCGCAAGGCCGCAAGCGGGGGGACAAGCACCGTGTGTAGCGCCTGCGACCTGCAAGACCGAAGCGGCGGAGCCCTCCTCGCCGGCGGCAATCCTTTCCTGCGCAATGAGCCATCGGAGCAGAAGACGATGCATGAGGACGTGAAACAGAGAATGGTCGAGGCCGGCAAGATCCTCGAACAGGCCGGACAGGGCGACTGGACGCGGGGCCATATTTCGGTGCGCGTGCCGGATGCGCCGGATCGTTTCTACATGAAGGCCTCAAAGATCGGCCTTGAGGAAATCACGCCCGACAACCTCATCACCGTCGGTCTCGACGGCGAGAAGGTCGCCGGTGATCTCGGCCGCCACAACGAGGTCTATATCCATTCGGAGGTGCTGAAGGCGCGACCGGACGTCAACGCCGTGGTGCACACGCATGCGCCCTACGCGGTCAGCTTCTCTGCCCTTGGTAAACCGCTGCAGGCGATCGGCCACGCCGGATCGATCTTCTCCGAAGGACTGCCGGTCTTTTCCGAAACAACCGAGCTGATCACCACGGCCGAACGCGGCCGCGCGGTGGCCGCAACGCTCGGCGGTCATGGCGCCATGCTGCTGCAGAACCACGGCATCGTCACCGCTGCCGCCAGCATCGAGCCGGCAATCTACCTGGCGCTTTCGCTCGAAACCGCCTGCATGATGCAGCTTTGGGTAGAGGCGGCGGGCGGCGCCAAGGCGCTCGGTAAGCCGGAGGACGTCAAGGCCAAGCGCCGGCACATGTTCCGCGAAGAAATGTTCAAAGCCACTTTCGCCTATCTCGTCCGGCGCCTGAAGCGCGGCTGACCCTCGGCGCCACCAAGCAAAATCGCAGCAAGAGGAACACGATGCACTATATTGACGCGTTCAATCACTTTTTCCCGAAAGCGCTCTGGCAAAGGATCCAGCAGCTCGACGGTGCCGGCAAGGATATCGGTCGCCGGATGCAAGGCATTCCCTGCATACATGACCTCCAAGCCCGCTTCCGTGTCATGGACGAGTTCAAGGACTATACGCAGATCCTCTCGCTCGGCATGCCGCCGCTCGAAGCCATGGGCGGCCCGGAGCTGTCGACGGAGTTTGCCAAACTCGGCAATGACGGACTGGCGGAACTCGTCGAGAAACACCCGGACCGGTTCGCCGGCTTCGTCGCCGCACTTCCGATGAACGCTCCCGAAGCGGCCGTCAGAGAAGCCGAGCGGGCTTTCACCGAACTCGGCGCGAACGGCCTGCAGATCCACACCAACGTCAACGGCGCGCCGCTCGACGAGGAGCGTTTCTTCCCGATCTTCGAAGCCGCTGCCCGCCATGGCAAGCCGGTACTGCTCCACCCGTCACGGAACTCGTCCATGCCGGACTATGCAACGGAGGACAAATCGAAATACGAGATCTGGTGGACCTTCGGCTGGCCCTACGAGACCAGCGCCGCCATGGCGCGGCTCGTCTTCTCCGGCTTCATGGACCGGCTTCCCGGCCTCAAGGTGCTGGCCCACCACATGGGAGCGATGGTTCCCTATTTCGAAGGACGTGTCGGCCCCGGCTGGGACCAGCTCGGCAAGCGGACCTCGGACGAGGATCTTTCTCTCGTGCTCAAGCGGCTGAAGAAGCGTCCGCTGGACTATTTCAAGGATTTCTATGCAGACACCGCCGTTTTCGGTTCGCGCGCAGCGACGCTCTGCGGCCTGGAATTTTACGGCAGCGACCGCATCCTCTTTGCGTCCGACTCGCCGTTCGATCCGGAAAAAGGCCCCGGCTATATCCGCGACACGCTGAAAATCCTGAACACGCTCGACCTTCCCAAGGCGGACCTCGAAAAGATCTGCTTCCGCAATGCTGAGGCGCTCTTCGGGCTTTCAGCGCATTGAAGTTCGAGGGCAGTCGACGCCGGCGATGGGGGGGCGCCCGCCGGCGTCGACAGCGCCAGGGCGTTTATCTCGCGAAACCGGTCTACCGCCCTAATAATACGACAATTTGGTGAGTTCACCATTTACTTCGACCGGAATGCGCAGAATATTAGCATCTTGGCAGATGGGAGGAAGCTTTCGGACCCTCTCAGTCACGCGCCCGAACGGCTTTCTCCCGTGATTGCAAGGGAGGACCAACATGAGGCGAGTTTTATTGTGTGCGGCATCGGTCGCGGCGCTATCCCTTTGCGCCCAGAACACCTTTGCCCAGTCCGGCAGTGTCGAAAAGGCAGTCGGCGGCTACAGCTTCGATGAAGCCGCCAAGGAAGCTCCGGAAACGAAGAACTTCCATTCGGCCGATGGCCATCTCACCTTCGCCATCGTGACCCACACGGCCGGCAACGGCTTCTTCGATCCGGTCTATGTCGGAGCCAAGGTCGCCGGCAACATGATCGGCGCGACCATCCTGCTGCTCGGTTCGGAATCGCCGGTGGATGATCCCGCCCGCGAGATCGAGATCCTGAACCAGATCGTACAGGACCCGACGATCGATGGGATCATCATGACGACACCGCAGGCCGGCGCATACAACGATATCGTCAAGGCCGCCGAGGCCGCCGGCATTCCGGTCGCTACGACCAACTCCTTCGACGGCACGATCCTCAACCGAAGCAGCATCAGCCATACAGGCCAGGACGCTTCGGCTGCAGCGATCGGCGGTGAGGCGCTGGCCAAATGCGTGCTCGAAAGCGGCGCCACTTCGGGCTCGATCCTGCTGCCGTCGTCGACCGCAATGGGCAACATCGAAGTGAACAACCGCGTTACCGCCGCCTTCAACGCGATCGTCAAGACGCTGAAGGATGCCGGCAAGCTCGACGCCTTCAAGGTCGACGCCGGCCCGGAAAACGTCGGCATCGACACGAACCCGAACGACCCGGTCAATGCGCTCGTGTCGCTGTTCGAGTCGCGCGGCGACGTCGTCGGCGCCTTTACCGCCAACAACGTCTTCACGCCGCCGCTGGTCAAGGCCGTCGAACAGATGGGGTGGACGAACAAGTTCTGCGCCTATGGCTTCGACCTTGGCCCGGCCCAGCAGGAAGGCATCGCTGCCGGCAACCTCACCGGCTCGCTCGGGCAGCAGCCGTTCTTGCAGGGCTTCTGGCCGGTGATGCAGCTTTACCTGCAGATCGACCGTGGCATTTCGGCCGCCAATCTCGATACGCGTGCCCAACTCGTGACCAAGGAAACGGTCGCCAAGGTCGGCAAGCGTTTCGAGAACTGATGCCGGCGTGTGCATCTGAGCAGATGCAGGAGGGCGCAAGCTCTCCCGCATCGTGATGACAGCAAGAATCGCAGGAACTCCATGGCGCTCACCACGACGGCATCGCTCGGCCGTGCACCACCGCAGCTTGTCGGCGGCTGGGAAGCCGGCCTTCTGATCTTCCTCGCCCTGCTCTTTCTCGGCGGGGCGCTCGTCAATCCGGCCTTCTTCGGATCGACGGGTGCTCTTCACGCGCTTTTGCGCGACACCTCCCGCGTCGGGATCATCGCCGTCGGCATGACTTTCGTCATCGCCAACAAGGACCTCGATCTTTCGGTCGGTTCTACCTACGGCCTGATCGCCGTGATCTTCGCCCGGCTGTTCGCGCCGAGCTTTCTCAATCTCGACATCGCGACGTCAGTGATCGTCTGCATACTACTGGGTACGCTGATCGGGCTCGTCAACGGCATGCTCGTCACCGTTCTGAAGGTGCCGGCGTTCATCGCGACGTTGACGATCCTCTTCATCGGGCGCGGTTTCGTGCTGGCGCTGACGCACGGCCAGGCGATCTATTATTCCGGCAAAGCAAGGGATTACCCGCTCTTCTTCCACCTAGGCGGGAGCAACGTCTTCGGCTTCAACAACCAGATCGTCATCTTCGCCATCGTTGCCACGGTCGGCGCCTTGGTGCTCGCCAAAACCCGCTGGGGCTACGAGACCTTCGCCACCGGAGGCAACGAGCAGGCGGCGATTTATGCCGGTATACCGACGAACTGGGTGCGCATCCGGGCCTATCTGATCTCATCGCTCTCGGCGACCCTTGCGGCACTCCTGTCCGCGGCTCAGGACAAGGGTGTGACGCCCCTTTACGGCGTCACCTGGGAACTTACCGTCATCGCATCTGTCATCATCGGCGGGGCGTCGATCCTTGGTGGCCGCGGCCGTGTCATCGGCTCCTGCCTCGGCACCGCTGTCGTCGTCCTGATCGACAAGGTGTTGCGTGAAGGCTGGCCGATCACGCGTACCGTCGTGATCGGCGGCGAGACCATTGCCGTCAACGCCCGATACACCCTGCCTTCAGGTGCCGTGCTGGTGTTTCTCGGGCTGCTCCTCGTCATTGCGGTGCTCATCGAGCCGCACCTCATTCGCCGCCAGCTTGCGGCGCGGTTCTGGGCGTGGCTGCGCGGCCAGCCACCGCCGCCGGCCTACGAGATGGAGGGTGTGGCGCTCGAGGGCGTGCAGACAAAGGGGGTCATGGCGACGGACATGGCGCCGTCAACCACCATGCTCGGTCGGTTTCTGGGCCGCCGGGATGCACTCGCGATCATCCTGACTGCCGTCCTGTGGCTGACGGGCCTTGCGCTCAGGCCCGACTATTGGTGGAATCTCTCCAACACCTTCGCGATCATGCTCAACTACACCGAGCTGGCGCTGATCACCGTCGGGCTCACCTATGTCATCGCCGCCGGCGATATCGATCTCTCCGTCGGCGCCGTGCTCGCCCTTGCCGGCAGTACCGCGGCCTATTTCCTGAAGGTGCTGGGCGCCGACCCGGTCACCGCCGTGACGATGGGCCTGCTGGCGGGGATGGCCGCCGGCCTCGTCAATGCCGTCGTGACCGTCGGCTTCAAGCTGCCGGCCTTCATCGCCACGCTCGGCATGTTCTACATCGCCCGCGGCCTCGCCGCCTGGTTCGTCGCCGGTCAGCAGTTGACCGGTTGGCCCGAGGGCTACAACCTCATCGGCCGCAAGGTGAATGACATCCTCCTGCACATGCAGATCGTGCTGCCGGACGGGCTTCTGCGCACTGTCGCCCTGGTCGTAAGCGTGCAGACGATCTGGATGCTCCTCGTGGCGCTCGTCGCCGGCGTCGTCCTTGCCTACACGCCGTTCGGTCAGCAGGTCTACGCCACGGGCGGGAACATCCGGGCCGCCGCCTATGCCGGGATCAACACCAATCGCGTGCGGTTTCTTTCGCTGCTGTTGGCCGCCCTCTGCGCGACCATGGCCGGGATCATCAACGTCGCCTATTTCCGCAGCTTCAACCCGGTGGCCGGCCAGTTCCGTGAACTCGATGCGATCGCTGCAGTCATCATCGGCGGCGGTTCGATCTTCGGCGGCTACGGCACGATGATCGGTGCGCTCGCCGGCGCGGCCGTGATCACACTCGTGCGGGCGCTGCTGCAGCTCAACGTCCAAGGCTTCAGCATGCCGCAGCATTGGATCAACGTCTTCATCGGCGGCATTCTGATCGTCGCAGTGCTTGTCGATATCTGGGTTCGCCAGGCCAACCTGTTCGGCCGCCTGCGCGAGCGTCTTGCGCGCCAGCGAGCCCCGGAGACCAGCCATGCCCGATAGCCCCAGAAGTGCTCCGATTATCGAGATGCGCGGTATCGAAAAGGCCTTCGGAGCGGTGCAGGCGCTCCGCAGCGTCGACCTCGTGCTCTACCCGGGCGAGATCCTCGGCCTCGTCGGCGACAACTCGGCCGGCAAATCCACGCTGATGAAGATTCTCACCGGCGCCTACCAGCGCGACGCCGGCGAGATCTTGGTCGCTGGAAAGCCGGTCCACTTCAAGAGCCCGCACGAAAGCCGCGCGGCGGGCATCGAGATGATCTACCAGGACTTCGCCCTTTGCGGAAACATGGACGTCGGCCAGAACATCTTTCTCGGCCGCTGGCCGCGCCGGGGGTTTTTTGTCGACCGGCGGCGCATGTATGCGGAAGCCGACGGCGTGTTGAAGCGGCTCAAGGTGGATGTGAATTCGGTCTATCAGAAGGTCGAGAGCCTGTCAGGCGGCCGTCAGCAATCGGTGGCGATCGCGCGAGCAATCTCGTTCGAGCCGCGCGTGGTGATCCTCGACGAGCCGACAGCCAATCTATCGGTGATGGCGACCGAACGGCTGCTCGAGACCATGCTGGAACTGAAGCGGCAAGGCGTCGCCCAGATCATCATCTCCCACCGCCTTGTCGACATTTTCGCTGTCGGTGATCGCGTCATGGTGCTCAAGCGCGGCGAGTATGTCGGCGACCGATACATCGGGAACACGGACGAGCACGAGGTGCTGGAGATCATCGTTTCGGGAACGCGCGACCAGGCGCTTACGGCCGACCAGGCAAGGAATGCCTGAGTGCTCGTCAGCGTCATGGCGTCGGTTCCCGCGTCAGGAAGTGGAGATTACCGGCAAGCTCGGAAACGACGAGCCGCCGCTCGTCCCAGACGAGGACGGAGACGGGCCGTGTCAGCCCATCGAGAATGGTCTGCCTGGCGCCCGTCGTCTTATCGAGTTTGAGCAATCGACCGCTCCCCTTCAGAAAACCCTCCTTCTGGTCGTAACGACCATGCTCGAGGACAAGCATCCCGCCATCCGCATCGAAGGCGATTGCCACCGGCGCGTTCAGGCCTTCGACATCGACCCGCGGCACCGTTGTTTCACCCGTCTCCGGGGTCGAAACGATCTTTCCCGCGCCGTCGAGGAAAGGAAATCCGCCGAATAGCGCCACATGGATGCGCCGGTCGCGAAGAGCGATGCCGGTCGGCACCGCATCGACTTCGTAACCGTTCTCTTCGGTAAACTCCGTCGGAGAAAGCTGCCGCAAGGCCGTCGTTTCCTGCTTCACGCGGCGAAAGGTCATGACCGTTTGCTTTCGACCGTCCGCCTGCACGCGTTCGACGCTATTTCGTGCGGAGTCGATGACGTAGTAGGTTCCATTCGTAACTGCGAAGTCGAACGGATTCCAGAAATCGCTGCTGATCACGCGTGGGTTGCCGTCCTCGCCGATCGCCACGAGGGCATGGTCAAGCGGACCTTCGCCGGCATCGACCGGCGTCCACCCTTGAGCCACGACAAAAGTATCGCCGACGCGCGTGACGCGGTAGGGGCCGGTCGGGTCGCCGATCACATCGAGGCCGTGCGGAAAGGCCGGACCGAAGGAGACAAGGACACCATCCGGCTCACGCCGGTAAAGCCGGCCGCTGGCGAGATCGGTGACAAGCAGCGCCTCACGGTTGCGGGACAGGCCGGAGAAAGCGGCACCCGGCTTGCTGACTGTCTCCAGTCTGTAGCCGGGCGCGGCTGTCGGTTCGGCAGCGGCGCCGGCTGCGAGGATCAGAAGACCGGTGGCGATGATCAGGGCTTGGAGCGAACGCATCGGAAGCCGCCATTGGCTGCAAAACGGAATTCCGGATCATAGGCGAGGCGATAGGTCGTGGTAAGATGAGCTGGATCGCTATTCCAGGCGCCGCCGCGAAGCACGCGATACGGTCCGACGTTCACCGCGTCCGTCCCGCCTTCATAGGGTGCATAGACATCGCTGGTCCATTCCCAGACATTGCCGACGAGATTGAGGACGCCCTCTCCGCTCGCACCGTCGGCAAAGGCGTCCGCCGGAGCGGTCATAGGATAGCCGTCGCGTGCATCGCCGGAACAGCAGCTGTCCATGCCGAAGTTGGCCGGCACCGCCT